>NZ_NIBK01000001.1:1294291-1296082 GCF_002174375.1 Enterococcus sp. 12F9_DIV0723 | reverse complement strand
TCAATTTCCTTCTCGTAAAAAAAACGTGGAAGTCTGTCTCTTATACACATCTAGATGTGTATAAGAGACAGCTTCTAATAGTGCGCGATTTCGTTGATCCAATGGTTTCTGTCTCTTATACACATCTAGATGTGTATAAGAGACAGATTATATATCGGTAAGTACTGACAAATCGTAGCCTATAATACGCTATTCATTTTTTGTTTGTCAAGTCAAGTCTAACGAATTTTCTTCCACAAATCATAGGAATCAAAAATATCTTGGGCCTTTTCAACGCAGATTGCACCATCTTGAATCAATTGATGACACCCACTAGAACGACCGTCCAAAATGGATCCTGGAACAACAAAAACATCTTTGCCATAGTCCAGAGCCTGTTGCGCTGTGATCAGTGAACCGCTCCGTTTCTTTGCTTCAACCACCAATACACCACTACTTAATCCGGCAATGATTCGATTACGCATGGGGAAATGAAATTTAGCTGGCGAGGTGCCATTGGGGTATTCACTTAATACTAAATGCTGTTGACTCATTTCTATCTGCAAATTCCCACTACTTTTAGGATAACAAATATCTAAGCCGGTTCCAACTACACCAATCGTTTTTCCTTGATTGCTTATAGCAAATTGATGAGCAAAACTATCAATCCCCTTCGCTAAGCCACTAACGATAACGAATCCTCTTTTAGTCAGCTCGGGCATCAACTCTTCTAATACTTGATACCCATACTTCGTTGCTTCTCGAGCACCGACGACAGCAAGCATATCTCTCTTTAATAATTTTATGTTCCCTTTGTAAAAAATGACTAAAGGAGGTGTTGGGACATGCCTCAACGTCTCTGGATACTCTTCATCTTCAATTGTAATATAGTGATGGGTAGAGTTGATCTCGTGCAAAAAATCATCTGTCAATTCGTTCCAATTATTGGATTTTGTTGTTTGGGCTAATAGTCGAATCTCTAGTCCATCAAAATGCCAACGTTGATGACGCTTTGCGAATTGGTACACACGATGCTTGCCAAAAGCGCCGATACCTTTTGTTAAACTCAAACGTAATAGAAAATTATTTTTCAAAAAAATCCCTCATTTCATATCTTTACTAAAAAGATACGAAAAAAAAGGGATATTCTTTATTTATTTTTAATTGGTGCAAAAGTTTTTCTGTGGATGGGTAAAATTCCTTGTTCATCAATTGCCTTCAAATGTTCTTTGGTCCCGTAACCTGCATTTTTTGCAAATCCATATTCAGGATACCGCTCTCCGTAATTTGCCATCCACTCGTCTCGATAAACTTTGGCAATAATACTTGCAGCAGCTATTGATACTGAACGGGCATCACCTTTGATAATTTTTTCCTGTGGAAGGCCGTTATCTAAAGCCATTGCGTCAATCAGTAAACAATCCGGAGCAATTTCCAAATGATCAATTGCTCGTTGCATAGCAACTTTAGTCGCCTGATAAATGTTTAGCTGATCAATTTCCTCAGCAGTTGCTTCACCAATTCCGATGGCACGAGCATTTTTTTCAATCTCTTTCACCAGCTCCTCTCTTCTATGAGAAGAAAGCTGCTTAGAATCATTTAAACCAAGTATAGCATGTTCATCATTCAAAATTACCGCTGCAGCGACTACCGGACCGGCCAAGGGACCACGTCCCACTCTGTCTCTTATACACATCTAGATGTGTATAAGAGACAGATATAGACATGGATACGCCATATTTTTTTAAAATAAAAAATCCCATTGCAAGAAGCAACGAGATTTCTATTAGATAGTCATAGCTGATAAAGCAT
>NZ_NIBK01000001.1:1292527-1294191 GCF_002174375.1 Enterococcus sp. 12F9_DIV0723 | reverse complement strand
AGGATACCGCTCTCCGTAATTTGCCATCCACTCGTCTCGATAAACTTTGGCAATAATACTTGCAGCAGCTATTGATACTGAACGGGCATCACCTTTGATAATTTTTTCCTGTGGAAGGCCGTTATCTAAAGCCATTGCGTCAATCAGTAAACAATCCGGAGCAATTTCCAAATGATCAATTGCTCGTTGCATAGCAACTTTAGTCGCCTGATAAATGTTTAGCTGATCAATTTCCTCAGCAGTTGCTTCACCAATTCCGATGGCACGAGCATTTTTTTCAATCTCTTTCACCAGCTCCTCTCTTCTATGAGAAGAAAGCTGCTTAGAATCATTTAAACCAAGTATAGCATGTTCATCATTCAAAATTACCGCTGCAGCGACTACCGGACCGGCCAAGGGACCACGTCCCACTTCATCAATACCACAAATCGCTCGAAAACCGGCGGCTTTTTTCTCTTCTTCAAAGAGAGACATTTCTTTATATTTTTTTTCCAGCGCCAGATACTTATCTTTCTTTCTTTGCCATTGTGATACGGCAAGCTGTACGCCTTTTCGTGTATCCTTCTGAAACTCGATTAACCGTGGATCATCAGGAGTGGTGATTTCTTTCAGTATTTCCTTAATTTTACTTACTGCTATTTTTTCCATTAGTCATTATGCTCCTCAAAACGATCCAAAGTAAAACGCCCTAATCTGCCTTGTCTCAATTCAAGAATCAACATCTCACTTGCTCGCTCATAATCTTCTTTGAAGCCACGCTTCTCAGAAATTAACATTAATAATTCAGGCAATTCCATAAATAAATCTTCCTGTGTTAATTTATAACGTTCTTTTAATTGCTCTGGGTAAAAACGGCAAAATATTTCTAGTTCATAAAGTGCTAAGTCATCTAAATGAAGAAGATCATCTTTAATCGCTCCAGTCAGAGCCAGTTTTTTCCCAACAGAAGGATCTTCAAACTTAGGCCATAAAATCCCTGGTGTATCCAATAATTCTAATTGTGATCCAAAACGAAGCCATTGTTGCCCTTTCGTGACACCTGGGCGATTTCCCGTACTCGCAACTTTTTTACCAGCCAGATGATTCAGTAACGTTGATTTGCCTACATTGGGGATTCCTAAAACCATAGCGCGAATCGCCCGCGGTTTTAGTCCTCTTTCTTTATCACGCGTAATTTTATCTGCTAGAACCTTCTTACTAGCAGGAACTATTTGCTTTACACTTTTATCATCTTTTGCAGTTAAAGCAAGAACGTGATGCCCTTGCTCACGAAAATAATTCACCCATAAGTTGGTTTGGCTTAAATCAGCCAAATCTGATTTGTTTAGCAAGATCAATCGTGGTTTATTTTGTACAATTTGGTCTAACATGGGATTGCGGGATGATAAAGGGAGTCTAGCATCAATTAATTCAAAAACGATATCGACAAATTTTAATTTTTCAGAGACCTCGCGTCTCGCCTTGGCCATGTGACCAGGAAACCATTGAATGGTCATAAACAGTTCCTCCTTAGCACACTCTCACTGAGCGTATTGAATCTAAAACTTAAAAAGCAGGTATTATTTAATACTAAAAATAAGAGCCTGCATTCAATTGCACACAACAATCTTTTGTTTTTTTATTTCAACTATTATTCCACACGCTATTGTAACACAACTCTTCTT
>NZ_NIBK01000001.1:1277090-1291898 GCF_002174375.1 Enterococcus sp. 12F9_DIV0723 | reverse complement strand
ATTGTAACACAACTCTTCTTTTAATGTTTTTCTATAAAAACTTTTGAATAATCATTGATCAAAAATAATTATTATCCAAGTTCCAGTATTTTTGACGAACGACTTCATTTTCTTTTGTTAACTTAAAGGGTATGATGCTCCCTTTTTTCACTGAATCTGCGATTACTATTGTTCGAGAAGACGCGAACACTTTCTCAAATATATTCAAAATAAAAAGACGGTTCGAACCATCTTTTTACGAAATAATTTTAATATGTTTTATCGGATAGTAGACTGCTTGCGCTTTTCCTAAAATATCCTTACTTTGAACAGTTCCAAAAGAGCGGCTGTCTTTCGAAATTCTCCGATTGTCCCCTAAAACAAAATACTCATTGGGGGGCAACTTCTTTTCACCGATCAATTCTTCTAATTGAAAATCTGTCGTATACGGAGAAACTTGGTGGTCATGATTTCGATTGTTGGTAAGAAAAGACTCAGATATTTTATTTCCATTGATATAAAGTTGATCTTTTTCATATCGAATTTCATCACCAGGGAGTCCTATCACTCGTTTTATATAAATCGTCCCATCGGACTGTTGAAAAACAATAACATCAAATCGTCTTACCTTACTAAACTTTTCCATCAAGACCATGTCCCCTTGACTCAAGGTTTGATCCATTGAATTGCCTGTCACCGGAACAGGAATTAATAAGAATCCACGAATCACCACACCAATAAAGAGGGAAATTAATAAATATTTCACGGCCAACCATAAATGACCTTTGGTTAATAAAGATTTCAATTGTTTCCCTCCCTGTTCTCTAGAACACCAGAGTCCACTTTAAAGCTATTTTTTTAATGTTTCCAAAGCTTTTGCATAAGCAACATCATTGGTTTTAACAAGCTTGAAGACTTTTTCTTGCAAAACATCAACTGTTTTGTCATCCAACGCACCCGTAGCAGACAAATTGTTTTCTGTCTGAATTTTTAGGACAGCATCTCGTGTCGCTTCATTAAACACATTGCCCTCTGTTGGATACCCCAACGCGTTTAATATCGTATTGATATTCTTCACTACATCCCCAGTGTCCCCAATACGCCAATTGGATTGCTTAGAAATGGGTGGAAGTTTTGCATACTCAGGGTAATCTGCTTCTATCGTTGGAGCTACTCCTTTGCCTTCGACGGATGAACCATCTGGAGCAAACCACTTCATGATAGTTAACTGGACGTAATTATCCTTTCCAATGGGGCTAATACTTTGAACACTGCCTTTGCCAAAAGTATTTACCCCGATGATAGGATAGTTCTTATTTTTGACTGCTGCTGCTAAAAGCTCAGCACCATAGGAGCTCTCTTGATCAACCAGGAAAACGGTAGGTTCCTTTACTTTAAATCCTTGATCAATCTTTTTTCCTGCTTTATCAATGGAAATAATTTTTTTATTATTTGAAAACTGAGCGATCGTATCGCCATTTTCTAAAAAGTAACTTGCTACTCGTTCGGCTTCAGCGATCAATCCACCAGAATTTTGGCGCAAGTCTATAATAAATGACTTCGCACCTTCTTTTCTTAGCTGTTCGATTATTGTTCGAAATTCAAGTGCAGTGGTTTCCCTAAAGTTATCAATTTGAATGGAACCAATTGATTTATCCTCTGGATCTAAATTGCCTTTGACTGTATCTTCTGGAACAATATCACGCTCTAACGTCACCTCAAAATCTTCATCACCGCGCTTAATAAGTAACTTGACCTGAGTCCCTTTGTTTCCGCGAATCATACTTGAAATTTGATCTAACGATTTATCTTTTGTTTTTTGCCCATTGACTTCTAAAATAACATCCTCTGCCTTCAATTTGGCTTTTTCAGCAGGAGAATTTTTTACAGGAACACGGTCAATAACTGGCAAACGATTTTCTAATTGCAAATTGGCTCCGATTCCTTCAAAGCTTCCAGCAACTTTTGCATTCAGTTCCTTTGTTTCTGTCGCCGTCAGAAACTCTGATTCAGGATCTTTTAAAGATTCTGTCATTCCATTTAAAGCACCTTGAATCAATTGTTCTTTATTCACTTTATCTACATAATTGGTACTAATCAAATCATATAAATCTTGGACATCGTCCAAATCATTTCTCGTGATTTTAACGACAGAGTCATTATCCATTGCCTGTTTCTGCTCAATAAAATGAGTAACAACAGCAGTGATCACGACAGTACATACGATCGATATTAAAAAAATCGATACTGGTAACGTTTTTTTCTGCAAGGCGCATTTTCCTTTCACCCTTTTTTTCATGATAGCATGCTAGAAAAAAAAGGAAAAGCCTTCTACAACTTTTCCTTTTTTTTATTTATTGTTTTCTAAATATTTATCCCAAAGTTGATCAAAAAGATCCATTGAGTCCAAATAATCCACACTTAGTTCCAAGTAATCCGTAATCTCATGATAGTCATCTGAATGTTTAGGAAACATGATGTCTTTTGCAACAGACTCTGCAAAAGCCTCAACAGGATCATTCGGACGATGACCACGCTGAGTCAAAATATAATGGTAAAAGCTTCTTCTCAATTTAATGCCACCTCAACGATCACTAGTAATTCTTTTAGTCATTTGCCTTTTTTTCTTTTGGTAAATACAAACTAAATTGAATGTCATCACCTACAAGATCAATATGATTTGCTTTGATAAACATTCCATTACTCATTTTAAATTCATTCAATTTCAGAACGATAGTTTGCTCTTCCGGATCAATTGCTACCCATTTGGGGAATTTGTAGCCACGCTTTACGGTAGCCATAACTTGACTCACGGGTAAGTTTAAAGATCCTATAGACAAATCTCGGGCTTTCAATTGGACATTGCCATTATCCATAACATACGGATCAAAGTAAAGATAAAAATCCACTTTCGCTCCTAATATTTTGAATTCACCTTTTAGCATGGCTTGATTTTCTAAATAAAACTCATATTTAATATCGGAACCCTTTTGAAGATCATTTAGAAAATATTCCATGACCGTATTCAATTTCTTTTTATTGGTGTTCATTGTTAAAACAGGAGAACCTTTCGGTACCGTCGTTTCAGCGCTTGAAGGCAGATTCGTTTCTCGAGCTGTAAATATACGGACAGTAGAAAAAATGACGCCTCCTAAAATAACACCGATCAACACGAGGAAAGCCACTTTCCAGCCGTTGATTTTTTTCATTTTTTCCTTCATTAATTGCTCTCCTTTATTAACCACAAATCTTTTGTCTCTACTATTTTTTCTTGAATTGCTGTAGCCATTAATTGATATCCTAAATTGTTAGGATGAAAATTGTCTTCATCGTATAAGGCATTGTTTTTAACCTCAGAATTTGAGCTTTCATTTGTTTGACCACTGTCCTTTGTTGCAATCCCTTTGTAAAGGAGATCGTTAACGGGAACAAAAAAGCAGTTTTTGGTCTCTTTTGTTAAACTCTGAGTTTCGTCATTCCAATTATCAACGACAGTCTGCATGGCTTTTATATCTGGGAAATTCAAGAAATAGGGATTGTAAATTCCTATAATGTAAATAGGGGCGTTGGGATTTAATTCCCGCATCTCTTCTAAAATATTTTTGACATGCTCCCCATATTTTTTAATAGGCCGGTCAAATTGCTTCGCATTTTTCGCAGTAAGGTTTTTCTGAAACGCTTGAAAGAGATCGTTTCCCCCAACCGTCATCGTAATAAAATCTGCACTTGCTAAACTACTTCGCAAATCTGTATCTTTTTTTACACGCTTTAATATTTGATCACTGCGCTCGCCAGAAACACCATAATTATTTTTTTCGATTGAAGTTAATCCATATTTTTGTTGTAAGGCATCCGCTACTAAAGGTACATAGCCACCGCGTTTTGTCTGGTCGCCGACTCCTTCTGTAAGTGAGTCTCCCACAGCTACAAAGTGAACAGATTTCTTATAATTTTGACTTTCATCCCGAACAACGCGGATTCTAGATTCGGCTTTCGGAATTGTTAAGAAGAGAATAAGCAAAGTAACTACTGCTGTAACTAAAGGAACCACTATTATTGAAAATCGTTTCATTCATCTACTCCTTTGTAAAAAAACGCCTCTATTTCTAGAGGCAAGTTCGACTACTCTGTATAATACATGATCGCAAATGCGCCCGGCCCCGTATGCGTGGCAACGATTGGGTTCGTATGCAGCACAGGTATATGCATATCTGGGAACATTTCTTGAAGTGCTAGCTTGGCTTCATCGATAAACTCAAGTTTGCCAGCATAAGAAATACCAATTTGTTTTACATTGACTTTTGTTAGCTCATCTTTAAATGCCGTGAACCATTTACTAAATGTTTTCTTCCCGCGGCCTTTCGTAATGGGTAATAATTCACCCTCTTCAAGCTCCATGACCACTCGCATATTCAATACACTTGAAATAACCCCTGCGACTCGACTAATGCGCCCGCCTTTCACTAAGTTATCAAGTGAAGAAATACCGATAAATAGTTTGCTGTGATTTTTTACTTGTTCGACACCTGCCAAGACCTCCTCTAGACTTGCCCCTGACTGTGCCAATTTTGCAGCTTCGATCACTTGAAAAGCTTGGGATTGGTCAATAAATCCGCAATCAATAACTGTTACATTACTGCTACTTAAGAAAGTTGCTTGTCTAGCAGCTTCAGCGGTTCCGCTTAAAGTATGAGACATGTGGATCGAGACGATAGAGCTGCCATCTTTGCCTAATTCATCATAAAGTTCGGCAAAATATCCAATTGGAGGTTGGCTAGTCTTCGGTAAATTTTTAGCTTGTGCCATCATGGCCATAAACTTTTCACCGGTTAACTCATCATCGTCAGGATAGACCACGTCATCAATCATGACAGATAGTGGAATTACAGTAATATTTAATTCATCTCGCACCGATTTTTCAATCGTACAAGAAGAGTCGGTTACAATTTTAACATTTGGCATTCTGATCCTTCTTTCCATACCTAGTTTCAAATTAATTTTAGTATATCAAACCTTATGAAATAAATCATTCTTGAAACTATTTCTTTATAAATCTTGAAAAAACCGTGCCATTAAGACCCGGTTCTTTCATACATTTCAAAATAATAGCGATAAGGATTTTTGTCATCTCTTTGTCCTTGTCTTCGCTCAGTCAGCTGCCACTCTTCCCACTTCATATTAGGAAAATAGGCATCGCCTTCAAAACTAGCTTCGATGAACGTTCGATAGATTTTCTTACAATGGGGCATGAATTCGGTATAGATTGCAGACCCTCCTGCAATAAAAATGTTCCCATTATTTTTTTTATCGAAATCGAGCACTTCCTCTAGTGAGTGCATGATTAAAACATTTTCAGCATGATAGTCTTTATCATGAGTCAATACAATTGTCTGCCTACGTGGCAAGGGGCGTCCACCCATTCCCTCAAATGTTTTACGTCCCATCACTAAGGTGTGCTCTAATGTCATTTCCTTGAAGAAACGCAAATCATTTGGCAAATGCCAAGGCAAATGGTTATCCTTGCCAATCAAGCCATTTTTATCCTGTGCCCAAATCGCAATCAGCATTGTTTCCCTCCAAACTTAATAGCATCGTTTTTTTATAAATACAACGAGATACTCGTAAAAAATCTCTATTGATTAAAATTAATATTAGAATCACAAAATTACTGATCTTCTAAAATCTCACTGAGATATTCCCAGCGATTCATCATCTCATCAAGTAATTGTTCGTTTTTTTCAATTTCTTTTTGTAAATCTTGCAGCTTCGTGAAGTCGTCCCCTTGATGGTTCATTTCTTCTGTTAAGTCTTCTATTTTGCTTTCTAGAATAGAAATGTCCTCTTCGATTGTATCCCACTCTTTTTGTTCATTATAGGAAAGCTTTTTCTTTCGTTCCTTTGTTTGACTTTTTTGTTTGACTTGCTTTTCTTCTTTTATTGGAGACTGCTGGTCCAAGAAATCCATAATGGAACCGAAGTAAGGAATGATCCTGCCGTTCCCTTCAAAAATAAGTAACTTTTCCGCAACCTTATCTAGGAAATAGCGATCATGCGAAACCGTAATAACCGCTCCTGAAAATTCTGCTAAATAATCCTCTAATACAGTCAACGTAGCAATGTCTAAGTCATTCGTCGGTTCATCTAAGAGCAATACATTCGGCTGTTGAATCAATAATTTTAGCAAATACAGCCGTCGTTTTTCCCCACCAGACAATTTTCCAATCAATGTCCCGTGAATAAAACGTGGGAATAAAAAACGCTCCAATAGTTCTGCTACGCTAATTTGAGAGCCGTCTCGCTGTTTCACTTCTTCCGCAGCTTCTTGTAAATACGCGATCATACGCTTGTTCGGGTCTAATGTTTCATTTTGTTGTGTGTAATAAGCCAAACGAACCGTTTCGCCAACTTCAAATAAACCATCGTCTAATTGTAGACGTCCAGCTAGAATATTCAGCAGTGTTGATTTACCTGCACCGTTTTTCCCAGTGATACCTAACCGTTCTCTAGTTTGAATGAGCAAATCAAAATGGTTCAAAATTACGTTTTCACCAATGCTGTACTCTGCTTCCTTCAACTCTAAAACTTTTTTTCCAAGACGAGTAGTTGCTATATTCATTTCAAGCTGTCCGTCCGTCTTTACTTGATGAAGATTTTCTTTCAAATCTTCAAAACGGTTTATACGCGCCTGTTGCTTTGTCGTTCGCGCTTTTGCTCCAGCTCTCATCCAAGCGAGTTCTTGTTTATATAATTGCTTTCTTTTTCCCTCTTGCTCCATGTCCACGCGATCGCGCTCCGCTTTTTCCACTAAATAAGACTCATAATTTCCTTGATATTCAAATAGTTTCCCAAAAGAAAGCTCAAAAATGCGATTCGTCACATGATCCAAGAAATACCGATCATGGGTAACCATTAAAAGAGAACCTGTATACACTTTTAAGTAACCCTCTAACCACTGAATGGCATCATAATCAAGATGATTTGTTGGTTCATCCAATAATAATAGATCGGGTGCATCGATTAGAACTTGAGCTAAGGCCACTCGCTTAATTTGACCACCAGAAAGCTCGCCAATCTTTTTCTCTAATTCATGGATTCCAAGTTTATTTAAAATCGCTTTTGCTTCGCTATCTGCAGTCCATGCATCCTGCTTATTCATTGCTTCTTCTGCCAAGGTAAATTGACGCTGTGATTCTCTATTATTCTCATACTCTAAACGTAATAACGCTTTCTCATAATCCCGAACAGTCTGCATTAATGGATTATCTCCCTGGAAAACAGCATCGAGAACTACTAACTCTTGAGAAAAATTTTGCTCTTGCGGCAAATAGCCAATTCGATAATCGCTCGCCTTCTCGATTGCTGAAACATCCCCATCGCCGCTGTCTCTCCCAGAGAGTATTGTCAGTAAACTTGATTTCCCTGTTCCATTAACACCGATCAGACCGATTCTATCCTTTTCATGGATTAGAAAGGAAATACGATCAAATAAAGTTTTATCGCCAAATGTTTTATAAAGATCCGTAACTTTTAATTCTTTCATTCTGAACCATCCTCAAATTTCTCTCAGTTATTGTAACAAAAAAAAGCCATAAAGGAAATTTTTCCTTTACAGCTTTCTCATTACCAGTTAAATCCACTAAATTCATCAAAGTGGTGAGGATGTCCAGGCCCTCTACCATGAGGACCTCTGAAGCCATGAGGGCCATGTTCATGGGGGGAATGAGGACCGGCAAAATCCCCACCGCCGCCAAAGGACTCTTCTGAATCTTCTTCACCTAATTGATTCTTCAACGTTTCACTTAGTTTCTCAACTAAACGTGACCATTCTTCTTTTTCTTCATCTGTAAAATCTGCAAACAACTCTTCGCCAAAATCAGGTCTTTCTGAAATTTTTTCGGCTTCTTCTTTTCCGAGATCTGTTAATCGAATGATCATGATTCGACGATCTTGGTCGGACGCTTTTCGAGTGATTAATTCTTTGTCCTCAAGTTTTTGTAGCAGCTCTCCGACAGATTGTGGTCTCATTCCTAAAACAAACGTAAGGTCTTTTTGACTGATTTCTGGATTCATCTTCAACAAAGTTAAGACGCGACCTTGACCTCGATGAGGACCAAATCCCTCCTTTTTCGCCATTTTACGATGATAATAACGTCGCAAATCATGTTGTAATCTCATAAATTGTTCATTCGTTTGATTTTCCATCATTCATCTCTCCTTTTTGCTAAGGTACCTTATAAATATATAATACAGGTACCTTATCAAAAAAGCAAGCGACTTCCTAAAATTATTCTGGTACCTTAATAATTGCTTTACAATTTTCCTTACAATCAAGAACAACGATTTAATTCGCACAACTGTTTAATAAAAAAAGCATCCTAATTAGGACGCTCCGTAACAGATCTTTAAAATTGGTCACCGTAAACATCATCAACATTTTTTGTTGGATCAATCACGATATATAAACTTTTCGTTTTTTCAGAGACCTTTGTTGATTGGTAAATATTGTCTAATCCTTCGTGGTCTTTATCCTTATAAGGGAAATAAACAGAATCAGGATGTCCCGCACGATAGATGATTTCCATACGTTCAATGTCCTCGAATTTGCGAGCACGCTCAAACATTCCTAACTCTAAACCGCCCAGATTGATATCTGTTGTTTGGACATGGTCCCCTTCTTGATAAATTTCAATTTTGAAGCCAGCACATGGATGTATTTCCACGAACTCACTTCCATGAATTCTTCCGAAACTAGTCGTAATTTGTTTTATCCATAAATCGCCAATGTAACGGCGATCGATGGTCCAAGTTTCGCCATTTCGAAAATAGAATTTTAACGCTGTCATTTCTCTTGCCATTCTGCATTCTCCTCACTGCTAATCTAAAAATAAGTTTAGCACACCTTGAGTAAACGGTCACATGTTGTGCTTCTACTTCAATTTTTCAAGAAAATTTGCGATTTCAACGACGGCTCGTTGATGCGTTGCTTCACCAATCAACTGCTTATTATCGTAGGCTTTGATTAAAAAACTGTTTTTTTATTATCAACTTCCATTAGCGTTGCTTCAATTCTAATTTCTTCACCAACAGATGT
Organism: Enterococcus sp. 12F9_DIV0723; assembly: GCF_002174375.1. NCBI lineage: Bacteria > Bacillati > Bacillota > Bacilli > Lactobacillales > Enterococcaceae > Enterococcus > Enterococcus sp. 12F9_DIV0723. The sequence continues at coordinate 1,282,828 of NZ_NIBK01000001.1, read as the reverse complement.
AGGATACAGATGCTTTACATTCATTTTAAAACCAACGCTGGTTTGCTCTGACGAAAGCTGTGATGACAGAAGGACCTTACAGCAATTTTCCATCATTGCTACCAATGCAGGGGTAGCTAAAACTTCTAAATCTCCTGATCCCATTTTAAGAGCGCTTTGTTCTTCTTTAACTAAATATTTTTTTGTTATCTCTTTCATAGCCTCTCCTTTTCTAAAAAATCCTGCGCAAAATCTAATAGTGCTTCCTTACTATTCTCGAGTCGGCCTTCAACAACTTCCTTTTCTAAAGTGCTTAATGTTTTGCTAATCCACGGACCGCGTGGGTAGTCAAAATGTTCCATTACTTCATTTCCTTTTAACTCTAAATCTTTTAAAGAATTTATTGGTAAATATTGATAGAGCAATCGAACTTTGGGTAAATTAGGCTCCCGATCAAAGTAATAGAGTAAGTATTCAACAGAAAGAGCTAACTCTCTTCCTAATTGATACAACGTCCAGTTATCCCATTCGTGTTCCAAGCGAAAGTTTAAAGCCGGAACCATCTCCGTTACTTCTCGGATCAGTTGATTCGAACATTTCCATTCCTTCATAAAATGACTAATGTCCTTAGCTTCCATATTTAGCATAGTCATTAATAGCGTCCAAGCTTGACGTTCTGTTGGAATTGCCGGACCTCGAAGCTCGGCAAAATTCAACAATGCCTCTCCATAATCACGTAACCCTGGACAATAGATATAACACTCCGACTCTACGAAAGAACGCAAGCCCGCTTCACGAAACGATCCCATCATCAACTTGACAAATTCAACGTTGATACGCTCAACAGATATTTTCGCTAATAGAGAATGGTATTCTTGAATCGCCTCAAAGGTATCCGGCTCTAATGTAAATCCTAAGTGACTGACAAATCGTAGTGCCCGCATCATGCGCAGCGCATCTTCATGAAATCGTTCATAAGGATTACCTACAGCACGTAATACTTTGTTTCTTAAATCCTCTAATCCATCAAAAAGATCAATAATAGTCCCATCAATCCCGACCGCTAACGCATTGATTGTAAAATCACGCCGTTTAAGATCTTCTTTTAATGAACGAACAAATTCTACATGATCTGGACGCCGATAATCTTGATACGTTGATTCTGTACGGAACGTTGTAACCTCATACGTTGCCTCTTTTGTAAGTACCATCACGGTTCCGTGATCTATTCCAACATCGATCGTACGATGGAACAATTCTTTTACTTCTGCAGGAAACGCACTGGTTGCGATATCCACATCATGAATAGGCTTATTCAACAAAATATCACGAACACTCCCACCGACATAATACGCCTCGTATCCAGCATTCTGCAATTTTCTTAAAATTGGCATTGCACCTTGAAACTCTAATGGAAAAGCCTCTAGTTTCATTGATGTTCCCCCTCTATCTCACCGTCAATTCGCTCAAAACGAAAATGATCCCGTTGATTGAATTTGTCCATGTTTTGATTGAAGGCTTCAGTTAAATCTATTCCTAAAGAATTTGCCATAATAATCGTTACAAATAACACGTCTCCTAGTTCCTCTTCTACGGTCTTTGGCTTTTCAGAATTTTTTTTCTTTTTTTCACCGTAGTAATGATTGACCTCGCGTGCTAGTTCTCCAACTTCTTCGGTTAAACGAGCTAATTGTCCAAGCGGTGAAAAATAACCTGTTTTAAATTGTTTTATATAATCATCAACTTCTTGTTGCATGATTTTCATTGTCTTTTCATCCATCAAACCACCTCAAACCTATCTTATCAAAAAACAGATTTGTTTCCTATCATGTTGTTGTAACTAACTGAAATTCATGCTATGTTGATTGAGGATTGAATTTTAACTCAAATAAGTTATATCATTATTAAATTCGTTTCATTCATTAATAATCAGGAGGTGTCGTATGGAAACGACTTTGTCTACACGGATCAAGGAAATTACGTTCATTGTGGTGGGAACAGCCATTTACGCATTTGGTCTAGTTTATTTGAATATTGCGAATCACTTGGCAGAAGGCGGTGTCACGGGTATTACGTTGATTATTCGAGCCCTATTCGGTATTGACCCTGCTTATACTACACTAATCATTAATATACCTTTGATTTTAATCGGTGGAAAAATATTGGGTAAACGTTCCTTCTACTATACAATTTTAGGGACCGTCTGCTTGTCTGTCTTTTTATGGATATGGCAAAGAATTCCGTTACAAATCAATTTAGATCATGATTTATTCATCGTCTCTATCTTAGCCGGACTATTTGCCGGATTTGGTAGCGGATTGGTCTATCGAAATGGTGGTACAACTGGCGGTGCAGACGTTATTGCTCGTATTTTAGAACAAAAAATTGGCTTTACTATGGGAAAATCGTTATTAGTTTTTGATATCATCGTTCTGATTTGTTCATTAACTTATCTTGATTTGAAGCGGATGATGTACACGCTGATTGTTTCATTCGTTTTCAGTAAAGTCGTAGATATGCTGTCTTCTGGCGGGTACGCTGCTAAAGGTGTGATGATCATTTCCAACGAAAGCAATGTCATCGCTGAACTGTTGATGGCGCATTTAGAGCGGGGCGTCACGTATCTTCATGGCGAAGGCGGTTTTTCTTCGGAGTTAAAACGAATCGTTTATATCGTCGTTTCGCAGCAAGAAATCAATGAAGTAAAGAAACTTGTTCATTCTGTCGACGAAAAAGCATTTATTCTAATAAGTAATGTACACGATGTCGAAGGCGAAGGTTTTACTTATTTGAAACCGCAACGGCGAAGATTCACTTTAAAAAGGACCAATTAAAAAAACACAGACACGCATTAAACCGTCATGCTGTCTGTGTTTTTTTATTCATGTAACATTAACTTCAACCGATTCAGTTCATCGGATAACATGAGAAAAGCTTCTCTGTCACCGTCTTCAAGAGCCATGTCTATTTGTTTTTTTAATAGATTGGCCTGTGCTTCGTGTTCTTCATATTTTAAATAATTTTCTACTTCCAAAACAATTTCCTCACTGACCGTATCGTTCCAAGAAAGTGCCGGATTGTCTTCAAGAACAGATAAGTATTGTGAATTTTGCCATGAATTTGGGAAAATACATTCCAAATATAGAGGCTGCTGCCAATGCAAACGAATTTCATGAAAAATTTGATCGCTGTTAGAAAACTGATGTCCTTCAATTGTAAACACCATTGGTTCATCCCGTTGAGTGATATCCCTAAATACTAAGCCCCGCTTTGTTTCAAGCGCTTGCTCTACTATATGGACATTTCTAAGGATTGCCTCATGATTAATTAAATAGTTCAAAATCCAAATCACTTCGCGCCGCTGAAAACTAACATTGTTTATCAGCCACACAAGAAACTCACGTTTTTCACTTACATCGATCATTTTCTTCACCTCTCTATTCTTCTAATAATGATTGCACCTCTAAATCACCAGGTTCCATTTGTAAATAGTCGACCAAGACCGTACGCGCTAAATCAAGTTGACCATCTTCACGTAGGAAAATACCATAGGCTTTCAAGAAATCAGGTTCATGAGCCAAATCCTCATATGCCTGCTTGTAATAGGTCCGAGCTGCGCCAAAGTCTTCCAGCTCATTATATGCCTGTGCCAAATTCCACGCTGCATAAGGATTACCTTCTTCATCCATTTGGCTGATCATCTCAATCGCTTTGTCTGGTTGGTCCTCATTTAGATAAAGATTACTTAACGTAAGTAATGTTTCGTCTGTTTTTTCACCTGCTTCGAGCGCCTGTTTTAACAGTTCTTCAGACTTTTTACTGTCTCGTAAGCGGTACGCAATTTCAGAAGCCAGATGCAGTAATTCAACCTGATAAGGGTTCTCTTTTATTCCTTCTTCAGCAGCGGATAAAGCTTCTTCAAGTAATTCTTCTTCTTTTAGACTATCTGCAAGATAATAGTAGCCGCTCTGATATTCTGGATCGAGAGTAATCAGTTCCTGTAAATAATTGATTGCCTTTTGATGATCATGTAATTGATAAAAAGTGAAGCCTAGTTGGAACAATCGATCCGACGTATGCTCTTTTTCTAATGCTTTTTCTAAAAAAGGAATTGCTTCTTCAAATCCCCCCATCATGCTATAAGCAGAACCAATTCGTTCATCAATAGAAATGTTTGCTACCTCATCGATTCCCTGTTTCTGAAGCTGGCCATAGTCGTCAATGGCTTCTCCTAATTGATTGGCAGAAAAATGAAGCTCTGCTAAAGCAAAAGTTATTAAAGGCTCTTCTGGCGCTAGTGTTTTAGCTTGTAGTAATTTGGCTTCACTAACTTCTGGAATACCTAAAACTTGATAAAGATCAGCTGTCACTAATAAACTTTCTAAATAATTCTCACTGTCAGGTTGAATTTTTTCTAAATATTCAAAGGCACCATCAATATCGTCATCTTCAATCGCGATCTCTGCTAATGATAGATAGAAAACATCTTCTTCAGGGAAATCTGCTACCAGCTTTTCTAAAATACGTTTCGCTTCTTCTAGAAATCCTAATGTTTGCAGCTCCTCCGATAAACTTGCCAAAACTTCTGGTTCATCCTTTTTTAAAGCCTCTTCAAACATTAAATTTGCTTCTGTTAATTCTTCATTTTTTAATGCTGTTAGCATCTTTTCACTATAACTAGACATTTATTCTCCCCTGATCTCTGTAACATTTTTTTGATATACTTCAAACATTTGAAGCAGCTCTTTTTGTGTTGGTATTTTTTCTTGTCCAACTTCGCCAATTTGGGTCAATCCTGTTAATGGTTTTTCCTCCGCCAAAAGAATTACTTGCTGACCATAATCGGAAAACGAGATCCCCTCCGGCATTACAATTGGAAATCCTAATCGCACCAACCATATCATAAAATTTTTGAAATTGAAATGAAGATCGCTTGCTATGACATTCCACGCCAATTCAAATAGTAAACCAAACATGGTCTTCATACTATTAGATAATAAGGACCCATTCTCTGTTTGGAAAAAAGCTTTCTCAAAAGTTTTGCCAAACCCCAGCAGCTGTTCACTATTCTCTTGATAATAATTAATGAGTGTCTCGCTAAAAGCTGAAAATGAATCTTGTAATAATGCTTCACGCGTTGAAAAATTTAAATATAAACTTTGTAAAAATGAATAGTCACAAACGATCCCACATCGAATCAACGTTAGCAAATCAACCATTTTCCCGGTTGTTTGCTGGTCGGTCAACGTATGATCATACAAAATACTTTGCGGAACCTCCTCAATCTCCATGATTGTCATCATCGTCTTATTTGAAACAACTTGATCGATAAAGGACAAGCTTTGGGCAAAGGACCGTAAAGAGACCGGCAAAAAGAATAACTTCCCTTTGAAATTTGTGACATGGTGCGTAAATCCTAAAAGTTCAACGACACCTTCATTTCCTATGCCAATAAACAACGTTTCTTTTTGTCGACTAAAACGATTTAAAAAGGAAATTAACTCCTGAAAGTTTTCCATTGTATTACAGTAACGATTATTGGGCGTGATAAACCAATCATGCGTACTCGTCTCAGGGATAAACTGTCGCAATTTTTCCGCAAATAAATCATAATAACGCTGGTTCCCACAGAAAAGAATTTGTTTGTTTTCCAAATCTTTCTTACGCATCATTGAAGCGACTGTCTCTCCATAAACGATCTGCGTCTTACTTTCCTGATTTTGATACGTTTTTTCCATTCTGTTCACCCCGTTTCTTAT
>NZ_NIBK01000001.1:1248548-1276767 GCF_002174375.1 Enterococcus sp. 12F9_DIV0723 | reverse complement strand
ATGCAACATTATAAACATGTCTTAATTATTCATAAACGATCGCCTTATGGTTGTTGTGGCGAGTGATTATTTGTTTGCAGGGTTCCTTGCTCAGAAGGAGCCGGCTGCCCATTTGGTTGATTTGTCTGATCGCTATGTTGTTCCTCAGCGGGTGTTTGCTGTTGGTTATTCTGTTCTTGCTGAGGTACTACCTGCTGTTGCTGTTGCTGTTGTTGATTATTTTGAGCCCCTTGTGGCTGAAATTGCTGCTGATTTGCTTCTTCTTCCACTCGCGACAACTCTTCAAAGGTCAGCACTCCATCATTATTTAAATCAGAAGGAGAGGGTGATTCTTTGATGACACGTTCCCCGTTAGGCAGCACGCGTAAAACAGTCACTTGTTCCCCCCATGGTGTAGTTAAGACTTGACCGACGCTAGAAGTATCCATCGTTTGAGAAGCTTCGGTGGCTATTGTTGAAGCCGAAGTAGAATCATTTAAACTGAGCTGCCTTTTCGGAACAACAGCTTCATCTGTTGACCCATAGAAATATAAACCTACCATACCAACTATTAAAACTAAAGGAACAGATATTACTAATATTATAAAATTGCGTCGTTTTCTTTTTTTATCTTCTTGCTCAAGTAATACATCTGCCTCTATAAAAGCCTGTCGCCATTTGGGATCGTTTTGTCTTTGCTCCAGAAATTCGTAAGAATGCCACGAATAATTAAATATATCTTCCGAAAACAAAAAAACCGTTGCAACATTAACGTTGCAACGGTTTAAGCAGTCTAAATATTATTTAACTGCATCTTTTAGCGCTTTACCTGGTTTAAATGCAGGTACTTTGCTTGCTGGAATTTCGATTTCTTCACCAGTTTGTGGGTTACGTCCTTTGCGGGCCGCACGTTCACGTACTTCAAAGTTACCGAAGCCGATCAACTGAACTTTTTCACCTTCAGCTAATGCGTCTTGGATAGATGAAAATACAGCATCGACAGCAGCGGTAGCGTCTTTCTTAGTTAAGTCAGTAGCTGCTGCAACCTTTTCGATCAATTCTGCTTTGTTTGCCATGAATGAATTCACCTCCTGAGAAATGAGTAGTGATGAGTAAACATCAACTGATAACTGAGTGGTCCAGCTATCAGCAAAGAAATATTGATTCGGTCAATATTCTGTTATAACGATAGCATAAGAACCTTATGTTAGCAAGGTTTTTAGCGATTAATGGCATAAAATTCATGGTTGTTTTATCATTCAGTGAAATCTGTTGTCACCAAAATAAAAGTATGATAAAATACCTTATTTTCGTCTCCGAGCAATTATTTTTATCGGTGTTCCTTCAAATTCAAATGCTTTTCGAATTTGATTTTCTAGGAATCGCGCATAAGAGAAATGCATCAATTCTTCCTCATTTACGAAGACTACAAATGTTGGAGGTTTAACTGCCACTTGCGTTGCATAAAAAATCTTCAACCGTTTTCCTTTATCCGTTGGTGTTGGATTAATAGCTACTGCATCCATAATAATATCATTTAAGACAGATGAAGGAATCCGAAGATTTTGGTTCATGCTGACTTCTTCAATAATCGTTGGAATCTTGTTTAACCGTTGTTTGGTTGTTGCAGAAACAAACACAATTGGTGCGTAATCCAAATAGGCAAACTCTTCACGTATCTCCTGTTGAAATTCCTTCATTGTATTCGTATCTTTCTTAACTAGGTCCCATTTATTTACGACTATGATGACACCACGACCTGCTTCATGAGCATACCCGGCAATTCGTTTGTCTTGCTCCCGTATCCCCTCTTCGCCGTTTAGAACGACTAGAACGACGTCTGAGCGATCAATAGCTCGCATCGCCCGCATAACAGAATATTTTTCTGTGTTTTCGTAGACTTTCCCACGTTTTCGCATTCCAGCCGTATCGATCATTGTAAATTCTTGCCCATTTTCACTGACAAACTTCGTATCAATGGCATCCCGCGTTGTTCCTTCAATATCAGAAACAATAACTCGGTCTTCTCCTAAAATAGCATTGATCAACGAAGATTTCCCTACATTAGGGCGGCCAATCAAACTGAACTTAATTGATTGATCTTCTTCTTCTTCATTATCAGCAGGAAAATGCTTAACCGCTTCGTCCAATACATCACCTAAGCCAAGTCCATGACTTCCTGATACAGGGTATGGTTCACCCAATCCTAATGAGTAAAATTCATAAATATCATTTCGCATCTCAGGGTTGTCAACTTTATTTACCATCAGGATCACTGGCTTGTTGCTACGGTAAAGGATCTTGGCAACTGCTTCATCCGCATCTGTGACCCCTTCTTTACCACTTGCCACAAGCAAAATCACATCTGCCTCTTCAATGGCAATCTGCGCTTGCTGTTTGATTTGTTCCATGAAAGGCTCATCGCCAATATCGATTCCGCCAGTATCAATGATTGAGAACTCATGATCCAACCATTCACCCTTTGCGTAAATTCGATCACGGGTAACACCCGGAGTATCTTCGACGATCGAAATTCGCTCACCGGCAATCCGATTAAACAATGTTGATTTACCAACATTAGGGCGACCAACTATTGCAATTGTAGGATTTGACATAACTTAAACTCCTCGTTCCTATTAATATATTTACTTTTCTAAAGAGAAAGAATAAATTTGACTTTCTTGACCTTTCCATCACTGGATAATAAGGTCCTCTAAGATTTCAGCTATCTTAAGTGAATCAGAGACAATCAGGATAACGGATTCTTTTCAAATTCTCTTTAGTTTAACTAAGAAAACTCCTTCTTGCAAGAGAAGGAGTCGTTTTCATACATGAAATTAATAAAAAAAGCAGACCATAAAGCGGGTCTGCTCGTAAATTCTACTCTTGTTCTTCTGAATCTTCCTCTTTCAATGCATCACCAAGAATATCACCCATGGTAAAGCCAGTATTTTCTTCTGGCAACTCGTAAGATTCTTCCTCTACGGGTTCCGCTTTAGCTTCTTCAGGTTTTTCTTCTAGTGCTTTGATTGATAAAGCAACACGATGGTCTTCAGGATGTACTTCTAAAACCTTCACTTGTACTTGGTCACCTTCATGTAATACTTCATGAGGTGTTGCAATGTGCTTATGAGAAATTTGAGAAATGTGAACCAAACCTTCTACACCTGGGAATATTTCAACGAATGCACCAAAACTAGTGAGACGCTTCACTGTTCCTTCAAGAACAGAACCGGGTGCTGCTTTTTCTTCAATATCTGTCCAAGGTCCAGGTAAGTTCGCTTTAATAGACAATGAAATACGTTCTTTTTCTGGATCAACAGAAAGTACTTGAACTTCCACTTCGTCGCCAACACTTAAAACGTCCGATGGTTTTGCTACGTGACTGTGAGAAATTTCAGAGACATGGACTAAGCCGTCAATGCCACCTAGGTCAATAAACGCACCAAAATCTGTCAAACGTGCCACTTGCCCTTTGATTACTTGACCTTCATACAGGTCAGCCAAGATTTCTTTTTTCTTCTCAGCTTTTTCAGCTTCAACCACTGCTTTATGAGATAGAATCAAACGATTCTCAGAAGGTTCGATTTCAATAATTTTGAATTTCAATGTTTTCCCAGTATAAGCTGAAAAATCATCAACAAAATGATCATCAATCATTGATGCTGGTACAAAACCACGTACACCTACATCAACTACTAGTCCACCCTTAACGCTGCTAGTTACTGGTGCTTCGATGATTTTTCCATCTTGGAATTCCTTCTCAATATCTTCCCAAACCTTTTTCGCATCTAAGCGGCGTTTAGAAAGTAAGTAACTACCATTTTCTTTGTCTTTTCCGATAGAAGAGATAACGACTAAATCAAGAATATCGCCAACCTTGACTTCTTCATTGATATCTTCAACAGGTAATGTTGAAAGTTCTTTTGCAGGAACTACACCTTCTACTCCTGCACCTTCAATACCAACGATAACTTGTTTATCTTCTAAGGCGAGCACCTCACCTTTAACAATATCGCCAACTTGAACTTCATGCACACTTTCCATTGCTGCTTCCATGGAAACATTTTCGTTTTCCATCGAATTTTGTTCTAAATCTGTCATGTCGTTTGTCCTCCTAACCAACAATTCTGCGTAAAATACACTACATGTTCTATTTTAGAATAATCCACATGAAAAATAAAGCGATTTCTTCTTTTTTTCAAAAAAATTGAAAGAAATTCGCTTTATTTATCGAAATTTGCTAAATTTTAGAAACCTTTCGAGGATACAATGTCCTTAATCTTCGCAACTACCTGTTCAATAGACATCCCCGTAGTGTCGACCAATTCTGCGTCCGTCGCTTGGACAAGCGGTGACACCTCTCGATGTGAATCTAAATAATCACGTTTCGCGATTGCTTCTCTGATTGACTCAAAATCTATTTTTATACCCTTTTCTTGATTTTCCTTGTACCGTCGTTGTGCGCGCTCATCGACACTTGCTACTAGAAAAATTTTGACTTCTGCTTTCGGCAACACGACGGTTCCAATGTCGCGACCATCCATGACAATCCCGCCAGATTTAGCTAGTTGACGTTGTGCTTCAACCAATTCTTCACGCACTTTGCTGTGGGCGGAGACTTCCGAGACAGCAGCCGTCACATCAGGCTGACGAATCGTCTGTGTAATCTCTTCATTGTCCGCAAACACTAACTGTCCATGAGAAGATTGTTTGAAAGTGATTGGATAGTGTGTTGTCAAGTCTGCTAGAGATTCTTCATCCGAAAACGAGACTCCGTGTTTAATCGCTAAAAAAGTTATGGCACGATACATTGCACCAGTATCTACATAAATAAAGCCAAATTCACTCGCTAAAATTTTGGCAACAGTACTTTTACCAGATGACGCGGGACCATCAATTGCAATTGAAATCTTTTCCATGTTCTGCCTCTTTTCAATAAATAAGCCGCAATCGAAATCGATTACGGCAAGGTATTCAAATTATTTGATGCGTACTTCTTGTCCAGGATTAAAATAGAAATTATCCATGTTCATACCATTTAAACGTAAAAACTCATCCACACTTAGCCCGTAACGACCAGCGATTTGGCGTGGACCTTCACCTGCTTGTACAGTACCGTATTGCGCATTGGCATCGCTTTGAGCATTGTCTTGATTTTGCTGTTGCTGATTATTTTGTTGTTGTTGATCTTGCTGTTGTTGCTGCTGTGCAGCTTGCTGTTCTTGTTGACGTTGTGCTGCCGCTTGTTGATCAGCTTGTTGTTGTGCTTGTTGATCTGCAGCTTGTTGGTTTTGTTGATTACTTTCTGATGCCGTTGAAGATGTACTTTCTTCTGTGCTGCTCTCTTCTGTGCTTGATTTTTCTGTTGAAGATACTTTGGAAACCTGCGTAGTACTCTCAGGAGAGGCTGCTGGTTTGTCGTTTCCACGAGTAATCCAGAAAAAGGCACCAGCCGGAATCAAAATAAGGGCTAACAATAACGCGACTAGAATCGTTAAGAATTTCGTATTTCCGCCACCTTTATTACTTCCACCACCACGACGTGATTGGCTGCGTGAATAATTTTCTTCTTCACTATCAGATTCGTAAATATGTTGATCCCACGGTTCATTGTTCTTGTCGTTATAGCGATCTTTTCTACTCAATTTCTCTAACCTCCTAAATGCTATCGCCATGTATTATACCATAGCTCTTGAAAATGTGGTGCCAATTTTCAATCTTTCTCTGTATTTTTAAAAATTTTTTGAATAATTTTTTGCCAAGATATTTGACCCATACTTGCTGTTTCTTGTACGCTGTATTTTTGCAATACAGCGCCATCGTTGTCGCAACAAATTGGATTTTTTTCTGTTAAGCTTTCGTCAAAATAAGAAACTAAAAATTCCCGCCGGCATTTTGTAGTTGCAATATAATCAAGCATTTTTTGCAGTTGCTTCTTTTTTGTAACTCCACGTTGGTTTAATAAATCCATTAAATGAGAACTATCATTAGGAAAAAACTGTTCCCACTTTTTAATGAGCGGGTCTTCAAACATCAGATCACTCATTTTTTGTTTAATTTCAAACAATTTTTTTGATTGATTTGTTTGCTCTTGTAGAAAGTGATGAATAAATTCATCTCCTTCTTCATACAATAAAATTGCTTGGCTCAACTGTCCGTCTCTGCCAGCTCGGCCCACTTCTTGCAAATAATTCTCTGGTGAATCTGGCAAATCATAATGAATGACAAATCGAATATTCTCTTTATTGATTCCCATACCAAAAGCATTCGTGGCAACTAATATTCTTAACTCCCCGGATAAAAATTGTTGTTGAAGCATTCTTCGTTCTTGCCCACTGAGACCACCATGATAATAAGCAATTTTTTGCCGATCTTTAAAAGAATGATAGAGTTCTTCTACTTTTTTTCGAGTCGCACAATAAATGATTCCTGATCCCTCTAAAGAAATCATAAGTTCTCTCAGTTTTTCAACTTTATTTTCTTGATAAACAAAAAAGCTGATATTAGGACGATCCACAGAAAAAACAACTTCTCTCGCCTTTTCTTTTTCGAACAATAAACGTTGAATATCTTTTCTTACCTCGTTTGTAGCGGTTGCTGTCAATGCTAGAATTAATGGACTTCCAACGAACTGAATCCCGTCTGCCAATTTTAAATACTCAGGCCGAAAATCAATTCCCCACTGAGAAATGCAGTGTGCCTCATCCACTACGATCATTGCCAACTTGACCCTCTTTAATACATTTTGTACATTCGAACTTAAAAACATTTCCGGACTCATAAAAATAAACTTGTAATGATGTGCTTCGTTAAGTATCCATTGTTTTTCCCACGATGAAAGTAGACTGTTTAGTGCCACAGCACGCTTTTCTCCTAGTCCTTGCAGTTGTATTACTTGATCCTCCATCAAAGAAATTAGCGGGGAAATGACAACGACTGTTCCTTCTAATAAATAACCTGGTAATTGATAGCACAATGACTTTCCAGTTCCAGTGGGAAGCATTCCAAGAACAGAATGGCCTTCTAAGATAGTTTCAATTATTTCTTGTTGACCAGGTCGAAACTGGTCATAGTTAAATTTTTCCTTTAATACTTTTTTCAGTTCCATCCATGTTCCCTCAGATAATAGATTTGTGATAATCGAAAATTCAGGTATGATACCTCATACTCTTGGTAATGACTATTGATAACTTGCCCCTCATGTAAGCCATCAAAATCGAGTTGCTCGAATTTTTCAAAAGGAAACGCCTTATCTAATAATGCCCACTCAATGAAATGATCGTTGATAGTTCCTTGTTTTAAATGGCGCAAAGACAAAATCTCTGACACCGTTTTTCCAGCCAAGAAATAGTCTTTCGTTTTTAACATACTCTGATTCATATTTTGTTGATCTAGCACATATAACAACCTCGAAAGTTCCCCCTCTTCTATCTGTTCAAGAAAAAGATCTATTGCACGCTGTTGGTAAAGATCAACCCAGGGATACTCCTGAAAGGTGTCAGGTAAAAGTTGAAAAACCGTTTTCCCTTGAAATCCATGTCCCGAAAATTGATTTGCTAAAAAATCAGCCTCTTTTGAGGGTATTTTATTTAAGATCATGGTCAACTCATCTTTAAACGCACTTAATAAATAAGGATTAGACTGTGCCAACCATTTCTTTACTTGCTGTAAATAGTATGGACGATTTTCAATCGGCAGATACTCCTTCTCATTAAAGGAAAGATAACTAGTCACCTGAATCGCAAATAAGATCAACTGCCAGCAATCTTCTCGCATGCGGCCAAAGCGCATATTGTTCAGACCCGTCATTTCCAAAGGTGTCTCTAATAAACGCGCTTTCCCAAGTGGCGTTAATTCGCCGAATTCATCATCTATAGTGATCAAATGATTCAATTTTAATTGATTTAGTGCTTCTTGAAAACTCTTTTCCTTCAAAGTAGGCAATGCACCTAAATAAGCTAAATTTTGATAGAAGAAACCATGGATCAAAACAGAGCTTGTCCTTTTTCCCACCAATAAATGATACAAGGTGGATGTTCTTAACTTGTAGCCTGTATGAAATAACGTTAAAATAAACAAAGTCATAATAAATACTCTCCTGTGGAAGGTGAAAAAATGAAATGCGAGATCATCCCTGAACGTTGTATCGCTTGCGGCCTGTGTCAAACCATCGCACCAGAAATTTTTGATTATACAGATGATGGATTGGTCCTCTTTGTTGGTGAGCCTGAGGCAACCCATGAATTTATTCCTGAGAGTCAACAGGACGCAGTTATACAATCTGCGAAGCGTTGTCCATCTCATGCTATCTTATACCAAAATTCATAATAACATATATCCTAAAAAAAAATCTCAGACTTTTTGTCTGAGATTTTTTGAATAAATCAAATTGAATGATGTTGCGATGTCATTGTTTTTTTGGATAACCATGGCAGTAATTTAGCATGTAGTACTAAGAAAACTGCACTGACGATCATTCCTTTAAGCAAATTGAAAGGAACGATACCAACTAAAATATATCTTCCCAAGCCCATGCCTAACATTTGTCCAGCAGAAAGCCCGAATGCTTTTAAATAAAGAGGCGTAATTACAAAATAGTTTGCGATACTCATAAAGACCGTCATCGCTAGAATACCTAAACCTAGCCCCAACACACGTTTTGTCGTTGTTTTTTGTTTGAATAGTAAAAATATTGGCAAAGTATACAATGTTGACGCGAAAAAGCTTGCGAAGTCCCCAATCATATTATCAATAGAGAAGCCCGTCATCGTCAAATGAAGCAAGGATCGAATAAACGCAGTCGCAACACCTGTTAACGGTCCAAATATAAACATATTGATCAATACTGGAATATCACTAAAGTCCAACTTTAGAAACGGAAACATTGGAACAATTGGAAAAGCGATAAATTGTAGAATCAATCCCATTGCTGCTGCTACTGCTACTGCTGTCATTTTTTGTAATCTTAAGTTCTTCATATGAAATCCTCCGTTTCGGAATCATCTTCATCGAACTATTTGAGTGAAACTTTGCCACAAAAAAACTCTATGCTTCAAAAAAAGCATAGAGTTACTTGAATACTGTCTTACTCAAATAAGCTCTATCTTCTTTATCCAGACTGTACTGTCGGTATCGGAATTACACCGATTCGGCTGCTTACGCAGTTCGCGGACTATCACCGCCGGTCGGGATTTTCACCCTGCCCCTGAAGACGAACCTTAATTTATTTTATTTGTAAAACCACTATAACAATTTTACTATCAAAAAACAAGTAAATGATTTTGTTTATTTTGATTGGTTCAATAACGTGTTGATTTCCTTTGTATTCAACCGACGATATTCCCCTGGACGTAACCCTTGCAATGTCAAATCACCATAACGTTCACGCTTTAATTTTTGTACCGGCAAACCAACCGCCGCCAACATATTCTTCACCTGATGATTGCGGCCTTCATGAATGGTTAATTCAACAATACTCGTCTCTGCTTTTTTATCTGTTGAGAGAATCTCAAAACGTGCAGGCGCAGTTTTCTTTCCTTCAATGCGGATACCCTTTGTCAATGGCAACAAACTTCTTTTTTCCGCGTAACCTTTTACTTTTGCCACATAGACTTTATCAATTTGGTGTTTCGGATGCGCCAATCGTTGTGAAAAATCACCGTCATTTGTTAAAAGTAATATTCCAGACGTATCATAATCTAAACGTCCAACTGGATAAATTCGTTCAGGGACAGCGGCGAAGTAATCTGTTACCACTTTTCTATTTTTATCGTCAGAAACAGCCGAGATAACTCCCCGAGGTTTATAAAACAAATAATAAACGGGCTCTTCTTGATAAATTGGCACACCGTCAACTTCGACGATCTCTTTTTTTCCAACTTTTGTACCTAATTCTTTTACAGTATCGCCATTCACTTTGACGCGTCCGCTAGTAATGTATTCCTCAGCCTTACGTCGGGAAGCTATCCCAGCATGGGCGATTATTTTCTGTAATCTTTCCATTATTACTCATCCTCTTCTTTAAAACGATCGTAAAACAAATCCAAAGGCTCTGCTTCGTCTGCTAGATCATCTTCCATTTTTTGAACGTCCGGCAATTCCTTCATATCTTTTAATCCAAAATAATCCATAAAATAGTCGCTTGTTCCATATAAAATTGCTCGTCCAGGCCCTTCGACACGGCCTTTCTCTTCTATTAATTGTCTGGCTACCAAAGTTTGCACAGCTCCGCTCGATTGAACACCACGGAGTTCATCAATTTCGGCACGTGTTACGGGTTGTCTGTAGGCAATAATCGAAAGTGTTTCCAATGCAGCTTGACTTAAGCGATTTGCCATAGGCGAACGCGCGAATTCTTTTAGCAATGAAGCAAATTCTTTTTTCGTGGTTAAAACAAAATGATTGCCCACTTCCAAAATAGTCAAGGCCGACTGCTCTTTATTTTCATATAATTCCTTCAAATCTAGGATGTTTTGATAAACTTCTGGTATGGGTCGATTTAAAGAAAAGGCTAATTCTTCTAAACCGATTCCCTCTTCCCCAACTACAAAAAGCATCGCTTCAATTTGACTCAATTGATTCATAGTACGGCTCCTTTTACATGATAATGGAACAAATCTCTGATTGAACTAGTTATTTCCCTCGTTAGACGCAACAATCATTCTTCGATTATTTCGCCTTTAAAAATGACTATAGGTGCGTAGGTCTCCTCTTGAGTTGCTACAGCCAATCCTTTTTTCATCAATTCTAATAATGCCATAAAAGTTGTAATCATTTCATCTTTAGTATATTGGACAAACAAGGATTCTAAAAACAGCCCTTTTCCTTCGGGTAGAACATTCAATCGATTGCCAATCTCTACTACTTTTTGGTCAATGGTAATTGACTCCGTGGCAACTGTCGTTTCTATTGGTTGATTTCTTTTTTTTCGTTGCAAAACATCATGCAATGCCAGAAAAAGATCAATCGTATTTAATTGGTTTTTAGGCAGCGGAAGGATTTCTTCTTCATAGTCTGAAAGATCCATGGGAGCCTTTGTAAAAAACAAACTACGCTCTTGTTCTTTTTCTGAAAGGACGGATGCCGCATACTTATATTTACGATATTCTAAAAGTTGCTGAACCAATGCCTCACGAGGGTCTTCGCCCTCTTCGTCTTCGTAATCAAAGTCTAGTTCTGGCTTTGGTAAAAGCATTTGGCTTTTGATAGACATGAGTGTTGCAGCCATAACCAGATACTCACCTGCTACTTCTAACTCTAAAGTTTTCATTGCATGGATGAAATTCATGTATTGCTCAGTCACTGCTGCAATAGGAATATCATAGATATCAATTTCCAACTGTTGGATTAGATGGAGCAGGAGATCTAAAGGACCTTCAAAAACATCTAATTTTAAACTTATTTCTTCCATCCTAACCTCTTTTATGTTCCTGCCATTTTGCCAAAAAGGCTGAAGTAGCAGGGGTTCCCATAATTTTTTGATCTGGATACATAGTTTGTAGTTCATCCATCATCGCAATACTTACCCCCTCACCACGATAAGAGGGGTTCAAACTAATATCGTGTAAGACGATTTCTTGATCTTCTAACGAACTGATCCCGATCACCCCCTGTACGTTGTCGGAGCTTTCATCATAGTAGCAATAAAGCTGGTAGCGTTCGTCACCTTCATAGGCATCAATTTCTTTTAATAGATGGCGTTGATCTTTTAGGCTTTCGTGAAAACTCAAAAGTCCCATCGCGATCTTTCGTTGACTTTTTCGGTATTGAGTAAGCATTTTTTTCCTCCTAATTAAGCGCGTGGAAAAAACTCTTTATAAACTTCGGTCATTCTTCGCTTAGTGATATGGGTATAAATTTGTGTTGTAGATATGTCTGCGTGTCCCAGCAATTCTTGAACCGTTCGCAGATCAGCGCCATTTTCAAGTAAATGGGTCGCAAAACTGTGGCGCAATGTATGCGGCGTGACATCCTTTGTGATTTCAGCTTTAATGACATATTGCTTCAAGTTTTTCCATATTCCTTGACGACTCAGCCCGCGTCCGTGATTGTTCACAAAAAGAAACGTCTCATTTGGATTTTTTTTTGTCAAAATGGGACGAACTTCAGACAAATATCTCTCCAGCCAATGTATCGCGTAATCTCCCAAAGGAACTATACGCTCCTTATCTCCTTTTCCAACCGTTTGTAACAAGCCCATTTCCAGATGGATATCTCCCAGCTTTAAGCCAATTAATTCACTGACACGCAAGCCTGTGGCATATAGGACTTCTAAAATCGCACGATCACGAATACCTAAATTCGTAGTTGTATCTGGAGTGGCTATCAACCGTTCGACTTCTGCTAAAGAGAGTGTTTGCGGCAACTTTTGAGCCTTTTTAGGGCTATCTATATGCTGCATAGGGTCATGATCGGTATAACGTTCTTGCCGCAAAAATTGATGAAAACGCCGAAGACTAGAAATCATTCGTGTAATTGTAGTAGACGCTTTTCCAGCATCTGATAAGCTCGCCAAAAAAGCCACAACAGTATAACGATCCACAGCTTCCCACGTGGATACACCCTGCGCGTCTAAAAATGACAAATATTGTTGTAGATCTCTTTGATAGCTACTACGAGTATTCTCTGAAAGTCCACGCTCAATCGCTAAGTAATGCAAATACTCTGTTATTTGTTCATCCATGTTCTCACCACTTTCGCTTTATCATAACAAAAAGTCCCTTGAAATGATAGCACGTATCGTTGCAAGGGACTACATAATTTAATTATAACTTAATTCATCTTCATCTAGGTATTCTACGCTTCTTTTTTATCTTGACAGCTTTGACAAATTCCATGAAATGTCAGGCGATGATCTTTTACTAGAAAATGATAACGAGATTCTACGACTCTTTCTACATCTCCTAAAAGATCCTCTTCAATTTCTTCAATATTCCCGCATTCTAAACAAAGTAAATGATGATGAAAATGTTCTGCCCCTTCTTTACGAAGATCATATCTAGCGAGTCCATCATCAAAACTAATTTTATTAACAATGTGCAATTCCGTCAAAATTTCTAAGGTGCGATAGACTGTTGCCAAGCCGATTTCAGGACTTTTCTTTTTAACTAAGAAATAAATCTCTTCCGCTGACAAATGGTCTTTTTCATTTTCTAATAAAACGAGAACGGTCGCTTCACGCTGTGGTGTCAACTTAAATCCAGAATCGTGAAGTTGCTTTTTAGTTTTTTGCAGAGCTAAAATCGCGTTCAAGAGAACCCTCCTCTTCTACTTTATAATAACTATAAACAAGCAAGTGCTTCATTACTGCTTTTCTTAGAATTATTATAGTTTATCACCTATATTTATGCAAGGACATTCTCAATTAGCTTTTTAAACGAATTTCGCCATCCTTTTGTTCAATTAATTTTTCCTTTAACAAATGACCAATCGCACGTTTGAATTGACCTTTGCTGATTCCAAAAGCAGCTTTAATTTCATCAGGATCTGATTTATCCCAATACGGTAACAAATGGTCTGCATTTCTTTGCAGCATTGTCAAAATCATCGCAGCATCATCGTTGATCATTTCATACCCGCGAGGCTTTAATGACATATTTAGAATACCATCTGGACGTACGCCAATCACTCGTGCTTCCACAACTTCTCCTAAACGTGGTTCCTGATAGCGTTCTGAAGGGTGAATAAATCCGATGTAAAAATCTTCAGTCAGCAGAAAAGAACCCGCGACCTTCAACCGATAAATCGTCCCCTTCTTGTTTTCGTTTTGCATTTCTGCATTTCCGGCACGACTCAAAGAATGAAAGATCGTCTCGTCTGCTAACACACCCCACATGCGATCCTTTTCATCAACACGCATGCTGATCATCAAACGGTCCCCTTTTTTAGGCCAAACTTCTTTCATGCTAGGCATCTCGTCTAAGGAAACCACCATATCTTTATCCGCAAGACCAATGTTTACGAAAACACCTAAATCCCGACGAACATCTGTGACTTCTCCAAATGCATAATGTCCGATACGAACTTGTGGGATATTGGTTGTAAAAATCGCTTCCTTTTTCTGATTCACATAGCCGAAACCTTCAACAGATTCGCCAATTTGATATACTTCCTCTTGTTTTTTCTCAAAATGAAACGTCACGCCGTTCTTTTGAACCAGATACATGGTTTCATTTTCATCAATAATCAATCCTGTAAATACTTGTCCTAATAATTCATTCATATTTTTTCTCCTAACGCATATTCATAAAAGCAAAAGCATTGCTCTTAATAGTTTATACTATTTTTTTAACTCTTACATCAAACAATAAAACTGGGAAGAACGTTCTCCCCAGTCTCCATATTTTGATTTAGTTTGGTCCGTTCCCTTTAAACCATCCTGTCTTGCAGTTGATGGTTACTAAATACATCGGCAAATCAGAATTGGAATAGCCCTTCGTCAGTGACGCTCGGTTAGAAGTGGCATATAAATTGTAATACCCTTCTCCGTTCTCAACCTTTACAGGTTCCAAGCTATAACCGCCATCAACTATATAGCCACGTGAAATACAGGTTTGGATTACCTTTTCTTTCACTCCAGGTGCCCAAGCATAAGCATCACTGCTTGTATCTCCGGCTTGATTGGACGCGGATGAAGAATTGCTATTTTGAGCTTCTTGGGCAGCTTTTTCTTGTTCTGCCTTTTCTTGAGCGGCCTTTTCTGCTGCCGCTTTCTCTTCCGCTGCTTTTTTCTCTTTTTCTTTTAGCGTCTGATCTACTTTTGCCAGTTCATCCTTTTGCGTCTGAACTAGTGACTGATTAGCCACGACTTTAACAGCCTCATTCGCCGAATTGTATTGATCACGATTTACTGAATCAATAACGTTTCCATCTTTAAGTAAACCATCAGTTGCTTTTTTTGCCGCTTCAATTTTCGTGTATTGATCTTTTGCATTATTGATTGCTTGGTTCATTAATTGATCAAATTCTTGATCTCCAGTATCAACAGTGAGAGTGACTGGTTCGGCAGATTTCAATAATGGCTTGTCAGTGACCTTATCTCCATTAATTGCTGCTTCTGTAAATAATTGATTCACAGATTTTTCAGCTTTCTGCTTTTCTACTAGCTCATTGTATTCTTTTTTCAGCTTATCATAGCGCTTATTGTCTTTGTACCCAGCCAACTCTTCATCTATTTTACTAGTATTGAGGTCCAATTTATCAGCCGCAATAAATGTCTGCTTCTCATTGGTGTAATATCCCGCAATGCTCGCCTCGATCGAATCAAGCGCCTTATTTTCTTTTTTAACGGTAGCGATTTGTTGTGCTTCTACCTTTTTTTCATGCTGATAATAATACCCGCCACCAACACCTAGCACGACAATCGCTGCTAAAGTGATGTACCGTTTTTTTCCGCCTTTTTTTTGAGGATCACCTGTAGAACGGGGTGCCTCTGGGGGAATATTACCTCCATTACTAGCTTCAGTTGAATCAACTGGAATCGTAGAGTGTTTATCTGAATCGGTCTCAGGCTCAATCGTGCGTTCTTCTTCGATAGCTTCCGAAGATGCCTCAATTGAGGCATCCTCAGTTAAGGGCATCGCTTCGACTTCCTCAGCGTCTTCTTCCGACTCTGCATATTCTGGAATGGGATCTGGTGATAGGCTTGACTCAGAAGGTGCTTCTTCTGTTTCTTCATTAGAAAGCTGAGTCTCATCCGTATTTTCTTCATTGTCGACTACAGTATCTTCTGTCATCTCGTTGTTAGATTCGTCTAGTTCTTCCAGACTATCTTTGTGCTCACGAATGTACTGTGCCAAAATCGGATTCAATTCAGGTGTTTCTTCAGTTTCTTTAGAATGTTCTTCTTTCATTTTTTCCTCGTTATCCTTAAACATTTTCTGCACAGATTCAATGGGCATATCCGCTAGTTCTGACCACTCTATCGTATCATTTTTATCAGTAATATTTTCAGTATTTAATTGATCGTTTAACTGTAATGAAAAGCCACACTTCGGACAAGTCGTGCATCCATCGACTGGTTCATGACCACAGTTAGGGCATTTTTGCAATGAAATCGGCTCCTTTTCAATCATATGCTTTAATCTATCATATGTTTAGGGATGTTCCAAGCGATTTTCGAGTGAATTAATCAAAAATAATAAATTCAATCAGGTTTTTGAAGCTTCCATGATTCGTTATTCACAAATAATTCGTTAAGATAATCGTGTTTTTCCTTATGAAAAATAGTTTTATCCTAGCGTCTGGCATTACGGCGTAGGTTGTCTTATAAAACAGAAAAACTCTGCGAGAAAGGTTCTCGCAGAGTTTAGTAATGACTATTCTAAAAAGTCTTTCAACTGTTTTGAACGTGATGGGTGGCGTAACTTACGTAATGCTTTTGCTTCGATTTGTCGAATACGCTCACGTGTAACTCCAAATACGCGTCCAACTTCTTCCAAAGTCCGAGTTCTGCCATCATCTAAGCCAAAACGCAAACGCAATACGTTTTCTTCACGATCAGTCAATGTATCTAATACATCTTCTAATTGTTCTTTTAACATTTCTGATGCCGCATGCTCAGCAGGGCTTGTTGCTTCTTGGTCTTCGATAAAGTCTCCTAAATGCGAGTCATCTTCTTCACCAATCGGCGTTTCTAGAGAAACAGGCTCTTGAGCAATCTTTAGTATTTCGCGAACTTTTTCGGTCGGCAAGTCCATTTCGGCACCGATTTCCTCTGGTGTTGGTTCGCGTCCTAAATCCTGCAACAATTGACGTTGAACACGGATCAATTTGTTGATAGTTTCAACCATGTGAACCGGGATACGAATCGTCCGAGCTTGGTCGGCAATCGCGCGAGTGATCGCCTGGCGAATCCACCAAGTAGCATAAGTTGAGAATTTGAATCCTTTACGGTAGTCAAATTTTTCAACAGCCTTCATCAGACCCATATTTCCTTCTTGAATCAAATCAAGAAATTGCATGCCACGACCAACATAACGTTTGGCAATACTTACAACTAAACGTAAGTTAGCTTCCGCTAGACGTTGTTTTGCTTCTTGATCCCCTTGTTCGATCAACAAAGCAAGTTCTACTTCTTCTTCAGCCGTCAATAACGATACACGACCAATTTCTTTCAAATACATACGAACTGGATCGTTAATTTTAACACCTGTTGGGGCTGATAAATCTTCTTTTTGAGCTTCTTTTACTGTTTTTTCGTTTCGTTTCAAACTCGCCTTAGAAGGTTCACCATTTTCATCTACAACACTGATTCCAGCATCTTCGATTTTTTGAATCAATTCATCCATCGCTTCTGCACCTAACTCGTAAGGAGTCGCCATACGGTTAGTTAGTTCGTCATAAACTACCTGTCCTAGTGGTTTTTTCTCCTTAATGAAGGCTGTTAAAGCTTTTTGGTACTCTTTGTTATTTTTTACATCTGCCATAAAATAAATGCCCCTTTCACTTCTAGGCTTGTTTCAAGCGTTTTGTCAATTCGATAATTTGAATGGTTAGTTCTAGTTCCCGCTGTTGATTTCCGCTCTTCCTGGCCTCAAGCTGCTCTTTTTGTCGTTGTTTTATTTCTTCAGCAATGCCAGATTGAGAAATCACACGCATCAGATCATAAATTTCCCGTTCGTTACTATCTTCTGACATGGATATCATAGAGATGTCGATGGCTAACTGCTTCATCTCGTTCTCTTTCAAATAGTTCAGAAAATCCGCTAAAATAAAATTTCCATGAACCATCATATAACTATCTAAGTAAAGAAGCAATTCTTGATAATGATCATGAATGAATTGGAAATCCGTTTGGACTAGCTGCTCGCGAACTGAACTCTCATTCATACTACGGTATAGCAGCATCCTTTCGGCTTTTTCTTCTTTTGTTACGACTCTCCTAACCGATTGAACGGGTGCTGGAGAAGGAACTGTCTGTTGTTGCCGTCGTTCTGTACGAATCGTTTGCCGAACCATCTGCAATTGCTGCTTCAAACTCTCTCTTGTTAAATGAAAGTCGTTTGCCAACTGGCCTAGATATAAATCTTGTTCAACAGGTGATTGTACTTTTGCTAAATCCTGCATCACGACATCCAAGTAATTCAATCGATCCGCTTCATTCTCTAAGTTTAATCCTTTTTTTCGATAATGCATCTTGAATGCGAAGGGCGTTTGACGACCATGCTGCAATAAATTTTGCAATTCAGTCACACCGTATTTCCGCAAGTACTCATCCGGATCGAGTTTTTCTGGTACAGTGACGACTGAAAGTCCTAGCCTGCTGTGTGCATCTAAAATCGACAAGGCTCGGTCAGTGGCTGCCTGTCCGGGATCATCACCGTCATAACTGATCACTACTTGCCCTGTTATTCGTTCGATGGAGGCAATTTGCTGTTCAGTCAAGCTGGTTCCCATAGAAGCCAAACCAATTTTTATGTCCGCTTGCCAAGCCGCTAAGACATCCATGAACCCCTCGAATAAAATTGCTTCGCCCTGTTTCCGAATTTCATTTCGCGCTTTATCAAAGTTAAAAAGAACTTGACGTTTATTAAATAGTTCCGTTTCAGGGGAGTTTAAATATTTTGGCTGATCGTCCCCAGGATACTCCTCGGTTTTTAGTATCCGACCAGAAAATCCGATCGGCTTTCCGCGGAAATCATTCAACGGAAACATGACTCTTTGATAAAATCGATCACTGAAACTGCCGTCTTCACGTCGAATAAACAGCCCACTGCGTTCCATCAAATCAGCACTCACTTTATCCTGCTGCGCAATTTGTACGAGAAAATCTCTTTGGCTAGGTGCAAAACCGATTTTGAATTCATTGATCAACTCATCGCTTAATCCACGTTCATGGAGATAGCTCAACGCCGTTTCTCCTACTTTTGTGTTCACTAGCAAATGATGATACAAGTCGCGTGTCCGCTCATGCAAGGCAATCAGTTGCTGCTGTCCTGTTGAAGTTTGACTGATCGGTTCATTTGATATTTCAATACCTAGCGGAATTTGTTCTAAGTCCGCAACTTTTTTTACAGCTTCCGGAAAACTGATGCCTTCCAGTTCTTGCAAAAAGGTATAAACATTTCCACCTTTACCGCACCCAAAACAATGAAAAATCTGCTTATCTTCTGCAACTGAAAATGATGGAGTCTTCTCTTCGTGAAATGGACAAAGGCCTAGATAATTTTTACCAGACTTTTTCAGCTGAACATATTGACCAATGACTTCGACAATATTTGTTTTTTCACGAACCTCATCAATAACATGTTGGGGAATTCTTTGCGCCAAAAAAACCTCACCCCAATTCCCAAAAATATGATAACAGCCGTAAAAAATCGCCCTAATTCATCTTTCGATCAGCGCGATTTTTTTAGACAAACTTATACGTCTATCATTTTAGCATATTTCTTTATTATTACAAGCTTTCCGCTCATTGTTTTAACTATTTTCAAACCTTTGAAAGAATGTAATGAACCGTTTGTTCATTTGCACAATTTCTGCGTAGAACATGTTTCCGCCATTTTGATATAAATAACCTCCATTGTACATTATCGACTGCATTTGCATGTAACGATACGTGTGTTGTTGGTCATTGCCATACCCCGGTGAAAGAACATCTCGCGAGTATTCTTCTGCAAGTTCAACGCTATTTTTTCCACCACGCTCTTTCACGAATTGAATGTATTTTGTTCCGAAATTGTACGCTTGAATCGCCGTATCCAGATCACAACCAGCCGCTTTTGCCTGTTGATAGCTTTCGGCAAAGTGTTTCACGCCGCTTTCGATACTTTCTTGCTGGCTCAAAATCTTTCCTCGGCTCCCATAGGCACTTTCAGAACTTTGCATCAAATCGGTTCCTTTTCCTTTAGATTCCGTGTACATGATTCCCAAAATAACATCCGTGTAGTTCCCTACACCTGCTTGATCAGCTAGAAGCTGCACATCTTCTCGATGGCTATTGATTGTCTTTGTTGTCGTATATGTTCGAAATGCAAATAGTCCAGCTATTGCAAGAGTAACAAGAATCGCAAATGTAAGAATTACTTTTAAAATTTTTCCAATTAATTTCAACATAAAATCTGCCCAACCATCTTCTTTTTTCTCTACTACATACTACAAGAGTCGGCTGAACTTTTGAAAGTATTAATGGATAGTTTTATATCTGTCTCTTATACACATCTAGATGTGTATAAGAGACAGATCTTTTTAATTTCAGTTATTATTATTGTCCTATTCGAATTATCAAATATCGCAAAAACAATTTCGTTTGACCAGCTCTCAACCATTTTCAGCAATATCAGTATATGGAATATTCTATTAATGGCTGTGATCGGGCTTGTCTCTGTGACACCCATGATCGGTTATGATTTTACTTTGAATAACATTTTGGAGCAGAAGCCGAAAAAGCTGTACATTTTTGAAACCAGTTGGCTCGTCAACACATTAAATAACATCGCGGGATTTGGTGGATTCGTTAGCGCGGGTCTTCGTTCAGAGTTCTATGGCAAGCAGACCTCTGGAAAAAAAGTGGTTCAAGCGTTGTCGAAAATTTTAGTCTTTACCATGTCCGGTTTATCGATCTATGCACTGATCTCCTTCTTCTTGGTTATGTTTGATGATCATAATCAATACTTGCGTCAATATTGGATCTGGCTTATCGGCGGCGGATTATACTTCCCGATTGTTTTTTGCCTAAGCATTTTCGGAAAGGGAGAATATCTGGGGGATTTAAAAAGTTCTCACCGGCTTGAACTGATCGGAACTTCTTTCCTTGAATGGACCGGTGTATTAATCAGCTTCCTTTCAACGGGGTTCCTAATGGGGATTCAGGTTAGTATTCGTGATGTTGTTCCGTTATTTATCGCTGCGACGGTAATCGGGATTGCTTCCATGATTCCAGGAGAATTGGGTAGTTTTGACTTAATGATGATCATTGGATTGTCTGCTTTAGGAACACCAAGAGAAACCGTCGTTGCATGGTTGTTGCTCTTCCGACTATTTTATTACTTGGTTCCTTTTGCCATTGGACTTATTTTATTTTTCAAAAACCTTGGGACTACGATCAATACACGCTACAAAGGAATTCCTGTTGGTCTATTACGAGAGCTGGCTCATAAGCTTGAAAGTTTCCTGCTTTACTTCACAGGGATCATGCTTGTTTTATCAGCAACTATTCCTGAAGCCTTTATAAGGCTGCCCTTTCTTCAAAAGCTTAACCCGATACACTCTCGAGTAATCGTTGTTTTTCCAGCAATTTTATTAGGATTTTTATTGATCGTTTCTGGTCGAGGAATTTCTGCACGGGTAAAACGTGCCTACTTCCCTACCATTATTATCGTGACATTGACCTTCTTGTATTCACTACTTGCAGGATTTCGTTTTTCTACCGGCTTCTTCCTTGCACTAGTTTTATTAGTTGTTATTTTTTCTAAGAATGAATTGTTCAGGGAGCAGCTTGTTTATTCTGCGGAGTGGATGACCATTGATGGCCTTATTATGGGTGGGCTTACCTTCTTGTACATCATCATCGGTGTCTACAACAGTCCTAAAATCCATCATCGCCATCGTTTACCGGAATTTTTCCTATTCCCTAGTGAACAAATTTGGGTCGTAGGATTTGTGGCGATTTTGATTGTGGCGTTCATTATACTTTTATTGATTCGTTTCCTAAAAAATAAGCGTACACAAATCGGTGAACCTTTAGATGAAGCACGTGTCCAGCATATTTTAGAAACCTACGGAGGCAATCCAGATAGTCAATTGGTCTTTTTAAAAGACAAAAAAGTTTTTTATTACAATGATGGCGAAGAGGACACTGTCTTCTTCCAATTATCGACTTTTAATAACAAAATTTTAGTTATGGGTGATCCTTCCGGAAAAAATGAGGATTTTGTTGCTGCGACAGAGGCCTTGATAAACGAGGTTGATCGGTTCAATTACTTACCTGTTTTTTATGAGAATAGCGAAGAGATGGTCATGATCCTTCACGAGTTTGGCTATGATTTTATTAAGTTCGGTGAGCGAGCACATGTTCATTTACCTGATTTTACTTTGAGCGGAAAGAAGATGAAGGGACAGCGCTCTGGTTTCAATAAGGTTCTTAAAGAGGGGTATCAATTTGATGTCCTTACTCCCCCGTTTTCGGATGAAACCATGAAAACGTTGCGGGCAATCTCCGATGAATGGCTCAATGGTCGTAAAGAAAAAGGATTCTCTTTAGGCTTCTTCTCAGAAGACTATTTGCAACGTGCCCCAATCGCGGTCATAAAAAATAGCGATGAAGAAATCGTAGCCTTTGCGAATTTTATGCCGACCTATACAGATTCTATCGGGACCATCGACTTAATGAGACACAGCCCTGAGAAAGCACCTGGCGGAACGATGGATTTTCTCTTTATCAATTTATTTCAATATATGCGTGATGAAATGGGGATCGAGTATTTTGATTTAGGCATGGCACCTTTAGCAAATGTCGGTACTTCTCGTAAAAGCTTCACGCAAGAACGGATCGCTTATTTAGTCTATAATTTCGGTTCGCGCTTCTACTCATTCGGCGGACTTAAGGAATACAAGGATAAATACGCAAACGAATGGATTCCAGAATATGTATTGTATTCACGTGATAGCTGGATCGGCTACGTAATGATTGCTCTACTAATTACGGATAATGCGCCTGTGCAAGAGGATAAAAAATATCGCGGATTCCGACGTTTTACTTTTAGAGATTAGCAGCTTCGATTTCGAAGTTGCTTTTTTTGTCTTGACAACTCGTAAGTTTGTGTCTAGAATAAGCAACAACATATACGAAATCAGTTTGGAGTGTTTAGAATGACTCAATTAATCTCTGCACAACTGAATACTTTTTACTTTAGCTATTTTAGATGAGTTTGTATTCCTATTCGTGGATACAGACACCTACGTTTGTATCTATGATGGCTAAGGCATTTTACGCTGACTTATTGCCGCATAGATGAAAATCTATAGTGGCTTTTATTTTAGTACCGTTAACGCTCACTGTAGATTTTTATATCTGCAGTGAGCGTTTTTTCTTTGGCAAAGTAACAGAACGGCACCACGAGGACCAAATGTTCCTTATTGAACGAATGGACAACATGAAGAAAAAATCGTTTATCGCAACGAATCGAGAGTAAGAAGAAAAACCTAGGAGGAAATTTTATGAATAATGTACCGAAAATCATGGTTAAATCAGAAGGTATAGCTGCAATCGGCAGTTACGCTGCTTCGTTGTGGTCAACTAGAAAAATCGTCTTATTAAGTGACAAAAAATCATTTGATGCGGAAGGTGCAAAAGTTCTTCAATACTTAACCATTATGGGGTTTGATGTGCAAACACTTGTCTTGAACGAACCGCTCTACACTACCGCTATCGCCAATCTAGTATATCAATTTTTATCTGATCAAAAGATAACTAAAGAAAATGGAATTGTCGGATTAGGGGATGAATTTCTTTGCCAGTTAAGCGGTTATGTAGCAGAAAATTATCTTGGTGGTCTGCCGCTTATTCAGATTCCAACTACTTTACGCGGACAGCTCAGTCTCTGTACTGATAACTATGTGCATTTGCTGAATCTTGAGGCGAGAACATTCCACTCTCTGCAATCAAAACCAGAAGGTATTTTGATTGATACGAACATGATCGATGCCTCTTCTGAGAACAGCTTGAAAGTGGCGCAGGAATTTTTGCTTGCGAAAGGATTCCCGCAGAGCCATATGTGCCAACGCGAATTATGTAAAAAAAGACGCATCGAAGGGCATCAAATAGACTACACAACTTTCTTTTCAGAATTAGCCGATAAAAATTTAATACCCAATCGCCTAACTACCCATCACATCCGAACACCTATTTTACGGGACACCCATAAAAAATGGCTATCACTGATGAAAAGAAGATAAAAAAAGGCGTTCCCCAAATACTCAATCATTTGGGGAACACCTAATCATTCTTTCACAGTGAAAACACGGTAAAGGGAACTTATCTCTTCTTTTTTAATTCTTTATTGATGTCGGCTATGTCAAAGGCCTTCCAGCTTTCATTTCCCCGGGAGTCTTCAGCTGGCGTCTCCCCTTTTGCCTTCATACATATTGCATACTCAACGGGAGCCTCCTCAAGGATCTTTTCAATAACAAGCTGGTGTTGCCAATCGCAACCAAAATCATAAAGATAACTGATTGTTTTCTTATTTTTAAAATCTTCATCGATCAATCGCTGCTCTTCCGCAAATTGCACCATCTCTAAATCACTAGGACCAATCATTATTTTCTTGTCTACAAAAAAGCTATGCAAATGACAATCTTCCCAACCAAATGCGATCTGCAAAATCTCATGTAACTGCTCATAAGAAATGCTCGCAGGAATTTTTAAGCGCCGCCAGATTCGAGGTCGATACCCTTTGAGATCCACACGTACGACATAACTAGTTTGTGTTTTAACAGCAGCACTTTGTCTGGGAAACTCTAAGATATTGTTCGGAACTTCTTTTTTTACCGTTTCATCTAAATTATAATTATCTAAATTGTAAGGCTCTTCGATATCAAAATTTCCTTCACGCCATTCATCCATGACTGCCAATTTGTTTTTTGACCAATAGTTAGGGTTGCTCATACGAGATAGAAACGCTGTTTTATTGAGATAAATAACGTATTGCATTTCTTTACATTCCTCTTTGGTAATAATTCTTTCATTATACAATGCGTAATAAAGGTCTAGCAGCATTTGATAAGCATAAAAACTTTCATCGATATATAGCGGCATATGGTTCGGCAAATGATGGATCAAAGCTTCTTTAACGAGTTCTTCATCTAGCAATTTCCCACTGAGCCTTCCTTTATCAACAAAGTTTAAAAAGAATTCTACTGTGCGAATAAGACCGTCCGGTTCAGCAAGTCCTCCAGCAATAAAATAGTACACCATATCTTTGGTCATTCGATCAAACAGCTTGTCCAATTTATCCATGCGAACCTCCCTTAAACACATTTTCTCTTTTCATTAAGGATAAAAGAAAAAAGAGGCCTAATCAATACTGAATTGATTAAGCCTCTAAACTTATTTTTTTCCACCAAAGGCATCTTTCACTTTGCCAAAGAAACCTTCTTCTTTTTGTTCGCTTACTGTTTGCCCGCCTGCTTCAGCAAATGCACGTAGCGCATCACGCTGCTTCTCATTCAAGTTTTTAGGTGTAATGATTTTCACCGTTACTTGTTGATCGCCATTTGTATTTCCACGAAGTCTCGGAGCGCCTTTTCCGCGGAGTCTAAATTTGGCGCCTGTTTGTGTGCCCGCAGGTACTTTCAATTTAACATCTCCATGAACGGTAGGGACATTGACTTCATCCCCCAGAGCCGCTTGGACAAAACTCAACGGCAAGGTGTAGTAAATTTCTCCGCCATCACGGTCGAAGATGTCACTTTGTTTCACTTTAAAGACAACATATAAATCTCCGTATGGTCCACCGTTTACTCCAGCTTCGCCTTGATCCGCTAGACGCATTTGTTGGCCGTCTTCCACACCGGCAGGTACTTTTACCTTGACTGTATGAGGGCGCTTCTCATGACCGGAACCATGACACGTTGGGCAAGGATCTTTGATTTCTTTCCCTGTTCCATGACACACATCACATGTTTGACGGCTCATTACACGACCAAGTGGTGTTTGGTGTTCCACGTTAATTGAACCAGAACCATGACATTTATGACAAACTTCTGGTTGCGTGCCAGGTTTTGCCCCATTTCCGTGACACGTATGACACGTTTCTTCACGGTTGTATTTAATGTCTTTTTCTACACCGAAAATAGCTTCTTCGAATTCAAGGTTGATTGAGTATTGTAAATCTGCCCCTTGTCTTGGTGCTTTAGGATCTGCTTGACGTCCACCGCCACCACCAAAGAAAGATTCAAAAATATCCTCAAACCCAAAGCCGCCTGCTCCTCCGAAACCACCAGCACCGCCAAAACCGCCTGCTCCTCCAGCTCCAAAATTTGGATCTGTTCCCGCATGGCCGTATTGATCGTATGCCGCACGTTTTTGCGGATCGCTTAAAATCTCATAAGCTTCAGAAATCTCTTTAAACTTTTCCTCAGCATCGGCTTCTTTATTGATATCCGGATGGTATTGCTTGGAAAGCTTACGATATGCTTTTTTTATTTCATCATCCGAAGCACCTTTTTGTACCCCAAGGACTTCGTAATAATCCCGTTTTGTAGCCATTGGCTTCCCTCCATAATTTCATAGAATCGTTAGTATTGTATCACACTAAAAATCGATACGATACGTTTCTTAACGTTTTTCTAACGGACTTGCCAATCTTGAAAGAAAAAAGGCCAAAGCGATGACTTTGGCCTTTATCAACGAATCAATTATTTGTCGTCATCGTTAACTTCTTCAAAATCAGCATCTACGACATCATCCGCGCCGCCTTGAGCTGCGTTTGGATCAGCTTCTGCTTGTTGTTGTGCCGCTTGTTCGTAAAGTTTAACTGTTAAGTTTTGTACGATTTCGTTCAATGCATCGCGTTTTTCTTTCATCAATTCGATGTCATTTGCTTCAGCGGCAGCTTTTAGTTCATCGCGCGCGTCTTCTGCTTTTTTCACTTCGTCTGCATCTACTTTGCCTTCTAATTCTTTTAATGTTTTATCAACAGAGAATAGTAAAGCATCTACATCATTACGTAGGTCCACTTCTTCTTTACGAGCTTTATCAGCATCCGCATTTGCTTCTGCGTCTTTCACCATACGATCGATTTCATCGTCAGACAAACCTGATGAAGATTTGATCGTGATTTTTTGTTCTTTTTGTGTTCCTAGGTCTTTCGCAGAAACGTTTACGATACCGTTTTTGTCAATATCAAACGTTACTTCGATTTGAGGAATTCCACGAGGTGCAGCTGGAATATCTGTCAATTGGAAACGACCTAATGTTTTGTTATCAGCAGCCATTGGACGTTCACCTTGCAAGACATGGATGTCTACTGCAGGTTGATTGTCAGCAGCTGTTGAGAACACTTGTGATTTACTTGTTGGGATCGTCGTATTGCGGTCGATCAATTTCGTGAACACGCCGCCCATTGTTTCGATACCCAAAGATAATGGTGTTACGTCTAGTAATACGACATCTTTTACATCACCAGTGATGACCCCACCTTGGATCGCAGCTCCCATCGCTACCACTTCATCTGGGTTAACTGATTTGTTTGGTTCTTTACCTGTTTCTTTACGAACAGCTTCTACAACTGCTGGAATACGAGTTGAACCACCGACTAAGATAACTTCGTCGACTTCTGATTGAGAAAGACCAGCATCTTTTAAGGCTTGACGAACAGGTGCTTTCGTACGTTCAACTAGATCAGCCGTAATTTCATCAAATTTTGCACGAGAAAGTGTTGTTTCTAAGTGCAATGGACCAGCATCGCCGGCTGTGATAAACGGTAAGCTGATTTGCGTTGAGCTGACACCTGATAAATCTTTTTTCGCTTTTTCAGCAGCGTCTTTCAAACGTTGCATAGCCATTTTGTCTTTAGATAGATCAATGCCGTTTGCTTGTTTGAAATCAGCAACTAAGTAATCGATGATCTTGTTATCAAAGTCATCCCCACCAAGAGCGTTGTCTCCTGCTGTAGATAATACGTCAAAGACACCGTCGCCCAATTCAAGGATTGATACGTCGAACGTACCACCACCAAGGTCAAATACTAAGATTTTTTCATCTTTGTCTGTTTTGTCCAAACCGTAAGCCAATGCTGCAGCAGTTGGTTCATTCACGATACGTTCAACTTCTAAACCAGCAATTTTACCAGCGTCTTTTGTTGCTTGACGTTGAGAGTCATTGAAGTAAGCAGGAACTGTGATAACGGCTTTTTCAACTTTTTCGCCTAGGTAATCTTCTGCAAATCCTTTGATATATTGCAATACCATTGCAGAGATTTCTTGTGGAGTATATGATTTTCCGTCTGCTTCTACTTTGTATCCAGCTTCACCCATATGGCGTTTGATTGATGAAATTGTATCTGGGTTTGTAACTGCTTGACGTTTTGCGACTTCACCTACTTGGATCTCACCATTTTTGAATGAGACAACAGATGGTGTTGTGCGGTTTCCTTCTGGATTTGTAATGATTTTAGCTTCTCCGCCTTCTAAAACAGCTACTGCGGAGTTTGTTGTACCTAAGTCAATACCGATAATTTTACTCATAATTGAAAATCTCCTTTTCATTTATCTTTTAAATTTACTAATAAATAGTAGA
>NZ_NIBK01000001.1:1239986-1248448 GCF_002174375.1 Enterococcus sp. 12F9_DIV0723 | reverse complement strand
AGTAGAATACTTTATTGAGCGACAACGACCATTGCGGGACGCAATACTCGGTCGTGTAGTTGATACCCTTTTTGTAAAACATTGACGATCGTTTCGGGTGCTACGTCGTCTTCTGCTGGAACTGTTTGAACCGCTTGATGAAGATTCGGGTCGAAGGTTTCACCTTCAGCTTTGATCTCTGTGATCCCCTCTTCTTTCAATGCAACGGTCAAACTCTCAAGTACCATTTCTACCCCTTTTTTCAGGCTGGCACTTTGATCATCTGTCACTTCCGTTGCTAAGGCTCTCTCCAAATTGTCGATCGCTGGTAATAATTTTTTCCCAAGATCCTGCGAACGGTAACGGATTAACTGTTCCCGCTCATTTTTGTTACGGTTAGACATATTTGCAATCTCAGCACGAGCTCGCAAGAATTTATCTTCCATTTCACTGAACTTGTTTGTTAAGTCTTCTACTTCAGAAACTTCTGGGATATCGATTTCTTCAGTTTCCATTGTTTCTTCCGCTTCAACTTCTTCTTCAACTTCATGTTTCTTTTCTTTTGCCACTACGCGTACTTCCTTTCTTTTTAGGAATCGTTTCTAGTGATATAAATCCAAAGAACGATAATAATCATCCAATGCATTTGTCAACTCGTATCGGAATACATCCAATAATCCGAAGATTTTTGAATACGGCATCGAGGTCGGGCCTAACAATGCGATCGTTCCTCGGCCATGTCCGCGAATTTCATAATTTGCTTGAATCATACTTAAATGATCAAACAAATCATTGCCTAACTCCGTACCGATCCGTACATGGATATTGTCATCTGAGGGAAGCAATAATTGTGTCAATTCATCCGAATTCTGCATCAGTGAATACATTGACTTTACATGATCGAAGTCCTGATCGGGATTGAAATTTAAAATATTCATTCGCCCACTAACAAAGACTTTATCTTCAAACGCCTCATTTAAAATCACATCGAACAAATGTCTGATGCCATCAGTGGTTTGAAAATAGCGATGTAAAATCATTGGAATCTCTGTTCGCAATTTCTGATAGACACTCATTAAAGGCTGTCCCACTAAACGATCATTGATGATTCGAACCATCTTCTCCAAGTCCTGACTGTCAACATTCTCAGGAATACGAAAAACTTGGCTTTCAACATTCCCTTTGTCAGTAACGATGATTGCTAAAATTTGGCGATCATTCAATGGAACGATCCTAAATCCTGTTAACGTCCGATCTTTCATTTCAGGGCCGAGTGAAAATGCCGTATAGCTGGTAACCTGCGAAAGTATTCTTGCGGATTGTTGAATAATATCATCAATCTCATGAATATCTTTCTTTAACGAACTGCGAATTTGATCTGCTTCTTGATTACTCACCTTTATCGGCGTTAGTAGATGATCCACATAATAGCGATATCCCAGAGCTGAAGGAATCCTTCCTGATGAGGAATGAGTCTTTTCTAGCAAGCCTAATTCTTCTAAGGTCTTCATGTCGTTACGGATAGTCGCGGAACTTGCTTTTACGCCTTCTTCCATTAAACTTTTCGACCCAACTGGTTGTCCCGTATGGGTAAAGTTTTGGATGATCAAGCTGAGAATCAGTTTTTGTCTTTCCGTTAACATTCATCTCATCCTTTAGTTAGCACTCTTTCTTTTTAAGTGCTAACTCGATTATTAATATACCACATCTCCTATAGAAGTCAAGTGAAAAAAACAAAAAATTAGCACTCTGCAGCAGAGAGTGCTAATCGTTTTTATTCAATAAAAATTCTTCAAAAACATCGTTGCCTCTAAACAATCCTGTCTTGGTCAGATGGATGCTGGTATCGGTCTCTGTAATCAGCTTTTGCTGCTTTAATTTTTCAACTACGTCACCATAAACATCGGTTATTGACTGCTTAAAACGGGCTTCAAAAACCGCCTTTTCAACTCCTAAAATTTTTCTTAAGCCCAAGAACATTTCTTCTTCAATTTGCTCTCGTTCAGATAAGTGTTCCTCTTCAAGAATTGGAAGACGATCGTCATTCAAAGACTTCAGATAATGTTGAATCGGCCCGCGATTTTTATAGCGTCGATTTTCTAAGTAGCCGCTCGCTCCTGCCCCGATCCCAAAGTAATTTTGATTATTCCAGTAAACTAAATTATGCTTACTCTCAAACCCTGGCTTAGCAAAATTACTGATCTCATATTGCATTCGTCCAGCTTTCTCCATTGCTTCAATTGTTTCAGCATACATTTGGGCCTCTACTTCTTGTTCAGGCAAATGCATTTTTCCTCGTCGCACCCAATTCATGAACATCGTTTGATTTTCTAAAATCAGGGAATAAAGTGCGTAATGCGGCAGATCTAAAGCCAACGCCCGCTCCACGGTATCGCGGAAACTTTCTAAACTTTGACCTGGCAACGCATAAATCAAATCAATCGTTACATTTCTAAAATCCTTTTTTTCTAAAAGTTGAATGGTGTCGTACACGTCTTGCGCATTATGCTTACGGCCAATTTTTTTAAGTAACCGATCATCAAACGTTTGGACGCCCATAGATATCCGATTGACGCCAAAATTACGCATCACATCTAATTTCTCTGCGGACAAATCCCCTGGATTGGCTTCCACAGTGAATTCTCCGTTCTCATAAGGAAGGATTTCTCTTAATCCACCGAATAGCCGGTCCAACTGTGCGGCATTCAAAGACGTTGGGGTTCCTCCGCCAATATAGAGTGTCTCCATCTTTTCGATCGGATGTTCACTCAGTGAAAGACGGGATTCTTTCAATAAAGCTTCTATGTATTCATCTACCGGCTGACCTTCAAGAAAAACTTTGTTGAAGTCACAGTAGTAGCAAATGTGTTCGCAAAATGGAATGTGGATATATGCGGATGTAGAGTGTGTCATTATGTCCCTCTTTCTGCTTTTAGTAACACAGGTATTTTACCACAATTGACAGTATTTGAAGCATTTGACTCATTACTAAAGACATTCATAGAAAAAAATTTTAAACGACTATCTCCTACCTATGAGCTTCAAAACTAAAAAACATCGCTTTCATATAAAAAGTCAAAAGCCTTAAAACTTTACATATTGAAAGTTTAAAGGCTTCTGACTTTACATTTGTTAAGTATTTTTCGGAATGACTTTACATTCGGTCGTTCCTTTAAGATTCAATATGATCACTGTCTGCGACGGATAACATACCATCCGAAAGTGCTGCTACTAACCAGTCCGATTCCCACTAAAGAAAGAAGAACATTCGGTTGATCACTTGTCCTAGGGTATTCTTTTTGTTGAATCGGCTGCTTTTCCTTCGCGGCAGTATTCGTGGCTGCTTGTGCAGTTGACGCTGTAGAAGGAGCGATGGCCTTTGTATTAGCAGCAGAAAGATCGTTT
The DNA here is from genome assembly GCF_002174375.1 of Enterococcus sp. 12F9_DIV0723. Classification (NCBI taxonomy): domain Bacteria; kingdom Bacillati; phylum Bacillota; class Bacilli; order Lactobacillales; family Enterococcaceae; genus Enterococcus; species Enterococcus sp. 12F9_DIV0723. The sequence continues at coordinate 1,245,064 of NZ_NIBK01000001.1, read as the reverse complement.
CCGGCAGAATCAATGATCGATTTTATTCGATCGACGGAGTCTTTCACATCTTTCGTACGATTTTTTGCATCAGAAATGGTTGCTTGTGCTTGGTTCGCACCTTCTGTCAACTGTCCCTTCAGTTCTTGCGCACCATTTTTTACCGCTGCACTATTCTCTTCAATAGCTGCTCGATCCGCATCTAATTGTTGTTGTAATTTCTCAGCATCCGCAACTTTTTGCTGCCATTCTGCCCTCGCCTGATCTAAGCGTTTTTGGGCTTGTGACCATTGATTCTCAATGTTGCCATGGTCCTTTTGTATTTGATCATTTACTTCCTTCACATGTTTTTGAACATCGGCATGGTGTTGATCGAGTTGCTCTTGGAGGTTTTCAAAATCAGTGTGATTCTCTTGATGTCGTTTTCCAGCCCGTTGCTGAGCATCAGCGAGCTCCTGAGCAATCTGCTTTTGCCGCGCCTCAAATTGCTGTTGGGCTGCCTTTATCGCTTCTTCGATGGCTGCTTGGTTCTTTGCCAGATCTTCAGTAGACGGAGTACTTGTTGTCTCTGTCGTGTCCCTTGCAGTGTGTTGCTCTGACCCCATCGTATCGGCGGAAACAGCGCCATTAAATAGAAGCAACCCTGCGGCAACACCTGCAAAAGAAACGATCCGTGTAACGTGATTCATAGTTTACTCATTCCTCTCGAGAACCATTATAAACACTGTTATTGAAAAGTGTGAATAAACAAATCTTAGATTTTGTCTAAAAAATCGAAATTTCATGATACTCAACTTGGACTATTTGAACCAATCTTCTCAAAATTTTTCCAGTTACATTCATACGCAAAAAAAACCAACAGCATGACCGTTGGTTTTAAAATTCTTACTATATAATATACTTTATTCAGTCAAAAACTTTTTGATAGCTTTTGCATTTGCTTCCGTATCCAGCTCTAAAACACTGCCACTTGGAGTATCATTATTGAATTCCCAAGATTTGTCAATCGGGACAGCCAGTGTCTCAACCTTTTCCGTATTTCCTAATGCAAAATCTTTTCCCACACTAAGAATGGTACTTTCAGGTAAATTCGTATCGACATAACCTAGCAGCTTCCCAGTGGTTTTCGGCAGCTTACTTAACGAAGTAACATCAGTCACCTGTTGAGAAATTGCGGAAATCACTTGCTGCTGTCTGCGGATTCGACCAAAATCGCTTTCCTCATCCTCGCGAAAACGGGAGTATTGCAACAGTGTATTGCCATCCATTTTTTGCTTGCCTGCTTTAATGAATACTTGGTCTAAATCCAAATCTTTCTCTGCGTCAATCGTTACACCCTTTGGAAAAAGACTATCAATCGCTTCTTTAAAATGATCGAAATCAATCGTGACGTAGTACTCGATCGGCATATCGAAATTTTCTTTCAGCGTTTTTCGAACTAGCTCAATGCCGCCGTAGGAATAAGCCGCATTTATCTTATCTTTCCCATGACCAGGGATATCGACATAGCTGTCTCGCATGATGGATACGAGCTTTGGTTGTTGCTTCTTCTGATCATAATGGGCGATCATTAAGGAATCCGACCGTCCGCGATCTTCCCCACGCGAGTCAGTTCCTATGATCAAGATATTCAAATCATTCTGGTCCGGTGCCTCTTCCCCATTAAAATGAATGTTATCCTTTGCTTGATGATGCTTTGTTGATTCATATCCCTGAACAAAGGAAAAAATGAGGTAACACTCAAAAATCAATAAAACACCTAAAACACCTAATAAGACACGTTTGAATACTTTCATAGAAACAGCCTCTCTTCACCATAAAAAATCAATCTTTCCCCTTACAAAAAGTCATAGAGGTTCGTTGATCTCTATCTATTGTTCTATCATTCACTCAGTGTAAACTAAAAATGATTTTGTTGCCATAATTTCTACTATTTTAAGAATTTTTGAAGAAACCTGTAGACTTCATAGCCCTTTCACATTCTTTCAATTTATACAATTGACTTAACAAATTGAAAGCAATTATCATTTTTACTTTTCAAATGTAAAGTATTTATCGCTATTTCTTTTCATTTGAAAAGTGATTTGAACTATTAGCGGGTTCCTCATAGACATCGCCTGCTCGTTTTTACGGTGTCCTGATTCCTGTAGGAAGTAGAATACTTTTACATTTAGATAACTAAAAAAAGGACTACTCAATTAGTCCCTTTACTCATTTTGTTGATTCGTCATTGATCCGAATACGTTCGACCGATTATTTTAAAAAAATGAACTCAAAAATAGATACTGCTGGCTTCTTCTAAATACTGTTTCTTTCTTTCTGGCCGAAAGATGAGTACTATTCCTTTCGAATCTGCTGATAGCACCATCTCTGTTCCGTCAATAGCACTTCCGTGTTTTAAGGCATACTCATACAGCTCGCTCACACCCCAACCCTTTGCCGCAAGCGTGACCAGCTCTAAACAGAGTGTATTCACTTTTCCTTCAACTTCCTGTGTCGCATACACCATTATGGGTGCAAAGCAACAGATATTTTTCAAGTGATCCATCACGATCACCCCCTCTTTCAGTATAACAAAAAGAGAATGTTTATAAGATAAGATTACCAACCAACAACTTAAAAAAAAGAAAAGAAAATTAACGAGACGTATCTTCTCTGTGTTTTCTTAGGATTCTTTTTGTTTATAATTCCTGTTTTTTTGATCCTACATCCTAATTTGATTGGTCAGCCAAAAGTTTTTCAAGCATCTATCACTCAATAACTTGTGACTCGTGCTATGATTTTAAAAAAAGCAGGTGATTCTTATGACTGACAATCCATCCGATCAACACTATAAGATTTCCGAGCTGGAAAAAGAACTTCAAACATTTATTCTTAAGAAGGAGCCCACTCTGACCTCGCAAACATCGATTTCTTATTTAAGCTTGTTGAACTATCGTTTTCAATCCCTTAATGAACAATTAAAAAATGAGGTCTCCACTTCAAAACAGCTTGACCATGAGTTGAAACATAAAATCCGGACGCAGCAAGTACACATCAAAAACGTTAATGACGCCTTAAAAACAAAGGAAACTTTCGGGCAAAGAGTCGCGGATGGCATCGCAAAATTTGGCGGAAGCTGGACATTTATTATTCTTTTCATCGTTGTTCTAGCAGCTTGGATCGCGCTAAACACACTTCCTCTGTTTTTTGAACCTTTTGACAAGTTTCCTTATATTTTATTGAACTTAGCCTTATCTTGTCTGGCAGCTATTCAAGCGCCAATCATCTTAATGAGCCAAAATCGACAAACTGACCGTGATCGAGTAGAAGCAGACAATGATTATGAAGTAAATGTTAAATCCGAAGTGGAGATTCACCTTCTCCATGAAAAAATCGATTATTTAATGGCATCGAAATGGCAGCATCTTATTGAATTACAGCAACTGCAAATTGAACTTTTGCAAGAAATCACTCAACAAAATCAAAAGACGCGTGAAATGTAGTCACAAATAAAGTAAGACAATTAACTAAACAGCCGAACAACTATCCTTCTGTCAAAGACGTTAGGAAATAGTTGTTCGGCTGTTTGATTATTCTGATGGTTCCTTTAGAGAATCAACCAGTTGTTCCTGAAACCATTCTAGATTGACTTCGTGGTGACGCTTAGAGTTTTCCATCATTTTAGCAAAATTAGAATGCAGTTGCTTCGAAGAGCTTAGGGCGTCGTCGATTAAACGAATTTTTTCTTTTGTTTGTTGAATTTGTGTTTGCAGCAATTGTTGGATCTCGTCGGGCCGACGTTGATTCGCAAAAAGCATGGACGTGTAAAAGGGAAAAGTGATTGGTTCACTTTTACTCCCGTATTTATAAAATAGTCGCTTGAATTCATTCTTACCTAATTCTGTCAGCACATATCGATTCTTTTCTTTTTCTTCAGGTCGTTCCGTAGACTGCACTTTTTCGATCATTCGTTTCTCTTCAAGTTGTTGGATATTATAATAGAAGGAACCTTTTGTAAATCGAACAAAGTATTGAAAATAATTGGCCTTCATCTCAGCCAATAATTCATAGCCATAAGATTCCGGCATTTCTTGCAACAGTCCTAAAATCAACAGTGGTATCATTCGTTTTCCCCCTATGATTCGTTTGAGACCTCAGTGAACCTTTCGATAAATGTTTGGTACGTTATTTCTCCAAGAGCAAAATCACGACTTAATAAATAAATTTTTTCATTTTTCATGGTTTCTCGCCCATAAATTTTACTTAGTGTTTCGTCTTCAGTGTTTAACGAATGTTGGATATCCATTTGCTTGTCAAAGGCTTCGTAATACCGAATACCGAACTGTCGTTGTGATTCAGCACTTATGTGGATACCGTCTAAATTGGCTTTCAACTTTTCAGCACTGACGATATAGCAATTATCTATTTCGCTTACGGCTTTCTTCGTCTCCTGATTGATTTCCTTAAATTCCGTCGCGCTCAATCCAAAGCCGCTTTTGCCAAGAAAATTGGGCAGTTCACCAACAATGATTGGTAACGCAAGCAACCCAAGTTCTTGCCGAAAATGAGCGAAAACAGCCTTCAATTTCTGCGCATACTCTTTGTAGAGACCATTCAGACTATCATTCTCGCCTTGATGCCATAAGATCCCAATCAATTCACTGGATTCCATCGCAAATTTTGCTTCTGACAACGCATGGCGCGTCAAAATCTGATCTTCAGCCCACTCATCGATGGAACTGCCGCCCTCCGCACAAGGGATCAATCCTAATTTTTCATCTGGATGATCCAGTGACCAAGCAGCTGCAAACGAAGCCGCCGGTCCAACACCTGCTACCTCACGATCAAAATGAATGGGCTCTGCCATCATTTGCCACCGCCCATTACGCAACATTTGGATATTTTCGTTATAGATTGCGGGTACATCCTTTACGTACCCGCGACCAGCCATGTTTGATTGTCCAATTAATAAAATGGATTTCATTTTATGCACATCAATTTCTATTTAGCTTACTATAGTCTAATTAGACTATAGTGTCAACTTTATAAATTAATCCGACTTTTCTTGGCAAAATATATTTGATTAGACAATTAAAGATACTAAAAAAGCTCTCTAT
>NZ_NIBK01000001.1:1220872-1239886 GCF_002174375.1 Enterococcus sp. 12F9_DIV0723 | reverse complement strand
CTATAGTGTCAACTTTATAAATTAATCCGACTTTTCTTGGCAAAATATATTTGATTAGACAATTAAAGATACTAAAAAAGCTCTCTATCAAGAAAGCTTCTGTAACATAAATTTCTTCCCTTTACTTCAAAATTGCCTCGGCTCACCGAATTTTAGTCACTGACCTTATGGAACCACCGGACTAAAGACATCCGCAGGCTTTCTTACCAACTCTTCTCCATTAAAGGGAGTGTAAATACTGCTTTTTTTCTAATCCCAATATTTTGAAAATTTTCTCATTGCAGCAGCGAAAAATAAAGCAGTTGAATTCGATTGATTGTGCTCCACATTTTTTTACGATCCTTAGTGTATAATACAAAAGGAAGCGTTTGTTTTTCAATTTAGGAGGTACAAGAATGGATTTAGAATTGGTTACAAAAGGAAAACAATTATCTGACAACGATCGAGCGATTTTGACTTATTTAGCCAAACACGTCCATGAGCTCGATGGAGTCTCCTTAAGAAAGATTGCTGCAACACTGTATACATCCCCAGCGACAATCGTGCGGTTGGCACAGAAATTAGATTTTTCCGGATATTTAGAATTGTTTTTCTTTTTAAAAAATCAATACCGACCGCAAAATCAGTTTGTTGAAGCAACGGTCGATATCTCAATTCCTACTGATAAACTCGCCCCTTCCATCCAGGATATGAAGCAAATTTATCGAAAAAATCAGGAGAAATTCATTACGATCTACGCCACCGGTTTTTCGAGTATCATCGCTGAGTATCTCTATAAAAAACTACTGGTGAATGGGATAAAAACACTTTTTGTTAACGCAGCAGATTCATCCGGCATCATTAATAACAATGCCGAAAATATCAATATGCTGATCGTGATCTCCAAATCTGGGGAGACTCAAAAGGTAATAGAAAAAATGCACTTTTCCAGCGAACACAACATTCCAACCATTTTATTTACAGGAAATAGTCACTCTCGTGGGACAGAAGCTGCCTCTATTATTTTTGAAGTTGCAGATGAACGCCCGATGGACAGCCAAAATATCAAATACAACAGCTTTTTTGGTAAATTACTGTTGCTGATGGAATACATCGTCCAAGAGTTTACGGCTATAGACTAAAGAAAATAGATCTGAGCGAGCTGTCGATAAATATCGTGGTTTTTCGGATCGGGATAGACGATTTGCTGACTCTCTTCAATCAGTAGCTCAGGCTCTTCTAACAAATAGTACAACCCAAAAATAGGTTCGTTTTCTTGCGCATAGTAACAGGTTGTCCCAAAAATGTCTGCGGCTAATTGTCCCAAAACCGAAGTTTGAAAAAAACCGCCGCTTACGGATAACTCTTCTCCAGGTGCTACTAAATCGATTAGTTGACGAACGTTCATTAACATTCCTTCGATCACACTCCGCAGCATTTCTTTTTTAGTGTGCTGCAACGTCAAATCGTAAAAGCCGCCTTTTATGTCATTGCTCCAATAGGGTGCCCGCTCACCATTCAAGAAAGGCCAAAAACGCAGACCCTTCGCGCCAGGCTCCGTCAACTCTAATAGTTGCGGCAACATCTCGAAAAAAGTCTTGGGATCTTCTGCCAACTGATCTGCCGCCCAAGCCAAAACAATCCCGCCATTATTGGAAGGCGCGCCGCTCACGAACACCTCTTCATTTAAGTAATAACAAAAATTTTGTTTTTTTTGATCCAAATATATCTTTTTAGTGATCTGACGAACCGCCGCACTGGTACCGATCGTCAAGCTTGCAGTTCTTCCAGTAGCATAATAACTGGCATACGCAGCCAAGGTCCCATCGCTTGCGCCGACAACTACGCGAATGTTGGAGGAAAAATCGAATAGCTCCCGCTTGCTCGCCACCATTTCAAATGACTCTGTCGTATCTGCCAATGTCGCAAGCTGATCTCTTTTAAGACCAAGATATGCCAAGATCTCTTTGCTCCATTGCTTTTCTCGTAAATCGAATAGACCTGTGGCCGATGCTGTAGCATAATCAATAATGGGTTTTCCTGTAAAGTAATCCATGACTAGTTCCTTCAGTCCATACCAATGAATCTCCGCAGGATACAGGTTCATTTCTTTAAAGTACAGCAATTTAGCAAATGGAGACATGGCATGGATGGGTGTCCCGGATAGAGAATAGAAGCGAGCTGCTTCATCTGTCTTTCGAAAACGGGCAATAACTTTTGAAGCTTGCAGGTCTGACCATAAAAAAATCTGTTTTTTTCCGTCATCAGGCATTAGACTATGCATGGCGGTGCTGAAGCTAATCGTATCAACCTGCCTCCGAATCCAAGCGGGAATCGCCAAAAGACCGCTTTGCAAAATCGACAGCAATTCTTCCCCTTTTTGATACTTGATCCGATCATTCCCATAGGTTTGAATAGGCAAATCGCTTGCATAAAGCAATTCGTTCTCTTGTATCACACCTAACTTGATCGCTGTTGTTCCTATATCTATTCCTAAAAATACTGACAAAATCATTCATCCTTTACAAAGGCGCAGCCGCCAAACTGAGTGCGCAATACTGCGCCACGTTTCTCACCTATCTTATCACAATCCTCTGATGTAAAGCCCGTCATAAGCGACGGCGCGTGATGCTTCCTCCAGTCCCCACATTTCCCCTCCTGATGAAAAAAAAGAACCTAACAACAACGCATCTATCCCTCATTGCTGTTAGATCCTTTAAAATTAGTGCAACTCTGGCCAAATACCTGCATTTTCAATGATTAAATCATCCAGTAATTCCTTCGCTACTTGGGCACTTGGTACCGTCTTCGATAAAGTCAACGCTTGCCACATTTTTTGATAACTATTTTCTACATAAGCCTCAACGACTAATTTTTCAACCGTGACTTGCTGGAACATCATCGCTTGTTGAAAGGCTGGGATTTTTCCCTGGGTCAATGCTTCGGGCCCGTCTGTTCCTACAATACATGGGACTTCCACCATCGCGTCATCAGGAAAATTGGCAATCGCACCATTATTCTCAACAATCATTACCATGCGCTCATGGGTGTTGAAGGCAATTGCACGGGCTAAATCTACGATAAATGTTGCGTGGGCATCGATGTCGAAGGCGATACCTTCTGCTGTTCCCTTCGCAATGATTTGTTGCGCGTGATCAAATACCGTTTTCTCTCGTCCTTGCATGACTTCATTTGCACGAGTAAATTCAGGATGATCCTTCATGTGTTCAAATACGTAGTCGGGATACAAATAATATTTTAGATACGTGTTTGGTAAATAGTCCGGTGTTACCGCTAAGATATCTTTTGCTTTCTTATGGGTCTCTTGCCAGCTTGGATCGGTGTGTTGGGTGTCTACCTCGATTTGAGTCAAATACCCATGCTCAGAGACATAGTTCCGGATTTGATCAATGTATTCATAGCCCTCCGTATCCTTAACACTGGTCCACCAGCCAAAATGATTTAAGCCAAAATAACGAACTTCTAATTCCTCGGGAGCTTTACCAATGATTTGTGACATCCGTCTCAGTGTTCCTACGGGCATATCACAAATATTAAGAACCTTTGATTCTGGTCTCATAACGCGGCAAGCTTCAGCTACGATAGCGGCTGGATTCGAATAATTCAGCATCCAGCAGTCTGGAGAATATTTTTCCATATAGTCGATGATCTCCAACATTCCCGTGATACTCCGCATACCATAGGCGATCCCTCCAGGTCCGCAGGTTTCTTGACCAAATACTCCGTGACGCAATGGGACCTTTTCATCTTTTTCCCGCATCGCATATTTCCCTACGCGAATATGAGCCATACAAAAGTCAACATCAGAAAATGCCGCTTCTGGATCTGTCGTATAGGAAAACTCAATTTCCGGTGCCTGTTCTTTTAATAGAATTTCTAACGCTTCTCCAAGTATCCCCTGGCGGTCGCCATCATTGTCATACAATTTTAATTTCTTTAATGGGAAGCGTTCTAAATTATCTAACATCATCATGACGATTCCTGGAGTAAAGGTGCTCCCTCCACCCGCGATCACTACTGAAAATTTTTTCATTATCACTCGTCTCCTTTATTTTCTCTGCCTAAGTATTTTTCAAGTTTTTCCCGAACCTGGGGAACGGTCAATCCATAAACTACGTGCACAGTCTCTCCGTTGCTGATCACACCTTTTGCCTGTGTCTGATTCTTCAATAAGCCTTCATCCACAAGTTCCGGTTTTGCCAGCTTCAATCGCAGGCGAGTATAACAATTATCGATCGTTTTGATGTTGTCCGCGCCGCCTAAACCTTCAACGATTTTTTCGGAGAGTGCGTCCTCAGAAGCCGTAACAGCCATCGCACCATTTGCGGGTATAGCCGCTTTTTTATCGTTGTATTCCTTTTTCGAATACAGCTTTGTTTCTTGCTCATTGTCTTCCCGTCCAACAGTCTTGAAATTGAACTTAAGAATCAAGAAACGGAATAGGAAGTAATAGATAAAGAAAAAGGCGACTCCCACGAGAAGATAGATGGGCCAACGGGTTTTCTCTGTTCCTAAAGGAATGTTATATAGTAAAAAGTCAATAAAACCATTTGGACCGATTGCTCGAGAGCCAAAAATATTTAAGGCTACCATGCTTAGACCGCTTAAGGCAGAATGGATCACAAATAATAATGGTGCGACAAACATAAACGAAAATTCAATCGGTTCTGTCACTCCAGCAATAAATGATGTGACTACGGCAGGAATCAGGATCGCTTTTACCTTAAATTTATTTTCTGGCTTCGCTGTTTGATACATGGCTAGACACGCGCCAATCAATCCAAACATTTTTGAAATACCCCGTGCATCCCAAATCACGCTTTGTGAAAGGACGCGAACCGCTGGATCGGCAATTTCAGCAAAATAAATATTTCGTGCCCCTTCGAATACTTGTCCGCCAACTTCCGCCACACCCCCAAGAGATGTATATAAAAATGGGGTATAGACTAAATGATGCAGTCCAGTCGGTATCAGCAAACGTTCCAAGGTTCCATAGAGGAAGATACCAAAGTTCCCTGTCCGTTGAATCACACCGCCTAATCCATCGATTCCTTGCTGAATGACAGGCCACACAAAGGAAAATACGATGGCAGCTATTACCAAGACAGGAATTAAAACAATAAAGACGAATCGCGCGCCGCCATATACTTGAAACGCATTATTGAATGTCGTATCAATAAATCGGTTGTGGATCAGCGCTACGACGATCCCAAGAATAATTCCAAGAAACACGCCCATGTCCAGCACCTGAACACCCAATACCAAAGCTTGCCCTGAACCCTGCAATTGATCCGGTGCCACGAGCATTTCCCGTAATTCCATAAATTTATTCATAGCGTAGAGAAACACTAAATAACCAAGTAATGCAGTAAACGCGGCTTCCGCTTTTTTCTTATTTGCCAACCCTAATGCGATTCCTACACAGAAAATGACACCAAGATTTGTCAATACAGGCAATAACGCCGCCGATAAAATACTTCCGAATCCCATAGTAATCGGATTATCTAAAAAACTAAACGTTTCAATCAGTCGCGGATTGGTAAAAACATTCCCAATGGCGATCAAAATACCCGCTATTGGCAAGATCAGAACTGGAACAAACATCGCTTTCGAAAATTTCTGCATGCTATCCATGATTTTCGCTTTCATTTTTTTATCTCCCTCTTTTTATGATGTGTTTAGTATACGAGGCACCTTTTTAAAATGAAATAGATACCGCTTACAACTCAACTCGTTTCACGATTTGAAACAGGTTTCATACTTCCTAATATAAAAAGGGATTCCACCTTTAAGGAACCCCTTCAGCCTAGTATTCTAGAATGTGTCGACCCATTTATTCTTTCTTTGATAACAACTGAGGAATGTCCAACTGAATGACATGATCCACCAAGACCGGATTTCTTGTGCGATACGGCCACGCACCTCCCTCAAATACCGCAAAAAGCTGGTCCTTATTTGCCGTTATCTGTTCGATATACGGCGGTGTATCCATCTCAAATGCGGCATCCTTAATAGAGAAAAAATTATCTACTTTATCTAAGTTAAAAAAATATATTTTTCCAGGCCGATCCGGTCCCCAAGATTGCGACATCACTAGATAATCTTTGTAAAAAGTCATTCCTTGAATCATATCCAGCGTTTTCCATGAACCCAACGAACGGGCAAATTCTGAGGAAGGAACAGGCGTTACTCCAGACTTCTTTTGATTTCCTTGGTCAAAACTAGAAACCTTCTCGTGAGAATCAATCGTCAATTCCCCTTGATTGTCCAAACGATACGTCGCCATCCGTCCATATTCATCTAGCGTAAAATAGCCGACAACCAATACCCCTGAAGTATAGGTGACTGCGGAAGCGTGAGATACCTCTTTTAACGAAATTTGCTGATGGTAAGAGACCACTTGCCCCGCTTGCATTCGATAGTCTTCTAATTCTTTTAAGTCAATAGAAGATAACCCTGCAAAAAGGCCGCCAGTCGTCACCCAAACACGCTGATGCTTTGGATCATACGTAATGCCCCCCAAATGAGGTTTTCCTGGCAAAACAACCGTTTTCAAATACTCATGCGTTTGACGATCCAGCATATAGATAACTGAATGATTCTTATGATCATGACTATACGCCGAAATAAGAATATATTTTTCCGTCAAGGCGATCCCTTGTGGTGTCATCGTTCGGCTCTCGGAAAGGTCATTCGTTTCCAAGCTAAGTGTTTTTGCACTGTACAAGCCAGGAATCTTATACATACCAAAATCAGTCGTCTCTTCCTTTCCTGAAAAGGCCGCTTGATAAAATTCGTTGTATGATTCCAACTTCTCTTTTTGCTGGTCCACTGTCAGTCCATGATGTGAGGCATCCACCCTCACCGGAAATAAAACCATTAAAAGAAACCATAAAAGAACCCCGTATTTTTTCTTCTGCATACTAGAATCTCCTGACTACATGATTTATAAAAAAACCATAGCAGATATTCTCAGAAAGAACAATTAAAGCGTTGTTTCTGAAAAATAAATATAAAAAAAACGAGCTTCCCATAATGGGAAACTCGCAAAGTCTGATTGAACAGAATTTATTTTTCTTCTGCGTTTTCGTCTTTGAGACCGTATTTTTTGTTGAAACGATCGACACGTCCATCTGCTTGAGTGAACTTTTGACGTCCAGTGTAGAATGGATGAGAGTCAGAAGTAACTTCGACACGGATTACAGGGTAAGTGTTTCCGTCTTCCCATTCAACTGTTTCTTGTGAAGATTTAGTAGAACCTGACAAGAATTTGAAACCTGTAGTTGAGTCCATAAACACAACTGGATGATATTCTGGATGAATTCCTTGTTTCATAGTTTTTTTCGCTCCTTTGCCCTGAATCATTTGCTGGTTCAGAGTTATTTTTGCAATTTGCAACATGAATATACTATCATGAATGATTCGACAATGCAATTATCTTTTTTGATTTCTACGCGTTGTTTTCCCACCAAAGGAAACATCTTTGAATGCTTTGAAAACATCCTCGTTCGTCTTTGTCTTCTTCATAAAATTCACGAATTGAGACGTATATTCCAATGAATCTCCGGTCATATTGTTACGCAGCTTGAAGATCTCTTCTAAACGATCCGGACTCATCAATAATTCTTCTTTACGAGTACCAGATTTCTTGATGTCGATGGCTGGGAAGATGCGGCGCTCGGACAACTCACGTGATAATTGCAACTCTAAGTTTCCTGTTCCTTTAAATTCTTCGTAAATGACATCGTCCATACGACTGCCGGTATCTACCAATGCTGTCGCTAGGATAGTGAGGCTGCCGCCTTCTTCAATATTACGTGCTGCACCAAAGAACTTCTTCGGCTTGTACAGTGCAGCCGGATCAATCCCTCCGCTTAAGGTACGACCACTCGGTGGAACGACTAAGTTATACGCACGTGCTAAACGCGTGATACTGTCCATCAGGATCACTACATCTCGCTTGTCTTCTACTAAGCGCATTGCCCGTTCTAATACCAATTCAGACACACGCGTATGATTTTGCGGCTGCTGATCAAAGGTCGAATAAACCACATCTCCCTTTACGCTGCGTTCCAAGTCGGTTACTTCTTCTGGGCGTTCATCAATTAGTAAGACGATCAATTCCACGTCAGGATGATTGTCTGTAATACCATTCGCTATTTCTTTTAGAATCGTTGTTTTCCCCGCTTTTGGAGGCGCTACGATCAATCCACGTTGACCAAATCCAACGGGAGAGAAGATATCGATCATTCGGGTAGAAAGCCGACCAGGAGTCGTTTCTAAAACCAATTGTTTCTCAGGATAAAGTGCTGTCAACGCAGGAAAATGCGGGCGTTCTTTGGCTTCTTCTGGATCTTTGCCATTCACGCTTTCTACATGCATCAACCCATAATAACGTTCAGATTCTTTCGGCGGACGGGCTTTGCCCGCCACTTTATCACCATTTCTCAAGCCGAAGCGACGGATTTGTGAAGAAGAAATATAGATATCCTCCGCACTAGATCCATAGTTGATTGGGCGCAAGAAGCCATAGCCGTCTTGACCGATGATATCTAAGACTCCCTCCATGTAAAAGAAGCCTTGTTTTTCTGCCTGTGCCCGGATAACCGCTAAAGACAATTCCTTTTTATTCATCTGACTATAATAAGGAATTTTAAAGTCTTTTGCATAAGCATAAATTTCTTTTAGCGTCTTATTGTCCAGTTCCGCCATTGTTAAATAATCGCTCATTATTCCGCCTCTTCCTCGTCGATCATTTCGATAGTTGCACCAAGAGCCGTCAGTTTCTCAATAATATGATCATATCCGCGCAAAATGTATTCTACATTGAAGATCGTAGTTTTCCCTTCGGCCATTAATCCAGCGATAACTAAACAAGCCCCCGCACGCAAATCAGAAGCAACAACTTCTGCACCGTGCAGCTTACTAGGTCCATTTAAAACAATTAAGTTGCCTTCCACACGGGCATCTGCGCCCATGCGTACTAATTCTGGAATATGATTCACTCGTTTTGAATAAATCGTATCGATAATTTCAGAGGTCCCTTTGGCTTTCAACAATAGAGGTGTCAACGGCTGCTGTAAATCCGTTGCGAAACCAGGATATGGCGAAGTTGTCACATCCACCGTTTTTAAATTTTTAGAAGGAAGCACATCAATGCTATCCTCAGAAATATTCATTTCAACGCCGATTTCTTCCAATTTAGCAATAAAACTTTCGATATGTTCATAAATAACGTTATGAACCGTCACACCTTCACCCATTGCAGCTGCCAAAGCTAAATAGGTACCCGCTTCGATTCGGTCAGGAATAATTGAATGGACGCAGCCATGTAATTCTTCGACGCCTTCGATCCGAATTTCATCCGTACCTGCACCACGAATTTTCGCACCCATATTGTTCAATAATGTCGCTACATCAATGATCTCTGGTTCTTTCGCTGCATTTTCAATGATTGTTTTTCCTTTTGCTTTCACTGCGGCTAACATCACATTGATTGTCGCACCAATAGAAACCACATCCATAAAGATGCGATCTCCCTTCAATCCTTCGTCATCAGTGCGCAAGTAGATAACGCCATGCTCATTCGAAACATCCGCTCCCAAGCTTTCAAACCCTTTGATATGCAGATCGATCGGACGAGGGCCTAAGAAGCATCCCCCTGGAAGTCCAACCACTGCTTCGCCAAATTTACCTACCAACGCTCCCATAAAATAATAAGAAGCGCGCAAAGAATTGATTTTTCCACTTGGCATTGGAATGGAAACAACATTACTTGGATCAATGACCATTCGATTGTCTTCAAAAGAAACCGTTGCTCCCATAATTTCTAAGATTTCAATCAATGAGTGTACATCTTGAATATCTGGCACGCCTTCCAATGTTACTGGCGAGTCTGCCATAATTGCTGCTGGAATAAGTGCCACTGCACTGTTTTTTGCACCGCTGATCGTTATATTACCTGATAATGGCTTTCCGCCATGGATTTCGATTTTTTTCATGTATTTTCACCTAATTAATTATTTTGAAGTTTATAGACCATTATCCATTCTAGCATATTATTGACTGTATAAAAAGGAAGCATTCTCAAAATTCAACAGAAAATAATCAGGCCTGCCTTCCGCCGAGAAAATACGTTATAAAATAACTATTTTACTTAAAATATCGACTTTCTACATGGTTTCTTTCACACAAAAAAACCTCGAAGCAGATGCTTCGAGGTCATAAGAATCAAAAATTAAGCTTTGTTAGCTGAACCGAACCAGTCGATATGTTCTTCAGCGTCTTTAACGATTGCAGCAACACCTGGTGCCAACAATTTACGAGGGTCAAAGCCTTTTCCTTCTTTATCTTTACCAGCTTCGATATATTCACGAGTTGCTTTAGCAAATGATAATTGGAATTCAGTGTTAACGTTCACTTTAGAAACGCCCATTGAGATTGCTTTTTGGATTTGTTCTTGAGGAATACCTGATCCACCATGTAATACTAAAGGAACATCAGAACCTACAGCATTCGCGATTTCTTGTAAGTGGTCAAATGCTAACCCTTTCCAGTTTTCAGGGTACACACCGTGGATATTACCGATACCACATGCTAAATAGTCGATACCTGTAGCAACCATTTGTACACATTCGTCCACGTCAGCTAATTCGCCAGCGCCGATGATTCCGTCTTCTTCACCACCGATTGAACCAACTTCACATTCTACAGAGATTCCTTTAGCGTGAGCTTTTTCAACAACGTCTTTAGCCAATTTCAAGTTTTCTTCAAATGGAAGATGAGAACCATCAAACATGATTGAAGTATAGCCAACTTCGATACATTCCAAAGCAGCTTCGTAGTCACCATGGTCTAAGTGGATTGCAACTGGTACAGTGATACCCATTGAATCTACTAAGTTACAGATGATGTCTTTAGCAACTTTGTAGCCACCCATGTATTTTGCAGCGCCCATTGAAGTTTGGATAAGAACGGGTGCTTTTTTAGCTTCTGCAGCTTTTAGAATAGCTTGTGTCCATTCTAAGTTATTCGTGTTAAATCCACCAACTGCATATCCGCCTTTACGTGCTGCTTTCAAGAATTCTGCTCCTGATACTACTGGCATAAAAAATTCCTCCTAGTGTTTTTACTATTTTACATTTGGTTAAGCCATGCTTAACTAACGTGTTAATTCTATCAAAGTTTCGTCATCTTTGCTACTGCAAACCTTCCGATAAAACCTTTACATTTCAACTTTTTTGTAAAAAAGACTGAAAAGCGTAACCACTTTTCAGTCAAATTTACTATTTTGCTTCTTTGCTTTCCAATGATGCCCCAACGAACGCTTTGATTAATGGTTGAGGACGATTTGGACGAGAGATTAATTCTGGATGGAATTGACACCCAACAAAGAATTTATTTTCAGGTATTTCAACGATTTCAACTAAACGATTGTCAGGAGAAACACCTGAGAAAACAAGTCCTTTATCCTCGAATAATTGACGGTATTGATTGTTAAATTCATAACGGTGACGGTGACGCTCTTGGATCACTTCTTCATTTGCATATGCTGCTGCCGTCGTCGTTCCTTTTTTCAGTTTGCAAGGATACAAGCCAAGACGCAGTGTGCCACCCAAGTTTTCGATATTTTCTTGGTCTGCCATCAAATCAATAATATTATTTGCTGTGTCAGGGACAGTTTCCGCTGAATTCGCATCTTCCAAGCCAGCAACATTCCGACCAAATTCAACACAGGCCATTTGCATTCCTAAACAAATACCCAAGAAAGGCACATCATTTTCACGAGCGTATCGGATGGCTTCGATTTTTCCTTCGATTCCGCGATCGCCAAAGCCGCCAGGAACTAAGATCCCATCTGCATCCCCAATTTTTTCTGCTACGTTTTCGCGGGTCACTTCTTGTGATTGGATCCACTCGATCTCGATATCTGAATCAAAAGCAAAACCGGAATGCTTCAATGCTTCTACGACAGAGATATACGCATCTGGTAATTCCACGTATTTTCCGACTAAAGCAATCCTGACTTTTTTCTTGAGATTCAACACTTTTTCTTCTAAAGCACGCCATTCTGCCATATCCGCAACAGGTGCATCAATTTTCAGATGATCGCAAACGATTTGATCCATGCCTTGTGCCTGCAAAGCAAGTGGAATGGAATAAAGTGTTTCAACGTCACGCGATTCAATGACTGCTTCTGGTGCCACGTCACAGAATTGAGCTAATTTATTTTTCGTTCCTTGAGAAACAGGCTGTTCGGTACGTACAACTAAAATATTTGGTTGAATTCCTAATCCGCGTAGTTCTTTCACACTGTGTTGTGTTGGTTTAGTTTTCATTTCACCAGCAGCTTTTAAGTATGGGATCAGCGTTGTATGGATATACATGACATTGTCTGCTCCGACATCCGCCTTCATTTGACGTAAGGCTTCTAAGAATGGCAAGGACTCGATGTCTCCGACCGTTCCGCCGACTTCTGTAATGATCACATCGGAATCTGTCATCTTCGCTGCACGCATGATCTTTGATTTGATTTCATTGGTGATATGCGGAATTACTTGGACAGTCGCACCTAGATATTCGCCTTTACGTTCCTTACGAATAACTTCTGAATAGATTTTTCCTGTCGTTACGTTGGAGTATTGATTCAAGTTGATGTCGATAAAACGTTCATAGTGACCCAAGTCCAAGTCCGTTTCAGCACCATCATCTGTTACAAAAACTTCTCCGTGTTGGTAAGGACTCATCGTACCTGGATCGACATTGATATAAGGATCAAATTTTTGAATCGTAACCTTCAATCCTCGATTTTTAAGCAAACGACCCAATGATGCTGCCACGATCCCTTTGCCGATTGATGAAACCACGCCGCCAGTTACAAAAATATACTTTGTCATAAATGAAAAAACTCCTTCATATACTAATTTGCAGGAAACGTCTAGAAAAAACAAAGAAAGCTCCCTATCCAATCTGAATAGGGAGCTATGAATTCACTAAACACTTGACCCTACTAAAAGGGTGCCCAAGCAGTATAATACCGACACTTTCGAAAAATGTCAACTGTAATTATTAGTTGCTTAATTTTCTTTAATCAAATAAGCGCCCAAAAAAGCTTTTCTTTTGCTTAGGTTCAGCAGATTCAGGCGTTGTCTCTGAAGGATATTTTTTTTCGATATCGATGATCTCTTCGTTCACCGCATGATCCGTGACCAATAAAACACCAATACTTTCTTCATCCTCGACAGTCGCATCATTGATAATTGTAAAATCTGCTGCGTTTTTTGAAGCCAAACCGATAAACTCACTTTGGAGTGTATCTGGTACAGCCCCGTTGATTAGCAATTTACCTTCGGGATGCTTTTTAATTTCTTCAATTAAATAGTGCCGGTCTTGATTATTCTTCATCTCACGGATCGTCATACTTACAAAGCAACGCTCTCTAAAAGTTCCAAGATATTTACGTTGTTCTTCTGGATTAATTCGTGGAGATCCATATCTTCCCTTGTCTAGATGCTGCTGCAATTCATCTTTTGCCATTTTATTCACTTCCTCATGTGCCTATTTTTGATTTAAGTATATCAAAAGTGGTGAAAAAAAGCTGAATCTCTGCTAAAAGCCTTTAATGGAGTGATTATTTCATAGAAATTTTAAGAAAACCATTGTACTTTTATCCCTTCTCTTTTATAGTAAAAGGTGGTTTTACTTATTCTTTGAAAGCCCGTTTTTTACGGGCTTTTGTCGTATCTAAAAAAGGAGTGTTTTATAATCAAACGTTATACGAATTTATTGCAATCAGAGTTTAGACATTATTCTAGAGAAAAGTTCCAAAAGGACCTATTGGCAGGATTAACTGTAGCCGCTGTAGCTCTGCCGCTTGCTCTGGCTTTCGGTGTTTCCAGCGGAGCCGATGCAGCAGCCGGGATGATCACTGCCATCATCGCAGGAACTGTTATAGGCAGTCTTTCAGGTGGGTTTTATCAAATTTCTGGACCGACAGGCGCAATGGCAGCAATTCTTACTGGTATCATAGCTGTTCAAGGTTTATCCGGCGTTTTGGTCGCTACTTTTATTGCTGGAGCTATTTTATTATTGGCCGGATTATTTAAGCTAGGGAACCTCACCTCATTTATCCCGGCACCAGTGATTACAGGTTTCACATCCGGCATTGCGATCATTATTGCCTTAGGACAAATCGATAACTTCTTCGGAACCACTTCTGTAGGAGAGAATGCCTTAACGAGATTATTCAGCTATCATTCCAACTTCAATCCCGATTTACCAACATTTCTGTTAGGTCTTCTTATCTTATTGTTATTGATCTTCTACCCTAAAAAGTGGGCTCACGTTTTACCTGCCTCATTAGTCGCTATCATTTTGGCTACCCTAGCTTCGATCATCTTTAAATTGCCCGTCGCAAAAGTTGGGAAAATACCAACTTCATTAATCACCGGAGAGCGCCTGCATTTCTCTACACTAAATTTTGCATTACTCAAACAATTATTTTTACCGGCTGTCAGTATCGCAATGCTGGGAATGATCGAAAGTTTACTTTGCGGCGCCTCGGCTGGACGTATGACCGGAAAAGATTTAGATAGCAATCAGGAATTAGTGGCTCAAGGAATCGGTAATATGATTTTACCTTTTTTTGGCGGTATTCCCGCAACAGCTGCAATTGCACGAACAAGCGTCGCTATCAAATCGGGGGCCCAAACCCGTTTAGCCGGTATTTTTCATGCGTTCTTCTTATTTTTATCAATGATCCTCTTTGCCCCGATCATGTCTCAGATACCTATGACGGCTTTAGCAAGTGTTTTACTTGTGACAAGCTGGCGTATGCACGAATGGTCAACTATAAAAACGATGCTCCATCAAAAAAACCGAACCGCCATCCTGCTTTTCTTTGCGACTATGCTTAGTACGATCATTTTTGATTTAAGCATTGCTATCGTACTTGGAATTATATTAGGCTGTATTTTCTTCATCGCCAAAAGCGCTAAAATTTCTATTACTACAGAAGAAGTTGATTGGCGCAGAATGGATCTTCCCTACTCTGAAGCTGGCACAGATTGGGCAGTTATCTATATTACCGGCCCTTTGTTCTTTATGTCAGCAAACCAGCTAAAGAAAGAACTCGATCAAGCTATCGATAGAAAAGGTATTATTTTTTCACTCCGTGGTGTCCCTAGTATCGATTTGACTGCCAGAGATATCTTTGCTGATTATTTATCCGTCGCACGTTTAAATGATCAAAGGGTCATATTCACCTCTATGCAACCCGAAGTGAAAGCACAACTCAAGCATTTATGGGAAAAAGATGCGCATTCACCTGTCCATCATCCTACAGTTGCTCATGCACTAACCACACTTCATCAAGAATTCTAGAAATATATGTAAAAAGAGCTGCGAGGAAAATCCTCGCAGCTCTTTTAGTATCCGTAATTATTTACCGATGAATGGGTTGTTTTTTAAGTTGTAGAAAGATTTGATTCCTTTGTATTCTGCAACATCACCCAATTGGTCTTCGATACGTAATAATTGATTGTATTTAGCAATACGGTCAGTACGTGAAAGAGAACCAGTTTTGATTTGACCAGCGTTTGTTGCTACAGCGATATCAGAGATTGTTGAATCTTCTGTTTCACCAGAACGGTGAGATACAACTGCAGTGTAGCCAGCTTCTTTAGCCATTTCGATAGCATTGAAAGTTTCAGTTAATGTACCGATTTGGTTAACTTTGATAAGGATTGAGTTCGCAACACCCATATCAATTGCTTTAGCTAATTTTTCAGTGTTTGTAACGAACAAGTCGTCACCAACTAATTGAACTTTATCGCCTAAAGCTTCAGTTAATTTCTTAGTACCTTCCCAATCGTTTTCGTCTAAGCCGTCTTCGATTGAGATGATTGGGTATTTAGCAACTAATGATTCGTAGAATGCGATCATTTCTTCAGTTGTTTTTTCGCCTTCGCCTGAGTCAGCTAAAACGTAAACACCTTTTTCTTTGTCGTAGAATTCAGAAGAAGCAGCATCCATAGCAAGAACGATGTCTTTACCAGGTACATAGCCAGCTTTTTCAATCGCTTCGATGATTACTTCGAAACCTTCTTCATTAGAACCAAGGTTAGGAGCGAATCCACCTTCGTCACCAACTGAAGTAGCAAGACCTTTAGCTTTTAAGATTGAAGCTAAAGCGTGGAATACTTCTGCACCATAACGTAAAGCTTCTTTGAATGTAGGAGCGCCAACTGGCATGATCATAAATTCTTGGAAGTCGATAGAGTTATCAGCATGTGATCCACCATTGATGATATTCATCATAGGAGTAGGCAAAACTTTAGTATTGAATCCGCCAAGGTAGTTGTACAATGGGATTTCTAAGAAGTCAGCAGCTGCACGGGCAACGGCGATAGAAACACCAAGAATAGCGTTCGCACCTAATTTACCTTTGTTAGGAGTGCCATCTAATTCGATCATAGCAGCATCAATAGCAGCTTGGTCACGTACGTCGTATCCGATGATTGCTTCAGCGATAACATTGTTTACATTATCAACTGCTTTAGTAACACCTTTACCGCCGTAACGAGCTTTGTCGCCATCACGTAATTCAACGGCTTCGTATTCACCAGTTGAAGCACCTGAAGGAACCATACCGCGGCCGAATGCGCCGTCTTCTGTATAAACTTCTACTTCGATTGTTGGGTTACCACGTGAGTCTAGGACTTCGCGTGCGTAAACGTCTGAGATAATTGACATGTTTTGTCTCTCCTTTAAAATTTGTTTTATTAAAGGGCTAAAAGCCCTTATAACCAATATTAGTGAAAATTGCTGACAGTTGCAAACAAAAGCAGCAATTTTCTATAAAAAATTATTTTGCGCCTTCTAATAATGCTAAGAATGAATCAGCTTTTAAGCTGGCTCCGCCAACTAAAGCGCCGTCAACGTTTTCTTTAGCCATGTATTCCGCAATGTTTTCTGGTTTCACAGAACCGCCGTATTGGATACGAACAGCTTCAGAAACTTCTTTGCCGTAGATACCTTCAACTGTTGAACGAACAACGCCGCAGATTTCGTCAGCGATTTGTGCGTCAGCAGATTTACCAGTACCGATCGCCCAGATTGGTTCATAAGCAATAACCATGCTTGAAACTTGTTCAGCAGAAAGATCAGCTAAACCAGCTTTGATTTGTCCTTCGATCCATTCAGCTGTTTTGCCAGCTTCATACGTTTCTAAAGACTCACCACAGCAAAGGATTGGCAACATGCCGTTTGCGAAGATCGCTTTGGCTTTTTTGTTGATTTCTTCGTCTGTTTCGTGGAAGTATTCACGACGTTCTGAATGGCCGATGATAACATATTCCACACCAAGATCCGCCAAAGCAGCAGGTGAAGTTTCACCAGTGAACGCTCCAGCATTTTCCCAGTAGCAGTTTTGAGCAGAGATTTTTAAGTCAGTGCCTTTTGCTGCTTCAACTAATTCTTGCAAGAATAAAGCAGGTGATCCAATGACTGAATCTACTTTATCGTTCGCAGGAACATTGTTTTTTACTGCTTCAGCAAAGTCTTTTGCTTCTGAAGCAGTTAGGTTCATTTTCCAGTTACCAGCAATAATGGGTTTACGCATTTAGAAAAGCTCCTTTTCATTTTTTTGCCACTCGTTATCAAATCAAAAAGATAAAACATTCTTTTCAATTGATCACGAAAAAGCAGTGTAGCCTGTTTCGCTCAGATTATTTATCGTTGATTGCTGCAAGACCAGGTAATTCTTTACCTTCTAATAACTCAAGACTTGCACCGCCACCAGTTGAAATGTGAGTGAATTTGTCAGCAAAGCCAAGTTGTTCAGCTGCAGCTGCAGAATCCCCACCACCGATGATTGTAGTTGCGTCTTTTAAGTTAGCGATGGCTTCACAAACACCGATTGTTCCACGAGCGAAGTTGCTCATTTCGAACACACCCATAGGTCCGTTCCATACAACTGTTTTCGCGCCTTCTAATGTTTGAGCAAACAAAGCGATTGATTCTGGTCCAATGTCAAGACCCATTTGTCCAACAGGAACATCACCAGTATGTTCTTCAGTTGGTACATCGTTTGAAAATTCAGCCGCTGTGATTGAGTCAACTGGCAATACTAATTTGTCGCCAGCAGCTTCGATCAATTCTTTTGCTAAGTCCACTTTGTCAGCTTCTACTAATGAGTTACCGATTTCCATGCCTTTAGCTTTGTAGAATGTATACGTCATTCCGCCACCGATCAAAATTTTGTCAGCTTTAGGAATCAAGTTTTTGATTACGCCGATTTTGTCAGAAACTTTCGCGCCGCCTAGGATAGCTACCATAGGACGTTTAGGTTCTTCAACAGCCTCGCCGATGAATTTGATTTCTTTTTCCATCAAGAATCCAGCAACAGTTGGAATTCCAGTAGAAGCGATACCTACGTTAGAGGCATGTGCACGGTGAGCAGTACCAAATGCGTCGTTGACGAATACATCGCCTAATGAAGCCCAGTATTTACCAAGTTCAGCATCATTTCCGCTTTCTTTTTTGCCGTCGATATCTTCGAAACGAGTGTTTTCAAAGACAACTACGTCTCCGTCTTTCATGTCTGCGATTGCTGTTTCCAAATCAGAACCACGAGTTTCAGGTACAAATGTTACATTTTTACCTAATAATTCGCTTAAACGTTCAGCAACAGGTTTTAATGATTTGCCTGCTTTGTCTTCTTCTGTTTTCACACGACCAAGGTGAGAGAACAAAATTGCTTTTCCGCCTTGTTCTAAAATGTAGTTGATTGTTGGCAACGCCGCTTTAATACGAGTGTCATCAGTAATCACGCCATCTTTAACAGGAACGTTGAAGTCCACACGAACTAAAACTTTCTTGTCTTTCAAGTCAAGATCTTTAACTGTCATTTTTGCCATGAAAGAAAACCTCCAAAATATTTTTTTTGAATCTTTATTATTATAGATGTGTATAAGAGACAGGGCTTAATCAAAACGTTTTCTTTTCGATGAGCTG
>NZ_NIBK01000001.1:1198726-1220772 GCF_002174375.1 Enterococcus sp. 12F9_DIV0723 | reverse complement strand
AATGAAGCCCAGTATTTACCAAGTTCAGCATCATTTCCGCTTTCTTTTTTGCCGTCGATATCTTCGAAACGAGTGTTTTCAAAGACAACTACGTCTCCGTCTTTCATGTCTGCGATTGCTGTTTCCAAATCAGAACCACGAGTTTCAGGTACAAATGTTACATTTTTACCTAATAATTCGCTTAAACGTTCAGCAACAGGTTTTAATGATTTGCCTGCTTTGTCTTCTTCTGTTTTCACACGACCAAGGTGAGAGAACAAAATTGCTTTTCCGCCTTGTTCTAAAATGTAGTTGATTGTTGGCAACGCCGCTTTAATACGAGTGTCATCAGTAATCACGCCATCTTTAACAGGAACGTTGAAGTCCACACGAACTAAAACTTTCTTGTCTTTCAAGTCAAGATCTTTAACTGTCATTTTTGCCATGAAAGAAAACCTCCAAAATATTTTTTTTGAATCTTTATTATTATACAACTCTTTCTAATAAAAGAGCCAATGATAACTTTTACATCGAAAAAAACGGAGAAGCGCGTTGCTTCCCCGCCTTTTTTCAGACAATGTTGTTTTCGTTTAAAATAAATCTTAAAGTTTAGCGAAGTATTCTAAAGTACGAACTAATTGAGCAGTGTATGACATTTCATTGTCATACCAAGCAACAGTTTTAACTAATTGTTGGTCGCCAACTGTCATTACTTTAGTTTGAGTTTCGTCAAATAATGAACCGTAAGTCATGCCTACGATATCTGAAGAAACGATTTCGTCAGTGTTGTAACCGAATGATTCAGTTTCTGCTGCTTTCATCGCTGCATTTACTTCGTCAACAGTCACTTTTTTGTTAAGAACAGTAACTAATTCAGTTAATGAACCAGTTGCAACAGGAACACGTTGAGCAGCTCCGTCTAATTTACCGTTCAAGTCAGGAATAACTAAACCGATAGCTTTAGCAGCACCAGTTGAGTTAGGCACGATGTTTGCTGCAGCAGCACGCGCACGACGGAAGTCGCCTTTAGGGTGAGGTCCATCAAGAGTCATTTGGTCACCTGTGTAAGCATGGATAGTTGTCATTAATCCTTCAACAACGCCAAATTCGTCATTTAAAGTTTTAGCCATAGGAGCTAAACAGTTAGTAGTACATGAAGCACCAGAGATAACTGTTTCGTCACCAGTTAAAGTTTCATGGTTAGTGTTATAAACGATTGTTGGAACATCGTTACCACCAGGAGCTGAGATAACAACACGTTTAGCACCAGCTGTTAAGTGTTTTTCAGCAGCAGATTTAGAAGTGAAGAATCCAGTACATTCTAAAACGATATCTACTCCTAGTTCTCCCCAAGGTAATTCTTCAGGGTTGCGGTTAGCAAGAACTTTAACTTCTTTGCCGTTCACGTTGAATGAACCTTCATGAACTTCAACAGTTCCGTTAAAGCGACCTTGAGTTGTATCATATTTTAACAAGTGAGCCAACATTTTAGCGTCTGTTAGGTCGTTGATAGCTACAACTTCCAATCCTTCTACATCTTGGATACGGCGGAATGCTAAGCGTCCGATACGTCCAAATCCGTTAATTCCAACTTTTACTGTCATTTAAGATTTCCTCCTTATGGAATCAAAAAATATATTTATTTTAAAGGGGATATCCCTTTTAAAATCTCATTTGCGGCGGCTTCATCTGTGATGAGCCACGTTTGTTTGGGAGCATTTTTCATATACGCGGTGATGGCTTTTACTTTACTTTTTCCACCAGCCACGGCGAGAACCGTAGGCATCTTTTGAATGTCTTCTAATGACAAACCGATGCGTGGTACTTTATGAACGATTGCTCCATTTTCGTCAAAAAAGTAACCAAATGATTCTGCAACAGCATTTTTTTGCTTCAAACGAATAATTTCGTCTTCAGACATTTTTCTTCTGGCTGCCATGTGCAAAGCACGACCAATACTGTGTACAACACAGTTGGCCTCCTTGATCATCGCTAAAACACTTCTAATTGAAGGCTCTTTTAGCAATGTGTGGTAAGCTTCTTCACTGAGTTGTTCTGGAACATACAACGCACGGTGTTCCCCATGAGCATTTGCTGCCATCAAGGCGCTCACTGAATTGGCTTGGATCGATACCGCTTCACCGATACCTCCTCTAGCTGGAACAAAAAGATTGTGACGTTTTGCTGTTTCTAACGGGCTGACATGTCTGGCAACTTCGGCCATCGTTGTACCACCCATTACGGCAATAATATTTCGGCCATCTGGAAGTTGACGCTGTAATGCCTCATCAACCAACTCGCCAAATTCACCGATTACTTTCCCCTGTTCATCACTGTTACCAGAAACAATCAAACATCGCTCAATGCTAAAAAGTGAAGCAAGCTGCTTTTCCAACTGATCCATGCCGGTGAATTGTTCCATCAAAAGTTCTAGATGTTGTAATAACCCTTCGCCCTTTTCAGTTAGTAACATGCCGCTCTTTGTTGCATCGATTAAACGCTGATCTCGAAGATACTCTGTCTCACTTCTTAATACACGCTCAGTGAGACCTAATGAATCAGCCAAGTTTCTCCGACCGATGGGTTGCATCCAAAAAATATTTTGCATAATGCGGTATCTCTTTTTAACAACCTCTAGGACATCAGGGGCGATAGCTTCAAGTACTCTTAATTCACTTAACAAAGGAATTCCTCCGTTGGACTTAAGTAGTCCCTCATAGACTTTTAGCGACCCATGAATTTTAAAAAAAAGGTAAGAAATTCAAATTATTTTTTGAAATTTGTTCATTTCTTACATGACAAAGTGTATCAGTTTTAAGCCTTTTACGCAAGGAAAAAGCCAAGTTTTTTTACCTGGCTTAATCAAAACGTTTTCTTTTCGATGAGCTGGGAATTTTCAATGCATCCCGATATTTTGCGACGGTCCGCCGGGATACTTTTTGATCCTTCTCAGCAAGTAATTCAACAATTTTCTGATCGGACAATGGCTTGCGCTTATCCTCATCATCAACTAATGAGGCAATCAACTGTTTGACCCCATCCGCCGACGTGTCCTCATCGTTGACCTTATTGACGAAGAAGCTTCTTAATTCAAACACACCGAAGTCTGTTTCAATATATTTTCCGTTGACGGCGCGACTGATTGTTGACTCGTGTACTTCCAGTTGTTTCGCGATGTCCTTTAGCATCAATGGCTTTAGCGCCCCTTGTTTTTCTTCAAAGAACGATGCTTGATGCTGCACGATGATTTTTCCAACTTCTAATATGGTGTCCTTACGCTGACCCAGCGTTTTATTCAACCATTCAAATTGTTGCAGCTTCTCTTTTAAGTAAGCTGCTGTTTCTTCATCTGCTTGTTGTTTCAACCGGTTGAAGTAATTCTCTTGGAAATTCAAACGCAGCTGCCCACGTTTATTGGACAATACCACCAGGCGGTCTTCTCTTCTAACTAATGTGAGATCAGGAATGATGAAATTGGAATCTTGTCCGCCAAAGCTTGCTCCCGGAAATGGATTCAAGCTACGAATATAGTCTAAAATTTCTTGAACTTGCGGTAAACTAATACGATATTTTTTTGCGATTTGTTCAAACTTTCTTTTAGCAATTTCATCAAACGATTCTTCCAAAAGCAGATACGCTAAATCAGGAGCGTAATTATCCTGCTCAGTTTGCAACATCAAGCATTCTTGTAAATTCCTAGCACCCACACCCGGAGGATCTAACTGCTGCAAAAGGGTCAGCGCATCGAGGTATTGGATGTCTGTCGCCTTTAGTTCCTTTTTGATTTCTTCTTCATCAATTTTTAAATACCCATTCACATCAATAGACTCTACCAGTACGAGCATGATTTCACGAATGAAGGTATCACGATAATTCAAATGAATCTGATTGATCAAATGCTCAAACAAAGAAACTGGATGATCTGCGATCTGAAAGAAAGACTCTTCTTTGATCGCTCCGCCTCCGTTATGCATCTGCATCAAGTCACTTTGGATTTTGGGCGGAATTACTTCAATCAGCGGATTCTCTAAAGAGACTGTTTCAACGTAGTCCTGCAGCTCTTCAGTATTAAATTGTAGTATTCGAATGGCTTGCTGCAACTCTTGAGTCATCGCCAATTTTTGCGTTTGTTGTTGTTTTTGCGAATAACCTTGTTGAAACTTCATATACTTTCCCCTTGTTTTTTTAAAATAGTATGCTAAACTAATAATCGTGCTTGCGCCCTTAGTGTAGTGGATATCACGTAAGATTCCGGTTCTTGAGACGGGGGTTCGATTCCCTCAGGGCGCATACATTTCAGACACTTCTTTTTTAAGAGGTGTCTCTTTTTTTGCAAATTTTCATTACACAATTTGCCCTCTATAACATTCATTATACGTTTTTACCTAATACATATCAATTTTATCCCTTTTATCTTTTCTAAAAAGTGCCTTCCTTGAACAACGAAAAACTCACAATAGAGCTTACTCAAATGGAAAGCTAAAAGACTTTTGACTTTTCATTTAGAAAGTATTTTATCGATAGACTTTATATTCGAAAAGTTTTTTTCAAAAAGACTTTCCATTTACCCAGGATCTCAATCTTCGCTTGCTTAGTAAAAATTAGCTGAATTACTATTTTTCAAAGCAGGTGCTGGCCTTTGTAAATCTTTTTTATAGGGTCCAAAATAAATAGGACCTCTCTGATAAAACAAAGAGGTCCTAACGTTTATTTCTTCAGCACTAATGCTTTACTGTTTGGAAATGTCGGAAACTGATTCATAGGGATCGACCAATCTTGATCGGGAACTGAAAATTCGTATTTATTAACGAGTTGATCAGAAAAAACACGCAATGTATGAAGCGTGATCCATTCTCCCGCACAGCGATGCATCGCCTCAAATTTACCCCCGCCTTGAGCAATCATCTCATATTCCTCATCATAAGAAATGTGCTTCTCTTTACCCAAATAACGAGAGATACGAAATACTTCAGGAGATTCTATGGAACGTTCATCATGATTTGTCCCGTAGAGATCCAAAACTACCCAACTGTCTTTCGGTATCCTATACCCATCGATTTCCACATCCTTCGTTGCAAAAGCTGGCAGCATTGGAAAGAATGGATAGTAACGCCGCATCTCCTGTATAAAGGAATCTTGCAATTGAGTGAATTCTGCTCGGAGCCGTTGATAGATATCTGGACGGCTAAATAGCGCATGGCCCATCAAAGCAATCCAGACAGTCAACGCGACGGTCGGACGAATCACATTCAGTAATTCCACAGCGGCTACATTGATTGGTAATAATTCACCCTGCTCATCTGTAGCATTCGCAAAAGCATAAAGAGCCACTTCTTCTTTATTGGCAACTGGATGGATGCGTGCGTCCTCAATCAACGATTGTGCCCATTTTTCTGATTTTTTCCGATTTTCAACGCCTTTAATGTGTGTCGCCGGATTTGTTACTGCCGAACTAATCATTGAAATCTGATAGTCTGCAAGTTGTTCTACCTCTTCTTTTGGTATTTTTGACAAATCGATGCCTGCCCATTCACAGATGGATCGGAACAAAACATCTTTCGATAGATCGAATAGATCGAATTCCCCGTGTTGTTGATCGAGCTTTTCTGATAAATTTTTATCTACTATTTGATGATAGTCTTCCATCCGTTTTGGTGTCATCAAATTCATAAAAATCGTCTTTCTATGTTCGTGAGACTGTCCATCCATTGTTTGGACACCATCTTCACCAAACAACGTTTTCAGCACCAGCTTGGGCATTGCACCTTCACGTTTAAAATTATTTGGGTCATAAAACTTCTTTGCAGCCTCTTGACCGTAAACTGCGATGACTTCTTTGTTTAATAAGCGCGCTTTTACAACCGGCGCGTTTGCTTCTTCTCGTAAGGTTGAAAATAATAAATAGCCTTCATCCAATCGTTCCGTTACGTCTGTTAATTTGATTTTTATTTCAGGCACTTTTTCCATAGTCATCCTCTTTTCCTATTATTCATGATTTTATAGTATCGTCTTTTTCATAAAAGGACAAAAAGAAGCGCTCGCGAACATGTCTTTAAAACAAAAAAAAGAGTAGATCAATTGATCTACTCTTCATCTTCTTCCTCATCAAAGTCGTCATCATCGTCATCGTCAATCACGCTTAGATCATCTTCGATTCCGCCAGGGACAACTTCTTCGTCATCCTCATTAGCATCTGCTCCGATTTCTTGCAAGTCAGAGTTGTATGCTGCGATTTCGTCATCATCGTCATCGTCATCGTCGTCGATCTCGTCTTCTTCATCTTCAGCCAACAAATCGGTATCCTCTGGATCGTCATCATTGTAATCAATCGCATCTTCATCCCCATTGATAAAGGCATTGACTTTTTTACGTTTCTTACGACGCGGTGTGTCCTCTTCATCGTCTTCTAAGCCGTGGTTCACTTCCTCGTTAATCGAGTCGATCGCGTACCATGAGCGTAATCCCCAGCGATTGTCGCCAAGAGAAATAAAACTTCCATCAATATTCAAATCGGTATAAAATTGTGCTAATGCATCACGAATCTCACTGTCTGATTTGCCAAGATAGTTTTGGATTTGGTTTACTAGATCCGAAAAATCCATTACATCTGCGCGTTCTTCCAGAATTGCGTGTGCCACTTCAATCATTGACAATTCATCTTTGTTCAAACCATCAAAAATACTAAGTTCCAAGTATGACACGTCCTTTCAAAGTCTACTCCTTATCATACAAAATCAAAAGATAAAAAGCAAACCTTTCTTGTAATTAGGTGGTAAATTCTAAGACCATCTGATAGTCGCCGACTTTTTCTTCCTTCATATATAGAGCGTAATCAATCGTGATGACACCGGAAAACGGGCGGTCTTTCAAACTAATGTGTAATTTCGTCGCAAACGTCGTGATAACGAACATTCCAAACGGAGTTTTATAGTTGGTCTCCATTTTTTCACGATACGCAAAACGCATCCGCATGCGCGCTTCGCCTGCACGTGTTAATTGAACTTGTGAATCGGGGGTGACTTTCACTGTTACTGGAACTTCTTTGCCATCGGGTTGGATTTCCTTATAGCGAATGTACAACTTATCTCCCATCTTAACCACTTGTCCGGGGAGATCAAATACGAAATCTTCTGTCTCATTGTTTTGAGTGACTTTCGTTTGAATGTTTATTTTTGCGGGAATGCCTTCATTAATATTCACAGAGCTTCCACTCCTTCCAGTATATATTTTTGTCGGTTTTACTTTTTTTGTCAACTACTTCTGCTTTTTAAGCGACTTGATTACCTGTTTTTGCAAATTATTGTTTATAATAAGAAGGAAAATATGGTAGGAGAGGAAGATTTGATGAAAGAAGCATTGCTTTTTGACCAAGGAATGCTGCCGGAAAATGATTTGTTCAACCCATTTGCTTTGACTGATGTTCTCACAGAATTCAGCGGCGAACAAGTTCAGCCGATCATTCATTTTTGGCAATTACCAAAGACACTCATTTTAGGAATGAAAGATAGCCGTGTCACCTATCTCGAGGATGCCTTAAAAACAGTTCAACAAAAAGAGTATCGCTTGCTTTTGCGAAACGCTGGCGGATTGGGGGTTATCAGTGATGAAGGGATTTTGAATGTCTCTTTGATTCTTCCCAAAGAGTCTATTGCTGCGTCATCGATTGACGATGGGTATCAGACCATGGCTGATTGGTTGAGTCGCACAGCCTTTGGAGAATTGGGCATTGAGATTGGCGAGGTGTTCGATTCTTATTGTCCAGGTAACTATGATCTCTCCATCAATGGAAAAAAAATTGCTGGGATCGCACAGCGCCGCGTCAAAGAAGGTGTAGCCATCATGATGTATTTGAGTGTTAACGGAAATCAACGCATCCGAGGAGAAGTAGTTCGAGCCTTTTATCAAAGCGGCTTAAAAGAGCAGTTTGGTGTGGATTATCCTCCCGTTGAACCGAACAGCATGACTACGCTGAATGATGTTTTTCCGTCAGCGGTTTCCATCGCTTCAGTCAAAAAGGAACTATTAGAAGTGATGCCCCATAGAGACCAGACAACTGCTCTGGGCGATTTTTATTTGTTGGAGGATTACCAGCGCCGTATCCAACACATGCAACAACGCAATAAAATCATTCAGGAGGTACTCCATGAGTTATAAAAATCAAATGCTGCCGCTGGAAAAAGTATTCCGTGATCCAGTTCATAATTATATTCACGTTCAACACCAAGTAATTTTAGATTTGATCAATTCAAAAGAAGTACAACGACTGCGACGAATCAAGCAGCTTGGCACAACTTCTTACACCTTTCATGGTGCCGAACACAGTCGCTTTTCCCATTCTTTAGGAGTATACGATATTACACGTCGAATTTGTGACATTTTTCAGCGGAATTATTCTCAAGAGAAATATGGAAAAGACGGCTGGGATGATTCCCATCGACTGGTCGCCTTGTGTGCAGCCTTACTCCATGATGTTGGACATGGCCCTTATTCTCACACCTTTGAGCATATTTTCCACACGGATCATGAAGCGTTGACGGTAGCCATCATTACTTCACCAGAAACAGAAGTTTTTCAAATTTTGAATAACGTCGAAGAAGGATTCCCGGAAAAAGTCGCCAGTGTTATCACAAAAACTTACGAAAATCCGCAGGTCGTACAAATGATCTCCAGTCAAATTGATGCTGATCGAATGGATTATCTATTGCGAGATGCCTATTACACAGGAACAGAGTACGGAACCTTTGATCTTACTAGAATCCTTCGGGTCATTCGTCCGTATGAAGGCGGAATCGCCTTTTCAATGAATGGGATGCACGCCGTCGAGGATTACATCGTTAGCCGTTATCAAATGTATGTCCAAGTCTATTTTCACCCTGTTTCTCGTGCAATGGAAGTCTTGCTTGAGCATCTGTTGGATCGCGCGCATGAACTCTATCAAGAGGATGCTGAAATTTTTACTTTTCATTCTCAACTGTTGATTCCCTTTTTAAAGGCGGATTTCTCCTTAGAAGA
The DNA here is from genome assembly GCF_002174375.1 of Enterococcus sp. 12F9_DIV0723. Taxonomy (NCBI): domain Bacteria; kingdom Bacillati; phylum Bacillota; class Bacilli; order Lactobacillales; family Enterococcaceae; genus Enterococcus; species Enterococcus sp. 12F9_DIV0723. Next base: position 1,211,781 of record NZ_NIBK01000001.1, on the reverse strand, counting down.
TTACCTGAAACTAGATGATGGCGTGTTGAATACGTATTTTGCTCAGTGGATCGATGAGCAAGATTTGATTTTAAGTGATTTGGCTTATCGTTTTTTGAATCGCAAACCCTTAAAATCCATCACTGTTGATTCCAGCGACAATCCTTTATTAGTAGAAATGAAGGCCTTAGTCGAAAAAGCAGGGTTCAATCCCCGTTATTATACAGCAATCAATTCAAGCTATGACTTACCCTACGATCTGTACCATCCTGAAAAGGGCAGCCATCGTACACAGATAGAATTGATGCAAAAAGACGGCTCATTAATTGAATTATCCAGAGCGAGCCAACTGGTTTCAGCATTGACTGGTCAAGGACAAGGAGATATTCGTTTTTACTATCCAAAAGAAATGACCCAACAAGATAGTAATAATTCTGATCTTTTTGATGATTATTACCAAGAATTTGCTAAACATATCCATAATGGCGCGCTAGTCAATTAAAGAAGAACCCTTTCTGATTTTTCAGAAAGGGTTCTTCTTTAACCATTCTTCTACTGCCCACTTATGGCTGCCGCGCTTAAGTAGCGCCATTGCTTTTTCCGGTGACTCCCAACTGCTGTTGTTTCCTTCTTCTAAAGGCTCAGAAACTCTTTCCCAACTCTTCGTGGAATAGAAATAGCCTGGATTATAATAAAAGGTTTCCCGATGACGCGAATAGAAATACTCGTCCGCTTGTCCTAAATAGTCAGATAATACAACTGTAAAACCTAATTCCTCTAACATTTCACGGGCAATCGCTTCTTCTTTCGTTTCCTTTCCTTCGATTTCTCCGCCAGGTAAAAAATATGCGCCATTAGGAGCTTGAATAAGTGCAATTTCCTTTTCCTCATTCATTAAAATTGCATAAGCTGCATAACGTGCTTGATAGTTTTTTTCGACGTCCTTCACGCCAAATACTGGGATCATCGGTGTCCTCCTACAAAATGTATTTACTAGATAGTGTACATTAAAAAAAACTCATAAACAACTGCTGAGCATAATTGCTGGCAAATAATTGATTTATGTTATGATGAAATTACTACTTAATTTAGGAGGGTATTTATTTATGAAAATGGCACATACATGTGTTCGCGTTAAGGACTTGGAAGCTTCAGTGAAATTCTATCAAGAGGCCTTTGGTTTTGAAGAATCTCGTCGCCGTGATTTTCCTGATTCAAAATTTACTTTGGTTTATTTAACTTTACCAGGGGATGACTACGAATTAGAATTAACCTACAACTATGATCATGCAGCTTATGATTTAGGAGACGGCTATGGTCATATCGCGATTCGTTCAGAAGACATCGAAGGGCTTCATGCTGAGCATAAAGACAAAGGATTTACCATTACTGACATGAAAGGCTTACCTGGAACAGATCCATCTTATTACTTTATTACTGATCCTGACGGCTACAAAATAGAAGTGATCCGCTAGAAAAAAAGACCAACTTTCTGATATACAGAGTTGGTCTTTTGTTTGTACTTTTTTATTTATTACCCATATTTTTCACTTTGATCATGCGTGTGACTTCGGCACGTTCATTTTCTTCCAATTTCATTTGAATAAAGTAAATCGTTTCTTCCAGTTGCGGGATGGTCATATACTCTAACGCATTGACCCGTCGACGCGTTTTTTCGATTTCTTTCGCCATCAATTGACAGGTTTTTTCAATCTCCGTCAGTTCCAACAGCTTCGGCAACACTTCAGTGAACTTTTGAATACTTTGATCTAACTCGTCATTGGAATTCAAAAATCCATATTCTAGCGAGCCATCCGACAATTCTGATTCATGCTGGAAATTCATGATTGGTACTTTCACACTCATAACATCTTTTTCAATAACGTCGAGGGAAACGCGTTCTTTTGGAACCGCCAATAATTCATCAATGTATTTGTCATTTAATAAAGCATCTGCTAATGAAAAGTTCTTCATTGCTTGCTGCAATGCTTCTTCAACTTCCACACGCATCTGATTATTTTTTTTGACCAATAAAATGAATCGACGCATCAGCTCATCTTGCTTGTCTTTCAAAAGCTTGTGACCGCGACTGGCAGTGGTTAACTGCTTCTTCAATCGTGTTAGTTCCATCCGCGTTGGATTCACATTTAATTTCACCATAGGATCAATCTCCCTTTATTAAATAGGCATCCAACATTTCGTCCTTGATCCGCTTCAATTCTGTACGCGGCAGCATCGCAAGAAGTTCCCATCCCAAATCCAATGTTTCTTCAATCGAACGATTCTCATAGAACCCTTGATTGACGTACTCCTCTTCAAATCGCTCTGCAAATTTCGCGTAAATCTTATCGACATCAGACAATGCAGAATCTCCCAAAACAACAGCAAGTTCTTTTGCTTGTTTGCCTTGAGCATAAGCGGCGAACAGTTGGTTCATAGTAGGCGCATGATCCTCTCGTGTCTTTCCTTCACCGGTCCCCTTATCCTTCAAACGTGATAATGACGGCAATACATCGATTGGCGGTTGAATGCCGTTTTTATCTAATTCTCGAGATAAAATGATCTGCCCCTCCGTGATATAACCCGTCAAGTCTGGTATCGGATGCGTTTTGTCATCCTCTGGCATTGTTAGGATCGGAATCTGTGTGACCGACCCTTTCAGACCACGAATCCGTCCAGCACGTTCATATAGAGTAGCCAAGTTCGTATAGAGGTAACCTGGGTAGCCTCGACGCCCTGGGACCTCTCGTCTGGCAGCAGAGATTTCACGCAGCGCTTCGCAATAATTTGTCATATCGGTCATGATGACCAATACGTGCATTCCTTTTTCATACGCCAGATATTCAGCGGCAGTTAGCGCCATACGAGGGGTCGCAATCCGTTCGATCGCTGGATCATTTGCCAAATTCATAAAGACGACTGAACGATCAATCGCTCCAGTTTGCCGAAAATCTTCCATGAAAAATTCTGCCTCTTCAAACGTAATCCCAATCCCAGCAAATACTACGGCAAAATCATCTTCCTTGTTCAAAACAGTCGCTTGTCGAGCGATTTGAGCCGCCAACTCTTTGTGGGGCAATCCAAAACCTGAAAATACAGGTAATTTTTGTCCGCGAACCAACGTATTCAAGTGGTCGATCGCAGAAATCCCCGTTTGGATAAATTCATCTGGATAGTCGCGAGAAACGGGATTGATGACCTCACCGTTAATGTCGACATTTTTTTCTGCCAAAATCTCTGGTCCGCCATCCTTTGGTCGACCAAGTCCATCAAATACACGTCCGACCATATCTTCAGATACCCCTAGCTCCAACGGATGTCCAAGGAATCGAGCGGTGGATTCCTTCAAATTAATTCCACTTGTTCCTTCGAAGATTTGAACGAGTGCCTTGTCTTCATGGATTTCCAGCACTTGACCCCGACGCAATTCGCCATTATTCAAACGGATCTCTAACAATTCCTCGTATTTTATTCCTTCTACCTTATCAATCGCCATCAAAGGTCCGACCACTTCATTGATCGTTTGATACTCCTTAATCACTGGTCATTCCTCCTTTAGCAACGATCGCTTGGATTTCTGATACGATATCTAGCTTTATCTGATCCAATTTTTCCAATTCTGTTTCGGCAATATATTTGCTTCGCGCAATTCGATCACGTAAAACAATTGTGCCCTCCATAATTTCTTTTAGATAGGTCCCCAATTCTAAAGCTCGTTGACCCTCTTTATTAAAAGCCAGGATATTTTGGATCATTTTAAATTGCTTCTCTCGCGAAGTAAAAGTGTCCACATCATCGTATGCATTCTGTTGCAAATAATCTTCTCTTAAAGATTTTGCGACTTCCAAAGTTAAGCGGTCTTTTTCTGAAAGAGAATCGATTCCCACCAAACGAACGATTTCATTCAGTTCAGATTCTTTTTGAAGCATACGCATTCCTTCCGCTACCAGTTGCGACCAATTCCCCTGCAAATCATTATCTAAATATTTTCTTACTTCGGAAGAATAGAGAGAATAGCTTTGCAACCAGTCGATAGATGGAAAATGGCGTTGTTGCGCCAACGTAGCGCTTAGCCCCCAAAATACTTTTACAACACGCAAGGTATTTTGCGTCACGGGTTCAGAGGTGTCCCCACCTGAAGGAGAAACGGCACTGATTGCTGTGATTGATCCTTCACGCCCTTCACTGCCTAAGGCAATGACGCGTCCTGAACGTTCATAATATTCCGCTAATCGACTGCCTAAGTAGGCAGGATAGCCTTCATCACCAGGCATTTCTTCTAAACGCCCGCTCATTTCACGCAGCGCTTCTGCCCACCTAGAAGTTGAATCAGCCATAATAGCAACGTTATACCCCATATCTCGAAAATACTCAGCGATAGTAATTCCTGTATAAATGGAGGCTTCTCGTGCGGCCACTGGCATATTTGAGGTGTTGGCAATCAGAATCGTCCGTTCCATCAAAGATTCTCCAGTCATTGGATCAATCAATTCTGGAAATTCATTCAATACATCGGTCATCTCATTTCCACGCTCTCCGCAACCAACATACACCACAATATCAACGTCTGCCCATTTGGCAATTTGATGTTGAACAACGGTTTTACCTGCACCGAAAGGACCAGGAACAGCCGCGGCCCCTCCTTTAACTACTGGAAAAAATGTGTCGATCACTCGTTGCCCGGTAATCATAGGGGCTTCGGGATTCAGTTTTTCCGCTACAGGTCGTCCGCGTCGTACGGGCCATTTCTGAAGCATCGAAAATTCTTGCAGACCATTAGAGGTTTCAATCGCATACACCCGCTCATCAATCGTGAATTCACCAGATGAGATTCGTTTCAAGGTGCCGCTGATTCCATTTGGAACCATGATTTTGTGCGTAATGATTTTTGTCTCTTTGACAATTCCAACAATATCACCCGCGGATAAAGCAACGCCTTCTTCCACAATTGGTTCGAAAAGCCATTTTTTCGAATGATCCAATGCTGGAATCTGAATTCCCCGACTCAAAAAGTTGCTCTTTGTTTGTTCTTTAAAGGTGTCCAATGGTCGTTGGATACCATCAAACATTTGAGAAACGATCCCCGGTCCTAACTCAACTGAAAGTGCTTCTCCCGTCGTTTTCACTGGTTCTCCCGGTCCTATTCCTGCCGTCTCTTCATACACTTGAATGGACGCGACATCGCCGCGCATTTCGATGATCTCCCCGATAACGCCGAGGTCACCTACATAACAAATATCTTGAATCGCTGCCTGTTCCATTTTTTCTGCCAGCACTAATGGACCAGATACTTTTATTATTCTACCTTCTTGCAAGTCATTAGCTCCTTTATAAAATATTCTGTCCGACTGCTCGCTCAACCTGTCCTTGAATCATGGCTCTGCCGATACCTAGTGTTCCCTCGTGGTTCGGAATCAGTACGATCGCAGGAATCATCTGCTCTTCATATCTTTTGATAGTATCCGGAACAAGTTGCGCAAATTCTTCAGTGATATAAATAATGCCATACTCATTTTTAGCCATTTCATCAATTTGTTGTCGGATGATCTGCTTATCTTTCGACGTTCGAGTGTCAAAGTCAAAGAGTTTGAAAGGCAAGATCGAGTCTTTATCGCCGATCGCACCGATTTTATGTGCCATATACCTCACGCATCCTTTCTCTGATTTGTTCCTCTGTCAAGCCGATCCTCTTTCCTGTAATGATCAAACGCAGATTTTTAATCTCAATAGCCTTCGCATTCAACAAAGCCAAAACCGGTAACGGTCCAAAAGCTTGAGTTTGGGCTATTTCGTAAAAACTTGTCAAATAATTGTCAAAAATCCGTTCTAGACCGCCTAGATCAAGTTTGTCTTCGTCAATGACGGGGATAATCGTCTCACCATAAGAAGTAGTTCTTAAGTAAACGAGAAAGTTTTCAAAGCTACTTTCGACACAGTCCAACAATTCTTCTTTAGCGACACTTCCGTGACTAGATAAAGCTGTGGACATAAAATTCCGACTTCTCTTCTGCTTGATCCCTCTTGCGATCATCATAATATTGGTGAAATCAATGAAACTAGTCACTTCTTTTATAAGTTCCGGTTCCTTTATTTTTTCAGCAATCTTCCATTGACAATAGAGATATTTGCGATCGAGAATAATATCGATTCCCTGTAAACTGTTTGACTCTTCAAAGTGTTCGCGAACCTCTCGAATCCCTTCAAGTAAAATCTCGGGTAACCCGCTTGCTTGTCCTGTGCGTATCGCTGTTTTTATTTGTTCTAAGGAGTAGAAGCCATCATACACATAGAGAGCATCAAAATTTTTGTCTAATAACTCTGCTTTAATCAGCGCCTTAAGATTATGGAAAGTATCGCGCATGGTGTACATCCAGATCACCTTTGGATCGGGCACACGATCTACGAACTCTTTTATTAAGCTTTCTTGTGACTGAGCAATCGCTTCTTCAAAACTGTCATAAAAACTGCCCGTTACATAGTCCCCATAAATTGTCGTTTTAAAAAGCGTTTCGAGTTCCATGACATTCTCAGCTTTTAACATTCGCGTCAATAGTTCGGGGGTTAGCAGTTCTAATTCTTTCAAACGAACCAGCGGATTCAATTCATGATACGATGCTTGTTTCATTCAATGCCTCCTAATTTTTGGTTAAATGTTTGTCCGTCTCCAAGCCTTTGTTAAGGCTAACTGCATTGAGACGAGGCGGAACGAGAAAAAGCCTGTCATCGTTCTTCTTCAAAAATCATTTGAGCGATTTTAAATCCTTCTCGTTGTTGAATTTCCTTCACTAAGCGTTGATAAAGAAAGTTATATTGAACTCCTTCTTTATCCAAAATGAAGCCTGCTTGATTCGTGATAGGCGCTTTTCCCATGACCAACTCGCAATGAAGTAGTTGATTCTGTTCCTCTAACCATTTTGCGGTGAAAATAGTACTCGATTTTTCTCCTGGAATAAAAGTAAACGGTTCTTGTAAAGACATTTTTTCCAGAGCATTATGAGCAAAATCTAACTGATCCGCTACTGACCAGTTTTCCATCTTTGTGACTGCTTCAGAAAATACGCGCTCCAAGATCGCTTGTTTTTGATTTAAAATTGTTTGCTTTTGAACCATGTGTTGCCTATTTTTTGTCTGCTTATAGTTGTTTTCTAGATTTTCTAAGTTCTTCTCTAACTGTTTCTTATGTTCGGCTTTCATTTCTTCTAGCTCCGCATGAACTTCTTGAATGATCCGTGCAAACTCTTTTTCTTCTAGCAGGAGCCGTTCTTCTTGAGCCTGTTGATTCAATTGCTCAACGATCTTTTCAATTGCTTCCATTAAAAAACTCCTTATTTGTACAAAGGTATTTATTTTTTATATACATTTGCGAGAGCACCTTTCTCTGCTTTATATCCTATCTATCAAAGCTTATACTTGTCCGACTAACAGGAATGAAATAACAAAGCCTAAAATTGCATAGGTTTCGACCATAGCGGCATAAATAATCCCTTTTGTAGAATGCTCTGGTTTTTTTGCTAGGATTTGAATCCCTGCTGCTGCTACCTTTCCTTGTGCAATACCGGAAAACAATCCCGTGAAGGCAATCGGCAAAGCTGCACCAAGATAGCCAAACCCTTGTGCCAAAGTCAAATCGTGAGACAAATTGGTAAAAATCAGGAAGGCAATTACGAAGCCATATAGGCCTTGTGTACCTGGTAGTAACTGTAAAATCAGCGCTTGTCCAAAGCGTTCTGGTTGGCTAGTAGTCAATGCCGCTGCTGCTTCACCGGTCATACCGACACCCTTAGATGAACCAATTCCAGAAAAAATCGTCGCTGTTGCCATCCCTAAAACTGCAAAAATAAAGCCACCGCTGTTGTTAATCAAATAATCCATCATTGTTTAAAATTCCTCCAGTTATTTTTCTTTTTCAATATTTATATACTTTTCTTCTGTTTTTAAAGGACGAAACGCACGTCCGCCGCCTTCATAAAATTTCCCAAAAAATTCTACATATTGCAGCCTTGCGCCATGGACATAAGCCGACAGTAGGGATAAGAAAATGTTCAGGCCGTGTAAGGCCACCATTAGCAATATTCCAACTGTAAAACGGGCAACCGGCGGCATATAGCTCACCAGCATATTAAACGCGGCAGCAATACTTCCTCCAGATATCCCTAACGCCATCAGTCGAGTGTAACTAACCAGATCACCGATATAGCCGCTGATTCCATAAAGGTCATACGCCCCTTTTGCCAATCCTTTGATTTTCGATTTTGATTGCATCATTGGCGTTACTACCACGAGCAGCGCACTAGCTATCGCTAAGCCGACACCGATTTTAAATAGCGCTTGGCTATCCAAGATCATCTTACCTAGACCAGCGACCACCGCACCAATCATCATTCCTTGCCAGGCAAACCCGTTCGAGATTGCTCCTAAATAATTTTTGGCTCGGATATTTTCTCTTGCAGCTAACCCTAAACCAATAAAAATTTGAATGACTCCAAAAACAATCGACAATATCAAAATGCTGATAACATCTTCACTCGTTGATAGAATTGGCGGATAGCCTAATGAAAATCCGAAGAACGAATTATAGACTAGCCCCCAGATTATTGTAGGTATTGCCAATACTTGGAAAAAGCGCATAAAGCGTTCCATTCCCCTCGGCAAAATTTTTAGTAAAGTTATCGTTGTCCCTGCTAGCATTAGTATGCCGTAACCGGCATCAGCAACCATCATTCCAAAAAAGACAAAATAAAATGGCATGAACCACGGTGTAGGATCTACCTCCTCGTATTTCGGCAGGCTGTACATCTCTGTGAGCATCTCGAAAGGGCGAACGAGTGTAGGATTTTTTAATTTTGTCGGAATTTCTTCAGTGATTTCGATTTCTGTTGGCTCTTCACTCTCAATATAAAGATTCTCTTCGCCGATCAGGTGACTCACAAATTCCTTGAAGTCGGGAAAAGAGGCTGTCTCGATCCATCCTTGAAGCAAAAATAATTTGTCATCTTTGACAAAGCGATTCTGGACCAGCCATCGGTTTTTTCGTGCTAGCAAGACTTCTTCTGCTATTTCCAATCGCTCTACTATAGCCTTTTTTTGACCGATCTTCTTTACCAGCGCTTTTTCTTCTTCGAATAATTCAAGTTGCTTTCGCTGGATTACAGCCAGCTCAGCTTTTGGCAATCTTTCTTTACTGTACGTAAAAGCGGACACGCCGAATTGACGAATTAGCTCTTGGACTATAGAGTGCTCTTTGCGTAAATACAACAATGCAAAATTTACAATGCGGTCGTCACTATACATGAGTTCGTAATAGATTTGTTCCTTTTTTATTTGTTCTTCCAGCAATTCCCATACGTTCACATCGGTCGTTCCCAGAAAAATCTGAGTAGTATGCAAAGTCGTCTTTTGGGGCAAGATGTCCAACGAATACCATTTTTGCAGAAGCGCTTCTTTCTCCTCAGCCTCTTGTTTTTTGGCATGGACGTCTAAGAAACGCTTTTGTAATTCTTGAACATTCATTAATTCTATCTGCAATTCTCTTTCTTGAAAATCTGCTTCTAAACTACGCAGCGTCGTTTTTTGACGCTTAAGGTGCCGTACTTTTTCATGACTGCTGCCATGGTGCTCTATAAATCGAATCGCATTTTCTATCTGTTCCAATTGACTATCTATTTTTGACAGCCCATCTTGACTAGACAAGGGCTCTACATCGTCAAAAAACTGCCTCATCCAGTCATTGCTGACTGTCCTTTCGAAAAGATTCCGAACTTCCAATCCTTGAAATCCCTGAATCGCAGACATTATTTGTTCGCTATATTCTTGTTGCGCAATCAAAGTGAGCTTGCTCATTTTACTGACTGCCATATTCTGAGATCACCCTTTCAATAATACGTTGAATCGTTTGTTCTTTCTTTTTCAGATAGTTATCTTCCATAGTAGTTAACGTTCCTTTGGCATTTGACGCTAGCTCTTGTTCTTCTACTGTCAGTTTCTCCGCTAATTCATGTTCCCTTTCTGATAACGCCTTTGAGAAGTCCTTTTTTAGAGCCTCTCGTTTCTCTTGCAGCATTTTTCTTTGGCTCGATTCATAATCAGCCAATTTCGACATTAGCGTTTCCTTTTCTTTCTCATTTTGCTTCTCAGTGCTTTTTATTTTTTCTAAAGCTTCTAACACACAACCCCTCCTCTGTATAAAAAAAGAGCGCAAGACTCCAGGCTGTTCCTCTCACCCCTTGAAGAACACGATCCTTGAAGCTTACGCCCAACCATTTTTGTCTTTATTTATTAAACATAGTATATCAAATAAAGATATACCCGTAACCATTTTTCAATAAAAAGTATAAAAAATTCTTCTAAAAATCTCACAGAGGATCGTGATATTATAGAAGTATTTCGTTTGAAAAAATAAATAGAAACTTAATAATCGAATTACTTGCTTTTTAAGAATTGATTATGGTATCAAAAGATAGAGAGGATGGTTGTCTATGGAAAGAAAAATAATCGGTATCGCAGCAAATCAGCATTATCAAAACAATCAGGATTTTTTTGATCAACAATTTACGTATAGTCCGCAGGGTTTTATCGATGGCGTACATCAAGCTGGGGGTGTCCCGCTCTTGTTACCTATCAGTGATCCTGAATTAGCTAGCACGTATGTTGAAACGATTGATAAATTATTGTTAGCTGGCGGGCAGGATGTAACGCCTTTTCTGTATGGAGAAGAGCCGCATCCTAAATTAGGGCCAACGAGCATCGAACGGGATTCTTTTGAAATGGCTTTAGTGAAAGAAGCGATCAAGCAAAACAAGCCTATTTTTACAGTTTGTCGAGGAACACAGCTCTTAAATGTAACGCTGGGCGGAACTTTGTATCAGGATTTGTCGCAATATCCTGATTGGGAGGTCAAGCATGATATGTTCCCTACTGTTCCTGATTTTGGTTTGCATTCCATTACTGTAAAATCAGATTCATCAATCGCTGGTCTATTCGGTCAACGAGCGCAAGTAAATTCGTACCATCATCAAGCAATTAAGGAATTAGCCGAGAGCTTAGTGCCCATCGCCTGGTCTTCCGATGGAATTATCGAAGCTGTCGAAAGTCGAGAGAAAAATACAAAAATCCTCGGTGTTCAATGGCATCCTGAACTCACACGGAAAAACGATCCTAAAGAACAAAATTTATTTGATTACTTTGTTCAAGAATTTGAATAAATTGAACGTGCTTCTGTTTTCTAATCTAAAATAAAAAGCATCGATCACTGTGTTCTTTTCATACGATAGTCAGCAGAAGGATAATGGCCTGATTTTGCTATAATTTGTTGATTGTTCCAAAAATAGCTGTCATTTTTTACACTATCAATTACTTTATTGTTTAACCCTATTGGGTCTTTTTGTATCTAGACGTTATCTTAAGGTGTTCCTTTGCGGAATATGCTTTAGATAGCGTTTCTTTATATGACGAATACACCGTATTGCTTTGATGGCTGTTTGGACAAAACAAAAACACCTGCAGATTTATTTTACTAAGTTTGCAGGTGCTCTTTTTTGATTGTTTCTTATTATAGTGTCCGTTCGAAAATGCTATAGCTCTCTTTTTACGAATCAATTAATCATCATCCAATGAGGCTTCGGCTAACGAAGCGGTAGGGTATTCATCGATCTCCCCTGCCGCCAATCGCGCGAAATAGGATTTTGTTTCTTTGAATACAACTGGACTGAGTAAAATCAAAGCGATAATGTTTGGGAATGCCATCAATCCGTTAAAAATATCTGCAATCGTCCAAACCGCTGAGACTGTTAGATAGGGTCCAATAAAGACTGCAAAAATATATACCCATCGAAAGATTGCTGAAAATTTTGTGTTTCCTCCAGTCAGATAGCTCAAGCAGCGTTCTGAATAGTAATTCCAGCCCAAAATAGTCGTGAAGGCAAAGAAAGCTAAACAGATCATCAATAAAAGAGAAGCGACAGTCTGAGAGAGCGGCAAAGCCTCACTAAAGGCATAGATCGTTACTGCTGAGCCATCAAGACCTGTTTTCCATGCATCCGTCAATATGATCGCCATACCGGTCATATTACATACGATCAACGTGTCGATAAATGTACCCGTCATTGAAACAAGCCCTTGCCGAACCGGCTCTTTAGACTGAGCAGCCGCAGCTGCGATCGGCGCACTTCCTAATCCAGACTCATTCGAGAAGATGCCTCGCGCAATTCCTTTTTGCATAGCGATCATCATTGCACCCAGCGCGCCACCCGAAACTGCACGCAAGCCGAAAGCACTTTGGAAAATCTCAACAATAACACTTGGTAATTTTGTAATATTCAATGCAATCATAAATAAGCATAATCCGACATAGACAACGATCATCAAGGGAACGATAACTTCTGATACCCGTGCGATCCGTTGCACACCACCGACCAATACAATTGCTACTAAGATCGTCACCACTGTACCGGTAATGATCACTGCCCACGAATATTCATTGCCAAAAAGTGCAATGGTATTTACTTTTTCCGGATCAAAAAAGGTTTCCGCCGCAGATGTGATCCCATTGATCTGAGCAATAGTCCCAATACCGATCAACCCTGCGATGGCACCAAAAAAGGCAAACATTTTCGCTAACCATTTCCATTTTTGACCCAGTCCGTTCTCGATATAATAGAATGGACCACCAAGAGCTTTGCCATGATCGTCAAATGTCCGATATTTTACAGCTAATAACCCTTCTGCGTATTTTGTCGCCATTCCTAATAATCCAGCAAACTCCAGCCAAAAGAGAGCGCCTGGACCTCCGGCGACGATCGCTGTCGCAACACCTACGATATTCCCAGTTCCTATCGTGGCTGACAATGCTGTACACAGTGCCTGAAAGCTGGTTACGTCTCCTTGCCCGCCTTCCTCATTTTTTACCATGTACTTCAATGATAACGGTAATCGGCGAATTTGGATCGCTCGGCAGCCAACTGTTAAAATAATGCCAATTCCTAAAATAAGTAGGATCATTGGAGCTCCCCAAATCACAGAATTAATTTTTGATAATATATCACCCATCGAATTCCTCCTTTTTTATTATCATTTTATCA
>NZ_NIBK01000001.1:1134915-1198626 GCF_002174375.1 Enterococcus sp. 12F9_DIV0723 | reverse complement strand
CTCCTTTTTTATTATCATTTTATCATATAAAGTTACTAAACGGATTTCCTTTCAAATAAATAATTCTTTTGAGAATAAAAGAACCTGCTACACCCTCGTCTCCATACGAGGGTATAACAGGTTCTTCTTATTAAAAATCAAAATTGTCTGGGTCAGCACCAAGGCGTTCGTTGATGTTCAATCCATCAATCAAGGCCATCTCATCCTCACTTAATGTAAAGTCAAACACATCGAAGTTTTCTTGGATACGTTCTTCGTGAACAGATTTAGGAATCACAATAATGTCACTTTGAAGATGCCAGCGAATGATTACTTGTGCGGCTGATTTTTGATGTTTCTTTCCAAGCTCAATAAGTGTCGGATGTTGCAAGATTTTCCCTTGTCCAAGAGGTGACCATGCCTCGACAGCAATATCTTCCTTCGCCAAATAGTTTCGCAAGTCAACCTGTGTCAACGTTGGATGAAGTTCAATTTGATTCACCATAGGCTTGATCTTCGCAGTCGTCAGCAGCTCTTCAATGTGATGTTTATGAAAATTGGATACACCGATCGCTTTCGCTCGTCCGCTCTCATAGATCTCCTCCATCGCGCGCCACGAATCATTAAACTTTCCTTCTACCGGCCAATGGATCAAATACAGGTCTACAGTCTCCAATCCCAAGCGCTCTAAACTGTCATTGAACGCCTGATGAGCAGAATCATACCCTTGATCTGCATTCCAAAGCTTTGTCGTTACGAAAAGTTTTTCTCGTTGGATGCCTGATTGTCGAATGCCTTCGCCAACCCCTTTTTCATTTTTGTAAATTGCCGCCGTATCAATTAGATGATACCCTGCTTCAATTGCCCATCTGACAGAGTTTCTTGCGTCCTGCTCTTCCACTCGCCAAACACCCAATCCTAATCGCGGCATCTCAATACCGTTGGATAATCGCTTGATTTTGTCCATCAAAGTCCCTCCTTGATTGCCATGACAACTGCTTTTTTCTCAATAGAATCGTTCCTACACGTTTATTTTGAAAGAGTTTTCGCTACTGGTCAACTGTTTTATTTCTTTTTACGATCATTTTTCATGATCGAGATGGATTGTTTCAGCGCACTGAACGTACCACCTTCGCTGTATACTAAAACATTTGATTTGTACAATTGAGCAGAAAAAATCGTCAGCAATACTGTAAAGAGAACCAAAATGCCCAATGAAACGAAGGCACTTGTCAGCGACGTAGTGTTCGAAGCCAATCGTAACGGCATACTATAGGAAGATAAAAACGGAATATACGAGGTAACCTTGATGATCACATTTGTTGGATCAGACGTTCCCAAGATCAATCCCAACATATACCCAATCATAGATAAATACATCACAGGCTGAATCGCTTTTGCCGTATCCTCAGGTTTGCTTACGAGCGAGCCGCAAAGAGCGGAGAGTACCGCGTAAAGGAACAATCCTACAAGCATAAAGGCAACAATGATCAGTGCGCCGCTGCCCATTAATGATTTAATAGAGACATTATTGACGAATTCTTTCACCATACCCACATCTTTAAATTGTCTGTACCCGAAAACAAGCGCTACGCCATAGATCAACAATTGTGTCAGCGCCACTAATAACACGCCGAGTAATTTTCCGTAATAGTGGGTTTTTGCTTTCATACTCGATAAAAGAACTTCCATGATTCGCGTTCCTTTTTCCGAAGCGATCTCTTGGGCGATAATGGAGGAATAGCTGATGATAAAGACAAACATAATAATGGTCGTCAAGAAACTGAGGACGAACTGCGTCCCAGAATCTCCTTCGTCAGCCTGCATCTTGCCTTTTTCAAAGGTCACTTTTTCAGACTTGAATTCCGCCGGTGCCATGACTTCTTGTACCTGTGCCGTCGTTAAATTCAACTGACTCGCCCGCATATTCGCCTGCATTGAATTCAGAATCTGCTGCAATTGCATCTCCGTTGAAGTCCCTAGCGACGCTTTGCTATAGAGCTTTCCGGAAACCTGATCCTCTCCCATTTTGAGGTCTAGATAGGCATCGATTTTCTTGTCCTCCAGTTGCTTTTGAGCTTTCTCATCACTAGTCACTACTTCAAAGGTGTAGTCCTTGTTCTTTGTTTTCGCTAATTCCTCTGCAACTTCTGGTCGGTCACTGACGATACCAATTTTGTTGATATCGTTCGCGTCTCCAAAAAAGTGCTGCGACAAATAGAAGATTCCCATTACTAAAAATGGTGCCAAAATCATGATTAGAAAAGCGGCTGATTTCACATTTTTCTTGTAGACGTCTTTGATTATAATCCCCATTTTATTCATTTATCGCACCTGCTTTCCATTTGAAGATTTCTTCCAACGTTGGTGGCTGCTGATTAAACATTGGGATATACCCGTTCATTGTTGCCCGTTCAAAAATATCTTTACCAACGGCTGGGTCGTCCAAGGTGAGTTCGAAACTGCCATCTTCATTTTGTATCACCGATCGAACGCCCGCAAAATTTTCTAGTTCTTCTTTAGACAAATGTGCATCTAGATAAAGCTTACTACGTCCAAAAGATTCGCGGATTTCGTGAACTTTGCCGTTCAAGACTGTTTCTCCATTGCGAAGCATGATCAAATGGTCGCAAATCTTCTCCACGTTGTCCATATTATGACTAGAAAAAATGACACAAGATCCTTTTTCTTTTAATTCGATGATCCCATTTTTTAATAATTCCGCATTCACGGGATCTAATCCGCTAAAAGGTTCATCTAAAATAACTAATTTCGGTTCGTGGATCAACGTTGAAATCAGCTGAACTTTTTGCTGATTCCCTTTAGAAAGGGTCTTAACTTTATCCGTTTTCTTCCCCTTTACTTGGAACTTATCCATCCACTCATCGATTTTAGGTGAGATTTCTTGTTTACTTTTTCCTCGTAAAGAAGCAAAGAAAAGCAATTGATTTTCAATCGTCACCTTTGGATATAGGCCGCGTTCTTCCGGCAAATACCCGATTGTATTATAATCTTTCCCAGACAAAACATGACCATTCCATAAAACATCCCCTGAATCTTTTGATAAAAAATCTAAAATCAGGCGGAATGTGGTGGTTTTCCCGGCACCATTCTGACCAATCAATCCTAAAATTTTTCCGTCTTCAATCGTGAAGCTCATATCATCCAATGCTTTGTACGATCCGAAGCTCTTGCTTAAATGCGTAACCTTTAACATTTTCTCACTCCTTATTTAAAAATATATAAATGACTTCACTTGTTTAAGTGAATCCATTACAATCCGTTTTCCCTCAAAATAAGAGGCTTTATAGCTTTCTTCTAAAATAAACATACCCGATCAGATAACTAATAAAGAAAACATAAATCAATCCAGCAGACACCATCATCATCATCTGAGAAACAAAACTTCCCACAACGCTCAATATCACGAGTGTGACGATCAGCACATAGCAAGTGACAAACAATGCTTTATTGGTGATTTCAATATTCCGTTCATCGGTTTTTGCAATTCTTTGCTGCTTTAATTTTTCAGGATCCTTCATGAGCCTTCGATTTCTAAAAATGGCAAGTGTAAATAAAAGAATAATAGACAAGAAAAATCCGCTAAGGTAACCAAGTGCATGATCGCTTATCTTCAACGCGTACTCTTTTGTCCCTATGAAAAGAATGATTGAACAAACGGCAAGAAAGACTACCGTAATCCTATAGTAATTGTTTTTCATTTTTAATTTCTTGTAATACTGCTGGTCCGGCTTAGAAAGCTTGTCTATCATTCTTCATCCTCCTCCTCAAAAATAAAAACGTCCTCAATCATCAGATCAAAAAAATGTGCGATTTTGTGTGCAAGAATCAATGACGCATTGTAGCGTCCGTTTTCCAAAGAAATGATCGTCTGTCTAGTAACTTCTAGATTATTGGCTAATTCATTTTGAGTTAGTTTACGTTCTTTGCGCAATTCCTGAATTCTATTTTGCAAATGATCAACTCCTCAATGTATAGTACCCTTTACATTCAATAAAAAAAGTATAGCATCCTTTACATTACGTGTAAAGGGTGCTATACATTATTTTTTTTGTAATTGTTCAAGCGTACTCTCAGCTACTGCTTTCGGCAGGCCAGCTTTTTGTAGTTCTTCAATCGAAGCCGCTTGGATATTTTTCAATGATTTGAATTCTTTAAGCAGCATTTTCTTTCGTTTTGGCCCTAATCCATCGATATTATCTAGTTTTGAAGCAAAGCTGTTCTTACTTCGCAACTGACGATGGAAGGTGATCGCAAAACGATGGACCTCATCTTGGATGCGCTGCAGCAAGAAAAACTCTTGTGAGTTGCGTTCTAACGGAACCACTGTCAATTCCGGCCCAAAGAGCAATTCACTGGTTTTGTGTTTGTCATCTTTGGCTAATCCAGCAATCGGGATATCTATCCCCAATTGGTTAGCCAACACATCTTTCGCGACATCCACTTGCCCTTTCCCGCCATCTATCACAATCAAATCTGGGAATGGCAATCCCTCTTTTAATACACGGGAATACCGACGATAGATAACTTCACGCATAGAGGCATAATCGTCAGGGCCTTTAACGGTTTTTATTTTATATTTTCGGTATTCTTTTTTTGCTGGTTTCCCATCAATAAAAACGACCATTGCTGAAACAGGCGCGGTTCCCATGATATTCGAGTTATCGAAAGCTTCGATACGGATCGGTGCTGGAATATTCATCGCATCGCCTAATTTTTCCACGGCGCCGATCGTTCGAGCCTCGCTGCGTCCGATGAGGTCAAATTTTTCATTTAATGCCACTTGTGCATTTTTCCCAGCCAATCGAACCAATTTTTTCTTTTCACCGCGCTGCGGCTGTAGGACTCTCGTTTCCAGCATCGCTTCAACACTGGGTTTATCGATACTGTCAGGGATCAACACTTCTTTAGGAATGAAATGCTCGTTTTCCTGATAGAATTGGCCAATATAGGTCAGGAAATCTTCTTCCGCGTCATTGTAAAATGGAAACATCGAAACATCTCGTTCGATCAATTTTCCCTGACGAACAAAAAAGACTTGGACACACATCCATCCTTTATCTGTTGCATAACCAAAGATATCACGATCGACCAAATCAGTATTGGTCATTTTTTGTTTCGTCATCACTGTTTCGATTGCTCTGATCTGATCCCGGTACTCTGCTGCTTTTTCAAACTCCATGTCTAAAGCAGCTTGGTTCATTTTTTCTTTTAACTGCTCTTGAATCTCCGTGTGACCACCGTTCAAAAATTGTTTGATCTCCTCTACCATGTCCTTATAAACTTGCGGGTCGACATGGAAAGCATATGGACACAGGCATTGCCCTAAATGGTAGTAAAGACAAGGTGTTTTTTGCGAAGGTTTGCACTTCCGTAATGGGAATAAACGATCCAACAACTTTTTCGTCTCATTCGCCGCATTGACGTCTGGATAAGGACCGAAATAATTCGCTTTGTCCTTCAAGACTTTTCGAGTGATCATCAAACGTGGATACTTTTCATTTGTAATTTTCAAAAAAGGATACGTCTTGTCATCCTTCAGCATAATATTGTATTTAGGATCGTTTTTCTTGATCAGGTTGATTTCAAGTAACAACGCCTCGATATTTGACTCTGTTACGATATATTCAAAGTCGACGATCTCGCTTACTAGTCGCTCCGTCTTTGTGTTGTGGCTACCAGTGAAATAAGAACGGACTCTGTTTTTTAATATTTTGGCCTTTCCTACATAAATAATCGTGCCGTTTTTATCCTTCATCAGGTAACAGCCCGGCTGATCTGGCAGGAGTGCCAATTTGTTTTTGATTCGTTCGTTCATACGCTGCTTCCCTTCAATGCTATCTCTTTCAAATCACAGCTGGTTCAATCCATGACTGTCCAATTGTAATTGTGAAAGCTTGGACTGACAGCTACTTCGACTTAAGGTGTTCATTTTTCTTCAAAAAATGAGTTGCATTCTCACCACGCATATCCTCTAAGTAAACATTGCGATCACTAAGATAAATACTAAGCAGAAACTACCTTAACTTCAAAGTAAACTGTGAAAACTTAGACTGACAGCTATCTTTTATTAAAGGATTCATTTTTCCAAAATCGGAAAAATGAGTCCTATTTTCGTTTCGCATACGATTAGGCTAAACAGCCTGTCCATGAATTGGCTAAAAATCCATAACTACTTTTCAAACTTGGTAAACTGCCAAAAGCCTAACTCGCAAAAAAAGCTGGACAAAATGCCCAGCTCATTTTCTTACATGTGAGCTTGGATAAGCTCTTTTAATTGATCCTTTGTATGAACACCGATTACTTTATCAACGACTTGTCCATCTTTTTTCAAAACAAGTGTTGGGATGCTCATGATCCCGAATGATGCAGGTGTTTCTGGATTTTCATCGACATCCATTTTTACGATTCTGAATTCATCTTCGTCGTATTCTTCGGATAATTGATCTAAGATCGGTGCTTGCATCCGACAAGGGCCACACCAAGTTGCCCAAAAGTCGATCAAAACAAGCCCGTTATCTGTTTCTTCGCTAAATGTTTTATCAGTAACTACTTGTGACATTTGAATTCCTCCTATTATAAAATGGATACTTAATAAGTAGGTACCCTTTTTCTTACTAAAAGTAGTATATCACGGTCGCGTGGTCTAGGCTACTGTTCTGCTTACACTTGTAAACTATTTAAAGGTAACCACCGTCGCACCGCTCCCGCCTTGATTTGCTGGAGCAAATTCAAAGCTTTTGACGTTACGATGGTTTTTTAAATAATCTGTGATCCCCTTACGCAACGCACCCGTTCCTTTTCCGTGAATGATCCGAACCTGAGCGAAATTCGCTAACAACGCCGCATCGATATAGTGATCGACTTCGGCGAGGGCCTCTTCATAACGTTTCCCACGTAAATCTAACTCTGGTTTTACTTGCGCACCTGCTCCACGTTGGATTCCGGTTATGACCTGTTGTTTCGGCTCTTCGATTGGCGTCGTCAGTGTCATGTCTTCCTCTGAGACCGTCATTTTCAGAATCCCTAATTGGACTTGCCAATCATTATTGCCCACTTTTTGGATCAAGGTTCCCCGCTGTCCATAGGTTTCTACGATGACTTCATCATTTGGTTTAAACTGTTTCTTCGCCTTCGCTTTTTGCAGCACTTTATTTTTCTTTAACTGCTCGTCTTGTTTTAAATCAGCTAATTGCGATCGTGCATCGATCAATTGATGCTCTTTTACACTGCCTTGGCCTTCTAATTGCATCTGGCGAATGTCTTTGATGATTTTCTCCGCATTCTCCTCAGCTTCGCCAATGATTTTATTCGCTTCTTTGCGTGCTTTCTCCATTTCTTTTTCACGTTCATCAAAGAAATAAGAATAGGCATTTTTTAGATCACGATACAGTTTTTCCGATTCATCCACATAATGACGAATTTCTAAGTATTCAGTTTCTGTTGCTTTACGTTGATTTTCCAAATCTGAGATCATATCATTTAAGTCTTGACTTTCTTCATCAATGATCTGTTTGGCACTGTCGATGACGGTCGAATCCAACCCTAATCGTCTAGAGATCTCAAAGGCATTGCTTCGTCCTGGTACACCAATCAACAAACGATAGGTGGGGCTTAAGGTGTCCACATCGAATTCCATGCTGGCATTGATGGTATTCGGACGATTATAGCCATAAATCTTCAGCTCTGGGTAGTGGGTCGTCGCCATGACGTAAGAAGATTTTGCACCCACTGCATCTAAGATCGCGATCGCTAATGCGGCCCCTTCTTGAGGGTCCGTCCCGGCACCTAGTTCATCAAACAAAACCAAGCTGTGTTCATCAATTTTATCTAAAATAGAGACGATATTGGTCATGTGAGAAGAAAAGGTCGAGAGACTTTGCTCTATCGATTGTTCATCTCCGATATCAGCAAAAACTTCATCGAAGATCCCCATCTCACTTTCTTCTCCCACCGGTAACGGAAAACCTGCTTGTCCCATTAATTGGAGCAATCCCAATGTTTTTAAAGAGATCGTCTTACCACCGGTGTTTGGTCCCGTGATAACGACCGCTTGAAAGTCTTGACCGATCATCAAATCATTCGCCACTGCCTTGTCTTGATCCAAGAGAGGGTGGCGTGCTTGTTTGAAATAAACATGATTGTCTTGATTGATCGCAGGTACCACAGCTTTTAAATTTTTAGCAAACCGTGCTTTGGCATTCATTAAATCAAAACGTCCTAGTACGTAGGCGTTATGCAAAATGTCTTTTCTAGGTGCGACTAATTCCGCTGATAATTCTGCCAAGATGCGTTCAATTTCTGTACGCTCTGCGATTTGCTGCTGACGTAACCGGTTATTTAATTCTACGATCTGTTTGGGCTCCATAAATAGAGTCTGCCCCGAGGCACTCTGGTCATGGACCACACCACCGAAAATACCACGGTATTCTTGCTTCACGGGAATCACATAACGGTCATTTCTCATTGTAATGAGACTGTCGCTCAAATATTTTGCATTCTTTCCGCGAATCAAGCCATCTAATTGTTCTCTGATCGTTTGCTCGCTGCGTCGGATTTGACTGCGAATGGTCCTCAATTCTGTAGAAGCTTCATCTCGCACTCGCCCGTCTTCTTCGACTGAGCGACGAAGTTTGCCGCTTAATTCAGGCAACGTCGTCAATTGCTCCTCCCAGAAATACAAACGTTGAAATTCCAGTTCGCTATCTTTCAGATCCTCAATGAAACGAACCAGCTCACTTGTCGTGGATAGAACACGCGAGACTTCCGCCAATTCAAGTCCGTTCAAGTTTGCACCAATCTCGATCCGCTTCATGTGTGGTTTGATATTGTTTAATTTAGGGATTGGAAGACCGCCACGCAAACGTTGGACTTTCATTCCATCTTCGGTTTCATCCAGCCACGCTTGAATCGTATCTTCGTCGTTAGAAGGTGTCAATTGGCGAATCTCTTCTTCCCCTTGCTCGGTTGTCAAATGTTGCTGAATCATTGTTTTTACTTGTTCAAATTCCAATGTTTTTAAAATACGTTCATTCATTATTTCACCTTCTATACATAAATAAACCGAAACCTGTCAAACAGCGTCCCGGTTTTTCTTTATCCAATAATTTTTGTGACCCACAGATTATTAAATTGCGAGCTCAGGAACAAAGAATGTTCGATCATAAAGCGCGCATACCAGCTGCCTTCTATTTGGTTTTGAACAACAGCCATTGGAACGAAGCTTACTAGCTTCAGGATCAGGAAAATCCCGACGTAGCATACGATCAATTGCAGTATTCCGGCAACGATGCCATCGTATTGAGGGATCATCACCTTGTACAATAAATCCTTAAAGAAAATGGCTATCAGATGCGTCACTAACCATCCGGCGATCAAGATCATGACAAACGCCACACCCGCGTAAAATGCTTTGTCCAAATTGAACGCTTGCTCCACTGAGTAATACAGCATCTTAGAATCGTTCGTAACGGATGGATACGGCACAAATAATTCCAAGTGGGAACCGAGTCTCTGATAAAACATTCGTGCAACGATAAAGGATAGAAGATAACCCACTACAAAAACGATCTGGTAAGCTAGTCCTCGTCGATACCCTCCATAAAAAGATAGCAGTAGTGCAAATAAAATTACCAATGTTAACATAGTATCCCTCACTTATTTATTTGCCGCTCTTTTTTGAATCTCACGTTTACGGTTCTCATTAACGATTTGTTGCGCTTCTACGTGATTTCGGATCGGAACGTTTTCTTTTCCGTTCTTCCGCATGATTTCCTTTGCTTCGGCTTCGATTGCTTCGATTTTCTTGATACGATTCTCTAATTCGAGATTATGGGCGGCTTGCCCTTCAAGCGTATAACGCTGCTTTTCTAACTGCATTAAGGCTTCTTGCTTCTTTAATTGATCTGAGACTGCATTAATCGCCAATAACATCGCGGCTTTCTCTTGCGTGATCTCAGGTGATAACGACATGATCTCATTTAACTGCTCATTGACTAAGGCTGTAACCATATCCATATGTTGCTTGGTTTCCTGTCCAATGATAGTATAAGTCTGACCGGCAACGATTGCCTTATAGCGATTTTGCGCCATATCGATCAACCTTCCTAAAACGATTTTTTTAATAGTCCAGTAACAAAAACACTAACATATTATATGCTAAAACCTTTCATATGTACAACTTTCATCAATTAAAAGCGAATTAACTTAAAGAAAAGAGAAAAAATTATGAGTTCTGCTGTATTAAAATTAACCAAACCCGAGATTCAAAAGCTAAAAAACTACTATGCCGATTACCTATTACTTAAAAAAGTGCCGTATAGCGAATTTTCTGCCAAAAAAAATGGTGTGAGCATCACTGCCTATACCTCTGGAAAGGTCCTCTTCCAAGGGAACAACGCGGAACAAGAAGCGGCTCGTTGGGGAAAAACGGCGCCTGCTTCCGCTAAAAAAAGCAGTCGTCTGCCTAGCGATTTTGCTTCCCTTGCCGTTCTTGGCAGCGATGAAGTTGGAAATGGCAGCTATTTTGGCCCCTTATGTGTCTGTGCTGCTTATGCAGACAAAGAACACTTGGACGCACTAAAAACATTAGGTGTAAAAGATTCAAAAATGCTGACAGATGACCAAATCAGAAAAATGGCAACGGCGATCAAGGAGATGATCCCCTTTCGCCTGCTGGTAGTCACGCCTGAGAAATATAACGATATCCAGCCAAAATACAATGCTGTACGCATGAAGGTCGCGTTGCATAATCAAGCGATCCGATTATTATTAGAGGACATCGCACCCACAAAACCTGATGCTATCTTGATTGATCAATTCACTCCCGAAGCCAATTACATGAACTATGTAAAAAAAGAAGCTAAGAGGGTCGAACAAAAAATTTATTTCGTGACTAAAGGAGAACAATACCACCTGGCTGTCGCAGCCGCGTCTATCATCAGCCGGGCGAGCTTTCTTGACGAACTAGACCAGGCTTCACAGGAGCTTGGCATGAAGGTCCCTTCTGGCGCTGGCAAGCCGTCTGACGAATTGGCGGCCAAGTTATTGCAAAAAGGCGGTATTGATCTACTACGCAAGTATGTGAAGCTGCACTTTGCGAATACGGAAAAAGCAAAAAAAATGATTTGAGTTACCAAGCGTAATCCCCTATCAGAAAAGTGTTCCTCCTTGAGTACCGATGCCTGATCGAATCTTTTGAGAGGCACGCCTTTGCTGACAGGGGGTATTTTTACATCTCTGCTCCTGATAGATACACACGCTGGACATTTCTTAACGCTTCAATGTCTGCTGTAACGTCTCCTTCTACCACCAAAATATCCGCCTGTAAGCCGGCCTTTAATTCGCCAGTGGTGTCAGCCAAATCAAAGACTTTTGCCGGATTTTGGGTGGCTGTTTGGATTGCTTGGACGGGGGTCAGACCATAGCGGACCATCAACCCAAGCTCCTCCACGATCGGCACACTCGGCGCTTCCAGCATGACCATATCTGTACCCGCTAAAATCGTTAGCCCCTCATCATAAATCGCTTTGAAATTTTTCGAATACGCTTCAACAGAACGCTCAAAGAAACCTAAATGATGGGAGTAGGTTTCAGTCGACTGATTTGAATGATCGATCCCTGTTTCTTGGACCTTTTGATTGTACTCTGCCAAGAAATGATAGGCGAACATCGTAGGCGTCCATGATTGTTGCTGTTGAATCATTTGTTTCGCTTGCTCGACTGTTAAGAAATTGCCATGTTCGATCGTATCAAAGCCTGCGTCAATACACATTTGGATTCCTGGCTGTGTTCCTGAATGGACAACACATTTCATACCGAGTCGGTGAGCCTCTTCCACCCCCGCCGTTAATTCTTCCTGAGTAAACTCGCAAATGTCATCACGATTCGTTGTTAACAGCTTGATCCAATCAGCGCCATCCTTCTTTTGACGTCGGATCGTGTGGCGGATATTTTCCACACCGTCTACTTCTTCGATACCATCCTCGTGTCCATGGCCTCCGGTGATACAGATTCCCCGATCCGTATGCAAAATACGTGGTGCCTTGACGTAGCCTTTTTCAGCAGCTAAGCGCAAAGTCTCTAATAGAAATTGCGGCCCGCAGCAATCTCGAATCGTCGTTACTCCTTTGGCTAAACACATTTCTGCTTGTTTCTGTGCATAGTAGGCGATCATAAAGTCATTGTAGCGATGCAGATCCGGCTGCGTCCAATAATAGCCTAAATGAATGTGCGCATCCATCAGGCCTGGTAAGATCGTGCCGTCGCTATACTCGTGAACCTCTGCCTGAGGGTACTCAGAAGCTAGTCTTTGGGCTTCTCCTACAGCCACTATTGTACCCTCTGAAAAAACTACACCGCCCTTCTCGATCACCGTTTCACCGTCACCAGTAATTACTTTTCTTGCTTTCAATAAAATCATTTCTATCCTCCTGTTAAACGTTTTCAATAACTAGTTTAAGTGTACCAAAAGAACCGCCAAAATTGGTAACCAATTTTGGCGGTTCGAATCAAGGATCAGCGTTACTTGTTTGCTTGATAATATTCAGGTAATTTGAAGCCGTATTCTGTCTCAAATAATCGTCCGATTTGCAGAAGCAAGTCTTCTCTTCCCCGTGCAGCAGTGAATTGAATACCCAAAGGCAGTCCTTTTTGCGTCAAGTAGGTGGGCAAGCTAATTGCGGGTTGCCCTGTGAGATTGGCTAATTGCGTGTAGGGGGTGATCTCCAGGCTTCGTTCAAACATGCGATCAATGACATGATGCAGCTCATTTTCCGAAAGACTGGCGGCAGCTTCTAATGCATCTCGAATTTCATCGCTTTGTAGATCATCGTCTATTTTAGGCGCTGTCGTTGCGGCCGTCGGGGTCAACAGAAGGTCATATTCTGTAAAAAGCTGCTCCATCTTAAACGCCGCATCATCCCAAAAGTTCAACGCGCGAATATAATGACTGGCAGGGATTTTCTTCCCATATTGATAGATTCCCCAGGTCATCAACTCCATGTCGTTCTTCTCCACTGGGCGGCGCAGTCCTTGCTCAATTCCAGAGAACATCGCTGCCGTTTCCGCGCCATTCATCAAATAATAGCTAGCGATCAATTCCTTCCCATCCACCGGATAATCGATGATCTCGACTTGATGTCCTTGCTTTAAAAGAAAATCATGCGCTTTTTCTACTGCGCTGGCGGCTTCTGGGGAAACCGTGGAATCAATCGGCGAATCAATAATGACTGCGATCTTCAGCTGCTTTTTTTGGGCGGCTTTATGGTGTTGCCAAGCAGAGGCAGGTGCTTGATAAGGAGCCGCACTAGAGATATCTCGCATCCCATAAAACAGCTTTTCCGTATCCCGCATCGAAACCGTTAAAGCGAAGTCGATCGCTGCTCCCTGCCAACCACGCCATCCACTCGGGCCAACGGGCATCACTCCCCGTGTGGGCTTGAGGCCAATCAATCCACTAAAAGAAGCCGGTATTCGAATCGAGCCTCCGCCATCGCTAGCACCTGCAATAGGGACGATACCTGCAGCTACAGCACTTGCCGCGCCGCCGCTTGAACCGCCGGAGTAATAATCAAGGTTCCATGGATTTCTAGCCGGTCCATAAATTTTCGCATCTGTAATGTTTTTAAACCCAAATTCAGGCGTATTCGTCTGTGCAAATGGAATAAGACCGTTTGCGAGCAGCTTGTTCGTATAATAACTATCACTGTTGGCGCGATGTGCCATCAACAATTTTGATCCTGACGTACTCAGCCAGCCTTTTTTTTCCTGTCCCAGCATTTTTAACGGAATCGGCAATCCGGCAAAGGGGCGCGTTAAGACCTCTTCTTGCTGCTGATATTCCGTTAATGCTTCTTGATCCATCACGGTGACAAATGCATTCAACAGTGAATTTTGTTTCCGAGCTTTTTCTTCAAACAAATGCAACAACTCTTGAAAAGTGATTTCTTTTCTGCGTAATTTTTCTGCCCAGTAAAGACCATCTTTCATCCCTAACACCTCAATAACTTTTTTATTTATTATCACAAATTTTTTTTCATAATACTAGCAACAGACTCGATAGAACCCTCGAAAGGAAAAAGGTCTGATAGAAAAGAGTTCCTTCCTTTCTATCAGACCCAGCTCTCGTGCTATACAGATCATTTTCTATTTTTTCTTTTTGAAGCCTCTGATCGTCGGAATGATTTTTCACATGACACGAAAATCCAGACTCTCATCCATTCCAACATTCTTATACATATTTTTGCTGAAAATACTTCTCTAATCGATGCTGCAGGTGGCCGATCCCTATACACAGCAGCCAATAAATCAATGCAACTAAAATGTACATTGATAAATAGTCAAATGTTCGCCCACCAATGATCTTTGCTTTTTGAAAGATATCGGGCACGGTGATCATTGCCGCTAGCGATGTTCCTTTAAGCAGGTCCATTGCGACGTTGCCCAACGCTGGGATCGAAATACGAACCGCTTGAGGCAAGATAATGTAACGCATGGTGGGGAAAAATCGATTGCCTAAAGCGTAGGCTGCATCCCACTGACCACCATTGACACCCGCAATTGATCCACGATAGATTTCTCCAATAAACGCACTACTGGTTAGACTAAAGCAAATAACTGCTGCGACCACTGCATTTAATTGATAGGGTAAGCCAAAATAGAGTAAAAACAACAGAACCAGTGCAGGGGTGCCCCGTAAAAAGGATAAATAAAATCGCACGAACAGTTTGATCGGCAGCCATGGAACGAAGCCTAAAATAGTTAATAAAATACCCAAAAGATTTCCGAAGAAGAATGCCGCCAGACTGATCCCTAATGTATACCCCAATCCACTCAGTAGAAAGGGGACAGATTCGATCATCAAAGGGATATCGATCGTAGGGATGTACATTAGTCCGCTGACACTTTCTCAGTGACTTCTTGTTTAGGCTTCACCGAAACGTCCGTTCCGAAATATTGTTCTGATATTTTCTTCAGCGTGCCCTCTTCTTTCAACTCTTGAAGCGCCGTATCAATTTTTGATTTTAGTGCTTCGTTTTTCTTATCGAATAAGAAGCCGGTCTCGTTTGCATTAAAATAGACATCTTCCAAAATTTTCACCGGAATATCAGGCAACGCTGCGACAGACATTTTCTGCAAATAGTAGTCATTTAAGATCACATCGGTCCGACCATTCGCCACGTCCGTTAAATACTGATCGTTGGTGGCATTGTCATACGTAACAGCTTTCGCTCCATACTTCTCAGCAATCTTCATATAGCTTGTGTTCGGTTCTCCCGCTGCTTTTTTCCCTTTCAAATCCTCTAAGGAATGAATGCCGGAATCATCACTTTTCCGAACGATCATGCTGTCAAAGGAATGTTTGATTGGTGACGATAAGGCAAATTTCTTGCTGCGTTCTTCTGACATTCCAAAATCATTCGCAGCAAAATCTGCTTCTCCACGATTGACTGCGGTTACCTGACCATCCACATTGTATTCCTTAAAATTAATTTTCAAATCTAATTTTTTAGCGACTGCTTTCGCCACGTCTACGTCATAGCCAATCAACTGATTGTCCTCGTTGTAATACGAAGATGGAAAAAGTGTGCCTGATGTTGCGACTGTCAGTTCCTTTTTCTCTTCTACCTTTTTCCAACTCGTATCTTCACTTGTTTGACCTTGCCCATTCCCGCAAGCAGTAAAAAGCAGTCCTGCCACCACAAGTGCTAAACCCACAAATCCTTTTTTCATTGTTCTCGTCTCCATTCATTTGCTGATAAATTCTACTCACTCATTTTGTTATAGCATATAAAAAACAGAGATTGATAGAAAACTGCTCATGAAAAACAGCTTATAATACAGATTAATCAGAGGAATAAGTGTCATAGCACACCCATTTAAATAACTACCATCATTTAAAACTGAGTATTTTTCAGTTTAAAATCACTTATTTCAAAAATTTCATCAGCAATTTTTTCTACAAAATAGGGATCGTGGGAAGTAACTATCACTGTCCCTTGATAGGACAAAAGCAAGCGTTCGAGGGCTTCCACTGTGGTCAAATCAATAAAATTTGTAGGTTCGTCTAGAATTAGTACATTGGATGGCTTCACAAATAGCAACGCGATTTGAAGCCGCGTAGCTTCACCGCCACTCAAGTTTTTGATCGGCTTAGTCATCTCCAATTGAGAAAACCCCAGATTATGCAAAATACTGCGAACGAGAGCTTCCTTATAGCTTGTATGCTTCATTGAAAATTCTAAAAGTGACTGACTGTCCATCATTTTATAGGACATTTGTTGGTAGGTGGCAAACAAAACTTTCGGCGATACTACGATTCCCTCTTCATTATTCAGGATACTTTGAAGCAGTGAGGTTTTTCCACTGCCGTTTTCTCCAACAATCGCAATCCGCTTCCCCAGAGGAAATTGAAAATCACAGGATTCAATCAGCAATTTCCCACCCCGCTCTAGTTGAAATGCTTCTCCTCGGATTGGAAATTTATTATGAACGGCTTGTATTTTTGAAGGTGGAAACACGATCTCTCGTCGTTTCTCAAACCTCTCGACTTTTTCCAATTGCGCTAAGCGGCTTTCCATCGCGGTCACGGACTTTTGTAAATTTTTTTGAACCGTATCTTTCTGTTTCGACGAGGACAAGCGATCTGGTCGGATGTTCTGCTGACTCTTTTTCGTTGAAACCTTGGTGCTTCTTTCTGCTTGCTCCTTCTTTTTACTGACTGCTGATTCCAATCGTTTCTTTTCCTTTATATATTGTGCCGCTTCTCTTTGATTCACGAGATTTTTTAATTCTTTCTGCTTACAGTAATCTTCGTAATTTCCAACGTATTCCTTGACCTCGCCAGCATCTATCTCCCAGATTTTCGTCGCCAGTTGATTTAAAAAATGACGGTCATGGCTAACGAACAACAGCGTTCCGTAGTAATAACGCAGCTCTTCAATCAACGTCTGTATACTTTTGCGATCAAGGTGTGTTGTGGGTTCGTCCAGAAGCAAGCCCGGTTTGTAACCGGAGAGCGTTTGCGCCAGACGGTATTTATTTTCCTCCCCGCCACTCAACGTACTGGCAGGATTCTTAGGGACAGAGAGTCGGGCTACCAATTCCCAGTCAATCTCTTCGAAATTGGTCCATTCATTTATTTCTTCGATTTGAGTAAAGAAATTAAAGTCGATTTCTCTCTGGACCTTACCGCTATCTGGATTCATCTCCCCTTTGATCAGTTTTAAAAGAGTCGATTTCCCTTGACCGTTTGCTCCGATGATCCCGATACGATCTCCCTCATAGGCGGATAATGAGTCGATTGAAAAAATTTTTTTGGCACCAAAACGGTGTTCTATTTTTGTTAATTTTACAGATAAATGTTCCATTCGTTTTCTTCTCCTTTTCGCTAGGAAAAGGAAAAAGTGTACAAAAAAGGGCCCAGTCTCAGACTAGGCCTCTTTCGTTCTTTTTAGAAAAGTATACACTGATCCCTTGAAATTGCCGTACCTAGACTTTTGAATTCATCGTTCATTAGTTATTCAAAAAGTTTTTACGCAATTTCATTGAAGCAGTCATTTCTTTTCCTCCTCGTGTTCGGTTAATAACAAGATAGCATCCACAAAATAGAAAGTAAAGAATAATACGTTTTACAAATAGCGATTTTCTCTTAAAACAATGCCTTTAATGTCTTCAACCGTTTGTGTTCCAGCTAGCTGCATGACCATTTCCAGTTCTTTTTTGAAGAAATCGAAGACCTGCTGAACGCCTGTTGTTCCGCCCAATGCCAAGCCATAGATTGCCGGACGGCCAATAGCAACCAGATCTGCTCCAGAAGAAAGAGCTTTAAAAACATGCTGCCCGCGACGAACCCCGCTGTCAAAAACGATGGGGGCCCTGCCTGCTACGGCCTCCGCCACATATTGCAGGGAATCAAAGGAAGCCGGACCGCCATCTAGTTGGCGCCCACCGTGATTCGATACCCAGATACCTGAAGCGCCGGAGCCAAGAGCGCGTTCTACGTCTTCTTCTGACTGGACGCCTTTAACATATACCGGCAGATCTGAATAGCCTGCGATAAATTCAACATCTTTTGGACTTAATTTTTGTTTCGAAGAGCCATAAACGGCATCCATTGTTTGACCGATCCCTGATTGATAGGCTTGAACGATCGGCATGGCTAACGGAAATGTAAATCCGTTTCGACGATCGGTTTCACGATTGCCTCCTACTGTCGCATCCGCGGTCAAAACGATGGCTTTTGCGCCGTTACGTTTCGCCATATCGATGATATCGCGGTTGATCCCATCATCTTTACTCATATAGAACTGAAACCATTGAGGTGCCTTTGCCCCGCCAGCCTCGCGTATTTCTTCTAATGTACAGGAAGCGTACGAGCTCGCGGTATAAATCGTCCCGAATCTAGCGACCCCCTTCGCGGACGCCCGCTCGGCTGCCACATTGGCTAACCCGTGGGCAGCGACCGGAGCCATAATGATTGGTGCCGTCAGCTCTTCGCCTTCAAAGGTTACTCGCGTATCTGGTAACTCAACATCTCGTAGTACGTGAGGAATGATCAGTTTATGATTGAATGCCTTTTCATTTTCTTGATAAGTAAAGACATCCCCTGCACCACTGCTGATATACCCGTAGCCGCCTTTAGGAATGACTTCTTTAGCCCCTTCTTCTAAATCATTCATATTAATAAAATCAATTGCACCCTCTGCTGTGCTTGCTTGATAAATCTTTTCCATCAAAATCCCCGCCTTCAATTTGATAACGTTTACAAAATAATGGTACGCCTCTCTAGAAACGTTGACAAATGATTTGTTCGCCCGCTTATTTTGATTGATTCTCAAAAAAATAATTTGATATTTTGCTCATTATCCCGCTTTTTATTCAAATTGTCGTTTTCGTTCACGAGTCTTTTTTGACCTTTTAAGACAAAAAAATAGTTTTAACGATTCGTTCGTTTAAACTTGAAGGGGTAAAAGGACACCTTCAAGAACGGCCACTCGTGAAAATCCAAGAAAGTGAGGATGCTTATGAAAAAAACTATCCATGATGCTGTCGCTATCGGAATTGTATGCTTTCTTGCATCGCTAAGCAGCTATATCGCAAAAGGAGAATTAACTTTTGCTACGTTTATTTATTTGATCCTCCCCTCCTTTTTTATCGTTACCTTTGGCTCGATGCTCTTGATGACCTTATCCAAAAAGTAACCGACGATCAAAAAAAGCCTTCCATACATAAGAAGGCTTCTTTGTTTTTGATTCTTTTATCTTGAAGATCACTCCGCTAGTTTTCTCTCCTTGATCAGAGCGTACATTCCCCCAATTAGAAAGCCGACAAAGGCTGGCAACACCCATCCCATACCTATCGTAAAGAAGGGTAAATAGTGACTGACAAACTTAAGAATGGACACAACGATCGGATTCGTTGAAATGGCTGCCGGACTCGCTGCTAAGGCATCAAAAATCGCTGCGATAGCTGTTAAAGCTGTTGTTGCCTGATACACAGGTTTTCTATCCTTGAACAATGGACTCAAAATAGCAAGCAGGATCAGCGTCATGGCCAAGGGATAAATGAACATTAAAACAGGCAGAGAGATCTCGATTATTTTTGTTAAGCCAACGTTGGCAAAAAGGCAAGGAAGAACACTGGCAAGAACAATAAAAAAGCGATAACTGAACTTAGGGAACAGTTTGACAAAGGTCTCCGAAAAAGCTGTTACAAGCCCTATGGATGTTTTTAAACAGGCTAAGATAACAATCGCTGCGAGTAAAATACTCCCCACCGTACCGAGATAATGATTGGCGATCTGTGCTAATGCGATCCCGCCGTTTTCACTTATAGCAAATTTTCCTAAGCTCATGGCTCCTAAGTAGGATAGCAGTGTATAGATGATTCCCATTAATACGATACTGATCGCACCCGATTTGATCGTTCCTTTAGCGATCTGATTCGGCTTTGTTACTCCCATGGATCGTATCGTAGTAACGATGATGATTCCGAATGCTAAAGAAGCCAAGGCATCTAACGTATTGTACCCTTCGGTAAAGCCCTTTAAGAAAGTCGCCGTTTGATACGCTGGTTGGACAGGTGCCGTTTCAATGGCGCCTAATGGATGAAGAAATCCTAGAAATAGCAACCCGCCGAGTAGAATAAGAAAAATGGGATTCAAGAATTTACCGACATAATCTAATATTTTTGATGGCTTACGAGAGAACAACCAGGTTATTACAAAAAACAATACGCTGAACAGCGCCAAGCCAATCCCGAGATGATCGTTTGAAACAAACGGAGCGATTCCAATTTCAAAGGACGTCGTCGCCAAGCGGGGCAGGGCGAAAAAGGGTCCGATCACTAAGTAAATCAGAAAAGTAAAAATAAATGCATAGTTCCTACCAACCTTTGAAGCCAAATCTAGAACGCCCTCACTTTGAGAAAGTCCGATCGCTATGATCCCTAAAAATGGCAACCCAATTCCTGTAACTAAAAAGCCGAGATTGGCTAAAAAGATATTGCTCCCCGCTGATTGCCCCATGTTGACCGGGAAAATTAAATTGCCGGCACCAAAGAAAAGCCCAAAAAGCATTGACCCTATATAAATATATTGCTTAAACGAAAGTTTTTTCTCCATAATTTCTCCTCACTGTGACCGTAAATAATGATGCCATTCATTTTACACAACTATCTCATTACTGACAAAAATTTTGAATAGGTATACCCGTTCCTCGATTCCCCTTCGATTCAAAAAGCATGAGCCCGATTCCCTAAAAAAGAAGATACCTAGATTGGTGAATTTAAAAAAGCAGCGTTCGAATTTTCCCATAAAAAAAAGAGTCCCTTTTAAAAAAAGGAACTCTGAACGTTCGATGCTCGATAAAAGCTATTTTACGTATAGCTACGAGATGATGGATCACGCTTCCTTCCCCCGACTGGCTCGGTTAGTAGGAACCTTTATCCATCCATCTGGCGGTTTTTTGCTATTTCTCATCATTGTTAACATCAAATGGATTAACTTTGTGCTTTTGTGATTATTTCTCATTACACACACATCCTTTTCTGTTAGCCTAGCAATATTTTTAGGAAGGTTTCTTCCCTACTTTTATTTTACACCATCTAGATAAGGCATCCCTCAAAGCAACTCAAACTTTACGTAACCTATACAAAGACTTTACATTACTGACCGGATTTTTCTCAAATTTATGCGCGATTGAGCCTTCCTCGTTTTTTGCTCAAAAAAAAGAGAAACCTTTTGTATCAAGGTTTCTCCTAGTATTATGCTTATTCTTCTTCTTCTGTCATGAACGTATTGAAAACTTCTTCAATCATATCCCATTCAGCATCTGTTTCGATTTGTTGCAATTCGCCTTCACTGCCGTCTTCATTTTCAACGTATGCGTAAGCTTGCAATTCAACGTCTTCATCTTCAGGTGCGCCTGCTGGATAAAGCAATACATAATTGCGGTTAAATTCTTCTTGACCATCGATCGTCAATAAGATTTCATACAGCGTTTCATTTCCTTCATCATCCACTAAAGTGATGACTTCATGTTCGTGGTCGTGATCATGTTCATGATCGTGGTCGTGTGTGTGTTCGTGTGCCATAGTTATTCCTCTTTTCTAAAGTTTATTGCTGTTGCGATCAAGATAATTTTGTAAAATCATGACTGCTGCAAGTTTATCGATAACTTTTTTTCTTTTCGAACGAGAAACATCTGCTTGTTCTACTAGCATCCGTTCTGCTTGAACAGTAGTTAATCGCTCGTCTTGATACTCAATCGGCAAGTCAAAGAGTTCTTTGATTTTCTCAGCATACGCCATGGAGGCTTCTGCTCGAGGACCGATTGAATTGTTCATATTTTTAGGAAGTCCCACAACAAATTTAGTGACTTGGTACTGCTTCACTAATTCGCCTAGCCGTTCAAAGCCGAACTTCCCCTTTTCTTCGTCGATTCGGATGATCTCGACTCCTTGAGCCGTCCAGCCAAATGGATCACTCACCGCGATCCCGACAGTTTTCGAGCCGACATCAAGTCCCATCACTCTCATCGAATATCTATACCGTGATCTTTCAAGTAATATTTTACCAAAACTTCCATAACTTCATCGCGTTCATGACGACGAATCAAGTTTCGTGCGTCTTGATAACGAGGAATATACGCAGGATCTCCTGATAATAAATAGCCGACGATTTGGTTAATCGGGTTGTAGCCTTTTTCAGCCAACGCGTTATAGACGATCGTTAATGTCTCGCTGATCTCTTTCTTACGATTGTCATCAAAATCAAAACGGACTGTTTCATCTGTGTATCCCATTTTCTCACACCTCTCCTTGGAATTATCAACAATTATATTTTACTAAAAGAAGACAAAACTTACAAATTTTGCAAGTTGCCAATCTCTTGGCTTTAGAAAATCTTCCGAATTATTATAACACGCTTTTGCTTTGTTTAGGTCAGTTTTCTTAAGCATCTTTTTTTCTTTTAAATAGAATGCTCGTTATACTGAAATAGTACTAGCTTTTATGAAGGAATGATTCGTAAAAAAAGGACAAAGGAGGATTATTATGTTAAATAGATTTTTTAAACTACTCGCATGTATCATCGGAGTTGAATTGATCGGATCATTGTCCGGTTTTTTTGCGGGAGATATTCCCGCAGTCTACGCACAATTGAACAAGCCCTTCCTGGCACCACCTGGAAATATCGTGGGAATTATTTGGACAGTTCTCTATGCATTGATCGGTTTAGCTTTATTTTTAGTGATCGACAGCAAAGAACCAAAAAAAAAGACGCGCTCGTATATTCTTTTTGGAGTGCAGCTCGCACTCAACTTCATATGGAGCATCTTATTTTTTGGCGGCTCTCATTTTTGGATCGCGTCATTTATCAGCTTGTTCCTTTGGTTTTCAATCATTTTCAGTATTCGAGAGTTTCGAGGGATTTCTAAAGGCGCGGCGATTTGTTTTGTCCCGTATCTTGTATGGATCACTTATGCGACCTATCTTTCTTTTGGATTAGCACTCTTGAATTAACACTCAAAAAGACATCGGATTTCGTTCCGATGTCTTTTTACTGTTCAAAATAGGAAACGGCATTGTTTTCCCACTCTAAATAAATGCCTACTTTGACTAGGAATATATTGAAAAAACACCATGACAAATAACCCCACTACGAGTGAGCACATTCCCCTTTTTCCTTCTAACGACACTCTCTTTTATCCCAACGTTGGTTTTTTGATCAAGTATCAGAAATTCGTTATTCTCGCTTCCGAATACGCTTTAGCAGGCGATGACGGGTACGACTGACGATTTGCTTACCTTGAATCGGCAAAGAGTCTCCCTCTATTTTTCTTGGTGTGGCCCCACAAGAATAGGGTACAGGCTCCTTCTCCATATGCTCCTCTGAACGTACAGGCGTTTTTGGCGCATTATCAATGACTAGCTCATCCAATGCCGCATTTATCGGTAAAGAGGCCATGGTTACCCAATTCGTTTGTTCCTTTGTCTGCTCCAGCGGATCGATTTCTGGATCTATTCGTTCTTTTGTAGTTGTTTCTTTCATTACTTTCGTTTCCTTCATTTCTTCAGAGAAACTACTACCTGATAACGTATGGGCGGAATCCGGCACTCCCTCCTCTTCCTCCGACAATGAAGAGACGACCAATAATTTCGCTGGTGTTGTTTCACTATCGATGAAACATTCCTTCAGTGTGGCCTTTGCAGGAAGACACGAGGTCACCACTCGGTAGTTTTGTTTCTCGGACAACGTCGTCGGATCGATCCCATCCGGCAGTGCGATCAATTGGATCAACGTTCTCGGATCAGGTTGCTCTTCAATGATCGTCAAGTCTTGTGGGAGTGTGAGCGTTTCCAAAACATCGGCTGGTTCCTCCATCGTATACCCCATTGCTGCTGCCATTTCGGAGAGCTGCGCAAAGAAATCTTTTTCCTCTGTTTTTTGTTCCTTTTTTCTTTCTTCTTTAAACAGCACCGTATCTGTCCGTTGGATCATTTTTGCTTCTAGGAGTTCTTTATATAGACCGATGCCGTCTTTTTCAAAAATATCCAGCTTGGTCAGCTTCGTTAGTGCAGCCTTCACTTTTTCAGCCGGCTTATTTGGATCAAAGCCCTTCATACGAAAATGATGTTTTTTCCCCTCACTGTTCGCAAAGAGAGCATCTAATGTAATCGTTGTTGTCGTAAACATTTCCTTCCCCTCCTTTGTATTTTTTAGTCTCTTCTTGTGAAGGCACCCCTCATGATTCTGCGCATCCAATAATTTCTTCATCACACATTTGTGCTTTGACCACTTCTGGATCTTCTTCGTTATACGTAAGCACAGGAAATAATTTTGCCGTTAGTAATTGCCAATCTTTCCCGCTGAAATAATCAATAAAATATAAATAAAATCGACGCATGATCTTTGTTGTTCGTGTCCGTAAAAAGATGCGATACACCACGCTTGTCAACATTCTAGAGAAATCAAAAGCTTCCCCAGTCAGTTCGTCCCGCACTTGTAGTGCAATCAGCATTTCAATCGTTGTCTTTTCATCATGAGTCTGATAATAGAACGCATGCAATCGTTTTTCTAATGTCCGTCGCTGCAAGGTGAAAAGCTTTTGTCTCGCTAACCCATAATCTTCCATCCTTCACTCGACCTCCTTTTTGTCCATTTTTCCTTTTCGTAAGATATCTTCACGAAAAAGGTACTGCTATTTTTTGAAAACGTCAACACCAAATTATTTATTGGAAGTAACTTATAACGAGCATCTGAACCTTGCCTCCAATGTTCCTTTAACATGCGTTGGATAAAAAGGACGCAATTATTTTTTTCTTTCTTTTTTCTTAATCCGCAACAATCAAATTCAGTCATTTTTCTTTGAAATCGTTATTTTTTGGTCAAAAAAAGACCCTTGAGGATGTCCTCAAAGGTCTTGCGAGTTTGGATTAGTAAAGCTCTAGATATTGATCGCGTTCCCACTCAGAAACAGTTTGACGGAAGGCTGCCCATTCCATACGTTTTGCTTCATTGAAGTTTGTGTAAATATGGTTTCCAAGGGCATCCACCATGATTTGATCTTCACGCAATGCTTTGATTGCATTGTGGATCGTTGATGGCAAATCATAGATTTCTGCTTCTTTACGTTCTTCTTCCGTCATCACATAGATGTTGCGGTCAACTGCTGCTGGCGGTGTTAATTCGTTACGGATTCCGTCTAAACCAGCTTCCAACAGAACAGCCATAGTCAAATATGGATTAGCTGCAGGGTCGACTGAACGTAATTCTAAACGAGTAGACAAGCCGCGAGATTCAGGGATACGAATCAATGGCGAACGGTTGCGCCCGCTCCATGCTACATATACGGGGGCTTCAAAGCCGGGAACTAAACGTTTGTAAGAGTTTACGATCGGGTTACATACTGCCGTGTATGCACGCGCGTGTTTCAATAATCCTGCTAAGAAGTGATAAGCAGTTTTACTTAATTTCATTGGGCCGTCTTCGTCATAGAAAACATTGCCGTCTTCATTGAATAAGGACATGTTGCAGTGCATACCAGAACCATTGATGCCGTATAAAGGTTTCGGCATGAAGGTCGCGTGAAGACCATGCTTGCGGGCAATTGTTTTCACTACTAATTTGAAGGTTTGGATGTTATCACACGCTTCGATCGCATCGGCATATTTAAAGTCGATTTCATGTTGTCCTGGTGCAACTTCATGGTGAGAGGCTTCGACTTCAAACCCTAAGCTTTCAAGCTCTAACACGATATCGCGACGGCAATTTTCACCTAAGTCAGTCGGTGCAAAATCGAAGTAGCCGCCTTTGTCGTTCAAATCTAATGTAGGATCGCCATTTTCATCCATTTTAAATAGGAAAAATTCTGGTTCTGGTCCTAAGTTGAATGATGTAAAACCAAATTCATCCATTCCCTTTAAAATGCGTTTCAAGTTCCCGCGAGGGTCCCCTGGAAACGGCGTGCCATCTGGACTGTAAATGTCGCAAATCAAACGTCCCACTTTGCCGTGATCACTTTCCCATGGGAAAATCATCCAAGTAGACAAATCTGGATACAAGTACATATCGCTTTCTTCGATCCGAACAAAGCCTTCGATAGATGAACCGTCGAACATCATTTTATCATCTAGGACTTTATCCATTTGGCTCACAGGTACTTCAACGTTTTTGATCGTCCCCATAATATCTGTGAACATCAAGCGTAAAAATCGGACGTTCTCTTCTTCAACAATTCGTTTAATATCCTCTTTACTTAGATCTTTTTTCGGCATAATATCTAATCCCTTCCTCGCACTTCATTTTTTTATTCCACAACCGCTACAGCTTAGGCCCTTGCGATTGGTATGGATTTTGTTGTTGAAAACCGCCTTGCGTCAGCATCTCATCGTAGAAAATACGACGAACATCTTTATCAGTCAATGGTGGTTTCTCTTTGGCCGCTTTGACCTCTTCTTGGCGCATTTGATAGACACGCTTGATTCCCGCCATATTTAACCCATCGGATAAATAATCCTTGATTTCAAGCAGCACATCAATGTCATTTAGAGAATACATTCTACGGTTGCCTTCACTTCGTTCCGGATGAATCAATTCTTGCTCCTCATAGTACCGGATTTGCCTTGCGGTCAAATCTGTCAGTTTCATAACTGTACCAATTGGAAAAACTGCAAGCGAACGACGCAATTCTTTTTCCCGCATACCATCTCCTCCTTGTATTTTGATGTTGAAAAAAGGATACCATCCGACGAACCAATCGTCAAGGCATAATGTTAGATTTTCTTACATAGAAATTAAAAACGTTCGGATTTAGAGAGAAAAGCTTGTATTATCAAGGTTTCTGTTTTATAAAAGTATCGTATACTCATTAAAAAGAAAAGGACGTGAACGCTTTGGCTCGTTTCCAAAACGGTGAGACCGTTAAAATAAAAAAAGACCAACCGATGGCTGGCTATTTAGGGATCATCATAAATTACAACAAAGAGACCCATACCTATCTTGTAAGATTCAACCACGAACAGCAGCTTTCCTTTCCTGAAACTGCTTTAGATAGAAAACAGGCCTAAAAAAAAGAGCTCAAGGTTGAGCTCCTTTTTACTGATGGTAGACTTCATTCACAGCGTTCGTTACTGCAACTTTGACGTGTTCAAATGTCAGACCGCCTTGAAGATATAACGAATAGGGTTCACGCAAAGGACCATCTGCACTCAATTCGATGCTCGCTCCTTGAATGAATGTCCCCGCCGCCATAATGATGTCATCCTCATAGCCTGCCATATAAGAAGGAATAGGGGCAACATAGGCATCAATGGGCGAATATTTCTGAATCGCTTGGCAAAACTGGATCATTTTTTCGCGATCCCGAAAATCGATCAGTTGGATCAAATCCGTACGCGGCTGATCCCACTTAGGGGTGGAGGCCAAATCGTATTCTTCCAATAACGCGGCAGAAAAAACAGCGCCTTGAATCGCTTGGCTCACCACATGAGGTGCCAGGAAAAATCCCTGTAACATATCAAAGACACTGCCAAGCATCGCACCGCCTTCAGCACCTACACCTGGTGTTGTTAAGCGATAGGCACAACGCTCGATCAATTCCTGTTTCCCAGCGATATAGCCGCCTGTTTTAGCGATTCCGCCACCAGGATTTTTGATCAATGACCCCGCCATCAAATCGGCACCCACTTGTGTCGGTTCCAATAATTCAGCAAACTCTCCATAACAATTATCGACAAAGATCACGACATTCGGCGCGATCGTTTTGACAAAATCACACATTTCTTTGATTTTTTTTATCGTAAATGAGGGCCGTGAGGCATAGCCTCGTGAACGCTGGATCGCAATCACTTTTGTTTTATCCGTGATCTTCGCTTTGATCCCTTCAAAATCAACAGCACCGTCTTCCAATAAGTCAACTTCGTCGTAACCGATGTTGTATTCCTTAAACGACCCGATTCCATTGCCTTGTACGCCGATAACTTCAAGTAATGTGTCGTAGGGTGTTCCGGTAATATAAAGCAGATCATCCCCAGGACGCAGCACACCAAATAACGAGGTGGCGATCGCGTGTGTCCCAGAAACGATTTGAGGGCGTACGAGTGCAGCTTCCGCGCCAAAAGTTTGTGCGTACACGGCTTCCAAAACATCCCGTCCCTGATCGTCATTCCCATACCCAGTAGAAGGTAAAAAATGGCTTTCCGAAACATGATTCTCTCGAAACGCGGCCAAGACTTTCGCCTGATTTGATAACGCGACCTCCCGCACTTCTTGCAATCGACCAGCGATTTTTTGATCGACTCGGTCGACTTTTTCAACTAACTCTGGTGCTAGATCAGTTGTCCAATTCATCATCCATTCTCCTAATCCAGAGAGAATTTTTCTTAGCAAACCCACGGACAACATAGTGTTCGTTTTCTTCATCAAAGGTTTCACTCAAGACAAGGGTCTCTCGTTTCATTTCACTTAATGCCTGGCCTTCATCCGCATTCAACGTTACTATATAAGGCTCTAATAAATTCATGATCTCCTGCTTGATGGAATCCTCAAGTAATTCCTTGCCTCTGTTGGTCTTTGCTGAAATCAACACACTTGGAAACAAGGTCGGAGTAAATGTAAATTCATCAATACGGTCGGCTTTATTGTAGATCGTCAGCATAGGGATAGTCTCCATGTGTAGATCCTTCAATAAGTCATTTACTGTCTTTTCTTGTTGCTGACGGTCCTCAGCACTAGCATCAACGACATGGAGCAGCAAGTCCATGCCGCGGCTTTCTTCCAGCGTGGACTGAAACGCATCCACTAATTGCGTCGGCAAATCTTGAATAAAGCCAACAGTATCCGTGATCGTCGTTTCCATTCCTTGAGGAAGATGCCAACGCTTTGTCAAAGGGTCCAACGTCGCAAACAGCTGATCCTCAGAATACGTATCTGCATTCGTCAGCAGATTTAGAATAGTCGATTTCCCGGCATTCGTATAGCCAATCAACCCCATCTGGAAAACGCTGGATTGCTGCCGTTTTTGCCGGCTTCGTTCCCGATGCGCTTCGACTTCCTTCACTTCTTTTTTGATAGCAGAGACCCGACGACGAATATGACGGCGATCGGTTTCTAGTTTTGTTTCCCCGGGTCCACGTGTCCCGATCCCACCACCGAGCCGCGACAAGCTTTGCCCTTGTCCAGTCAGTCGAGGCAATAAATACTCTAACTGTGCCAATTCTACTTGCAGCTTTCCTTCTTTAGAACGTGCTCTTTGGGCAAAAATATCTAAAATCAGCTGAATACGATCAATCACAGGAACACCAACCCGCTCCTCGATGGTTTGGCTTTGACGCGGCGTCAATGCATGGTTGAAGATGACCAGCTCTGCTTCATGGGCGTCTACCAATTGTGCCAGTTCTTCTACTTTTCCTTTACCGATGATCGTTTGACGATCGATTCTTGGACGTTTTTGGGTCAATGAAAAAACTATTTCGCCATGAGCCGTTTTGGTTAGTCCAGCCAACTCATGCATCGATTCCAAAAAGTTATACTTGGTCTCATCTGTTTCGACGCCGACTAAAATGACTCTTTCTGACAATTCGTTTCCTCCTAAGTAATGCTGCTTTATTTTTTAAAATAAAAAAAGACTCTTTCTGCTTCTTAACGGTCGATTTCTTCTATTGTTCCTCGCTAGACAACCATTTTTCTATAGCTGCTTCGACCTCGTCAATTGCTTCTGGATGTTGAACCAGATCATACCAATGAACCGACATCCGATTTCGAAACCAGGTCAATTGACGTTTTGCATATCTTCGTGAATGTAATTTTACTTCCTCGATCGCGCTGTCCAATGAACACTCGCCTGAAAAATAGGGGAAGAATTCTTTATAGCCGATTCCCTGTGCCGCCTGAACTTCTGGAGTCTTTGCTAGTTGCCTTGCTTCTTCAAGCACGCCTTGCTCCACCATTAAATCCACACGTTCATTGATTCGGCGATACAAGCGCGTACGCTCCGTGTTCAAGCCGATCAAAAAGCTGTCATAAAGTTCTTTCGGTTGTTCTTTCGGTTCTAAAATAGAATGGCCCGTCAATTCAAACACTTCCAGTGCTCGAATCATTTTTTTTCGATTATTGTAATGGATTTTTTCCGCAGCCAATGGATCTTTCGCCTGCAGGAGCTTCCACAGGGCTTCATTCCCTTCAGCTTCAGCGATCGCTTCGTATTTTTCTCTTAATGACTCGTCCGTTCGTTCGCCTTCACTTCCAAGTTTGTAGTCCCATAACAACGATTGGATATAAAGTCCTGTTCCGCCGACAACAATGGGGACTTTTCCTCGATCAGTGATTTCTTGAATCACTTCTCTAGCCGCCTGTTGGAAGTCGGCTGCAGAATAGCTTTGGTCTATATCTCGCACATCTATCAAATGGTGCAAAACGCCAGCCTGTTCTTCTAAAGTCACTTTTGCAGTCCCGATATCGAGGCCGCGGTAGACTTGCATGGAATCGCCGCTGATGATCTCTCCGTTAAACCGTTTGGCAAGGTCGATGCTCAAGCTCGTCTTGCCAACTGCTGTCGGTCCCACGATTGCAATTACTTTCATTGCTTATACCTGCTTCTCGCACGAATCGCTTTTTCCGGAAAATCAGTGATGATTCCAGCGAGGTTCTTTTCATAACAAGTCATCATCGTCTCGTACAGATTTGGCGTCCACGGACGGATGGTTTTCTCATAGTTTTTGGCGATTTCCGGATTCTGTTTGACCCAATCATAACTAGGATGCAAGCCCTCAATAAAATCAGTATCTAGAACGATTTGGCTTTTTTCTAAGTCATTTTTTTGAATCAGATCATATTGAGCATCCGGTTCAAATTGATGCATGATGTGCAGCGAATCAATATTGAAACTTGCATACCAATACGTAAATGGCCACTCTTTACTAGTCATGACCGCCGATATTTTTTCTTCGATCCCAGGATAATGGAATTTATTTGTTTTGATCTCAATACACAAAAAACCGCGAAAGCGCATTTGCAGCAATAGGTTCAAGACTTCCTGCAAGGTCGAAATCTTCGTTGCTTGGTATTTTTCATCAAACCAGCTTCCAGCATCTAGTTTTTTTATTTCCTTTAATGTCAACTCACGGATCAAGCCCTTTCCGTCAGTCGTTCGATCAACGCTCTCATCATGAATCACGACTAACTGCTGATCCGCAGTTAATTGAACATCCAGTTCGATCCCGTCTGCACCGGCTCGCACTG
The DNA here is from genome assembly GCF_002174375.1 of Enterococcus sp. 12F9_DIV0723. Taxonomy (NCBI): domain Bacteria; kingdom Bacillati; phylum Bacillota; class Bacilli; order Lactobacillales; family Enterococcaceae; genus Enterococcus; species Enterococcus sp. 12F9_DIV0723. The sequence continues at coordinate 1,167,386 of NZ_NIBK01000001.1, read as the reverse complement.
CTTCCATAAACGCAGGCAATGTATTCTCTGGATGAGTTCCAGCACTCCCGCGATGAGCAATAATTACTGTCATCTATAGTCACCTCGTCCGTAGTCAACGATCATTTTTCAATAACCTGATATAAGTCTGCTCACGAGTATTCGTGAATGTATTATTGTACGTTAAAATAGCGTAATGGTTGTTTTGTTGACCGAGATAATTTTTGTTTTTTCTCGTTCAATATTTCTAAAAGTTGTTCAGAGAAGGTCTCCATGACAATGCGCCCGCCTTTATAAGTATAGCCGCCGATTTTGACCGTTTCTTCAGGGGATAAAATAACTTTTCGATGGGAAATATTTTTGAAGAATTCTTCAATTAAATAATTTGGCAAATAAAAATTATTTTGCGCTGTGAATGAGTTCAAGTAGATAAAGTCATCAATCGTAATGTAGCAATCATCAAATGAATTAAAGGATACATATTCTTGCATCATCACATTGCGCTTTGATAAAACCTCATTGATTTTCTTGTTTAAAAGGTTGATTGTTTCGATTTCTTTGACCTGATGTTCCAGTTCTCTTTCACGAATATGGCGCGAATCAATATATCTAAAAACAAAGTAGACGGCGATCCCCGTCAAGCCTGCCCCGATCAATACACCGATTAGTCCGATTAATGCAATTTCCACATTTGTTCCCTCCCAGTTCCTATTAAGGACTATTTCTTTAAAAACACGTCGCTGTTCACTATGTGATCCCCTTGAAAATTTTAAAAAATGAGACGATCGCTTTTAAAGATATAAATAAAAAAAGCTCGTCTAATTTATAACATTTTTTTGTGATATACCATTTTTTAAAGGATACACGATGAAAATAAAATTAACGAATGAATAGTTTGTTCTTTTCGTTATTAATAGTACCATATTTTCGTGTTTCTAGGATAGTTTGATACGTCTTAAAAATCGAAGCCTTCCATTTGACCAAAACTGACCAACGTTGTATACTTTCTTTAAGTTTTAGCAATCCAACCTCGTTTGTGCTAAACTAAATTACGAACACTATTTTTAAGGAGGATTCACTATGAATTTAGTCCCTACAGTCATTGAACAATCATCTCGTGGCGAACGTGCTTACGACATTTATTCTCGTTTATTGAAAGACCGCATCATTATGTTAAGCGGTGAAGTGAACGATGATATGGCGAACACTATTATCGCCCAATTACTTTTCTTGGATGCCCAAGACTCTGAAAAGGATATTTATCTTTACATCAATTCACCAGGTGGTAGCGTATCTGCCGGTTTAGCGATTTTTGACACAATGAATTTTGTCAAAGCCGATGTGCAAACCATTGTACTTGGTATGGCTGCTTCTATGGGAAGCTTCCTGTTGACCGCTGGCGCGAAAGGCAAACGCTTTGCATTGCCAAACGCTGAGATCATGATCCACCAACCTCTTGGTGGTGCGCAAGGACAAGCAACAGAGATTGAAATCGCTGCTCGCCACATTTTGAAGACCCGCGAACGTTTAAACAACATTTTGTCTGAACGTACTGGTCAACCGATCGAAGTCATTGAACGTGACACAGATCGTGATAACTTCATGTCTGCCGACGAAGCAAAAGCTTACGGTTTGATCGATGAAGTAATGGAAAACAGCAGTTCTTTAAGCTAAACACAGAAAACCGAGGAAAATTCCTCGGTTTTTTTTGTGTTCTCTATAAAATACTCTCCTATAACCCAACATCTTCAAGGATCAAAAATAAAAGGATACGGTCTTTCTCCATCGAGCGGCGAGTAATCGCGATCGTATTGCAAATGCATTCTGTGTTCAGACAGTCTCCGCAGGTACCTTTCTTTATACAAGGTGTCTTTTCTAACCCTAAACGGTGGGCATTCAATGGCGCCGTGTTTTTGCGAACCATTTCTAAGGTAGTCTCAAGATTCCCATACACTTTTCTCATACTGATAAATGCGATTACTTTATCTGGTCCATACGTTAACGCAGCTACCCTGTTGCCAACACTATCGATGTTTACCAATTCTCCCTCTTCAGAGATCCCGTTGATACTAGTCAAAAAATAATCAGCAGTCAACGCTTGCTTCATCACCTGATGCCGCGCCTCCACCGAATTCGTTTGTTCGCGATCAATCATTTTCTGATCTCGCTGATACAACCTTTCAATTATCCCAGATTGTTCCACTGTAATAGAGCCGCCAAGCCCTACTGTCTTGTTCGGATCAATCATATCTAACGCATGATCTGTTGCCTCCTCTAAATTTCGACAAATGATTGGTTGAAATTGTCGGCGCGCTAATTTTTTACTAAGCGTCATTGCTGCAGCCAGATAACGTTCCCGTTGGTACTCTTCCATTGTTCGTAACCCTCTCCTTTAGCTTCTTCTTTATTCTCAAGTAAATTTCTCATAATAACAATAGGATAACGACTTTTTCTAATAAAAAATCACCCAAATTTGGGTGATTTCTTTACTCCTTTTGCGAATAGCCTGTTTGATAATCAATCGTAATGCCTTCTTGCACATTATAAACAAAAAGGTTAAAAGAAATTTGATCATCTTCGATACTTTCCGCCTCCATTTGAATGCCTCGCGCAACCAATTCTTCCCCTTTGAAATAAGGCGTCACCCGATAACGGACATGGTGATTGGTTTTACGTATATAATTTCCGATTTCCTTTTCGTGATCGTTCATCCCAGGGTCATTCAGTGAAGCTGTTCCCGTCATCAAGTTTTTAAGATTGTTATTTTCTCCTGAAAATTGATAGGCGATCAAATGGGCTCGATTATACAATGGCTCATCGTTGTAAAACTTTTGATGCCAGCCGGTCGGTTTGACAAATAAGCGTTCCCGTTCTTGGTGGGGCATCAATTCTTTTCCTAACATCGCATTTGCAACGCCAACTCGATTCAACGCGTCGAGATCAGAAAAGCTTGTCCAAGTACGCTGCTCAAGAGAAAGATCCTTTTTAGAAAAATCCGGTTGGTTATGATTTATCTCAATTGTTTGATGCTCACCGTCATACTCAGGAATCTCTGATAATTGACTTATAACGACTTCCTTGTTTGAATTTCCTGATTGGCTTTCCGGTGCTATCTGGGAATAAAGTCCATATATCCCGGCTAACGCAATGACGATTGCGGAAATAATTTTTGGTGCTTGCTTCTTTGCTGCGATGGTTCTCAACTCCTACTTTCTACTATTAGTGTCTCCCATCACACGAATCTCTTTAGTTCGTTTGTTTCCAAATTTTCTTGATTGCCGGTACATTGCCGAGTTCGGTTAAATTACTTGGCATAATAACAGTATTGCCATTGTTTTCAACCACGTGCTTGAAGGCTTCGATCCCCAAGTAGGCAATCATTTCATCCGTCAAATTACTTTCAGCAATGGCTTTATTGATTTCTCTGATTCGAGAAGTTTCCGCTTCGGTGATCTTTTCAATCCGTTCCGCCTCTGCTGCTGCATCGATTTTCGTCCGTTCGGCGCGGGCATCTGCATCGATTTTGGTTTGTCTTGCTCGAGCTTCTGCATCGATCTGCATTTCAGAGGATTTTGCTTCAGACTCTAAAATCACAGACTGTTTTTTCCCTTCCGAAATGGTGATCAAGGATTCTTTGTCTCGACTAGCAGTAATTAACTTATTCATCGAATTGATGATCTCGTTGGAAACCGAAATCTCTCCGATATTGATCCGATCTATGGACAAGCCATAACCGGCCGTAATGTCCTTCACACTCTCGTAAAGATTAACATTGATTTCTTCTGTGCCGTTTAATACCTCGTTCAGTTCCATTTTACCAATGATGCCTCGTAAATTGGATTGGCAATCTTGGATCATAGACGTGACAGAATCTTCATTATCATACACAAAAGCCCGTGCATCTGTCACGTGATATTTTATCGCTTCATCGATCTCTACGATTACATTGTCTCGAGTAATCACGCTTTGCGGTTCGATCTGAATAGGCGTTTGCTTTAATGACACACGACGGCGCACAACATATAAAATAGGGATCAGAAAATGCAGTCCCGGGTCGATTGTTTTTACATACTTCCCAAAGCTTTCTACGACCTTGACTTCCCCTTGCTGAACAATGACTACCAACTGACTAATGATAAACAAAACGACGACAGCTATGATTATAAATAAGATAATATTAACGATGAACAAGATAATTCACATCACTTTCTTCTAAATTATTATTGATGACAACAAGCAATTCACGACTGGTAAAATCAATGACCTCCAACATGTCGCCTATCTCTGGTGGCCCGTTTACTACTTTAAAATCATACCAACTGCCTAGAATTCGGATTGTTCCAATAACACTTGTTCCCTTGCTGCGAAAACATTTTCCCATGGTCTTTTGCATCTGATAATCCACACTCTCTCAACCCCTTTTTATTAGCTTCCTTTGATTATACCAAAAAGTTACCAAAAGAAATTTTTCTTTCGTTCATATTGCTTTACACTTCTTGCCTATTTTTTTACACTTATGCAAGAAAGAGAGGTAACGATATGGAAGCAACAAAAAAACAATGGTGGGGGCTTCTGATAATCCCTTTGGAATTATTGATAGGCGACTACCTTTTTCCGCTCCTTCATCTTGATAAGGACCCAAAAATTTCTTTGTTAAGTTCAACTGGTTTATTTCTAGCAGGTTTTCTGATTATGATTTACTTATTTCATGATTTTCTAAAGGAACAGTGGCAACTATATCGTCATAGACTTTTTCTTAAATTGCTGTTGAGTATCGTCTTAGTCGCGATCGCTTTCTTTATACTTAGTTTCGTACGCAGAATGATCCCTAGTGAACTTCTTCAGCTTCGCAGTTCAGAGAACACTTCTGGGCAAACACTAAGCGCTGGATGGGCCGTCTTGGCCGCTGTCTCACCCTTTATTGCTCCCTTTGCTGAAGAATTGACGTTTCGCTATTTATTGCTAGGAAAGTTTTCCAATGGATTTTTACGGATCGTCATGCTTTTTGTTCAAGGAATCTTATTCGGGCTGGTTCATTGGAACAATTTTAACGGGAATGTCTATGCCATGATTCCCTATATGGTATTGGGTGTTTACTTAGGCTTGATCTATTTATTTACTAAAAATATCTGGGGATCTATTATGGTTCACTGGATGTTAAACACCATGAACTCGATGTTTCCCGCTCTTCTACTGTTTGTATTAAGCTTTTTTGGAATCACCACGTAATCCTCCATATCGGGGGATTTTTTCGTGTCTCTTACCGATACCATTTTTAGAGTTTAGTCACCAATATCGTCTTGTCCACCTAAGAACGCTACAGCATTCAAGGAAAAGATTTTTATGAATCCCCATAAAAAAGCCTTCATTAAACGAGTTTTCTTCGTTTACCAGTTAAAATCACAACTAATCATCCATGCAGAATTCGCTTTAAAAAAAATATAAAAAAACCAACGCTCAGCCACAAACGTTGGTTTAATAAGGATAAATACCCCTGAGTGGGAGAACCCTCCCACATCACCTTTAGCATACATCAAGCACAGATTGAATAGCAAGAGTCCGTCAAAAGAAAAGTAAAAAATACCAAAAGCACCGTGACTGATCACAATCAAGTCCACGATGCTTCAAAAAGCGGGTGACGAGAATCGAACTCGCGACGGAAGCTTGGGAAGCTTCTGTTTTACCACTAAACTACACCCGCAGTACATTAGAGAGTATAACGCTTTTTATGAAATCAAACAACTATTTTTCTCAAACAACTAAATTGACAATTTGACCAATTCTGATTATCTTACAGATAGTAAGTATTTTTCAGGAAAGGATGTTTGCCATGGAAAAATTGAGCATGGTTCAAGAGTCTTTATCTAATGAAGCAAATAATGTCGTGTTCATCTCTTCTGAAACTTGCAGCATCTGTCATGTAGATGAACCGAAAGTAAGAAAGCTTGCCGAAGAGGCATCTATTCCTTTTCATCATTTAGACATTCTGCACGAACCAGAATTGGCAGGCTTTTTTGAAGTTCTGACTGTCCCTGCCGTTTTAGTCTACCACGACGGAAAAGAAATTGCGCGTCAATCCCGTTTTATTGATTTCACCACTTTAAACGAGTTATTGCAGCAATTGCCAAAAGATTCGGAAACCACGGACTATCAAACGCTATTCGGTGAGCAGTAAGCGAAACATTTGAGTTTCAACACCTCTATAAGCTAGACAGCAAAAAAACTGAGCACAGGCTCAGTTTTTTTTATTTGTCGTTATTGTTGTGGTGCAAGAAATAAATCAAGGTTTGCAATTCATTGGTCAGATCCACACTTTGGATAATAACATCCTCTGGTGCAGTAAGACGAGCGGCTGTAAAGTTTAAGATTCCTTTGATTCCAGCTGCCGCTAATTGATCCACCACTTGTTGCGCTTGTTGTGCTGGTAAAGTCAGAATAGCGATTTCGATTTGTTGCAATTTGATCTGTTCGACCATGCTGTCTAATGGGTACACAGGGATGCCATCAACGATACGTCCCACGATATCTTCTTTAACATCGAAGGCGCAGCTTACACGGATGCTGTTGCTTTGATGGAACTTGAATTTTAACAACGCGCTTCCCAAATTACCGACACCGACTAATGCGACGTTGGTCAATTGGTCGTCATTTAAGATTTTACCGAAGAAATGCATCAAATCTTCGACATCGTATCCATATCCGCGTTTCCCTAATTCACCAAAGTAAGAAAAGTCCCGACGAATCGTTGCGCTATCGACCTGGATCGCCTCGCTTAGTTCTGTAGATGATACTTTTGTTTTTCCAGCATTATTTAAAATACGCAAATACCGATAATATAACGGCAATCGTTTAACAGTCGCTTTTGGAATTGAATGTTCTTTCACAATAACTCTCCTCTATCAAAAATTTTCGTAAATGTTGAGTACTGCACTATAATAGCAAGAATCTTAGTGAAAATGCAACGCACTTGCTCGAAATTTTGTGAAAAAATCACGATTAACTGAAATGACCGCTTCCAATCGCAAGGTCTGCGAAAATATGATAGACTTAATCCATTCGGAAAAATAAATTTAAGGAAGATATCCAATGATTTTATTACAAGCAAATCAAATTGCTCGCTATTTTGGCGCAGACACGCTATTTGAAAATATCCATCTTGAAGTCGCCAGCAAAGCACGGATCGGTCTCGTTGGACGAAACGGTGCGGGCAAATCGACACTACTAAAAATTATCGCCAGTATCGAAGCACCCGATGCGGGGCAAGTCATCAAAAATAAACAAGCCACGCTGGGCTACCTCGCCCAAGATACGGGGTTGGACTCAACAGAAACGATCTGGAACGAAATGCTGAAGGCTTTTGAAAAAGTCCGTCAAATGGAAGCACGAATGCGGGAAGTCGAAATCGCTATCGGTGATACCCCAGAAACTGAGGCTCGCTACGCTTCTTTATTGAAGGAATACGATCAACTGCAGCATGATTTCAATGAACAGAACGGGTACGGCTATGAAAATGAGATTCGAAGCGTCCTTCACGGGTTTAAATTCGATGACAGTTTTTACGATAAAGAAATCAGCACTCTTTCGGGTGGTCAAAAAACGCGTCTTGCTTTGGCTCGTATGCTGTTAGTAAAACCAGACATCTTGATTCTTGATGAACCCACCAACCACTTAGACATCGAAACACTGGCCTGGCTGGAAGATTATTTACAAGGCTATGCGGGAGCTCTTTTAATTGTCTCTCACGACCGTTATTTTTTGGATCGCGTCGTAAACGAGATTTATGAAATTTCTCGCCATAAAATTCGCCATTATAAAGGAAATTACTCTCGTTATTTAGACTTAAAAGCCGCGCAGCTTGCTAGTGACTGGAAGGCGTATGAAAAACAACAGGAAGAAATCGGAAAGCTTGAAGATTTCGTCGCCCGCAATTTAGTCCGCGCTTCAACGACAAAACGCGCTCAAAGCCGCCGCAAAACATTAGAGAAAATGGATCGGCTAGACCGGCCGGATGGCAAGGAAAAATCAGCAAGATTCATGTTCGATATTGATAAAATTTCAGGCAACGTGGTCCTGCAAGTTGAAGAAGCTGCAATCGGCTATGAGGATACGTTGTCCGAGCCAGTGGATCTAGATATTCGTCGTGAGGATGCCATCGCCCTTGTCGGACCAAACGGGATCGGAAAATCTACGTTATTAAAATCCTTGATCGGTCAGTTGCCCTTCATCAAAGGGACTCCCCATTTTGGGACCAATGTGACGATCGGATATTACGATCAAGGGCAGGCGGATCTCCATGGAAATAAAACGATTTTAGCTGAGCTTTGGGATGAACATCCGACGACCCCCGAAAAAGAGATTCGAAGTGTTTTAGGTGGTTTCCTATTTAGTGGTGAGGATGTCGAAAAAACAATTCCGCTACTGAGTGGTGGAGAAAAAGCTCGTGTGGCTTTAGCAAAACTATCAATGAACAGAGAAAACTTTTTGATACTGGATGAACCTACCAACCATTTGGACATCGACAACAAAGAAGTGTTAGAAAACGCGCTGATCGATTATCAGGGCACCCTGCTCTTTGTTTCTCATGACCGTTATTTTATCAATCGCATCGCAAACAAAGTGATTGAATTATCTCCAGAGGGCAGCAAATTATACCTTGGTGATTATGACTATTATTTAGAGAAAAAAAGAGAAGAAGAAGAAATTGCTGAATTGCAAGCGAAAGAAAATGACCCTGTCGAAGTGCCTAAAAAGAAATTTCATCAGGACAAAGAACAGCAAAAGCTGATTCGCAGCTTACGTCGTAAAATCGAGTCGATCGAGGAAAGCCTCTCGTCTTTAGATGAAAAAATTGATGCACTTGAAACACAAATGAGTCATCCGGATATTTTGAATGATCATGTTCAATTATTAGAATTGACGAATGAATTGGAAACTGCTAAAGCATTTCAAGAAGAGCAGCTCGCAAGCTGGGAAGAACTCAGCTTGGAATTAGAAGAATTTGAATAAGTACAACTTTTGCCCGATGGCACCTCTCTCCTTTTTTGTTTTACTATAGGAGTGGAGGTGTTTTTTATGAAAAGACGATCTCGTCCCTTTTCTATTTTATTAGGCATCGTTTTAGTGTGCGCAAGTTTAGGCGCCCTCTCGTTGAAATTTTTTCCATTTAGCAATAAAGCAAATAGTCAGCAGAATTTTTCTGCTTCTGCCAATCAATACCTGCAAGAACATGGTCAGGATTTTTCATTGATTTTACAGACAGATCCGCGATGGTCCGGAAAAGCATATGGCAGCGGTTCTGATAGGAATGATTTAGCCACAAATGGCTGCGCGATCACTTCTTTAGCCATGATTCTTTCCTTTCAAGAAAAGCGAACAGTCTATCCAACAGAAATTCTGCAATGGAGCGGTGATCGCTATTATGAGAATGGACAAGGAACTGCATGGTCTATATTCCCTGCTTTTGCTGAACATTACGGTCTGACTGTTCAGAACCTTGGGAAGGATCAAGGAAAGATCCAGCAGTATTTGAATCAGAACCAGCCATTGGTGGTATCTGTCACCCCTGGTGAGTTTACAGAAGTCGGGCACATCATGGTGATCAAAAAGGATGTCCAGAGTGATCAGCTTATCGTTTATGACCCGAATGACAGCCCGGAAAAAAATCACTACATGCAAAAATATTCACTTGATTCCCTTTTGCCGCAACTCGCAAACGTATGGGTATATACAAAATAAAGCTGGTGCTTACGCACCAGCTTTATTTTTGGGGGTTCCTGCTTTCACAGGGGAAAAGAATTACTTTAGGGTTACGTTTATCTTACGTCAAAGATTTGAAAAAGCTATGAGCTTTTTGATGCAAAGTAAGAAAAAAATGTGGCGTATTTATGAATGTCTGTCAATTTACCTCTTCTCCTTTTTTTACACGGTGCCTCTAATTCCTCTTCATTAATGAACGTTTGTTTCTCTTTCTTAACAAAATAATAAGCGATTTTTTTCAGTATGAGGAATTGTTATTAAAAAGTTTGTTTAATATATCACAAAAGCTTTTCTTTTATCCCTCCCGTTATGTTAATTTGTGATAATAAATAATTAATGTAAAAAATACCAAAAAAAGGTTTACAAGCGATTTGAATACGGGTATATTGTGTGTGTAAACATTAAAGTATTTTATACTTAAAAAGGAGTTTTATCTATGTCAAACAACTTAGATTCTCAAGAGTACCTGAATAAAGTCGATGCATGGTGGCGCGCGGCCAACTATATCTCCGTCGCTCAAATGTATTTAAAGGACAACCCCTTATTAAAGCAACCGATAAAAAAGGAAGACGTTAAAACCCACCCGATCGGTCACTGGGGAACTATCGCTGGACAAAATTTCGTTTATGCACATTTAAACCGTGTGATTAATAAATATGATTTGAATATGTTTTACATTGAAGGGCCTGGTCATGGCGGACAAGTGATGGTCTCAAACTCTTATATCGATGGCAGCTACACAGAAATATATCCTGAAATCACTGAAGACGCTGAAGGGATGAAAAAACTATTCAAAATGTTCTCCTTCCCTGGCGGTATTGCTTCTCACGCAGCACCAGAAACACCCGGTTCCATTCACGAAGGCGGCGAATTAGGGTATTCCCTTTCTCATGCGACGGGGGCCATTTTAGACAATCCTGATGTTATCGCAGCAACTGTGGTTGGAGATGGCGAAGCGGAAACTGGCCCTCTATCTAGCGGCTGGTTCTCAAATGTCTTTATCAACCCGGTCAATGACGGAGCGGTATTACCGATCCTTTACTTGAATGGCGGAAAAATCTCGAATCCAACGATCCTTTCACGTAAAAGTGATGAAGATTTGGCAAAATATTTTGAAGGCCTGGGCTGGAAACCTTACTTTGTAGAAGGTACGGACCCTGAAAAAGTGCATCCGATCATGGCAAATGTACTTGATGAAGTCATTGAAGAAATCAAATCGATCCAATCTGAAGCGCGTAAGGGAAATGCGGAAGATGCTGAAATGCCTCATTGGCCAGTGATCATCTTTAGAACCCCTAAGGGCTGGACTGGTCCAGAAATTTGGAACGGAGAACAATTGGCCGGCACTTTCCGTGCGCACCAAGTACCGATCCCTGTAAGTTCTGAAGATATGGAGCATGCGGATAAATTGGTGGATTGGTTAAAATCGTACCGTCCAGAAGAATTATTCGACGAAAACGGAAAAATTGTGGCTGACATCCGAGCGCTCTCTCCTAAAGGCGACAAGCGTATGGCAACAAATCCAATCACGAATGGCGGAATCGATCCTAAACCAATGGTGATGCCTGATTGGAAACAGCATGCGATCGATACGACTGTTCCAGGTGCAGTGACTGCACAAGATATGATCGTCTTCGGCGAACAAGCACGGGATATGATCACAGAAAACCCAACAAACTTCCGTATTTTTGGTCCTGATGAAACAAAATCAAACCGCTTGAACAAAGTTTTCGATGTTACGAATCGCCAATGGTTAGAACCAAAAAACAGTACGGATGAATGGCAATCCTCAGTGGGTCGTGTAATCGATGGCCAGTTATCGGAACATCAAGCAGAAGGTTTCTTGGAAGGCTATGTACTGACTGGTCGTCACGGATTCTTCGCCAGCTACGAATCTTTCTTGCGTGTCGTAGATTCTATGCTGACACAGCACTTCAAATGGATGCGTAAAGCCAGCGCACATTCTTGGCGTAAAGAATACCCCGCATTGAACTTGATCGCGACTTCGACGGTCTTCCAACAAGACCATAACGGCTACACCCATCAAGATCCTGGTGTATTGACTCATTTAGCTGAGAAAAAACCTGAATTTATTCGTGAATATTTGCCCGCTGATGCCAACAGCTTAATGGCGGTAATGGACAAAGCGATGCAAGACAAGCAAGTGATCAATTTGATCGTCTCAAGCAAACATCCACGTCCGCAATTTTATTCTGCGGATGAAGCCGAAGAGTTGGTGGAAAAAGGACTTAAAGTCATTGATTGGGCAAGTACTGACAACGGGGCAGAACCTGATTTAGTCATCGCCGCAGCTGGTACAGAACCTAACTTAGAATCATTAGCTGCTGTCTCTATTTTGAACAAACAATTTCCAGAATTAAAAATTCGCTTTGTCAATGTTGTAGACATCTTGAAATTGCGTCATCCAGATATTGATCCGCGTGGTCTGACAGACGATGTATTTGATGCGATCTTTACAACCGACAAACCAATTATTTTTGCTTTCCACGGTTATGAAGGCATGGTACGTGACATCTTCTTTGACCGTCACAATCACAATATCCATATCCATGGCTACCGTGAAAATGGGGATATTACAACACCATTTGACATGCGCGTCTTCAGTGAAATGGATCGCTTCCACTTAGCACAAGATGGTGCCAATGCCGTTTACGGTGAACAGGCTGAGAACTTCTCACAACAAATGGACGACACGCTGCAAAAGCACCATGACTTTATTCGTTCAGAAGGAAAAGACTTAGTTGAAGTAGAAGATTGGAAATGGGCACCTCTAAAATAAAAAAAATAAAGCATCAGGAGCCGATCATTTGATCACTCCTGATGCTTTTTACATTTGTTCTACTAATGATTGTAAGATTCGGTCCATTTTCTCTCCATTGTCTTCCATGATGACCTTTTCCGAAAGAATGAAGGAGCCGCCTACACCGATCACGTGAGGATTATCCAAATACGAAACAAAGTTGTCTTTAGTGATTCCGCCAGTCGGCAAGAATTTCATATCGTAGAAAGGGCCGCTTAATGCATTGATAGCATCCAGTCCCCCGTAAATATCCGCCGGGAAGAATTTCACAACTGTAAGGCCATAATCTGCCGCAATTTGAATGTCCCGCGGTGTTGCCGTTCCTGGAAAAACTGGAATTTCTTGCTCTAAACAAAATTCGATCACTTCAGGTACCACTGCTGGAGACACCACGAACTTCGCACCATTTTCCACAGCGATTTTTGCTTCTTTCAACGTACGGACAGTTCCTGCCCCTACCGTTAATTTTCCTGATTCTGACAGTTTCTTGATGGCTTCTGCCGCACGGTCGCTGCGAAACGTCACTTCGATCAGCGGAACTCCGTTTTTCAACAAAATCTCTTCCACCTTATCTAAATACTCAAGATTCGTTGCGGTATAGAGCGGCAACAGCTTTGTTTGTACCAACTGTTCATACACTTCATGCTTCATCGTTACTGACATGTTTTCCTCGCTTTCTATCCAACTGCTAGCTTTTGCTTTTTACGATCGCCTCGTGCAGTCCTTGCATATACGTGATCCCCATTGCTCGGTCATATAGTCCGTATCCTGGACGTGCGACTTCACCAAAGAGCGTCCGTCCGTGATCCGGGCGAATCACGCCATCAAAACCAACTTCAATTAGCGCTTCCATGATCGCGTACATATCCAATGACCCTTCCGCAGATGGATGGGCGGTTTCTTTGAACTTCCGGTAACCAAGAAATTCCACGTTGCGGAAATGAACAAAGTTGATTCGATCCCCGATTTCGTGAACGATCTTCACCATGTCGTTTTCAGGATCTGCACCTAGGGCACCCGTACACAACGTAATGCCATTGTAAGGAGAATCCACCATGCTGATGATTCGTTTTAGATCAGCTAAATTTTTCGTAATACGTGGGAACCCGAAAATTTCCCATGGCGGATCATCCGGATGAATCCCCATTCTCACGTCTGCCTCTTCACAGACAGGAATGATTTTTTCAAGGAAATACTTCAAATTCTCGAATAGATCCTCTTCCGTCACGCCCTCATACATCTCAACTAATGAATTAAATTTGTTCAAACGTTCTTCTTCCCAACCGGAAAGCTGGAAGCCTTTTGACTGGCTGCTGATCAGCTTGTACATATCTCCCGGTTCCATATTGTCTACAACCTCTTGATCATAGAGCAAAGCCAAGCTGCCATCTTCATTTTCATAATTAAGGGTTGTTTTTGCCCAGCCGAAAATCGGTTTGAAGCTGTAGCAAATCAAATCCACCCCACACTCAGAAAGGTTTCGGATCGTTCGAATGTAGTTATCAATGTAATGGTCCCGTTCATCGGTGCCGGCCTTGATCGCATCATGGATCGCGACACTTTCAATGCCTAGCAACGCCAATTCTTCTTTTTCAATCGATTCTTTCAGTTCCTGAATTTCTGCAACTTCCCATACATCTCCGGGCATCTTATTCAACAATGTGCCAACGACACCATTGATACCGGGAATCTGCCTTACATGATTTAAAGGAATGGAGTCGCCTTTCTCTCCATACCATCTAAAGCCCCATTTCATAAGTTTTAGTCCCCTATCCTAATTAAAAGTCGTCTTCTTCGTCTGTTTCTTCCACTGATGAGATATGCCAAATAGCCAAGCTGTCTGTCCCTTGTGCCATCACTGCTGGCGCAGCTTCTTCTATAGGTGTACTTAGAATTTGATGATTGATCGTTTCAAGCAGCATCGGTAAATTAACGCCGCCGATGACATAAACGTTCGCTTGAAGCGCAGCCTCTAATTCGTTGGTGATCAAGACTGACTGATTGTACGGGCTGGCGCTTACTAAGTCCGTTAAGACAACGACTCCTTCGCCGTTATCAACTTCCTTTATAGCCGCCTCGATTTTTCCGCCTAATTCCTGAACATCGTCCCCGGGATTCAAATTCACGGTCGCGATGTTGTTCGTAGTCCCAATGATCACTTCCGCAGCATCTTTTAAGCCATCACTTAAGGTGCCATGTGTGGCGATTACGATTCCTAGCATAATTTCCTCCATTTCTCTCACTGAAACAAACTTGTTACAGCAGTAATATTTTTCATATTCAGCTTTTTCTCTTTTAAATCTGCGGCATCTAAGTAAAAAGCCGCCTTGTCTTCATCTCTTCGTGCACTGAAAAGATAGCTTACTTTTTGATTTGCCGCCTGATAATCAATGTCTTCTATTGCTTTTTTGCTACTGGGTGTCTCACCGATCAAATGTAACGGGGCTGAAGCCCCTACGCTGTCTAAGTAATAAATCTGACACTGACGACTGACCTGCTTTTGTAATTCGTCTAATCCTTTGCTGCCGTAGCTGCCTTCATCTAAAAAGGCATAGGCGACTTTTTCTTGTCGCTCATCGGCGATCATCTTCAACATCGCTAAAATCGACGAGGTGTTGCGAACCAATGTTTTCCGCTTAGACAATCCTTTCGTGACTTTTCCTAAGAGAACAAAATAAGCGCCGTAAGCAGCCACTATTATCAGTGTGCCGAGTGAATTCAATTGAAAGGAATGAGGCGACAGCCCCATGTAGACCAGCGTGCCTATGATCCCTAAAAGAATTGCCAAAATCGTGCTCACTAAAATGTAGGTCGTCGTCTTTTTCGCTTGGTCCTTACGATCAAACAACTGGTAGGAGCCAAAGCTCTCAGGAGGAGTATCATAGAATGTACAGATCACACGTTCTGCCTTTTCGACATCGCCGACATAGACGTTCCGAGATGCGTATTTCTTTTGCTGATCGTACTCGATCACTCGAATATCTTCGCGCATCTTTGCGATATCCGTGACTAAAGCGCTAAGAAATCTTTTTTTGCTTTTCTCTGTTCGACGTAACCGATAAACATATTGGTATCGAAATAGCCAATCGTTGAAGATCTCTGTTTGCTCCATGTTTACTCTCTCCTGTCTTTCATTTTCTCTATAATCCGAATTGTTTCAAGACATCCTTCAAGCTTGATTTAGGTGCAGAAGGTGTCGCTTGGAAATAGATATCTTCCACACCGTAATTTTCATTCATGTCCTTTAAGCGTTCTGCGTCCTCTTTGTTTAAGTACACTGATTTTGTGACCAACAAATCCTTCTCAGGATCTTTTTGAGCGATCCCGCCAATGTTCAACTCTTTCATCGGTACACCATGCTTTACCAGATCATAAATGACACTGACTGTCTTGGTGATCAAAATACAGTTGTATTCTTTAAAAGTAAATTCATCCCAATAAAACTTCGCTTTTTCCGGTGTGATCACAATCGTTTTCTGACCTGTCCGACTGCCGGCATTCTTGTAAAGATCCCGCATAAATTTGTCTTTCGCTACCACTTCATCTACAACAAAAATTGAATTGACCCCACTTTTTTGTGATAAAGTCATCATTACTTGTCCATGGATCAATCGTTCGTCTACTCGAGCTAAATTCACTACGCCCATTTCATACACATCCTTTTTCTATTTATAAGATTCCGATTCCAGCTAAAATGATCAAGATCAAGGTCAGCCAAAGCAATGCTTGTGTTACTTTCAGACCCTTCTTCGTATAGAACCAGTACACCCCCATCACGACAACTAAAGGCAAGATGCCCGGAACGATCTGATCAAGAATCTCTTGAATAACGAATTTCCGTCCAGAGATGGCAAATTTCAATGTGGACTCGACTTTTACGTAGTTCCCGGCAAGAATCCCCATCATGAACAGACCCAGTACCGAAAGTGCTTCGATCGCTGTTTGGACACCTGTACTTTGCATCAAGCCTGTCGCATTACGCCCCATAGTGAAGGACTGTCTAGCAAAGAATACGCCCAGTGCGGCTTGGTAAAGTGCGAAGCAAATAAATGGGAACAACGCACCTAGCGCACTTCCTTGTTGTGCCCAAGGAACGGCGATGGCGATGAAGATATATTGGACCGTCCCTGAATCGATCGCATCCCCGATCCCGGCTAACGCCCCCATCAACCCTGCCTTCGTGTTGTACATCAAATCATCTTGCATCAAAATTTCTTTATTCTCATATTCCTCTTGTGCCCGTTGCTGCTCCATCGAAGACATCAAGCCAGTGATGACCCCGCCACCCCAGCTTAGCTGCGTATTAAAGAAGAGCAATTGGCGTTTGTACGCTGTTTTTAATGCATCATCGTCTTTATACAACTTTTTTAAGATCGGCATCATCGCATAAAGCAGCGAAGGCGCCAAATAACGTTCGAATGAATGCGGGATCTCATTGGCAAAATGCCATCTCAAGTAAGCTTTTGTAACGTCTTTACTGGTGATTTCTTCTGGTGCTAAACTTTTATTTGTAGATACTTCAGTCATCGTCTTTTCCTCCTAATTAGAATCCATCATCATAGTCGTCGTCATCGTCAAAGGTCGCAGAGGAACTTTGTCCACCAGCATCCGCTGCTGGCGCGATTCCCTTGCCTTTTTGCGATTGAACGAAGATCAACGCGATCAGAATACCGAAGATTGCGTAAGTAACCATCGTGATCTCAAGTGACTTGAACACTACACTCATGAAGTAAGCAAGGAAGAAAAAGACCATATAATCTTTCCGACCAATAACATAAACGGTTGTGGCGATTCCTATTGCAGCTAATCCGCCCCCAACTACTTCAAGAATATGAATGACAACTGTTCCTTCCAATGCATTGATGACATCAGCAATGATCGGTGCTCCTAAGTAAAGAGCAATAAATACTAGTGGTACGAAAAGCAAGAATGACGCAATCGTCGGATAAAGGATGATCGACCGCTTCATTGCTTTGGCGTTCAAATCTTCCACTGCTTTATCCGTGTATTTCCCTAAGAATGTGTTGATAAAGAAACGGAATTGGTACAAATAACTTCCTAATAATCCAACCGGTACGGCCACTGCGATCGCAGCTTCCGGTTTCAAGTTTCCCAACAAAGCGACGGGAACTGCAATTGCCGCAGCAATCGAAGGTTCCGCTGGCATGGAGCCTCCTGGCGAGAACACACCCATATAAATCATTTGCAAAGCAGCCGTAACGATCATCGCCTGAGCGACATTTCCCATGATGATACCGACAACCAGTCCAGTCATCAACGGGGAGAAACGTAGCGTGAGTGTCGCGCCCCCTCCTAGCCATCTTGACATTACCGCAGCGACCCACAAAGCAATCAACAGACTCTGCATTACACTTAAAGTATCCATATGATCCTCCTTCTTTTAACTCTTATTGATATAATTTTCTAATTCTATGACTGATTCCTTCAATAATTCACTAGTCATTGGTATTGGCACTAAGTGAACTTTTTCCTTTGAATCTACAAAGGCCACGATCTTATCGATCACTTCTTCTGCTGGAAAAAGCCCCATTTGTGTTAACGACATCGGCAACTGCAATTCCTGATAAAAAGGGATCAGTTCATCGATTTGGTCCCATTTTTTCTCGACTGCCAATTGATAAAATATTCCGTAGGCTACTTTTTCTCCGTGCAGGAAATCATGACTTTCTGGAATAAATTTACTCATGCCGTCATGCATAGCATGGGCAATCGCGTTTCTCGCATACTTGTCACCTAAACCGCCAACTAGCCCCGCGACACCAAAAACGATTTCCGATAAATGAATGAATTCTTCAGTTGCCTCTCCCGCCTCCATATCCATGATGGCTTTGGACGAATCCTTCATGATCGCTGTTTTACAAAGTTTTGCCGTGTATCCAGCAACCTGCAAAAAGGGCTCATTTAGAAGATGCTCCTGCGCCAAAATTGCTTCTGATTCGTACCATTTAGCGATCGTATCTGCCAATCCGGCAATGAAATATTTCGTAGGCGCAGTTACTACCAGCTCGGGATCTGTGATAAAGAACGATGCCTGTCGCAGAAAGTGTTCGCTTCTCCCTTCTGATTCTCCATTTTCCTTGTACATGACAGAAAGCGGCGTCCAAGGGGCACAGTTACTAGCAAGTGTTGGGATCACCCCAAAGTTCACATTTAGGGTATGTGCTGCATAGCCAACCAAATCCGTCAGCTTTCCGCCTCCCACGCCAATAATGAAATCGATTTGCGCTTCTTTGACTACGTTGCTGATTCGTTCGGCTCCGTAATAGCTGCATTCACCTGTGTACCGCAAAAAACGGAAGTGATACGCGGAGTCATTAAGGAAGCGCAAGAAAGGTTTCGCCTTCTCAAAAGAGATCCCCCCATGGACGATCAATACATTTTTTGCAGAAAATTCCGTTAGCAATTCTGGTACGAAGTCAATCGCTCCAACGTGGTAACGATAAAATTGCGGACCGACCTTGACCTTTAAATCCGTTAACATCCATACCCTCCTTTTTAACTCACACCTATTCTTTCTCCCTGAACAGAGCGTTCAGGAATTTTCCCTGCGACAACATCTTCGACATCTCGAAGGCATTTCGCACCCATTTCTTGTAAACACTCCATCGTATAGGCTGAGGTATGTGGTGTCATGACGACATTACTAAAAGCGAGATAAGGATGATCCTTGCGGCCCGGCTCTTCTTCTAGCACATCGGTAGCGACCCCAGCGATTTTCCCAGATCGTAAAGCGCTGACAATTGCTTCTTCATCTAATAACGCACCGCGTGCGCTGTTTGAGAGGTAAACATTGTCTTTCATCTGAGCGATCTCTTTTGTAGAGATCATGTGGTAATTGTCCTCATTCAAGCTGGCGCAAAGACAGATGATATCGGATTCCTTCAGCAAGTGCGGCAAATCCACTTTCTTCGCTCCATAGCTTTCGATGTGTAAAGCAGACTTGTACGGATCATATGCTAAAACATTGCAACGGAAGCCATTTCGAAGGGTTTCGACGACACAGCTCCCAGTATTGCCGACACCAATGACACCCACTGTTTTATTAAACAAGGTACGACCCACGAAATTCGCACGATCCTCCCAGCTATCATTTTTAACACTCGAATCTGCTTCCACGGTCTTTCTCAACAACGCTAATAAATTGGTGATATTGTTCTCCGCCACTGCATCTCTTTCAACCAAAGCGGGAATGATCGAGACGAGGGTGTCATGCTCTCTTGCTGCTTCAATGTCAATATTGTTATACCCAATGCCATGCCTTGTAATTAAAATAAGTTCATCTTTGTGATCAAAAAATTCTTTCGTAAAAAATGGTGTGACACTCGCAATAATGATATTGTAGCCCTGCAACAACTCCGCTAATTCACGTCCGCCGATTTCTCCATCTACTGTAAATGCTTCGACTTGACCGATTTTTTCAAGACGTTCTAATTGATCATGAAAAATCTTTCCGAAACTGCTTGAATTAACGATCGCTATTTTGTATTTTCCCATTTTTAAAATCCCTTCTAGTTTTGCTTGACCTTGTTACGCCTGACAAACGAACCACATCTTCTTTCTTTTTTATCGGTTGATCGCTCCTTTCGTCATTTCCGCGATGGACATTCAGTTGAACCTTTTCGGGAATCGGTTTCTGATAACGCATTCAACTTTATATTCTTAGTATCTTATGAGTAAACAATTATTAGATGAAGGAGGGATATTCATGTCTAGCCCTATTCACTTACAGATCAAGTCTATGTACAAAGACTTTAGTCCTAAAGAGCAAGCGATCGCTGACTATATAGTAGAAAATCCTATTAAAGTCAGCCACAGTTCGATCAGTGATCTTGCTGCCGAGCTAGGTATTGCAGACTCAACATTCTTTCAATTTACAAAAACATTGGGATTTAATGGTTTTAAGGATTTTAAATTAGCTTTATTAAAGCAGGAAAATGATCTGACTGCAGTCACGATTCATGAAAATGTTCAAGAGGATGATTCCGAGTTGGTGATGGCACAAAAAGTGTTTGACTCGAATATGAAGACCTTGACGGATACAAGAAAGCTGCTGAAGGAAGAGGAGTTGCAAAAAGCGGTTTCGATGATTTCTGATTCAAGAAGACTCTATTTCTTCGGCGTTGGCGGATCAGAAATCGTCGCGACAGATGCGTACCATAAATTTCTGCGTTCCCCTATTCCTGTCGGTCATAGTACGGATTACCACATTCAACTGATGGAAGCTTCTTTACTTACAGAGGAAGATTGTGCACTGTTTATTTCTCATTCAGGAAAATCGAAAGAAACGATCCACATTGCGGAGGCCGCAAAGAAAAATGGTGCCAAAGTGATCGTTGTAACGAGCCAAGTGAATTCGCCGCTGGCAAAATTGGGCGATGTCGTGTTTATTTCGATCTCTGAAGAAATCGAATTTCGTTCCGAAGCTCTGGCTTCACGTATTGCGCAGCTAAGTATTATTGATTCACTCTATGTCATACTGATGTTCTACTATCGTGAGAACGCGCAAGACACGATCTCAAAAGTTAGAAAAGTCATCTTAAGCATCAAAGAAAACAAGGGCGATTGATCCAAACGCTCTATGCCTCCCTTCTGTCAGCTAGTCGCTGCACAGGAGGGAGGTTCTTTTATACAATAACTTGCTATACTATTAGTTTACCTGCTTTTTCTCTGTATATTCCTTTATAGAGCGCCTTTTTATTTATCGACTGTAAAAAAAAAGAACCTTAAGCTTTTTGCTTAACGTTCAATGAATATCTTTTATTTAAGATGAAATCCGTACCTCAACGCATCCTCGGGATCAATGAAGTAGGTCGCCTGACTCGTGATATAGGCACTTCCGGTAATTTTCGGAACCACAGCCCGATAACTGCCGACCGTCTTCTCTTCTAGAAGTTCCCCAACGAAACGACTCCCTATGATACTCTCATTGATAAATGACTCATGCAGTGTAAGCTTCCCTCGAGCGTACATCGCAGCCATCATGGCACTGGTTCCCGCTCCGCAAGGTGAACGATCCACTTGATAATCGCCAAATACGACGACGTTGCGATTCTTTAGTTCATCAGTATCGATCGTTTCATAAAATTCGCAAGTAACGACTTCCGTGATGTCGAGATTCGGATGCTGGATGTCAATGTCTCGATTAATCTTCTCCAGCAGTTTGATTCCAATTGCCGTCAACTCAGCCAAATCAGACGAACTCACCTGCAATCCTAATTGACTGGCTTCCACCAAAGCCATAAAATTTCCGCCAAAAACAAGATCGTATTGAAACAAATGATCATCAATCTCAATCGTTTGCTTTTCTTTATACAAGAAAGATGGGACATTGATAATACTTACTTCTTTTGCCTTTCCTTCTTCAACCGCTACCCTGGCTTCGATCAGACCCGCAGGTGCTTCGAGAGTAATCGCCGTATACGGCTCCGACACTTCAACGAGGCCCGCCTCCACCAAGGCTGTCGCCGCTCCCATTGACCCGTGCCCGCACATCGGCATATAGCCCGTCCCCTCCATAAAAATCACTCCAAAATCCGCTTTTGGATCGATCGGCTTTGTCAACAATGCACCGAACATGTCCTTATGCCCTCGAGGCTCATCCATCAATGCGCTGCGGTAATGGTCATGATTTTTCGCCACATCCTGCATTTTCTCCAACATTGTATCGCCTTTGGGCTCAGGAAATCCATCTAGAATGATTCGAGTAGGTTCCCCTTGCGTATGCGTGTCGATTGCTGTGATCTTTCGTTCAAAGTGCGCCTCGTTGATTTTCGGCTGTTTCTTTTTACTCATTTCCCTTTCGCCTCCGTATCCGAATCCTTCGCAACGTTTTTATACTTCCATTATAGAGGATACGCGATCCGTTGTGATCGGGTAATTATAAAAAGAGCTGGACTATCTTCAGTCCAACTCTTAAAACACTTCTTTAGTTATACAACTCGTGCATTTTTGACGCTTGACGTTTCAACCGAATCCATTTATCGATTTCAGTAATCACTAAAATCATCAATCCGGCCAACAGCGTAATGCCCCACTCGACCACACTCATAGAGGCGGTATGGAAGACGTGCTGCATAAACGGTACATAGGTAAGAATCACTTGCAGCAGAAGCATGACCCCGATAATCAAGAAGGCCGGTTTATTGCTGAAGAATTCTTTTGATAAAGCAAATTTAGAGGTACGAATATTGAATAGGTAGAAAATTTTGCTGATAACAATGATATTCACCATCATCGTGCTGGCCGTGACTTGATCGACGCCTTGGGCCAACAGCCAGTCATGGGCGATGATACTGATGAGCGCCATCAAAATCGAAACGTAGCCCATTTGAAAAATATCGTGTTTGTTCATTAAACGGCTCCCCGTTTTTTGCGGCGGACGTTCCATGATTTGGTCTTCTGCCGGCTCAAAAATAAAGGCGAATTGGATCGTGATGGCTGAGACCATGTTGATCCACAAAAGCTGTGTCGCCTGAAGCGGCATTTCCTGCTGCATTAGGATCGTGAAGGCAATGATCAGGCCTTCTGCAAAGGACGTGGGCAATAAGAATAAGATGCTCTTCTTGATATTGTCATAGATCCGGCGCCCTTCATGGATCGCCAAGGACATCGTCGCAAAATGATCATTGGTCAGAATCATGTCCGCGGAATCTTTCGCTACGTCCGTCCCTTGAATTCCCATCGCTACACCGATATCTGCTCGCTTCAACGCGGGGGCATCATTGACCCCATCTCCAGTCATTGCGGTCACTTTGTCTTTTGCCTGCAAAGCTTCGATGATCTCCAGCTTATTTTTCGGTGTCGTTCGTGCGAATACTTGGTGGGAAACGGCGGTTTCTTCTTTCTCATGCTGAGAGAGTTGATCCCACTCTTGACCAGTGATGACTCGTATCCTTGGTGCCAATCCGAGCTTCTCACCAATCGTCTTGGCAGTCAGCGGATGGTCTCCGGTGATCATTTTGACCTCTACTCCGGCTTTACGCATGTCCTTTAATGATTCAATCACTTCTTCCCGGGGCGGATCAATGATCCCGGCCAAACCGAGTAATGTGATTCCTTCATACAAAAGCTCATGACTGATTTCGTCTAATTCAGGCGAAACTTCTTTATACCCAACTGCGACCACCCGTTTTCCAGTCTCTGAAAGGTCGCGCACGATCTTAGACCACGAATCGTCCTGCAGTTGCGCCATTGGAAAAAGCTTATCGGGCGATCCTTTGATGAAAATCAGTTGTTTGCCCTTCGCATCTTTGACTAATTTCGCAATGTAGCGATATTCTGAATCAAAAGGCAGCATATCGACTTCCTCATAGCTGGATTCCTGTTCTTCACCAAAATACTTATGGTACAACGTCAGGAAAGACCCGTCTGTCGGTTCTCCATTGATTGTCCAACGATCTTTTTCTTTGTTCAGCAACGTGTCGTTGGCTTCATATCCTGCCTCTAGGAACAATTCAAGTGTCTCATCCTTCTGAACTTCACGACCTTCTTCCGTGATCCTTCCCTTTGGTTCATAACCATTCCCGCTCACCTCATAGTGATGACCCGCCAGAAAAACATCTTTAACAGTCATTTCGTTTTTCGTCAATGTCCCTGTTTTATCAGTGGCGATAACGTCCACGGAACCTAGCGTCTCAACCGCAGGCAATGTCTTAACGATCGTATGCTTGTTTTTCGCCATGTCGCTGACACCCATCGCCAATATCACGGACGTTGTGGCCGGCAACCCTTCTGGGATCGAACCTACGATCATTGTAACGATCGCCAATGATAAGACCGATAATGAATACGTCTCTAGTAACAGACCAAAAATGAATAGCAACACCGCCGCACCGATCACGACATAAGAAACACCTTTTCCAAGTCCGTCGATCTGCTGCATCAATGGGGATTTACGCGTCTTCACTTGACCA
The DNA here is from genome assembly GCF_002174375.1 of Enterococcus sp. 12F9_DIV0723. NCBI lineage: Bacteria > Bacillati > Bacillota > Bacilli > Lactobacillales > Enterococcaceae > Enterococcus > Enterococcus sp. 12F9_DIV0723. The sequence goes on along the minus strand of NZ_NIBK01000001.1, from coordinate 1,142,897 downwards.
ACTTCCATCGAGATCTGACCAATTTGTGTCTTTTCGGCGGTTGCCGTGACCACGCCCAATCCGCTCCCGTTCGTTACGGAGGTGGAGGCAAACGCTCGATTGAGTTGTTCGGCTAACGGAACGTCTTCAGTCGGAAAATCCTCTGCTGTTTTCTCGATCGAATCGGCTTCACCGGTCAGTGAAGCTTCTTGAATCCGCAAATTGTCGCTATCAACGATTCGTAAATCTGCGGGCACCCGGTCTCCTGCTTCTAAGAAAACGACGTCTCCAACGACCAGCTCCTCCGTCGGGATATCCATTCGTTGCCCTTCACGATAGACCGTTGCTTCTGCAGCAAGCATTTCCTTGATCTTTTCTAACGCGTCCGAGGCATTTGCTTCTTGATAATACCCAATCAGCGCATTGATCACGATAACGAATCCAATGATTACAGCATCAGAAGAATGCCCCATCAAGACCGTTAATAACGCTGCTACGATCAGGATATAAATGATCATATTATGGAACTGGCGGACAAACAGCCGCCACTTTGGTGTTTTCTTCGTTTCCAGCTTGTTCGGTCCATCTGCCAGCAACCGCTTCTCTGCTTCACTGACTGTCAGTCCTTGTTCAAAATCCTCATTCAAATAATCTTTTTTTAATTTGTGAATACTCTGGTGATAGTCTTCCTTCATTCGTTCTCTTCTCCTTATTTTTGAATACGACAAAAAAGCACCTTGCTTTATACAACGCACTGAAATAAGCCTGCCTATTCTTTTTGAAAATAAGGAATTTTTTGTTTTAACAACGACGTCTGTTCGGCGTCAGGGTCCATGTACCGCTCACCTCCACTTGTTTTAGTAAGTTAAATCTAACAAAACTAAAAATTTTCGTCAAATTTATTGAATGAATTTAATAAAAAAGCAAAATATAATTAGATAAAGAAAGGCGATCCTTCTCGTTCAAAGGATCGCCTTTCTTACACTAGATCGTTGCTAAGTAATCAGAAAATTTATCGAGACCCGCAATCAGCTCTTCTGTCTTACAGCCATAGCCGATTCGAACACACCCTTCAAATTCGAAGCATTCTCCCGGCGTAAACAACAAGCCATGGTTATTAATCAAATCAAGACAGAGCTCTCTGCTTGATCGATCAAAGTCATAATACAGCAGTGTTACCGTTCCAGCCTGAGGTTTGACATAAGAAATATGCGGTTCCTTCGATACCCACTCGTCCAAAATTTTCAAGTTGTCTCGAATGATCTTTTGATTACGAGCCAACACTTTCTCTTTGTTCGCTAAAGCGATCGCCGCCAATTCCTCATCAATAAGTCCGCAGCTGATCGTGTTGTGGTCCCGATGAAGGATGCATTGCTCTAGTGCTTCTTTGTCCTTCGTCGCGATCCAGCCTAAACGCAGACCGGCCAATGACCAGACCTTAGACATGCTGCTGACGCTGATTCCTTTTTCGTACATGTCCGCGATCGAGGGACTTTCAACATCCGCCTGTGTCAACCCGCGGTACGTTTCATCAGAGAGGATGTACGCACCTGCTTCTCTAGCAATCGCGATGATTTCTTCAAGCATCTCTCGATCCATCAATGAACCGGAAGGATTGTTTGGATTGTTGAGAATGATCAGTTTAGTTTTTTTGCTGACCATCTCCTTTAATTCTGCGATGTCTGGCAGAAAATGATTTTCAGGTGTCAGCACGTGCTGCTTCACAGTCGCTCTAAACGACGCAGGGATCGAGTATAGCTGCTGATAAGTTGGCAATACGGCGACTACTTCGTCCTCAGGTTCAACTAGTGAATACAGCACCAAATGATTCGCGCCAATCGCCCCGTGAGTGGTCGTGAGCTCTTCTTCTTTGATTGTTTCATAAAGAGAGGCGATTCCCTTTTTAAACACCGGATTGCCGAAAATATGCCCATAAGTCAAACGCTTTTGCGTAAGTTCACTCAACGCCTTTTCCTTGTCCAACCCAGCGATCTCAAATAACTCGTCCATACTGATCGAATCAACACAGGTCTCCCCTGTATTGTAAATGGCTTTCTCTTCATGCTCATTCATCCATAATTCCACTTTAAACGGCTCTATTTTCATTTTTTGCTCCTCTCCTTGATGAAAATACTGTTATCAAACTTTCATCGTCCTTTTATTATAGAGGATAGGCTTCCATCTAGCCAACAGGATTTTACTTATACGTCACAAAAAAAGCAGCTCTCGGCTGCTTAGTCTGAAGAAAGCGTCAATCCATCCAAAACTTCAAAAAAATCAATGCAGCTGCTTTCGACTAGCTGTTCGATCTCCGGCGTAGGATCAACAAAATTTTTAATATGAACACAGGACAATCCGGCATGAACAGCCGACAAAATCCCATTAGGAGAATCCTCATAAACGATGATCTGCTCCACAGGCTGTCCAGCTGTCTGGATCGCCTTAGCATAAATCTCCGGATCGGGCTTTCCTTTGATTACTTGATCGCCATAGACACCAAACGCAAAGTAGGATGCCAACCCCGTGTTCTCAAGAATATTCTCGGCTTCCTTTTGATAACTGGATGTGACGATTCCACAAGTGATCGCCCGTTCCGATAAATACTCTAAGTACTCACGACAGCCCTTCGTCATCGGAAAAACAGCGTCTTTTTGTGCCTGTTTGCTTCTACACATAAATTCTTTAAACAAGTCGTCAAACATCGGAATCTCGCCAAAGTGCTGTTGAAACTTCTCTTTTAACACCGATGTCGGCGACCCGACCACCTGCTGATAAAAATCCTTCCCAAGCTGATAGCCCTCCCGAGCCATCAATTCCTGCCAAATAGAAAAATAATAGCGCTCCGAATCAATCAACGTCCCATCCAAATCAAACAATGCGATTTTCATTTTGCCCTCCTACCCAAAGAGCACCGAGCCGAAGCTCGATGCTGGTTTTATTTATGAAAAGTTTATCGTATCTTGATCCACTTGTAACTCCTTTTTCAAAGATAGTCCAAAAAATTGATGGCTAGAACAATTTCCATTCAAACGGTTCTGTACGGTTTGACGAATACCTGTCTCAAATCCGTTAACAAGGGATTTTTTCTGTCGTTTTCTTCACTTCACTGACGATATTGTTTGCTAGTGAGTGCATCGTCTTATACGCCATACTGTCACGATTGATGTAATTTGGAATTAAAAAAATTTCGCGGGTTTCCTGCTTGAGGGTCAGAACCACTTTGATCCGGCCCAATTGTTGGAGCTTTTTCTTCACGTACTTTTCTTCATGTTCCTCTAACAACTGACAATTTACGATTTCAGCATAAGGATAAATTTCTGGCTTCAACTTTTCTTTGGCATATTTCTTATGGTTCGGTAAACAAATCTTTCCACTCGTGTCATCGAAGAATATCAATTGGTTGATCTTTCGAGTTATTGTAAAGGTCGGTTCCGCTTGAGCATCGGTCGTATCAACGAACAGTTCCAGCAGTTCCGCTTTTGTTTTTGTTTTGATTGTTTGTGTAAAATTTACACTCGCCTTTTCGTAGCAACTTTTGCAGACGTACCCTTCTGCACATTTAAATTTGACCCATTTTAATGCGTTATTACAAATCACGCACGCTCTCATCCTTCTTCACCTCCGAAAAGTGATAAATGTTGGCTCATTTTTAAATAGTGTTTGTAGCATTGGTCGTAATCCGCTATAAGTGATGGGGTTGGCAGGACCATCTGAGAGTCGATGACTGGAAAATCAACGCTACCTTCGGTTCCAAGTATGGCTAAAATGGCTGCCCCGTGGACAGCTTCTTGAGAAGTCAGGACTCGTTTGATTGGATAGCCAAGGACATTCGCAAAAATATTGATCCATAAGGGACTTTTTGCCCCTCCTCCTACAATAGTGAAGTAGATAGGCTCCTCCGAATTTTTCATGGCTAGGAATAACTGTCGGATCCCAAATGCCAATCCTTCAAGTACAGCTAAATACATCCCGCTTCTTTCCGTCTCTAACCCCAATCCAATGAATGCACCTTTCAGATCTGGATTTCCAAAAAGCGTTTTTTCACCATTCATATGGGGGAAAAAGAATACGCTGTTTTTTCCTAACAGCGCAGGAGAAATCTGCTCTTGTTCTTCAGTGTACTCTTCAGTGTGAAGAATTTTTTCCAACCACCAACTATTGATTTTGGCACCTGCTTGAACGGTTCCTTGTGTGATGATCGACTGGTCTTGCTTTTTTATCTTCGCGACAACATTTTTCCCTCGTTGTTTGAGGTGATGGTGGCGATCTGGAATGACGACCACGCCAGACGTGCCTAAAGAAATCAGCGGCTGTTCATTTTCAAAACAACCGGAAACGATCGCTGAAGCCACATTGTCTCCTGTTCCAGAAACAACGGGAAGCCGCTCCTTGATCCCCAGCTCTTTGCAGACAGTATCCGTCAATGTCCCTATTATTGTTGAAGCAGGTTGGATGACTGGAAAAAGTGTTGGAGATAAATCAAATAATTCTTGCACTTCTTCGGACCAAGAATCGCTATGTAAATCAAACAAAGAGGAAGTGGAGGCATCGCAAAAATCCGTCGTATACGTACCCGTCAATTTTAATTTCACGTAATCCTTCGCAATCAAAAATTTCGAAAGCCGAGCCGCAGTTTCTGGCTCATTCTCCTTGACCCACAACAAACTGGCTAACGGACTACCTGTCGAGACGATTTTGCTAATGTGAGCCGAAGCTTTCTTGCTTTTCAAGACCTCTTTGATCAGCGGAATTTGCTCTTTTGTTCGATTGTCATTCCACAGAATTGCCGGACGGATAGAACAGCCGTGTTCATCAACAAACACGGTCGTATGCATCTGCCCGGTAAGCCCGATTCCCTTGACTATTTCAGCAGGGATCTGGCGGAACAATTCCTTCAACCCTTTTAGTGTGATGGCTGCCCAAACATCGGGTTCGATCTCCGTCCAGCCTTCGTGGGGTGTCGAATAGTCATAGGCATATTGTTTTTCGAAAACCGTCTCCAATTCTTTGGTCACCGCAGCCAGCTTGATAGCTGTCGTGCCGATGTCTATTCCGATATAAACCGAGGTATCCATGGGTCTCCCACTTTCTTTTAGTCAAAGGTAACGATGGTTTTTAAAGTATCTGGTCGCAAAGCATAGTCAAAAGCTGCTGTCGCTTCGGTATAATCAAAGGTTTTTGCAAGCAGCGGTGTGACATCCACGATCCCCTTGGCGATCAATTGAACCGAGCGGTAAAAGGTCGGTATCTTTGGACTGACCGTACCTGTGATCACCTTTTCATAGGAATGGATCATGCCCATATCAGTTGGCACTGGCTCATTCGGATGCAGCGAACTAAACATAAACGTCTGTCCTCCCGTCGCTGTAAAATCCATCGCCTGCTTGGCAATTTGAGGGATCGCTGTCGTATTGAAGACGACTTCTGCGCCCCGCCCTTCTGTCTGCTCCTTAACAAAGGCAACAGCATCCACTTTTGTTGGATCAAAGGTACTGTCCGCGCCAAGTCTTTCTGCCAGCCTTCTGCGTTCCTCATTTGGTTCACTGAGAATCACACGCGTTCCAGATAATTTTGCCAACATCACATGGAACAACCCCATCACCCCGCCGCCGATGATCACGACATCTTGGCCAAACCGCAGCTGCGCGCGTTCTATACTGTTTACCACACAGGCCAACGGCTCAGTAAAAGCACTGTGGGTATAGGGGACTTCTTTCGGATATTTGTAAAGATCACGACTTTTTACTGCAATGTATTGGGCCATCCCGAAAAAACCGGAAATCCCCTCTGGATTTTGAAACGTCGTCGAATTAGCGACTTCGATACACAAGTTTTCCCGTCCCGTCTTGCAATAATGACACTCGCCGCAAGCGGGGATAATGTATTTAACGACGTGATCCCCCACTGTAAAATGTGCTGGGTTCACTTCGCTGCCTATCTCAACGACCTCACCACTAAACTCATGCCCCCCGACTCGGGGATAAGTATAGGACGTGTCCCCTAAGTAATCCCGCAGGTCATTGGTGCAAAGACCGTTGGCTCTGACTTTCATCAGTACCTCATCCTTTTCGATCTCAGGCACTGGAAGTTCTTGAATCTCTAGCTGTTTGACACCTGTTTCAACAATGGCTTTCATTTCTTGTCCTCGTTCCTATTTCTTAGTCATAGATGATAAAATTCACGCTTCTCAAATCCTTTATAAAGCAATTTGAGAAACGTCCCTCTCTAACCTAAAATTCCGAAAAATCCTGTGACGATCCCGACAACAACGATCAGTCCAATAATTTTTAGTGACGACCATCCACGTTTCATCAAAAGATAAATCAACATGGTGAAGGCAAAGGGCAAGATATTCGGCATCACAGCATCTAAAAATTGCTCCTGCACTTTAAAGGTCGTCGTTGAGCTGACGATTTTCAATGCAACGTGCATTTTCACATAACTGGAAATCAAGCCGCCCATTACCATACAACCCATGATCTCCGCGCCCCTCAACACTTTGTTCAAGATCCCTTTTTCCAGGAAATCCATCACAGCATCGGCACCGGCTCGATATCCAAACATAAAATTGGCATAACTCATTCCCCACGCAATCGCAATGATCGCTACGGCATAGATGATCGAGCCCCAGATCGTTCCTTTTAATGTCAAATCAATACAGATCGCCAATAAGATCGGGATCAATACCCCTTGGAAAATCGTATCACCGATCCCGGATAGCGGGCCCATCAACGACGTTTTCAAACTGGTGATAAATTCACTCGGAATCGCGACTCCTTTGGCTTTTTGTTCTTCCAGTGCGATGATCATCCCGATAATACATGAACCAAATTCAATATGTACATTGAAGAATTCGATCTCACGTTTCATCATTTCTTTTTTCTTCTCCGGGTCATCATTGTGGAGTCGTTTAGAGATTGGAACAAAAACATGGGCAACTGCCTGACCCATCATCCGCTCGTAGTTGTAGCAGGTTTGCGGTAAATTTTCCCAAATCAGCCATGAGCGGAATAAATCTTTTTTACGAATCAAACTTCCTTCAGCCTCTTTACTCATAGATTTCTTCCTCCTCTGAATCTGATTTGTGACCAGTAGCTTGAACATAGATCAATGCGGTCAATCCTGCGATGACCCCTAAAGGCAGCAGGTCCAACCCTGAATACGTCGCCAAAATAAAGCCTAAAAATAGAAAGACGCGCGCTTCGCCTTTAAAAATGTACTGCAAGGTGATCGCTACCCCTAATGCCGGCATCATGCCTCCGATGACGGTGAAAATCGTTAACGCCGTACCACTCAATGCATCAATAAATCCAGAAATATAGCTGGCACCAAAGTACGCTGCTAATCCACAAGGGATGATCGTCATGAGCGCCGTCATGAGCTGTGGATAGAGGACATTGGCACGCCAAATCTTGTGATACTCGCCTTTTTCGATATAATTATCTGCTACGTGGACAAAAACCGATCCGAAGGTCATTCGACCATACCAGACGATCGTCCCTAACAAACCGATCGGGACTGCCACAGATAAAGCTGTCTTCGCATCAAGTCCGCCTATGATCGCAAAAGCCGTTCCCAAGATGCCGGCCAATGCCATATCTGCCGGCATCGACCCGCCTGCTGAAATAAAGCCTAAATAAACCAAGTTGATCGAAGCGCCCGTCATTGCACCCACCAATGGATCGCCTAAAATAATTCCTGTAATAAGTCCGCATACTAATGGCCGCTGCAACGACCACAACCCAACAAAGGGAAGATTTCCTATCGCTAGGAAATAAACGACCCCACACATAAAAGCTTGAAAAACTGACATACATTTTCCTCCTTATTCATAATAATGTAGCTATTTTTTTACAAAAATAGGTTCGATTTTCATGCCGTATACCATCCAACTTTAGTGCTTCATATCAAGTGTTTTTCATGATGCAAGAGATTCTCACTTCTATACAAAACTGCGAAGAGTTGGACTGGCATCCTTATTCATAATAATGTAGCTATTTTTT
>NZ_NIBK01000001.1:1087701-1134815 GCF_002174375.1 Enterococcus sp. 12F9_DIV0723 | reverse complement strand
TGCAAGAGATTCTCACTTCTATACAAAACTGCGAAGAGTTGGACTGGCATCCTTATTCATAATAATGTAGCTATTTTTTTACAAAAATAGGTGCGATTTTCATGCCGTATACCATCCAACTTTAGCGCTTCACATCAAGTGTTTTTCATGGTGCAAGAGATTCTCACTTCTATACAAAACTGTGAAGAGTTGGACTGGCATTTTTTTATAATAAATTTGTAATCTCGATCAATCGTTGCTCTGGCACTAATTGATAAAAAACGTGTACTCCTTTATCGACCATTTGACGAATCGCCTCGACCTCCGCTTTGTCACAGGCCACATTTTTGATGAAGGGTTCTCGTTCATCACGGATACCCATTCCGCCAAGATTCACCTGCGGCAACTCGATTCCCGCCTCGACAAGCTTGGCGTAGGTGATCGGTGTTTTCGTCAACAACAGAATACGTTCTTTTTCATTAAAGGGTTTGTTTAATTCCGCAACGCCTTCCTCCGTCGTAAAGGCGTCCACTCGAACCTTCGTCGGTGCTAACGCTTTCAATATTCTTTTTTGAAACGGATCACTTGCGACGATGTCATCAATGATCACGATATGATTGATGCTGTAGGTTGGTGTCCAAGCCGTTACGACCTCTCCGTGAATCAATCGATCATCCACTCTGGCAAATACAATGTTTTTCATACTTCTCGCTCCTTTTTTAATCTTCTAAATTGACACTTAAATAATGATTGACATCAATAAACGTAGCCGGGGCTTCCTTCATCAACTTTGTGCAGATATCTTCCGCCGTGTTGTCTTCATTCATTCGAGACATGAAGGCCTCTAAAACCATCGGCAGGTTCATTCCTGTAATGTGCCTGATCGGATACTCCCCCATCAAAGACACTACCGCGTTAAAAGGGCTGCCGCTGAACAGGTCCGTAAAACAAACGATGTCCTTGCCCCCGAATTCCTCGATCGCGGACTTTACCTGCTCCTTCAGCCCGCCAATGTCGTCCTTTGGGTACAGCCCGAATGCCTTGACCCCCGTCTGTTCCCCGACGATCATTTGCGCACTTCCTAAAATACTTTTCGCAAGATCCCCATGGGAGACAAAAATGTACTTCATAATTGGTCCTCCTGATTCTGATTGATTTCTTTTCTGACAAATGTCTATTGACTTCATGTTCGATACCTTAAATATATTCATCTAATAGCTGAGACAGATTTTCTCTGAAATTTTCAAACGTCGGCTCTTTACTGACGCGTTCGACAAATCCTTTTTCTTGAATGATTTTCGCTAAATAATTCCATAGCTGAAAGACTTTTGCATTGTTTTTCTCGATCGCCACCAGCATCACCAGACGAACTTTATTGCCATCCGAATCCCAATCAAGCTCATTTCTCAATAAAATGACCGACACGAATGTCTCTGCCAAAATCGGATTGATCGGATGCGGCAACGCGATGCCATTGCCAAAGTAACTGCTGCCAATCTCTTCGCGTAATTCAACAGCTTCTCTAAGCTGAAATACCTTATCTCCGACTTTTGAAACGGAGATGGAACAAATTTTGTCCAAGACCTCTTTCTTTTTTGAAAAGTGTCCATAATGGAAAAGGGCTTCGTCGAACAGGTTAACGATCTCGAACTTATCATTAAAGCCGTCGATTGCTAATTTGATTTTTGAATACTCCTGTTCACTAGGAAAGAAACTGATCAGGATCGCGCCCATTTTATCAGTCATCTCCGTTTGTTCCGTCGTAAAGATCACGTCGTATTCTTCAATATCAACTGCGGCAACTTCGTGGGTATTCACCAGTGTAAGAATCGTGATCTCCGTTGAAAACCAGGTTGCAAAACGTTGCCTGAGCAGCACACTCTCACTCCGCTTCAAACTGGTAATGATCAAAATGCGCTTTTTCCCTGAAATATCATTGTACTTAGCCAAATACTGATTAAAGTAAATGGCCAAATACGCGATCTCTCCCTCTTCGACCTTTTTTCCGATCGAATGTTGCAGCAATAAACACATGTACGCAGCAATGTCGAAGCCTAAAGGAAAGGATTGTTTGATATGATCCAGCAATTGGTTTTCATTTTGAATGTTGTATTCGATCCTCGTCAAAAGCGGCATCAGATGCAGTGCCAAGGAAAGCCTCAAATCAATCTCCTGACGAAAATCAATATCAAATTTTTCGTTGATTTCCTTTAGAGCATGCAAGATGAATGTATTGACCTCTTCCGAAATATAATCGTCATTCTCATAGTCGCTTTTCCCTTTGATGTAGATCGCGAGATTGATGATTTCTTCTTTCGAAATTTTAAAATAGGAGCGTTCAGCAAGTCGTTGAAAGATTTCCGTTGAGACTTCCATTTCTGAGGCAACTTCTTCAATGCCGTCGAACTCATCTGGACCGATATAAAATCCGCTGCTCATGCGTTTGATCGCCATTTCGATATGAACGATCAGATTTTGAAAGAGTGTTTCCGAAATGTGAAAATGATGCTTTAAAAGGATACTGACCAATACCATCTCGATGTCTTGACGTAAAGCCTCTTGCGACCCCATACCGCCTTGTTCCTGATGGATCTCCAGATGTCCCAGCTTCAAAAGACACTTTCTTTTGTCGTATTCATTTCCACTGATGACGATTCCGGCATTTCTTTTTCGCTCCACACGCAAATGATAATTTTGAAGCAGCTCGTCCGCTTCCTTCAAATCCGTCGTGAGTGTGGAGGAGGCAATGAACAATCGGGAGAGCAGCTTTTGCCGCGTGATTGGCCCTTTTTGGTTAAGTAACACCACACATAATTTTCTGACACGATCTGATTGATGCTGCTCCGTTGCGATGCCCTTCTTTTTTTGGATATTCTGGTGAAAGGCCTCTTGATTATTAATGATCAGCTGACTGCCCTTTGACGCAACGGAATATAACTCCGCATAATCTGTTGCTGCCAGATACTCTCGAATCTTTTTGATATCTGATTGAATCGTGCGCATACTTACTTGAAGCTTGTCTACAAAATGTTCAGCGGGTAAAAAAGAGGGGCTGTGTCGTTCGAATTCTAGAATCATTTCTGTTTGCCGTTTAGTTAGCACGTGATCCCCTCCTAGTTTGTAAAATTAGTGTTCATTTACTTCGGCAACGATGGCCTTCACTCGTTCCTCAACATTTTCGATGGCAGCCTTTGAAAGAGACATGATATCAAATTCGTTAGGATTGCTTTCATAGGCTTGACCGAATGTTCGGATAAAGGCTTGGCGAAGATCAGAGCCGTAATTCACTTTGATTAGATTTTGCTTTTTCGCTCTTCTGACTTGATCAAATGGAAGCCCAGACCCCCCATGTAAAACTAAGGGAACTGTCGAAATACCGGCGATTTCCTCTAGTAGTGGAAAATCTAACGCGGGACGCAAGTCCATGCCATGAACATTGCCGATCGAGACTGCAAGAAGATCGCAATTGGTCCGTTCAACGAATTCTTCTACATCAGCAGCCTTCGTTTTCGCATCTTCCTCTGAACTATGATCGTCCTCTTTACCGCCGATCGCCCCCAGCTCTGCCTCGACCGGAATGCCGTAAAAGTGACAATACTCGACAGTCCGTCGCACTTCCGCGATATTCTCCTCGAATGGCAAATGCGAAGCATCGACCATGATGGACGTAAAACCAGCCTCGATACAGGCCTTGACATCCGCAAAACTTTTCCCATGATCCAGATGCAGTGAAATTGGAACCGAGTTTTCCATCATGGCAGTTTTGACCATATCCGCAATAAGCTTTGGACTCGAAAGTCTCAAATTGCTGGATGAGATCGCAATATACCCGCCTAGTCCAGTTGCCTGAAACCCCCGTATGATCCCGGCCGTAAGTTCATAATTCGTCGTATTAAATGCTGGTAAAACAAGCGACTTTTCTTTTGCATAATCCATCAGCTTGTAGCCATTTACTAATTGCATTTCATGCCCTTCTTTCTCTCTTGCTAGTTGAATCATATACTGGCTGAAGTCTTTTGGGCGCCAGTCTTTCTGCAAGATGAATCATGCAATCCTGATAGAAAAATGAACTGGACCAATTCAGAATCATTAAAAAAGCCTACTCAGTCCTTGTTTTCATTTAAAATCTAAGCCAATTCTCAAAATTTTTTTCTTTCTTCTTTGAAACGATGCAAAATTGCAAGATGTACCCTGCAATTTTCCGTTTTTAAAAACGCCTCTTTTATACCGCTGAATAAAAAGATAGGCCTCCTGATTCGATTATCTCAAACTTTTTATCGTATGCGTCACGGTTTTCCCATTAAAATGACTGAAATCAGCCTATACTCACAAAATTTCTCGAAAAAAAAAGACCTTGATCCGGTCGTTTTGTATCTAATGACTATTTGATCCTCTTCCAATAAGAATGATTATTATTTCCCAGGTCTTTTATCATGCCATTTACTACTTCCGACTGATCCAATAGAACCAGCCATTCTTGCCCATCTTCGTGCAAGCATTCGTCTGCATCCGTCCTTCAAAGATCCCTTTGATGATCCCCCATCGAATCAAGAAATCCCAGATCCCATACCTCCTTTTCCGCAGATTTATCCGTTTTACTCCATCACAAATAACCCTTCCCTAAAAACTGAAAAATTATCTTTTCCGATTCTGCTGGAATTGTTTCAACAGGTTCCTGATTTTTTTATTGGATTTACCCTCCTTTCTTTGCGGCATGGTTCCGGCTTCTGCTAGTCCATTTTCCAAATGAGTGGCAGTTGAGGCCGGTGCTATTTTATTAGGAGGCGTTGTCTGAAGTGGGGCGGATGGTCGAGAAGGAGCCACTTGTTTTTGTGTATTCTTTTCCTGCTCTTTCGAATTTGCGGAAGTCGGATCATCAGGTGCTAAATAAACATCTGTTGACTGCGTGGCTTCTGGAATCGTGGCTTTTGCTCTTTTCGCGGTTTTTTCCCCGTTTACTTTATTTGGAGCGACAGCTTGAGGGGATTCGTTTTGTGATTTTTGGCTGTTTTTTTCAAGTGAGGAGCTGTTTCCAGCCTTTGGACGGGTGTTCTTTTGCGTTGAGGTGGACGTTGTTTTCTTTTTGGCTGCGATTTTCTTCCCCTTTTTCGGCGAAGTCTTTTTCTCAACGAGAATCTCAATTTCACTTTTCACTCGTTTTGAATCCACTAAAGACACAAATTGACGGACTCCATCCTTTTGAAAAATCGATAATGTCGTCAAAATTTTCAAAATCGGTTCGAATTCTTTCTTATCCTTCGAGGGATCAACATCTCTCAGTACCCATTTAACTGCTTTCCCATTCGCATCTTCAAAGATCGTTTTAAGCACCACTTCCCGTTCATCTGGTTGCTCTTTCGTGAGCGTCGGCTGATTCACCAGATTGCTATGACGACGGGCTGTCTTGAAATTTTTATAATAATTATTTTTGCTTTTATAAAGTCGAGTAATGATGGCATTACGCTCTTCTTCAACAAAATAGCTTTCAAAAAAGGCATAATATTCTTGCATTGTTTGATTTGGCTCAGCGGAAAGAAACAGTTCTCTGACTAGCGAATAGGCAATTTGAGAAAAATCAGCAACAACTAGCGCATTTCTCACTAAAATCGCAACCAGACATTCGATAATATATCCGCTGTCTTGCTCGCTCGTGTAATATTCTGAAATTCTTTTTTCTAAAGAGTCTTTCTTCATTCCAAAAATCTGGCGTCTGTTCAACTGTTTCTTTTCCATTCCCATACTCCCCTTTGTCTTTGCTTGCGCTTTCATAAAATAGATTATACACCATTAAATAACTTTTTTCTTACCCAATTTTTTTCTTTTTTATAAAAATTTTTGCAACTTAAAAAGGATTCATGGTTGTGATTTCTTGAAAATAATAACGTCAAACTTTTTTTTGAATTTCATTCTATTTCTCGTCAAACAAAAAAAGTTCGAAAGATACGGCTGTCTCTTTCGAACTAAAAAAAATAGAAATTTCACGTATCGGTGCCTGAATTTAGGACACAGGAGCCACCCGAACAACTAATTTTAAAATAAAATCATTGAATGTATGGCCCGAGAGGCCATTTAGGATCATGTCGACGTAAACATTTCCTTGAATTTTTAGATCCTGTTTCTCCAGATACTCGAACATCATTTTGAGGATCGTATCGTGGGAGACGACTCCGGTATAGTAGCACACCAAGTAATCTCCTGCGGGTCGGCTCTCAGCAGCTTCGGGAACGCGAATATAATATTGGATCTCGATGGATTCAAAGGGATCGTTCTTTAATTTATCGCTTTCAATTTTGAACATGATCCCCGAAGGATAAATAAACGGATAGCCGGCTGAAAAGCCCTCTTGATAGACTTCACTCAACGAGATCGATGCGCGGAATTCAGGGATTTTATAAATTTTCGAACTAAAAAAAAGTGGGGTCATCTCTAAAGGGACCACTGAGAATTTTAACTGTTCTGCTTGTTCGTATTCCTTTAATGACGCCAATTGGCGCGTGACCATACCAGACATTTGTTCATAATGCTTTTGCTTTTGAAGGATCAATTCTTGCTGACGCTTAAGCAATGTAGCCGCTTGTTCCGGAGTACTATTTTGCAGGTGATCTTTGATTTCTGACAAGGGCATTTTGATTTCTCGGAATAGATTGATCATATTGACCGTATAAAGTTGCGGATAATCATAGTAGCGATAGCCTTTTTCTCCGACATGCTTTGGTGGCAAAAGCCCGATCTGATCGTAATAAATCAAGGTCTTTCGTTTAATACCCGATAGCTTGGAAAATTCACTGATAGTTAAGTAATTCGTTGAGCGCATCACGGTCCCTCCTTTTTTTGTGCACATTTCTTGACTGTCTATTCACTAGACAGTTTATCATAGAGACAACTTCAATTGACCCTATGGTTTTGAAAAAAGACCATTTCCCTGTAACGAAGATATGGAGGTTCATTACAATGAAAAATGCTCAACTATCCACACAGCGTTCTAACGCATCTGATCGTCAGTTCATCCGACAATTAGCGGACTTGGCAAAAAGAAACTACGCACTCACAGACAACTTTTATTTAGCCAACAACCTGTCTTACTTTCTATTTAATGCGGCTGAATCGATTCCTATGCCTCACATTTTTCCTATTTCAACCATTGAGATTATGGAGAATTTATTTAAATCAGAGGTCGCCTTTGCAAAAAAAGCCGTCGAAGAAATAGAAGACTATTTGCAGCAGTCTTTGAAAACGACCGATTCCTTCGTTCTGACCGAAGCGGTCATAGCCGCAAATTATCAACTGAACATCAACGAACATGAACAGGAAAAATTTCTCCAATTGATCCATAGTTTACTTACACAAATTATTTTCCATGTTCAAATACCACGAGCTGACCTGTTTTTGAAAGCCCCGCGATTGATGCGGCACCTTAAGTTTTTGGCGCTACATATACTAAAAGAGAAGCAGGAAGCCGAAGCATCTGACAATGACCTATATTTTTACGTAAGTGAACGCTATACCCATGAATTTCACGCTGCGAATCAGATCCGTGTCTTTGTCACTGAAACGTATGATTTCGATTTATCGAATGACGAAATCAGCTACCTCATTTTGCATTTTCGCGTGTTGAGAAAATTAGAAGCCTACTAAAATAGAACGAAAGAAGCCGTCCTCCAAAACTGGAATAACTCCTAGCTTTGGAGGACGGCTTCTTTTTCTGTTGATTACAGCGTTCCGTCGATTAATAAATAAAGCATCGTTGCTAAAACGAGGATGATTCGGATGTGGATATTGATCTTTAACATGAAGAAAATCACTAGTAATCCTAAACAACAGGCAACGATTAGCAGCCTTTTTCTCATATATAAACGCCGATATAGCCACCGGCGATATGGCGATAATATTGGATTCGCTGCTTTCCACGATAGGTTTTGGGCGGAACATTTGTAAACCATTGTTTTATGGTTACTGCCCGGGTCCCGATATCTCCTGTTTGATTATCAAAACCCCCGTACTCGTTTTCAGCCCCCAGCGCGGTTACTGGCGTTGTTGCCAATAGCATTACTAAAACGCCTCCTGCCATTTTTTTCTTCATGGTCAATCAACCTCCTCATTCATTTGATTCGAATGCCGTTTATCGTTCATCGCCGTTATCCCTTCTAGTAACCTGCTAGAGACAAACAGCATTGAACAGACATTCCAATTACTGCTCATTATAAAGGTTGATCACTGGTTTGTTCGAAAATCATCCTAAACGCTCATTATTTCGTCTTGAGCGTTGCTTCCAGCTTTTTACTCAGACGAATAGACAACAAACATTTCTCGCCATTGGTCATCGTGACTTCTCTTTTTTTCTTATCGATCAGCTGGATATTTTTAAAATTGATCACGTATGATTTATGGATTTTGATCAGTGAAGGAGATAATTCAGCGGTATCATTGATTTTCCCATAAAACTCCAGCGTACTGTTGGCTAGATGCAGGATCAGCTTGTGGGGTGTCGGCGCCGTTTCAAAAAACATCACCTGCTGCAAATCAAACACCCGAATTTGACTACCGATCTTCAATTGAATAAAGTCATCCGCTTTTTGAGACTCCTCCAAAAAATGTCGCTGTGCTTGGTCTAAGGCTGCCTGGATTCGTTCTCTGACGTCCGCAATGTCTCCCTCTTTTAAAATATAATCCATCGCTTCGACTTTGTATTTGAATGTCAGCGACAACAATTCATCATGGGTGGTAATAAACACAATTTTTCCACGTAAATCCTTTTCTCTGATTTTTGCGCCTAATTCAATACCGTTCATCTCACATTTTAAGTCGACATCTAAAAAGTAAATGCCTCGACTATCCGGGTGCTGCTCCAAATAATCCAAAATCTCTTCAGGATCACCTGTGCTTACTTTGATCGCCATGTCTAGTTCTTCGATCAGCAGATACTTTCTAATAAAAGACGTGACTTGTTTTCGTTGAACCTCATTGTCTTCGCAAATAAAAACCCCTAACACCGCTCTTCCTCCTCACCAATCACAACCACCTTCTGAGTAAAGCGCTGCTCAGAAATGATCGTTTCCAGCAAAATATTCGGCTCCATGGCTGTTAATTCATCAAGATTAGAAAGACCCAATCCTCTTCCCTCGCCTTTGGTTGAAAAGCCTTTTTGTTTCAATACGTGTATCGGTTCGAGCTGCTGACGGGCCGCATTCTCTATCACAAAAATCGTATCTCCTTTGACCGAGAAGATACCGATCACTATTTTCCCGCCTTCAATCCTTTCTACCTCTTCGACTGCGTTGTCTAATAGGATGCCTAGTATGCGGATCAGCACGACCGAATCCACCTTCTGATTGAGCCTGATGCCGTCATCCGCTTCTATTTGTACATCGATTTTTTTATCCTGAGCCGCAAGCAATTTCATGGTCAAAATACTTTTTATATCCAAGGAATCGATCTTGTTCAATTCATCCGCATGGAGAATGTCGTTGCCTGTAAACCTTTTTGTCTTTATGACACTGGAATTAAAAAATGTTTTCAGCCCATCAAACTCTTCTTTTTCAATATAGTATTCGATCGCAGTCAACAGATTGACGTAATCGTGACGAAACTCGCGAATTCCCTGATACTGATTTTTTAGGTCCTCTATGTAGCGCTGGTGAATCACATACTCCACCTGTCTTTTCTCCGCCTCGATCTTTAACTCTTGATTACTTGAGATGGATTGAATGATCACGCCTCCGAGAAACGCGAAAATAAGATAAAAGACAGCTACAAATAGTTTTAGGAACACTGTAGAGGCATAGAGCGAGATCGTCCCGTAGGAAAAATAAACAACCAATGCTGTCGTTAATAAATACGCGGACAAATTAATTTTTCTCTTTTTTCTGATGAACGTTACTACATGCTTTTTATAAAACGAACTGCTAAGAATCAAAAGAGCATAATAGAGTACAAAAAAGAGCAAAAAGAACAAACCATTTTGTTTTTCCAATACAATAAGCAACAAGGGTTCGGTAATTCTGCTGACTAGTATTTCTATCAGACACGCACTGGATACGATCAACAGTGAAAAGACAACATTTCTCTCCTCCGAATTTTTCAATGACAGAATCAGGAAAAAGAGAACCATCACCACCGTGTCTAGGTAAGTGAAGGTATAGCCAATAATCACTCCAAATAGGACGATCAAGGGAACAAGCAAATAATTGATCCGTTTTTTATTTTTGATCTCATCCAAAATAAAATAACTGATTCCGAAATTTAATACATGTGAAAAAGTGAAAAACGTAATAATCATTGCCTGCATGTGATCGCCCTTCCTTTTTTCAGTTAAATTCAGTATACCAAATGAGAAAGGACTGAAAAAAGAAATTTCTAGTAATTTTCGAGCAAAATCTCCGGTACATAAGTAGCACACAGGAAGCTTTACGAACGTTTTACCCACAAAAAATCAAAGCATCAGAAATCCATCCATGATCTCCGTGCTTTGATTTTTTTCTTTATTTACGATACATCTTAAATTCCAAATACAGATCATTATAGATCCCTAAATACTTCGGACCTAGATCTTTATAAACCTCCAAATGACTGATGGTCGCATCGTCGGGGTAAAATTGCTTGTCCCCAGAAATGCTTTTTGGCAGCATCGCCAACGCCTTTTTATTTGGTGTGGAATAGCCGATGTACTCCGCATTTTGTTTCGCTGCTTCTGGCTTCAGCATGAAGTTGATAAAGTCGTAGGCCCCTTCTTGGTTTTTTGACGTTTTGGGAATCACGATATTATCGAACCAAAGATTCGAGCCCTCCGGCGGAATCACATAGTGCAGGTGCTCGTTCTCAGACATCATGTCTGCCGCTTCCCCTGAAAAAGTCACCGCGACGGCACTTTCTTCGTTTGCCATATACATCTTGATTTCATCCGCTACGATTGCTTTCACATTTGGGGTCAATCCGCTCAATTTTTTGATTGCCTGATTCAATTGCGTCATGTCCTTGCTGTTGATTGAATGGCCCAAGCTTGTTAATGACAAGCCCATCACTTCCCTGGCACCATCGATCAGCATGATATTATTTTTTAATTCCGGACGCCACAAATCATCCCAATGCTTGATTTTATCGCTAGAAACAAATTTATCGTTGTACACGATCCCCAAGGTTCCCCAGAAATAAGGAATCGAGTACTTATTATCTTTGTCAAAATCCAAATCTAGAAAACGCGGATCGATATTTTCCAACCCATGAATCTTGGAATGATCCAAAGGCAGCAATAATTTTTCTTTTTTCATTTTTTGGATCATGTATTCGCTAGGAATCGCGATATCATAGGCTGTACCGCCCTGCTTGATTTTTGCTTCCATAGCTTCGTTGGAGTCAAAAGTCTCATAATTGACCTTATAGCCGTACTCTTTTTCAAATTGCTTGATCAAATCAGGGTCGATATAATCTCCCCAGTTATAGATATTCAGCACTTTAGAGCTCGCGTTGGAGGAGTGGTTCAAACGCACCACCATGAAAGTCAGTAAGAGAATAATGGCGATCACGCCGATAAAAAGAGATTGTAGTTTCCTCATTTCAGCACTGCCACCTCCTCGAATTCACGCTTGCGTTTCCGTGCTTTCTTCGAAGTATCGCGACTAATAAAGTAGTAGCCCACGACTAACAAGAGAGAGAAAATGAACACAAGCGTAGACAAGGCATTGATTTCCAAACTGATCCCTTGTCGTGCCCGCGAATAGATCTCTACAGACAAGGTAGTGAATCCGTTCCCCGTTACAAAGAAGGTCACTGCAAAATCATCCAGCGAATACGTGAATGCCATGAAATAGCCTGCGATGATTCCAGGCGTCAGAAAGGGCAAAATAATGTTGGACAAGACTTGCCTATTGTTTGCCCCTAAGTCACGCGCCGCATCGATCATAGAATCATTCATTTCCTTTAATTTAGGTAAAACCATCAGAACAACGATGGGAATACTAAAGGCCACATGGGAGAGCAGCACACTGAAAAATCCCAGTTGAAAGTTCTTTAATACACTCCCCAGCATTGTAAATAAAATCAAGAAACTGGCCCCTATGATGACATCCGGCGACACCATCAAAATATTGTTGAGGCCTAGCAGCACATTCCGTGAATTTCGTTTGCGTGTATAATAAATGCCCATTGCCCCGAACGTCCCGATAACTGTCGCAAGTAAGGCGGACAGAAAGGCTAACACGAATGTTTGTACAACGATACCGATCAACCGACGGTCCGAAAAGAGATTCTCGTAATGCTCCCACGTGAACCCCGTAAAGGTACTCATATTTCCACCTTGATTAAACGAATAAAAGATCAAGTAAAAAATCGGGATATATAATAGAACAAATACAAAGATCAAATAGACATTGGCCCAAGAGAACGTTCTTCTTCTCATTTCACTCGACCTCCCTTTCGTTTTTCACCTGTCAGCATCATCACGATAAACATCGCGACGATCAAAATGACACCGATCGTCGAGCCCATTCCCCAATTTTGCGTCACAAGGAAATGTTCTTCGATTGCCGTCCCCAATGTGATGACTCGATTTCCGCCGATCAGTCGTGTCAACATGAACAATGAAAGCGACGGAATGAAGACAGCCTGTACACCGCTTTTCACGCCATTCAACGAAAGCGGGAAAATCACGCGGCGAAACGTGTCAACATTGTTCGCGCCCAAGTCTCTGCTGGCACTGATCAGAGAAGGATTGATTTCTTCCAGCGCATTAAAAATCGGCATGATCATAAACGGCAACTCGATATAGGCCGCTACAAACATGAAACTAAAATCCGTGAACAGCAGCTGTTTTTGTCCAATGCCAATAAAACTTAGAAAGTCATTGACCGACCCATTGGCACTGAAAATCCCAATGAAGGCGTACGCTTTTAACAATAAATTGATCCAAGTAGGTAACACCACCAACAGTAACAACAACTGACGGTGCTTCAGCTTTGCCAAAAAGTAAGCCGTTGGGTAGCTGATCAAAAGCGTCATCGCAGTGATCAAAAAGGCGAACATCACCGAATTGACCGTCATCATCAAATACGTTTTTGAGGTCAGATACGTGTGATAGTTACTCAACGTAAAATTGCCGTTCATATCAAAAAACGATTGATAAACGATTAAAATCACAGGGGCGATCACAAAGAACACCAGCCAGAAGAAATAGGGGATCGAGTAAAAACGACGTATATTTTTCATTCTTTTTGCCTCCTAATCCTCATAACTGTCTAAGCGTGCTTCAAAGTCTTCTTCGCTTTCATTGAAGCGCATGACGTGAATATCCTCTGGTTCAAAGGACAGACCAACTTGACTACCCTTTTTCGCTTTCTTTGTCGAATGGACCATCCACTCATTGCCGTCTGCATC
The DNA here is from genome assembly GCF_002174375.1 of Enterococcus sp. 12F9_DIV0723. Taxonomy (NCBI): domain Bacteria; kingdom Bacillati; phylum Bacillota; class Bacilli; order Lactobacillales; family Enterococcaceae; genus Enterococcus; species Enterococcus sp. 12F9_DIV0723. Next base: position 1,121,471 of record NZ_NIBK01000001.1, on the reverse strand, counting down.
GATGCAGTTCATCTCATAGTGAACGCCGCGGAACAATTGTGTATCCACGGTAACGACCAATTTTCCTTTTTCTGGCGTCGTCAGGGTCAGATCCTCTGGGCGCAAGACTACTTCCACCGGTTCATTTGGCCGCATCCCGCCATCGACACACTCGAACTCTTTCCCGACGAATTTCACTAAATTGTCTTCTACCATCTCGCCGGCAACGATATTGCTCTCTCCGACAAAGTCCGCAACAAAATGATTGATCGGCTCGTCATAAATATCAACTGGCGTGCCGCTTTGTACGATCTTCCCTTTGTTCATGACAAAGATCTCGTCACTCATCGCCAACGCTTCCTCTTGATCGTGAGTCACAAAGATAAAGGTGATCCCTAAACGTTTTTGCAGCGCACGCAATTCATATTGCATGTCTGTGCGCAATTTCAGATCCAATGCAGATAGAGGTTCATCTAATAACAAAATCTTCGGTTCATTGACGATTGCCCGAGCAATTGCGACCCGTTGGCGCTGACCGCCAGACATTTCGGTGATTTCCCGATTTTCATAGCCAGGCAATTGAACCAATTGCAGCGCCTCAAGCACTTTCTTCTCGATTTCTTTTTTCGACATTTTCTTGATTTTTAATCCAAATGCGACATTGTCAAACACATTCATGTGGGGAAATAGCGCGTAATCTTGAAAGACGGTGTTTACCTGACGTTTGTTCGCCGGGATGTCATTCATTCGTTTTCCTTCAAAAAGAATATCGCCTTCACTTACGTCAGTGAAACCGGCGATAATTCTCAAAATCGTTGTTTTTCCACACCCTGATGGACCCAATAAAGTATAAAAACGCCCTTCCTCGATATCAAAGTCGATTTTTTTCAATACAGGCTCATCATCGTCGTATCGTTTAATGACCTCTTTAAATGAAATAATTGTGTTTGCCATGACTTCACGTCCTTCTTCTATAAATAAGATTCTGTTGCGACGATCAGAACTTTACTGATTCCTGTCGCTTGATTTTGCAAGCGGTGGGGCTTGCTGGCTTCGTAATAAATACTTTCGCCCTTTTCCGCTTCATATAAGGTTTCGCCAAATTGCAGGGCTACTTTTCCTTCTAATACATAAATAAATGTTTCTGACAATGAAGGCGTGAACTGTTTGTACTGACCTTTTTTTTCTAACGTCAGTAAAATCGGCTCCATCTCTTTCTCGTTGGATTCTGGGATCAACCATTTAATATGGTACCCGTGTTCAGCATCACTGTAAAAAGTTGTGTCTTCATCTTTGTAGACAATTTTTTGATCCCCTGTTTTTTGTTTGAAAAATTCAGCGGGTGTCACCCCTAAAACTTCCAAAATATCAAAAAAAGTCTCCATGGAAGGAGAACTCAAGTCGCGCTCTAATTGAGAGATGTAGCCTTTGGACAGATCGGTTCGCTCCCCTAGTTCTTCTTGAGTTAAATTTTTTTGAATCCTTAAATTACGCAGCTTCTCACCAATTTCCATCGTCTCACTCCTTTTTTCGTTCCACTTTTTTCGCAAGTTTGCTAATAGTAAACTTCATGTTTAATAGCACCATTCAAGTATACGAACTTTTTAGCAAAAATCAAGCGTTTCAACCCATTTTCTTAGGAGAGTTTTATAGAAATAAAAGAGAAAAGAAATTTGCTTTTTCTTCTATTTCCGCTAAGATAATAGTAATGAAAAAATGGATTTTGTCATGATAAAATAATTCCTTAGGAGGACGCGCCATGACCGAGTATCACCGTTTACGTGTGGTCAAAGATGAGACCGTTCACACAAAAATTGAAACTTTTTCAAAACCCGAGGTTGATCAAGGAGACGTATTGATCGCTGTCAGTTATTCCGGCATAAATTACAAAGACGCTTTAGCAACAAAAATAAACACAGGTGTTTTGAGCAGCTATCCTATGACGCCCGGTATCGATCTTGCGGGAAAGGTCATTGAAACAGCCGATGCTAGTCTTGAGATTGGTGAGACCGTCATCGTTACCGGCTATGGTTTAGGGGTCAAACAAGACGGCGGTTTGAGTGAGTTAGCGGTCGTCCCTGCTGCTTGGTGCGTTAAGATACCCGAAGAATTGACTGAAAAGCAGGCCATGACCTTTGGGACTGCCGGGTTTACGGCAGCATTGTCAGTCGATGCCCTGCTTGCCCATGGATTAAGCGCAGACAGTTCTGTACTGGTCACTGGTGCAACAGGCGGTGTAGGCGGTTTTGCGCTACACTTTTTGAAGCAAATCGGTTGTAAAGAAATCGTGGCATTGAGCCGTAAAAAGGATCAAGCAGACTACTTAACCCAATTAGGTGCGACTTCGGTGCTGTCACCAGAGGACTTGTTTCCTGAAAAAAGTCGCCCATTGAATAAGCAACGTTTCGATTTTGCTATAGATACTGTTGGCGGCGACACACTTGCTCAGATTCTTCCATTCATCCACTATGGCGGCAGCGTGGCTCTTTGCGGAAATGCTGGCGGCATCAAGCTGAATACGACTGTCTTGCCTTTTATCCTGCGTGGTGTTAATTTATTAGGCATCGACTCCGTAGAAGCATCAATGGCGCAACGTCAAAAGCTTTGGAGCAAAATGGCAACAGAGTGGTCACTGCCGACAAATTTCCAAGTCCAACAAATTGAATTGTCACAGGTGCAGGAAACAGCGGATGCCCTTTTGGACGGGAACCACGTGGGGCGCACAATCGTTGCATTAGGAGGAAAACAGTAGTGAGAGTCTTAATAACGTCAGGCGGTACGTCAGAAAAAATCGATGATGTCCGCGCAATCACCAATCACTCCAGCGGTAAGCTTGGCAAAGCCCTAGCAGAAAGTTTTGCAGAAAAAGGGGCAACGATCGATCTGATCACTACCCGCCATGCAGTTAAGCCTGAGGGTACGTCGTTCCACATCCACATCATCGAATCAACCGTGGATCTAGAAAAAAAGATAACGGAACTAATGACAGAGCATACGTACGATGCCGTCATTCACAGTATGGCCGTCAGTGATTTCACACCTGAAAGTTCCGTGACATTAGAGGATTTAGAAACGGTGATTGCAGACAACCCGACAAATTTGCCAAAATCATTGTCCGATATCGCCAATCAGCGAACAGAGAAAAAAATCTCCTCAGATACCGAGCATTTGGTGATCGTTTTAAAGAAAAATCCAAAAATCATTTCACTGATCAAAACATTGCAGCCTGAAACGATTTTAGTTGGGTTTAAGCTCTTAGTGGATGTTCCGATGATCGAGTTGTTGAATGTTGCTAAAGAAAGCCTCAAAAAGAACCACGCTGATTTTATTTTAGCCAACGATCTCGCGGAAATTCGCGGTGAAAAACACCATGGCTACTTGATCGACGCCCATCAAAAAGTGAAGGAAGCACAGACGAAATCAGAAATTGCGGAATTGATCACTCAAGAAGTCCTGAAACTGGAGGAAGCAAAATGAAAACTATCTTACTAGGGGTCAGCGGCAGCATCTCCGCCTATAAGGCTGCAGATATCACGAATGAATTAACTAAAATGGGCTATCAATTAGATGTTCTTATGACTGAGAGCAGCACAAAATTCATCACACCCTTAACGATTCAATCCTTGTCTCATCGCCGCGTCCATACAGACGTGATGGAAGAGCCCGATGCCGCATTGATCAACCATATCGCTTTGGCAAAAGAAGCCGATCTCTTCTTGGTCGCGCCTGCTTCTGCTAATACGATCGGCAAACTAGCCAATGGGATCGCAGATGATCTATTATCTACCGTTGCTTTGGCACTTTTACCCGATACACCAAAGATTCTCGCGCCAGCAATGAATACGTATATGTATCAAAATCCGATCGTCCAACGAAACATCGCAACATTGAAAGATGTAGGGTATCATGAAATAGAACCACGGGAAGCGCTGCTTGCTTGCGGAGATTATGGCCACGGGGCATTAGCGAATGTTTCTGATATCGTGCACCTGGTAAATTCAAAACTAAAGGAGTAACACATGAAAGAGCGAAATGTTAAAGATTTTACGTTGACTGCGATGTTTTTAGCCATCATGATCATTTTGGCGGTCACCCCACTTGGTTTTATCCCGATTGGTCCTATCAATGCGACTACGATGCATATTCCAGTGATCATCGCTTCGATCGTTTTGGGCCCGCGTATCGGTGCAGGACTCGGTGCCATATTCGGTGTAATCAGTTTGGCTCGAGCGACTGTCGTAATTACGCCGATGTCCTTTGTTTTCTCACCCTTTATCGCCAACCCTTTGACAAATCATGGTGATTGGCGTGCCGTCATCGTTGCGATCGTCCCTCGAATTTTGATTGGTGTTGTTCCTTACTTTGTTTATAAAGGACTGCACCGCTTATTGAAAGAAAAGGTCCGTCCAGTCAGCTTATTTATCGCCGGACTGGCTGGATCAATGACGAATACGATCTTAGTCATGAATTTGATCTTCTTTTTCTTTAAAGACAGCTACGCAGATGTGCTGCAAGTGACCGCCAATGCGGTTTACGGTGTGATCCTTGGTATCATTTTTGGCAGCGGCTTGGTTGAAGCTATCGTTGCTGGAGTTGCCACCATGGGCGTTTGTGCCGTCTTGCTACGCTTAATGAAGAAATAAAAAAATGCTTGAAAGAATCTCTCAATGAGTTCTTTCAAGCATTTTTTTATTTTGGCTCTTCCCCAAGAATCCGAACTTCCGTCTCTAATGTCACATCGAATTTTTCTTTGATCGTCTTTTGAATATGGGCGATCAATTCAATATAATCCGTTGCTGTAGCATTGTCGATATTGACGATGAAGCCAGCGTGCTTTTCAGAGATTTGCGCACCGCCCCAGATCAATCCCTGCAAACCAGCATCTTGGATCAGCTTTCCTGTAAAATGTCCCACCGGACGTTTAAAGACACTGCCGCATGAAGGGTATTCCAATGGCTGTTTCAGCTCACGCAATTCGGTTAATTCAGCCATTCGTTTTTCAATCTGTGTATGATCGCCAGGTGCCAATTTAAAATTGGCGCTTAGCACGATCGCGGGCTGCTCTTGGATCGCTGAATGCCGATAAGCAAAGTTCATTTGATCCTTGTACCACGTTTCAAAGGTTCCGTCCGCGAGTAAAACATCTACAGATTCAAAGACATCTTGCAATTGACCATCGTAGGCACCTGCATTCATGAAGACCGCTCCCCCGATGCTACCTGGGATACCGCAAGCAAATTCAAAACCTGTCAAGGAATGATCCAAAGCAACATAGGTCGTATCAATCAACTTGGCACCTGCTTGAGCAGTGATCGTGTCCTCTTCTACACGGATCGAGGTCATCTCTGTCAACATGATGACGACACCTCGAATCCCGCCGTCTTTGACGATCAGGTTGCTGGCATTGCCCAAGACGATCCAAGGAATGTCCTGTTCGCGGCAATAATCCACTAAAGATTTGACTTCTTCTTTGTCTTTCGGAAATGCTAGAGCGTCCACAGGTCCGCCAGTTCTTGTAAACGTATAATTCATTAAAGGTTCATCCAAAAGGATTTTCAAATTAGGTAGTGTGTTCGTTATGTCTATTGTTTTCACTTTGATAAGCCTTTCTCGTTCGATACGGGTAAATTTTTCAAACATCCTTGCTATTTTAGCACGCAAGAAAAAAACTTACCACCCCTTATAATTGATGGCGGATGTGTTGACGAAGCATTTGATCACACAGCTCATGACTCAATAAAATATTTTCTTGACGCAAATCAATCGTTTGTCCCTTCAAGCTGCCGATAAAGGCCTCGACTAATTGTTTAAACCCGCGTTTTTCCAATGTCGTTGTCCAGTCACCAAAACGTTGACTTTCTTCTGCTTGACCACGCTTGATCGTCAGCTCCGTCAATTGATCGAGGATCATTGTTTGTTCCGACGAACTAACGTGGTAGCGTTCCATTTTGCCGCCGCTCATCAAATCCATGGATAACAGACACTCTGTAGTTGCAGTGGACAGTTGCAGCTGTGCATAAGTCATCTGACCCTGTTCTTCCCGAATCTTCGAATGGACACTCATGATCTCATCATCCAGTAAATAAACCGCTGTATCCACCAAATGAATGAACAAATCATAAATTCCATATTGGGCATTCATGCCATGAGCAGGCTCATTCTTTTCTAGATGGATCACCCGTTTTTGCGGCAATAGCTTCAGTTGATCTACCATTGGCGCAAACCGACGATTGAATCCCACCATAAACAATAGCTGCTTCTCCTTGGCTAATTCCTGAAGCTGTTTCACTTCTTGCAGCTCTTCGCTGACTGGCTTGTCCATAAATACGGCAACCCCAGCTTCTAAACATTTTTTAGCGATTTCAAAATGCACCTTTGTTGCGACATGGATGAAACAAGCATCGATCGTTTTTCCTAGTAACTCATCAATTGTCGCTACTGTTTCAGTAAACCCATATTTCTCTGAAATGTTGCGGCGAACCCCTTCATTCCGTGTCGCAAAAATAAACTCCTTATCCTGACGTATTTTCGCATAGGTTGGCAAGTAGGCTTTTTGTGCGATCCCGCCGATCCCGATTACTCCGATTTTCATAGGTATTCCCTCTTTTCAATCTATTTTTTAAGCACAGCCAACTGACAAATACGCTCAACTGCTTTGCTTTCTTACTCTTTTTCGATACAATTAATTCGATGATCACTTTATAATGTATGGAGGAATGAACCGTGAAATTAATTTCTTGGAACGTCAATGGATTACGTGCCGTTATGAAAAAGAACTTTATGGACGTTTTTAATGAACTCGATGCCGATTTTTTCTGTCTGCAAGAAACCAAATTGCAGGAAGGTCAAATCGAGATGGACCTGCCAGGCTACTACGAATACTGGAACTATGCGGAAAAGAAAGGCTATTCCGGTACAGCAATCTTTACGAAGCATGAACCAATGACTGTGACTTATGGCCTCGGCATGGAAGAACACGATCAAGAAGGCCGATTAATTACCTTAGAATACCCTGAATACTATGTCGTTACTTGTTACACGCCCAATTCCCAAAATGAATTAAAGCGTCTAGACTACCGCATGACATGGGAAGAAGCCTTCCTGCAGTATCTAAACGGCTTAAAAGCGAAAAAACCGGTTATTTTCTGTGGCGATCTAAATGTGGCTCACGAAAACATCGATTTAAAAAATTGGAAAACCAATCAAAAAAATGCTGGTTTTACACCGCAAGAACGCGAAAAATTCAGTATCTTATTAGAGAATGGCTACATCGATACGTTCCGCTACTTCTACCCGGATCAAGAAGGCATTTATTCATGGTGGAGTTACCGCTTCAATGCCCGTAAAAACAATGCCGGATGGCGCATCGATTATTTTGTTGTCTCTGAGGACTTAAAAGACAAGCTGGAAGAGGCAAAAATTCATACCGAAATTTTCGGCAGCGATCATTGCCCGGTCGAACTCGATATTACTCTTTAAGAAAGAGTGAAAATTTGACCCCAAGACTTTCGCCGCTGAAAAAAATAGGTTAAAACAATGGCGAAGAGGTGAACCTGTTGAATTTTATCGCAATGGACTTTGAAACAGCCAATTACCAAACCCACAGCGCATGTTCCCTTGCGCTGGTAATGGTGAAAAACAGCCAGATTGTTGGCGAATATTATTCCTTGATCAAACCAGAGACTGAGTTTTACTGGAAGAATATCCAAATCCACGGTATCCATCCTGAAGATGTTGAAAATGCGCCGAAATTTCCTGAAGTATGGCAAGAGATCCAGCATTACTACAAGGAAAATCGCTTGATCGTCGCTCATAATGCTGGTTTTGATACGAAAGTTTTAGCTGGCTGTCTAGAATATTATCAGTTAGAGCAGCCGTCCTATCTTTCACTTTGCACCGTGCGATCCAGCCGCCGCTTATTTCCTGAAATGGCAAACCATCGATTGAACACGGTCTGCGAAGAACTGGACATCCCATTAGAACATCACCACGATGCCTTAGAGGATAGTCGTGCGTGTGCCAAAATCCTTCTTTATCAAGAAGATCACTTTGGCGTTGATCCTCTAAAAAAATTAGTCTTGCCGATGTAGTCGGTGATTCCGTTCGATAATTCCTTTAAAGCGAAGCACGCTGCTTCGCTTTTTTTTAATGAATCAATTTACTCATTAATAGAACCTCTAAAAATTCCCCTTGTGCATCCCGAGCGCCACGCGCCATCGTGGCTTCCGTTTCAAAACCAAACTTTTGATACAAATGGATCGCTCGTTCATTTCTTTTTTGAACGGTCAATTCCAATCGTCGAAGTGGCGAGGCATTCTCACTCCAATAAATGACTTCATCTAATAAAGCAGATCCAAGTCCAATTCCCCAGAACTCTTTCAAAACACTGATACCCATTTCTCCAATATGAGCGACTGTGTACTCTGGTCCTGCTTTGACCGATGCCATCCCAACAATTCGATCATCTGCAAGAGCTAATAAGAGGACGTTATTTTCACTCTCGTAAAGATTCGCCAATTGCAGCTCCAATAGCTCTTCATCTAAACCTAAACCAGCCTCATCCATGATCAAAAAATCGGTTTCCTTCGCGATTTGACGACTCACCTTTAATAAGTCCGCAGCATCCTCCGGAATCGCTTCTCTCAAAGTTATTTCGACTTCACTCATTTTGTTTCCCACGCTTTCAAAATGCGTTCTTTGAATCGCTCTGATCGCTCACCATTCGCCAGCAACTCGACCCTTCTCAGATTCTCATCTTGATCGTCCTTAGATAAGAGCAGCTCCAGATAATCTTCTGGCATATAATCGCCCAATTGCTGCCCCCATTCAATCACAGAAAGACCATCACCTTCAAAATAATCATCCAATCCTAAATCATCCGCACCTGACTCGATACGGTACACGTCCATATGATACAGCGGCAACCGTCCCTGTTGATACTCACGAATAATCGTATAGGTAGGACTTTTGATCATTTGGTCAATCCCTAACCCTAAAGCGATGCCTTTAGTCAGTGTTGTTTTTCCTGCACCAAGATCCCCAGTCAATACCAGATTATCGCTTCGATTCGCTACCACTCCAATGATTTTTCCTAATTTTTCTGTTGCTGTTGTATCTGCTAACGTTATCACGCCGATTCCCCTCTTTTCTACTACCAATTTAGTATAACGATTTCAGCTTTTGTAGAAAAGTAAAAGATTTCTAATTGCTCGTTCCAATATAAAAAAATCAAGATAGCTAATAGATCTACCTTGACTTTTTATTTATTTAATTGAATTCATTTGGCCTCTATACTTATAGCTCTCTTCCAAGCCTATAACATTCTTTTCTCAAGCAGTAAGTTCAAATTGTCTGTTCCTTTTTTTATCGTCCATCCTAATAACAATAGAATGGAGAGTGATAGGACCATAAGAACTATACCAAACACTTGTATCGTGTGATGAGCCGTTCCGAATAAAATAAGCGAGAAAGCGATAGAGGATAAGATCAACATATTTCGTGCCCAACGCTTCAAATTCTGAAGCATTCTCAGTTGAAATTCCATTTCTTTTTTATAGGCTGCTCTCGTTTCGTTAGCCATTCGTTCAAGCTCCTTACTTTATCCAACTTTCCTATAAACCATACATCTTAAATATTCTTGATTCCTTTTAATATTGCAGTCCTGGATTAAAGAAACCAATCAATACACCAGCAAAAGCAATAACTACCAGTAACAACATGACCTTTACCGGAGACATTCCTTTTTTAGCTAACAAGTACCAACAAAAGAAAACAAAAATAGCTGTTAGGAATCCTGGATAGACGCCATCTAATGTTTCCTGCAAATTAAGGAAAGGTTCCTTTGCCCCGTCTGCGGTCATTGTGAAAGCCGTTTTTATCGAGACCCAGCTTGCCGCAACGGCTCCTATCACGATTCCACCAATCAACGTGATAGATTCCCTGATCGCATCTCCCTTTGTCCCTACTAGGAAGTCAACCGCTTTCCCACCAAGATCGTACCCTTTAAAATAGATAAATCTCATTCCAAAATAAGCAAATAGATTCCAAGCAATAATATAGAAGATCGCTCCTAGTGGGGAACCGCCATTCGACATTCCTAACGCAATACCAAGTAAGATTGGAATGACCGTACCAACAACAAGAGAATCTCCAATCCCAGCAATCGGCCCCATTAGACCAGCACGTAAACCATTGATGGCTTCATCATCGACATCCTCCGCTCCGGATGCTCGCGCTTCCTCTAAGCCGGCAGTAATTCCGACGACGACTGCTCCTAATTGAGGCTCCGTATTGAAAAAGGCCGTGTACGTCTTGATTGCCTTTAACTGATCTTCCTTTTTTTCATACAATTCTTCAACGATTGGCAACATCGAACACAAGTACCCGAATGTCTGCATATGCTCTTGAGAGAAGCAGGTCAAATTTCCGTAATACCATTTATGAAAGGACTTAGACAACGTCTTTTTTGAAATCTTTTTCTCCATGTTAAATATCCTCCTCATCATCATCGAATGGAGCACCCGCAGCGGTTGCTTTTTCCAATTTTATTGATCTGATCCGATAATTGATTAATGCAAACATTCCAGCAATCACTGTCGCAGATACTAAGTTGATGCCTAACGATGCTGCTAATGTGAAACCGAAGAAAAATGGAATGAAATCCGTAGCTTTCGTAACGATTTGTTTCAATAGAATAGCGATCCCAACTGCTGGCAATAATGCGCCCACTGTAAACAAGGTTTTCATTGCTAGACCATCCATTGGCAGATAATCCTTAATCAGATCTACCATTGGGGCACCCATCTTACACATCACTAATGTAGGTAGAAACGAACAAATGATATGGGATATCCAGGGCAGGCCATAATTGACCAGATTCAACTTGTTGAGTTCTCCCTTTTCGACGGCTTTCCATCCGATATGTTGCCAAGCCAAATTGATGGTAGCTGTTCCGTAAAACAGTACGGTTCCTAATGTACCGACCATTGTTCCAAATGACGTTGCTAATGCTGCTCCGTCTGGACTTGCCGCATCAATTCCATAACTCTTCAATGCCAGCATTGCCAATGGAATACCAATATAACTAACTGCGCGAACATCCGCTGACACCGTTCCGCCGGGTGTTACTAAGGCAATATATACTAATTGCATGGCGGCACCGACTAAAATACCTGTCTTCAAATCTCCTAAAATAATTCCACAAACCAATCCCCCGATTAATGGGCGACCTAGCGTATAATTTCCAATTGAAGTCCCACCTAGTCCAGGCATACTTGATAGACAAGCAAAAATCCCTAAAACTGCCGCTTGAAGCCAATTGATTGCCATAATTTATTGCTCCCTTCTGTTTTTAATAGCCAAATTTCCCTTTAAACTTGCTCCATGGACCGATCGATACATCTGGAAGCAAAGAAAACTCAATCTCATACCCCGCCTGACTCAGTTTTTCAAAAGCATCGGCTTCTTCTTGAGTAACACTTTGATTGTTTCCAAGTTTTACAGCGCCTTCTCGATCATTGCAAGGGCCAACAATGATCTTTCTGATCCCCGGATCAAACCCGTCTTCTACTAAAAGCTTGTACATATCATTCGGATTTTTAGTAATTAAGAAATACCGTGAATCACTGTCTAAGACCTTTTGTGATTTTCTAACAAATTCTTCCATACTCCAGACAAACGTTTTTTTCTCACTAGCGGCTTTATACGCGGCTTTTAATACGTCACTGGAAGCAGCCTTGTCGTTCACAGCTACCAACCCGTCACAAGGGTATTCCTTTGCCCAACGTGTCGTCGTCTGACCATGAATGATCCGATCATCAATCCTTACAAATGAAACTGTCATAATATAAATACTCCTCCCTAAATATCTTCGTCTTCATTATTTTTGACTAAACGAAATTCCTTAAGCGCCTCTCTTGCTTCCTTAGTTACCTGCACTACTAACTCTTCCTTCGATAAAGAATCTTTCATTAATGCAACTGTTACAGCCAACGGTAGATTCATCCCACCCATCACGACCATCGTTTCTGTGAATCCTTTCTCCATCAAAATGCTTGTTGCAGTGGTCAAAGGCGATCCGCCAATAAGATCTCCCAGGACGACCAATTCACTCCCAACGGGAATATCTTTTATTAACATTGAAAAATCGTTGGCAAAACCATCTATGGATTGGTTTTCCTTTAATCCACAAGCAAGTAATTCCTTTTTCGGTCCAACTAGCATCTGCAATGCATCTGCTAGTCCCTTGGCAAACATTCCGTGGGAAACCAATAGCATGTATTTCATTTACACTCCTCCTTGTCTTTACACTTGTAGCTTAACAAGAATTCTTAGCTATTCCATCTGCCGTCTGTCACATCTTTTTTATGAATTTTCAACAAAATGATTATGACAGATGTCATTTTGATCTAGCATAATGTAAACAAAAAAACATGACCTTGATAACAGGTCATGTTTGGATGCGATCGTTTATTCTTTTAAATATTGATTAACTTCCCTTTGGAGTGTTAATAGTGAGACGTCCATATCTTCATTTGATTCAATAAGCTGTTGCAAGCTGGTATCGATGATTTTCAAGGTGGACTGATATTTTTTAAATTGACTATGATTGACCGTATCTTCCATCACTTCATTTAAAAGATGCAAGTCTACCATACTGTCTTTTGTATCTTCATTTATGAGTGAGATCGTCTGATCTGATCTAGTGACTTTTTTTAGTGGAGAAAGTCCTTGCGAGTACTCAATCAAGCTCTGCTGTACCTGCTGATCGTAACATAATGTTTTCAAGAATTCCCAAGTAATTTGAGTATGTTTTGTGTTCGCTGACATTCCCATTAATAGTGTAGAAGTTTGACTATTGCCTTCCTTACCATTAAGAGTTGGCATCTTTACGCAATCCCATTCGAAATTCGAGTACTTCTTCACTCTCCAAGGATAAGGTTTATACGTTCGGTACTGGGAAAGGGGCATTGGAGAAAAAGCAATCCTTCCCTTATCAAAATCATCTGCACTCACTGGGTAGCCTCGATTAAGTTTCTGAAGTCGTCTTACGAAATTAATCGATTCTTTGAATGAATCCTGGCTAAGATAGCTCGTATCCCCTTCCTCATCAAATATTTGGCTGCCATGAGCAAAAACGGAATCTAACCAATTGTAATCATAGTATCCATATTGATCAATCAGCCCGTCCCTGTCACTGTCTTTCGTCACTTCTTTTGATATCTTATAAAAGTCTTGTAATGTCCAATCATTATTAGGGATTGGAATCCCTTCTTTTTCTAATAGTGTTTTATTTACGAACATCAATGTCGGGTTACTCTCGTATGGCAGTGCATATTGATTTTTTTGGTAAACACCAGATTGCATTGCGCTTTTATAATAGTCCTCTTTGTTGAAATTCTGATCTTTTTCCATTAAAGAATCTAAGTCCTTCATAGCACCCAAAGAACTAAGCGTATTAAAATCCTCACTAGGGACTAAAAAAATGTCAGGTTCTTTACCTGTGACTATTTTTTCAGATAACCAAAGGGAATAGTCCTCTTTTTGAACTCCGCTATCATACACTATCGTGACATTTGGATGTTTCTTTTTAAAGCGAGCGATGGCATCGTCAATCACTTTATAGCTATTGCCGTTGGGAACATCCCAGTTGCTTCCTGCGAAGGTACCTAATGTGATCGTGACAGGCCTGCGATAATACGTCACGCCCAAAATGAGTACAACAAGAAAAAATAGCCCTGTTATCGCCCCCGCAATCTTTTTATTCATTGTTAAACCCCTTTGCCGTCTGCCCCGATTGAACTGCCCAAATTGCTAATTGTGTCCGATCCCTTAAATTGAGCTTTGTAAGGATAGAACTTAAATAATTACGAACTGTTCCTTCAGAAAGAAACAATTTTTCAGCGATTTCTCTGTTTGACAACCCATACCCAACTTGCTGCAGTACCCGCCATTCTGGATTACTGATGGTCTCAGTATCTTTCTTATCAACTTTGATGGTGTAATTATTCTGATTCATCTTTGAGAAGGTACTAAATACTTTCATCGCAATATCCGGATTGATCATTGCGCCGCCTTGATTGACGGTAACAATGGCGTGGTAAAGTTCATCCATACCTACTCCTTTGAGCAGATACCCGCTCGCTCCGTATCTCAATGCACTAAAGACAAAATCATCATCATCAAAAGTCGTCAGAATAATGATTTTAGTTCCAGGGTATGTTTCTTTGACTGCTTTAGTACAAAGGACACCATCCATATTTGGCATACGAATATCCATTAAAATAATATCCACGGCTTGCCTTTTTAAAAATTTCAATACCTCTACCCCATCAGCTGCAACACCTGCCACAGATAAATCATCGTGACTTGTTAAGACGACCTTCAATGATTCGCGAATCAATTCTTGATCGTCGGCTATAAGAACGCTAATCATACTGTTCTCCTTTCTGAATCGGTATTTTCGCTACTGTATGGAATCCATCTGTGCCGTCAAAACGAACGTCCCCGTTGATAACAGAAAGCCGCTCGACCATTTGCTTTAATCCAAAACCATGATGAATTTCCAAAGCCCCGACACCATTGTCGTGGATATCCAAGTAAACCCAGTCTTTTTCTTGATAGAAACGAATCTTCAAACTTGTCGCACCGCCGTGACGCATGGAATTGGTCATGCTTTCTTGAATCACACGAAACAATACGTCTTCCTTTATCGATTCAAAATCAATATTATGCAGTTGATAATCCAATTCCACCTCTAAATGAGAGACGCTCGTAAACTCAGAAATCAGCTTCAACAGAGCGCCCTTAAACCCTTGCTCTTCAAGTGCTCCTGGGCGAAGCTTATTCAAAGAATCTCTTACTTCGCCGATTCCTTGACGTATTACTTTTGCTACGACCTTCAATTGTTTTTTTGTTTCAGGTGCATCGATATCTATCATGACGATACAGGCATCTACCCCTGCAGCTATCCCTGTAAGTGCATGACCGAGGGTATCATGAATCTCTCTAGCTAGTCGTTTTCGTTCGTTTCTTTCTCCCATTTTTTCAATGGCTACCGAATAATTTTTTAATTCACGGTTTACTTGATGGATCATATCGAGTTCCTTAGCGATTTTTTCATTTTCTTCAAGTTGATGCGTAATGTACATAATAATAAAGCCAATAAAAATAAGGATATTCAGTGTGACCAATACGTTTCGTATCGCAAATAAGAGACTCCGAGTATTCATATCATATATTTCAAAAAATGCTTGCGGATTGTTCATGGGCAATACTGCTGAGGCTACTTCATAACTAGATACTAAATATAATATAATCAGTGCAACCAATATCCAGCGAGAAGAAGAATCTTTCCAATGATAAATGCTGTCACAAAAAACTAAGAGTACAATTCCGTTGTATCCCATATTAAATAGATACATCAATCCAAAACAAATCGTCAGCTGTACGACCGTGAATAAGACATTTAACACCTTATGATTGCGTGCAATGATTGTTCGATAATACATTAAAAAAATCAATACTATAAATAATAAAATCGACGCGAAATACACTACCTCTGGGTTCAAAGGAACATGATTGACCCGATCCAAAAACTCACGCGCGATTCGATGATCGACAACATATTTAGTTCCTATCAAGTAGACGGTTCCAAAAAAAATCACAATAATAAAATTTAATGCTGTCATAGTGTTTTTGATCGTCGTCAATGAAATATCGTACTTTCTCTTCATCACTGCCACCCTGTTTCATCGTAGGCCTCAACATTTCTTGACGTTATCAGTTTTACTTTAACCACGACTTCTTCTTTTCCATTTCCTTTAAGCAATTGATACATCTCATTCGCAGCAATTCTTCCCATCGAGATCGGTGATTGAGCGACTGTCCCGATCACATTTGAACTACTCATGATTAATGATTTAAGTTCGGGGGTACCGTCTACTCCATATACCTTTACATCGGATTTATCTACCTCTTCCAATGCGGCGATGGCTCCCAAAGCACTCGGATCATTTAATGCCATGACAACGTCAACATCAGGTGTTTCCTCAAGCATTTTTTCCATTAACGGCATTGCTTTTTCTAATTGTCCTTGGCATTCTCCCTGATTGACGACTTGATAGTCATCATGCCCCTTGATCGTTGCCAAAAACCCGTCAATGCGATCTTTTGCTGATTTAGTTGCTGTGTGCTTTAGTAAAATAATCTTGGTCCGGTCAAAACGATCCATCATATCTTTAGCACACTGAACTCCTGCGTCATAATTATCGGATACAACGGTAACATCCACGAGTTCAGAATTTTCAACAGGTGCATCTACCGCAATAAGAGGAATACCTGCTTTTTCTGCCTTTTCTAACGCAGGTTTAATGGCTCCAGAATCGATCGGATTAATAAAAATCCCGTCTACTTTCTTATCAATAAAATATTGAATCTGTTCATTTTGCTTTTCGATGTCTAAAGCAGGGTCCAGTGTAATCAAGGCATCTCCATTGTTCTCTATCACTTTCCATAGTTCGTTATTTATTACTTCATAAAAAGGGTTATTCATTGTCATAAAAGAAACACCAAATACACGGTTTTGTCTACTCGGATTTTTATATCCTATCGAATATATTCCGAAGATTACCATAAGCATCAAAAGAATCAGACCTAATTTGAAAATTCCTCGTTTTTTCATCCGCACCACCCTTAACCCAATTATTCAAATTACTCCGTTTTATTCTTATCATACACTATTCAAGAAGCTCTCTCCTAGTGACATATGTAAGCATTTTACTATCGATTTGTATTTTTATACTATAAAAAAAGCAAGAACCCTCAAAAAGGATTCTTGCTTTTTTTTCGTTATAACGAAAGTTCTTCTCCCGCAGCTACTACTTTTTCTGCTACTGAATACGTTTGTGTATCCTCAGGAAAAAGGACCATGATGGTTTTCTCTTTTCCTTGCTGCTGCAAATACGCCAGATCAATCTCAGCAAGCTTCGTTTGCGGCGTCACCTTCTCTGCTTCATGAACAAAAATATTAAAGCCTTCACCATTCAACTCCACCGTATCGATTCCGATGTGGATCAAGAGCTCTTTACCGTCTTTTCTCTTAAGACCGATCGCATGCTTTGTAGGAAAGATACTGGTTACTACACCTTCTATCGGAGAATACAGCTCGCCCGCTTCAGGTTCTATTGCAAATCCCGGTCCCATCATTCCTTCAGAAAAAACAGGATCATTTACTTCTGATAAAGGTGTCAAGCGACCAGCAATTGGGCTGAAAATTTTAGGATTTTTCTTTTTAAAAAATGAAATCATACGTGTACTCCTCTCATGCGAATCGCGATCATCAAAATGACTAAACTGATCAGACTAACAAAGCCCACAATGGAATAAAAAAGTAGTTTTGTCCTTTGCGAAGGATTCTCTTCTCCAGAAAACAACTGTTTATTATAAAAATAGCACAATCCCGCACCAATAATATTCCCTGTTAGAATTTGCTGAACCATACTAAAGGTCAAAAACTGCTTTTCCAAATTTCCACTATTGGCCTTCTCATGACCGATGAAATAAAGACAGGCCGCCTGAAAAAGCGTCACAAAAGAAACTAGAAAAGCCAGTGCCAGTCCGGGGATTTGTGTAATAAGCTCTTGGATACTTAGTTGCTGATGAAAACTTATTAAGAATAAATAGAAGTAAAAGAGACTTGGGACCAAAATCCAATAGCCTAACAATACATTCCTCTTTATTCTAAATGATTTAAGCGCTATCATTTTTTTTCACTCCTTCTTCAACTGTCTTTGCTCATTTGTAAATGTCTTTTCTTTATAAGCGACAGGCTAATTGTCTGTGGCAACTGTCTCGCCCTTATCAAGGGTATAGACACTATAGGATCGGCTTAAATAGTCCATCAAACAGTTTAATCCAATCAGCGATTGTGCCTGCGTGTGTCTTCTACCTACCACAAAATAGTCACAATAATAATTCAAATGGAACGTGCTGTGTCTTGCAAAATAATTGTCTCCTATTGCAGTAACACTCAGCACAGGGATTTTTCGAACTTCAAAAGCCGTCAGATTTTCTTTGATCTCATCCGTCTCACCACTGAGAGAGGCCACAATGACACAATCGTTTTTAGTGATGATCGGCATGACCATATCCAGTTCTGTTTTATTCGGTAAAACCAATACTCGTTTGTCGACATGCAGCATCATCTTATAAAATTCATCGATCGCATTTTTTTGTGAAAAACCCGTCGCGTAACAGTAGATGATCTGACTTTTATCGAACATCTCATTGATGGGTTCTAGATTCACAGAGTGCATATATTCCAATGTCTTTTTGATGTCGTCAAATTGTTTTTCAAAAATATCTTTTTCGTTCGTCTCTGTTTGCTCATTGGCTTCCGAATGACGCAAGAAATACTTCAATTCTGAATATCCAGAGAATCCGAGTTTCTTTGTTGTACGTAAGACCGATGATTTTGATGCATGGACCATCGTTGCCAATTCCATGATACCTGATGATTGGACCTGCTCAGGATTTGCAAGAATGAATTGCAAAATATCTTTATCCAATTCACTAAGTTCTTCTAAATGCTGATGGATCAATTGTTCTAATGTCATAAAATTCCCCCTCCTACACTATTATACGTGAAGGAGGAGAAAAGTAGCTTTATTTCACACAAACTATTTCAGTTCTGGCCAGAAATCTTTATTGGCTTCAATCAGATCATCCAATAATTCTTTTGCGATCCGCGCATTTGGAACGATTCGTGATAGAGACAATGCTTGGTACAGCTTTTGGTAAGATTTTTCTTCCCACGCCTCTACGACCAATTTTTCTACCGCGACCTGCTGCTCCATCAATCCTTTTTGGAAACGCGGAATCTTTCCTTGGGTAAGCGGCTCTGGACCGTTGCTTCCAACAACACAAGGGACTTCAACCATGGCTGTCTCATCAAAGTTTACGATGGCCCCTTCATTTGGTACGATCAATAGCATTCTTTCGTGTGTGTTGTAGGCAATTGCTCGAGCCAAATCCACAATGTAGCTTGCGTGCTCATCCACCTCTAAAGACGTTCCTTCAGCGGTGCCTGCTTCCGCAATGCGATCACATTCGCTGAATACGTGCTGCTCTCTGCCGGCCATCACTTCATTTGCTCGCGTGAATTCTGGATTGGCATGGGCTACTTCATCTTGCGGATAGAAATAATATTTCAAATACGTATTTGGTAATGTATCTGGGTCTAACGCATACACGTCTTTCGCTTTCGCAAAAGTATGCATCCAGCTTGCATCGGTGTGTTGAGATTCTTCGATTTCTTCTGGTAACGAATACCCATGATCCTTCACATGTGCTTTGATCTGAGGCATTAAATCATTGCCTTCTTTATCACGAATATCTGTCCACCAGCCAAAATGGTTCAAGCCGTAATAGCGAACGACCATCTCTTTACGTGAAGATAAACCGATTGAATGCGCCATTCGCTCTTCGATACCCACGGGCATATCGCAAATATTGATGATTTTTGATGTAGGTCTTAATTTTCTCGTCGCTTCAGCTACGATTGCTGCCGGATTTGAATAGTTCAACATCCAAGCATCTGGTGAATACTGTTCCATGTAATCGACTAGTTCCAATACGCCGCCAATTGAACGCATCCCATAAGCAATTCCGCCAGGCCCGCAAGTTTCTTGACCCACGACACCATATTTCAATGGAATCTTTTCATCTTTTTCTCGCATCGCATACAGACCAACACGGATATGTGCCATCACGAAATCCACATCAGTAAATGCCGCCTCGGGATCTGTCGTAGCGACAAAGTTGATTTCTGGTGCGCGTTCCTTTAGCAAAATCTCGCAGGCACTTGCGACGTGATTTTGGCGTTCTTCCAAATTGTCGTAAAACTTGATTTGTCGAATGGGAAATTTATCCAGATTATCCAACAACATCAATACGATCCCTGGTGTAAAAGTACTTCCTCCGCCTGCAATAACAATTGAGAATTTTTTCATTTTTAAATACGCTCCTTTATTAATTTTCTGCATCCATCAGTGTTTCAAATTGTTCTCTAACTTGTGGCACATCTAGGCCGACGATCACCTGAAAGGCATTGCCGTTACGAACGACGCCATGAGCGCCACCCGATCGAAAAACATCATCCGCTTGGACGAGCTTTTGATCCTTCACAGTGATCCGCAAGCGCGTCGCACAGTTGTTGACCTTGGCGATATTCTCTGCTCCGCCAAATCCATCTAAATAAACCGCCGCCTGCTCTGTATATTGATTCGCACCTTCTAATACAGGTACGCTGCCACCTTGTTTTTCTTTGTAATCTTTTTTCGAATACAACTTAACGTCTTGTGTCTTTTCTTCACGCCCTGGGGTCGCGAGGTTAAAACGTAGAATCAAAAAGCGGAAAACGAAAAAGTAAATCAGGACAAACGCAAGACCGATAATTAACTGAGTGAAAATCATCCCTTTATGATTCTGGAACAATGGAATCCAGACTTTAGCTAATAAGTCGATGAAGCCTCCACCCATGTCTCCCACAACACCAAATCCATACATCGTCGCAGCCATTGTCGCTGCTAAAAGAGAATGAACCGCGAATAATGGGGGTGAAACAAATAGGAAAGTAAATTCCAAAGGTTCAGTAATTCCTGCCAAGACGGCTGTTAGTGTTGCTGGTATCAAAATGGCCAATACCTTTTTCTTATTTTCAGGTTTTGCGGTAAAATAAAACGCTGCGGCGATTCCTGGTGAAGCAAATATTTTAGAATTGCCGTGCAAGGCGAAACCGCCCTCTGGGAATAATTGCTTTAATGGTGTCGTTGTTTGCGCAAATTCCTGCAAATGACCCATCCAATATTTGGTGATCCCCTCTTCCACAACAGCCGGACCATACACAAAAGGTGTATAAATAAAATGATGCAGCCCCGTAGGAATGAGTATTCGTTCTAAAAACGTATAGAGCCAAACACCAAAGATTCCGGCACTAGCTAGAAAGCCTTGTAATGAACCAATCCCTTGCTGGACTTTCGGCCAGATCAAACAAATGAGAAAGGCAATCGGCAGCATCGCGAAGAATCCTAAAATAACGATAAAGGATGAGCCTTGAAAGATTCCTAGAAAATCGGGTAATTTTGTGTCAAAGTAACGGTTGTGTAAAAAGACAACAATAGCTGATATGAATATCGCCCCAATAATTCCGGTATCCAAGGTTTTAATTCCGCCGATCAGCTTCAACCCGCTTTCTCCTCCTGGGTCTGCTGCAAAGTTCACACCGAAAAAGTCGCCGAAATACTCAAGCATAGATGAAATGAAATAGTTACACGTGGTATAAACAACAAATGCTTCCATCGCTGCACGCGCATTTGCTTTTTTAGCTAACCCGATAGATAGTCCAATAACGAACAGCAATTCCATCTGATTAAAGACCGTCCAAGCACCATTTTCAACGATGCTCCAGATTGCATACCATGTGGTTCCCTCAGCAGCAATACTGCCGACAAGCATCGGATTTTTGAAAATGATACAAAGAGCTACCATGATTCCCGAAAATGAAAATAAGAGCACCGGGGTGAACATCGCCCCTCCAAAGCGCTGAATCTTTTCCATCATGACAAAAACACATCTCCTTCCAATAATTATTTTTCCTGTTTACAAATTTGACTATACAGGCATAATAAAACGTTTACAATACGATCGATCCTTTTGGGGAATTAGGTTCCGCCCTTGTCACCAGGTGTCTTCGCGTGGGAAATTTCCCAGCCGAAAATAGTTACCTGCACAAAAAAAGCAAGAACTCGCCGTAACATGCGAATTCTTGCTTTTAGCCTTCATAAAGCACTCTTTAGTTCATTAAAGATTGCGCTGCTGTGATGATTGAAAGTTTGTAAACATCTTCTTCGTTACAGCCACGTGATAAATCGGACACTGGTTTGTTCAATCCTTGTAAGACAGGACCGATTGCTTCAAACCCACCGAAACGCTGAGCGATCTTATAACCGATATTTCCTGATTGTAATTCTGGGAATACGAAAACAGTTGCTTGTCCAGCTACTTGTGATTCTGGCGCTTTCAATTGTGCCACACCTGGAATATACGCTGCATCAAACTGTAATTCGCCGTCAATTAGAAATTCTGGTGCTAATTCTTGAGCAATTGTTGTGGCTTCCGCTACTTTTTCAACCTCAGGAGATTTAGCAGATCCTTTTGTTGAGAAACTCATCATTGCTACTTTCGGTTCAATGTCAAATAATTCAGCAGTCTTAGCTGATTCTACAGCGATTTCTGCTAATTCTTGCGCAGTTGGATTCACATTGATCGCACAGTCAGAGAACAAATATTTCTCTTGGTCACGACCACGAACCATCAAGAAGGCTCCGCTTGTACGGCTGACACCTGGTTTTGTTTTAATGATTTGCAAGGCGGGACGAACAGTATCTCCTGTAGAATGGATCGCTCCAGAGACCATACCATCTGTAATCCCCATGTATGTCAGCATCGTGCCAAAGTAATTTTCATCTTTAAGAATCTTTTCAGCATCTTCTTTGCTGACTTTGCCTTTACGACGCTCAACAAAAGATTCCACCATTTCATCCCAGCGATCGAAGTGATCAGGATCAATGATCGTGAAGTTGCTTAAAGCGATTCCACGTGCGCCCGCAGCTTTTTCAATTTCAGCTAGGTTGCCAATCAATACAGGTTCGATTAATTCTTCTGCTTTCAAACGAGAGGCAGCACCTAAGATACGTGCATCTGTTGCTTCTGGGAATGCCACTTTAATGTTGCGACGAATAATTTTAAATTTAAGACTGTCAAATAGTTCCACGAGTTAAAAACCTCCAGATTATTTTTTTCTTATTAATAATACAACAATTCACATGAAAAGAAAAGGACAGAATAAAACATCTGTATCACTAATTAAAATCTAGTAAATATGAATTAAGAGCCTTTTCACAAACTGTCCCTATAACAGAAACCGTTGTCATACTACACTGTTTCAGGCAACTGCCAATCAATCGGCTGTTCGCCCCACCCCTCCAAAAACTGATTCGCTTTTGAAAATGGCTTTGAACCAAAGAATCCACGATGTGCAGACAAAGGGGAAGGATGAACCGATTTTACGATCGCGTGCTTTGTCGTGTCGATCATTTTGATTTTTTCCTGTGCTGGCTTTCCCCATAAAATAAATACGATAGGCTTTTCCCGCTCATTTAATCGTTCGATAATGGCATCTGTTAATTGTTCCCACCCTTTTCCTCGATGTGAATACGCTTGACCTTCACGAACGGTTAATACTGTATTAAGCATCAGCACTCCCTGCTCAGCCCAACGAACTAGATTCCCATGTTGAACAGGAGGAATCCCTAAATCACTTTGCAATTCTTGATAAATATTACGCAGAGAGGGCGGGATCTTCACACCTGGTTGGACGGAAAAAGACAAGCCGTGAGCCTGATCTGCGCCGTGATAAGGGTCTTGTCCTAAGATCACCACTTTCACTTGATCATAGGGGGTTAATTCCAAAGCCTCGAAAATATGATACATATCAGGATGTATCCTCTGAGTAGAATATTCATCCTTCAAAAATTCTCGTAATTCTAAATAATACGGCGCTTGGAATTGATCTGCTAATACATGCTGCCAATCATTATGAATAATTTCTTTCATTCTATACACTCCTATTTATTATTCCTATTTCTACGAAAAAAAGAAAGGCGTCGGTCCATTTTTACGACTGATTTATCTCCGTCAAATTTCTTCTTTATTCAATGAATTCTTTTTAAAGAATGCAGTCGACATGGTTATCCACTCAAGGATTATGGTACACTATCGTTGTATGATAGGAAAGCTAGGTGAATAATTTTGATAAAACTCATTGCCTCTGATATGGACGGTACACTGTTGAACGATCAAATGCAAGTCCCAACAGCGAATATCGAAGCCATTCAGAAAGCTCAAGCTCAAGGAATCGAATTTATTACAGCAACTGGACGCGGAATGAGCCATGCGAAAATCTCTTTAGATGAAGCAAACATTCACGTACCGATGATTTTACTAAATGGTGCTCATGTCGTAAATGCCAAAAGAGAAACGATCTTTACCATTCCCATCGGCGAGAAAAAGACATTTGAAGTAATGGATATGCTTGAAGACGCCGGCTTGTATTATGAGATTTTCACGGCTGAACATGTGTATTCTTCCAATCAACCGATGCGAATCGAATTTTTCTCCGAACATATTTTAGGGAAAGTGCCTGGAATGTCAAAAAAAATGGCGATTGCAGCTTCTTCACGCCATCTATCCTTGACTCCGATCACGTTTGTAAAAGACATTCGTCAAACCTTGATCGATAAAAAAGAAGAAGTACTAAAAATCATCGCTTTTGACAAAGATGGCCCAGAGCAGTTAAAAGAAGTGACTGGTAAACTTGAAAAGATGGGTGATCTTGCTATCGCTGCTTCTGAATTAACGAATATTGAGATTAATCATGTCAATGCTCAAAAAGGCATCGCTTTGAAACAATTTGCTGAAGAGCGTGGTTTTACCTCTGACCAAGTGATGGCCCTCGGTGACAACTTTAACGATGTGAGTATGTTGACTTATGCAGGAACAAGTTTTGCGATGGGCAATGCCGCACCGGCAATTAAGAAAATCGCCAACAATGTGACTGATACGAATGAAGAAAATGGTGTAGCGAAAGCAATCGATCGAATCCTTTCTGAATAGTAAAAATTAGAAGGTGTGAAGCAACATGACCGAATTTTTTATTCAAGAAAAACTATTGAGTTCTATGACACGAACGATCGTCAAAGATAACAAAGGTGTGCCTCTGTATTTGATGGTAGGACATTGGGGACGTAAAGGAAATGTCCTTTCTCTCTATGCGATGGACGGTCAAATCGTAGCCTATATCAAACAAGCCAGCGTCATTTTTGGTCGTAAGTTTGAAATTTATTATGAGCAGACACGTGTGGGCGTCCTTCACAAAATTTTCCATTGGCCTGGAGACTTTTATTACATACAGCAGCTTCACTGGGCTGTTTATGGTGATATTTATAACCATAAATATAAGATCAATCACTTCAACCAGCCAATTATGAGAATGGACAAGGCCACACTTCTAACTGGTGATTATTATGCATTAGATGTCATTGACCCCGCAGATGCGCCTATTTGTATTTGCGTTGCTGCGATCATGGATTATTGGCTGTATAATAGGAACAAACATAAAGAACCTGAAACAGCATTAGAAGTAACTTTTTCGCAAAATTAATGAGCTGTGTCCAATGGACACAGCTCATTTTTTATCCGCGATCGAACGCTTTTACTTTCCGTTGCATATGATCATATCGATGACCGCTGATCATCACTTCACCCACGTCTTTAAATCCATCTCGAAGATACAAACGTTTGGCATTGGGGTTCGATTGATCAACGTTCAGTCCGATAATCTTCTCCCCTTCATGTGTCGCTAATCGATCCACAGCTGTAAGTAGTTTTGAACCGATTCCTTGCCCGCGGAATTTTTCATCGACAGCAATAGAATCTAAATACCATTCATTCGGAAACGCTTCAGGATCAATAAACATTTGAATGTCCTCAGTGATCCCCTGCGAACGTAAATAATCCTTTAGCGGAAGGTCAATGATCGGCTCTTTGCGTGCAGGATATCCAAATACTGCACCGGCGATCTCGCCATCGATTTCTTCTACCAGTCCTCGCGCATATCCAAAGCGATAGGTAGGATCTTCAAAGCAAGCAGCAATGACTTCCAACGCCTTTTCTTCTCCAAATTCTTCTAAAAAATCTAGCTCCATATCCTTTAAAATAACTAGGATTAATTTAGCAACTGCTGTTCCATCTTCTTTTTTAGCAAATCGAATCATTTTAAAACCTCTCTTTTAATAACGTTTAACTCACAATATCAGTGTACCATGAGTGTAGATTTTTCGAAAGTATGATACTTTGTGTTCCGTTAGAAGTCTGCTATGATATCTTGGAATGATAGATTAGGAGGCACAGAATGAAACTTTTTTTGAAAATTCTCTTAGGGATTTTTTTAGCAATCGTTCTTGTTCTTGGCGGATATTTGATTTATCTCTTTGCCAGCTACGATCGTTTGCCAGATAATATCACTTTAAAACCCAAAAATCACCAAAATCAGACGCTAGAAAAAAATAAGACTTACCGGGCAATGAGCCATAATATTGGTTATGGCGCGTATCCGCCTAGCTATAGCTTCTTCATGGATGGCGGCGCCTATTCCCGTGCTTACGACAAAGAGACGGTTGAAGAAAATATGCAAGGAATCGTCACTACAACAGAAGATATCGCACCCAACTTTGCCTTTTACCAAGAGGTCGACCAAGAAGGAGACCGTTCCCAGCATGTAGATGAGGTGGCCTTTCTGACGGATCGATTACCGACATATAATAGTCTTTACGGTCAGAACTATGATTCCTCTTACCTGTTCTATCCTTTCACTGATCCAATCGGTCAAGCAAAGTCAGGTTTAGTAACTTTGAGTCAGGGTGAAATTACAAGCAGCAAGCGTTACTCATTACCGATTGAAAAAAATTTCAACAAATTTTTCGATTTAGATCGTGCATTCACCGTTAGTCGCATTCCAGTCAACGGAGGACAGGAATTTGTTGCTATCAATACGCACCTCTCCGCGTTTACAAAAGACCGCTCCATCCAAGCAGCTCAATTAAAGAAAATTTTTGATGTGATGGAAAATGAGTATAAAAAAGGAAACTATGTGCTGGTGGCTGGTGATTACAATCATGATGTTTTAGGAAACAGTCCTGACGTGTTCGGTACCAGCAAAAAACGGGAAACATGGACACACCCATTTCCTAAAGATCAGCTTCCAGCAGGTTTCCATCTTCCTACCGGTACACTGGCTGAAGAGAAAATACCTTCTGCCAGAGCGTTGAATGCGCCTTATAAAAAAGGACAAACCTACACGACCTTGATTGACGGTTTTCTCGTTTCTGATAATATCAACGTCAAAGAGGTGCATGTGAAGGATATGCACTTCAAGTATTCTGATCACAACCCGGTCTATCTGGATTTTAGTTTCAACTAGAAAAAGAGGCAAAAACTTTTTTTAAGTTTTTGCCTTTTTCGTAACCTTAAATCGAATTTTTTTTTTCGCGTCACTTTGTTAAGATGGAGAAAAGACAAAAGAGAAAAAGGACGGTTATCCATGCGGCACTTTATTTTTGGCATACGCACCATTACGCTCCTTCAAGCAAACAAGCTGCTAAAGATGAAACATTGTTTGAAGGAGCTATAAACGATGTTTCATCCTTTTATTTAAGAGCGAATCTTTTGCTCTTTATTTGAAGTGACGAAATTTTCCGAAACATTGGAGGAACGTAAAATGAATACAATTAAATCTGTCAATAAGCAGGCGCTCCCTGCTTTAATGACTATTTGGGAATCGTCCGTGCATGCGACCCACTCTTTTTTGACCGTAGAAGAAATCGATGCCTTAAAGCCTGAAGTGAGAAATGCATTATTGGAAATCGAACACCTTTATGGCTATTACGCCCCGAATCTCATCGGATTTATTGGAATTGAAAACAAAAAAGTAGACATGCTGTTTGTCGATGCTTCCTACAGAGGACAAGGAATAGGAAAAAAATTGCTTCAATATGCGCTGGACACCTTTCATGTGGGTTCTGTGGATGTGAATGAGGAAAACAGACAAGGGTTAGGCTTTTACACACATATGGGATTTCAAGTATACAGTCGATCAGCACTAGATGGTCAAGGGAACCCCTATCCAATACTGCATTTGAAGAATGATCTTGAGGAGGATGGACATGAGAATTGAAGAAATAAAAACGGATAAAAAAAGATTTCTTGAATTACTTTTACTAGCGGATGAACAAGAAAATATGATCGATCGTTACCTTGAAGACGGAAGAATGTTTGTTCTATACGATGAGGAGCCGAAGTGTGAGGCCGTCGTGATCGAACGAAGCGAGACTGAATGCGAACTAAAGAATCTTGCTACCGATCCAACTCATCAAGGAAAAGGCTACGGCAAGGCAATGATCCAATTTCTATTCCATGAATTTCTGGGGCGCTATGAAACGATGTATGTAGGAACCGGCGACGTGCCAGCAACGGTCGATTTCTATAAAAAATGCGGGTTTCGTGAATCCCATCGTTTAGAAAACTTTTTTACTGATAATTACGATGAGCCCATTATCGACCACGGCGTGCACCTAGTGGATATGGTCTATCTACGTGCGGATAGTCGCGACAGATCATCTAAATAAACAAATTAGAAGAGGCTGTGACATAAGTCTCTAAGTAAAAAGCCAGTGAAATGACGAGAATTCGTTCATTTCACTGGCTTTTTTGGGTAAACTAAAAGAGTACGAGATGACGCTCGTACTCTAAATCATTCAACCCCCGAAAGGATCAAAATCATGCATACAAATTATAACATGAATCAACTCACTTTAGATATCACAACTTCTTACATTCCAAAAGAAGATAGCACGGCTTGGTTTATCAATGAACTTGTCGAATCCCTTGAAATCAAAGAGCCTTATCTTTTTGGTCGACCGCGGAATTATGATTTAAGCGCGATGTTAAAACTAGTTCTTTTCGCTTATACGCGGAGTGTATTTAGCAGTCGGAAAATTGAGCAATTAGCTGAAGAGAGCCTACCGGCTCGATGGTTGACGCAAGAACAGATCCCGACTTACCGAACCATTGCCCGTTTCCGCGTATCTAATGAATTAGAAGCATTGATCGAAAAGGGGCTTGATTCATTAATTCATTATCTTAGGGAGCAACAATTGATTACTCATTCAATTTTTATCGATGGGACGAAGCTTCTCGCGGATGCCAATAAATATAGTTTCGTCTGGAAAAAGAGCACAATCAAATATGACAAAATGAACCGTGAACAGCTCGTCTCTTTGATGTCTGAACTCAAAGAGGCGCATTTAGCGAGTCATGTTCCTGAAGGAACCTCACTCACATTAGATATGTTGGATGAAGTACTTACAAGGTTGGAATTACGGTTAGAAGAATTGGAACAAGAAGTACTTGAAACCAGAAAGGTTTCACCAAATCCAGCCAAACAACAACGCCGTAAATTAAAAGCACAAAAACGAAAACTAAGCGAACGTCGGGATAAAATGGCGGAGTATCAACAGCGCTTAGCTATTTGTGGTGCCCGTAATAGTTATTCAAAAACAGATACAGATGCCACCTTTATGCGTGTCAAAGAAGATCCTATGCGTAATGGGCGATTAAAGCCTTCGTTCAACCTTCAAGTAGCCACTAGTAACCAGTTCATTTTAGATTATGATGTCTATCAAAATCCAACGGATACGAAAACCCTCCCAGCATTTATAGAAAAAATGAACGGGGCGGGTCGACTTCCTAAGTATATTGTGGCGGATGCCGGATATGGCTCAGAACAAAATTATCGGTATCTTGAGGATGAACTACCGAATCATATCGCATTGATTCCTTACTCTACGATGTTGAAAGAGCAAAGTAAGAAATGGCAGTCGGACGAACGAAAAGTCATGAATTGGACGTATAACGAACAAGAGGATTATTACATTGATCCCAAAGGAGTTCGTTTCAATTTCAATACATATAGAACAGATACGGATAAAGTCGATGGGTTTGTTCGAGACTTCAAAGAGTACAAAGCAGAAAAATATACGGAAAATAAAGAAGTGATTCAAGAAGCGTTGACCCAAGGGGGCAATACACGCATCATTAAGGTCAATCCTTCGTTAGAATACTTTAAAGCAAAACAACGCACCTTGCTTTCAGAACCTGAAAATGGAAAAATCTACGCACAAAGAAAAATTGACGTAGAACCAGTCTTTGGGTGGATGAAGGCTTGTTTGCATTTCACTCGATACCATGTTCGAGGCCTAGAAAAGGTGAAAAAGGAAACGGGTATCCTTATCATGGCATTAAATATGAGAAAGTTAGCCGCAATGAAACGGCTTGGCACCTTGAGTACATAAAAATTGGCTTCCAGAAATCATTAAATGATTTCTGGAAGCCAATTTTTGTTCGATTAAGGATTACGACTTATGTCACAGCCTCTTCTGCTTCTTTTATAGCAGCTCTTGATACCGTTGAATGTATATTTTCTTTACAAAGGTAACCAGCAATAAATAAGCTAAAATCGTAATAACTAACCAAAGCCAATATTGATTAGGTAAAATGCCTAAGCCCAAATTTTGACCAAACGCTGTAAATGGCAAAAGCGTTCCTACTACGATTCCCAAAGTCGTGATCGCAGTCATGATGAAGGACCCTCTGCTTTGGATAAATGGAATATAAGGTGTTCGCAACGCATGCAAGACTAGCGTTTGAGACCAAAGGGATTCAACAAACCAGCCTGCGTGGAAAATAGCGACAAAGGCGACCTGCTGTTCAGGAGACAAGGAATGATAGCTTCCTCCAACTACAGCTGGGCAAATCACGAAGTACATCAGTAAGTAAGTTGTGATATCAAAAACAGAACTGGTAGGTCCTAACCAAATCATGAACTTTCCAATACTCGATGCTGTCCATTTTTTCGGTTTCTCTAAATATTCCTTGTCCATTCTATCCCATGGAATAGATATACAGGAAATATCATAAATGAGATTCAAAAACAAAATTTGCAGAGGCAGCATTGGTAAGAATGGCAGAAACGAGCTCGCAACCAATACTGAAAACATATTCCCAAAATTGGAACTGGCTGTAGCCTTGATGTATTTCATGATGTTCCCGAATGTTTCTCTTCCTGAAAGAATCCCTTTCTCTAAAATCATCAAATCTTTCTCAAGTAGGATCACATCCGCAGATTCCTTGGCAATGTCCACCGCTGTATCGACCGATATTCCCACATCCGCTGCTTTCATCGCAGGTGCGTCATTGATCCCATCTCCTAGAAATCCGACCGTATGGCCATTTTTTCGGAGCAAACTCGTGATCCGTTGTTTTTGCTGCGGATTCAATTTAACGAAAACATGGTAGTCTTCGGCGATTTCGGATAATTCATCGTCGCTTAAATGAATCAGGTCTTCCCCGTGAATGATGGTTTCTGCACCTAAACCAACTTGCTTACATACCGATTGCGTGACTAACG
The DNA here is from genome assembly GCF_002174375.1 of Enterococcus sp. 12F9_DIV0723. Classification (NCBI taxonomy): domain Bacteria; kingdom Bacillati; phylum Bacillota; class Bacilli; order Lactobacillales; family Enterococcaceae; genus Enterococcus; species Enterococcus sp. 12F9_DIV0723. Next base: position 1,090,351 of record NZ_NIBK01000001.1, on the reverse strand, counting down.
CATTGTCGCCTGTCAAAACTTTCACGTTCACGCCGTTTTCTTTTAATGCGTGAAGTGCTTGCTTGGTGGTCTCTTTTGGCGGATCTAGAAAAGCTAAATATCCGATCAGCACCATCTCAGATTCATCAGAAGTAGAAAATTCCCCTACGACACTCGGATTGGTTTTTTGAGCCACACCGATGACCCGCAACCCGTCTTCATTTAGTTCATTGACCTTATTTAAGACTTGTTGTTTTATTTCAGCAGTTAGTGTAGCAACACTTCCCTTAAAATCAACGAAGGAAGAAATCTCGAGCATCTCTTCGATGGCTCCTTTAGTGATCATTTGCGTCTTTCCATCTTGGTCTTCTACTACGACACTCATTCTACGCCGCTGAAAATCAAAAGGAATCTCATCTACCTTTTTATAGCGAATCTTACTCGTATCAAGTTCTTGTTCAGTAGACTCAATAATGGCAACATCAATCAAATTTTTTAAGCCTGTTTGATAATAGCTGTTTAGATAAGCGTGCTTCAGAACCCGGTTGTCTTCTTCTCCGTCACAATCCAAATGGTATTCCAGAATGATCTTGTCCTGGGTCAATGTTCCTGTTTTATCTGTGCATAGCACATCGATCGCACCAAAGTTTTGAATGGCATTCAAATTCTTAATGATGGTTCCATTTTTAGCCATGCCGGTAGCACCCTTGACTAAGTTCGTCGTAACGATCATCGGCAGCATTTCTGGTGTCAAGCCGACTGCTACGGATAGGCCGAACAAGAATGCTTCCATCCAGTCGCCTTTGGTAAATCCGTTGATCACAATAACTGTCGGAGCCATTAATGCCATGAATTTGATAAAAAGAAATGATGTCTTCCGAATGCCTAACTCAAAACTGGTTTGAATCGGCGTGGCTGCTAACGATTCAGCCACATCTCCGAACAACGTCCTCGCTCCTGTTGCTATCACGATTCCTTCTGCACTTCCGCTGATCACGTTGCTCCCCATAAACACAAGATTGTCGTAGCCAGTCTCCGCATTTTGTTTTGTTTCTATTTTGCCGGCACATTTCTCGACAGGGTAACTTTCACCGGTCAGTGCGGATTGAGAAATAAATAAGTCCTTTGAAGAAACCAATCGGATATCCGCTGGGATCATGTCCCCTGCTGAAAGTTTTACCAAGTCTCCGCAAACAATTTCTTCCATCGGAATTTCCTTATAGTGTTTGTTTCTGCGAACAGTCGCAGTGACCTTTACTAATGACTTTAATTTTTCAGCAGCCTTATTCGAACGGACTGATTGGATCAAGGTCATCGTTCCGCTGATGAGCACCATCACTAATATAATTCCGCTGCCGAAAAAATCCTTTTCTCCTGGTTCCGGCAGGATGCCTTCTGTAATAAAGGAAATAAGTCCTAACGCAATCAATACTAACGTAAACGGCGTAATATATGCTTTCAATACTTCTACGATCAAAGGCGTAGATTTCTTATGTGGAATTCTGTTTTCACCGAATGCCTCTCTTGAATCCTCGATCTGATCTTCAAATAATCCTAGTGACGAGGTCTCAAATGTCTCAAATAAACTTTGTGGTGTTTTCTTTGCAAATAGACTGTAATTTGTCTTATTTGGCTTGATTTTTTGTTGTTTCATACTCTTCTCCTTATTCCCGAAAAAAATTCGCCATAATCCTATTCCGATAAACAGATATAACCCAATATCTTTTAACGTATTCATGATTATCCCTCCAATAGTCGGGTTTACAGAGAAAATGGGTGTTAAAAACAAATAGACAATAGCGTCTTTTTGTCTCCAGTTTTCTGCCATAAACCCCTATTTATTGAACTACTGTCATCCATTTGTTTTCATCTCCCTTTTCATAAATTGTTCTAGTGGTGATTGAAGATCTTTTTTATACACACGCATTCTTAGCAGACCTTCTTGATATTCTTGTGATAGTCCTTGATAACCCAATTTTTCATAAAATCCCCAAGCCTGTTCTCTACCTGTGAGAAAGACAAAACGAAAACCGACTCGTTTTGCGACTTGTTCCGCGTAAGTAAGCAAATTCTTGCCTAGACCTTCTCCTTGGTAACGAGAATCTACTGCAACTTGCTTCACCTGCACACATTTTTCAGAAATGGGATGAAGCAATAAGGTTCCGATTACTTGTTCCTGTCGCTTGATTATCAAATGCAGATCCTTTCGTTCCTCTTTGGGTGCAGTCAGCAAACGCTGCTTTCCAGCGCTGGCCATCAATTCTTTGTTCCTCAGCTCTAATGCTTCACGATACAATGCACTGTTCCAACTAGTTAATGTGAATACTGTTTTACCATTTTCATTTCCCCCTTTTTATTCTTTTGAAAATAGCTATGATCGTTACGCAAAAAAAGACTTTCCGCTCAAAAAACTCAGCGAAAAGCCTTACCAAAATTCATCCTAAATAGACAAAATCCTATAGTCGATCTAATCGTTGAGTTTTGGCACTATACAACGTAAAGACAAACATCTTAGCTACCTTAAGAAAAGCCTTGTATTCGACAGTTCCTGTTCTACCCATTGGCGTCTCTCGACATTTTTGGGCAGTAGCCTATGTTTGTATAGGAGCCTCACCTAACAAATCATATTTTATTTTCGAACACAATATAACAAGTTATTTATTATCTGTCA
>NZ_NIBK01000001.1:1078225-1087466 GCF_002174375.1 Enterococcus sp. 12F9_DIV0723 | reverse complement strand
ACAAATCATATTTTATTTTCGAACACAATATAACAAGTTATTTATTATCTGTCAAACCTTTTTATGATAAAAGTGACAAAAAATTCAATGGATTTAAACTTTTCTCCTTTATCAATCGCCTATATATCAGTATTTTGATGCGGAAATAAAATCCATAAATTTATTTTGCAAATGTCGTTAAAAACTAATTTCTCAAATAAAATAACTATCGTTTTAAAAATAAAAAGCAGCGTCTTTCAGACACTGCTTTCCTCATAAAAATAGTTATTGATTATCCTAGCCGAAGCTGTGCGATAATTTCTTCTGCTGCAGCTAAGTTCATTCGTTCTGCTTTTCTTAATTGACTAGAAACTTGAGGAATCTCCTTCGCTGTCGCCCCTGCTGTGATTGCCAGTGAACGGCTTTGCATCGCCATGTGTCCTTTTTGAATCCCTTCGGTCACTAACGCGCGGATCGCAGCCAAATTTTGAGCCAATCCAACAGCTACGATGACTTCTCCTAATTCACTAGCAGATGAAACGCCCAAAAGATTTAAGCTGATTTGTGCTTTTGGCAGCACCTTGGTCGCTCCTCCCACAATCCCTACTTTCATGGGTAAAACAAGCTTGCCAACTAATTTATCCTCTTGCACCGTCCAATCCGTCAAGCCCTCGTACTGTCCGTTGCGGGCAGCATATGCGTGGCACGCCGCTGCCACTGCGCGCGTGTCATTTCCCGTGGCTAAGACGACGGCATCGATGCCGTTCATAATTCCTTTATTGTGCGTCACCGCGCGGTAAGGATCAAGCTTACTGAATGCACTGGCCGCAGCGATCTTATCAGCGACTTCTTCTCCCATTTGTTGCAGAGGGATTTCGCAAGTTGCTTCAATCAACGCGCTCGTCGCATAGTTGCTCAGTATACTAAATAAAACCTCTGCTGCAGGAACAAGTTGTCGTACTTCTTCCGCTACAGCTTCCAGCATCGTATTCAGAATATTGGCACCCATCGCATCCTTTGTATCAACCACTAGATCGATTGAAAGGTAGCCTTCTTCAAAGATACGATAATCAATCGTGCGCAATCCGCCGCCACGTTGATAAATAGACGGTGAACTAGCTTTAGCCGCCGCAAAAAGCCGTTGTTCATTATCCCGAAATACTTGCACGAACGCCTCTGCTTCAGAAACATTTCTCAAGACGACCTGTCCAGTCATCTCTTGATTGCATACCCGTGTCTGAATCCCTCCGGCCTTCGCAAGGATTTTCCCAGCATTACTAGCCGCTGCAATCACAGAAGGCTCTTCAGTCATCATGGGGATACTGCTCTCTTTTCCGTTAATGACAAAATGTTGTGCAACACCTAAAGGGATCGTTCCCTCCCCAATTTGGTTTTCGATGAGGTTGTTGGCAACTTGTTCTGGCAATACCATTTCTGTCGCTAACTGTGCTGCTTCTTTAGCCGATAACTTTTTTTCCTTCACCAACTTTGCTAAACGCTCAGCTTGGGTCAGTTGATAGAATTTTTTTTTTGCAGTTTCTTGATCCTCTGCTTTTGTGATCATCAGGGCCAAACCAAGTCCGCCACCGATGCACAAGCTTGCGATTCCCCGTTGCTTGTCCTCTTGGAAAAGTTCAGAAATCAGCGTTGTCACGATTCTCGTGCCGCTTGCACCGATTGGATGCCCCAACGCAATCGCGCCGCCGTAGGTATTGATTTTTTCATCTGGGAGATCCAATTCTTTTTGCACAGCAACAGAGGCTGCCGCAAATGCTTCGTTGATTTGGAAGACATCCACATCATTGATCGTCTGATGGACTTTATTTAATAATTTATTAATAGCTGATACAGGGGCTACGCCCATGATGCTTGGATCGATCCCAACTTCACTATACCCATTAATAACAGCGACATAAGCTAAGTCGTGCTCGATAGCATAAGATTTTGCTGCTAACACTACTGCGGATGCACCATCATTCAACGTGGAAGCATTCGCTGCTGTGACAACACCGTCTTCTTTAAAGGCAGGTTTCAAAGAGCTTATTTTTTCAAGCGTGGAATCAAAACGGATGCCTTCATCCTCTTTGATACTACTTCCGTCTGGAAGGACCACAGGAACAATCTCCGAATCGAACTTCCCATCTTTACTTGCTTTGGCTGCTTTCATCTGTGATTCGTATGCATATTGATCTTGCATCTCTCGAGTAACCTGATACTCGACAGCCACTTTTTCTGCGGTTAGTCCCATATGTTTGCCGCTAAACGCATCTGTCAATCCGTCATAAATCATGCTTGATTTTGGTTCTTGCCACTCTTGCGCGACGTAATCAAATCGCGTGGTCTTTGGTGCTTGAGACATATTTTCTGTTCCGCCAGCGACGACTACCTGCGCCTCGCCTAGAAGAATTTGCTGCATTCCGAAAATAATTGCTTTCATTCCTGAGCCGCAAACTTCATTGATGGTCGTTGCTGGTACTTCATAAGGGATACCCGCTTTGATGGCTGACTGACGCGCAACATTCTGCCCGTTTTCTGCCTGTAGGACATTTCCCATAAATACTTGTTCCACCTGATCTGGTGCGAGCTCCGCACGTGTGATCGCTTCTTTTACAGCGATTGCACCGAGCTCGACGGCTGAAACAGTTGCCAGTTTGCCTTTATATCTGCCAATTGGTGTTCGTACAGCGCTTAAAATAACTACTTCTTCCAAGAGTGCACCTCCAATGTTTTCATTAAAAATCAGATGTAAGTATAGCATAGATAGTTTTATAATTTCTTAAGATTCAAACTTGACTAATTATGACCTTTCTGTGATATATTTACTTTTGGAAGAAAAGAATGTCCGTTTCCCTATGATTTCTTTGTAGTGGAAAGGCATGGGTGGTTTTCTTTATGTGAAAAATCACCAATAAGAACTAGGAGGAGCAATATGAATATAGGGATTGATAAAATCAGTTTTCACGTACCAAATTATTATCTTGATATGACGGATTTAGCAAATGCGCGTGATACTGATCCCAACAAATTTCACATTGGTCTTGGACAAGATCAGATGGCAATTATTCCTGAGACACAAGACATTGTCACTTTAGGAGCAAGTGCTGCTGCAAAAATTCTTACAGATGAGGACAAAAAAGACATCGACATGGTAATCGTCGGGACAGAATCCAGTACCGATTTTTCAAAATCTGCCGCAGTAATTATTCATGCCCTGTTAGATATTCAGCCTTTTGCTCGTTCATTTGAAATAAAACACGCTTGTTACGGCGGAACTGCCGCTTTACAGCAAGCACATGACTATGTAAGCTTGCATCCAGAGCGCAAAGTTTTAGTGATTGCAGCAGATATTGCAAAGTATGGACTGGCTACCGGCGGCGAGCCCACTCAAGGTTGCGGAGCCGTTGCGATGTTGATTACAAAAGAGCCTCGCTTATTAGCCTTTAATAATGATAGTGTCTTCTACTCTGAAGATGTTTACGATTTTTGGCGTCCTGCCGGGCATGACTATCCTTTAGTTGACGGTCATATGTCCAACCAAATCTATATAGATTCATTCACCCGCATCTGGGAGCAAAACAAAAAAGTCAACCAAACGACAAGTGAAGACTACGCAGCTTTGACTTTCCATTTACCTTATACAAAAATGGGTCGCAAAGCCTTACGAGCTATTTTTCCAGAAATGTCCGAATCTGAACAACAGCGTTTAGAGGCTCGTTATGATGAAGCCGTGTTGTATAGTCGCCAAGTCGGTAATCTTTACACGGGGTCCCTATATCTTGGGTTGATCTCCCTATTAGATAATGGCAGCTTAGCAGCCGGTGATCGAGTGGGACTATTCAGCTACGGATCAGGTGCAGTCAGCGAGTTCTTCTCGATGACAGTGATGGATGGGTACAAGCACCATTTATCTATCAAAGAAAACCAAGCACTTTTAAGTGAACGCAGCCAATTAACTATGGAAGCTTATGAAGACATGTTCAATGAAAAACTCCCTGTAGATGGCGGCACTTACACCTTCTCAGATTCAACTCCGTTTGCCATCAATAAAATCAGCGGAGACATTCGCTACTATAACAAGTAGCAAATTCAATTAATGTTCCCTTAAGCGTCGAAAAAGCCAGCTGATTAGCTGGCTTTTTTAGGCAAAAAAAATAATCTAGCAGGTCAAATGGCTAAGTGTTTTTTCTTCATTCCAAAACTTCTGGAATATTTACACCCTTTACTAGGACTTAAGCGTCTTTATGGTCGAATGTCGCTCAAGCCTAACCACTAAGTAGAGAAATGGTTCCACTGTCTACATTCCTCTTCCCTGCTAGATTAAAATAACTTGGTAAGGAGATTTCAAATCCCTACTTCCTTTCTGCCATTACGGCATTCACTTTGAAATGAACACTGCTTCCGTTCATCTCTGTTGTATTTTTAACAACTTAGGGACCTATCCCTTACATCTATAGTTATACCATATTATGCCACTTTTTGCAAGCGTTTACATATTATCTTGGGATATTTTTCATGCTATAATCTAAACGTCGGAAATATAAGAAAGCTCGTTTTTTAACGAAGATTGGGTGTTGCTCATTTGGAATTTCGACAGTCTTTAGGCAGCCCTACCGCTTGCTTTGGCATTCTAAAAATAGTTATGATTACTGTAGGAGGAATCAATCCATGAAAATTTTATATATCTCAATTTCAGGAAACACCCGTGCCTTTGTTCAACATTTGAAGACGTATAGTGACGAACAGCATCAACAAAATAATGAGAATCCTTTGATTACTTCAAAAGAAATTTCTGAAAATAGTCCCTTTGAAAAAGAAGATGACTCATTTTTCGCATTTGTTCCGACCTATTTAGAGGGCGGTAACGGTGTCGATAGTGGCGATACAGAAATATTGACCGATGTTCTGCGTGACTATTTAGACTACGAAGATAACTATAAAAAATGTCTTGGCGTTGTTGGCAGTGGGAACAAAAATTTTAATTATCAATATTGTTTGACCGCTAAACAATACAGCGAGGCATTCGGGTTTCCCTTTTTAGCAGATTATGAATTAAGAGGAACCACGGCTGATTGCGAACGAATCTACCACATTTTAAAAGAACACGAATCAAATTAATGGTACCTTCATTATTCTATTGACATTTTCTCATGTTAGGAGCATTCTTTTTTAAATAGAAAGTTTTATAGGAAAGGCGTGTTGCACATGAAAAAAGTCGCAATTATTGGTATGGGTCATGTCGGAAGTACGACTGCTTATACGTTAATTTCAAAAAATATAGTGGATGAATTGGTTCTGTTCGATTCTCGAGCGGATATCCTCCAAGCGGAATTAAATGATCTGATGGACGGACAAATGGAGCAAAATCATCAGGTTCGATTGATCGATCCTTCCTTGTCAGAATTGACAGATACAGATGTGATCCTTTTTTCTGCAGGAGACATCTCGATCTTTGAGGGAAACCCCGATCGGTTCGCGGAATTAAATTTGACCAAAACGATCGTTGAGGAGTGGGCGCCCAAGATTAAGGCATCTGGATTTAACGGCATCTTACTGAATATCACAAATCCTTGCGATGTAATCACTCAATACTTGCAAGAATTGACTGGTTTCCCACGTGAGCGTGTCTTTGGCACCGGTACCTCCTTAGACACTGGGCGTATGAAACATGCTGTCAGCAAAAAGTTAGACGTTCATCCTTCAGCTATTGATGGCTACGTGATTGGGGAGCACGGCGAAAGCCAATTCGTCGCTTGGTCTAGTGTACGGATCGGCGGTATCCCCATCATCGATACGTTGACTCCGGAAAAACTTGCTGCTTTGGATGATGCCGCTCGCGATGGTGGCTGGGTGACCTTTCGTGGGAAAGGATATACCTCTTACGGGATCGCTATTCAATCAGCACGAATTGTCGAAGCCATTTTAAATAACAATCATCTCGTTGTCCCAGTGAGTCATTACCATCCGGATGAAGACTGTTATGTGGGTTCTCCCGCAAAGGTGTCTTTAAAAGGGATCACTGAAAGTTTCCCATTGATTCTTTCCGAGACAGAGCAAGAAAAATGGCGGCACACGATTCAAACGATCCACGCTATGCATGACTCAATTTAGATACAAAAAAAAAGACAGGAGCAAAATGTCCTGTCTTTTTTCTACGCGCTTTTACTGACTACTGTCGCTTTTTTCCAATCAAAACTGATAAGCTTTGCATTTGGAGTACGGTAAACAAATACTTTGTCGTTTTCTAATGGCTCAAAATAGTTTTTGATGGCTCGAATCACAGAATTGTGGCAAACCAACAAATAAACATTTTCTTGATCTTGCTCCAGTTCCTCTAGTAAAGGAACGATTCGCGCATAGACATCCATCAAAGACTCGCCATTCGGATACCGTACTGCAAATTGTGTGCGGGTCTTTAAATAACCTTCTTGTTCATCACTTGTGCCATCATAATCTCCGTAATCTAATTCAATCAATCGGTTGTCAACATTCAGAGACAACTGATTTTTTTCTCCGACGATTCGAGCAGTTTCATAGGCACGTTCTAATGGCGAATGGATGATTCGAGTGATTGGTTTATCCAGTTGAGCGACCTCTTCTGCTAACTTTGCCGCTTGCCGATACCCAACTCCTGAGAGCGCAATGTCACTTCTCCCTGAAATAATTCCTTGTTTATTCCATTCTGTTTCTCCATGTCTCGCTACGTAAAGCAAATAGAACAATCCTTTCTATCCCAAAATTGAAAAACAATGAATCATAGTTTTCAATTTAATTCTTGTAATAACTACTGGTGATTACCAGTACCGTTATCACTTTATCACTTGAATGAAAGGACGTCTACTTTTTACAGAAATTTTCTATTGTTTTTCCACGCCGTATGCTCTAGGAATGATCAAATGATCAATGAGCGGAACAAAACAATTCATTATCAATAAAATGAACGTCATCCCCTCAGGCATCGAACTGAATTGACGCCAAGCAACCAAAAGCAACCCGCAACAAATACCATAAATTATTTCACCTTTTGGTGTCGTTGGAGAGGTGCTGTAATCCGTAGCCATGAAAAATGCACCTAACATTGTTGCACCGCCAAATACGTTCGCAAAAACGATCGTAGGATCACCCTTTCCAAAAAAGAAAGAAACAACGACTATCGTTCCAATCATGCAAAGGGGGATGTGCCAAGTAATTACTTTTTTATATAGCAAAAATATACCGCCTAAAAGCAATAGAATCGCTGTTGTTTCAGCATTTTTCCCAGCAATTAAGCCTGTTAAACTGTCTAGCATTTGCCCGGAGCTTAAACTTTCACCTGCTTTTGCCTCCATTAATGGCGTCGCTGAAGACACGACATCTAATCCGCCAGTTGAGAAAAAAGGACGCGGCTGAACATTTGCAGACATCTCTGTTACAAAGATCAAGCGTAACACCGCTCGTCCAGTCAAAGCCGGATTTAACAAATTTCGGCCAATCCCGCCGAACACTTCTTTCGCAATGACGATCCCAATAACACCGCCCAACGCTGGATACCACAAAGGAACACTAGCGGGCAAGCTCATAGCCAGCAACACCCCAGTAACGACTGCCGAATAATCTTTAGGCAACGTATGTCTACGCAGCTTGAACCATAAAAATTCAGCAAGTAAACAAGTCCCTACGGCGATCACATAGAGCAATAGCGAACGGATACCAAAGAAAACAATGGATGCAAAAATGCTAGGCATCAATGCAAGTACGACCAGTTGCATGATACGATCTGTTTTTTCCCGATACAATAAATGAGGGGAAGCCGCCATCATCGGATGACGGGAGCTGCGCAACGCCTCAAACGAACGTTTCTGATCCATTCCTATCCCTGCCTTTCCTTAACCGCTTGTTGACCGGCGATAATGTGCTCCGCTAAATGACGGCGTGCAGGGCAAATGTAGGTGCAGCAACCGCAATTGATACAACTATCCACATAAAGCTTCTCCAGCCGCTCCCAGTTTTCCTTCAAATAGCTCTTCTCAAGTTGGTGTGGTAAAAGACCGATGGGACAAACATCTACACAACGCGCGCACATAATACATGGACTAGGCGTGCTATCTTGATCGTGTGCTTCATTAATAATAATCAACCCATTGGCTGATTTGGTTAATGAAGCCGCCATCGTATCCACTGTTTTCCCCATCATAAAACCGCCAGTTATGATTTTCGATGGCTTTCCGTCAAATCCCCCACAAAAATCGATCATTTCTTCAATGGAGGTCCCAATCGGAAAGTAAACATTTTTTTGTTGTTTAACATCTCCAACGACCGAGCAAATCCGATGACTCAACGGAATTCCAGGATCAATCGCTTCATACACTGCAGCAGTAGTAGCGACATTAATGATCAAATAGCCTAGATCCCTCGTTGACCCGTCAGCAGGCTCTTCCATTCCGGTAATTGTTTTGAAAAGCATTTCGGTACTTCCCTGAGGGTATACCGATGGCACCTCAATCACCGAAAGCTTCGGAACGTCTTTGCACAGATCCTTCATAACCTCGATGGCTTCTTGTTTATCATCTTCAATTGCGATTATGCCCTCTTCGGCTGCTACAGCCTTTAATACCAACTCACACCCCTTTAGCAGCTTCTCGCCTTGTGTTGCCATCAACGCCGCATCTGCCATCAGTAGCGGTTCACATTCAGCACCGTTAAAAATGCACGTATGGATATCTTCTTTAGGGTTTAGTTTTACATGACTGGGAAAAGTCGCTCCACCTAAACCGACTACACCAGCCGTTTCCACTCGCTCGACGATCATTTCTGGGGTCAATTCATCAATGGTTTCGTGGTGTACCTCCTTTGGCCGCTCAAGAAAATCATTTTCTATGACCACGCAGGTCATCTCATCTCCTTGTCCCTGATCAATCTCTTTCACTCCCACGACTTTGCCAGAGATACTTGCATGGATATTCGCTCCCAAACCTTCACCCATTTTTGCAATTATTTGTCCAAGGAAGACGCGCTCTCCCGCGGATACAATAACCTCTGCAGCGTCCCCGATATGCTGTTGGACTGGGATATACACTCGTTTGGGGTAAATACTTTCTACTTTTTTATACTCGTCAATTCCTCTTAACTGTAAAGCTGGATCTTGATGTAAATCAATTCCACCTTTAAATGCTCGTTTAGCCATCTCGTTCCTCCAATATACTTCATAATTTTAGTATAACATGAACAATTTGTGACTAAAAATAATATCCTTATTTTCAAATTCCATTACTGTTAATAAAAAAAG
>NZ_NIBK01000001.1:1052455-1075150 GCF_002174375.1 Enterococcus sp. 12F9_DIV0723 | reverse complement strand
GAGCAAGCTCCGGTGAAAGAAAAAGCGTTCGACTTGCATGTATTAGGCACGCCGCCAGCGTTCGTCCTGAGCCAGGATCAAACTCTCGTATAAAGTGTTTGAAACAATCTTGCGATTGTTAAGCTCAATTGTAATAATTGACTTGCTAGCATATTGCTTGCTATGTTGTTTGCTTCTATAGAATAGAAGCGCCCTACACATTTGGTTTGTTTTATTCGTTCAGTTTTCAAAGGTCTACGTTGTTTGTCGCTTTGTTTCACCAACTTTTATATCTTAACAGGTTACTGAGTGAATGTCAACAACTTTTTTCATTTAATTTTGAAAAAGTTTTGAAACTCAATTGACAACTTTGAAATAATAACACTTAACAAAAAGCTTGTCAATAATTATTTTTCGTTGTTAAATCAACATGTTTCAGCAACGTTATTGATAATATCATACTGAAAAATTATGTCAAACATTTTTCAGTGCTTTTTCAAAAAAGTTTCAGGCAAACAGAAAATGGACTAGCTTTTCGCTAGTCCATTATTATTTCAATTCCGTAATGATCACTAATTATTCTTCCGTTTTTTCCATTAAAAGCAATGTTATAGCTTTCTATCTTAAATTCCCCAGAGGCAAAAATATAGTCGATCCGAAGGTTGTTCGTATTTTGACCCCACCCATCTATAGAAGTCTCCACTGTGTGCTCGCCTGTTCTTTCTTCGGCAGTATTAAAAGCATCGTGTATGTTTAAAGCACTTTTTCTGACTAAATCATATCCCTCATTGCTTTTCTTTGCATCATTATTAAAGTCCCCCATAACAATCAGCTTGTCTTGTTTTTCCATTAGCGCTTTTTCCAAAGTACGCCATTCGTAAGCAAAGGATTGCTCCAAGTTTTGCCACCATGAGAAGTGTCCGCTTAGTGCTGTAATTTTTTGAGAGTCAAATCTTGTTTCACCGATTATCGCTCTTCGCGTGTGGTAGTCTGACGGGTCCGCACTTTCGGAAAGCAACAGACTTTTTGCTTCTATAGGATTCTTTGATAACAAGCCTATCCCTTCATGATAGACATCGTAACCAATATGATTGTACGTCCAAGACCAGTAATAACGACAGTCTAATTCTTTTAAGCGTTCTGTTAAACAATAGAGGAAATTGTCTTCGTGCACTGTTTTTTGGTCAACAGTGGGTTGAAAATAATGATCTAGCTTAGCGGAAGAACTCGTTCGAAGTTGGTTCACTTCTTGCAAACCAATCAAATCATACTTCTCCTTAGCAATTTTTTTTGCCAATTCCTCAATTTGCTGCCTATCATCTTTTTCCATCCAGCTATGCGTGTTCAATGTTAGTACTTTGATTGCTCTCGCCTCGCTTTAATAATCGAATGTTCCGATCGTTTCTCCTCGTGAAACGAGTCCTGTTTTATCATAATGGTAATTTTCGATCTTGTCACCATTAGTGAACACAACGATCATGGTCGTCCTCTTGCCTGCCTCTTGTATTTTCGCTAAATCTGCTGAAGCGACAATTTTTCCAGCTTTTATTTTTTCGCCTTCTTGCACTTTGATGTCGAACGCTTCTCCGCCTAAATCAACTGTATCGATACCCATGTGCAGCAGTACTTCGATTCCGTCCTCTGTCTGGATGCCGATCGCGTGTTTTGTTGGAAATACGGAAACGATCGTCCCGCTGACTGGACTGACGATCACACCATTCTCTGGAACGACTGCAAATCCTTCACCCATCATTTTTTGCGAGAAGACTTCATCTTCTACTCGATCGATTGGGATAAACTCCCCATTTGCTGGTGCTACGATCTTTGCCTGTTTTCCTAAAAACACTTGATTTTCTTCTATTGAATCCTGCATATTCTCTTGAAAATCACTCTTAGGAATTTGAACACCTGAATCTAAAAGGTCTTGAATATCTGATTTAAGGATATCTGCTTTAGGGCCATACACCGCTTGCACCCCGTTGTCTTTGACCAAAAGCCCCATTGCTCCAGCTTTTTTCCAGTCTTCCTCACTGCCTACAGCAGTTTTATCTGCTACTGTTACCCGCAGACGGGTCATGCAGGCATCCACATCGCTAATGTTTTGCGGACCGCCTAGTAAATTGATGATCTTGACGATTTGCGAATCTGCATTCGCTGATTCATTTGACGTTGTACCTGTTGACTCTTCCGTGTCCACTTCATAATTGCCGTTTCTTCCTGGTGTCGCGTAGTTGAATTTCTTGATCATGAAGTTTGCGAAGAAGTATGTGAATACTCCAAAGGCGATACTCGTGATGACGAAGTTAAGCAAGTCGCTCCCTAACCCAGCCCGAATCGCCATCGGTACTCGCGTAAGCAGCTCGATATTCCCGAATGAATGAACACGCAAATGGATTATATCAGCCATTGCGAAAGCCGCACCTTGGATCACTGCGTAACATGCATACAATGGGACCGCAACAAACATGAACATGAATTCCAGCGGTTCTGTTACTCCTGTTAAAAATACGGCAACTGCTGCAGAAAGGAACATTGATTTGTACTTTTTCTTCTTATCAGTGTCCACATTACGATACATCGCCAATGTCAATCCCATTAAGATACCGGTCGAACCAATCATCTGACCAACTTTGAAACGGGCGGGAGTCCATTGAGTCAGCACGTCTTGGTATTGAGACATGTCTCCGCCGTTCTTCAAATTGACCAAATCAGTCGCCCATGCCAACCATAACGGGTCTTGACCAAACACTTGGCTTCCTGCTTGAGCACCCGTCAGAATCTCGTAGGTTCCGCCGAGTTGTGTATAATTCATCGGAATCGTCAGCATATGATGCAATCCGAATGGTAAAAGTAGCCGTTCCAGTGTTCCATATAAAAATGGTGCTAAGATCGGTGCCGTATCTTGAGAGTTCGCGATCCATTTACCAAAGTCGTTGATCCCTGTCTGAATAACTGGCCAAATGATCGCTAAGACCAATGCTACGATCACGGAACGCAAGATGACGACAAAAGGAACAAATAGTTTGCCATTAAAGAAGGTCAAAACTTCTGGGAGTTTTCGGAAATTATAGTATTTATTGTACGCAGTCGCGCCTACAAACCCAGCGATTATACCGACAAACACGCCCATATTCAAAGCGGGAGCTTCTAGAACACTCGTAAAATAGCCATCCACCATGATTTTTTGTCCAAATAATGTTTGCGTTGTTGCCGTTGGATCAGCAAGCATATCAGACGTGACAGAAAAGATCGCGCCGGTGATTCGATTAATTAAAATAAATGATAGCCCTGCCGCGAATGCACCCCCTGCTCGTTCTTTTGCCCAGCTTCCGCCGATTGCTAAGGCAAATAGCAGATGCAAGTTTCCGATAATTGCCCAACCAACATTTTCAACAACGCCGCCGGTCGTAACGAGCCAACCGAGATTTTCATTGATTAATGGTAAAGACTTTCCGATACTGATCATTAGTCCTGCCGCTGGCATCACTGCGATCACTACCATCAAGGCCTTTCCGAACTTTTGCCAAAACTCAAAACTAAAAATCTTTTTGATTCCCTTCATCGTTGTTCCTCCTAAATAATCCGTTGCAGAAATTCACGCAATCGGTTTCGTTAATTTGCATTATATACTCACAATGGAAATTTGTAAACTCTTTCAAACAAATAAATGTTTACAGTCTTATTATTTGATATACGATTATCAACCAATTAAATCAATTAATGTTTGACTTGCGCAACCGGTTGCGTGTATGATAAAGCTAAGAAACATTTAGCGTGTTTTTTATTCTTGCATCTGCGCTTTCCCAAAGGAAGAAGCATCGACACCTGCTGCGTTAGAGTGGTTTTGAAAGAAAAGAACACACCTAAAGGAAACTAGGAGGACTATTATGGAAAAAGTACAACGTCTTTTTGAAATTGACCCTTGGAAGATTCGGACAACACAACTAGATAAGGAAAATCGTCGTTTGCAGGAATCATTGACCAGTATAGGCAATGGCTACATGGGCATGCGCGGAAATTTTGAAGAAAGCTACAGCGGCGACCATCACCAAGGAACCTACCTCGCAGGAATTTGGTATCCTGACAAAACCCGCGTTGGTTGGTGGAAAAATGGGTATCCCGAATATTTTGGAAAAGTCATCAATGCCATGGATTTTATTCAAATGAAACTTTTTGTTAATGATCATGAAATTGATTTGGCGACGACTGCATTTGAGGACTTCGACCTTGAATTGAATATGGAAAACGGTCTGCTCACCCGCTCTTTTGTCGCAATCGCAGGAGGTGCAACTGTTCGTTTCACTTTCGAACGTTTTCTAAGTATCGTTAAGCAAGAATTAGCGGTGATTCGTTTAACTGCTGAATGCTTAGCCGGCGACGCTCAGATAAGGGTTCTTTCTAAACTAGATAACAATGTTCAAAATGAAGACAGTAACTACGAAGAAATGTTTTGGCTAGAAAAGGAACGCGGTCATCAAATGGAGAGCAGCTTCTTGACGACACAGACCATTCCAAACGATTTTGGCATTGAGCAGTTTTCTGTAACTGGCGTCATGAAGCACGTTAGTTCTTCCATTGGTGTTCAGCAAGACGATACGTTAGAAGTTGCAGAAACATTTACCTATGACCTGAAACCCGATGAATCGATGCAATTAGAAAAAAGAGTCGTTATTCTGACCAGCCGTGACGTTCCTGAATCTGAGCAAAGTGAAAAAGCTCTTGCTTTGCTGGAGGCTTATGATGCTTCTTACGAGGAACTTTTAGCCGAACAAAACGCCGTTTGGGCAAAACGTTGGGCGCTAGCAGATGTTTCGATCGGTGGAGACGATGAAGCCCAACAAGGAATCCGCTTTAACATTTTCCAATTATTTTCTACTTATTATGGTGAGGACGATCGTCTAAATATCGGGCCAAAAGGGTTTACCGGGGAAAAATACGGTGGCGCTACCTATTGGGATACAGAAGCTTATGCTGTGCCGATGTATCTTGGAATCTCTGACCCAACGATCACTAAAAACTTGTTGAAGTACCGTCACAATCAATTGCCTCAGGCAAAACACAACGCACGTCAACAAGGTCTAAAAGGTGCGCTATACCCAATGGTCACATTCACTGGGGTAGAATGCCACAACGAATGGGAAATTACCTTTGAAGAAATCCATCGAAACGGTGCTATTGCTCATGCGATCTATAATTACACGACGTACACCGGAGACGAGCGCTACATTCAAAAAGAAGGATTGGAAGTCCTGACAGAGATCGCACGATTTTGGGCAGATCGCGTCCACTACTCCAAACGCCAACAAAAATACATGATTCACGGCGTTACTGGTCCTAATGAATACGAAAACAATATAAACAATAATTGGTATACAAATTACCTAGCTACATGGGTTCTTTCCTATACTCTTGAAAATTATCAAAAATATCAAGCGCATGCGACAGTCACAATTACTCAAGAAGAACAGACAAAGTGGCAAGACATTATCCAAAATATGTACTTCCCTAAAGATGAAGAGTTAGGCATTTTTGTTCAACACGATACTTTCTTGGATAAGGATCTATTGCCGACTTCTTCACTCGATCCAGCAGAGCGTCCATTGAACCAGCATTGGTCATGGGATAAGATTTTACGTTCTTGTTTTATCAAGCAAGCCGATGTGCTGCAAGGAATCTACTTCTTCGGGGATAGCTTCACAGATGAAGAGAAACGAAGAAATTTTGAGTTTTACGAACCAATGACTGTCCATGAGTCTTCCCTTTCTGCATCGGTCCATGCTATATTGGCTGCGGAATTGGGCTTGATCGACAAATCAATGGAAATGTACCAGCGAACTGCGCGCTTAGATCTGGACAATTACAATAATGATACAGATGACGGCCTCCACATCACTTCCATGACGGGCAGCTGGTTAGCCATCGTTCAGGGCTTTGCTCAAATGAAGACCAGCACAGGAACACTTAGCTTTGCACCGTTGTTGCCAAAAGACTGGGATCACTATTCGTTCCACATCACCTATCGTGGAAGACTGCTCGCAGTCACTGTAACCCAGAAAGAGGTCCGCATTGACTTGAAAGATGGCTCTGCCTTCGCTATGATGCTGTATGGACAAGAAATCACCTTGAAGGATTCAGTCAGCGTTCCTTTAGAACAGGAGGAACCAAATGTTTAAAGGTGTGTTGTTTGATCTAGACGGCGTTATCACAGATACTGCTGAGTATCATTATCTCGCTTGGAAGAAATTGGCTGATGATTTGGGCATCTCGATCGACAGGCAATTCAATGAAAAGTTGAAAGGTGTCAGCCGAGAAGATTCTTTGCGGCTGATCTTAGCACATGGTCAGCGCAAAAAGGATATCTCTGAAGCAGAGTTTCAACGATTAGCAAAAATCAAAAATGACAATTATGTAGAAATGATTCAGGCCGTTTCGCCAAAAGACGTCTATCCTGGTATAGTAGACTTGTTAAAAGCATTAAAAGATGCGGATATAAAAATTTCTTTGGCTTCAGCCAGTAAAAATGGCCCCTTTTTATTAAAACAAATGGCCTTGACACCCTACTTTGATGGTATTGCGGATCCCTCGGCTGTCAAAGCAGGAAAACCAGCACCTGATATTTTCCAGTTAGCCGCGAAGGTCGTCGGACTTACTCCTGAAGAATGTATCGGTATCGAGGATGCCCAAGCCGGTATCACTGCGATCAAGGCCAGCGGCGCCTTCCCTATTGGGGTCGGGACAGCGGAACAGCTAGGGACAGATATTCCCGTAGTCGCCTCTACTGCCGAGTTGCGTTTGCCTTTTTTGAAACGGTTATGGGATAATTGATTTAAAAAAAATAAGGATCTACTTGAAAAATTTATACTATTATTGAGAAAGGGAGATGATTTTCATGGTGACTACAGTTAAGGACGTGGCAAAAAAAGCAAAAGTCTCCCCTTCTACCGTTTCTCGCGTGATCAATGATCATCCGAGTATTTCAGATGAAACAAAACAACGTGTGCGAAAGATCATGGATGAGATGGGGTATTTTCCGAATGTCACTGCTCGAAATCTAGGCAAGCAGCGGGCAAATTCATTAGGCGTGATCCTTCCACCTTTAGATTCGCGTGAGCGTTTAGGAAATCCACTTTATCTGGAGCTGTTGAACGCGATAAATGAAACAGCTGCAGAATTCCAAGTAACTACAGCAGTTGCTTCAGCCAACAACAGCGAAACCTTGTTGGAAAACGTCATTCGAATGCATCGCCAAAAGCAGGTCGATGGGTTTATCTTGGCCTATTCTGAGAAGGACGATCCTGTAGCGGAGTACCTTTTTCAAAACCAGGTGCCCTTTACCCTGATCGGTCGGCCGGCTAAACGAGAGGCGGAGATCGTCTATGTTGATAACGATAACCAGCTATTAGGAAAGCAGGCCACCGAACATTTGATTGAAAAAGGCCATAAGAACATCTTGTTCGTTTCAAACGTGACGCAAGAGGTCATTTTCTTTGAGCGATATTTCGGTTATCAGGAGGCGATGATGCTGCAAGGTCTGCCGACCAATCAGCCTTTGACGATGCTTCACCCTGAGGACTACACGAAATTTCCTGAGGTGATCAAAGAAACAGGCGCCACTGCCCTTGTTGTGATCGATGATATTTTTGCGTTAAGAATGATTCAATTAGCCACCTTGCACGGATACAATGTTCCTGACGATCTTTCCGTCATCAGCTTCAATAATTCGATTTTTGCGACGTTGGTCCATCCATACCTCACGACGATCGATATCGATATTTCCGATCTGGGGCGTTTGGGTACCGAAAAATTGATGGAGCAGATCAATCAGAAGCAATCCACTGGTGTACAATTGGTCGTGCCGCATCATTTGATCCAAAGAGAAACGGTTCGTACGATTTAAATTATCCTTAAATACACCCTGTCCAACTTGTGACAGGGTGTTCTTTTTGTATATACTTACGAAAAAATCAGAAAGAAAGTGGTCCAAATGATTCTATTTTTAGCCCTATGCGCTGGGCTCTTTCTGATCTATTGCCGATACTCCACCTATCAATTGACGGAAAAGCATTTTAAGATCAAAAAGAACGACGCACTCTCAATCAAACCCGGAATAAAAGAAGGCGTGACGATTGCTCAAATCAGCGACAGTCATTTTTCTCCCTTTTACTCACCTAAGCGCTTTGATAAGATCGTGACTAAACTCAATCAGGCAGAGCCGGACATCGTCTTGTTCACTGGCGATTTGATTGAAAATTACCAATACTGGCAAACACGTGACTGTGAAGCTATCAGTCAGCAGCTCGCAAAAATCCAAGCTCCAAGTGGAAAATTTGCCATACTGGGCAACCACGATTATCGTTCTGGCGGTCGCGAAGCAGTCAGCAAGATCTTGCATGCCGGCGGATTTACTTTATTGAACAACCAAAGCACACTCACAGACCAAATCAGTTTAACCGGCATCGATGACGGGCAAGAAGGGCAGCCTTATTACGATACGCAGCCGCAAAAAGCTGTTTTCTCTATCTTGATGATCCACGAGCCTGATCAGGTGCAGCAGCTGACAGATTTGAGTCGCTTCGATTTGATCCTGGCTGGACACAGTCACGGCGGACAGATTCGCTTTCCAATTGCGCCCTATAAAAATGTCGGATCAAAAGTTTACGACCAAGGAATCTATCCCTTGACTCCACAGACAAGTTTGATCGTTAATACCGGTTTGGGGACGACTGGGCCACCGCTGCGCTTCAGAGTCACTCCGGAGATTTTATATTTTCATTTATAACGAGTTATTGAAAGATTTTTTTGTTTTACATGAATCAGCCTAAGCAAAAAGAGTTTGAACGTTCGCCCTGCGAGGAAACGTTCAAACTCTTTATTATGCACGGATTTTTTGTTTGATATAAGGAATCATGAGTGGGACCAGTGAAATGGCTACGATCAGCAGCATGATCAATGAGAAATGATCACTGACGATCGGAATATTTCCTAAGAAGTATCCTGCCAGACTGATTACCGTGCCCCAAACAATGGCTCCAAAAATATTAAAGCTCGAAAAAATTCCCCAGTTCATTTTACTCGAGCCTGCAATGAACGGAATAAAGGTCCGAACAAACGGCATGAAACGCCCTAAAAAGATCGTCCACTTTCCCCGCTCGTTGAAAAAATTCTCTGCTTCTTTCACTTTGTCTTCTTTAATGAATCGTGAGATCGGACGATGATACAACGCTCGAACTCCCAGTGTGTGCCCAATCCAATAATTCATCATATCGCCTAAGATTGCTGCGATCACACAAACACCGATCACATACGGCAAATGCAAAACATTTCCTCCTAACGCAGTCAACGCACCCGCTGCAAAGAGAAACGAATCACCGGGTAAAAACGGAAAGATGACAACCCCTGTTTCAATAAAAACAATTGCAAATAAAATAGGATAGATTCCTAACCCATATTGATGGACCAAAGACACCATATGGGCATCGATATGCAAAATAAAATCGATCAAAGCCATTCAATAAACGCTCCTTCATAAAATAGTCTCTCTAATCATACGACTTTTCTCAAAAAAAGAAAGCGTCCGTTGCTCCTTTATAGAAAAAATCAAAAGTAGGCATAAAATGGTATAATAAACAAAAAGGGTAAAAGGAGTAGTTTATGAGCGTTCTTTCTCATATGAAAAGCATGCAGAAGGATATGTCTGCAGCCGAAAAAAAAATTTACTGCTTCATACGCGACAATAGCGAAAAAGCCGCAAGCATGACCGCTAACGAAATCGCAGAAGCTTCTGGATCAAGTGCCCCCACGGTGGTGCGCTTCTCAAAAAAAATGGGCTTCAATAGTCTGACTGATTTCAAGATCGAACTTTCTGCCGAAACGATGCAAAAACGCAGCAAGAACACCTACAGCGATGTCGACCATGACGAATCTTTCCATAGCCTAAAAAGCAAATTGGCAAGCAACGCCCGCTTTACCATTGATGAGACAACCGCCTTGTTCAGTGAAGAAGAGTTCATTTCTGCCTGCAAATTGCTGGAGGAAAAAGCTTTCTGCTATGTTTTAGGTATTGGCGCCTCTAACTTGGCAGCAACCGACATCGTTCAGAAATGGAGCCGCCTAGGAAAGAATGTCATCAGCGAACCGGATTACAATACTATTTTGCCGCAGCTCGTGCTGCATCAAAAAGAAGCGGTGATTTGGCTGATTTCCAATTCGGGGCTGACTTCTGAATTGATCGCGCTGGCCGAAACAGCGAAGGATTTGGGTATCCCGATCATTACATTGACCCAGTTTGGACAAAATCCGTTGGCGAAGCTTTCGGATGTGAGCTTGCGAACCTCTCGTCCGACAGAAGCAACGTACCGCAGTGCAGCGACGGACTCGATCTTGGCACAGTTTATTACGATCGACCTTCTCTTTTATGTCTACATTAGTCGGAACCAAGAAAATGCCGAAAAAATTTATACAACAAGAGCCATCGTACAAGAATACCGAAAAAAATATTTTTAGAGAAAGGACATAGGGGCACACTTGCCTCCATGCCCTTTTTACTTCGCTAGTCCGCTCGTTCTTTGATCCCTCTCCTTTTCCTACATAAAAAAACTCTCTTATGTGAGCGACGCATAATCTCACATAAGAGAGTGTATCAAACGATTCTATTATTTCGTTGTTGCTTTGAACACTTCTTCTGATGCCTTGACCGCACCAGTTTTTTCCAACACATGTGTGCCGACATCTGTCATGTTCGTAATCAGGACCATCATAGATGTGCCTTTACCAGCAGCTTTTACCGCTGTTAGATCAACTGTGGCCACTTGTGTGTCTGACGTCACTGTCTGACCCTCTGATACGAGAATCTCAAAAGGCTTGCCGTCTAATTCCACGGTATTGATCCCCATATGCAATAAGACTTCTAGACCGCTGTCCGTCGTGATCCCGATCGCATGTTTCGTAGGGAAGACTGTGGAGATTTTTCCTGAAACAGGGGAAAAGATCGCGCCGTCTGTTGGTTCAACAAAATAGCCTTCGCCCATCATTTTTTCAGCAAATACGGGATCTGCCGCTTCTTCTAACGGATGAACAGAGCCATTTGCTACTGCTGTGAAAACATTTGTTACTTGTGCAGAAACAGGCGCAGTTGTTGCTTCTGTTGGTTCAACAACAGGCGCTTCCGCTAATTCTTGTTCTGCTAATTTGTCTTTTGGAATACCGAAGAAATACGTTGCGATAAAGCCGCCGACATACGCTGCCAACAATCCTAGGACATAGCCCCACCAGCGACCATTTGCAATCAATGGAATCAAAGCTGCCCCAGAAGGACCAATCGCGATCGAACCAACGCCGCCGATTGCGCCGATCACAGCACCACCGATACCGCCGCCGATACAAGCAGTGATGAATGGACGGCCTAATGGCAAGGTCACACCGTAGATCAACGGTTCGCCGATCCCCAAGATCCCAACAGGCAATGCGCCTTTGATCATCTCAGTCAATTCTTTGTCTTTACGCAATCTGATCCAAAGAGCAAACGCCGCACCTACTTGTCCAGCACCCGCCATGGCTAAGATTGGTAACAGCATGGTCTTTCCAGTTTCATCGATCATTTGTACATGGATCGGTGTCAATATTTGATGCAGACCAAACATTACCATCGGCAGGAACAATGCCCCTAATACAAACCCTGAGAAGGCACCGCCCACTGCTAATACCCAGTTGATCCCGCCAACCATGCCATTAGAAATGAAGCCGGCTAAAGGCATGATCAGGAAAATTTCCAGCAACCCGATGACGAGCAAGGAGAGCATGGGGGTTATGATGATATCCACGGCATCCGGTACGATTTGATGCAATTTCTTCTCAACGATCGACAGCAACCACACAGCAAAGATCACACCAATGATCCCGCCTTGTCCAGCAGCTAAAGCATCGCCAGTAAACAGGTTCTTGATCGGTGCTTCAGGATTCATTCCGGTCAATAGCACGACCGCTCCGATAACTCCGCCAAGTGTTGGGTTTGCTCCAAAAACTTGTGCTGCATTGACCCCTGTAAAGATTACTAAGTAGCTGAACATCCCATTTTTCAGAATGTTCAAGACATCTACAAACTGCTGCCAAGTAGCCGCATCCAACGTTCCAGCGGTGATCAGATTGGCCATGATCGCTGCCACACCTGCGACTAACCCTGAACCAACAAATGCCGGGATCATTGGAACGAAAATATTAGAAATATCTTTTAAGACTGCTTTGAAAGGTGATTTCTTTTGTTTGGCCTTCTGAGCGGCTTTCATTTCAGCGGCTTTGGCGTTGACTTTGTCTTTGCCTGAACCTTGAGGCAATTCTTCCCCAAGACTGACACCCGCCATATCAACCATTTCTTTGGCAACTTTGTTCACTTTTCCTGGCCCGATGATGACTTGCAGCTGTTCATCGTCGACTACCCCTAGAACACCAGGAATGCTTTTCAATTTTGATTGATCGACTTTGCTGTCATCTCTGACACTCATACGAACACGCGTCATACAATGAACGACGCTTTGGACGTTTTCCATACCGCCGGCGCCATCGTAGATCTCTTTTGCAATTTGGTTCAAGGTTAGTTCTTCTTTTGCCATTTTTCTTTCCCCCTAAATCGTCTTTTTAACAAATCCATCGGCTTGGATCAATTTTTCTGCTGCTTCTTCTTTTGTGCTGTCTGTCAAGATCATCACGATCGCCAATTTCACATTTTGCGCTGCTTCGTCAAAATAGCGTGCTGCCGTTTCGTAGTCCGCATCTGTTGCCTGCATGATAATACGTTTTGACCGTTCAACCAATTTTTCATTGGTCGGTTTCACATCCACCATCAAGTTGTTGTAGACTTTTCCGATACCGATCATGCTGATCGTCGAGATCATGTTTAAAATCAATTTTTGCGCTGTGCCAGATTTCAAACGTGTAGAGCCTGTTAGAAATTCAGGTCCGCAATCGACTTCGATCGGTAATTCTGCATGCTTGCTGATCGCTGCATCTTTGTTGCACGCCACTGTTCCAGTAGAAGCACCAATCGAACGGGCGTAATCCAATCCGCCGATGACATAAGGCGTACGTCCGCTAGCTGCGATTCCAATCACCATGTCCTTCGCTGTTAACTGTAAATCTTTTAGATCTTGTGCGCCAAGTTCTGCATCATCTTCTGCTCCTTCAACAGCCACTGTCATTGCCTGTTCACCACCAGCGATCAGACCAACGACCATTTCAGGTTCTACCCCAAACGTTGGCACACACTCAGCAGCATCTAAGACACCTAACCGACCACTCGTGCCGGCACCCATATAGATCAAGCGTCCGCCCTTTTTGAAGGAAGCGATCGTAGCAGATACTACTTTTTCAATTTGCGGCAGTTGTTCAGCCACGGCATCCGGTACCTTGTGGTCTTCTTGGTTCATTAGCTTCACGGCTTGTGCCACACTCATCTCGTCCAAGCCAAAAGTTGTTTCATTGCGTCGTTCGGTCGTTAAATTTTCTAAATTGATCATTTCTATTCCACACTCTCTAAAATAAATTTCTGTCCTGCTTTTATCTGTTGGATCAATGGACGATCCTTTTCGATCACTTGCGCGACCACATTTACTTTTTCATCTGCGGGCAATGCGTGTTTAACAAGTTGTATCTCGCCCATATAGCGCAGATAGTTCACATTGTCGATCGTTACGGCCCCTTCGCTGCGTTCCCTCATTTGCAATGGGACGACGTGGGGGATTTTTTTAAAGCGTGCCTCCGCGCTTCGAATCACATCACGTGCTTCATCCTGCCGATTGACATGTTCTCCTAAAATATAAGCCACTTGTTCGTCGAGTGCTTCTACCTTAAGTTTTATCGTTTCTTCTTTAATATAGGAAGAAAATTGTCTTCGGACACCCTCAGATAACCCATTATCTCCGATATAGACCTTATCCGTATCTCCACGAAGATCCAATGCAGCAGCTAAAGGATGAATGCCTCGGTGCTCTTCCAGTGTCGGTAAACCTTGATAGAGCGGCCCTCGCAACTGCGCATCGCCTGGTACAAAACCTTGGATCGTAAAGCCGTGAGATTTTAACCAGCCATTTTTTTCGTGGTACCAGCTTTTATCTAAAGCGGTTTCAGGTCTTGGATAGTAATTGTGCCATGCCTCTAAATGATCGATCTTCGCATTTGCTTCTCGCAATTCTTGAATATCCAGCTCAGTGATCGTCGAAGCATTTAATGCGATCGGCAGTTTTCTCGACAATTCGGCGATCTGCTGGTTGCTGATGTGGTAATCCATCCGCAAACCCGTCACACCGATTTCTCTAAGCTCTTCGACACGATCAAAAGAAAATCCGGCACGTTTCAAAGCGTCACCTGAAATGTCGACCATTAGTTCCAAGTCGTATTTTTTTGCGATCGCGCCAAGATCCGTCAAGCGCTTACGATACTGTGCTGCATCGTCTTCCGGGATATGTAACGAAGTGAATATACCAGTAAACCCATTTTGGGCCATTTCTGCAATGTAACTTGTTGTTTCCTTTGATAACTCTTCATTTAGGAATATCGAAAAACCAAACATTTGCTTCCTCCTTCTTTGACATAGTTAGAAAAATAGTTCGGGTCATACCAACGACTCATTTGCTGAACGTAAAAGTCTTTAGCGATTGATTGCCTGACCGACTTAAAGGAACGTTTGTTGCTTTCATCGCTCTGCTTGCCAGCGTTAGAATTATTTTTTAATGTAAAAGCCACGAAATGATTCCTCACCTGTACCAATTGGATCGATCATTCGATCAAAAGCAGTACCTTGTTAATGAAAACCATTTCAACTTTACGAGCTGATTATAACTTCTATTGCCGATGATTGCAATACTATTTCATATATTTTTTATTTTTTATGAAATATCATTTCTTATTTTATGAGCAGACATTCCGCTTTTTTTCTTCTTTTTAGGTATACTGGTCAATGGAACTTGAAAGGGGAATCATTGATATGAAAATCGCAATTGCTGGAGCGGGTGCAATGGGGAGTCGCATCGGGTTGATGCTCCATCAAACAGGCAATGAAGTGATATTGATTGATCGCTGGCCGGACCATATTAAGGCCATTCGCGAAAATGGATTGATTGGTGAGTTTGAAGATCACGAAGTAGTCGCTCACCTGCCGATATATTCACCAGAAGAAATCGTAGAGGATCACGCAAACGTTGATTTAGTCGTTGCATTGACAAAATCCATGCAGCTAGAGGCAATGTTTCAGGATATACAGCCGATCATCGGGAAAGAGACTTTCGTCTTTTGTTTATTAAATGGGTTGGGCCATGAAGAGACTTTGTCGAAATTCGTACCGAGAGAAAATATTATCTTCGGTACCACTACTTGGACGGCCGGACTGTCTGGTCCCGGACATGCAAAGCTGGTGGGAAGCGGAAGTATCGAAATGGAAAATCTGGAGCCGAAGGGCAAAGCCTTCACGCTAGAGGTATTAGAAGTCTTTCAAAATGCTGGATTGAATCCTATCTATAGTAACAATGTTCGTTACTCGATCTGGAAGAAGGCTTGTATCAATGGAACACTGAATGGCTTATGTACGATCTTGGATTGCAACATCGCTGATTTTGGTTCCATGAGTGTCGCCAGAGGAATCATCGAAACGATCGTGGGCGAATTTGCCGCAGTTGCTTCAGCCGAAGGGATCGATCTTGATCAGGAGCAAGTCATTCAAGCGATCGAAGCTACCTATGATGTCAAAACGCAGGGATTGCATTTTCCTTCAATGTACCAAGACTTGATTCGCAATCACCGTAAAACAGAAATCGATTATATCAACGGTGCTGTTTGGCAAAAAGGAAAAATGTATCAGATTTCTACGCCGTACTGTGCGTTCTTGACGCAATTGATCCACGGAAAAGAAGAATTATTGAATGCAAAATAAAAAAAGCGCCTAGGCGCTTTTTTTATTAGGAATGATAGCTATTTTCTTCCAATAAAGAATGAAACGACTGCAACAACAATCACAGCGCCAATAATAGAAGGAACTAAAGCCATACCTGCTAAGCTGGGGCCCCAAGTGCCGAATAGTGCTTGACCAATGGCCGAACCTACCAAACCAGCGACAATATTAGCTATCCAGCCCATAGAACCGCCCTTTTTAGTAATTGCTCCTGCAATAACACCAATAAGTGCTCCGATGATTAATGTCCATAACCAACCCATTCTGTTCTCCCTCTTTCTATAGATAATAATTACATTATCATGTTACAAATAATCTTCATTTTTTCCTATCAATCTGCTCAAAATCTCATGTCCATTTCAATCAAACATCTAAAAAAGGCTTGATATAATAGGTTTTTCGACTTTTCATCGCCTTACTTCAAAAATTTCTTAAGTGAGGAAAAATCTGACGGAAAAAATCCTCTTTTATCAGTAAATCACGATTTTCAATGCAACGATTTAACAAAAATTGTTTTAAGTCCGTTTTTGTTCATAAATCGGATAAATTGCTTTATAAAATAACTAAGACGTGCTTTTTTGAACAGTACAATGAAAATTAAATGAAATTATTTTCATGAAAATGGAATTGTCAGAATATTTTGGTATTATAGTCAGATATTTATCAGAATCTTTTGAATCTACAAACGATTCTGTTAATTTTAGAAATGAGGCATCTTTATGGAAAATAAATTACAGAAGCAAATGACTTCTCGCCACATTATGATGTTGGCACTAGGGGGAGCGATCGGCGCTGGGCTATTCAAAGGAAGCGGCGAAGCAATCGGCATTGCTGGTCCTTCCGTTATTCTGGCGTTTCTGCTAGGCGGCCTGGTCCTCTTCATTGTCATGAATGGTTTGGGACGTTTGGTCTTAAGCAGCGACAATGTCCAAGGCTTATCCGGTATTATCAAGCCCTTCCTCGGCGACCGCACCGCAGACTTTATCGATTGGCTGTATTGGTCCTTATGGATGGTCAATATTATCGCCGAAGCCGTAGCTGCCGCGAGTTTTATGCAACTATGGTTCCCACATGTTCCTTCATGGATCTTCGTGCTGATTCTGGCGCTGCTGACGACTTTGATCAACCTATACTCTGTGCGCTTATTCGCTGAAACAGAATATTGGTTAGCCTTTATCAAAATTGCCGTCATTATTCTATTGATTGTTTTCGGAGTTTATCTCGTCGGGCACGAAGTATGGAATATCGGACTAGTCGATACCGTCTCACGTATGAACAGCCACGGCGGCTTTGCTCCGCATGGATTGAAAGGTCTCGTGAACTCACTGCTGGTTGTTATCTATTCTTATGGCGGTTCTGAATTGATCGCCATCACTGTCAGTGAAACGGAAGATCCTAAGACAGCGATCCCCAAAGCGATTAAAGGTGTCATGGGACGGATCATCTCTTTTTACATCGTACCAATGATTCTCCTATTGATCATTTACCGCTGGGATACATTGGCTGCAACGACTGCAAGCCCATTCGTGATGGTCTTCCAAAAGATGCATATTCCATTTGCCACTGATATCGTAAACTTCGTCATCGTACTGGCGCTGTTTTCTTCAATTAATTCAGGCGTCTATGCTTCTTCAAGAACGCTTTACTTCCGGGTAAAAGATCATTCAGGTTTTACTTCAAAATTATCCGTACTGAATAAGCACCAAGTACCGCAGCGGGCCGTATTATTTTGTACAGGAACACTTTATCTTGGCGT
This sequence comes from Enterococcus sp. 12F9_DIV0723, assembly GCF_002174375.1. Taxonomy (NCBI): domain Bacteria; kingdom Bacillati; phylum Bacillota; class Bacilli; order Lactobacillales; family Enterococcaceae; genus Enterococcus; species Enterococcus sp. 12F9_DIV0723. Next base: position 1,057,481 of record NZ_NIBK01000001.1, on the reverse strand, counting down.
CATCCTCTCTTATTTCTTAGGAGACAAGCTATTCAATTATTTAGTCGGCTCATTGTCTTACTCTGTACTGTTGACGTGGATGCTGATCAGTGTGGCAGCCTTTGTATTAGCCTTGAAGAAAGGCACACGCACGGAACGCTTTTTCAGCGGATTGGTCATTCTCGTTTTAGGATTGATTTTTGTAGGAATCTTGATAAACAATCCTGTGGGGGTCACACTCTTTACTGCGTGTATTTATCTAGCGATCCTTTTGAGTTATCGTAAAAAGCAAGTGGATACAGCAACCGATCAGATCTAGTCACACCTGTCGAATCAATTTTAACGAATTGATTCGGCTTTTTTTGTTGCTTGAAGCGCCGTTATGGAAAGCTAGCTTTACATAGTGTAGATAATGCTTTATACTGATAATGTAAAGCACACTTTCCGTAAGGAGTATACAGATGAAAAATCGTTTAGAGGAAATCCGTAAAGAAAAGGGAATCAAACAGGAAGACTTAGCCGCAGCTTTAGAAGTTTCTCGTCAGACAATCGGCTCGTTAGAAAACGAACGCTACAACCCTTCTATTCTATTGGCATTTAAAATTGCACACTATTTTGATGTGACCATCGAAGATATTTTCATTTATGAGGAGGAAAAATAATGAGAAAAACAAAAAACTTGGCTGTTGCCTTGCTTGGCCTGCTGTCGATCTTTGCTGGCCTCTATTTGATTCGAACGATGAACGAACCACAACACATCATGAGGACTCTTCCTTATTTATGCATCGGAATCGGCAGTGGCTTGTTCGGCAATGGGATTGCTGCATTCGTTAACAAAAAGGCGCTGGAAAAAGATCCCTTATTAGCGAAAAAAGAAAAAATCAATTCAAAGGACGAACGCAATATGATGATCGAGAATATGGCAAAAGCTAAGGGCTTTGATTTGATGATTTATATTTACTCAGCGTTGTTATTAACCTTCGCATTGATGGGTGTTTCCTTCAACGTTATCATCCCTCTGGTCATCGCCTATCTATTCGTTGTCGGTTATTTTGTTTACCATCGCTTAAAAATCGAAAAGATTCTTTAAATCCCACAAAATTTTCCCTTAAAGCAGAATATTGAATTCTGCTTTTTTTCTTTTCACCATTCATGAGATAAAAAAAAGAGACGATCCAAACGATCGCCTCTTACAAGAAATTATTTTTCTTCGCTGCCCATGAATTTCGCAACAAATGCAGCAATTGCAGCTCCCAAAGTTGGAGCTATTAGATAGACCCAATAATGAGACAGCGCACTGCCGCCAGCAAAGATCGCAGGACCTAAGCTGCGGGCAGCATTCAATGATCCGCCTGTTAAGTTAAGAGCGACGATGATTAAGAATGCTAAAGTGATCCCGATTGCCAATGGAGCCATTTGCGCATTCCCGTATTTTTCGCTCGTTACCATCAAAATGACGAATACGAACAAGAACGTGATCAATGTTTCTACACCAAATGCTTGTGCAGCAGAGATGTTTGGAAAATCTGTTTGTCCAAAACCATCGCTAGGTAAGTTTAATGCGTGAACATACACATATAAAATTGCTGAAGCGACGATTGCGCCTAATGCTTGGGCGATAATATAAAAAATGCCATCCTTCACGGTCAAACGTTTATTGATCATCATTGCCACTGAGACACCTGGGTTAAAGTTTCCTCCAGAGATTCCTCCCACTGCATACGCCATGATCGTGATCGCTAAACCGAATGCTAATCCAATCGTTAACGTACCACCTTTAGCAATAACTACTGTACCAGTTCCTAAAAAAACAAGCATAAAGGTACCTAGAAATTCTGCCAAATATTTTTTCATTTTTATTGCACTTCCTTCACAAATAATTGAGAGTTTAGTTTATTTAATTTCTCAACTTTTGTAAAGCGAATAGATAACACGTCTTATTTTTCTCTCTTTTTCTCTATTTGACAGAACTTTTCTTCTAGATAAAGATTGTTATTTTGTGCAATCCAAAATCCTTTCATTCTCTTTCATTCAGGATTGAAAAATAAATGAAAGAAAAACCCTCCGAAGATTCGGAGGGTTTCATCATTAGACCAATTCGACTTCTACATCGATATTTCCTCGTGTAGCTTTTGAATATGGACAAAATTCGTGGGCTTCTTCCACGATCTTCAATGCTTCTTCTTTTTCAACACCTGGCAATGACGTTTCTAAGATCACACCAATTTGGTATCCGCCATCGTCTAGTTGATACAACGACACGCGTGCTTTTACTTCTGCATCAGATTCGATCTTGTGCTCTTTCAACATGTGATGCACGGCGCCATTAAAACATGAGGCATAGCCTGCTGCGAATAATTGTTCCGGATTTGTTCCTTCCGCGTGAATAGAAGGTGGCTCGATTTTCATTTTCATGCTGCCGTTTGGTGCTTGAACATCCCCAGTACGTCCGCCATGATTGATCATTGCTGTTTCATACATTTTTTTCAACATTCATCAGTCCTTTTCTTCTTCTTGACTAACAGTCTACGCGTTATCATTAGCCGATTCAATGATATTGCTCAGGAAAAAGATCGTTTGACAGAAAGACACCTTCCTTTTCTTGTTAAAACCTCGAGAAATGTGCAAACGATTACAAAGTGGCGTTTTTTTGCTATAATCAAATACGAAAGGGGGATTGATTTTGAAAAAAATTTTAGTTCTAAGTTTCTTCGTCCTTGTACTGATGTCTGGCTGCGGTAGTGATTCGCCCAACGGAGAATCCTCGGAAGCTTCAAGCAGCGAGAGTGCAACGACAGAAAGCTCACTACGCCCTACCGATAATTCTTCAAGCGGCGCTCAAACAAGTGAGTCACCAACAAATAGTACAGAAAACAGTACGACTCAAACAACATCTTCAGAAGATGCCCTCGCGGATACCGTCTCAAGTAGTGAATTTGGCGGGTATGCGACATTTTACTTTAATGGCATGAACGTACCCGATTCAATAAATATCAATACGACGACCAATCAACTCACCTTCAACGTCAATACAGCCACGCAAGCGGTGTATAATTTCACGATGGAAAATGTTCCTGTTCGCCCTGTTCGCCTTTTTTCCGCCAATACAAATGTGATTCGTACAGTCAATGTCAGCACGAGACTAACTATCGGAAGTCAATTGTCTGGTTCGACGAATGCGAATAACCAATCAGGCACCCTTTATTTATTCCACAATGCCAATGGCGGACTCTCCTTGGCCACACCAAATTACGCTGGAAATGTTCCTGCTGACCAAGCAGACGTGATGATCGAAGTTCTACAATAAATACGGTATCCCCTTCGAGTGACCATCGTCACTCGAATTTTTTGATCATTCCCGCTGGCTGGTCGTTCGTTTTCGGAATGTCTGGAGTAATCCTTGGACATAGGCTTGCTTCGCGGTCAGCGGTCGCCGTCGCTTCCCTTTTTCTTGCGGGTCGGACCTGATTTCTTCTATTGCTTGTACTTTGGGCTCAAACACCGTATCTTCCTCGACCATGGATTCTTGTTCCTCTTGCCTGAATACCACTTGAATACCCGCTAAATCGGTAATATCAGGGTGACCGCCACGAACCAACTTCAATGTCTCTTCCTCAGTCAAGTCGGTCAAATCAACTGATGACGGTGCAATGATTTCGATCGTTCGTAGTTCTCTAGTATCTTCTTCGATCGCTGAAGCTGCTTCAATCTGTTCATCGTCAAACGTGTCTGTTGTTCCCGGCCGAGAGACTTTCACGAATTTAGCAAATCGACGAACACCTTTCATTTTAAAAACACTCAGCGTTGTCAGAATCTCTAATATTCCTTCCGCTTCCGACCTGGTGATCGTCTCTTCGGCGTCTCGAATGGTCAGCGTGTGCCTTTTCCCAGAAGCATCCTCAAAAATAGCGACCATCCGCAACTGCAAATCCAGATACTTACGCTTCCCATCTCTAGGCGCCTTCAACCGTTGTGCATAAATACGTGTCGTCTTAGTAAACTGATGAAAGTTCTTTTTATTACCAAATAAGCGGCGAATGACTTGCTCCCAGTCCCCACTTTTGAAATAATCTTTAAAATAAACACAGTGCTTCCGTAGTTCTTCGCTTGGTTCAGCGTTCATAAAAATACCAACGATCAGCGTTTGGAAAAGCCCTGTAAAATCACTAACAACCATCGCATTCCGCACAAGTATCGCTACGGCGTACTCAACTACCGAAGCAGCATCCTGCGTCGCTTCATAATAGTCTATGACCTTCCGCTCCAGATTTTCTTTTTTGATCCCAAAAAGTTGACGTGGTGTTAATGGTTTGATCAGTGATTTCTCCTTCATGCGCTTAAACTTCCTTTCAACAATCGTTTTCTTTCAAAAATCATACCGCTATCCGAACGAGAAAACGAACCCTTTATTATTAAAAAAATTCAATAAAATAAGTATTGAAAATTCGTCGCATATAAAAAAACACCCGTTATATCGCTTCATTCAACCGAACCCCTTTTAACAAACAGGATTCTTTATTTATAGGTCTCAATAAATAATCATTCTTATTAAAACCTTCTATAAAACAACAATCATGTTGACTAAAAATAGGCACAAAAAAACGAGGATCTACAATGAGATCCCCGTTTGAATAATCAACAATGATTATTTTAATGTGTTGGTAATTCAGATGCCGGGTAGCTCCTGTTGCTGATTAGAATGGGATTTCTAGCATTTTCAGATCAATGAAAAACTCTGATATAGTCCCACTAAATCTACAAAGGATGGTCAAAAAGATAGTCAAAAAATCGCCAGTATGTCAGAAATTAGGTTGAGTGGGAATAAAGAGTCACTATAAATAAAAGTGAGAAAGCCTATCTTGCAGCGTTTCCTGGAACGTAAACCAGACAAAAGACACTAAATCAAATAGTTCCTGCTAAGAATTTCTTAGCAGAGTTTGTTTTTAAATTCTTAATGATATTGAAAATCTTCCTGATATTTTACTCCAAGTAATCTGATAGCAGTTCCTTTTCTTTTTCTTTTTTAAGCAAGTCTATTTTTTTTGTG
>NZ_NIBK01000001.1:1046955-1048330 GCF_002174375.1 Enterococcus sp. 12F9_DIV0723 | reverse complement strand
ATAAACTTTAAAGAGTAGAGCAAATATTTTTTTATGAAGTTTAATCAAATATTCTCCATCAACTAACTTGTAGCGATTAATAACACCATTCTTTCCATCGAACGTAATACTTTCCCCAATAAAATTTAGAAATTCCTCTACAATATTAGTGATTAGCAAAGCTGTTAATTCATTAACATTTTTTTCATTAAGAAAAATTTCAAGAATGCTAAACCTTTTTTCTAAATATGAATCCCATTCTTGCTCAATATCAAAATGGGCTTTTATCGCTGAAAAAACTTCATAGATTTTATCCTGCCTTTTTCTGAAATAATCCATAAGAAGCACGCCAGCATCCTTAAATCTTTCGCTATTTGATAATGAACAAAGAATACCTATAATCGGATCGAAAACTCCTTGATTTTTCTTTTTCTCTTCGAACTCTTTTTGAGATACTTGAAATTCAACATCAGCAACACCTTGTATCTTTTCATGAACATATGCAAGGGATTCGACGGGAATAATTACCCCATATTGTTTCAAAAAACGTTCTTTATCAATATCTGCAATAATCTCGTTGTAAACAAACTTTATTTCAATGGTTAGGTAATCTATCCATTCCTTTGAAGAGTTAAAATTATTGACAATCACAAGCGTTTCAACAATCTCTTTTTCGTGATTAGGATACAGATTAATAAAAAAATCTCTTACTTTGGAGCTTTTCTTATTTGCAATAAAATCTACTATTACAAAATCTGATAAACTTTGATCGCTGACTCTAGCAGCTTTATCTTGGAAAATGTCGCACAGTTCTTTGTCATGAAGTTGTTGTAACGCAGACGAAAAGCTGTCAAAATCAATTTTAAAAAAATCCAGAATTTCTTTTAAGTCTTCTCTATTCGTTAAATTCACCTTATTATTGAAGCTTAAAATGAACAAACTGATTTTTTCATTTGAAGTAAGAGAATTCTCTTCAATAATCTGACCATAATAATTATCCAATATCTCTTTTCCATTTTCGATGAAATCTACGTTTTCATCTTTAACCATGTTAGCTGCAATTACAGCAATTCTCGGATTATTATGAGATAGTCTCATGATTTTTCGTATGTTCACAGAAGAAATATCACTTATACTTTTAATTAGCAGTTCAATCTGATCATCATTCATCAAAGAAAGTCTGTGTATTTTATTATCAAAACGGTTTATCTGGTTAGCAATTTTTGAAAGTGCATAATCTCTAACAGTCATAACAATTTTTAAATTTTTTTCAAATTCTTCCAACCCTAAAAGATTAACAATAGCATCAAAATTTGTGATCATATTAGCATCATCTAATAACAAATAATTAACTCTACCATCATCTAAAGTATCTTTAATATCTTGATATACAGGC
>NZ_NIBK01000001.1:1045342-1046855 GCF_002174375.1 Enterococcus sp. 12F9_DIV0723 | reverse complement strand
TCCAATTCATATCTATTTAATATTTCATCCGATTGAAATAGTCCAAGTGTATTGAATAGCTCTAGTAAGTCATTTGAATAATTTCCGAAAACCTCTTTGAGATTCTTTTGCCTTAATATTTGACTTCCTTCGTAATCAAAATTTTCTGTCTCATAATCAAACATATTAGATGAAAAAGCTATATAGATATCTTGTTTACTTGATGGTCTGTACTCAAAAAATGGATTAGAAGTTATCCCATATTGTTTTGCTTGTGTGTTCAATCTGACTACTATTGCTTCTTGCCTCAATGATAACTCATTCAAATTTTTAAAAAAAAGATTCTTAATGTAAATCAAATCGGAACTAATGGTTCTTAAGAATCCATTTTGCACTTCATACACTGGGAAATTTAATAATATATTATCTATATAATTGTTCACTTCTGTATATTCGTATTCATAAACTTTAAAGAGTCTGTCTCTTATACACATCTAGATGTGTATAAGAGACAGCCTCAGTATTGATTATTTCTTCTTTTATGAATTCAAAAGAGCGTTCAATGTTTGCTTTGAAACACATCTGACGCTGCCGACGACGACAGCAGTCCTGTCTCTTATACACATCTAGATGTGTATAAGAGACAGTATCTCAAGTGAGAGGTTATACAAATCAACTAATTTTTTCTCATCCTCAGTATTGATTATTTCTTCTTTTATGAATTCAAAAGAGCGTTCAATGTTTGCTTTGAAAAGATTTTCTAGGTATAAATCTATTCCAGCATAAATCACATGATTTTCTTTAATTAGAAAATCTAAATACTTTTTTATCCCTTCTTCCGCAATCGACGATATCCAAATACTTTTTATTTGAACATCTCTCTGTACATAGTTGAAATTTAATCTTAAACTATTCAGTTTAATGAGGTATGAACTTATAAAATCAGCATCTCGTTCACTTAACAGACATCTAAAGAATTGTCCGGAACCATCAATATTTTCATCTTCTAGAGCGTTCAAATAGATTCTCTTCAGATCTTTGTAGCCTACAATATTTATAATTCGCTCTGCTTTATCTTCAGATAAATAATTAGGTATGAAAAAGCTCCCCAGCACATTGCCTTCATCATATTGAAATAATAAAAATTTTAAGATAATGGTATCTGTCTCAATGTAATTAATGAAAGATAAAATATTAAAAGAATTAATAATTTTTTGATCTTTGATATTCTTTAAAAACAAAAGAAGTTCTTCTGTCTCATCATTGTTAACTTTTTTACATGCTAAAAAATTCGAAAGATACCATCTTTCGTCGATTTTCTTTTCAATGCTGTTTAAAATACCCTTGCTTTCTAAAAATGGTAATTCTCTAATGAAAGAATCAAAATGATAATATGAAAGAGTAAACTCACTATTTAAAAGCGCCTTTAACATTTTCTTTTTTGCCTCTATATCTATTCCTTGATACAAAAGGAGAATGGACTCTTCCAATTCATATCTATTTAATATTTCATCCGATTGAAATAGTCCAAGTG
>NZ_NIBK01000001.1:1028063-1043657 GCF_002174375.1 Enterococcus sp. 12F9_DIV0723 | reverse complement strand
GATTTTTCGTATGTTCACAGAAGAAATATCACTTATACTTTTAATTAGCAGTTCAATCTGATCATCATTCATCAAAGAAAGTCTGTGTATTTTATTATCAAAACGGTTTATCTGGTTAGCAATTTTTGAAAGTGCATAATCTCTAACAGTCATAACAATTTTTAAATTTTTTTCAAATTCTTCCAACCCTAAAAGATTAACAATAGCATCAAAATTTGTGATCATATTAGCATCATCTAATAACAAATAATTAACTCTACCATCATCTAAAGTATCTTTAATATCTTGATATACAGGCATACTATTGCTTTTAACACAAATTATGTTACCATCCATAGGCAGTTTCTTAAATATTTCAATAGCTAACCTAGTTTTTCCCGTTCCAGGTACTCCAGATAATAGGGTAATCTGATGACTATTTATGTCGTCCACTAACTCATCAACTATATGTGCTTCATCTATATATGTTGTATCCAGAGGAGCATTAGTTTTACTTTTATCATGTACAGAAATAAATTGCTCTAAATTCCAAACCTGTTCTGTTGATTCTATTATGCCTAAAAAGTCTTTTACAATATCTTGATACTTAAACTGAAGAAGATCATTTGATAATGTGTCTATCCCAATAAGAGTCAACTTTATTGAGTCTGCTAGGCTTCTTAATTCTTTGTCTTTTTCAACAGTTATATTTGAAGAAGTATGACAGCAGATTATTTCTTCAACATCTTTTTCACTTACTTTAGATTTCTCAATGGCTTCTCGAATATCTGTCTCTAATTTTGCAGTCGCGTCCTTTCTAGTACCATACATAACTAAGGTGTATCTATTAGAATGACTATCAAAATAATAAGTGTCAGGTATTCCTTTAGTGGTTTTATCTGTTCCGTCCATAGAACCAAGAGATACAATATTCTCCCAATTTCTTTTACGGTAAAGATAAACATCACATAAATTTTGAAAACGCCCTCCTTCTAATTGTTTGATTTCATTTTGAATCCTATTTAACTTAGACACAGTATATTTTTCCTCCTTTGCCACCTCAAAAGAACTTTAAAGTATCTTTTAGTAACCTGTACTTATTTCTCAAACCATTTATAAACATCATCAGATGTCTTCTCTACATACAACTTCATCAACGCTGGTCGCATAGCTTGAAATATCTCCACCAATTCTTCTCCACCAAAAAGAGTAGAAAAGGATTTATCCGTCATATCTTGTGATAAATCAGAGATCATCTCTTCTGTCGCTTCATCGTCACCTAGCACATTGATCAATTTACCTATCAAGTATTGTTCTGAGAATTCAATCGCTCCTTTTCTATCAAGGTTATCGATTCCACCTTTTACCATCTCAACAATTTTCTCTTTTTCGCCGAACTTTATTTCGCCGCTCATTTGAATAAAATCGTTTGTATCCGAAGTAATAATTACCGTTGCCTCTTCTTTCTCTTTGTCAGTCAGCTCTTTCAATTTATCTGAACTCGCAACTTGTTCATTCACTATATCGGACACATAACGAGTCATGATCTCTGGCAAAATGTCCGCAAAGTAATCATCGATGAATTCTTCCATTGGATAACCGACTTCATTTTCCCATCCTGGATTTTTAAAATCGCCGGTGAAGAATTCTTCTTTGATCTGGTTCACCACTTCTGGATAGGATTTGATCAATTCACCCTGTCCTTTTAGTCTTAGATAATCCGTAATATATTCTTCTATATCGCCAAAATAAAACCAGCCTACCGATTGTCCACTGATTTTCGAGATTTTTTCGATCACTTCGATCGGAGCTAAATTATATCCTTGGACATACGAACTGATCGTTGGCTTCTTTAATCCTAAACGGCTGCCAAACTCTGTAAATGAAATATTCATTTCATCCTTGATCAGTTTCAGCCGTGCACCAACTTTCTCTTTATTCGGTTGTAGTAATCCAAACATTTCTATCTCCTCCTATATGATTTCATATACAGCATAACACACGTATATCAATTCGTATATATTTTTCGCAAAAACTATTGACTTCGTATATCAAAACGTATATCATAGTAGTCGTAGAGGCCTCTACTTTTTTTATCAAAAAAACGTATATGAAATCGTACATCAGGAAGGGAAATATTTATGCCAATCAAAATCAGTGATCTAATCTTACCAAAAGAAAAACTAGAAAAAGAATACCGACTCGTCAATGTCGCAAGATGGCAAAAGGATGGTGAAGCCTTGGGATGGAGTTACGAATGTGTCTTATCCAAACTTCGCTACGAAAAAATCAATGTCAAAGTAGCTAGTGAACATCCAGTCTTAACTAAAGAAGAACTTGAAGCGGACAGTGAACGATTTGTTTCATTTGAAAATCTGATCGTTTCACCTTGGGGTCGAGCCAATGGACAATTTGTAAACTATGGACTCTCAGCGACCGCTGATTCCGCAAAGTTGATGAACCAAAAATCGAATAATATCACTAACAACCAAGTAAACAAACCCGCCAACTAATTCTCCTGCTTGTTTGTTGGGTGGTTTCGAAATGGGCGGCTGGCCCCAGCCAAAGCCATTCATTTCGATAAAACCGCACAATAAATAAGCAGGCTAGCAGGGCGGCACAGCCGTTCTGCTCCTTTACTTGATCTATAGGACAACATCTGTCGAAAGATGAACTCGTTCTCGCTCATTGAAAACTGAATAAAAAAAGTAAGGAGCGATGATAATTGCTGAAATCTTACAATCAAAAAATCATTGAAACTCCTACGTATATCGAAATTTGGGAATATGAAAAACCAGTTATTTACAAAATCGATGAAAAGAAAGCTTTTGAATACGAACATGAATCCCCTGAATGGATCAAAAACTTAAATAAACGAAATAGAAAATTTGATGACTTATCTGCAAAAGAACAATATGACAGTCTAAAACGAAAATCAAAACATTATCGAAATATGCGCTTTGAGATTGCACGATTAGTTGACGAAAACTTTGATAAAAACACAAAATTCTTAACACTCACCTTTAAAGAAAACATCCAAGACATTGCTATCACGAATGATGAATTCAAGAAATTTATTAAACGATTAAACTACCAAATTTATAAGACGAAGAAATCCCGAATTAAATATCTTGCAACGTGGGAAAAGCAACAACGTGGAGCGATCCACTATCACATTATTCTGTTCTCCTTTCCTTTCGTTCCTTATGAACGATTGATGGAAATTTGGGGACATGGATTAGTTTGGGTCAATAAGATCGATGTGGACGCTGCTGAAAACCGAGGAAGATATGTCAGTAAGTATTTTGATAAAGATTTGGATATCAAAGAGCATAAGAAAAAAGCCTTTTTCAAATCTCAAAATCTGAAACTTCCGAGAGAAACAAAAAGACTGACAGAGAAAAAAATCAATAAAGAAGATTTCGATGTGCTGTTCTCAACGAACTACATTCGTAAAACTCCAAAATTTTTAACGGTACTGAATGAAGAAAACCGTTTTGAACAAATCATTGAATTTGAAGAATCAAAAGTGATCTATACAAAAATAAAGAAAGACAAGAAACCAATTGCTGATTGAATTCATCATTCGTGGTAGCAATGTTCTTGTATATGAGGTGTGTTATGAAAGTAGATATTCCAATTGAGTACGATGACATTCTCATCGAAATCGTCACCCAAAATGTGATTCAAGCATTACAAAAATCAAAAAAACTGGATTCTGAGGTTGATGAGCTTCCGCCTTATCCAAATAGAAAACAAGTTAAAAGAGTTCTGAAAATCGGAGATGAACGATTAAATCAATGGATTGATAGAGGTTTAAAAGTGATCCCATTTGGTAAAGAAGTGCGATTTGATCGTGCAGATATTCAAAAATTCTTAAGCAGATTAAAAATTTAAGCCTTGATTGTCTTCGTAAAGCTGTCTATGATTACGACAAGAAAGGAGAAAAACATCCTTTGATATACTGGCGAATTACAAAGGAGAAATTATGATAAAAAAATATCAAAAGAAAAATGGTGATACTGCCTATATGTTCAAAGCCTATCTAGGGATTGATCCCCTAACTGGTAAGAAAATGTCCACGACTCGACGTGGATTCAAATCATCACAAGAAGCGAAAATTGCGTTAGCACGATTAAAAGTTGACGTAAAAGACAATAAATATACACCCGAGAAAAATTATACATTCACTCAGATCAAAGATTTATGGATCAGGCAGTATAAACATACTGTCAAGGAAAGCACCTATCAACGAGTGAAATTTCTCTTTGATAAAAACATCTCCGAAAAATTTGGTGACAAACGGATTTCCAAATACACCGTTCCTTATTGTCAAAATACCATCAATGAATGGAAAGAAAACTATGCGACTCATCGAGCGTTAAAATCTTATGTATCTAAAGTGTTCGACTTTTCGATCAAAATGAATGTCTTAACGGATAACCCAATGACCTATGTTTCCTTCTCTACAGTAAAAAATAGTCTTGAAACTAAAAAAGAAGTTTATTTGGAAGCAGATGAGTTAAAGAAATTTCTTACCTACTGTGAAAATGATTCCTTTCCATTAACTTTTCCATTCTTCAGACTACTTGCTTTTACAGGTATAAGAAAAGGTGAAGCCTTAGCGCTAACTTGGAATGATGTGGATTTTAAAGATAGGCAGCTTACCATCAATAAAACGGCCGCCTTAGACGAAAAAAATAAAGTCGTCGCCACTCCACCAAAAACTCTAAGCTCTAACCGAACAATTTCATTAGATCAGCGGACTGTAGATATACTAAGACAATGGAGAAAAGATCAAAGAAAATATTTATTAGCATATGGTCAAAATGCATTGCAACCAAATCAATTAATCTTCGCGTCAAAAAATAATAACTATATCGCGTTAACAAGATTCAACAACGTTTTAACTAGAATTTGTAATAATCATGACCTCCCTCGTTTAAAGATTCATGGGTTTAGGCACACACATTGCAGTTTGCTTTTTGAAGCCGGCTTATCTGTCAAAGAAGTTCAGGATCGATTGGGACACAGCGATGTGCAAACCACACTAAATATCTACACCCATGTCACCAAGAAACAAAAAGACATAGTAGCAGAAAGGTTCTCAAATTACGTCAACTTTTAAGAGATGGTCAAAAGGATGGTCAAAAAACAAAAAAAAGAGCTAGAACCCTTATCTGAAAAGGATTCTAGCTCATAATAATCAAAAGTGATTATTTTAATGTTACAGATGCGCCAACTTCTTCTAAAGCAGCTTTTAATGCTTCAGCGTCTTCTTTAGATACATCTTCTTTAACTGGTGCAGGAGCGCCATCAACTACAGCTTTAGCTTCTTTCAAGCCTAAGCCAGTTGCTTCACGAACTGCTTTGATAACTTTAACTTTTTGATCGCCAACAGCTGTTAATTCAACAGTAAATTCTGTTTGTTCTTCAGCAGCAGGGCCAGCAGCAGCACCAGCAGCAGCTACAGGAGCAGCAGCAGTTACGCCAAATTCGTCTTCGATAGCTTTAACTAAGTCGTTTAATTCTAAGATTGTCGCGCCTTTAAGTTCTTCGACAATGTTTTCAATGTTCAATGCCATTTTAAATTTCCTCCGTTTAGGTAAGTTTTTTTTAGTTTTATATTTTATGCAGCAATTAAGCTACTTCTTCTTCTTTTTCTGCGACTGCTTTCACAGCGTAAGCCACGTTGCGGACTGGCGCTTGAAGGACAGACAATAGCATAGAAAGAAGTCCATCGCGGTTCGGTAGTTTTGCAAGAGCAGTAATTTCTTCGATAGAAGCTACTTTTCCTTCAATGATACCGCCTTTGATTTCTAGTTTCTCAGCTGTTTTAGCGAATTCATCGATAATTTTAGCTGGAGCAACAACATCCTCATTACTAAATGCAACAGCAGTAGGTCCTGAGAATACTTCTTCTAATCCGTTCAATCCAGCTTTTTCAGCTGCACGAACCAAGATAGAATTTTTGATAACTTTCATTTCAACGTTAGCGTCGCGTAATTGTTTACGTAATTCAGTCACTTGTTCTACAGTCAAACCACGGTAATCAACGATAACGGCTGAAGCTGCTGCGCTGAATTTTTCAGTGACTTCATCAACGATAGCGGCTTTTTTAGCGATTGCTACTTCACTCATTATATATTTCACCTCCTGATTTTGATGGAAGAGCATTTTTTGCTGAAAGCAAAAAAATACCCTATGCCACCGTAGACATAGAGGGACTATTGAATGTTCTCAATAAACGTCCTCGGTAGGAAATTAAGACTTGCGTCACCTACTGTCTTCGGTACAGTTAATAATTAACCTCGACTAACTTACCATAGATAAGCTAGTCGAGTCAAGTGCTTTTCTAAAATTAATTAGATAGCTGTTTGTTCAACATGGATACCAGGTCCAAATGTTGTAGTCATTGAAATGTTTTTGATGTATTGACCTTTAGCAGTAGCAGGTTTTGCTTTTACTAAAGTTTCGTTGATCGTGTTAAAGTTTTCAACCAATTTAGCATCGTCGAATGATACTTTACCGATTGGCACATGAACGTTACCAGCTTTATCCACACGGTACGTTACTTTACCAGCTTTAACTTCTTCAACTGCTTTTGTAACATCCATTGTTACAGTACCAGTTTTAGGGTTAGGCATTAAACCTTTTGGTCCAAGCACACGGCCTAATTTACCAACTGTAGCCATCATGTCAGGTGTTGCAACAACAACGTCAAAGTCGAACCATCCGCCTTGGATTTTTGCAACCATGTCGTCGTCGCCAACGAAATCAGCGCCAGCAGCTTCAGCTTCTTTTGCTTTTTCGCCTTTCGCGAATACTAAAACAGTTTGTGTTTTACCAGTTCCGTTTGGAAGCACAACAGCTCCACGGATTTGTTGGTCTGCTTTTTTAGGGTCTACGTTCAATTTGTAAGCAACTTCAACCGTTGCGTCAAATTTCGCGAAGTTAATTTCTTTTGCTAATGCTACAGCTTCCGCAACAGGGTAAGCTTTAGTAGCGTCGATTTTCTTCAATGCATCTTGCATTTTTTTGCTCTTTTTAGCCATTTTGTTTCCTCCTTGATGTGGTTATAACGGTAGAACCTCCCACGTGTTCCGTATCTTTAGATAGGGAGCCAACTGAGAAGCTACTTTCTTGGGTCGTCGAGAATTATTCGACTGTGATCCCCATGCTTCGTGCAGTTCCTTCAACCATGCGCATTGCTGACTCAACGTTAGCAGCGTTTAGGTCTTGCATTTTCAACTCAGCGATTTCTTTTACTTGATCGCTAGTAACTTTTGCAACTTTTGTTTTGTTTGGTTCGCCTGAACCTTTTTCCACGTTAGCAGCTTTTTTCAATAATACTGCAGCTGGTGGTGTTTTTGTGATAAATGTAAATGAACGGTCTTCATATACAGAGATCACTACTGGAATGATCAAGCCTGCTTGGTCAGCTGTACGCGCATTGAATTCTTTTGTGAATCCCATGATGTTGATACCCGCTTGACCTAGTGCAGGACCTACTGGGGGAGCTGGTGTTGCTTTCCCTGCAGGAATTTGCAGTTTAACTAATTTTTCTACTTTCTTTGCCACGAGACATACCTCCTTGAGTCCGTGATGTGGTTAATGGAGATCAAAATTTCTCCTCCCACTTAAAACAGTGTGTACAAAGACACACTTTGGTATCATAGCAGATTATTTATCTGAATGCAAGATGATTTCCTTACTGTTGCAATTTTTTGACAATAATAAAACGCTTCACAATCTCTTTAACTACTATGAGAATAACAAAATAAATTATTCATTTATCTATTTTCAGAAAGCGTATATGTTACACTATGGTCGACTTGATGAGGATTTTCATCGGATAAATTAGGGAGGTTTAAAATAATGGAAGTATTAAAATATCGTAGTGTTTTTGACATTATTGGTCCAGTGATGGTGGGCCCTAGCAGCTCGCATACTGCGGGTGCAGCGCGAATCGGAAAAGTGTGCCGTATGATTTTTGGGGAACGCCCCGATTCTGTTGAGTTTGATCTGTATGAGTCATTTGCAAAGACCTATCGCGGTCATGGAACAGATATCGCTTTAGTTGGCGGTATTTTAGGGATGGATCCAGACGATCCTCGTTTATCCGATTCATTGAAAATCGCTCACGAACAAGGGATGGAAGTTCTTTTTGTCCCAAAAAAAGAAATTGCTGACCATCCGAATACGGTAACCTTACGCATGATCAAAGGTGAACTTGAGATGTCGATCACTGGTGTCTCGATCGGCGGCGGAAATATCCAAATCACTGAAATGAATGGTTACAGCATCTCCCTAGGCATGGGAAATCCTACCTATATCATTATCAACAAAGACGTACCTGGCCTGCTCTCGCGTGTATCAACTATCTTCATGAAGCACGGGTTGAACATCGGTAAAGTTACTATGACTCGGAAAACAAAGGGCGAGAATGGCATCGTTTTGCTGGAGATCGATGATACTCCGGACGATCCAGAAGGATTACGACAAGAAATCAAATGTGAAGATGACGTATTAAGCGTGACCTATTTTAAATAAGCAAATGAAGGAGGAATTGTCATGTTCTATTCGATCCAAGAGCTTGTAGAACAAGCAAAGGATTATTCATCTGTTGGCGAATTGATGATCGCCACTGAAATGGAATTAACTGATCGTACAAGGGAAGAAATCATTGCGTTGATGGAACGCAATTTAGAAGTAATGGAAAGTTCTATTGAAGAAGGCATCCAAGGAGTGACTTCTGTAACGAAGATCACTGGCGGCGATGCCAAACGTATGAATGATTATATCGAAAGCGGCAAATTCATGAGCGGTGACACTATTTTAAAAGCCGTTCGTAACGGGATCGCTGTCAATGAAGTCAATGCAAAAATGGGCTTGGTTTGTGCAACGCCGACAGCAGGAAGTGCCGGTGTATTACCGGGTGTTTTGATGGCGGCGCGAGAAAAATTGAACTTGAGTCACGAGGAGCAAATTGATTTTCTATTTACTGCTGGTGCGTTTGGTTTAGTCATGGCAAACAATGCCTCGATCTCTGGTGCTGAAGGCGGCTGCCAAGCGGAAGTCGGTTCTGCTAGTGCAATGTCAGCAGCGGCTCTAGTCTCAGCCAATGGCGGAACACCTGAAATGGCATCAAATGCTTTGGCAATTACTTTGAAGAATGTCATGGGACTAATCTGTGATCCAGTCGCCGGTCTTGTCGAAGTTCCTTGTGTGAAACGAAACGCAATGGGGGCCTCTCAAGCTTTTATCTCAGCTGACATGGCTTTGGCAGGTATCCGCAGTGTTATTCCGCCGGATGAAGTGGTGGAAGCAATGTATAAAGTCGGCCGTGCAATGCCGCAAATTTTCAAAGAAACCGCTGAAGGCGGCGTCGCAACCACTCCAACCGGCTTGCGTCTGCAACGTCAAGTATTCGGCGAACCAGAAAAAGCGACCGTTTAAAACGAATAGAAAGCAGCTGATTTTTTCAATCAGCTGCTTTTCTTTATTTCATCAATCCATCGTGGATTTTCTCTAAATTCCACTTCATCATGCTGTAATAGCTGTCCCCTGTCTCTCCCTTTTTCGCTAAGGAATCTGTAAACAACTCGCTAGAAATCGGTAAGTCTACTTCCTTCGACAACCGTTCCATGCTGCGCTTGTCAACACTTGTTTCAACGAAGAGCGAAGGAACTTTAGACGCACGAACTTTTTCAACGATTTGTTTCATTTGCTCTGGTGTTCCTTGACTTTCTGTATTGATTTCCCAAATATAAGCGGCTGTCAGATCATACGCTTTAGAAAAATACTTGAAGGCCCCTTCACTGGTCACAAGTAATTTTTTCTCATTCGGAATATCTGCAAACTCATTCTTTGCGGATGCATCCAAAGTCTCCAATTTTTTGATGTAGGCTTCCGCGTTTTCTTTGTACGTTTCTTTATTCTTAGGATCTTTTTCGCTTAACACACTTTGGATTTGTTTGACGTATAAAATGCCGTTGGAGATATCCAGCCATGCATGAGGATCTTCTTGCGTACTGTTTCCGCTTAGATGGATCGGTTCAACGTCTTTACTGACTGCGAAATAATCTTCGTTTTCTTTCTTTTTCGCCGTTTCCATCAATTTATCAAACCAGCCATTGCCAGTCTCTAAATTCAATCCATTATAAAAAACGACATCCGCTTCACTCGCCTTTTTGATATCTTCCGGCAACGGTTCATACTCATGCGGATCGGTTCCTACAGGGACGATACTATGGATCGCTACTTCCCCTTTTCCAACTTCCTTGACCATATCTGCAATAATAGAGTTCGTCGCCACAACGTTCAACTGGCTAGACTCCTTTGACGCACTGCTGCTTCCTCCCTTGGCTCCGCAGCCTGTTAAGAACAACAGTCCCAGAAATCCTATAAAAATAATTTTTTTATACTTCATATAAACGCTCCTTTCGTAATTGTTGGATCAATCCCTTGCTAGGTGAAAACAGAAATGCTGCGATGAAGAAAACTGCCGCTGTCATGACGATCGTAGCTCCAGAAGGAAGATTGTAACTATAGCTAAAATACAAGCCTATGATGGCACTTAATACACCAAACAAGGTAGATAAGCCCACCATCACAGACAGTTTATTCGTTAATTGATACGCGGTCGCCGCCGGTGTGATCAGCATCGCGATCACTAAAATCGTGCCGACGGTTTGCAGAGAAGTGACGGCCACTAACGTCAGCAAGAACATCAAACCATAATTAATCAGGCTGATATTCCAACCGTAGGATTGCGCCATCGTCGGAGCAAAAGAAGTCAATTTCAGTTGTTTATAAAAAATTCCCACAGCCAAAACAACAATGACCATGACGATCGCTGTTAGATACATATCTGAATCCCGGACCGCCAGCACATTCCCGAAAAGAATGTGGTACAGGTCCGTGGCACTCCTTGCAAAAGAAATCAAAATGATTCCCAGCGCGAAAAAGGAGCTAAATACAATGCCGATGGCAGTATCATTTTTCAACCGTGTATGCTTTCCGACGAAACCAATCAATGCTGCTGAGAAGATACCAAAAAAGGTTGCTCCTATAATGTAACTGCTACCAAGCATATAGGAAATCGCCACACCGGGTAAAACAGCATGAGAAATGGCATCCCCCATTAAAGACATTCCTCGTAAAATAATAAATGAACCGATCACTCCAGCAGAGATTCCTACCATGATGGAGGTAATCAACGCATTTTGTAAAAATTGATAGTCAATCAATCCTTGAAAGAAATCATGTAGCAAAGTCCGCACCCCCAATTCTTAACATTTGTGTAATTTCACTACCATACGTTTTTTCCATATTCTTCGTCGTATACGTTTGTTCAACAGGTCCTGAAGCAATCAAGCCTTTATTAAGTAAAATCACTTCATCAAAATAGTCTGTGACTTTATGCAGGTCATGATGGACGATCACGATCGATTTGCCTTCATCCCGTAATTCTTTTAGCAATTCAATGATGATTTTCTCACTCGTCGCATCAATCCCAGCGAAGGGTTCATCCAATAAAATCCAGTCTGCCTTTTGCGCCAACGCCCGCCCGATAAACACACGCTGCAGCTGTCCACCAGACAATTCACTGATTTGACGATCGGCATAATCTGTCAATCCTACCTTTTCTAAGCACTCATAGGCAAAAGCTTTTTCTTTTTTTCCAGGTCGCTGGAACGTTTTAAGATGCGGATACGTGCCAAATAGCACCACTCCAAAAACATCAATAGGAAAACTCAAATCAATGTCTTGCCGCTGTTCAACATAGGCGATTTTCTCCCTTTGTTTCGTCAACGGCTGATCACCATACGAAATTTTTCCTGATCGTGTTTTTACTAATTGCAGGATTCCCTTCATCAACGTAGACTTTCCAGCTCCGTTCGGCCCTACAATTCCCGTCAATTTTCCAGGTGCCAGTTCTAAATCTATTTGTTTCAAAGCGATTTTTCCACGATACGCAACCGATAAATTTTCTATCCGAATCGCATTCATAGTTACCCCTTCTTTCTATTTTAGGTTAGCCTAACTTTCATATATATGATATACGAAAAAGAAAGCGTACGCAAGATAAATGCAAAAAAAATACTTCATCAAGAAGAGGTGTCTCCTTGATGAAGTATATGTTGAATAATTATTTTGCGTCATGAAGCGTTGTGTTTTTTACTTCTTCAATCGTTTTTGTTCCTGCAAGTTGCATAGTGATGGAAAGCTCTTTATTGAGGTGATCAAAGACGGACTTCACGCCTTCTGCTCCACCAAGATTCAAACCATAGATAACTGGACGACCAATAGCGACTAGATCGGCACCGCTAGCTAAAGCCTTAAAGACGTGTTCGCCGCGACGAACGCCACTGTCGAACACGATTGGAACTCGTTTGTTCACTACACCAGCGATCAATGGCAATACGTTGAAGGATGCAGGACCACCGTCTAATTGACGACCGCCATGATTTGAGATCCAGATACCGTCAGCACCGGCTGCAATCGCAACCTCGGCGTCTTCAGGGGATTGGATACCTTTAACAAAGACAGGCAAATTGGTTAAGTCTTTAATTTTTTTGATATCTTCAGGGACAAGTCCTTGTTTAGCCGCCGCATAAATTTCGGCGATTCCTTTTCCTTTACCGTCTCCACTATCGCTCTTTGCGCTGTAGGCTGCCAAGTTTGGCATAGGCAATGGGAATTGGAAGTGATTGATCACGTCGTCTTCACGATAGCCGCCAAGTGTTGAGTCTGCGGTTAAAATGATGGCTTTTGCTCCTGCTTTAACAGCTTTATCCAAGATAAATTCGTTAAAACCATCGTCTTTACTCATATATAATTGGAAGAATTGCGGTGCATTTGGAGCTGCGGCTGCGGCATCTTCAATCGTTGTATTTGCATAAGTACTGATTGAAAAAATTGAGCCTGCATCTGCAACACCTTTTGCGGTATCTGCTTCGCCGTTTTCATGTGCTAATCCTTGCGCTGCGGATGGCGCTTGGATGATGGGTGTTGCTAAGTCCATATCCCACAATTTCGTCCGCAAATCTGCACGGTCGATCCCACGCAGTACACGAGGCATAATGGTTTTATTATTAAATGAAGTCGTATTTTCCTTCATTGTCCATTCGTCTTCTGAGCCACCGCGAATGTAGCCGAACGCACCTTTTTCCATGCGTTCTTTTACGCGTTGTTCTAATGAAGCGATGTTTACAATGTCAATTGGATGTTCTTCGTTACTTGCTTGATAAGTCATAATAAATCCTTCTTTCGTTTGATTACATGAGTTATCTTAATACTCTTACAAAAAGTAAGCAAGTATTTTAACTTTTCAATGAAAAACTTTGAATGGATCAGCTATCCCCATAAGAAGGTTGCGACAACCTGATCGACCGCAGGATTTTCGTGTAATTGACTATGCTGAGCATTTGATCCGGTAAATATTTGCTCCTTGATGGGGTTGCCATGAGCTTTTAATACGGAGTACGTTGCTAATGCACTAGATAAAGGGACCGTACCATCCGAGGGATCTTGTTCATTTAATTTCCCAGCTAGCAATAGAACGGATACGCTGCTTGGGACATTGTTTATGCCATTTCGGTAATCGAGATACCGACTCGATTGAGGGGTAGGTCCGTTTTGCAATACGTCATCGATGGATTGGTCTTTTGCTGTATCGTCGAAGTCATTGAAGGGAGCGCCGATCGCAACAAACTTTTCAATGACGGGGGCGTCTTTCGGCTGACCGTATGTCGTTAAATAGCGGAGCGAGCTGACGCCCCCCATTGAATGACCGACTAGATTGACTCGATCGGCACCTTCTTCTTTCAAATATTTGAGAACCCCGTAAATCCACTCTGTTTGATTCCACTCGTTGTCTTTATTAGCAGCAAATAACACTTGGATACTAGGATTGTCCTTTTTCTTATTCAATTGCCCGTCAACTTGCAAGGCGCCATCTGGCTGCACAGTGATCGTCAATTCTTTCCTAGCCACCCCTTCATCCCTGAAACGCCGCAGCATGCCTCCAAATGAATTGACTGTCCCTCCATACCCATGGATGAACAGGGTCGGAACGTCACTCTTATTTACTATATCTCGGGAGGCTTCTGTTGCAGTTGACCCAGTAGACGTGTTCCCTTCTTCGTGGTGAGATTGTTTTGTCCCACAGCCTGATAGCAGCACCACGGTCATTAATGCGAACAACCCATAAATTATTTTTTTCATCTTTTCGACTCCCTTCAGACGATTATTTTTTGTATCTTTACTATAGGTATTTGTTCCTCATTACTCAACAATAAGAGCACGCTTTTCGAGATTTTTATTGAAATCCATAAAAAAACCGAGACACACGGCCTCGGCTTCAGTAGTTGATTAAATTTTATCAATTTGATCGAAGTCCAATTCAGTACTTGTTTCACGACCGAACATGTCGATGTTTGCTTTGACTTTGTCACGCTCTTCATCGATTTCAGTGATCACTCCTTCAAGACCAGCAAAGGCTCCTTCGATGATTTTCACTGTTTCGCCGACTTCTACTTCAATATCATTTTGACGTGTGTTCATACCTAATGAACGCAAGATATGATTGATTTCCTCTGGCATCAATGGCGCTGGTTTACTTCCGGCACCGTGAGAACCAACGAACCCTGTCACACCTGGTGTATTACGAACAACGTACCAAGAATCATCCGTCATGACCATCTCCACTAATACATATCCAGGGAAAGTTTTGTGGACGATTTCCTTTTCTTTGCCGCCCTTAACTTCTGTTTCTGTTTCTTCAGGGACAACTACACGGAAAATATAGTCTTCCATCCGCATACTTTGTGCACGTGATTCTAGGTTGGCTTTTACTTTGTTTTCATAGCCGGAATAAGTATGTAACACATACCATTGTTTTTCAAAAGATTCCATTTTCGCCATCGGCTCCTCGTTCTAAAATAAAAAAACCTCAGCAGTCCCAAGGTTTTTTCTCTCAAGTAGTATACCATGCTTTTTTTGAATTGGCTACTAGTGAATAATCAAATTGATCACTGCTTGAATGGCTGTATCCATGATGAAAAACATCAAAGCAAAGATGATCGCTGTTTCGATTACGACAAGCGAATCATGGCGCAATTGTTTTTTTGAAGGCCATGAAACCAACTTCATTTCTTCTTTGACACTACGTAAAAAATTCAAGGGATTATCCTCCTTAATTGATAGTTATTTTGTTTCTTTATGTATCGTGTACTGATTACAATGTTTGCAAAACTTATTGATCTCTAAACGCTCTCCGCGTTTGCCTTCACTCACTGATTTCGTGTAGTTTCTTGAACCACAGACCGTGCAGGCCAGAGCCGCTTTTTTAGTTGCCATAGCGATCTACTCCTAATTCCTATTAATGTATTCATTTTTCTGGTGAAAAATGAGTTTCTTTGTCATGCCGTATACCATCCAACTAAGGGGGTTCTTTGTTGAATTACCTAGTTTTTGATGATTCGGCTTATGACACGATGCCTCCTGCGAAAAGTTGGACTGGCATCCTAATTCCTATTAATGTATTCATTTTTCTGATGAAAAATGAGTTTGATTGTCATGCCGTATACCATCCAACTAAGGGGGTTC
>NZ_NIBK01000001.1:1002431-1027963 GCF_002174375.1 Enterococcus sp. 12F9_DIV0723 | reverse complement strand
TGCGAAAAGTTGGACTGGCATCCTAATTCCTATTAATGTATTCATTTTTCTGATGAAAAATGAGTTTGATTGTCATGCCGTATACCATCCAACTAAGGGGGTTCCTTATTGAGTTACCTAGTTTTTGATGATTCGGCTTATGACGCGATGCCTCCTACGAAAAGTTGGACTGGCATCCTCTAATTCTAAAATATGATAAATCTGAGTTTGACGTTCAGCTCGTGTCCCGCAATCTGCTAATCTATAAAAAAGCACAGCTGGTAAACTCACAAAGTCACATAGTTACATTATCATCTATCCTTTTGGCTGTCAATCTTCCATTCAAACAATAAATGATTCTTTAGCAGTCGCTTCTTGAATCTGAATTGTTTCTAAAATAAATTTCTTTATCAGGTAGAATATGATAATATGATGAAAGAATGAATAGCTTTATTGGAGGGTTATTGGATGTTATTAAAAAGTCTCGTTTATCCCAAAGAGAATTTGACGACGATCAATGAATCAACGACTTTGCAAGAGGCATTGGACATTTTAGAAGGCACTGGCTTTCGTTGTGTTCCGATCCTTGATGAGAGTGATCAGATTTTCCGAGGCAATATCTACAAAATGCATATTTACCGGCACAAAGCAAATGGTGGCGATATGTCTCTTCCTGTTACTTATTTGCTAAAAAATGCAACAAAATTTATCTCGCTAGACACTTCTTTTTTCAAGATTTTTTTCACGATCAAAGAATTGCCATATATTACTGTCCTAGATGAGGACCACCATTTTTATGGCATCTTGACCCACAGCACACTGTTGAATATGCTGTCTCAATCATGGAATATCCAAACAGGTAGTTACGTTTTGACGGTTGTCTCCACAGGTAAACGCGGAGACTTGGCGTTGATGTCAAAAATCATCTCTAAATTCACTACGATCGCAAGCTGCATCACCTTAGATGTCGGTCAAGATTTCAAAGGACGACGTACGCTGTTCACTTTATCAGCAGGCGTGGATGAAAACAAGCTGAATCAAATTATTGATCATCTTGAACGCAAGCACTTCGAGATCCAAGAAGTAGAAGCATTATCGATGCAAGAATAATAAAAAACGACGGTCCTGAAAATCAGGGCCGCCTTTTTTTATAGCTGCTTTGCAAAATGCAAACGCGTATCTAAATAGTACATAATCGGTGCTGAGATCGCCATGATGATCGCTTCACTTAAAGCTAGCCAGCCATAAGTCGGCCAAAATGGAAAGCTAAGTGTCACATTTAACATCAATGCAATCAAAAACATACTTGCGCTAAAGAACACGACATTCAACGCCAAACGAACCTTCGTATTTTTTACGACATTTTGTAACATCGCTGTTAGTGTTAACGCCAGCAATGTTTGTCCGCCGCCGAAAACCACATCGAGCCATCCCATGCCAAAAATCGCATTATAAATGACGACTCCGCCGAAGATCCCCCACAAATATTTTCGATTAAATACGACTAAATGATTCAAACTTTCTGAGATACGAAATTGGACCGCACCAGATGCCACCGGTGAAACCAAAATCGTTAGAGCCAAATACAACGCCATAATGATCCCGTTCGTGACCACCACATTGACTCGTTTTCTTTCTACCATATTCATAATTTTCCTTCTTTCTCCGAGTTTTTTTAAAGCGGGATGGTTGATGAACCGCTGTAAACCTTTTTCAGCATACGTTGTTTGTTCAAATAAGTCAAACCAAGTTCAAATGTATGATATCTCACATTTGAACTTAACAAAACCCAACAGCTATTCAAAAAGCAGCCAAATAATCTATTTGGCTGCAAATCTCATTAATTCTTTATAATTTGAAAAGATATACTTTCGAATATGGTGTTGCCGAATAAATATGTGAGAACTTATTATTTGGAAAAGTTGAGTGCCAAATACGATCATGAGAAGAATAATTTCCCCAGAAAAATCCGAGATGACAATCAGGATTAGGTCGTGAGAAATCTGCCTCAAAATACAAAAGATCTCCTTTCGTCGCTTGTCCACTTCTCAATAAATCATTAACTGTTCTGAAGCTATAATGTTGTATGTTAGGTACTAAAGCATTCCGCCAGTTATAACCATTACACGGACCCCCATATTGATTAGAGATTCGCGTAATCGCAGAAAGATTACCCCCGCCTCGTCTAGTAACTGTGGCAATAAAACCTGTACAATTCATTCCAGGCCCATACCTAGTTGGATTACCTCTAGGACTCATGACTGATTCGTTTATACCTAGACTACCAACGAAAGGTGTTGTTAAATAATACCAGTCATTTTCGTGACTTTGCAATTCATTGAATATTCGACTTTTGGTTGTTCCAAGAAAACTTGAAAGAGTCGGTTTCGATGGTTTCTTCCTATAAGTATTCGAGGTAGGTGATGGTGGTGTTCCCCATTTAGCAACTAATTTTATTTGGATCGCCTCTATGCGATAACCATAGGCCTCCGTTCCAGAGTTTAAACCATTTTTTGCCCAGCCGAGCCAACCAAACTCTTGTGCATGCACTCGGTAGTATACATCAAAATATTTGGCTATTTCACCGTTAAGCTGTATTTGGATGGCCTCAAGCCGCTTAGCCTGACCGATTGTCCCAGAAACCGCATTATTATATTTGGACGAAGATTCCCATCCGTTTTTTTGGATATGGGTCCGATACTGGATACCTCCTGTCAAAGTACTATTTTCTGTTCGGATTTGAATGGCCTCTATCCTTCTACTTTGGCCGCTAGTTCCAGAAGTTTGACCATTTTTCACATAATTTTTCCAGCCAGTTCCCTGCACATGGGCTCGGTAAGAAACCGTTGGGGCTCGGACAAATGCTTTGAGATTACTTGTTAGTTGATTCGAGCCCTTCGTCACCAACCTGATTTCTAGCGCTTCCATTCGACAAGCCATTCCTTCTGTTCCAGCACTTTCTCCATTCTTAGCCCAACTTAACCAGCCAATCGATTGCGCATGAGCACGATAATAAACATCAAAATACTTGGCAATGTCCCCGGTAAGTCTTATTTGAATGGCTTCTAATCTTTTTTTCTTACCAGTTGTCCCAGATACTCCATTACTAGACTTAAAGGTAGATTCCCAGCCAATATCTTGAATTTGGGTTCGATATTGCACACTACCGGACAATCCGCTTTTTTCAATTCGGATTTGAATAGCCTCTAGCCTCTTATTTTGGCCGCTAGTTCCAGTTTTATGACCATCTTTCACATAATTCTGCCAGCCTGCCGATTCTACATGTGAGCGATAAGTTAAAGCTGGTCGTTTAATAAAAGCTTTTGAACTACTGGCTAACTCGTTTGAGCCTTTTTTAATCAGTCTGATTTGTAATGATTCCAAGCGATATGCCAGTCCCTCTGTTCCAGCACTCTCCCCATTTTTAGCCCAATCAAGCCAGCCAAACTCTTGTGCATGAACACGATAATAAACATCAAAATGCTTGGCAAGTTCCCCGGTGAGCTTTATCTGAATAGACTCCAATCTTTTTTTCTTACCAGTTGTTCCGGATACTGCATTATCAGCTTTAAACGATGACTCCCAGCCACTATCTTGAATATGAGTTCGATACTGAATGCCTCCGCCCAGGCTAGTGCTTTCTATTCGTATCTGGGTGCCTTCTAGTCTTTTCTTTTGTCCACTAGTTCCTGATTGCTGACCGTCCTTCACATATTTCTGCCACCCAATTGATTCTACATGTGAGCGATAAGCAACTGATGGCATTCGAACGAAAGACTTAGAACTACTTGTTAATTCGCCGCTGCCTTTTTTAACCATTCTAACTTCTATTGATTGTAACCCAAAAGATAGACCCTCGGTTCCTGCGCTCTCTCCATTTTTAGCCCAGCCAAGCTTTCCGAGAGTTTCAGATGTTACTCGATAAAAAACATCATGAGTAACGGCGATTTCTCCGGTAAGTCGAATCTGAATCGCTTCTGCCTTTTTCCCTTTACCTGGCGTTCCAGACACGTTGCCATTAGAAGTAAATTGCTTCTCCCAGCCAGCATCTTGCATAGCTGTTCGATACTCAATACCACTATTCTCACCCATGTCCTCTAATTTGATCTCGACTGCTTCAAAATATTTATTTTGACCACTAGGCCCTGATACTTCTTCTCCATTCTTCACAAAATTCTGCTGCCATCCTATGGACTGAACATAGATCTTATAAAGCACGCTGGGTATCTCAACAGTTCGGTTAGCACGTGTAGTAATTTTTTTGTAATAAAAAATGATGTTCTGACTCGCTTCTTGTAAGGTTCCTTTTACTTCTGGCAATTTAGTATCATCAATTATATAACCATCGATTTTTAATTGATACTCTTCATTTTCAAGATTGTAATTATCTCCGATCTTGCCTGATATTTTCTTACTCTCATGAATTTCTTTTCCATCCTCAGCCAAATATTTTACAGTAATCTCAGCCGCTTCTGGAGCCGCTTCTTTTGAATAGATATCAGCAGTCCCTTCATTTTTACTCAGCAGTTCGGAAATACTAGTAAAAACTTTTTTCGATAGTTTACCTTTCCAGACGAACGAGGAATGATCGTGTACTTTTAAGTCTTGTTCTAGCTGCTCTTCATTTTCATAGGCTCTAAATGTTGAATTAGCACCTAATTCGATTGTTTCCAATTTCTCACAGTTACTTAAAAAAGCATTATTTTCAATTACGTTTTTTGTATCCCAATTCGAAAAATCTACTTTTTTAATCATCTCACAGCCTTCAAAAAATTGATTCATTCTTGTTGACTCTTTGATTATAAAATTTTCAATCGAATCAATTTCAGTAAGCTCGATCAATCCTTGGAATAAATGGCTCGACTCTTTTCCTAAAGTAACCCCTTCTTCAATCATAATCTTTTGGATTTTATCTTTGTATGCTATCCATGGCGATTCCCCCTCAGTATCAGATAATTCCCCAGCTTGAATAACTAACATAGAATCACTTGTTATATACCACGAACTACTGCCAAATTTCCCCTTTACCATTTGGTCCTCTGACTGGTCAGTTTCTTCAGAAGAATCATTTGAAAAAACTGAGGAGTCCTTTTGCTCTATCGTAGTATCATTTTCAGGTAATATTTGTGACTCACTATACGCTGGCGGACTGCTCGATTCTAATGTGGCATTGGTATCAGACACCCTCTGTGATTCTCTCTCCGCAACAGCGTAAGCGAGCGTCCCCAACGATTGGGAAAACGCTAAACAAATAACCATCGCCAATAACAACAACCTTCTTCTTTTCATAATCCTTCACCCCATATGAAATTTAATTTCTATTTTTATTACCATAGCCGTCACACATTCTGATTCTAAACTCGCAACCCACTATTACTAATCATAAAACAAATTACTATTTATTAAAATGATATCATCAAAAAAATCCTAAGCAAACTAAAAAAGCGCATACATTATTTTTTTTAACATCATTTAGTGATAAACGTTTTTACTGCTTGATAAATAATATCTTCACTTCATCCATTAAAATACTATTCGTTTTTTCGAGTTTTTTGGCAAGTCAAAAACTATTATTATTTTTTGGATTTTTGGACAAACCAATCGATAATTTTTTTTTCATAATTAGATGGTTTGTAGTTTTCATTCAAAACGACTATTTGGCTTTCAAGATCTATTCCCACCACTAAAGTGCGCCAAAGATAAAGTGAAATATGAGTATCCGTGTTCTCAATTCTATATTTTTCCACCAATGGCGTACGAGTGCTACAACACCCATAATTTCCATACGTCCAATGATCTTTGATAACAGCTTGCCCATCCTGCTGCGCCTGTTTATACAGTTGTTCTAATTTATCGTCGATCCCTAACATGGCTGATTATCCTTTTCCAATAAAAATGTTTCCTAAAGGATAATTCTATCATCTGAAGTTCTATAAGTTCAATTATGTTAGACTATCCGAAACGATTTCAAGAGTCAGCTTATAATATGAACTACCTGAAAAGTATTCCAGGTGGTTCACCAGCTATTGCTTTGGAAAAATGGAGGCTACTAAATCTTTTACTCTAAAAACAATTCACTTTTCTACAGTTCCTTTCATTACTCTGTTATAATCTTTTTTTGAAAGGATCGAGGTCATGAATTTTCATTATCATATTTTAATCAACCCCGCAGCCGGAAGTGGCAATGCGGCAAAAACAGCCGAAAAAATCATTCACTTACTGGATGATGGTGATTATACATACACACCCTATTATACGGAAAGGCCCGGCGATGAAAGAGAAATCGTCAATCGCTTGTCCGACTTGCTAAGCCCGTGGTCAGAGTTTTGCGAAAAGGATCATGTCGATAATTCATTTCATTTATTGGTGGTCATCGGTGGCGACGGCACGCTGCATCAAGTAGTGAATCAGTTTTTTGTATTGGATCTTCAGTTACCCGTAAGCTATATTCCTGCCGGCTCAGGAAACGATTTCGCTCGGGGGATCGGACTTTCTCGTGACCCTGAGAAGGCGTTTGAGCAAATCACGTCAGCAATACAACCGCAGCCTATCAATGTCTTTCACTATGACGAAAAAATCAGTGAAGAACAAGGAATTATTCTAAATAACGTGGGAATCGGTTTAGATGCATTGATCGTTGCGACGACCAACGCTTCAAATTCAAAAAAAGTACTGAATAAATATCGTTTAGGCTCCGCTTCTTACGCGTTGTATTTAGTCAAGGCGATTTTCACACAAAAGACCTTTCCGATACTGGTTGAATTAAATGGTCAAACGTTGAATTTCGAACGGACCTTTTTATGTACGACGACCAATATTCCTTACTTTGGCGGCGGTATCGCGATTGCTCCTATGGCAGACCCTAAGAAAGAAGCAATTGATCTTGTCGTCGTTGAGAAGCCTAACATGTTGGCTATTTTGAGATTTCTGCTTCAACTTGTTCGTAAAAAGCATACGCAAAATAAACACTATCGACATTTTACCAGCAGTAAAATCCGAATCGTTTCTGTCGTTCCGCAATACGGTCAGGCAGATGGTGAGAACATGGGAGAGCGCTCCTTTGACATGAACTTCTCCACCGCGACACAATATATCTGGTACGTAGACAAAAGGACTGAAAAATAAATCCGCGGATTTATTTTTCAGTCCTTTTTACTTACATAAACATCGCCGGCGTAACGTCTTCCATTCCGATCATCGGATCAATGGCTTGAGACGAAATCAATTGCGGCGTCAAAACGGTCGGTCCTGCCTTGACGGGTTCTTCTCTCTTCTTTACTTTAGTGAAGGGTTCTGCTTTGGGCTTTTTGGGATTATCTTGCGTATCTTTCATGATCCGTTCGATCAGCGTCGTTTTTCGTACCGCAGATTCGCGCGTAACACATGCTTGGAAAGCATCTTCTTCCCCCAATAAAATCAGCAAATCCTTACTTCGCGTTACCGCTGTGTACAGTAGATTTCGCTGAAGCATCCGAGAATACTGTTTGACCATCGGCAACAGGACCATTTTGAATTCGCTCCCCTGTGACTTATGGATCGAACAACAATAAGAAAGCTTGATTTTATTCCATTCTGAACGCTTGTAACTAACCTCGTTACTGTCGAACTGGATGACCAGCTCATCAACTTTGTCTTCAGATTCCTTTGCGGGGATGATCCCGACAATGATCCCCATGTCTCCGTTAAAAACGTTCAATTCTGGGTTATTGACTAGCTGCAGCACTTTGTCCCCAATGCGATAAACGATATCGTTCCATTGAACTTCCTTCTTACGGCCGTCATTTGGATTAAAAATCTCCTGCATCATTTTATTGATAGCATCGATACCGGCTGGCCCTCGATACATTGGCGCCAAGACTTGTACATCTTGTGCTGTAAATCCTTTTTTCTTGGCACGTTCGACGACTTGCTTAATGACTTCCTCCATTTGAAAGGCATGACAAGCGATGAATGACCGATCCCGCTGATTTTTCCGAAAATCTTGCGGCAGCTTCCCGTCTTTGATCTCATGAGCCAGTTGAATGATCGAAGAACCGTCTCCCTGCCGATAAATATCGGTTAATTCCATCTTCGGAATCTCTTCGATTTGCAAAAGATCGTGAAAAACCTGACCAGGTCCCACAGAAGGCAATTGATCCTTATCTCCTACAAAGATCACCTGCATATTATCAGGAATTGATTTTAACAGGGTATTCGCGAGCCACGTATCCACCATAGACATTTCATCCACGATCAAAAGGCCGCCATCTAATTCCTTAGCTTCAATATCAGGCGTATCGTCATTCGCATTCAACCCCAGCAAACGATGGATCGTACTTGCTGGCAATCCTGTCGTCTCATTCATGCGCTTCGCCGCACGACCCGTTGGCGCTGCCAAGAGGATTGGGAAGACTGCCTGCGTGTAATCTTTCGGATCTAACGATAACTCATTCAATTCCGCAAACAATTTAACGATCCCGTTGATCACAGTCGTTTTTCCTGTTCCGGGCCCCCCCGTCAAAATGAATAACGGCGAGCGGATCGCTTCCTTGATCGCCTGATCCTGAGAATCACCGTAAGTAATACTCAACTGCTTCTCAATGATCCGCAATTTTTTATCAATTTTTTCTTGAGGATACTTGATTTCTTTCTTTCGAGCCAACAGCCTTTCGATAGAAGAAGCGATTCCCCATTCACTGTAAAACAAGGTGTTTTCATAAATCCTCGTAGCTTCTTGTTGGATTTTCTCCTCTTCCACCAATCGTATGATCATATCCGCCACTTGATTCGGCGCGATTTCCACAGGGCGTGTCGTCTCCAAAAGTTGCAGCACTTCTGTCAATAGCTGCTGTGCTTCCACATACGTATCTCCGCTTTGGTTGGCGTCCTCGTTTACCTGATGGAAGATGGCTGCCCGAATACGCTGAGGACTGTCTGCTGCGATCCCTAATTGTTCAGCTAGCGTATCGGCCTTTTTAAACCCGATACCTTCGATATCTTCCACTAATTGATACGGATTTTCCGCGATTATTTCTAGTGCTTCATTCCGATACGTCTGAAAAATCGCAAAAGACAACTGACTTCCAAATCCATAGCGGCTCAGTCCAACAATAATCTGCTCCATCCCATGATTTTGACGGATCGTCTCTACGATCACTTTTTGCTTTTTGGCATTCAAATTGGGAACTTTTACCAACACAGCAGGATTTTCCATGATTTGATCAATTGCTTCTTCACCTAAAACATCAATGATATTTTCCGCAGTTTTTTTACCGATTCCAGGAAATTTATCACTAGAAAGATAGCTGATCAACCCGTTCGCCGAAGTCGGCTGTGCTTGCTCATAGCTCTCAACTAAAAACTGTTTACCATATCGAGGATGATCAACAAAATGTCCAAAAAAACGATACTCTTCGTCCTCTTGCATATCCCCAAAGCTGCCTGTCACAACGATTTCCTGTTCGAGATAATCGCTGTTCGTATCACTCACTTTGATCAACAGAACTTTGTAAAAATTGCTGGGATTTTGAAAAAAGATGGCCTTTAAAGTTCCTACGATATATAGCTGCTCTTCTGACATTTCGCGTCTCCTTATTCGTAGTAATGAAGGATTTTCTTAAAAATCCCTGGTTCGAATGCCGCTTATCATTCAACTAAACGCTCCAATCGAAGATCTACCTAACTTTTTTAAGGCAATCATTCTTGTCAAACTGCGAAAAGTTGAACTGACATCCTTATTCGTAGTAATGAAGGATTTTTCTTAAAAAATCCCTGGTTCGAATGCCGCTTATCATTCAACTAGTCGTTCTGGTTGAATTGGCGTTCTTCTTTTTAAAGCAATGAATCGGGTTTTGATCCCGTACCCTCCAAGAAATCAACGTTATTCCACTGAATCATTTGATAGGGTGGTTTAATGTCCTTTGCTTCTAAAATCGTCAAACTATTATTGTACAAGCCGCCCATTTCTCGTAGTTCACTTAATGATTTTCCTGTCAACGCTTGGATAGCCGCAGTCAATGCAGCACCATGACCAACAAAAAGAAGTGGCCCCTCGTCTGCTTCACTCACTGCTTTTTCCACTAAATCATTGATTCGTTTCAGCATATCCTCAATTTTCTCTCCATTAAATGGCGTTGGATCATAAGCTTCTAAATGGTGGCGCAAATTGACCATGTCTTTAGGGTAACGCTCTTGAATGACCGGAATCAACTGCCCCTCTAATGAGCCTAAGCCAAGTTCTCGTAAATCATCTGAACGCACAATCTCAGCAGGGTGCACCAGTTGTTTGTTGATCCCCTCGGCTGTTAAATACGCACGCTTTAGTGTGCTTGTATATATTTTTTCAAAAGGAATGTCCTTTAATTCTTTTCCTAATGCTTGAATCGCTTCTAAACTTTCAGGTAATAGTGGGGAATCCCCCATCATCCCCTGAAATCGTTTCTCTTGATTCCAACGTGTTTTTCCATGACGAGTAAAATATAGTTTCATAAAAATCCCTTTCTATGTCCGTAGTATCTAATCTAACTTATCGTTTTCATAATGATGCGTCAATTCCAACTTAGGAAAATCTTGTTGACGCAAGGCCTCATAGACTACTAAAGCGACAGTATTGGAAAGATTCAGCGAACGAACATGTTCGTCATTCATCGGAATACGCAAGCATTTATCTTCGTTGTCCCGCATGAAGGTCTCCGGCAATCCGGTGGTCTCTTTTCCAAACATGAAAAAGTGATCCGCATCGTCAGTATAATCGATTTCTGAATACGTCGAATTGGCAAATTTTGTGATCAAATGTAAGGGCTGTTCCCCTACGAAAGCTAAAAAGGCCGCAAGATCTTTATGATAAGTGATGTTCACATCATTCCAATAATCCAATCCCGCCCGCTTCAAATGCTTATCGTCCGTAGAAAAGCCCAAAGGTTCGATCAAATGCAATGGCGAATTCGTTGCTGCGCATGTCCGCGCGATGTTCCCTGTATTTGCGGGAATCTGTGGTTCAAATAATACAATATGGTTTGTCATAGTGATTTCCCTCGATCTAAGTTAGTATTTATTTCCTTAAAAGTTATTAGCTGTTCAGTCCATCTAAAAAAGAAACGTATGAAATCAAACTCCTCTATCTCATACATTAGAAAATTTGTGAAAAGCTGGATTCGTATCTGGCTCACAAGCAAAGAAATCATTTTCCCAAAGACCAGAAAAATGAATCGATTTTCGTACGCATACAATTCCACTGCTCGCGTTAAAGACGCGAAGGGGAATTCGCAAAAAAAAAACGTACCAACTCGGTGTCTAGCACGGCGAGTCGCTACGTTAGTGAAGCACTTTTCACTAACTTTTATCAGAACAGGAACCTGATAAAAACCAATGAAAAACAACTTGTTTGTACTATAACATCACGAAGTCACAAATGCAACCTTCTCTTTTCAGTAATTTGAATGAAAACGATTTCTCTAATGTCCTTTTAATAATTCGACATCAACGGTTATTCTCTTTAGCGGATCTCTTGCTAAATCAGCTTTTACTGCATCAGAAACCTGCCATTCCAATGGCGACATCTCTAACAGATCCAGACGATTTTTTTCAGGTATGTCAAATTCATACGTCACACGTTCCCGGTAGTCAATTGAAAGCTCCTCTGTGAAACGTTGAATGACCGCTTCATTTGAGTAAGGTTCGCCATCTGGGTGATAGACCGCTCGCAGCTCTTTTAAATACCCCGATTGCGGAACCACTTTGATCACACTGCCGCCTGGCTTCATCACACGTTTGAACTCTCGATACTGAGACGGAGAAAAAATGTTCAGGATCGTATCGAACGAATCATTCGCGAAGGGCAAATTGGTCAAATCCGCCACACACCAAAACGTTTCAATGGATTGGTTACTTGCAAGATAAATCCCCTCTTTAGCAATATCGAACCCGACACTCACGGGTGTTTTCTTTATTTCATTAATTTGTTGTAAAAAACTGCCTTCACCGCAACCAACATCAAGAAGGCTGCCGGTTTGCATTAATGCCGCGATTTTTTCGATCACTGGCTGATACATACCGGAACGAATCATTCGTCCTCTGGGAGCGAACATTTCCTGATCATACTCTGTTTTGATTTGATGATCTAAAAAATAAAGCGTTCCTTTTTTTGATAGATCAAAGCGATGACCGTTAACGCAGCGCAAGCCTTTTTCTTGTTTAGTCATTTCCTGATGGCATTTCGGGCAACGAAACAACTCAGCCTGCTTCTCTAAAAACAACGCCCCTCGATCAATTTTTTTAAGCATTTTACACCTGCTTTTTTGCTAATTTTTCAAAGGAAAATCCAATGAGTACTCCCTCAGCTATCTTTCCAAACAACGTGAACACAGGGTTTCCCTTTCGCTCTCTCATCATAGCATAGTTCATCTATTCCTACTATCGTCAAGATGTGCTACACTATACGTCGGAATCATCCGCTTTTCAATTTAAAGATAACCAGGAGGATACGATGTTGATTAAAGAATTTTGTGCTGAAAACTATACTGATATTCCTAAAGCAATCCATGCAGGTGCTGGACGTATCGAACTATGCGACAATTTAGCTGTTGGCGGAACAACCCCTAGTATGGGGGTAATCGAAGAAGCGCTCTTGTACGCAGGTGAAAAACAAGTGCCTGTTATGACGATGATCCGCCCCCGTGGTGGAAATTTCGTATACAACGATATTGAATTAAAAATCATGGAGAACGATTTGATTCATGCAAAGAACGCTGGAACAGATGGTGTCGTTTTTGGTTGTTTGACAGAAAAAAATGAGGTTGATGAAGAAGCTTTAGAGATGCTTTTGGGCAATAGCGAAGGATTACTGACAACGTTCCATATGGCTTTTGATGCCTTATCGAAGGAAGAACAATTTAAAACGATCGATTGGTTTGCACAATTAGGCATTGACCGCATCTTGACTCATGGCGGACCGCTATCAACGTCTATCGAAGAAAACCTTCCACATTTGAAAGAATTAGTCGATTACGCTGCAGGACGTCTTATTATTTTGCCCGGCGGTGGTATTCACTCAGGCAATGTAGATAAAATGACCGCTGCGTTAGGCGTGAATGAGGCTCACGGTACGAAGATCGTGGATTTCTAAACAATATAAGACCTGTTGCAACCATTTGAGTGGCTGCAACAGGTCTTTCTCTTTATTCTAAGGATTCTCCATTTGTAGCAATTACTTCTTGATACCAATAGAAGGAATCTTTCTTCAAACGTTTCAGCGTCCCGTTTCCTTCATCGTCTTGATCCACATAGATAAAGCCATAGCGTTTGGACATTTCGCTTGTACTGGCGCTGATCAAATCAATACAGCCCCACGGTGTGTAGCCCATGAGTTCGACACCCTCATCTATTGCTTTAGCCATTTCTGCGATATGATCTCTTAAATAATCGATGCGATAGTCATCGTGGATCTTACCATCCTCGGTAACAACGTCCTTCGCACCCAAACCATTTTCTACCACAAATAACGGAGTTTGATAACGATCGTACAATTTATGCAATGTCACCCGCAACCCGACAGGATCGATCTGCCAGCCCCAGTCACTGGCAGCAAGATAAGGATTCTTTTTCGATCCCAAAAGATTTCCAGCTGTTTTCTCCCCAGCCTGTTCATGAGATGCGATACTGCTCATGTAATAGCTAAAGGACATGAAGTCCACCGTTCCTTCTTTTAAGATTTCATCATCCTCGGCCTCTTTTTTGATCTCAATTTTACGATCACGGAAGAATTTATCCATGTATCGTGGGTAGTACCCTCGAATTTGAACATCTGAATAAAACAAATTGATATGGTCTGACTCAACACTTTCCATAACATCTAAGGGATTCGATGTTTCAGGATAAGCCTCTTGTCTAGCCAGCATACACCCGATCTGTGCGTCTGGAATAATCTCGTGACAGGCCTTAACAGCCAATGCACTGGCAACAAATTGATGATGTGCCGCTTGGAATTGGGCTTGGAGCATATTATCCGTTTTATCCGCCAATAAGCCGCCGCTTAAGTAGCCCGTCATTCCAATAATGTTGATTTCATTGAAAGTCAGCCAGTATTTGACTTTATCCTTATAACGATTGAATAAGACCTCGGCATACCGCACAAAGGCAGCGATCGTCTCACGGCTCTCCCATCCGTTTTGTTTGAAGGACAATCCTAATGGAAATTCATAATGAGATATCGTGACCAACGGTTCAATTCCATAGTTCAGACACTCATCAAAAAGCGCATCATAGAAAGCCAATCCCGCTTCATTGGGCTGTGATTCATCACCATTTGGAAAGATTCTCGGCCATGAAATGGACAATCGAAAGGTTTTAAAGCCCATTTCCGCGAATAAGGCAATGTCTTCTTTGTATCGATGATACGAGTCGATCCCAAACCGTTTCGGGTAGATACCGACTTTATCATCCATAATATCTTTTACTTTTTCAGTCGTCATTGGTTGTAGCAACGGAAGATTAACTTTATCAGGATTTTTTGTATAAACTGCGGTGTCGGCAGTAGACCAGCCTTTTCCATCTTCTAGGAAAGCCCCTTCCCATTGATTGGCAGCGACCGCTCCACCCCATAAAAAGTTTTTAGGAAATTTTTCCATCGTGTCATCCTCTCTAAACGAATAGTGTATAATTATCATTACTCCATCAGTGTAGCACATAATGGTATCGCTTTAATTACATCTTCAAGCGGCCATTTTCTTTTTCTTCGTTCATTTTCATATGTATGAAAATGACGACTCGCTGCGCCTGGATTACTTAACTTAAGGAGTCTTATGATGTTCACGACCTACGATTTTTTCGATTATTTAAATAGACACGATTCAGATAAAACCTATGCAAAAATTATTACCTATTTGCTGACGCATCAAACAGAGGTTCAAACATTGACGATCTCGCAAATCGCCGAACGCTGCTTCGTTTCGCCTGCAACCTTGACGCGCTTTTGCCAAGCCTTCAACATCCCTTCATTTGGTGATCTGCGCGAGCTATTAAATACCAACCAGCAAATGAAAAGCTACAATTACTTGCGGATGAGGGAGACCGACTTTCAACAATTGCAGGAGCAGCCAGACTTGTTCTTAGGTAATTATGCTGCGGAGATCACAAAAGCTCTCCAAGACGTGCTTGGAAAAATCGACTATCCCTCTGTCGATCAGCTACTTGAGAAAATTCAGCAAGCAAAGAAAGTCGTTCTGATTGGCTACACGACCACTTTAGAACTTGCACGAACGATGCAGACCGGCTTTATCGCTTCTAACAAATTGACGCATGTTCCTGAAACGACAGACCTGCAGGAAAAAGCCATTCGTGAGGCAGATGAACAGACCGTTATTCTTGTCCTTTCTTCTTACGGAACCATTCTAACGTCTCATGTTGAGTGGATTACACAAATTAGCAAAGGGCCGGCTTATTCCGTTTTGATAACACAACACACGCAAAATTTAATCACCAATCTTTTTGACGAAGTGATCAACGTGACCAACACAAATTATGTACAGATCGGCAATTATCCGTTGGAATTTTTTGGTGATTTCCTTGTTCGACGGTACGCCGCCTTAAACGAAAAAAAGAAATGATCGGTCTAAAACAGACGGATCATTTCTTTTTTTCTTTGATAAAACTGGTGAGTTTGAACACCCATTTATTGACTTTAAAACGTAGACGTACCGGATAATTGCCGCCTTTATAATCTTTTATCTGACGATGACGTTCTGGATAAATGTTCAACGGCAAATTCTGAAGATCAAAAAAATTGTAGGCTATGTAATCCTGTGAGTCCATTTTACTTTGAGAGATTTTCTCTTGTACTTTGTAAACATAGGTGATTTCGTCACTATATTCTTTTGTATAAATACCAATCAAATCCTCGATGGTACTGTCAAAAGAAAGCAGCTCCTTGACCAACCGCTGCATTCCTTCCCGTTCACTTTCATTGGGTAAAAGATTCCCTCCAGGCAAATCCCACACGGGCATCCCTGGCCGACGGACGAGTAAAATCAATCCGTTGCGAATAATTATGGCATAAGCTTTTTTCAAAATTTTCTCACTACTTTCAGCATATGTCTTTTTGAATCATTAACTTCCAATAAATCGTTCCATAAAGAGACTAGCAATATTAAAATAAATCAAAACACTCGTCAAGTCACTCAGCGTTGTAATAAAGGGCCCGCTTGCTACAGCCGGGTCAAATCCTAATCTTTCCATGATCATTGGAATCCAGCTGCCAGCCAAATTCGCTACTGTAATAGCTGCCATCATCGCTGTTCCGATGACAAATCCTAGAATAAAATTATGCTTCCATATCCCGACGATAATAAAGATCGTTACCCCTGTGACAAGCCCCGTCACTAACCCTGTTAGAATTTCACCAACCACGAGCTTGCCGAAATTTTTCTCTTTGTCATCCGAGATCGCCAAGCGCCTCACAGCCACAGCAAGAGACTGGGTGCCCGCGTTTCCAGCAGTCCCGGTGATCAGTGAGATGAAAACTGCCAAAATACTTGCTTTACTGACCAACGCTTCGTAATGATTGATAAGGGTCGCGGTCGTCATCCCGAGGAACAACAGTGTGATCAACCAAGGCAAGCGTCTCGAAGCCGCCTTAACTGGATTTTCATCAACCTCTTCGACATTGACCCCCGCAAGTCCGGAGTAATCACTCGCTGCTTCATCATCGATTACGTCAATGATATCATCGACTGTTACGATCCCTAATAAGTGATCCTCGTAATCTGTTACAGGCAACGCAAGAAAGTCGTAATCACGGAAGGTTTGCGCCACATCCTCCTGATCATCTCCTACATGCACGGAAATCACACGTTCACTCATTACATCAGAAATCATCGTATCGTCGTCATTCACGATCAGATCGCGGAGCGAAATAACGCCTACCAGTTGATTGTCATCATTGACCACGTATGTATAATAAATCGTTTCAGCAATTTGCGCTTCTCTCTTTAATACATACATCGCAGAACGAACCGTTTGATTAGCGACGATCGAAACGAATTCTGTCGTCATCAACGAGCCAGCAGTGTCATCTTCATAGTGAAGCAATTCTCGAATCTCGTTAGCGTGTTCTGAATCCATCAAACTTAGATATTTCGCGACTGGCTTCTTATCTAATTCATTCAGTAAATCCACTGCATTATCGGTATACATTTCTGACAGCATGTCCGCAGCATATTGCGGACGCATTTCATTTAAATAATCATCCACATGGTCGTCGTCTTCCTCAATGACGTCAAACATATCCGCCAATTCTTTCGGTGATAAGTAGGAATAGACCTGTTGTCGTTCTTTCTCGGTCAAAGATTGATAAAATTGTCCCTGGTCATAAAAATGCATCTCCAAAAAATGATCACGAAATGCCTGCAGCTCACTCTGGCTCAGTTCCTCCCGTAATTGTTGGAAATGTATCTCTAGCTCTTCTTGGTTTTCATCCATCAATCTCACCTACCTCGTAGTTATGTACTCATTTTCTTGGTTCTCGATCATGTATTCTCATGAAAAGCAATACTGACCACTTACCTCGTAATCTAATAGTGCTTTTGCCTGGCATCGCGCATCGTACTATAGTTTTTTTGCTATATCGGCCATATCTTCTGCTAAAGGCAATTCAAAGGACAATCGTTTTGCATCGAAGGGATGCGGGAACGATAGTGAATAGCAATGCAGAGCTTGACGGTCAATTCCCTGATCCATAGCTCCTCCGTAAAGGTCATCTCCTAGCAACGGGCAGTCGATCGCCGAAAAATGAACTCGAATCTGATGTGTTCTTCCCGTATGCAGTTGAATATCTACTAAAGCACACCGTTGGTTTCGTTTTTCTAGCCAATACTCAGTTTCAGCTTTCTGTCCTGTCTCGATCACTTGCCGCTTTAGCAACGAAGACAAGTCACGGCCGATTGGTAAAGAAATGGTGCCATGATCACGTAAAGAGGCCACTTCTCCAGAAACCAAGGCTTGGTATTTTTTAACAAATTGCTTCTGTTGCAAGCTTTGATCCAATTTTGAATGAGCAA
Source organism: Enterococcus sp. 12F9_DIV0723 (assembly GCF_002174375.1). NCBI lineage: Bacteria > Bacillati > Bacillota > Bacilli > Lactobacillales > Enterococcaceae > Enterococcus > Enterococcus sp. 12F9_DIV0723. The sequence continues at coordinate 1,009,955 of NZ_NIBK01000001.1, read as the reverse complement.
AGCCGTGTTTCGCAAACAACATCAAACCAGATGTATCTCTGTCTAATCGCGTAACGACATGAACGACCTGATTGGCATACCCTTGCGCCACATAATAAGCTTTCACCCGATTCGCCATTGTTCCTCTTGGATGATACTGTGCTGGAATCGAGGCGATCCCTGCTGGCTTGTTAACAACCAATAAATGCTCATCTTCAAAAACGATGTCAATCGGCACATCGTCCGCCAATAGGGTTTCATGAGGCGCTTCATCTGGAATCACAACTGTTACAATATCATGGGCTTTTAAAGAAAACAAGACGTTTTGTTCTGCCCTGTTCACTAAAATTTTTCCACCTTGAAATTTGATTTTTGCCAATAATTTTTTTGATATTCCTTGATGCTTTAAAAAAGTTCTTACAAGCAAAGGAGTCTGCTCGTGATAAGTCCAATTAAATTCCACTTAATTAATCCTCTCGAATAAAGGCATCTTTCACGCGATGCCAAAAATGCATATGCCGATAGGAAGCAAAATGAATCCGCTCTTCAGCAATCTTATATTTGATCGATGTGATGTCTTTTCTGTTGATATCCAGTTGATCAATCGTGATCGAATGGTATTCATTGCTCTTTAGCCGTACGTCGATCCACTCGTGAGACCCAATAATACTAGGCGAACCGAGCGTTCGAAAAACACGATTATTCAATGAAGCAATCTCCGCCAATTGCATCGCGTTGATGCTAGGATGAACCACTGCTCCGCCAACACTCTTATTATAAGCAGTCGAACCGGTCGGAGTAGAGATCGCCAACCCGTCTCCTCGAAAACGCTCAAACAACTCTTCCTTAATATAGACATCTGCTACCATCGTGCGGCTGCCTTTACGAATCGTGGACTCATTCAAGGCCAAAAAATGTTTTTGCTCCCCTTCGTTCGTCGTTAACACAACGTCTAAAAGAGGGTAGCTGACACTTTTTCCTTGTTCGGCGCTCAAGCTGTTTACAAGCTCCGTCAGCTCATAGTCACGCCAATCTGTATAAAACCCCAAATGTCCAGTATGTACGCCAAGAAAGCGTACTTCATCCAGGCGATGGTTGTATCGATGAAACGCGGACAACAAAGTCCCGTCTCCACCAATGGTGATCACCAACTCGGGATTACGATCCACGATTTCTAAATCTTCCTTTTCTGCTAATAACTTGCGCAAACGCTGCAATACTTGAATCGATTTTTCTTCTTGATTATGGATGATTCCGATCCGTAGACTCATGTCGTCTCACTTCCTTTTTCTGTTCCTTACGATTGAATAAATGCTGAGCTTCTTGAATCTCTCCGCGAATACTGGACATTTCTTCATCCAATTGATAGGCGGCTTCTGCTGCTCGGAATAAGCGTTTTTGAATATCCTCAGGAATCTGTCCTTTATATTTATAATTCATTGAATGTTCGATCGTCGCCCAAAAGTTCATAGACAACGTTCGGATTTGAATTTCAGCTAACAGTTTCTTTTCCCCTTCTAACATCTGTACCGGATATTCGATAACTAAATGATAGGAACGGTACCCGCTCGCCTTTCGGTTCGTGATGTAATCTCGCTCCTGTATGATCCTCATATCGTTGCGTCGTCGCAATATTTCTACAACTAAAGGGATGTCTTCAACAAACTGACACATGATACGCATCCCTGCCATATCAGACATCTCTTCTTCTAAACGATTCATGGGGATTCCCCGAAGCTCTGCTTTGTTGATAATACTTTCTAATGGTTTTACTCGTCCAGTAACAAACTCGATCGGAACATGCCCCCCGCTCGTTCGGTACTGTTTACGTAATCCCCGTAATTTTATCTTTAGTTCAGCAACTGCCAATTCATAGGGCGCTAGAAATGTATCCCAGTCTCTCTCCATCGTGTATCCCCCGCTTCTCTTTCCATTCCTTACCTATCTTATCATAAACTTTCAATAGAAAGAATTGCCACATTTTTGTCTTTTGACAAATATTACAAAATACTAACATTTTCATGTATTTGATTCTAATCGTTTGACTAATCAGGTTATTCTATGTGAGGATGACTTATATTAGGAATATTCTGAAATCAGGAGTAAAATAAGATTGAGTAAAGAGATTGAAATCGAATTCAAAAGTATGTTAACAAAAACTGAATACGAGCACTTGTTACGTTTCTATCGTGTTACGGATAACCAATTTGTCACACAAACGAATCTTTATTTCGATACAGTTGATTTCCAATTAAAGCAACATGGTATGGGTTTAAGAATCAGGCGTTTCTCAGATCGTGCAGAAGCGACATTAAAGGTTCCCCAACCGATCGGGCTATTAGAGGTCACTGACCCCTTGTCGCTATCAGAAGTTGACAACGCCATGGAAAGTGAGCAATTCACACCTGAGGCAAACGAGACTTCTGATTGGCTAAAGGATTTAAAGATTCGATTACAAGACGTGCACCTTATTGGGAAATTAGTCACAAAGAGGGCAGAGTTTATGATCCCAGAAGGAAAACTGGCTTTAGATGAAAGCTGGTACAGTGATCAGCATGATTTTGAATTAGAACTTGAAGTACCTGATTCAACTTTTGAAGAACTCGATTTTAAACAGCTCCTCAAGCGTCATGATCTACCCTATCGCCACACACAAAATAAGATTGTTCGAGCAGTGACGGCATTGCAAGAACAACATAAAGAGATGGAGGGACTTCAGTGATTGAGATTTATTTGTTTGTGAATCCAATTGGAAAAAAATGTTTGTCAATTGAACAACGAATTATTGATTTGATCAACAAATACGATATGAAAATTCAATTACGTTTGGTTCCCATCATGAATCTAAATACTGTTTCAGAATTCATGCAGCGAATCGGCGGCTCTGAAAAAGATATTCAGTTACGAACAGAATTGTCTCAAGAGATACATTCTGCTGCTTTAGATGTCAAAGCAGCGCATCTTCAAGGAAAAAAACGCGGGCGGGACTTTTTGATTGAACTGCAAAAGGCAGTCGGTGAACAGAAACAACCCTACTCGAAAAAATTAGCCATTCAATTGTTCACGAAAGTGGGCGGAGACTTAGAAATGTTTTTAGAGGATCGGCACTCTGCTTTTGTGCAGGAATCTTTCCTGACAGATCAGCAAATCGCCCATGAAATGGAAATCACCTCTCACCCTTCTGCGGTTATCTACAATTACGGAAGTAACTGTGATGCCGGGATTCGCATTGAAGGTTGTGACGCGATCCACCATATTTTAGATACATATAACACGAAGGAAGCGCTACTTGCTTTCTTAGAAATCGAGAGTAAACATGCACCCATGAGACACTCTCCAGATATTGACCATCATTTATCGTTGATTTAATAAAAGAGGCTGTGACATAAGTCGTAATCCTTAATCGAACAAAAATTGGCTTCCAGAAATCATTTAATGATTTCTGGAAGCCAATTTTTATGTACTCAAGGTGCCAAGCCGTTTCATTGCGGCTAACTTTCTCATATTTAATGCCATGATAAGGATACCCGTTTCCTTTTTCACCTTTTCTAGGCCTCGAACATGGTATCGAGTGAAATGCAAACAAGCCTTCATCCACCCAAAGACTGGTTCTACGTCAATTTTTCTTTGTGCGTAGATTTTTCCATTTTCAGGTTCTGAAAGCAAGGTGCGTTGTTTTGCTTTAAAGTATTCTAACGAAGGATTGACCTTAATGATGCGTGTATTGCCCCCTTGGGTCAACGCTTCTTGAATCACTTCTTTATTTTCCGTATATTTTTCTGCTTTGTACTCTTTGAAGTCTCGAACAAACCCATCGACTTTATCCGTATCTGTTCTATATGTATTGAAATTGAAACGAACTCCTTTGGGATCAATGTAATAATCCTCTTGTTCGTTATACGTCCAATTCATGACTTTTCGTTCGTCCGACTGCCATTTCTTACTTTGCTCTTTCAACATCGTAGAGTAAGGAATCAATGCGATATGATTCGGTAGTTCATCCTCAAGATACCGATAATTTTGTTCTGAGCCATATCCGGCATCCGCCACAATATACTTAGGAAGTCGACCCGCCCCGTTCATTTTTTCTATAAATGCTGGGAGGGTTTTCGTATCCGTTGGATTTTGATAGACATCATAATCTAAAATGAACTGGTTACTAGTGGCTACTTGAAGGTTGAACGAAGGCTTTAATCGCCCATTACGCATAGGATCTTCTTTGACACGCATAAAGGTGGCTGTATCTGTTTTTGAATAACTATTACGGGCACCACAAATAGCTAAGCGCTGTTGATACTCCGCCATTTTATCCCGACGTTCGCTTAGTTTTCGTTTTTGTGCTTTTAATTTACGGCGTTGTTGTTTGGCTGGATTTGGTGAAACCTTTCTGGTTTCAAGTACTTCTTGTTCCAATTCTTCTAACCGTAATTCCAACCTTGTAAGTACTTCATCCAACATATCTAATGTGAGTGAGGTTCCTTCAGGAACATGACTCGCTAAATGCGCCTCTTTGAGTTCAGACATCAAAGAGACGAGCTGTTCACGGTTCATTTTGTCATATTTGATTGTGCTCTTTTTCCAGACGAAACTATATTTATTGGCATCCGCGAGAAGCTTCGTCCCATCGATAAAAATTGAATGAGTAATCAATTGTTGCTCCCTAAGATAATGAATTAATGAATCAAGCCCCTTTTCGATCAATGCTTCTAATTCATTAGATACGCGGAAACGGGCAATGGTTCGGTAAGTCGGGATCTGTTCTTGCGTCAACCATCGAGCCGGTAGGCTCTCTTCAGCTAATTGCTCAATTTTCCGACTGCTAAATACACTCCGCGTATAAGCGAAAAGAACTAGTTTTAACATCGCGCTTAAATCATAATTCCGCGGTCGACCAAAAAGATAAGGCTCTTTGATTTCAAGGGATTCGACAAGTTCATTGATAAACCAAGCCGTGCTATCTTCTTTTGGAATGTAAGAAGTTGTGATATCTAAAGTGAGTTGATTCATGTTATAATTTGTATGCATGATTTTGATCCTTTCGGGGGTTGAATGATTTAGAGTACGAGCGTCATCTCGTACTCTTTTAGTTTACCCAAAAAAGCCAGTGAAATGAACGAATTCTCGTCATTTCACTGGCTTTTTACTTAGAGACTTATGTCACAGCCTCTTTATTTTTTTAGATACACCGCATTGTCTTTTGTGAAAATATACTTCTTTTGCTGCTTATTTAGATAAAGAGTAATACGATCTTGTCTTAAATTCTTGATTCCAGCCTTGAATCCGACCGTGTCACTCTCTTTGACAACATACACACCACCCGGAATATTTTCAAATCGGGCGCGCCCTTCCTCATTTGTTGTCGCCATGAATGGAAGGCCCTCTCGTTGAATCGACTGCTTTCCGTTCTTTGTATATAAAGCGAATTCTTTTCCAGTTAAAGGATTTCCTTCTTGATCCATTCGAAGAATAGTCAAATTGAAACGCCTGCTCCGCAAAAGATAACTATGGACCGCACGGTATATTCCAAAAAGTAAAAGTAAAACGGTCAATGCAACGCCAATCAATACCAACAATTCTTTTAATTTTCGTGTGTCGTCAGCCTTTTTTATTGCTTGCGCCATTTTCTTTGTATAGGGGACGCGATGTCCCGTAACTAAAAGTCGGTGACTGTTGATCATGTACGGTGTACAGGTAAGCAATGTAGCGATGTCACGTCCAGGTTCAATCGTAATTACGGAGGTGTCTGAAGGTTCGACGATATCTATTTTTTCTACTTCATAAGCTAATTTATCATCAAAAAGGTCAATGACAAAGACTTCTCCAATTTTCACATCTTCCAAATCGGTAAATAGTTTTTTTTCTGGCAATCCGCTATGAGCAGAAATGACGGAATGAGTGTCTGCCCCTCCTGTTGGATAGGAGGTTCCCTGCAAAACAGTGGCTCCCTCTTGCAGCAGCTTCTCATTTGTTGTGTCAAATAGCGGCAACGTGATCTCGATCGCCGGAATACTGATCGCACCAATTAGGTGTTTGCGAATGTAAGCATCCCCTACGATTTTCCGTTCATTGCTGTTTGTAAAAGGCGGTGCTTTAGGGACCAGTCCATTTTTTTCAGCTCTTCATTGCGTTGCTTCATTCGTTCTTTCGCTTTACGTACTTGTTCTATGTTTTGTTCTCGATTTTTTCGTTGAACTTCTTCCATCCGCTTTTGATCGATAAAATCATTCACCGCATTGATATAAAAAGGGTACGTCATTACTAACAACCCGACTAAGAAAATCAGTATCATAAAAATCTTGCTGACCATTTGTCTCTTCGGACTCTTTTTTTTAGGTGCGCCTTTCACGCTAGTTCACCTTGCTTTCAATAATAAAATGTCTGATTTTCTGTTTGATATTCTTGTATCCGCGATGCTTGAGAATTTTGAATTTCTTGTCCTTCAATCGCCATACTTTCCCTTTCACACTTAACCCATTCTCGGTCTCTGCTCGGTAAACACCACCAGGGATTTGCTTGAATTCAACCTTCCCATAGGCATCACTGACTGTGTGGACAAGGCGGCCATCTATCCGAACAACGTCTCGTTTTTGCGTCAGTAACGCTCGAACTCCCGGTAAAGGTTCGCCATTTTTATAGAGATAAAAGACAAAGGTATACTCGCGCTTCTTCGATTGATAAAGGATGATCTTGCGCCAGACAAAATAGCCAAAAAGCGCTGCAAAGAACAAGCATCCTGCTACAAGATAATAGACTCGTTGCCGGTGGTAGGATTCAGTCTCTTTGATTTTTTTTGCAGCCTCTACTGGGTAGGCTACTCGATGGCCTGTAACGAGCAATCGATGGCTATTTACCCCATAAGGTGTACAGGTCAACAACGTCACTAAATCTCGATCCAGCTCTATTTTAAGTGCCGCATAATTATCAGGTTTTACTTTCTTGATGCGATCAACCTGATAAGCGAGTTTCTTTCCTTCAATATGTAAGAAAAAACGGTCTTTCTTTTTCAACAGCTCCAGGTCGGTAAAAAGCTTTTTCTCTGGCAAGCCTGTATGACCCGTTATCACTGAATGTGTTCCTTTCCCACCAACAGGAAAAGACGTTCCTTGTAAAACAGTTGCGCCCTTATCCAATAGGAAATCATTGGTTTCATCGTATACAGGCAAACTAACTTGTATTTTCGGAATAAATACCGCGCCGATCATATGCTTTTCATAGTATTCCTTTTTGGGACTTTTCGTTCCTCGCAACGAAGACTCAAATGGATCATCAAAGCTGCCCGCACCAGGAATAATGGTTTTTAACTTCTTATTTTCTTTTTCAAGTCTTTCAAGACGCTTTTTCTTATCCGACTCAGAACGCGACTCCATCTTTTCCTGCACGGCTTCCAAACGCTGCTGATCTACATAGTTGTTGATAGAATCAACGACGAATGGGTACATAAAAATCAGAAAACCCGCAATAAACATGACGGCAATCGATAGCTTCAAAAACAAATCGATTTTGTCTCTTTTATTTGGTTTGCTCATCTTTACCCACCCCCTATAC
>NZ_NIBK01000001.1:924270-1002053 GCF_002174375.1 Enterococcus sp. 12F9_DIV0723 | reverse complement strand
ATTATTAAGTTTTTATTGAGAAAACGCTTAAACCCTTAGATATCCTCTTTTAATAAGTCCTTCGCCTCAATTTATCCACATTCTAAAAAATAAAACTAGCGAATCCTTTTCTTTTTTCGCTTTCGCCTCCATGAAACGCCATTGAACCGAAAAAAAAAGCAGAGGCTGTCACCTCTGCTCACTCACGCTATTATTCTTTTAATTCTGCTACCAATTCTTCTAACTCATCCAACCGGCGAGCGAAAATTTCCATAGCATCCTCGATATATGTCGGTTGTGTCATATCCACGCCCGCTTTTTTCATTACTTCGATCGGATAATCACTGCTGCCGGATTTTAAATACGTTAAGTACTTGTCTAAAGCATCTGGCTCCCCTTCAACGATCCGTTTCGCTAATGCGCTTGCCGCTGAGAAACCTGTCGCATACTGATAAACATAATAATTATAGTAAAAATGCGGAATTCTTGCCCATTCGTCTTTTATTTCCTCATCGTTAACGACGATCGGTCCATAGTATTTCGCATTCAGTTCACCATAAAATTTGCTAAGGTGTTCGCTAGTCAGTGGTGTGCCAGCCGCATCTTCCGTATGAATAAAGTGCTCGAATTCAGCAAACTGGGTTTGACGGAAAATGGTTCCTTTAAATCCATCTAAGTAATGATTGATAATATAGGCACGAATTTTCGGATCTTTCTCCGTCTCTAATAAGTAGCTCGTCAGCAGATTTTCATTCGTCGTAGACGCGATTTCTGCTAAAAAGATTGAATAATCTCCATAGACATAAGGCTGTGTGTGACGGGTAAAATAGCTATGGGCACTGTGCCCCATTTCATGGACGAGTGTGTAAAGCTCATCTAATCGGTCGTGCCAGTTTAAAAGAATGTACGGTTGTGTATCATAGGCCCCAGAAGAATAGGCACCGCTGCGTTTGCCTTGGTTTTCTACAACGTCGATCCAGCGCTCTGCAAATGCTTTTTTGACGACATCTAAGTATTCTTCCCCTAATGGTTTTAACGCTTCAAGCGCTTTTTCTTGCGCTTCTTCATAAGTAAACTTCATTGGTGCTTCTGATAATAGTGGTGTGTACAGGTCATACATATGCAACTCTGGCAGACCCAACAATTCTTTACGCAATTCCACATACCGATGCAGCAGTGGTAAATATTGGTTGACCACGAGCGTCAATGTTTCATAAACATCCTCTGGAATATGATTCCCACTCAATGCGGCTTGGCGGGCAGACGTATAGCCGCGTACTTTTGCTTTATAATTATGCCCTTTTACATGCGTGCTCAATGTTGTTGCCAGCGTATTTCGAAATTGATGATAAACGGAATATAAGGCCTTAAATGCCTCCTCGCGAACTGTGCGATCCGTACTTTCGAGTAACTGTCCATAGACCCCATGAGTCAATTGAACATTTTCCCCTTCTTCATTTTTTACAACTGGAAATTTCAAATCCGCGTTGTTCATAATTGAAAAAGTATCCGCTGAACTGCTAAAAATCTCACTGGCTCCAGCTAACAAGGCTTCTTGCTCAGCAGGTAAAATGTGGGCTCTTTCTGAAATGATTTGTTCAACAAAGTGACGGTACAACTCAAGTTTTGGTTCAGCCTCAAAGAAAGCCCAAATTTCTTGATCCGAAAGCTGCAACATTTCCGGTTCAAACCAGCTAACCGCTTCACTGACCTGCGCGATCAGACTAGATGCTCTGGCGTAAAGTGCTTGGTTGGTCGTATTAGCCGTGTCTTCATCGTTTTTCAAATGAGCATAGACATAAATGACCTCCGCTTTGCGATAAATATCCAAAATATAGTCAATCGCCATTAAAAATTCTGTTGCTCCTTGATTTAGACTTCCCTTGATCTTGTTTACTTCGGTCAATTCATTCGCTAAATCTTGAAATTTTTTCTCAAAAGCAGCATCATCAACAAAGATTTTGGTTAAATCCCAAGTCAACTCCGCTGGTACTTCTTGACGCGTTGGTAATTGCTTTGCCTCACTCATAACTACACTCCTAACTCTATTTTCGTACTTTTTCCATTAGAAAAAAGCAGCATGTATGAACGTTTATCTTTACACTTCAGTCGTTTTACTACGTAAAAGTGAAGGATAATCGATTGTATTTTTCATCCTCAATCTTACCACAATTTAGAAAAAAGTAATTTGGAAAACTGCTAGGGGGATAAAACTTTAGCCTTTCTTTGACAAAAAATAGCCTCAAGATACATTCTCTCTAAAATTTCGCGCTGGTCAATTCTATAAAACAGCCATTCTTTCTGATTCTCTTGACGGAATTCCAAAAATTTCTGAAAGATTCGGGAAGCGTTCTTAGCTTCCTTTTGAAACAAGTAGCGAAATACAAGAATATCTTCCTGATAGAAAAAAGAATAGCGGCTGGGAAAATATACCCAATTAGGCAAATACAACAAATGTCTACGCTCACTATAAAGATATTCTTGCAACACTCGGACTCTGGGATTGCTTTGAACAAGCTTGAGACTCAATTCCTGTTTTCTTTGACTGATACTTTCACTAGTTAGGTAAAGATGGGGCGGACGTTTTGCAACACAGGAATGATAAATTTCTTTTAAGGGGTGGGAAGACTCCGACCACCGTTCTTCTGAATAAATCATTTCATCGACTTCATGGATATGATAAAGCAATCGAATTTGATTATCTCCTAACAGCCATAGGTGCACCCCTCGTTCTTTATCGAAGGAACAAAACTGTTTTTGCGATACCGTAAATTTTTCTTTTGGCCAAAGCTTTTTTCCTAATAACCACCAATCCTGATAGTTTTTGTCCCGGTACCCGTGGATACGTTCTTCTAAGCGCGTGCTTTTCAATGGGGAGCATTGAATTTCCACCGCAATACGTTCATGGAGCAGGTCTGGACGTTGCGGTAGATCTGGTAATGGCGTTTCCAACTGCCACGTTTCGTCAAAGTGATTTCCCCATTCATGAAAAAACCATTTTGCTCCCAGATGTTCCGGTGTCTCTCCTTCACTTAAGCCATGACACTCCGAGTGTCTTCCATGAGCGAAATGAGGAATCTTGATTTGACCTGCCTTTCGAATCAATCCTTCACCACAATCTGGACAAAAAACGTGTTGTTTCTTTTCAACTTCCGAAGCTTGTACCATCTCTTTTTTTTCAGTATAAGCAAATATCATTCTCATCACCTCAAAAAAAGATACGCAATTGCATTCAAACCTGCCTATTTTTTGTAGAAGCGTTTATTCCATTCGACAAATATACTGAAAATCAAAAAAAGCCCTCGTTCAAACGAACGAAGGCTGTAACATCAAACTATTTAATTAAAATGAGCACGGGTAATTTCAATCGCTTCACGATGCATCAAAAGCTTCCCATATTCTTCTAACATTTCTGTCGACACAGAAGAATCTTGCGCATATTCCAAAACTTCAGCAATCACGTCTGATAAACCAAACTCACCGAAAATTTCAGGATCAAAGTAGACTTGTAAATAATAAGTCTCGTTCAACAGATATAAATCACACCAAGCTTCATCTAAAAAGTGATAACTTGCTAATTCAATCATATCCTCAAAACTATTCAACTGAAAAACCCGTAAGCGACTTGTTACTTCGTCCTCTTCAAGGCTTTCAGAGTTTGCTAAAATTTGTTGACGAATCAGTTGGTCAAAATCATTCGTTTCGAACTCCGTCGAATTGTTCATCTTGTTGATGTCTTCTGGTGTCAAGTTTTTACTAATAAATAGTTCCAATCCGTCATTTTTCGGAAGGACCTGAAACGTTACCGCTTCACTACTTTTAAACTCATCTTCGATATCTACTTCTTCTAAAATACTGTAAAAGAAGGATTCGATTTCTCGATGATTTCCTAGTAGATCTAAGAAAGTAATACCGCGCTCCGCTAGATCTTCATTCTCAATAATGACTCGGATCGTATTTTCATTGATGTGTTCCATCTCCATCTTGGCACACCTCACTTTAAAGATAGATTATATGTTCATTGTAACTGATTCCGGTTAAAAGTAAAGAAAGCCATCGAATTTTATTAAATTCCTATAAACAAAAGAGGAAACACTCATTTATAAAGGCTGTGCACTCAAGAAATTTTCCCGTTAGAAAAAAAGAGAATCAAAAAAACACCTCGCAACCGCGAGGTATTTATTCTATAATCCAGCCATTAATTGGGCTTGACGTAATTCATATTGGCGAACATCACGCGGTAGGAATCGACGAATTTCATCCTCATTAAATCCTACTTGCAAACGTTTCTCATCGATCATGATCGGACGACGTAATAATCCAGGATTGTCTCTCACTAAATCCAACAATTCCTTCAGTGACAATTCATCTAAATCCATGTTCAACTTTTGGAAAACTTTCGAACGGGTTGAAATGATTTCTTCAGTCCCATCTTCAGTCATTTGTAAAATGGCCTTCAACTCATCAATGTTCAATGGCTCAGAAAAGATATTTCGTTCAACATAAGGAATCTCATGTTCCTGTAGCCAAGCACGTGCTTTCCGACATGATGTACAACTAGGGGAAGTATATAGTGTTAACATGCATATCACTCCTTTTCTTGACTCTCAATTTTTGTAACAGATAATCAGTACTTCCTGCTATCTGTTTCTATTATACAAAAAAAAGGTAACAAAAAAAAGAGGACATTGTCTTTTTTTTTACAAATATTAACGTTATTTAATTTAGGCTTCCGTTATACAAGGAGTCACGACACTTCCCATTTGTCAATATGAGAAAACAATGGCGTATCTCTCATTTCAAACAGTGCTATAACAGTTTCGAAATCTGTAACATAATAAGCGCCATTTTTAAGTAAAATCAAATTTTATTCTTTTAAAAAATTTTTTTTATCTTAGAAAAATTAAAAAACAATATTTTTATAAAGTAAATTTGTGTTTATAAAACTTTATATAACAAGGCTTTTTTAGAATGATTTTAAAAAACTTCAGCTAATAAAGTACAGCAGTTATTATTTTATAGTTATTTTATTTTGTGCTGTTAGTAATTTTTCTGTATCAAATTTTTTTACTATTTTGCGGTTAAACAATAGATACAGCTTCCAAATAGTCGAAATAAATCAAAAATTTTATGGAGTTTTCAAAAAATGGTAGACCTTAAAATTCCGCACTTTCTTCCCATTTCAATCATTATTTTTTTCTGCATGAATATTTTTGATTGATGGCAGTCTATGTTTTTTCATCCATTTTGATGCATTGATAACATAACAAGAATTCTCTTAAGTTTCTATTTTTTTGCTCAGAACTGTTAAGAATTTATTATTTGCTATAATAGAGGTACAAACTATTAGGAGTGAGAAAATGATCCAAGGTATCGTATTTGACCTAGATGACACTTTATACGAACAGCAGTCACCTTTCGCAGAGGCGATCAAAAGCCTATTCCCATCGTTTCCAGCCAGTAAAATGAATGATCTTTTTATCCGGTTTCGCTATTACAGTGATTTGCATTATATGAAATCAATTACGGGGGAATGGACGCTTGTGAAAATGCGCTATGAACGCATTCGACTTGCTCTGGCTGACTTCGGTTACCTACCGACTGACTCAGAAATTCATGCTTTTCAAGAAAATTATGATCACGCTTTAAAGAACATTGCTCTTCCTTATGAAATAACGGAGGCACTCGACTATTTGAATCAGTCAGAAACTCCTATTGGACTTATCACCAACGGTCCTGTCGAACGGCAAAATGATAAGATTCGCGCATTGAACATTCCTCGCTGGATTGACCAGAAACATATTCTAATTTCTGATGGTGTTCAAATTCAAAAGCCGGATCCCGGTATTTTCAAGCTGATGGAAGCTGCTTTGAATCTATCACCTGAATCGCTTCTATACGTTGGCGATAGTTTTGATAACGATGTTCTCGGTGCTAAAGCTGCGGGATGGTCTGTTTGGTGGTTCAATCATCAGAGACGTGAAATACCTAAGAATCAACTCCCTATTTTTGAAAAGGAACTGCGGAGTTTTAATGAATTAAGCCAAGCCCTTATGAACAAAAAAAGTTTGCAGCGCTAACGCACTGCAAACTTTTTTTTATTCACCCAAACTTAAAATCATCCGAATATCTTCTTCTGTAAGTTTGCTTGTTTGTTCTTCATTGCCTTGGATCACTTTTTGGAACAGTTCACGTTTTTCTTGCTGCAACTGATTCATTCGTTCCTCAATCGTCCCCTCAGCTATCATTCGCCAGACTTCGACCACTTTCTTCTGTCCGATTCGATGCGCGCGTCCAGCTGCTTGTTCCTCTACAGCAGGATTCCACCAGAGATCGTATAAGATGACCGTATCTGCACCTGTTAGGTTTAGACCAGTGCCTCCTGCTTTTAATGAAATCAAGAAGACGTCTTTCTCACCTGAGTTAAATGCATCGACCATAGTCAAACGATCAGAAACTTTCGTACTGCCTCGCAAGTAGAAGCTGCTGATTCCTTCTTCGGCAAATTCTTTTTCGATAATTGAGAGCATACTGGTAAATTGAGAGAACAGTAAGACACGTCGACCATTCTCTTTGGCCGCATGGATCAGATCCTTGACCTGATCTAATTTACCTGAGCCGCCTTCGTAGCCTTCCATGAATAATCGAGGATCATCACAGATTTGGCGCAAGCGGGTCAGTCCTGCTAAAATACTTACACGCTGTTTGCGGAATGTTGCCGAATCCATTTGATCAACTTCTTGACGCATCCGTTTTAAGTACGCCAGATAAACGGTCTTTTGCTCCTCTGTCAGGCTGCTTAAGACATTGGATTCGATTCGTTCTGGCAACTCCTGCAACACAGTGTCCTTATCACGACGGAGCACAAATGGCTTGATCATCTTTGCAATTTCTGGAACAGCCATTTGTCGGAAGCGTCCAATAGGTGGAAAGAATCCAGGCATGACTGTTTGAAATAATGACCACAGCTCTTCCAGATTGTTTTCGATTGGTGTCCCACTCAAGGCAAACCGATGTGGAATCGACAAATTCCGTAGTGCGCTCGAGGTTTTAGTCGAAGCGTTTTTCACCATTTGTGCCTCATCAAGAATCATGTATTGATACCCATTCTTTTCGTGAAGGTCGATATCTTGACGCAAACTTGCGTAAGAAGTAATGACGATCTCCTTTGCTTCTCCAAGCAATTGCTCACGTTCTCCTCGATTACCGGAAACTACGATAGAGTCCAGCGTAGGAGCAAATTTTCTAATTTCTGCCTGCCAGTTATAAACCAAGCTTGCTGGAGTCACGATCACCGCTTTGATCGGATGCTGTTCTTTTTCTGCTAAGAGGAACGTAATGACTTGGATCGTTTTCCCAAGTCCCATTTCATCTGCTAAAATTCCTCCAAACCCATAATCACTCAGCATTTTCAGCCAACGGAAACCCGATTCTTGATACGGACGCAACGTGGCTTGCAGATTATCCGGCATCGCCACTTGATACTCTTCTGGATGCGTCAAGTCTTGTACCATCGCAGTAAAGCTTTCACTGAATTGCGCTTGCGGATTGTCTTTTAAGCGCTGCTCCAGCATGATTCCTTGGCTTTTAGGCAAACGAATCAGCCCATCTTTCGCACTAATTTTATCACGCAGCTGGCCGATCATCTCACTAGTCTGTTGAAATGCCTCTGAGTCAAAAGATAATACTTCGCCATTGTCCAATGTATAAAAACGATCTTTTCTCAGTAAACTATTTAATACATGATCTATCTCATTGTCTTTAATACCTGTGACATCAAATTTAATATCTAACCAAGACCCGGCTTGATCGACTTCGATCGTTGGCTGGTATTCTTCTCCGTCTAAGAACAATTGACGAAGTTTTTTCCCCATTCGTACTTCAGCGTATTTTCTAAATTCTTCTACTTCAACCTTGAAAAAGTAATAAAGATTGTCTTTCACCGGCAATTTTTTTTCAAACCCGGTATCGATTTTTTGATAGCGATAAGTATCGAAGAGATCCAATAGTTGCTTTTCCTTTTTCCGGTCCCTCAAGATCTCGACATTATTAGGAAGCTTGGGCTGATGGGTCTCATTCGTTGAAAAATAAGCGTTCCCGTAATGGAATTCTACCTCTGTCTTAATCATCCCTTTAATTTTTCGAAAAATCACTACCGCGCGCAAAGGTTCCTCTTTCATGATTTCAGCAACCTCATCCAAAACAATCACGCGCCCAATTTTACGCAAATACGGAAAGACATCCGTAAATAATTGTGAAAGCTGACGTTGCTCGTATCCAATAACAGGCTCTTTCAAGCGTTTCATCAATTGCTTCAATGTGATGTAGGTATCCTGCTGCTCATGAGTCATCAAATAATAAGAATTCTCGACAAATCCCAAGAAATAGTTGCTGTAATAATTTGTAAAACCATCCTCAACAGTCAAACCGAAGTCATTTCCCCCACGCTTCTCTAACGTAAACGTTAACGGTAATTCTTGCCCTTCATGAACTTCAGAATAGGTCTTATCCCCCAGATTGATAGTTAAATTTCCCGTGACTTCCATTTCCTTCAACAATTCCTGCATCCGATGAACAGGCAATAATAGATAACGCTTGTCTAATTTACCTTTGACTTGTAGACCTGCTTTACCTAACAATTGATACGTTTCGCTGATGCCTACTAAATCTTCAATCAAATCTCGACATTTTGGATCAAAAGCGCCCGCTTCGATTTGGAAACGGTACTGTTTATTTACGGTGTATACGGAATCCGTTTGGTACGCATGAAGAAACTCATATAAATTCTTAACGATATAGCTCCGCTTATTCAAATTACTTCCAATTCTTAGTGAAACTGCTAAAACATCCAATTCAGGATGGTACGGATTTGTCGGAATCGCTTCTACCACGAATTCCACAAATAATGAACGCAAAGGTTCTGCTTCCTTCTCTAATCGGGAAAACCCTTGATTTAGGAGATCCGCAAAAGAAACACTGCTCTCCATTTTTTTAGGTAGTACACTTTCAGGTTTGATTACTCGTGACAATCCTTTTTCTCGCAAATACAATTCCACAGCCACCGTGTGCTTGCAGTAGCCGTGCTCTTCCCAATAAGGACACGCACAAATATCATTTTCTTTTCCACTGCCATCTAAATCAACCAGATAAAGTTCACTGCCTAATACTTCACCATGCCAAACACGACGAGCGGGATCTGCCTCTACAGACAAGACCCGACCTTCCTTCAAGTAAGTTCTGCCGCGTTCGATCACTTTTTCTGGAATACTCCATCTCATTTACGCTTCACTCCATCCTTCTAGCTGGTAACGAATACTGCTGCGTCCCGTCCCGCTAGTTTCCACCACAATTTGCTGCGGAATACGTTCTTTTAATTCTCGTACATGACTGATGATACCGATCATACGTCCTGCACTTTCTATTCCTTCTAAGGCTTCCATTGCCATTTCTAATGCCTCTTCATCTAACGAGCCAAACCCTTCATCAATAAACAAGGCCTCAATTGCTACTCCACCTGCTTGATTTTGGATCACTTCGGCTAATCCTAATGCCAATGACAATGCGGCAATAAAACTCTCTCCTCCAGATAATGTGTGAGAACTGCGAGTCGCCCCTGCATTATCATCGTATACATTGATTTCTAATCCGGTATTGCCTTTAGAGCGTCCCGTTTCTTTTTTTAGTTCAAACTGATAACGCCCTTTTGTCAGCTGCTTTAATTGCTGATTGGCATTTTTTAATACTTCTGCTAAATACCACTGCAATACATAGCGCTCCAAACTGATTTTTTGAGGATTGTCCCCATTCATCGTTTGATACAACTGAATAATTTGACTTAAATCCGTTAACTTGTCCTTACTTTGTTCCTGAAGACTTTTGATTTTCATCACTAAATCACGCTGCTGCATTAACTGATTCTCTTTAGCATAGTACTGTTGCTGATACAACGCAACTTCTGCATCACTTTCGGTCAACAGTTTTTTGAGTTGTTCCATATCCGGTTCAACCTGCCCCTGTAACGTCTCTTCCAACTGTTTCTGACGATCCCTCAGAACAAGCACTCGTTGTTCAAAATCACTGATCTCTTGCTCCAGCAGAGAGACATTCGCGGGTGGCTGCTTCACTTGATCGATCGTTAAGCCTTTTTCAGCCAATCGACTGTTTAACGACGTTTGATAGCTCTCAAGAGTTTTGGCCGAGTCCTGCTGTTGTTTTTCTAAAAACCTTTGCTGTTCGTGCAAACGAATGCGCTTCTGTTCGACCTCTTTTACTAACGCCTGATGAGCGTCTAATTGCCCGTGATACTCTTCTACACGCTGCTTCAGATCAGAGATACGAGCTTCTAAAGCCGCAACTTCCCACTCTTTTGTTTGCTCATCAACGCTGGCTAAACGCCCTTCTATACGTTGGTTTTCTCCTTGAAGTACGTGGATACTCGTTTCAAATGCATGCTTTTCAGTTTCATTTTTTTCAAGACATGCTGCCAACTCTTGCATATCTTGATTGGCTTTTGAAATTTCTGCCAATGCGTCTGCTGTTTCATTTTGTCGCTCCTCAAGAAATTGAAGGATCGGTTCAAGTTCTGCAGCAACCTTTTTCTGGTAATAAGTTTCAAAATCTCTTTGAACACGTTCTATTTTCTCTAATAATGACTGTTGTTCAGACAAACGATCTGCTTGCAGAGTATCGAAAGCAGTCATTGAAAGCTCATAACGAGCTTCAGTTTGCTCCCTTATCAGCTCTAATTGTTTTAAACGAGCTTCTTGCGTTTCAAGTGCTACCTGTAATTTCCCTAAGTTATCTAGTGTTAATTCTTTATGCTGTGCCGGATTCGGATGCTCTTTTGATCCGCACACAGGACAAGGCTCTCCCGGCAGAAGGTCCATGCTTAAACGAGCGATCTCGGCTGAAGCCCACTGGCTCTTTAATTTTTTATACTCTGCTGTTTCACTCGTCAGCTGGTTGCTTGTACTGCTGACTTTTTCTACTAATTGAGCTAATTCGATCTGTTGGTATTCTTCCGCTTCTTGCTGCTCAAAGATGTGTTTAGCTGATTCTTTTAACTCCGCAATTTTTTGTTGAAACTGCAGTTCTTCATACCGTCGCTCTTGCCAAAACTTTTCGCTGTTTTGCTTTTCTTTCAATGTTGCTTGCTTATCTAGCTGCCTCGTGATTTCCTGATTTAGTCGCGCTAATTGCTCCTGTTGCTGTGCTAGCTTTTGGGTCAAATCGCTTTTTTGTTTGACCAATTCTTCCTTTTGTCGAACCAGAGGCAAGAAGGATTCTAAACTTTGCAATTCTTTTTCTTTTGCTTGCCAATCGGAGCGCTGTTCTTCAAACAGGTCCGATTGCTTTTGACAACGTGTAGATTGGCTTACTAATTCTTCAGAAAGCCGTTTATTTTCATTTTCTTCAATCGTTTGCTGCGCTTGGATTTTGAGTAATTCTTGTATGCGGTCATAGGTTGGACGCAACTTCTCAATTTCTTTTGTTTCACTCAATCGCCGCTTTCTTAATTCATTCTCGGGTAAGTCTGCTTCCACTTCTTGCAGCTGCTCTTGGGTTTGGCGATACAATTTGAAACTTTCAGACACCTTTTCTGCTTTTTGAACTTGCGACAGCAGCGTTTTTTGCTGTGTCTGTTTTTCAATAAGCATCACTTTTTTTTGTGTTAAGGCCTGCGCCTCCTCAGAGAGATAGCCCTCAGCAAAAATCAATGACTCTTCATAGGTTGCCCCTTTTTCAGCTAAGACCTGTTGGAATAGCTGATCGATCCTAGTGGTCAGCTCACTAACCCCTTTTTCCAATTCTGCCTTTTTGAGTTTCAAATTCTCTGTAAACTGTCGATACACATTCGTTCCAAACAAACTACGCAAAACGGCCTCTTTTTCTGTGCTGTTCGCATTTAAAAAGGTTCGGAATTCTCCTTGAGGAAGCATGACGATTTGGCGAAATTGATCTTTTTGCAAATGTAAAATCTGATAGATCACTTCGTTCACGGCATCTACTTTTGTATAGGCTTCCGCTTCTTTTCCAGTATCGTCAAAAATACTGAGCTGGACCTTTTGATTTTTAGTCGTTTCACCCTTGCCGTTTTTCTTTGCTAAAGTCTGCTTTGGCCACCGCTCGATGGCATAGCTTCTTCCTTGGTGTTCAAAAATAAATTGAACGCGGGTTTCTTCCGTAGGCTCCGCAAAGGAAGAACGAATTTCATTAGATGAACGTATTCCCCCTGAGGCGTCTCCATACAAAGCAAAGGTTATGGCATCAAAAATGGTGGTTTTTCCGGCACCTGTTTTTCCACTGATCAAAAACAAAGGCGCTTCTGTCATTTCTTCAAAATTTACTTCTTCATGAAGGAAGGGGCCGAAATTTTCCATAATAACCTTTTTGGGAAGCATTATTCCTCGCCTCCTTTTTTAAGTACGGTATGCAAGCCTTCTTCGATCCAGGACTTTTGTTGTGTTGTTAAGTCATTTTGTGAGACCTCTGTGAAGAAATCCTTCGTTAATTCTATTGGGGATTTTTCTTTAATATTTTTTACTTTTAAACGTGTCTGACTTTCATTTTCAAATCCATTCGCTCGTTCTACTTGAATGATCCGTGGATATACCTGCCTCAATTGATTCATTAAATTCGGGATCACAGCTCGGTCTTCCAACAGAATAGAAAGATAATCTTCACGGTTAATCGTTGAATAGAACGCCGGATCGAGCAATGTTGCAAAATCGGCTTGCAGCTCTTTAATTTCATGAAGCGGCGACAATTCTCGAAAGGAGAACGCCAGCGTTTCTGTGTCTAAGATCCAAACACCCTTCGTCTGGTCTTTTTCTGACAACGAATATTTTAAAGGCGAACCACTATATCGCGCATTCGGCATTTTTAAGGCATCTTTTCCATGTAAGTGTCCCAATGCAACATAATCAAAATCCGACAATAATTGCCCATTGATTCCATCAAGTCCGCCTACTTCGATTTTTGTTTCAGAATCGGTCTTACTGCTTCCTGCAACAAAAAAGTGGCTTACAAGTATCTGTTTTTTGCTTGGATCAAAACTTTTGACTATTTCCTGCATTACCTTTGGCATTGCCTCTTGAATCGTCCGAATGCTTGAATCTTCAAAATAGATGCGGGCATCCACGGGTTCAAAGTATGGAAGCAAATAGAACTGAGTATTGCCTATCTCGATCGGAAG
This sequence comes from Enterococcus sp. 12F9_DIV0723, assembly GCF_002174375.1. Lineage (NCBI taxonomy): Bacteria > Bacillati > Bacillota > Bacilli > Lactobacillales > Enterococcaceae > Enterococcus > Enterococcus sp. 12F9_DIV0723. The sequence continues at coordinate 988,879 of NZ_NIBK01000001.1, read as the reverse complement.
TAGCCCTTCCTGTAATCGCGTATGTAAATGAAAGTTTGCTTGATTGAACCAAGGCGCACCCGTTGCTAGTCTCGTGGCACTATCATGATTCCCAGAGATCGCTAGTAGCGGAAATTGTTCCGTTAAATTCCACTCAGCAATCGTTTGATTTAATAACCGTACACTGTCCTCTGAAGGAACAGAACGATCGTACAAATCCCCTGCGATCACAATAGCATCTACTGCTTCTTCCTGTGCGATTTTTTTTATTTGATCAAGAATATATGCTTGGTCTGACAACAAGTCATAGCCATGCAATTTTTTTCCTATGTGCCAATCCGCAGTATGCAAAATTTTCATTGATCCACCCTTTTTCTAATAAAGTCCTTCCCAAAAGTATAACATGATTTCCCTTTTTTTTCTGCTTGGCGAGTGAAGGTCACTCTATAAAAGACTTTCTCTTCAACGTGTTTTACGATACGATAAATGAAGTGTCGAATAAAAAAGGAGGAAACGTTGTGCCTGTTGGTATTATCATTAATTCGCTCTCTATAATTATTGGCGGAGTCTTGGGCGGTTTTTTAGGACATCTGCTTTCTGAAGATTTTAAAAAGCAAATCACCTTGATTTTTGGTGTTTGTTCAATGGCTATGGGAATTCCCAGCATAAGCCAAATGGCGAATATGCCTGCTGTGATTTTAGCTATTATATTAGGAACCTCATTAGGACTTCTCTTACATTTCAATCAAAGGGTCAATGACGCTGCCGCTCTGATGCAAAAACCGATCGCACGATTCCCGCAAAAAGATTTACTTCTTTCACATGATGAATTTATGGGAACACTCGTTACGATCATTGTCCTTTTTTGCGCAAGCGGGACGGGTATTTTTGGCAGTTTGACTGAAGGGATGACCGGAGACCCCACGATCCTCATTGCAAAATCGATTTTGGATTTATTCACCGCAGCAATTTTTGCCTGCAACATCGGTTACGTCGTTGCAGTAATCGCCATTCCTCAATTTATTATTTTTTTCTTTCTGTTTCTTATCGCGGTTTTTATCTTTCCTTTGACAACGCCGTCCATGATCTTAGATTTTAAGGCTTGTGGAGGATTTTTAATGCTCGCAACAGGATTTCGCATGATCAAGGTTAAAATGTTTCCTACAGCCGATATGATTCCAGCAATGCTTTTGGTGATGCCCATTAGCTGGATTTGGACGTCGTGGATTGTTCCGTTATTTGGCTAAAGAAAAAAACAGGTTCCACACTCTACAGTTGAGCGTGGAACCTATTTTTATAAAGCCATACACAGAATCAGTCTGCGCTTTTTTCTTTTGCAACATATTTATACGTTGGATCGATCTCCTCATCTAGTTGGTTAAAGGCGCCTTGAACGCGCCGCTCAACCTCTGCTAAACCAGCCTTATCCATTTTTTTAATATCAGAGATATCAATAGGATCTCCATATCGAATGATTACGGGCGTCCGTTTGAATAGATGGGAAAATTTAGTCGGTCCCTGATAAACAGAAGGAACAATAGGCTTCTTAGACAAACGGGAAATCAAAGCCATGCCTCCCTTTAACTCCGAAGAGTGACGTGTTCCACTTGGAAACATGATCAGGCTCTTGTCAGAATCCTTTAACATCTTGACAGGTTTTTTAACGACACTAGGCCCTGGCTTGTCGCGGTCCACAGGAAAAGCATTCAAATGAACCAAGATGAAGCGTATAACAGGATTCTTAAATAGTTCCGCTTTCGCTAAAAAGCTGAACTGTTTTGGCGAAGCACCAAGAGCCAAATAAAATGGGTCCCACCACGTTCTGTGAGGGGCTACTAAGATATAGTTTCCCTCGGGTAATTTTTCTCGATTTTGATAGTGAGCGTTCCCATTAACAATCGCCAAGAGAACTCGTACGATGACACGGATAAATTTAAAAAACATTTTTTCTTCCTTTCAGTTAACTAACTAAACGTAGTATAATACATCAGTATGATTTTTTTAAGGGGGCAAAAGAAATTGTTAAAAAAAGGCGAACGAATCGATCAACTTTATGCGGAAGACATCCAAATTATCCAAAGCTCAGAAGTCTTCTCTTTTTCAATTGACGCCGTTTTGCTGGCAAATTTTGCTCGTGTTCCAAAACGAGGCAAGATCGTGGATCTTTGTGCTGGAAACGGTGCGGTCGGCCTTTTTTTGAGCCGAAAAACAACTGCGCACATTGATCAAATTGAATTGCAGCCTCGACTTGCCGATATGGGACAACGAAGTATTCAATTAAACCATTTGGAAAGCCAATTGACTATGTACGAATTGGATTTAAAAAATACGTTCGATCGGATTAAAACAGATTCTGCGGATCTTGTTGTCTGCAACCCGCCTTATTTCAAAGAACTGCCGACTAGTCAAAAGAACCCCAACCCCCATTTAGCTATCGCTCGTCATGAGATTCACGCAACTTTAGACGATGTTGTCGCTGTTTCAGCAAAATTATTAAAAATGAATGGTCGTTTTTCGATGGTCCATCGTCCAGATCGATTCTTAGAAATTATCGACTGCCTGCGTACCCATCGCATTGCACCAAAAAGGATTCAATTTGTTTATCCCAAGCCAGGCAAAGAGGCCAATACACTCCTCATTGAAGGCATTAAGGATGGAAAGAGTGAAGGCTTGCGATTCCTTCCACCATTATATACTTATGACCATTCCGGCAGCTACTCTGCGGACTTACAGGAGATGCTTTATGGCAACTGATCAATTTTTCTACGTATTACTTTGCAAAGACCATAGTTTTTATGGCGGGTACACCACTGATTTATCACGCCGCTTAACCGAGCACAATAATGGGACCGGGGCAAAATACACCCACCCCCAAAGTCGGCGTCCTGTGAAGATGATTCACGCCGAACGTTTTGATACACGGAGCGAGGCCACAAAAGCAGAAGCAGCGTTCAAAAAATTACCACGTAAACAAAAAGATAAATACCTAATAGACAATCAAACAAAAAATGTTCTATGATCAAAAAAGACCCTGTAATTTGTACACGAGAAAAACGTGTGTGAATTACAGGGCTCTTTTTGGCTTTCTCAAGATTCTTCTATCTTCTCAAGAAAAATTAAGACGTCCGTCTGATAACTGACGGACGAACCTTGTTTGTTGTTGCTTCTTACTCGCCTTTTAACAATTCTTTTGTAATCAAATGACAATAATGGATCGAACCTGTTTCATTCGGATGGACTTGATCGTCATAAAACCAGTCTGGATGATTATTACTAAAATCATACCAATCAATCAAGTGAACATTTTTATACGTTTTAGCCGCAGCCTCTAAGTTTGCATTTACATCATTTTGCCAACGTCGTGTTGGAACATGTGTATTGATAACAAAGACTTGATGTTTTTCACCTAGTACGTTCATTATTTGAGCAAAATCATCGCTGTTAAACGCACCATTTGTCCCTAAACTCAATAAAATCGTGTCATGCAGTTCGCCTTTATCCTTCAAGGCCTGCAACAATGGCGGGCTATCTTTCAACTGTCGGCCGACTTCACCGTCAACCACCATTTTAGGAAATATCTCTGTAAGTCCTTTTGAGCCGGCCAATAAGACGGAATCCCCAAAAGCCGTGACTTTTAGATTCTTCGCCTTCGTTACTTCACGTTGACTAAGACTGTATTTGTCTGCCAAGCTTGTAGGGATTTCAGAACTGCTGGTAGACCCTTGTGTCTGATCGGTTCCACTTGAGTCCTTTTGTTCAGAAGAACCTTCTGTTTTATTAGCTGCCTGTTTATTCTGTTCAATTTGCTTTTGCAGTGCCTCTTGGTTCGCATCTACTCTGTTTGTCGGCGCGATAATCATACCAACAACTGCAATCAAAGCAATCAAACTAGAAAAGACAAAACCGATTTTTCTACGACTCTTGATTGGTGCCCCAAACGAGCGTTTTAATGAAACAAACGTCTTGCGATAATTAAAGGTACGCAACGGTTTTTCTACATAGCGATACGAAAGCTCTGTAACGAAAAGAATCAGGATGACTTCCATAATCGTGTGCAAAAATGTATGATTGGCTACATTTACTTTCGCTTCATAAAAAATCATCACTGGAAATTGGTACAAATAAATGCCGTAGCTGCGCTTCCCAATCCAAGTAAAGACTGGATTTGTCAGCCAGCGGTTCCAACTTGCGCCAGGATGCGCCGTAATAGCAACTAGCAAAACGCTTAGTAAACTAACGAGAAACATTCCGCCGTAATACACAAAAGACAAATCATCTCTTAAGAATAAGAACGCTAGGATCAATAGTAGTAAAGAGCCAAATCCGATCCCATTTAATATTCGTTTCGCTTGTGAAGGGATTCTCGCCTTCAGCCGTGTACTAGGCCAAATGAACGCCAAAGCTCCACCTAATAAAATGGAGAACAAACGTGTGTCTGTCCCGTAATAAACACGTGTAGGGTCTTGTCCAGGTACGTATAGAATAGCCATCAAAATCGCTGAAAAGATCGCTGCTCCAACAATACCAAGAAATACTTTCCCTTTATTTTTTACAAACTTCATCAATAGGACAAAAATGATCGGCCAAAATATATAATTTTGTGTTTCAACCGCCAAGGACCAGATATGGGTGAATGGTGATTCCCCTGAAAAGCGATCAAAGTAAGACATTCCATGATTGATCTGCCACCAGTTATTTACATAAAATAAACTGCTGATGACATTTCCCCGTAAATTATTCAGCAAATTACGTTGAAACAAGGTGATGTAGGCCGAAGCCCCAATCAACATAGTTACCAATGCCGGATACAACCGTTTCATTCGTCGATAGTAAAATTGCTTGATATCGACTTTCCCGGTTTGTTTCCATTCTTGAATTAATAAATCGGTAATCAAGTATCCTGAAACTACAAAAAAAACAGGAACTCCTAAGTATCCGCCACGCATTTGAGCGGGCATCAAATGATATAAAATTACGCCAATTACTGCTAAGGAACGGATGCCATCGAAACCAGTAATATAACGGCTATGCTCTAGTCTTTTTCCCATATTTTTACTTTCCAACTTTACTATAGAATATCAAACTAACTATACGTATAAATCAAACAAACTGCAACAATTTCTCAATAAAAAAAGCATTTCCTAAATATTTTAGTTTTTAGATTGAAAAATGTTGATGAGAATATCTTTTGCATTGAGTGTTCTTGTAAACGATCAATTACTCATTTGCCTACGTTGACTACTTTTTAGACTGCCTGATTTATTATGTTCTCATAGTGCCAATAGTCTTATACTCATGTCAACTGTTATCAACTGCAACCAGCAACGCTGACAAAAAAAGCTGAGACGGCTGTCTCAACTTTTTAATCCATTGTCTCCTCGTAAAAACGCCCCATGATTCGAACGTTCTCTGAGATACTTACGAACGCAGCTGGGTCACTCTCGCGCATGATTGCTTCTAATAAGGGCAATTCAAAACGAGTCACGACCGTAAATAAGACGGTCTGCTTGTCATGCTTATAAGCACCTTCAGCTTCATTGATTATTGTAATTCCGCGACGCATTTGATCTTGAATACCATTGATCACTCGTTCTGGACATTTTGTGACGATCATGACTTGCATTTTCCGCTGCTTCGTATAAAGGGCATCTGTTAGTTTCCCGCTCATAAAGATTGCTAAAGCAGAATAAAACATGTATTGCCAGCTAAACAAAATTCCAGCCATCAGCATGATTATTACATTGAAAATAATAGAAATCGAACCGACAGAAGTTCCCGTTCTTTTGCGGATAGTGATACTCAAAATATCCAATCCGCCAGAAGACAATCCGTTTTTTAAAGCAAAACCGATTCCCACGCCCATAATTGCTCCCCCAAAAATCGCACAGATGATTGGGTCTGTTGTTAGGGTCGTTTCTGGAATAATGTGAATGAAAAACGAGGTTAAAAAAACGGTTATAAACGTAAATATCGTAAATTTGTGACCGATTTTAAACCAAGCCAAGAAAAACAACGGCACGTTGATCAAAAATAATGTGACAGATACTGGTACGGTGAAGCCAACTACACGATGCGATAAAGTTGTCAATATTTGAGCAAAACCAGTTGCTCCACTTGAATAGATGTGTCCTGGTTGGTAAAAAAAGTTTACGGCTATCGCCGCTAAAAATGCATAAACTACTGCGACAGATAAGCGGGTGGCGTAATCGTGGTGAGGCCACTCCTCTATCTTCTTTTTCATCATGTCATGTCCGCCTCATTTCAAAATTTCACTCACATTATACGTATTTTCATGAAAAAAAGAAAGCACCTACCATAAAGGCAGGTGCTTCTCTTAGTATTTTCTTAGAGTTACTGCTTGATTATCCAGTTTTTATAGAACATCGACCCTCTTTAGAGCTGGATTTGCTCGCCTAAATACAGGGTTCAGCTGGTTACTCTTCTATTTTAGTCACATCGATACTTAACTCATAAAGCTGTAATGGAGATACGGTACTTGGTGCATCTGACATTGGGTCTGCTGCTTTACCATTCTTAGGAAAAGCAATGACTTCACGAATATTGTCTTCGCCAGCCAACAACATAGCAAAGCGGTCCAAACCAAGGGCGATCCCGCCGATTGGAGGGAACCCATAATCTAGTGATTCCAATAAGAAGCCGAATTGTTCATTGGCACTTTCGCGAGTGAAGCCTAAAGTCTCAAAGACTTGCTCCTGTAATTCACGTGTATTGATACGCAATGAACCACCGCCCAATTCGTACCCGTTCAAGACAATGTCGTAGGCCTGTGCGTATACTTTTTCAGGATGATCTTTTAAGTTCGCAATATCCTTTTCCATTGGCATCGTAAATGGATGATGGGCAGACACATAACGACCCAATTCTTGATCAAACTCAAATTGCGGCCAATCAACGACCCATAAATAATCGAAACGGTCTTCATCGATCAAACCAAGTTCCTTACCAACTTTTGAACGAACCGCACCTAGAGCAGTTACAGCAGTTAAGAATTGGTCGGCAGCGAACATCAATACGTCGCCAGCTTCAGCATTTGTCGCCTTCTTCAAGTCTTCACTGACACCGCCCATGAATTTCGCGATCGGTCCAGTTAATTCACCGTTCTCGTCTACTTTGATCCATGCCAATCCCTTCGCACCAAATTGACCAACGAACTGACCTAGGCGATCCAATTCTTTTCGAGAATATTTATCGGCAGCACCTTTTGCGTTCAACGCTTTAACCACGCCGCCATTATCAGAAGCCATGCGGAACACTTTGAAATCAGTGGCAGAGGCAATATCTGTCACATCGATCAATTCCATATCGAAACGCGTATCTGGTTTATCTGAGCCATAGCGTTCCATCGCTTCATCCCAAGTGATCCGCGGGAATGGCAACGTCACTTCAACCCCACGTACATCCTTCATGACTTGTGCGATCATTGCTTCGGTGTATTCTTGTATTTCTTCAGCCGTTAAAAAGCTCGTTTCAATATCGATTTGTGTAAATTCTGGCTGACGGTCGCCACGTAGATCTTCATCACGGAAGCAGCGAACGATTTGATAGTAACGGTCAAATCCAGCAGTCATCAATAATTGTTTTAAAATTTGCGGTGATTGCGGCAGCGCATAGAAATGTCCTGGGTGAACACGTGAAGGAACCAAATAGTCCCGAGCACCTTCTGGCGTTGATTTAGCTAAATAAGGTGTTTCAATATCTAAGAAATCATTGTTATCTAAGAAACGACGAACCGATTGTGTCAAACAGTGACGCATCATCAAGTTTTGTGTCATCTTCGGACGACGTAAATCCATATAGCGATATTTCAAACGGACTTCGTCACTGATATTTTGGTCATCTTCAATTGAAAATGGCGGTGTTTTCGCACTATTTAAAATAGTGATTTCTTCACCCTTCACTTCAAAGTCGCCCGTGCTCATTTTTTTGTTTACCGCACCTGCATCCCGTCGGATCACCGTTCCGGTAATTTCAACAACGAATTCGCTGCGGCATTGATCCGCAATCTCCCATGCTGTTTTCGATTCTTCAGGATTAAAGACCACTTGGACGATTCCTTCACGGTCTCGCAGATCGATAAAGATCAGTCCGCCTAAATCTCGGCGTTTTTGTACCCACCCTTTTAATGTCACTTTTTGATCCAAATACTCTTCGGACACGCGCCCGCAATAGACAGTACGTCTAGCCATTTTTCCATTCCTCCATTTTTTAAGTAATCTACCTTTTTTATCAGTAGGATTTATTTCGTTTTAATCAATTTTCGGCATCGTCATTTCGTCATAGATCGCTGCAAAGTCTTCGTACAGATCAGCCAATGGAAAGGCCTTTTCCTCACGAGTAGCTGAATCTTTTACATTGATCACGCCTTTAGCTAATTCATCTTCCCCTAAGGTTAAAACAAGTTTTGCCCCTTCTTTATCAGCAGTCTTAAATTGTGCTTTCGCTTTGCGTCCCATGAAATCACGATCGGCTGAAAAACCAAATCCGCGAATCGCTTGAACCACTTTTAGGGCTTCTAAGTTTGTCACATCTCCAAGACCCACGACATAAGCGTCGAGACTTGCGGCACTTGGAATCATCACTTCTTCTTGTTCTAGAGTCAATAAAATGCGTTCGATTCCCATCGCAAACCCAATTCCAGGTGTCTCTGGCCCGCCAAGCTCCTCAACGAGGCCATCATAACGACCCCCGCCACAAATCGTCGTTTGCGCTCCCATCCCCGGTGCGTCACTCATAATTTCAAAAATCGTATGGTTATAATAATCCAAGCCTCGAACCATTCGGTGATCGATTTCATATGAAATGTTCAAATACTCCAAGGTTTTTGTGACACCTTCAAAGTATTCTTTCGCATACTCGCTTAAATAATCCAAAATACTTGGAGCATCCGCAACGATCGGCTGGTCTTTACGGTCTTTACTATCTAAAACCCGCAACGGATTTTCATGCAAGCGACGACGTGAATCTTCACTTAGCTCTTCTTCATGCGCTTCAAGATAGGCGATTAAAGCTTGACGATAATTGGTCCGTGTTTCTTGATCTCCTAGAGTATTGATTACTAATCGCAGCTGGTTGATGCCTAGCTGCTTAAAGAAATCCATCGCCATTGCCATTACTTCTACGTCAAGACTTGGATTTTCACTGCCAAACGCTTCGACACCAATTTGATGAAATTGACGCAATCGTCCTTTTTGCGGCCGTTCATAACGAAACATCGGTCCAGTATAATAAACCTTGTATGGTTTCTTGAATTCTGGGCCAAACAACTTGTTTTCAACGTACGCACGTACGATAGGAGCTGTTCCTTCAGGACGAAGAGTTACATGCCGATCACCCTTGTCATGAAAGTCGTACATTTCCTTAGAAACGATATCCGTAGTATCCCCCACACTGCGGGCAATTACTTCGTAGTGTTCAAAAATCGGCGTACGAATCTCTTGGTACTGATAATCGTTGAATACTAAGCGGGCAGTCTCTTCGACAAATTGCCACTTTTCACTTTCTCCCGGTAAAATATCATTGGTCCCTTTTGGTCGCTGATAACTCATGGTTTATCTCCTTTTTCTTGATATCGCAAAAATACAAAAAAAGCCCTTGTTCCTATGAACAAGGGCGAAAATCGTCGCGGTACCACCTATTTTTTTAAAAGAGTTTTACTCTTTTTCTCTGGCAATTAACGCTTGCTTTACGGAGCGGCTTTGCACACGCTCATCTCCAGACTGTCTTTCAATTACTTATCACGAAATTGCTTTCAGCCAAGGCAATTTTTTCTGTACGTTATCTCGTAATTTACTAGTTCCTTCGTAGATGTTTCATTGATGTTTTTATCTCTTCCTAAGCTACTAAAAAAAGGCTTGAAAGTCAAGTGATTTTCCAATGATATCTGAAAAGTGAAAAGAGGAGTCGCTTTTTCCCGCTCTTTATTTTAAACTTGGAAAGAAGCATCATTTTTTTATTGCGAAACACAGAAAGGGGAAAATGTACTATGACAGATGTGCGAATTGGAAAATCACAAGTTTATGCAAGTGCCTTAGGATTAGGGACGAATGCCGTTGGAGGCCACAACCTTTATCCAAACCTGACCGACGATATTGGAAAAGAAGTCGTTCGGACCGCTATCCATAACGGAATCACACTATTGGACACAGCTTTCTCATACGGACGCGGGCGTTCAGAAGAACTAATTGGCGAAGTGCTACAGGAACCGGAATTCGATCGTTCACGTGTCATTATCGCTACAAAAGCTGCCCACGATATGCAGCAAGATGGGAAATTTAATAATTCACCCGAATTTTTACGTCATGCTGTCGAAGCGGCATTAAAACGGTTGCAAACAGAATATATCGATATTTTTTACATCCATTTTCCTGACGAAACTACTCCAAAAAACGAGGCAGTCGCAGCTTTGCATAAATTGAAAGAAGAAGGAAAAATTCGCGCGATCGGTGTCTCCAATTTTTCTTTGGAACAGTTAAAAGAAGCGAATAAAGATGGCTATGTGGATATTGTCGAAGAACGTTTCAGCCTGATTCATCGAGAACACGAAAAAGAGCTTTTCCCATACTTGAACGAGCATACGATCAGCTTTGTCCCTTATTATCCGCTAGATTCAGGTTTGTTGACTGGAAAATACAGCGAGGAAACAGCCTTCGAGGACAGCGATCTTCGTAGTAAAAATCCTGACTTTAAAGGAGAACGCTTTAAAGAGATCATCAAAAAAGTAGATCAATTGAAACCCATTGCCAAAAATTATGACGCGACGGTTACCCAATTAGTATTGGCTTGGTATATGAAGCACCCGCATATTGACGTGGTCATTCCAGGAGCAAAACGACCAGAACAAGTCGAGGCAAACGCAATGGCAGTGGATATTCACCTTTCTGTCGATGATTTTGAAAAAATTGATCAGTTATTCCGTTAACAAACAGAGCCATGACAGGGAATTGTCATGGCTCTATTTACATGTTCATTTCATTGAAGTATTCATCGAAATAGAATAGTCGCTTTTTTTTAAACTTTAAACTACACTTGGAAAATAATCACTTATTTTTGAGTGATAGATAAAAGGAGCGAATGTTTTATGACGGATGTACGAATCGGAAAATCACGTGTTTATGCCAGTGATCTGGGATTGGGCACAAATGCAGTTGGTGGACACAATCTTTTCCCTAACTTAAATGATGAAACTGGAAAAAAAGTCATACGGACAGCCATCAATAATGGAATCACGTTGCTGGATACAGCTTATGCCTATGGCTATGGTCGTTCTGAGGAATTGATTGGCGAGGTTTTACAAGAGCCAGAGTTTGATCGTTCTCGTATCATCATAGCGACTAAGGCCGCTCACGATCCTGAAAATAACTATGCCTTTAATAATTCTCCACAATTTCTTAAACAATCCGTAGAGGACGCGTTAAAAAGGCTACAAACAGAATATATCGATATTTTTTACATTCATTTTCCAGATGAAGCCACACCTAAAAACGAGGCTATCGCCGCGCTACACGAACTGAAGGAAGAAGGAAAAATCCGTGCAATCGGTGTTTCAAATTTTTCACTAGAACAACTTAAAGAGGCCAATCAGGAAGGCTATGTCGATGTTGTCGAAGAGCAGTTCAATTTGATTCATCGTGAACATGAAAAAGACCTCTTCCCTTACCTGAAGGAAAATAGGATCAGCTTTGTTCCATATTTTCCTCTCGCTTCTGGTTTACTTACTGGAAAATATAAGAAAGAAGATCGCTTTGACGCGTCAGATCGACGGAGCCAGAGGCCCGATTTCACCGGTGAGCGTTTTGAAAAAATCGTCGGCAAAGTGGATCAGTTAAAGCCCATTGCCAAAAATTATGATGCCACTGTAGCACAATTAATTCTGGCGTGGTACATGAAGCATCCACAAATTAGTGTCATTATTCCCGGCGCAAAACAACCTGAACAAGTTGAAGCGAATGCAAAATCCGTGGACATTCGATTAACAACTGAAGATTTTGACACGATTGATCACTTATTTAAATAATCAGGAAAGGAGCCCGATGTGTGTCATCAGGCTCTTTCTTTATTTACGACATTTTTTTCTTTCCCTGCTAAATAAGCAGCAAAGTTGTCCACGGCTATTTCCATCAAACGCTCTCTTGTTTCTAATGGACGCCATGCGATATGGGGGGTGATGATACAATTTTTAGCAGACATTAACGGATTGTCCTTTGTCATTGGTTCTTTTGAGACGACATCCACACCTGCCGCAAAAATTTGACCTCTATTTAATGCGTCTGCAACAGCAGCTTCATCTAACAGACCCCCACGCGCCGTATTTAATAAAATGACGCCCTCTTTCATCCTGGCAATCGTTTTTTGATTGATCATTTTTTCTGTTTCTGAGGTTTGAGGAACATGCAAACTGATGATATCGGCTTGCTGATAAAGTTCTTCAATAGATACTTGCTTCGCCCAATCCTCTTGAGCCTTTTTGGGACGATGGTTCCAGTAAATAACCTTCATATTAAACGCATGCGCAATTGTTGCAGTGGCCTGAGCAATCTCCCCATACCCTATCAAACCGATCGTTTTCCCTCTTAATTCCATTAACGGTGTTTTTTGATATGTAAAATCTGTACTCCGCTGCCATTCTCCTTGTTGAACAGAAGCATTGTGTACACCAACTTGATTGGCGATCTCCAATAATAATGCAAACGTAAACTGTGCCACGGCGTCCGTTCCATAGGAAGGGATATTGGTCACAGGAATGTTCCGTTTTCTGGCAGCAGCAACATCGACTACGTTATATCCTGTCGCCACTACACCGATATATTTTAGTTTCGGAACAGCAGACAAAATTTCTTCGTCAATTGGCGTCTTATTCGTAAGAATGGCTTCTGCTTCACCGATTCGATCAATGATTTCCTGTTTATCCGTAAAAGAAGTCCGATCATAGACCGTCACTTCACCAAACGCCTCAAAGCCTTGCCAATCCAAATCCCCTGGGTTTAAGGCATAGCCATCTAACACTACGATTTTCATTTCTCATTCTCCTCACTTACTGCTTCATTAAACAATAGCATTTAATTTCCTTTACCGTAAAGAAAAAGTATTTTTACAAGAATGTCTTCTATTTAATGAAGATATTTTGGATGCGGATGCCACTGAGTTTGGAACCACGCAATTCATGATAATAAAAAAACAAGCCTGAACCGATCAAATGTCTTTGATAGGTTCAGGCTCTAAGAATATAACCGCACAGATCAACCTTTTTGGGAAACCAAATTCCCTACCGTCCTGCTTACTGGTGGCTGATTGATAAAACAGTAATTGCAAAAACTTATTTATATAAAAAGTGATTCTGTGGCGGACTTCCTCAAATTAATAAGCGCGTGCGATCCAAACGGTATGCTTCGCAGGCTTTCCATTCACGATATCGACTGTTTTTTCAACAGGTGGGTTAAATGGAATATTCCGTGTAGTGAAGCCAGTTTCTTCTTTGATCTTAGCTTCCGTTTCTTCCGTACCATCCCAACCGATTAAAACGAATCCTGGTGTTTCCCCAGCTTCTTTCGATTTTTCGATATGTGCTTTCAAATCATCTAACGTATCAATATCTGTATGTTCATTCGCTGTATAACGTTTTTGCGCGCTTTCGAATAAACGTTTTTGCATTACATCCAATTGGGCAACAATGTGTTCTTCGATGCCGTCTAAAGAGACAGATTCCTTGTCCGCTAAATCACGCATTTTGATAACGGCTTGATTGTTTTCAAGATCACGCGGGCCAAATTCAATACGTAATGGTGCCCCTTTAAGTTCCCATTCATTAAATTTATATCCAGGTGTATTGTCCGTAGTATCAATTCGAACACGTAACCCTTTCTTAACTAAGGATGCTTTTAATTCTTTCAGACGATCAAGAATTTCAGGTTTCTTTTGCCAAGGGCCAACAGGGATCAAAATCACTTGTGTTGGTGCAACTTTCGGTGGCAATACTAATCCTTGTTCATCTCCATGAACCATAATCAATGAGCCGATCAGACGTGTTGAGATTCCCCAAGAAGTCGTATACACATGGTCATGTTCGTTGTTGCGATTCAAGAATTTAATATCGAAAGCTTCCGCAAAATTTTGTCCAAGGTAATGAGACGTTCCTGCTTGGACGGCTTTTCCGTCACGCATCATTGCCTCTACTGAATAAGTGTCTACTGCACCTGCAAAACGTTCAGATGGTGTTTTTTGTCCACGATACACAGGGATTGCCAATGTATCTTCGATCAACGTAGCATATGCTTCTAAAACGCCCATTGTCCGTTCGCGTGCGCTTTCTTCTGTTTCATGTGCCGTATGTCCTTCTTGCCATAAGAATTCTGAAGTACGCAAGAAAGGCATCGTCTTTTTCTCCCAACGGAAAACGTTCGCCCACTGATTGATTTCGTAAGGAAGATCACGGTAAGAGTTGATCCAGTTAGAAAATGCATCACCGATCAGTGTTTCAGATGTCGGACGTAAGGCATAAGGTTCTTCCAACTCTTCATCGCCAACTTTCGTCAACCAAGGTAATTCTGGCGCAAATCCTTCTACGTGCTCTTCTTCTTTTTCCAAGAAATGTTTAGGGATCAGCATTGGGAAATAGACATTGCGAATATCTTGTGTTTTTAGGTATTTGTTAAAGTCCTCTTGAATATGCTCCCATAATTCCCAGCCATCTGGTTTAAAGATAATACAGCCGCGAACGGGTGAATAATCCATCAAGTCTGCCTTTTGGATTGTTTGTAAATACCATTTTGAAAAATCTTCTTTTTGTAAGTTTGTCATTCATGCATCCTCCTAAAATAAAAATAAAAAAAACCGTTCCATCCCTACAACTTGTAAGGACGAAACGGATAATTTCGCGGTACCACCTTGCTTGGTCAAACATTGTTGACCCAACTTTCAGCTCCAATAACGCTAGAGTCGCGTGCTGTTTTCACAACAATCAACTTTGGTAGGTTCATAAATCTCAGAGGGCGCGTTGATCTTTCAGACGGTGAATCAACTCTCTGCTGCCAATAAAATTTATTACTATTCCAAATGCTTAACACCATATTAAAGACTTCTCATCAAAAATGCAAGCCTAAATGTTAATTTTTTTCTAATCCTCTGGAACATAGCGTTCTTCTAAGCGGCTCATCCACCAGCCCAAAGCTGCTCCTAAAAGGCAGAGAACTGCGCAGCCGAGGAATCCAAGGAAGCCGATCCCGCTATAATCTGTTGGTACGATCATGACCGTAGAGGCGAATACAATTCCTAAAATAAAATGAAACATTGGGGCATAATAGTGACTGAAGACCCAGTCCATCACTTTTGATAAACTCAAAACTGTCACTAATCCTCCGATGCCGATCGGAAGGATCACACCCATATCGACTGTTTTGAACCCGTCTGCCATTGCTTTATACATACCCATATACACCAAAAAATTAGATGGGCTAAGTCCAGGGACAATAAGGCCTAAACCGATCAAACCACCTGCGATCATCCAAGTAAAAAAGTTTTGATCGACTGTCCCGAAGAGACTCGACCCCTTCCACAAAAATAAAAATCCTAAAACAAAACTAACCGCAATAATAACATAATCTTTTGTTCCTCGGCCTTTTTTTCCAGCCTCTTTCCATAATGCTGGGATCGTCCCGATAATACATCCTACAAAGAACCACAGCATAATTGTTTCAAATTCACCCAACAAAAAGCTAACCGCAAACGATAACACGAACACTCCTGTCAGGCCACCAAGTCCCACAGGTATGAAGAAAAGTACATTTTCTTTAAAGTTCTTTGTGATATGGGCTAAAAATGAAATGATTCGTTCATAAATACCAAATACTGCTGCCAAAGCACCCCCGCTGACACCTGGTAAAATAAATCCTGAGCCGATGAACATTCCTTTGATGAAGCGTAAAAACCAGTCGCTTTTATTCGGCTGTGTAACTTTTTCGTTTTCCATAAAAAAATAAGTCCTCCTAGTTCATTTAAAAGAACACATTTTCCAAAAAAATGAAAAATGATTCTAATTGTCGTGGTGTTCATTCGTTTCACGAATAAAAAAAATCCTATTGCACCTTAGTTAGTGTACCGATAAAAAGAAACTGGCGCAAGGCTAACTAGAGAACACGCGTCGAAAACTTATAAATTTTTTTGAGATTTTGATCATTCCTTTACGCATAGTCCTTTCAGAATTGACGACTGTAGGCACAATTTTTTAGTCATTATCTAAAAATAAACGAAATTATTTTTAAGCGATTGATAGCTCAAGCATCAAAAAAAGAAACCGGATGCGCATTGTTTGAACATCCAATTTCTTTTATAATTTATTATACACTGAATCAAGGTACTCTTGACGTTCTTCAAGCGACAAATTTTTTAGAGATCCCAAATGGTGCCAAGAGATATTACGCATCCCTATGTCCTCTAACGTTGTCGTCAATTGATGCTTATAGCTGCGAGTGCAGCGACGCTCTAGACTCTCTGTCGGTTGATCAGAAGTAGTAAAAACAACGACTGACTCAATCGATAACAGTGGCTGGATACCATTCCCGCCATCAAAAAAAGCGAATTCATTTAGCAGCACTTTGTCAAGGAACCCCTTTAGACTAGCCGGCGAGCTGTACCACCAAATTGGGAAAACCAGAACGAGCTGTGTTGTTGTACGTAACAAATTCATATAATGCAACACTAAAGGATCTAAAACAGAACCGCTTTGATAAACTGCCAGCTCTTCTTCCTTCATGACCGGGTCAAATCCGTCTTTATTTAGATCAATTATTTGATAGATTTTCTGATCTTGTTCAAGACCTTCGACCAATCGATTCAAAATACCATGATTAAAACTTTCTTTCCACGGATGATCAATTATCAATGTTGTTGCCATTTCAGTCTCCTCTTTACCCTTTTTAACAAAAATAGCACAAGTTTATTGCATTTCGATTTCATTTTGATTTCAAAAAAGCTAAGAACTTGATAAAGTTAAGTTATATTCACAAATCCCCTCGTCAATTCCTTTCGATAAATGTGTTTATTTTTCAATTTTCAGACAGACGATCCGTAAAAAACAAGGAGTTTGCTCATGTATTATTTACCTAATATAATAACTTTTCTTCGTATTTTAATCGCGTTAGCATTGCCTTTTATAGCAGACAATCTTTTTCTTCCGCTCTATTTATTTACTGGAATGACAGATTTTTTGGACGGATGGCTGGCAAGAAAAATGAATTGGACTACTCCTTTAGGCGCATGGCTAGATAGCGTGGCGGATCATATTTTCTTCGCTTCCGTCACAGTCAAGGTTATAGAGATTTTTACAGTGCCTCTATTTATCCTAAAAGGCGCGCTGCTGATCTTACTGATTCGTTGTCTCTCTTATGTGATCGGCTATTTTCGGTTTCATCAATTCACCAGTTTACATACGTATTTAAATAAATTAACGGGAGGTCTTCTTTTTATATCTCCAATAATCTTATTTTTTCTGCCTATCCATTTGTTAGGTTCGCTTCTGTTGTTTGTTTCGACGCTCTCTGCTTTTGAAGAGTTATTGATTGTGTTGACTTTTCCTAAGATAGATAGAAATGTACCAACTTTTTTTAAAAGAAAATAAATCGTCTCATTACGGCTTCTTCTTATAGTAGGTAAACTATGGATTACTCATTTATTTAAAAAAAGGCGAGGTGATTATGTAATGAACGAGGATAAAAAAGGATTTTAATGCCATACTGGCGAACAATAAAGGCGAACGGAGAAATCAACCCGAAATTCTCAGGAGGAATAGAAAAATAGAGGGAAATGCTTGAGGCAGAGGGGCATCGTGTCATTCGTCCAGGAAAAAAATTCCCGATAGTATGTTGAAATTTTGAAGATGCAATGTATGAATTGTAAGTTCCATTTTTATGATGAAAACAAACCGAATTTATGCAGTAAAAAAAACCTTTACCTATTTCGGTAAAGGTTTCAATGTTTATTTACTCAAGCGTTCAACATCACGAGCAATCATAACTTCTTCATCTGTTGGAATTACAAAAACCTTCACACGAGAATTTTCAGTGGATAGCTCTGCTTCTTTTCCGTGGATACTCTTATTGATCTCTTCATCAATTTCGATACCGAACCACGTCATATTTTCTAAGACCATGCTGCGAACAGGATCAGCATTTTCCCCAACACCAGCAGTGAAGACAATCGCATCGACACCATTCATCACTGAGATATATTGCGCAATGTATTTACGGATGCGATCGCAATAAATTTCTAAAGCCAAGATGGCATCTGCATTGCCCTCTTCAGCGCCATTTTCGATATCACGCATATCGCTTGAAATACCGGTTAGACCCAAAACACCTGACTTTTTATTTAGAACATCAATCATTTCGTTGATATCTTTGATACCTGCTTTTTCCATCAAGTATGGCAATAATGAAGCATCGATATCACCTGCGCGCGTGCCCATTGTCAGACCCGCTAACGGAGTGAAGCCCATTGACGTATCTACTGATTTCCCACCTTCGACAGCAGTTACAGAACCACCATTACCGATATGAGCAGTGATGATTTTTGTTTCTTCAATCGGTTTGCCCAGTAACTCTGCTGCACGTTCAGAAACATAACGATGGCTCGTTCCGTGGAACCCATACTTACGAGCTGCGTATTTATCATAGTACTCTTTAGGAATGCTGTATAAATAATTGACAGCAGGCATTGTTGCATGGAAAGACGTATCAAAAACAGCTACACTTGTCACATTCGGTAAAATATGACGGAATGCTTTAATTCCCATCGCATTTGCCGGATTATGCAACGGCGCAAATTCACTTAGCTCTTCAATTTTCGCCAAGACATCGTCATCAATCAAAACAGAATCTTTGAAGTATTCGCCGCCTGCTACTACACGATGACCTACGCCAGTGATTTCATCAAAGGATGCAATGATTTTCAACTCAAGTAATTGGTCCAATAACATTTGAACGGCAACTTCATGGTCTTTGATATCAAGAACTTGTTCAAATTTTTCACCTTCACCGTATTTGATAGTGAAGATAGAATCATTTAAACCGATTCGTTCAACGATTCCTTTTGCGATTACTGATTCTTCAGGCATTTGATAAAGCTGCCATTTTAGGCTTGAACTGCCTGCGTTGATTGCAATTGTTTTTGACATTTTAACTCTCCTTTGTTATTAAATTACTTTTCGCTCCATTGAGCAGTTTATAAATTAGAAGACTTCCAGTCCTCGAATTTTTTAAAGAACTCTGTTACTTGGGCAGGATCTTTTAGGGAAGGAAGATGAACAAGCAATACTTTTTCTACCTGTTCGGCCGTCTCACCTTTTTTTTGTAACAGTAAAATACTTTTCCTTGAATGTTCAGATTGGAATAATTCGTCTGGCAATTGGATAATTCCTTGAAGCAATACTTGATCCTTCAACCATTTTTGCAACAACGGCCCTTGTTCTGTTTCAAGAAAATTACTTGGTACTAAGAATAATCCAAAGCCATCTGGCTTCACATAGTTCATCGCTTGTTCCATCAATAAATGATGCGCATAACTATGCTCTTTCTCAGAATGAGTCGCAAATTTTTCCGCTTGCTGATCATTTGGATAATAGCCGACTGGTAAATCTCCGATCACATAGTCAACAGGGTCAACTAATAAATCTTGCAAACTATCTTGGTGGAATAACTTAATTTCTTCATCCATCAGCAACCCATCTGAAGCAGCAATGGCTAGTAAGGTTTCGTCGTTATCCACGCCAATTCCTTTAACAGAATAATTTGCTGCCTGCAAATTGATCACTGTTGTCAGTAATAAATTTCCCATTCCGACAGTAATATCTAAAATTTCTAATGGCTGATCCTTTTTCACTGTTAGTTGTTCTATCAAGAAAACAAATAGGAAACCAATACTGTCAGGTGTTAACTGATGATTGGGTTGTAATCCTTCATTTTTTGAACCTTTAAGTAAAATCAATTGGGTTAGCTTTCGCCAATCTTCTTTCCCTAGATCCAATGCTAATAATTCTTGATATAATGCTTCTACTCTTGCAACAGTACCTGCATCTGGTTGCTCTTCAAAGACACGTACTTTTGCATTGTCGACCAAGTTCTCCGTATTTTCGATGTAAGCGTCAAAAAAAGAAGTTCCTAGTGAACGTTGCAATACGATAACTGCTTCTTCCATCAATGAAAAAGCTTTCTCAATTTTCTCTGGATCCATCTTGCACCTCACAAACTAATATAACACTCACGATACCTGTTCTATTTTAGCGAACATGCACCAATTAATCAATCGCTTTCTTTCTTTTATCATCGATTTCCTAATTCGGTGTAAAAGTACCTTTCACACTGTATTCTCTCTCTTTCGCGTGATATCAAAGGCTATATCAATCCGAAGAATTTGATGTTCTATTTTTTTCAAAAAATTGATATGTTTTCTTTTTAATTTTCACATTCATTACTAAGCGATTCGCCTCTGTCTCATAGGCGATCTCTCCTTTATTGAATTTCCATACACCATTTTTATTTTTCAACTTTGGATAATCTGCTAAGAAAAGCTCTTTAGCGATCTTAGCTTCATACAACTGCTCCGTTCTTTTTGTTAAATCTGCTGTTTGATGATAGCTTGTTGTTAAATTTAGTAATAAGAAACTAAATAGAAAAATAGCCAATAAGACGGAAAGTAAAATTCCGCCTTGGCTATTCGATGATCCATGTCCCTTCTTTTTGTTTTCCATCCTTGAAGGTAACCACAAAATCCACTCCATGATTTTTTTCTTGGCAAACAAATCGACTCACTCCTGTTAATAATGGCTGATAGCCATCAGATTGGCTTTTAATAATTTTGTCATTGCTTTTCTTAATAACTATTTTTTTCTTTTCATCATTCTCCGCCCAAATCTCACGTGAACTGGTTTGTTTATAATGGAGACCCTCCATCTCCGTTTCCAATTGTAGTAGATAGATTTCCCACTCTAGCTGATGATACCCGCTAAGCGACTGTTCCATCTTATGCGCATGTTGAATTAACCCAGAAAGCAACAACAGAATTCCGCTTAGCATCAAAAGCGCCACTAAACTTTCTAACAATGTGAAGCCGCTATTTTTTCGCAATCAGAATTCCCCCCTGTTGATTTGACGCCGTTCCATTTTCCAAGGAAATAGAGATTTGTGGCCGGGTAGACTCCCCCTCATGTATTCTGCACCGTCGAGTTTCAATATACAGGTCGCGATAATTTTCTAAATTCGCCAGACGTTGATGGCTCTCCTTTTGCATTTTAACTGTGACGCCCACATAACTAGAAACAAGAATCAGTAATATCGCCAAACTAATCAAACTTTCTAACAAGATGTACCCTTCATTTCCTTTCAAAACGACCACTCCCCAGTTGAAATTGATACGTAATCTTTTGATTGTCTTCTGTGAAAACCACATGCGGAATACTGCCATTTCCAGGCTGTGTGGTCGATATATTCCCCGTTCCTGCTTTGAAAGCAATCGAATACCCACTTTGTAACTTCACAGTACGGGGGATCTTTAATTTTCTCCAAGACAGCTCAGTATGATTTGTAAAAAAATCAATCAGCTGCGCCTCATTATGAAGATCGATCCGTGTATTGCGCTGGTCGGCAATTGCAACTTGTTGGATATGCAGGGTAGACTTCTCGAACTGATAATAGAAAAACTCTTTTTCCAACTGTTGTTGCCACTCCTTAATAGCAAGCGTTGGCAGTAAAACGAAGATGCAAACCAGCGCAAGAACGATCAGTGTCTCAATGAGTGTAAATCCCGAATTATTTCGGTTGTTTTTGGGCTCTTTCATACGCGTCATACTGCTCCTTTTTGACGTATTCTTGATCGATTAACTCTTCTCTTGTGGGTGTCTTTCCAAAATCTAATTCATACACTTGAATTTGTGTTTCTACTACTTTTGCTATTGCTGCATCGCTTTTTTTACTAGCGCTTTCTTTTTGATTAATTAGTTTAGGCACGAATAATAATAAAAGCAGACTGATTACAAAAAGTACGACCAACATCTCTAATAAGGTGAACCCAGATACTTTCTTTTTCATATAATTCCCTCCAAATTCGTTAACGGCAAAAGCATCGTCATGTATAGGCTGATAATCAAAAGGGCAACGATCAAAAAAACAAGGGGCTGCAACCAAGAACACAGGAATTCTAACTGATTGAAAAAGCGACGCCAGACTAATTGACTGTAAGTTAACAACTCTTTGGCCAAATTCCCTCGAGCTTCTCCTTGAAAGATGATTCGTCCAAACTCTTTGGTTAAAAATGGGTAACGCTTCAATTCTTCGGCTAGCGAGCTGCCTTGAGCTAAGCGGATCTTCAAATCTGCTGCTAATTCTTGCATCAATGATTTTCCATCTATAGACAATAGACATTCGATAATTTGATTTAATTCCAATCCTTGCTGAAAAAGTTTGCCCCATTCCAAGGCAAAATAGGCAGAATAGTAATTACTAAATAATGCTCCGACTAACGGTACTCTTGCTAAAAAGCGAAAACGGATCAAAAAGTTTTGTCTTCTCCCCCAAGCTTGCCAGCATACTATTAATACTAAAAAAAACAGGATCATTCCTAAGGCAATCACAGGAACAACTTTTATGAGCTGAACCGAAAAATCCTCCTCCCGAATCATTCCGCTAGCTAATAGCTGAGGCAACAAGAAAAACCGCATTCCCAATAAAATAACAATTAGAAACACCAATAGAAGCAACGGGTACGAAACCGCCTTGAGAAAATTCTCTCTTTGACGTTGGACTAACCGCATTTGTTCAGCAATTCCCAGCAATGTTTTTGACAAGTCACCGTGAGAATCAGCAAGTTCTATTTGTAGTATTTGATCGTTTGAGTAATTCAACTTTGCAAAACTCACCGCTAAATTTTCCCCTTGATGGAGGTCTTTTTGTACACCGATTAATACAGAAGGCAGAAAAATGTTTGCATTAACAAAGAAGTCCAATGCCTGCTGCAAGCTAAACCCATTTTCCATCAACTCACCTAATAAATGAGCAAAATCAATTCGTTGTTTTCTGGTCAGTTTGTTTCTGTGCCACACGACGCATCCCCTCTTCCCAGGTGAATGTCACCTTTTCTTGATAAAATTGGTAACTTGTCAATAACCCTACCGTTTGGTCTATTGGTAAAAGTTCTTGATAAATAATTCCCCGTAGGCATTCTTTTAGTAACGAGGCCTCTCCTCCAAGCTCAAAGACCCGTGCATGAGCAGTTTCTAAGCTGGCAGCATGAAGGGTAGCAAATACGCAATGACCCGTTAACGCGGCTCGAATTGCGCCTTGAATCGTCTTCTCATCACGGATTTCACCGATAATCAACACATCTGGATGGTGTCTCAATGACAACTTGATCAGTTCATCATAGCTTTGTTGAATTTTTTCATTTACTTGCAACTGTACAAAATCAGGTTCTTCAATTTCTACCGGATCTTCAATGGTAATAACTTGCCCTTCCATTTCACGTGCCAACTTGTACATCAATGTTGTCTTACCCGAACCCACAGGCCCGCAGAAAATATACAGCCCTCTTTTTTTAGTATGCCTTCGCAAAATATCCAATTGCTCAGACAAGTGGTAAACCTCGGGACTAGTACCAAACTGATGTAAAAATCGAATAACTAAACTCTCCCGTTGTAAATAATCTCCTACCGTGGACAGCCTCAATCGCTGATTCGTCTCCGGTAACGGATAAGAGATCGCCCCAAGCTGAACTTTGCGCTTTTCGCTGACATCCATTTGCCCCAAATATTTGAAGCGGTTAATCAACTGCAATGCCGTACGTACATTCATTTCATTATCAACATAGGAAAGATCTGAGTTCTTATGCTCATAAAATGGGCCTCTGCGAAAAAAGTATCGATACTTATCTTTTTGGGGCAACAAATATAAATCTTGCATTTGGTGGTCAAAACCATATTGAATCAATTCGTCTGAAAGCTCTTCGATCTCCATTTTTATCACCTCAAAAAACAAGATACGTAAAAACTTTTTTCTGCTCCAAAAAAAAGAAGATAAACCTAAAAGGTCTATCTCCTCGTCTGCCATTATTTTGTCTTATCCTGAAAACGTGCTTCCACTCGATAAATTCGCTGTCCTTTGTTTGAAAACTTCTCTTCATATTCGGTCATAATATTTCCCTCAAAAGAACTTTCGTGCAGATCTAACCAAACGTGTTCAAGAGTCATTCCGTATTTTGAGAAACTACTCAATGAATATTCAAATAACCCTTGGTTGTCTGTTTTAAAATGGATTTCTCCGGCTGGCTTCAAAATCGCTTCGTCTACTTTTAAAAAGCTTGGCGATGTCAGTCGGCGTTTTTCATGTTTTTTCTTTGGCCATGGATCAGAAAAGTTCAAATAAATCTGATCTACTTCGCTGTCCGCAAAATAATTCGTCAGCTCTGAACCATCTACATGTAGCAATTGTAAATTAGGCAATTCTGCTTCAACTAGTTTATCTAAAGCTAAAGAAATCACGCTCACTTGCATTTCTATACCGATGTAATTGATCTCGGGATGAGCCGCCGCCATTCCAGTAATGAACTGCCCTTTACCCATGCCAATTTCAATATGGATCGGGTGATCGTTACCAAAACGTTCAGACCAGCGCCCTTTCCATGATTCAGGCTCTTGCACCGCATATTCAGGTCGAGCCGCCAGCATTTCTGCTGCGCCCGGACGATTTCTAACTCGCATGTTTTTCCTCCAAAAACTATTTTCTAATTCTCGTTTCTTTCTATTATAGCTAATAAAACTCGCAAAAAGCTGAACAAAACGTTCAGCTTCCAGCAAAAATTCGTTTTAATTGTAAGATCGATTGGTTCATGTGATGAAATTCTTCCCGTTTGTATTGACGAGCAATCTCTAACAGCAAACTCATCAACCCATACCAATAGACACGTTCCATGTTCTCATCAGTTGGGCGAATCCCATAGCGAACAAGCCACTTGCTCCAGCTAGATAACGGCACATAGTTTCCTAAAATCGTTCCAATATCCAGAGCAGGATCAGCAAACATCACGGAATCCCAATCAACCAAATATAAATAGTTGGAACAAACCAACCAATTTCGATGATTTACATCACCATGTACCACCGTATAATTTTTCTTTGCATACGTCGGTATATTTTTTTTAAGGTACGCATACACCAGCTCAATGAACGCATTTTGTTCGATCATCGTCGGTAAATTCGCCTCATAATCAGCCAATAGCTGCTGTGGTGAAACTTGGCGTCCACCCATTTTTTTTAACATCACTTTCAATGAAGGCGAGTGATGTAAGTGATACAGTACATCTACTACGTCATTGCGACGCGGTATTTCTTCTGGTTCGAGAATACGACCATCCAACCATTCTTGAGCAGTCAATGTATCGCCGTTTCCTGTCCGTTTGATCCAAACAAGTTTCGGTGCGATTCCTTCACGAGATAAAGCCGCCAACATTGGGGTGGTATTTCGTTTAATGAAGACGCGATCTTCGTCACGATAGCCGATATACGTTTTTCCTGTATCGCCTTTGATCGGCTGCACACGCCAGTCACTATCCAACTGAAACTCCATTCCCAAGGCCCTCCCCTAGCATTTTAAACGTATTTACTATTTTAGTCGGGGAAGGGCTCTTCGTCAAGAGCATGTATGTTCTTCTTTGATTATTTTTCATCACGATGTGCCTGAACCGATAAATTCACTGCTTCGATGTAGGCGTGAAGAATTTTTTTCGTTACCTTCCCTGGCATACCGTCGCCGATTTTTTGATTGTCAATTTCGATAATCGGCATAATTTCTGCCACTGAGCTCGTTTTGAAACATTCATCAGCTGCTAACAGCTCTTTGTCTGTGAACGCCTCTTCTTTCAATTCAATACCTAAAGCTTTTGCAATTTCGCGAATTTTGATTTTTGTGATACCTGGCAAAATCAAATTCCCGTCCGGATGCGTATAAAGAACTTCATTTTTTACCATCCATAAATTTGAGGCAGAAGCTTCTGTCACGTAATTGTCACGGACCAAGACAGCTTCTTCATAGCCGTTTTGTTTGGCCTCATCTAATGCCAAAAGATTCCCCAATAGGCTGATAGATTTTATGTCACAATGCAGCCAACGTTTATCTTCTACAAATCCAGCACGGATACCAATAGTTTGTTTCGCCGTTGGACGAGAAGCCGGCTGAATATCCGCCATCAGGACCGGCGGAACTTCCTTCGGATCAGGAAAATCATGCAGCCTTGGTTTTGCAGTTCCCCGTGTCACTTGGAAATACACCCGCGCGTTCTCCAAACCAGCTTCCTTGGCTAATTGGTGCAACCGTTCGCTAAGCGCCTCTTTCGTAAAAGGAAGTGTCATACGGATTTTTTCAGCACTCACCCATAGTCGATCTAAATGCTCCTTTTCCATATACATGTATCCATCGTAAATACGGATAACTTCATAAATACCATCACCAAATTGGTAGCCGCGATCCTCTAAATCAATCTTTACTTCTGATTCATCAACGATTTGATCGTTCCATAATACCTTCATTCTTTAATCCTCCATTTTCTTTATCCTTGTTGGGAGATAGAACCACGCAAACAAACTAATTTCGATTAAAAGTAACACAAGTATGATCAAACTTCCAACGATTGACAAATGTACAAGGCTGCACAACGTGAAGATAAGTGCTGCAGCAACTAATAAAATCACCATCAAGTGCTGCAAAGCCGTTTTTTTGTATTTTTTTGACACAGGATAAAGCTGTGTCGCACTGATATAATCAAATTGTCCATACAATGGAATCATTTGAAACCCGATCAAATAAATAAACAATAGACTGACTCCAGCAACAAATCGGATGTCATTCAAAGAGAGCAACAGAATACTTCCTACAATCAACAAGCGGAAAAACAACCCGCCAAATTCTGCCCCCCGTAACGCGCCTCGCGCAAACAAATAAAGATACGTGTTTTCCTGTTTAAAGGAAATTCTCGCCAATAGACCATCTAGATATTTCCTACGACGAACCTTTGCTTCGACTTCTGGAACATCCGTAAACAAATTAATAAATTGATAGATCCGATGCAGTCGAGCATTTTCACGCGCAATCATCTGGCTCCAATCCAGTAACTGGCTTTTCTCTTGTGTCAACACTACAAATCCCATCATCGTAGCTACTGCCAAGACTGAACCTAGCCATGCCATGCTGTAAAGGGCGATAAAAATGATCGCTCCGCTCCCGACAAACCAAGCGAAATACAAACGCTGCGTCTGCTTGCGCGTTCTTTGGTAACAGGCGAAGCGCTGGATTCTAAGATTTGCTAATTTCAGACTCCACAACACTACTATATAGAAGAAAAAGTTTATAAACCCTATTTGCTTCGCTAATACCACTAAAGGGAGCAGTGCACCGCATAAAAGCAGTTCAACTGTAAATGGCAGTGCCAAGGAGTGACGCAACCCGCTTGTCAAATAATTGCCCATTTCTTTTTCTTTCGGCAATAAGAAGGTCATATCAGCAGGCTCAACGAGAGTAGCTAATCTCCCAAAGGGTAAAACGAGCCACCACACTACCCCGACGATCGGCAGACTCCAAGGGAAATCTGGTGGCAGTTGTTTTAACAGGTTTGAATAATAAAAGGCTAGACCGCCAACTAAAAACAAGCACACCAATACAAAATGATCATTTAAAACATAGCGCATGTACTTCATCATTTTTTTCTGGTGGCGTTGACGCCTCAATAGAAAAAAATCATGCATGTTCCTTCTCCTTTGTTAAAGCGATATAAATTTCATCTAAAGAAGAGCCTGGCAAATTGAATTCTTGCTGCAATTCTTGCAACGTACCAAGTGCCCGCACTTCACCCTCATGAAGCACAACGAAACGATCGCAATATTTCTCTGCTGTCGCTAAGATATGGGTAGACATTAAGATCGCGGCCCCCTGTTCCTTCATGGTCACCATCAATTCCAACAGAGCATTGATAGCCAATGGGTCCAATCCTAAAAAGGGTTCATCAATAATGTATAAACTCGGTTGGATCAAAAAGGCGCATAGCACCATTACTTTTTGTTTCATTCCTTTTGAAAAGTTCACTGGAAACCAGTCTAACCGATTTTCCAAGCGAAATGTTTTCAATAACGACTCTGCTCGTTGCATCGCTTCTTCTTTAGGAATACCATAGGCCATTGCAGTAACTTCGATGTGCTCTCTCAACGTTAATTCTTCATACAAAGATGGCGTCTCAGGAATGTATCCAATTTTCTTTCGATAATTTTCTGGGTCTTGCTGCAGGGTAAGTTCATCAACCTTGATCGTCCCCTTTTGTGGTGTTAATAACCCAATAATATTTTTTATCGTCGTAGATTTTCCCGCGCCATTCAAGCCAATCAGGCCAATCATCTCGCCATTTTTAACATCAAAATTAATATCCTTTAAAACAGGCACGTGTCCATACCCGCCTGTTACGTGTTCTATTACTAAACTCATGCGTTCCCTCCAAGTTCCTATTTATAAGAAAACAACTATTATAATTCTCCAAGGTCTTTTACCTAAAATAAGTAGCCCCTCAGTCAAAGTTAAAAGAGCGGCTCATTCATAGTTAACATTATAGCAGAATCCTGCAAATAATTAATCTTCACTTGACCTTTTACAGCACAAGTATTCCAAGTTATGGTAAAGTTAAGGAAGAATTTTCAGTTGTCGGGACATTTTACCCATACTGACAGCACAAAATAAATCACCACGAAACAGAAAGGATGTTTGCAATGGAAAATTGTATTTTTTGTAAAATCATTAATCAAGAAATTCCCAGCTACAAAATTTATGAGGACGACAAAGTCTATGCTTTTCTAGACATCTCACAAGCAACAAAGGGGCATACTTTAGTAGTCCCTAAAAAGCATGTTACGGATATTTTCGACTATGATGAGGACTTGGCAGCAGACTTCTTCGCACGTATTCCTAAAATTGCACGTGCGATTGAACATGCTTTTCCTGAAATGGACGGATTAAATATCTTAAATAATAATAAAGAACTTGCCTATCAATCCGTTTTTCACTCTCATATCCATTTAGTGCCGCGTTATAGTAAAAAGGATGACTTTTCAATTCATTTTGGAAATCATGCGGATCAACAAACAGCGGAAGAAATGCAATTGATTGCTGATCAGATTAAGGAGCAGGTGAAATAAATGGGCTTTTTTAAAGGAATTCTATTTGGTGCCGGTTTAGGAACCTTAGGCGGACTTCTATTAGCACCGCGTAAAGGTGAAGAGACCCGCGAAAAACTAATTACAAACACGCGTGAGTTGGTTGAATTAACGGATGAATTAAACGATAATTTGGCGGCGTTCCGCGAATCATTGGTTACTTTAAAAGGAACGTTTGATACGCTGGTCCCAGCTTTCAAATCAGGAGTCGAAAAAGATGTAGAAGATTTTCGCTTTCAGGCAGAGCCTCGTATCCAACAGATTCAAGCGCAACTTGAAAAGATCAATCAGTCTTTACCTGTCACGGAAGAAAAGACGGTACTGAAAAAAGGACGCTTTACACTGGAAAGACCCACGGACGGAGACTGATTCTCCAGTGTTTTTTGCTTAGTTAATTGTGCTTTTATTGTGAATTTTCTCGGAAACTATTTTTAACCCCCTTTCCTTTGCATTTTTAGGTGTGTTATAGTTGAAAAGGAATAACAAACGGATGTAAATTATAATTTTAGGAGTTGTAGCATAGAAATGAAGAAAAAGATTCTTTTAGCCACTGCTGGCTTACTTAGTGTAATTGTATTGGGGGCCTGTTCAGGTGGATCTAGCCAGGACATCGCAACAATGAAAGGCGGAAAAATTACCGTCGAAGATTTTTATAACGAAGCGAAAAAAGAACAATCAAACCAAAGCTTAGTTCGCAACATGATCATCTATAAAGTATTTGAAAATGCTTATGGAGACAAAGTTTCAGATAAGCAAATCGACAAAGAGTACGACAAGCAAGAAAAACAATTGGGCGATAGCTTTGAAAGCCAATTAAAATCTGCTGGCTACACAAAGAAATCTTATAAAGATTACTTGAAACAATCATTAGCTTTCCAAGAAGGTTTGAAAGCTCATGTGAAAATCACTGATAAAGATACAAAAGCTGCTTGGGATTCCTTCCATCCAGAAGTGACTGCTCGCATCATTTTAGCAAGCAGTGAAGATGAAGCAAAAGAAATCAAAAAACAATTAAATGACAAAGGTGATTTCGCAAAAATCGCGAAAGAAAAATCACAAGATCAAACAACGAAAAAAGATGGCGGAGAGATCAAATTTGATTCTCAATCAACAAACGTGCCTGCTGAAGTAAAAGAAGCTGCTTTCAAATTGAAAGACGGCGAAGTTTCTGACGTGATCACTGCGATGGATTCATCAACTTACCAATCAAGCTACTACATTGTCAAAATGGAGAAAAATTCTTCTAAAGGCAACGACATGGATAAATACAAAAAAGAATTGAAACAAATCGCTGAAGATACAAAAATGGCGGATCAAACCTTCTCTTCTGAAGTAATTGCAAAAGAATTGAAGAAAGCAAACGTGAAAATCAAAGATGATTCATTCGAAAACATCTTATCTGATTTCTTAACCACAAATAGTTCAGGTAAAAAAGCAACAACTGAATCAACCAAATAGTTTGATTGAAACAAAAGGGGAATTCCAAGCGGAGTTCCCCTTTTTTGCCTATTCATGCTACAATAAAGTAGCGAATACTTATAATTAGAAAATGGGTGAAACATATGAAAAAATTTGCCTCTAAAGAAGCAGAAAAAGATTATTATGAACACGAAGCTGACGAAGCTGCATTCGTTGCTTGGTATAAAGAACAAGAACATCCCGAATATGACAAGCCGTCAGTAACGGTCGATATCGTCATCATGGGATATAACAAAGAAGAAGACCAATTAAAAATTTTATTGATCCAACGACGCGGCAATCCGTATCGCAATTCATGGGCATTACCCGGAGGCTTTGTCGAACGGAATGAATCCACGAATGATAGCGTTCGGCGTGAGACTGCTGAAGAAACGGGCTTAACGATTGGCCGGAAAAGTGTGGAACAGCTGCATACGTTTAGTACTCCGAACCGTGACCCTCGTGGTTGGGTAATTACGGTCAGTTATTTGGCCTTCATTGGGCAAGTCCCACCTACTGCTGGCGATGATACACAAGATGCCCGCTGGTTCAATCTTGAACGTCATGGTGAAACGATCAGCCTGACAAGTGATGATATTTCCATTGAGATCGAATTGGAAGCTGGGAAATCCGTCGGAAAAGATACGTTGGCCTTTGACCATAACGAAATCATTCGCAAAGCATTCAATCGAGTGTTAAATAAAATGGATCATGAACCTCTCATCCTGCAAGTATTGGGCGAAGAATTTACGATCACCGAAGCCCGTAAAGTGTTTGCGAAGTTTTTAGGTGTCGATTTCAAGACAGTCGATCATTCCAATTTTAAGAAAGCCATGCTGCAATATTTCGATGAAATCGGTGAACGTCCAGTCGGGATCGGACGTCCTTCAAAGATTTATCGCCTAAAAGAAGAGATCGGCGAAAAAAAATAAAAATTTTACTTACATGAAATTGAAAAATCTGTATATAATGGAACAAGCAAAAAAGAACGTTCCATAACGCAGTGAAGATACCTTAAAAGGCCGTCGTAGCGAGTTATACGATGGCCTTTTTTGCGTCCGAAATTCCATTAATTATTTTTGGAGGATCGGTCTACATTATAGGAGGATTTTTATGCCAAGTAATAAAAGAGAAAGTTTTGTTTATACGATAATGATGTGTTTTGTGATGGTATTCTGGATGAGCACGTATAACATCGCCCTCCATTCAGGTGCTTTTACATTGGAAAGTTTAAAATCAGCTTGGCTGGGGCTGCCATTGGGGTATTGCTGTGCACTGCTTCTTGATTGGTTTGTGGTTTCTGGCCCGGCGAAAAAAATAGCCTTTCAATTAATACCGACATTTTCTAGTCCTTTGCGCAAAGTGATTACTGTCTCTAGCTGCATGGTTTTACCAATGGTCTTCTTCATGTCTCTTTATGGGACGATCGAGGTATTGAGTCAAACACACCATTGGGAACAGTTTTTTATTATCTGGGGACTCGCTATTCTAAAGAATCTCGTTATGGCTCTTCCTTTCCAATTGCTTGTGGCTGGTCCATTGGTTCGAAAAGTTTTTAGAAAAATTTTCCCGATCGGTACGATTTTAGCCTAATGCAAAATAGCCAAGAACACTTGAAACATGTTCTTGGCTATTTTGTTTGACGGATCGCTGTTTCCATCAAGAGCATTCTTTATTTTTCTCAACCTGCAAGAGGATTTTCTCTATCGCGCGTACTTCCTTACGCAGTTTCTTGGTAGTGCAGCATCAAAAAAATTCTTTCTTCTATTTTGCTAAATTTTTGAGAATTTCTTGATAACGTTTCGTCGCGACTGCGCTTGTTTGACCTTTTTGACAAAAGGTCAATTTCCGTAATTTCGGAACCACCCGTTCAACGACTACTTGCCCATCCACTGTTTTGTCTTTAAATAATCCAAAGGCTTCCATAAATCGCGCGTCTTTACGAGCCTGCTCATAGAAGGACAAGACATAGAGATAGTAAAATAAATTGTATCCGCGAAATGGATATTCCACCTGCATGAACAGCGTTCCGATTCCGTAATGACAGGGACCAATCGGCAGTTTCGTCTCCCAATGATGCAAGAGAAATTCAATCGCCGCCTCTAATTCTGACGCGTCAACAGTTTCTATCTGGCGGAAAAGTTCCAATGCATTCAATGTCGGCAGTGGATTGGAAACGGTTGTTTCAGGTCCTTTGCCAAAGTAGAATTTTTTGCACCACCAGCCGCCGTCTTCGTGACGTGTTGCCAGTAAGTGTGTGACAGTCTGTTTCATTCTTGGGTCATCCCCATGACCTAACCGTACGAGTAACGTAGCCGCTGGGATTGTTTGGCATGGGAATATTGCTCCTTTAGGATATAGCTTGAAATCCCCGGGCTCCTGCCAGCTTTCCCATAAAAGTTGCGCTATCTCTTGTAAGACTTCTGTCTGCGGATCCATTCGCAGTTCCAATAAATACTCCGCCGATTCTAAACATGAAAAAGGCGCCCCTTTTCCTAAGCGTCGGTCTTCTGTCGTCCAATAATCCCACCCTTGATCATAACGGCGATCCAAAATTGCTTGAATATCTTCAGTATTCATCTCTTTCTCCTCGCGCACTTTCTTTTAAGTGTATCATACAACAAAAAAAACTCCTTCAAAAACTGAAGGAGATGTTTGTTTTATTTTGAGGCTGCTTTTTTCATTTGCTTACTACGTAGTTGTCCGCAGGCGGCATCGATGTCTGTACCATGTTCTTTTCGAATGACACAATTGATTCCGTTCTTTTTCAAGACATCATAAAAACGCAGAACATCTGCTTTACTACTGCGAGAATATTGGTCGTGTTCACTAACCGGGTTGTAAGGAATCAAGTTTACGTAAACCAGTTTTTTCTTGTCCTTCATCAAATCGGCTAATTGCTGTGCATGATCTGGACGGTCGTTTACTCCAGAGAGCATAATGTATTCAAATGTTACACGACGATTGGTTTCTTCTATATAATAATCCACTGCTTCCATCAATTTTTCGATTGGGAAGCTGCGGTTGATTCGCATGATGGATGAACGAACTTCATTGTTTGGTGCATGCAATGAGATGGCCAAATTGACCTGTAAACCATTTTCCGCAAATTTTTTGATTTTTGGTACTAAGCCGCTTGTTGAGACCGTAATATGGCGCGCGCCAATGGCCATTCCCTTGTCGTCGTTGATGACATGCAGAAAATCCATCACATTGTTGTAATTATCGAAGGGTTCTCCGATGCCCATAACAACAACATGTGAGACACGTTCTTCTTCGCCGCGTTCATCGAAATAGTGCTGCACGAGCATGATCTGTGCGACGATCTCGCCTGCCGTTAAATCCCGCTGTTTCTTTAATAACCCAGAAGCACAAAATGTGCAGCCAATATTACAGCCAACTTGAGTCGTCACACAGACAGACAACCCGTATTCTTGACGCATCAAGACCGTTTCGATCATTAAATGATCCGGTAGTTCAAATAAATATTTGACCGTCCCGTCGCTAGCTTCCTGCACGACCAATTGTTTTAACGGATTGATGATAAAATTTTCTTCTAACAAAGCAATTGTTTGTTTTGAAAGATTGCTCATTTCTGCAAACTCACTGACACGGCTGCGATAAAGCCATTCCCAAACTTGTGTTGCACGGAATTTCTTTTCCCCGTGTTCTAAAAACCATTCGACTAATTCTTCTCTTCTTAAACCATAAATTGAGGGTTTATCCAAAGTGTTACCTCCTAGTGCATTCTACCGAAGTGCTCGCCCCTCACTTTACTGGGGACTGCTTATTATTAAGGTGAAACCTCTTAGTAATCTCTTTTCCTTCGTGCGTTTCCCCTCACTTTCTTTCATATAAGTAAAAAAAAGCTGGAAACATTCGCTACATACTATAACTGATTCACAAAGAGAAAACAATCAACTTTGAAAAAAAGAAATGATTTCACAAAGTAATTGCTCATAAAAATAAAAAAGAGAGGCTCTACGCCTCTCAGTCTAACCCTTCAATATTGGCATGGATTCCAGCACATTGGAAGTCCTCCTTAATAGTTCTCACTTCTTCCGTGCTTAACGGTTGAACCTCCTTCATCGCGTATTCCCACCCTAAATAATCATATTTACTGCTGCCGTACTGATGAAAGGGCAATAGATGAACCTCTGTTAGTTTACGTTTTGTTAAAAAGTGAATAAGCTGCTGCCGATTTTCTTTATTCGTCGTGTATTCAGGAATCAACGGAACTCGAGGAATCACTTGGATGTGCGTTTGCGTCAAAAGATAATCCATGTTTTCTCTGACTGTTTTTGTATCCAGACCGATCACTTTTTTTGCTTCACAGCGGTCCATGATCTTTAAATCAAACAATACTTGATCAACATACGGTGTAAGCATTTTTAATCGCTCTACTGGAAAACAGCCCGTCGTTTCAATTGCTGTATGGACACCGAGATCGTGCAGCTCTTTTAAAAAAGCCGTCGCAAACTCGGCCTGCATTAACACCTCACCGCCAGAAAGCGTGACCCCGCCGCCAGATGTCCGATAAAAAATTTCATCCTTCAAGACAACCTCCAAAAGATCGTCTATGGTGCGCCACTCACCAATCTGTTCAGTTTTCCCATTTTTTGTCCACGTAGCGGGTGTTACTCTTTTACGTGATTCAGGATTTGAGCACCACGGGCAACGCAAAGGACATCCTTTCAAGAAAACCAGTGTTCGAATACCGCCGCCATCGTGAACCGAATACCGTTGAACATTAAAGACCAATCCTTGTTCCATTCCTATCCCTCACCCTACAATTGATGTTCAACACGTGCGATGATATCGTCTTGAATTTGTTTGTTTAAATCAACGAAAAAGGCGCTATACCCAGCTACGCGAACCAGCAATCCCGAATATTTTTCAGGATGTTTTTGAGCTTCTAACAACGTTTCTCTTGATTGAACATTGAATTGGACGTGTTGAATTTTTAACTTTGTAAACGCCAATAAAAAGTCGGCAAATTTGTTCAAGCCTTGCTGTCCTTTCAACGTGTTCGGTTGAAACTTTAGGTTCAGTAAGCTGCCATTCACCGTCAAGAAATTATCTAGCTTGCTGACAGACTTTAATACCGCTGTCGGCCCTAAATGATCGCGCCC
The DNA here is from genome assembly GCF_002174375.1 of Enterococcus sp. 12F9_DIV0723. Taxonomy (NCBI): domain Bacteria; kingdom Bacillati; phylum Bacillota; class Bacilli; order Lactobacillales; family Enterococcaceae; genus Enterococcus; species Enterococcus sp. 12F9_DIV0723. The sequence continues at coordinate 953,068 of NZ_NIBK01000001.1, read as the reverse complement.
GACCATCGGTGATAACCCGCCATCAGCTAATTGTTCCTGTGCTTTTCGACCATCAGGAGTCGCACCCACTGCTTCCCCTAATGGGATATGAGCTGAAACGGTATAGGCCCCAGGAATAAACTGTCCACCACGCACATTCTCGTATTTCCCTAATTCTTTGGCATAATGTCGGAAGAATGTTGCTGCAATGATATCTAGCTCGTCATCGTCGTTTCCAAATTTTTCAAAATCCTGGATCACATGCTGTTGCAGCGCAGCATAGTCACCTGTAAAATCAGACTCTAATGCATCCACTAACTCACTAAAGCGCATTTCCTTCTTTTCAAAAACCATTTTCTTGATGACATACATCGAGTCACTCAAGTTGGCTTCTCCAATGCCTTGCACTCCGGAAAAGTTGTAGCGAGCACCGCCTTCTGTGACATCCTTTCCATTTTCCAGACAGTCATTGATCAAGACAGATAAAAATGGGGTAGGCGCGTATTGCCGATGACCCAAATCCACGATATTCGATCCTTTAACTACCAACTCCACATAGTAATCGATTTTCTTTTCAATCGTTTCGACTAATTGGTCATAGGTCAAATCCGACTCGTTTCTCAATTCATAGATACTCAACTCCATGATCCGAAGCAGATTAAAAAGTGCAATATCGTGGAGACCGTAAGTTTTTCCAGGAATCGAAGTCTCCACACAGCCCACCGTCGCATAGTCTCGCGCGTCGTCGAGCGATACGCCTTTACTCAAAAATGCGGGAACACAGACATCGTCGTTGAATAATTGAGGGATACCTGTTCCCAAACGAATCGTTTCCACCGTTTTTAGTAAAAACCGGCGAGGGATCAATTCGTTCATTCTCACTGACAAGTTTGGCTGCGGCAACAGGATCTCATGGTAAAGTTCCAACATCACGAACGACAGCGGATTAACAGATGTGTGTCCCAATGCATCTAGCCCACCTAGAACAACGGTATAGCCAGTAGGAAATCCAGCGAAGCATTTTGCGCTGCTTTCAGAACGTAGAAGCACTACGTCATTTGTCTTCACATAAAAATCACCTAGCACTTCGTAAAGGAATTCTTTGTCCACGCCTTTATTTAGCGAGGCTTCGTAAAATGGATATAAATAGTGATCCATTCGTCCCAAAGAAAGGGAAGATGCATTTGATTCATACTGTCCAACGATACTGGTCATCCATAATAATTGAAGAGCCTCATAAAAGGATTCTGGCTTATCAATACTTAGTTTCCGGCACATTTCAGCGATTCGTTGCAGTTCTTGCCGTCTTTTTGGTTCTTTCTCGTCTTTTCCTAAAGACTCCGCCAATTCCCCATAGCGTAAGAAATGATCTTTCATCCCAATAAAAATGATTTTCCCAGCTTGGTAAAACAGGTTATCCGGGTCTTCCTTGATTTTCTCGTCTAACTTTCCAAGATAGCTGCCGATTCCACGTGATAGGATGCCGGGGAAATCCATAATAATGTGCCCTTGTCCCTTATCCGTTTGATTTAATTTGAAAACTTCCTCCTTCAAAGCTGTACTTACTTCTTCTGTCAGCTCACCATTGATGAAATCTTTCATTGAGCGCTTTTCCCAATATGGAAATAATTTTTCACGGTAGATTTTTTTATCCGCCTCTGTAAACTCAAATTGGTCCTGCGGTCGCGTATCGATCGTATCGATTTCTTTCATGATCCAATAAGGGTCCATTTCCGGTGAAAGAATCCCTGATCTCGGACGCACCGTTCGATTTCCGACTAACAATTCCCCTTCACGAATGCTTATTTCAACACTCCCTAAAATATGTGCGACTGCCTTTGCGCGGCGAATGATGGTAGGCTCGCCTTCTGTTTGACGATAACTTTCCGTATAAAGCAATGCGCGTTCCAATGAAATCTGACGCTTTTCTTTGAATAAATGACTCTTCATTGCTTGAATCCGTGGATTCCCTTTCATCACGAGATTTGCATTGTTTTGTTCCAAATCAATAACTCCTGTTCCCATTTTTTTCACTCCTCTTCTTCTATTCACACTTAGTATAGAAATATGTTTCGATTGAAACCACAGAATTCTTTGAATTACAGTAAAAAAGTTGGATTTGTTCACTTTTTCCCAAGTTTTAGATTGTTTTTGTTGGAATCTCATGCTACCGTTAAAAAAAGGGGGATGTTGATGTTTATGAAGGCTGCAGAAATTTCGCAACGCCGCAAAGAAATCACGGAACTTTTCTATCATCAAAATGAGCTGAAAGTTCGTGAATTAGTGAAAAAGTTTCATGTCTCTGATGAAACCATTCGAAAAGACTTAACCTACCTAGCGAAGGAAGGCATTATAGAAAAGCGGCACGGCAAAGCCACGTTAGTTCGTGAAAAAGAATTGGCTCCTGTCTTCCAACGTACCTCACAATTTGCTGAGAAGGAAGCATTGACACAAGCCGCATTAGATTGCATTACTTCTGACGACTATACTATCGGCCTCGATCAGGGAAGCACCTTGGCACTTTTGGCAAAAAAAATGGGGTCCTTGGAAAAGAAGCAGATTTTTACTAGCTCCCTTGCGGCCATCTCCCAACTTGCCCTCAGTCAACACAAACTCTTTTGTTTTGGCGGAGAATACTCTCCCGCAGATATGGCTTTTCGCAACAATGGCAGTGAGATATATCCCGATATTCAATTTGATCTTTGCTTTTTCGGCTCAAGCGGGGTCAAAAATCGCAAAGGCTTTTGTACATCGTCTTTGATTGACGCTGAAGCAAAACGTCGGATGCTAAAAAAATCTACAAAAAAAATCGTGCTTTTGGATCACACGAAATTTGAAAAAACTTCTCTCGTTCAAGTGGCTCCCTGGTCATCAGTAGATGTAGTCATTACTAGTAAAGAACTGCCTCTGGACTACAAGCGCATGATCAGTGCCTATGCGAAATTGATTTTAGTCTAGAAAAGAGGGCTCGAAACGACGTTCGATCCCTCTTTTTCTTTACATGATCTCGATATCTAGGTCGAAGTCATCCTCGATTCCCACTGCTTGACTTGATTCTTCAACAACGGGCTTCTTCAAGGCAATCACGATGCCTGCGGTAATTACTGAGCCGATGACTGTGCCTAAGATATAGACCAATGGATTTTGAGCAACGGGAGCAACGATCCATCCACCCCATGGTGCCGGGTTTCCAGCACCTAAGACCATCGCAATAGCTGCACCAATGGCACTTCCTATCATATTCGCCGGAATGCAGCGCAGCGGGTCAGCCGCCGCGAAGGGAATGGCTCCTTCTGAAATACCTACCATCCCCATGACAATGGCTGCTTTTCCAGAGTTCCGCTCCTCCACTGTAAACTTCTTCGGTGCAATGATCGTCGCTAATCCCATCGCAAGCGGCGGAATACAGATAGCTGCACCGATCCCAGCCATGATCGTCAAAGCAGTTTCACTAGGCAAGCCTGTCGCAGGATTGATCGTCCCTACCATCGCAGAGCCAAAACTAAAGGCCACTTTATTGATCGGTCCACCCATATCTGAAGCGATCATCGCACCTAAAATCAATCCCAGTACAACTAAATTTCCCGTTCCCATTGATTCTAACCACTTCGTCAACGCTGTCATCAAGGCCGCGATCGGCTGACCAATCACCCAATACATCAATGTACCAACAACCAGTGTACCAAACAATGGAATGATAAAAATTGGTCCTAATGAACGCAAGCTTGATGGCAACTTAATTTTCTTTAAATAAAACACGACGATCCCTGCGAGAATCCCGGATAATATTCCTCCTAAGAATCCTGCACCAATGTTACTGGCGATCAATCCGCCAATAATCCCTGGTGCCAGCCCAGGACGATCGACCATTGAAAAGGCGATATACCCAGACAAGATAGGGACCATCATACCTAATCCCGTGATACCAATAGTAGCAATGTCAGCCAACCAGCCTTTATCTGGAACGGAGGCATCTCCGGACAGCAGCACACTCAATGCTAACAAGATACCGCCCGCGACAACAAAAGGAATCATATACGAGACGCCAGTCATCAAATTTTTTCTAGTACCTTTTAATAATTCAATCATTGCTGTTCCTCCTATTTTGCTAATTTCTGCTGAATTTTTTTGACGATTGCTTCTCCTTTATTGATACAGTCTCCCGCGCTCACACGCACGACCGGTTTCCCTTTGAATCGCTCTTCGTTCTTGATCCCAATATTATTTGTCAGAATCACTACATCCGCACCAGTGATCTGCTCGATCGTCAACTCGTTCTCGATACCGATCGACCCTTGTGTTTCTACATGGATGTCTACATTATTTTTTTTAGCAGCAACCTCTAAGCTTTCAGCAGCAAGATAGGTGTGTGCCACTCCTGACGGACAAGCCGTTACAGCAACTAATTTCATACGTTTCTCTCCTTTTATGTTTTATTCACTAAGCGACTACGCTAGCCAGACTGTCATTCAGCAAGTCCACGATCTCTTGATCACTCGTTGCGTGCGCCAATGTTTCTCTGAATTCTTGATGAACCAACTTTCTTGATAACCCAGCGATTATTTTCAGGTGTTGATCGCCTTGACATTCTTCTGGAACAGCTAATAAAAAGACAAGCCCGACCCCTTCACCATCCAAACTCTGCCAATCTATTTTATTAGTCAATCGTCCAAAAGCGACGGTCGTTTCTTTGACATGAGCACTTTTCCCATGAGGAATGGCGATGCCAAAACCAATTCCAGTAGTTGTTAAGTTTTCTCGATCTACCACACTTTCTACATAGCCTGCATGGTCATGTAAACGTCCCGCCTGGTTGATACGATCTGCTAATATATTGATCGCTGCCATTTTTGAATCTGCGTCTATCGATAGATCTACTAATTCTTTCGTAATCACTTGCATATTTTTACCTCCCAATAATATCGTTATAAATTTCTACTGCCTCTCTATCTCCAAAAATACTTTTTAACTGTTTTTCCGACTGAACAATCTTATGAATGTCTGTCATCACTCCTCGTACAAGGGTCCGGTCACTTTTAGCAATGCACATCAATAAGATCGAATGCACTTTCCGTTTATCCCAAGTAATCGGCTTTGTCAAAGTGACGATCACGATCTTCGTCTGCAAAACATTTTGTGGTGATGCGTGCGGGATCGCTACTCCCGTTGCTAACGCGGTCTCACCAATCGTTTCTCGATCAAATACTTCTTTGCGAAACCCTCGTGTAACGATCTCCCCTTTTTCCAGCTTATCTATCAACCAATTCAAGCACGTTTGCTTATCTGAAAAATGCTTTTTCGTATAGATATACGCAACATCAATGACCTTTTTTAAAAATGGAAATGCCAAGTTTTCAGCTTCTTCAGATTCTTCTGAATAGAATAAATTCGAATAAAGGGCCGTGATATTTTTGATGTCTTCCTGAGTGACTAAGGTAGAGACCTGAATGATCGGCTTATTGACACTTTCTAATTTGATAGAGGAAATTATCAAATCAACATTATCCAAATTTTTCTTGTATAGCTTATCGAGCGTCGTAATCTCCGCGATATCTTGTGCGGGCAAAATTCGTTTGATTTTATTGAAAATCAATTCCGATGTTCCTACGCCATTGGGACAGACAATCAAAATCTTTTTACCGTTTTGACTTTTCTCCAGCGAGACTTGAAAATACATGGATACCAACGCCACTTCTTCATCGTTGAAATGGACGCCCAGCTTTTCTTCAGCATTGGCGAGCGCATACCAAGTGGCACTAAAGGTGATAGCATATTGACTTCGAATTTCATCGACCAACGGATTTGTGATGACGATCCCCATCTTCAATCGATAGATCATTGGAACAAAATGGCTGGCAAAACGTTCTTTTAATTGTGTGTCAGCCACAAAATCAACCTGCATGATCTCACTCATGTTTTTAATGATCTTTTTGATTGATTCCGCGTACCTTTCATAGCTCTTATGACTTTTACTGTTTAGCTTTACACCGTAACCGACCAGTTGACGATTGACGTAGGAGATATCTTCTTCGTCATACGTGACAGCATACGTGTCTGATACCCGCACAACTAATTCATTAGCGATCAAATACGTATCGATCAATTTAATTTGATCAAATAGAAATTCCTTTTCTTCAATGTGCTTGCCTCTAGTCAAACGGAAGCAGAACACCAACAGACGGATCATCAACGACTTTACGTAATGACCTGGAAAACAGAAAGCCGTTTGACTTCTCCATTCCGTAATTTGCTGGAACACAAGCGCTACTAACTGTTGTGGAAAGAAGTATCCCAACAAGTCTTTCGATTCTTTATTAAAAAGATGCTCTGTATCGACTCGATGAGTGTCTAAGTAATCTTCACAAAAACGAAATAAGCTATTTTGAATCTCCTCCTCGTTTCCTACAGCTTTTGTCCCTTGCTTCGTAGCGGCCAGCGTTAAACGATAGTTCTCAATGATTTTTTCTAAATCGCTCACGATCGAACTTGGACTTACATGAAACTGCTGAGAGAGCATTTGCTGCGTCACGGTCTCTTCGTTGATTACTAACTGTTTGACGATCTCCCATTGCCGCTCTTGTGAGCCAACAGCTTCTTCCGTGTTCACTCCAATGTGCTGCTCTAGAAAGTGCATTTTTTCTTCTACTGTTCCTTTTAGCAAAATACCAACACGCGGCTTTTTTTCCAAAACAAGCGGTTCTTTCTCCAATAAAAGTTGGATCTTCTTCAAGTCAGAATAGAGCGTCCGATTTGATTTTCCTAACTTCTCAGAGTAGAAAGACACTGGCAAATAATGCTCATTTTGAACCAGTAAGTGAAGTAATTTGGTTTGCCGTGAGTTCAACCCTTTCATTTTTGTTTCCTCCAATTGTAAGCGCTTATCAATCTAACAAAAAGATAGCACAGCCTTTTTCTATTGTATAACACATAAAAGTTCCACATTAATGTTGAAATTTATTGTTTCTTCTTTTTTTAGCTATAATTTCTCTATCTTTCACTACACAAAATGTTGATATAGCAGGCTTTTTATCCTTGTAGTCCTATATTAGACACGCGAAAAAAGAGGTGCATGGGAATTGAAATCACTGTCTTTTTGCACATTTGTGCAATCAATTAAAAACGCAACAAAAAAGCTTTGCCAAAAAATGGCAAAGCTTTTTATTCATCCAATGGATTTTCGGGTTCTTCTTCGGCTTTTTGCATAAAGACTTCCCGCGGCTTGCTGCCGGTTGAAGGCCCGATGACGCCGTGTTCTTCTAATTCATCCACGATCCGCGCTGCTCGATTATAGCCGATACGGAATCTTCGCTGCAACAAAGAGATGCTCGCTGTCTGCATATCCACTACTAATGCTTTTGCTTCTTCGTAAAGTTCATCCTGCGGTGTTTCTGATGGCGAAGAACTTGTTTCTTCTGTTGGCATCATTTTTTCTTCGTAGTGAGCTTCCTGCTGATCAGAAACAAACTCAACGATCTGTTCTACCTCGTGATCTGAAATAAACGCACCCTGAACACGGATCGGCTTGTTCTCTCCCATTGGCAAGAACAGCATATCTCCACGTCCTAGCAGTTTCTCCGCACCATTTCCATCAATGATCGTTCGCGAGTCCGTCCCGCTTGAAACAGCAAAGGCAATTCGTGACGGAACATTGGCCTTGATGATTCCGGTAATAACATCGACACTTGGACGTTGCGTCGCAAGGATCATATGGATACCCGCCGCCCGCGCCATCTGTGCCAAACGCGTAATCGCGTCTTCCACTTCATTGCTTGCGACCATCATTAAGTCTGCTAACTCATCCACTATGACAACAATAAATGGCAAGATCGGCCGGTTTTGACCGTCTTCCAAATTCTTCTGAATCACCAATTCGTTAAAGCCGGAAATATTTCGCACACCTGTTGCGGCAAATTTTTCGTATCGTTCTTCCATCTCCTGAACGACTTTTTGCAACGCTTGTGCGGCCTTTCTTGGATTCGTCACGACCGGCGTCAATAGATGAGGAATGCCGTTATACACATTCAATTCGACCATTTTCGGGTCGATCATCATCAATTTTACTTCATTTGGTTTTGCCCGCATTAAAATACTTGTAATGATCCCGTTGATTGCTACAGATTTACCACTACCAGTGGACCCAGCGATCAGCAAGTGGGGCATCTTCGTTAAATCTGCCACCCGTACCAATCCAGAGATGTCTCGACCTAATGGAACTTCCAGAATTTTATCTGGGTGGTTCGGTTGAGATTCGATGATATCGCGGAATGACACCGTACTGATCGTGCTGTTTGGCACTTCGATCCCAATCAAAGATTTCCCTGGGATCGGCGCTTCCATTCGGACATCCTTCGCTGCTAAAGCCAGCGCGATGTCATCGGTTAGATTGACGATTTTGCTGACCTTTACACCAACGGCCGGTTGGACCTCAAATTTCGTAACAGATGGTCCTAAGCTGGCTTTGACGACTTTGGCCTCTACACCGAAACTATTGAAAGTTTTCTCCAATACCTTGATATTTTGCTCGATCTTTTTGTATTCATCGCTTTGATCGGCAGCTGGAATTGAATCTAATAACGTTGACGGCGGCAACTGATAGTCATGATCCTCAGGCTCCGCGCTGATCTCAAATTCTAAATCACCTGGATCATCAATCTCCTCATCTTCAAGTGAGGCTTTTTTAGGTACAGGTGCGGCTGTCGTTCTTTCGGGCTCCAAATTTTCTTGAAACCCTTCGATCGGCACGAGCGTCATCTGCTCAGGTTCCTTAACTAAAGGCTCCTGGCTTTCTTTCGCCAATTGCTCCCCTGGTGTCATTGAACGAACCTTGTTTTTTTCTCGCTCGGCCAATTCGGCCTCCAGCTTGGCTTTTGCTGCCGCTTGCTTTTCAGCTTTGGCTTGCGCTTTTTGTGCTTGTCGTTCTTCTCTTTTTGCTGCCTTCAGTTCTTTTTTCTCATCAGATTCTGAGAATTTTTCCTGCATCATTTCGACAAAATTGCCTAAATAATCCGTTACTTGGTTGAATTCTAAAAGGCTGAACAAAAAAATACCCAATAGTAATAATAAGCCGGCAATCAAATAGCTGCCTACTTGCGATACGAGAAAGTGCGTTAAATTATAAAGCGCCGCACCTAGCATTCCGCCGCCGACATTTTGGGTTATTTGATTCCCTAAGAAATCTGTCATCAATAAATCCCAAGTCGTTTTTAAAATATTAGGATCTTTGCTTTCCACATTCGCAAACAAACGTGCATGAAGAATCAGCAATATTCCAAGGTAGAAAAAGCCGATCCCTACCCATCGTCGCGGTTTAGTCAATCGCAACTTGGTATTCTTTACAACGAGCAGCGTGCCATAAAGTCCTAACAGCAAGGCTAAAAATTGATACGTGTTTCCGCCTATCAGACGTAAGACATTCGCAATCAGATTTCCTAAGAACCCTAGCTTAAATAATGCAAAGACAGTAAATAATATAAATAAAAGTCCAATGCCGATGATCAGGCGCTGCTCTTGGAGTTGTTTTTGCTTTTTCGTTTTTCTTTTTTTCTTTGTACGCTTCTTTTGCGCCATGATATCCCTCTTTCCATTCTGTACCATTATACAAAAAAAAGAAGGCGAACAAAAGTTTTGCTCGCCTTTTCTTTCTGATTAAATAATGTTTAAATTTTTGGAGAGACATTTCGCTTATTCTTTAGGCAAGGACAATTCTTCCCCAAACCATTTTTTCGAGATCTCGCCGTATTTTCCATTTTCCTGCAGCTTCTTGAATGCTTCGTTGATTTTCTCAACCAATTTCTTGTCTCCTTTGCGTGCACCGACCGCAAAGTTTTCATTTTTGAATCCTACGCTGAAAATATTGTAGGCATCTAATTTATTTGCTTGCTTCAAGTAGTAATCCGCGTATACTTTATCGATCAATAGTCCGTTGATTCGATTGTTTTCAAGGTCGATCATCGCTTCATTGAAGCTGGCATACAACGTAGCGTCATTCTCTTTCACGATATCCTTCAGTGTTTTAGCTTGATTATTGAAGGCTTCATACCCTGAAGACCCTTCTTGCGCCCCTAAAACTTTATCCTTCATATCTTCTGGCTTCGTGATGCCGCTGTCCTTTTTAGTGACTAGGACTTGTTCATTCTGTGCATAAGCATCAGAAAATAAAACTTTCTTTTCGCGTGATTCTGTCACGGTGTAGCCATTCCAGATCAAGTCGATCGTGCCGTTTTCCAGTTCATTTTCCTTCATTGACCAATCAATTGGTTGAAAATCTGCTTTGATTCCGTATTCGTTAAACACTGCTTTGGCTAAATCAACGTCAAAACCAACGATTTTTCCATCTTCATCTTTAAATCCCATTGGAACGAATGTGTCATCTAAACCGATCGTCACCTTTTTATCTTTCTCAATCGTCTTCCAGCTTTCGTTGCTGCTCGCTTCTTTTTTGCCGCAGGCCGCTAACGTCACCAGTGTTAAAACAGCCACCATTCCCAAAATAATTTTTTTCATTTTCATACGTTACTCCTCCTAATGTTTATTTTTTATTTGATAGGTTCAACCTTCAATAACTGATCACCAATTTCTTCTGCAAAAATCAAATCGTGGGTAACAACAATTTGAGTCACTCCGTCCGCTTTTAATTCCAGGATCAAACTTGCCACTTGCTGACGCAACGCAGGATCTAGCGCACTGGTTGGCTCATCATACGCCAACACTTTCGGATTCATCGCCATCGCACGAGCAATCGCTAAACGTTGCTTTTGCCCGCCGGATAATTGATAGGGATAATTGTTCAATAATTCTTCAATGCCTAGCAAACTTGCTAAATGCTCGGCTTTATTCATATACGTTGCTTTGTCTTGCTTTAAGACCAGTCTAGGACCGATCGTGATATTGTCTAAGACACTTAAATGCGGGAACAATTGAAAATCTTGAAAGACGACCCCAACAACTTGTTCTTGTTCTTTCGAAGAAGTGGGATCGAAGGCGGCGCCATCTAGTAAAAAAGTGCCGCTATCTGCTCTTTCTAAACCAGCCAGGGTTCTCAGTAAGGTTGTTTTCCCACCACCGGAAGGGCCAACGATCGCTAATATCTGTCCATCCGGAATGACTAAGTCCAAATTATCGATCACCTTTTTATTTCCAAACGATTTGTTTACTTTTTTTAATTCGATCATTTTTTCCACCTGCCTAACGATAATAGTTCAAACGATTTTCTAGTTGCTTCAAGATCACTGAGGTCACCCCAGTCAACACTAAGTAAATGAGCGCTACCCCGAATAATGGCAGCAACGTCGTATCTCGTTCCATTGCGATCTTCCCAGCCCGCATCACATCTGACAATCCTAAGATATAAACAAGTGACGTATCTTTTACTAAATTAATGACTTCATTTCCGACAGAAGGTAAAACAATTTTAACGACCTGTGGAATGATGATTCGCGTGATCGTTTGAATCGGTGTCAATCCAATGACCTTCGATGCCTCGTATTGCCCAACTGGAATTGATTGAATCCCGCCACGGAAAATTTCTGCATAGTAAGCGGCGTAGTTCAATACGAAAGCAAATAATGCGGCTTCGAAACGGTCGAATATGATTCCCATCAATGGCAGACCATAAAAGACGAAAATCAATTGCAGCAGCAACGGCGTCCCTCGCATGATCCATACATAAAACTGTAAAATCCATTGTAACGGTTTAAAGCGGCTCGCCAATCCAAACGATAGCAAGATTCCTAACGGCAGTGAGCCCAATATCGTATAAGCAAATAATTTCAGTGTTATCGCTGCCCCTTGTAATAATTGCGGCATGACTTCGATCAAATAATTCATCCCAATATCCCTCCATTTTTTTGAAAGTTGTACGGCCTTTCAAAAGCTCTTAATCGTGACTTTTTTAATAAAGATAGAATTTGCTAGTGGCGGCTAACCTTTAATTCTTGATTAGAACTGACAGCTAATTCGTTTTAATGAGTTAACTTTTTCAAAAAACGAAAAAGTTAGTTTGACCCTCAGCACGCATACCATCCAACTACACAGTTACTTACTTAATTAGCAGAATGAAATTTTACTCACCCTCCACCTCATTGAACTGCGGAAAATCGGACTAGCAAAAACGCCCTCTGGTATCTCTACCAGAGGGCGTTGAATACGCGGTTCCACCTCATCTTTGTTCCCTTCTCGCGAAAAGAACCTCTACGGGTCTTTCATGATCCAGCAGGTAAAACTAAAAAAAGTCCTTTAGCCGCTAGGGCTAAAGGACGTAGTTACGTGGTTCCACCTTTTTTCATCGTCGTCTCACAACGAACGATCTCAACTGGTCAATCTGACCTCCGCTATAACGGGCTCTCCCGGACCAACCTACTTTCTTCAGTTGATCGACTCAAAGATGTGGTTCACAACTCATTGCCGTCTCTTTTCACCAACCAGAGACTCTCTGGGAACAAATGAACTGCTACTCTTCTTTTCACTGTCGTTTGATTAAGTTGAGTCATACTTTACACGCCTTTATTGGGTTTGTCAATAAAGATCATTCATCTTTTTTTCATTCGCTTCAAATTTAATTTTTAGGAACGAATTGAAATTTCGCCCAAGGCTTCAAAAAGTCCAGCATGATCACTTCTTCTTGCGGGATTTTTCCGACTAAATTTTTGCGAGAATCACTATGAGGTTCTAAAACAATCTGCAATTCATTTTTATATTTTCCAAATTCATCATTCCCTACAACGATGTCTCCCACTTGAAATTCTTGCGTATTGTCGTGAGCAGGATTTGCCTCGTTGGCATACTTCACTCGAACCATCGTTGACCGGACGGCTGTTGACGTAATATCACCCCGACGGAAATGCTTTGGATCAGCGACGATTTTGCGCTCGATTTCTGTTGCTTCAGGTACGAATTCAATGCCAAGACTTACTTTGTACCGATCGACGGCAGCTACTTTTTCCAATTCGTCATCAGAAGCATAGGCATTGCCGATGATGACTGTATCGATCACTCCCGTTGCAAACATGTGGCGTGCTTGTAAATCAATCGGCAGATGGCGATGCATCTCTAGTGTAGGTAAGCCATCATTGATATCCCATGGGCCGTACTCCGCATCATGGCTCGTAATAAACGCAGCCGTCTTAATGCCGTGTCCCTTGAAACGTTCACTGCAACTGATAAAAAAGTCGTAGGGCAAGGCAGAACCTTCTTGAGGATAGAAATTGTGACACCCATAGATAAATGGTTCGTTTGCTTCGTAGGATAAGATGTTGTCCAAATAAGCAACATTATTACTCATGTTCAGCTCAATGGCTAGACCCTCCGGATTATAACTCAGCATCGCCTCTTTATTTCCATCAAAGCCTTCATCCAACCGAATACCTTCTGCACCAAGTGCGGCGAAAAAGCTCAGGTCGTCATAAGAAATACCCAAATCATCAAAAATCGATGGCGCGATATCTAGAACTGTTTCAAACCCCAGATCCTTCGCGTAATGAATGATGCTACCGAATTTTTCACTGACTTTTTCTTTGCCTTCCGTCACTTCCAGCATACTCATGAAAATACGCGTATAGCCAAGCTCAGCCGCTTTTTTGATATACGCGCGATCCGCTTGCGGATCACTATGATCGGGATAGACCGAAATACCTAATTCACGTTTCATTCTCTTCCTCCAGTTATTCTTAGTCTGCTAATCCGTTTCGTTCAGTCACTTCTTTGAACCAGTAGCCTGATTTTTTAACAGTCTTGATTTGTGTATGAATATTATTTGAAATGAAACCGTAGCGGTTCTTATAGGAATTCAACCAAGACCAGCAGTCGATCGGTGTCCACATATGATAGCCAAAGCAATTTGATCCTTCTTCGATTCCTTTATGCAGCCATTCCAGATGTTCTTGGACAAAATCGATCCGATAATCGTCTTCGATCATGCCTGCCGTGTTTTTAAAGCGGTCTTCATTAGAAACACCCATACCATTTTCAGATACGTACCACGGAATGTTCTTATAGTTTTCTTTGATATTTACAGCGATATCGTAAAGTGCTTTCGGATAGATTTCCCATCCGCGGTCCAAATTCACTCGGCGACCAGGCATATCATATGCATCATAATACCGATCAGGCATCCACTCGCCAACGGAGTTTGGTGCAACATCGGGTGCTTTCACGCGATTCGGATGATAGAAGTTCACCCCTAAGAAATCAACCGTATTATTCTTTAAAATGTCTTTTTCTTCGTCCGTTGTTTCCCATAAAACCTTGTCCTTCGTCAACAGTTCCTCTAATTCAGCAGGGAAATGTCCATACACTGCGGGTTCCAAAAACATTTTATTGTTCCAAAGCTCCGCAATACGCGCAGCCTCTTGATCTTCCGGCGCGTCGGAGGCTGCATAAGTCGGTGTCAGATTTAGAATCGTTCCGATTTGCGCATTCTCAATGTTTAATTTGCGGAATGCTTGGATGGCTTTCGCAGAAGCTAAATTCAAATTGTAGGCCACTTGTACCGCTTTTTTTCCATCAACGATATTTGGATAGTGGAATTGGAATAAGTATTCGCCTTCTACTACCACCATTGGTTCATTGTGCGTCGCCCAGTATTTCACACGATCACCAAACAATTCAAAACATTTCTCAGCAAACCCTACATACAGATCCACCACTTTCTTTGATTCCCAGCCGCCGTATGTATCGTACAATTCTACTGGCAAATCAAAATGGTGCAGATTCATCACAGGTGTCATGCCCTCTGCCAACATTGTGTCGATCACATTGTTATAAAAGTCGACAGCGTCTTGATTCACCGTATTTGTTTCTAGGTCATCGATCAAGCGGCTCCATTGGATGCTGGTTCGCAGGCTGTTCATACCGATCGAGCGCATCATGGAAATGTCTTCTTTGTAGCTGTTGTAAAAATTCGAAGCGACATCCGGTCCTACATGATTATGGAATTTTTCTGGTTCGATCTCGAAATGATAGTCAAAGACATTCGCATGTTTTTTGTTGAAGCGTCCTTCGCTTTGTGGTCCAGATGTGGCTGCGCCCCACCAAAAATTTGTTGGAAAAGTTTTCATTATTGTTCTACCTCATTCTTAAAAATAGTATTTTTTAACGAATAAAGAGGGTGGAATCCAGTGATCCGCACCCCCTTTTTTGTTATCAATTAAGCTTCTGCTTCTTTAACTTTTTTCAATTCTTGTCTTGTTGCTAAGGATACGAATGGTACATACATTGCGATTGAGATTACTAAGTTCACTGCTGCCAAGATGGCGCCGGAGAAGCTTTGAGTAGCTAAGAACCCACCAATGATTGGAGGAGTTACCCATGGCGGCATTACTGTTGCTGGCGGCACTAACCCGAATTTCGTCGCAAAGTAAGCTGTTGTTACACAGACCATTGGTGTCAAAATGAACGGGATAAACATAATTGGATTCAACACTAACGGCAGACCGAACATCAAAGGTTCATTGATGTTGAAGATACCAGGAGCTGCTGCCAAGTTGTTTACGACCATAAATGGTTTGTTTTTACGTCCAACTAGGTAGATAGCAATGATCAAACCGATCGTTACACCTGTACCACCCATGTT
Organism: Enterococcus sp. 12F9_DIV0723; assembly: GCF_002174375.1. Taxonomy (NCBI): domain Bacteria; kingdom Bacillati; phylum Bacillota; class Bacilli; order Lactobacillales; family Enterococcaceae; genus Enterococcus; species Enterococcus sp. 12F9_DIV0723. Next base: position 937,521 of record NZ_NIBK01000001.1, on the reverse strand, counting down.
CACAAATGAATCGATAAATGGTTTGTTCACGATATACGGAGCTGCTTTACCTGCTGCCAATGCATTTGCATTTGCTTCAATCGCTGGCGCATTGATTGCTTGCATGAAGGGATCGATCATGTTGGCACCGTGTAACCCGAAGAACCATAAGAATGGTGTGATGAAAGCAATGAGTAACGCTGAGCCGTATGAATTTGCTAAGCTCATGAATGGTTCTTGAACAGCTGCGTAGAAAGCAGCAAACATATCTTCTACACCGAAACCTGCAATAATCGCAGCAATTAAACCAAAGATCGAGATAACGATCATCGCTGGGAATAATGACGCGAATGAACGTGCAACTGCTGGCGGCACGCCATCAGGCATTTTAATAACTAATTTTGGACTACCCACTAAACGAGTGAATAATTCTGCAACGACCATACCCACGATCAAGGCAACAAACAAACCTGAAGAGTTCATTCCGCTCGTTGCTGCTCCTAAAGTGAAGAATGATGCCACTGAAACAACACCTGTTGCAATTGGATCTTTTCCATAGTGGCGAGCTAAATTGTAAGCTACTAAGAACGCGATGAATACAGAAAGAACACCAAATGTTCCGTTCCAAACAGCGCCCCCGAAGCCTTTCCATGATTCGCCGCCGAAGATGCCGTTCATGAAGTTACCAAAGGCTGGAATCGACAGTGACAAGTTGTTGATCATTACTGCTAACGCTCCTAGGATCATTAGCGGCATTGTTACCATAAATGAATCCCGAATCGCGACTAAGTGACGCTGATTACCGATTTTTGAAGCAACCGGGATAAAGTGTTTTTCCATAAAATTGACAAATTTATCCATTTTTTATAGTCCCCCTAATTTAAAAATAATCATAAAAACTTTGTTTTCCTTTTGGAAAAATATCTAACGCAACGTCTTTTGACGCAGTGACTTTCCCGAAGAAAAGTCCTTCAGCTAAAGATAATTCGCCTAGTAATAATTCGCTCCACCCGTGGATAGAGGCTTTGACATCGCCTGCTTTTTGTACTTTTTGACACGTCCCCTGACTGATCAGCCAGCTACCAACATTCCAAGGACATTCCTTATCTTCAGTTACTTCTAAAATAATTTCTTGTTGCTTTATCGGAAGTTTCGGTAATAATTGCGTGATGTCAATAATTCGACTCATCATATACGGTTCCAAAGTAATCGTGAAATAGTCTTGCTCAAGAAAACATTTTTCTATGCATTCATGAACAGGAGCATGATAAAGAAATTCTTCAAATGATGAGACATGGGATTTCAAGTACGTTAATAATTTTCGCATCGCGAGTTCGTCCTCGTAAGCGAGCTCATCGACTACTAATGTGTTTCCTTGCATTCGATAAATAATGTAACCCTTCGCCTCACCAGCATCATCGAAAGCTACCGCATAAAAACGGTGTGGATAATAGTCGTTTAGACGTTCCCACCACCACTCTTCTCGGATCACTGTTCCGACTTGCTGCTGTGTTAGCAAGCGTTGGTAAATAGATTGGATCTCAGGCTTCAATTGCTGCCAAGACCCGCGTTTGATAGTCCCCCTTCTTTCACTTTTTAAATAAGTAAAAGCTAGTGCCGGGATGCGGTATGTTTTTCTTCGGCTTGTAGGTTCGTACCCGAATTTACGATAAAAATCTTCAGAAAAAGGAGCAAGCTGAGAAACCGCCACGCCTTGATCATACAGATCAGACAAAAGTTCGGACATGATGCTGCTGATGCCGCCCTTGCCTCGGTATTCCGGATAACTCGCTACGTACCCAACACCAGCCATTTTTACTTTTTGTTGAAAGAACTGCATCTCGAAATGATTGGCCATCACTAAGTTCGTCAATTCATTGTCTTGATACACTCCATAACAATCCGCGTGTTCGTAACGTGATAAAAAGAGCGGATAATCAATGATCGGATCTTGCTTTCGAAAAGCATATTCAACCAAAGCTGTGATCGCTTTCAACGTTTCATGATCGCGAGCTAATTTCACGTAATCACTTCCTATTCGTTCCCTATACGTTTGTAAAGGTCCACGACTTCTTTAGCCATATCATTGAAGGTAATACTAGTCATCAAATGATCTTGACTGTGCACTGCTAAAAGCGTCACGGTCATTGGATTACCGCTGGCTTCTTCTGTTAACAACCCTGTTTGAGAATGATGGGCTTCAACTAATGCTTGGTCGGCTGCTTCAAGTTTTTCCTGCGCCAAATCAAAGTTGCCTTCTTTAGCGGCTTGAATCGCTTCCATTGCATCGCTTTTCGCATTTCCGGCATTGATGATCAACCCCATTACTGCTTCTAATTGTTCTTGACTCATCGTATCGCTCATCTGCTTATCTCTCTCCTCCGGACAATTATTTCATTAATTTTAATGCGGTATTTAAAACGGCTTCACCATTCATCATGCCATAATCTTTCATATCGATGACATCAACTGGGATTCCTTTATCCGCAAGTTTTGTTTCAAATTGGCTCTTCATGAAACGAACTTGTGGGCCTAATAGTAAAACATCTACTGGTTTGCTTGCATCTTCTAATTTAGAATCCGCTTCCGAAGCTGAGACCGCAAAGATATCAGATTCCAATCCTTCTGCTTCTGCTGCTTTTTCCATTTTTGTTACTAATAAACTGGTACTCATTCCTGCTGCACAAACTAACATAATTCTTTTCATAAATGACACTCCTCAATTTTTATTATTGTACACTTTATATAAAGCAACTCCCGTGCCAACTTTTACAGTGCACAGAAGCCGTCATGATAAGGGTTTCATCTTACACACAAAAAAACTAGGGTTACACACTGTGCAATCCTAGTTCGATTCGATTGTCTTCAAGAGTCTTAACGATGTAAGCGATGTCGTCTTCAGTAAAGCGAACCCCAAACTGTTTTTCGAGTATTGAGAGATTTGCCGCTGTTTGGTTGAAGCGCACACGATGCTGTTGATGAAAGTATTTTACATTCTCGAACGTTGGGCGGTTCTCGCCTTTTTTGATTTTATCCACTAAAAAGGCAATATGGACACTCAATGCCTGCAATGCTGTATTCTCAATAATCAATTCCTGGTCTTTACGGATCAATTGCAACACATCGTCAATCAATAAAAACAATGTTTTGACATCCAATTCAGGAGAAAAGTTCTTCGTTAAGGAGTCCACCATCTCCGGCAAAGTGATGGTACTTCCCAACAGGTCCTGAAATTCTAAGATCTTTTCTCGTTTAAATAGATTCATTGCTGGAATAAATGGAATCTTTTGATAATGAATCTCCATCGTTCCTACGATCGCCACGATATCTTTGTGAGTGATTAGCTGGTCAATGCGGTGCTTGAAGCTTTCTCGCTCCAAGGATTGCATCTGAATAACTTCAAACTCCTCCAGATTGACGATCTGGGAGACCACTTCATTCAATCGTTTAGAGACGCCTTCGCCAGTGAAGCAAGCAACGATGATGACTTTCTTTTCATCCTTTTGAGTGGGCTCCTCCAGACGGACCATCGTTTGGAACATGGCAATCACACTGGTGTAAATCTCTTCCAAAGAGCGTCCCAATGTAGCTAAGCGCAAGCTCTCCAATACCAACATCGTACTTGCCATAGAGATCACTCGCGTACGAATCCCCATTTCATGAAAGATCAGATTTCCAAAATTATTAGGCGAACCCATATCTGTCAGAAGAATGATCCCTTCAGAGAACTCTTCTCGTTTTCCTGAGATATAATTTTTGATTTGACCATACATTTTCTCAGTATTTAATGTCAACGGCATGTTAAAGGCGATGCCGCTGGTCGTGCCCAACAGCTCCTGGACCGTTTCTAGCATACTTGATGCGGTTGATTTTCCGTGCATCACTACCAGCACTGCGACTTGCCGTTCATCCACCTGTTGCGCTTCTTGATTGTCCATCGTCAAAAACATGGTGATAAAGCCGATCTCATCTAAGGGAATCATAATGGCATAAGCTTCTTCGATCCGATTCGACAATTCGATGGCTAATTGGAACTCTTTTGAATAATTCCGACGAATATCGTTTAAATTGGGGTGAGAGATGAATTGATTGCCACGAATTCGTTCAATCGTCGAATTGATATGCAATGCAAACGCGAACCGCACTTTCTCATCGTACTCACGGTTCATTTGACTTGAAGCAAAGTCATAAAGTTCATTCACCAGCTTCCACAGATCGTCAGAAATAATTTCGCGATAGGCGTTCGTGTGTGACAGCTCTTCAACATAGGTCTCAAAATACTGATCGACATCATCAGAAATCAATTCTTCCAAATCAATCTCAGATAAATTTTCACGACCTAGCTTTTCCAACTTATAGGTAATAGAATGATAGACTTCCATATCTTTATTTGGGTCTTGCCCCCAAACGACTTCCTCCGTCCCCGGTTTCAAAGTCAGATAAAGATTTCGTTTATCCATAAAAGGAGTGAGCTTGTCTTGTACTTCATTCATTCGCAAGAGGCCTTTTTGGACTACTAAAGGCAAGTCTTCTTCTACGACCATGAGTTTGTCTAACTCACTATTGGTTTGATGATGCAAAAAGGCCTTTGCACAGACTAATTTTAAGTCTCGTTTTAATTGTCCGATGTTTCCTTCTGCATTATATAGAAGAAAGGCTAACAAGCTCCGCTTATCGATCGCGATTTCCTGCATCAATCGATTGGCTTCCTGCTGAAGAAATTCTTTAATGATGGCTAGTCGCTCGTCTAACGAACGTTCGGCCAAAGAAGGCAATTCGATCTGCATGGGGATTCGACGATTAAACGTAGACAAAAATGTCGAACTTGTTTCTGTCGTTGCCCCAATGATCTGCACGGAAGCTTTCTTTTCTTGACCATCACCCAGAGAACGGAACGTGCCCTTATCAATAAAGGTGAAAAGCATCTCCTGTCCTTCCGGCGGCAAGCGATGAATTTCATCCAAGAATAAAATGCCTCCATCCGCTTGCTCCATCAGCCCTTTTCGTGTTTCCTCTGCACCGGTAAAAGCACCACGCTTCACTCCAAAAATATGTCCGTAAAGCAACTGGGGATTTTGTGCATAGTCCGCACAGTTAAACGTGATAAACGGGGCAGTCTCATTTAATACATTGGCAGAAACAGCAAAGCGATACATGCATTCCGCAAACATCGTTTTCCCTGTTCCCGTCTCACCAAATATGATCGTATGCAGTCCGCGGGGAGGATATAAAATCGCGGCTTTTGATTTTTGAATTTGACTCTTCAAAGAATCTTCGCGACCAATCAAATTATCAAAATTAATATGTTTTTCCGTGGACACCGTAGTAATTTGAAACTTTACCGGTCGTCCGTCGATTTTTTTTACTGTGCCGTCCTTCGTCAATTCATTCAAGTAGCGGCTGACATTGGTCCGATCCACGCCTAATTGATCCGCCAACTCTTGGGCTGTCAGTTCGTTAGGATTTGCTCTCAATGCGTCTAATACTTCATCTTTTCTTGATTTCAAAAAAATCCCTCCCGAAAGTGGTATAAACCATTTACATTGTAACCCTTTTCTTTTCTTATTTCTACTCCTTCAAGTTCAAAAAAATTTACACTCCATTAACGAAATGAATGGGTGATTTTTTCTAATTCCTGGGACACCTCTACTTCTGAAACATCATTCGTCAAGTAATACTCCAGCAAGCCAACCAACCCGTGAGCGAAGAAAACACTGGTCATCGGCGATTGGTCCGTCATTTGCTCCATCAAATAATTAATTTGAAAGCTCGCAAAAAAACCTTGCTTATCCGCACGAAACAACCGTTGCAGATGGTCACGATTTGCCGTTACATATTCGAACGTTTTTTCTAGTTTTCTCTGATTGCTTGTTTCTTCGTTCCGATCACAATACTCGAATAATTTTTGCATCTCGTAAGCAATACTTTTTTCCAGCAGGTCATCTTTATCAATAAAATGAAGATAAAACGTTCCTCGATTAATATCCGCCGTCTGACATATCAGGCTCACAGATAGGTCCTCATAACTTTTTTTCTTTAAAAGATGATAGAAAACGGATGTAATTACTTTTTGAGTCTTTCGCTTTCGTCGGTCCATCATTGCACTCCAATCAATTAATACTTTTTGTTCAATTATCAACATAAAAGACTTTTTGTTGATTGAAACTTCTGAATAGTCCACTTATTATAATGTACACAAGTTGATTAATCAACGCCTGTTGATTTTGGAAGGATTGAAAAAGATGAAAATACTAGTATACGGTGCAGGCATCCAAGGAAGCTATCTTGCCCATTCACTCCTAAAAGGGAACAATCAAGTGACACTCCTGGCACGAGGTCAGAGAAAAAAAGAGCTGCAGACAAATGGTTTGGTGTTGACCCATTCCCTTCAGCGCAAGCAAACAAAAGATACCCTTCGAGTGATTGAAACGCTTCAACCGAAGGATCAGTATGATTTGATTTTTGTGACGATGAAATACAGTGATTTCCCGACAGTCATTGACTCTTTGGCAGAGAACTGCAGCCAAACGATCCTCTTTGTGGGCAACCAGATCGACGCGGCTGGTTTAGAAAAAGATTTGCAACAAAAAAGTGTGCAGCCTAAAGACGTTTACTTTGGTTTTCAATTAACTGGGGGTATTGCTACTGACACTGGGGTCTCCGTTCTGCGTTTTGGAAAAGGGCAAATGAAAATCGGTTCGCTGCATACACACTTTAAACTCACACAAACCTTAGATACTGTGTTTGAAGGTACAAATTATGGTTGGAGTCATGAACAAAAAATGGATGACTGGCTAAAAAGTCACGCAACGATGGTCATGATCCAAAATTCGTTTGAATATTTTTATGATTTTTCCGCTGTGACCATTCGCAAGTCCGGCGAACTCTCGACGCTTTCCTATGCATTAAAAGAAGGCATTGATTTGTTAGAAGCAAGCGGTAGTGAGATCTTGCCTAACGGACAACAATTTCTATTCCAGCACCCAGCTCTTGCAAAGCTTTTTTACACACTCTATTATCGTTCACCAATCAGTCGAATGGTTCAAGGAAATTTCAAAGAGGTTTATGAATTGATCCGGACGTTTGAACACTATCAAACAAAAGAGAATAAAGAGCTTGATACCCTGCTTCAAACTGCTAAAGAAAAGTACGAAAAAAGCTGAGGAATTTATCCTCAGCTTTCTAACTAACAAAGCCGCCAAGACGATTTCAATCTTGGCGGCTTGTCGTTAATCTTGGTCTTTCATGGCTGCCTTTAGCGCAGCAGCTAATGGACTTTCTTGCGGTTCTTCTTGATCATTGAGTTTCTTTAATAAGCGGCGTTCTTCGTGCTTAGTCATTTTCTTTGATCGTTCTTTTTTGTCTAACATCTTCTCTGTCGTTCCGTCATATTTACAGCGGAAGTAAGCGCCGTTTTTCCCGTCGATGATCTCCATCTTGCGGTGACATTGCGGACAACGGTGATTCGAGACTTTTGGATCTTTCCGACGGCGGTACGTACACTCTGGATTCGTACAAATATAGATTTTACCATCTCGCGTATTTTTTTCTCGTAACGGTGACCCGCACTCCGGACATTTTTTTGCTGTAATAGAGAAATCCTGATACTTCTTGTCGCTATGTTTAACTTCACTGACTAATTTCTTCGTATCGGCTTCGATTTCTTGCAAAAATTGTTTGCTGCTGTATTTACCGTTAGCGATCTGCTCTAATTGCTTCTCCCATTTTTCTGTCAGCTCTGGGGTCACTAATGAAGGATTCACCAGCTCCAATAACTGCTTTCCTTTTGGTGATACCAATAGTCCGCTAGTCGTCCGTTCCATTAATTCCGATTTGATTAATTTCTCGATGATTTCAGCGCGTGTAGCGGGAGTTCCCAGACTGTGTTTTTCCATCTGGCCTAGAAGAGTTCCTTCATTCAATGGCTTCGGCGGTGTCGTCAGAGCCTTTTCAATTGTAAAGTTCGGAACGATTTTCATTCCTTCAGACCATTGAATTGCCTTTTTCGCCTCTTCTTCGGGCTTCCATCCAGCAACCAATACCTTGTTTTGACGGAAAGTGAACGTCTCCTGCTGGAATGTCACGGTTACTTTTTGTTGGCTCTCCTTGTGCGCTTCTGCAAATAAACCTAAGAATCGTGTGACGATCATATTATAGATTCGCTGCTCATCGGTGGACAATTTTTCGAAGCGGGCACGCTGTTCAGTCGGGATCAGCGCATGATGATCTGTCACCTTGCTGTCTTGGAACACACGCTTTTGTTTTACTTGCGCACCGTTTTTGATATATGTTTTTACTTCTGGCGCAAAATCACTGACTGCTTGCAGGCGTTCTTTCATCGTTGCCTTCATATCATTTGTCAGATACTTACTGTCTGTTCGCGGATAAGTCACGACTTTATGAGTCTCGTATAGGCTTTGGACGAGAGACAAGGTTTTCTTCGCAGAAAATTGATACCGGGCATTGGCTTCTCGTTGGATCTCTGTTAGATCATACGGCAAAGGAGCCGGTTCCGTCTTTTCCTTTTCCGTTATCTCTGTCACTGTTCCTTTTTGCTGTGACAAATCCTTAACCAGCTTTTCAGCCGTTTCACGTTCAGTGATTCCATAAGGGTTCTTTTGGTTCAATTTGGCTTTTTGCCCTTCAACCACCAAAGAAACCACAAAATAATTTTGCGGACGGAATTTCTCGATTTTCTTCTCTTGTTGCCGAACCATCGCAAGGGTCGGTGTTTGTACACGCCCGGCCGATAGACTGTCTTCGTATTTTACTGTCAATGCGCGTGTGACATTTAAGCCAACGAGCCAGTCCGCTTTTGCCCGTGCCAATGCTGAATAATACAGATTGTCATAATCTTTTGCAGGCTTTAGCTGCTTAAAGCCGTCTTTGATCGCCTTGGTCGTCTGCGAAGAAATCCAAAGACGTTTGACAGGTTTTTCAAAACGTACATATTCCAAAATCCATCGCGCGACAAGTTCCCCTTCACGTCCGGCATCAGTAGCAATCACCGCTTCTGTAATATCTTTTCGTTTTGCCAACTGTTGGATCGTTTTTAACTGTCCACGGGTTTTAGGTAACGGCTTGATGCCGATCGTTTTAGGAATCATCGGCAATGTCTCCATCTGCCAACTTTGCCATTCCTTATTCAAATCCTCCGGCATTTTTAAACCCAATAAATGACCAAGGGCCCAAGTCACGACAACATTGGGTCCTTCAAAATAATTCTTATTCTTTTGATTGGCGTTAAGCACCTTGCTCAAGTCTCTTGCAACACTTGGCTTTTCCGCTATAATTAGCTGTTTCATAAAATTCCTTTCTGCTATCAACCGTTAATGGCTGTTCATCTTTCAATAAGGCAAGACCCCAATACTGTTGTAAATAGTCATCACATTCCTCACACCAGCGTTCGTCCTGTTCTTTCCAAAATGCGCTTAAAAAGTTATGTTTCGCACTGCTATATGTATTGGTATTTTGGAGCTCGCTCCAACGATGTTCGTAATAAGCTACAGCCGCGTCAAAATCCTCAAAAGTCGCGGTTTCTTGAATATCTTCTTGCCATTCTTCAAAGAACCACCAAGGTTCATTATCTCCATACATTGTAATTACTTGATACATCCCGCTACCCTTCTTTCCACCCTAATCATAAGTATCATGAAATAAAAATTCAAGAAAAATGTTTCCGGCTGAAACAAGTTCAAGAAAAATCAAGATAACCACAAAAATTTGCAGAAAAATATTGATTTTTTCTTAATTATATCCTACCACAAAGCGAGAGGTTTTTATATGCACCTTAAGAGAGTTATAATGAAAATCGATTTTTGAAAACTTCATAGGTAATGAAAGAAGGCAGTTAACACGTTGAGTAAACTCAAAAATACATTGTTTCAACCACGCCCTACTTGGCAAAAGAACTTGATTGTTTTATGGTTTGGTACCTTTATGGCTGGCATTGGGTTCAGTCTCGTGATGCCTTTTATGTCTTTATACATAGATTCACTAGGCCACTATACCAATCAGCAATTGAACTTTTGGAGTGGGATCACCTTTTCTTCGACTTTTTTGATCACCGCGATCGTCTCTCCTTTATGGGGAAGATTGGCTGACCAAAAGGGCCGAAAAATAATGTTGCTGCGGGCCTCTCTAGGAATGGCGATCGTTATCAGCTTGATGGGAACAGTAGGAAATGTTTATCAGTTGATCGGTCTGCGCTTGCTGCAGGGTGTTTTCTCCGGCTACATCAGTAATTCTACCGCTTTGGTGGCAACAGGCACCCCTCGTGAAAAAAGCGGACAGGTCCTTGGGACATTAGCCACAGGAGCTGTAACGGGTAATTTGCTCGGACCTTTGGTAGGGGGCGTCACCGCGTCCATCTTTGGGTATCGTTTGACCTTCTTCATCACAGGCGGGATTCTATTTTTAGTCTTTCTTTTGAGTCTGATGTTTGTTCATGAAGAATTTACACCGATCGAGAAAAAAGATATGCTTCCGGCAAAAGAGATTTTTCATAGCTTGAAATACCCACATGTCGTCATCGGAATGTTCGTTACGACACTGATCATTCAAGCCTCGAATAATTCAATCAGCCCCATTATCAGTCTATACATTCGCCAGTTGATGCATAATCACGGCAATGTCACTTTAGTCAGTGGTATCATCGCCTCCATTCCAGGTATCGCCACCTTGATTGCGGCGCCGCGCTTTGGACGGCTGGGGGATAAAATTGGGAGTGAAAAAATTCTAGGAATCGGATTGATCTTTGCCATGCTGGTCTTTCTGCCTATGTCCATCGTAACAAATGTTTGGCAACTCGCTTTTTTACGTTTCCTTGTGGGTATTTCTGATGCTTGTCTGCTCCCTGCTGTACAAGCGCTGATCACAAAGTATTCCCCTCAAGAAGCTGCGGGAAGAATCTTCAGCTACAATCAATCCTTCCAAGCGGCTGGAAACGTTGTTGGGCCTATGATCGGGTCTAGTGTTTCCTCACTCTTCGGCTATCGCGGAGTCTTTATTTCAACCTCCGCATTGGTTCTGATGAATTACTTGTTAGTTCACCGCAATACGAAAGAAATCGCTGAAAATCATCACCAAGCACAAGGTTCTCATTGACCGCCGAGACAGATTAATGGCAACTTTTTCGTTAGTTTTTTATACTAATAAGTGATTCTAATGAAAGAAGTGAAAACGATGCTTGATGGACAATTAAAGTTTTTAGACTTTTTCCTCAACAATACGATTGAAGGAAAAGAAGAGGAAGCAAAAGAGATTCTAGTGAAAAGCTTCGCGGATAAAGAAACTGAGGCGCTAAGCCTGCAAGAATTCAAGAAGCTGCAAGAAAAACTATTCCCCTTGATCAAACCTGAAAAACTTAATGAAGTGAAAGTTGCCATGGCACATTTTGCCCAGAGCCTTTCATAGAAAAAAGACTTCGTCGAATGGACGAAGTCTTTTTTTATTCTTATTCTGCGACTGCTTTTTCTGTACTTTTACTTTCTACATTAAATAAAGAGCGCAGGCATTTCGTTGCGACCATCAAGCCCAATCCTAATAACAGAAAGGCAAAGACTAACTGTAATCCGTCTGACAAGAAGACAAATTGTCCTGCAGCCGGAACTGCTGGGATCGTCACTAAGTAGTCTGTCGCACGGATCAATTTCGTTACCAGCCCATAAACTGACATGCCCAGTGCCGTAAAGGTAACGGCAAGCATGATCCCCATAGGAATGTAAAACATCACGCCTGATTTTTTAGAGGTCTTCATATAAACGGCTACCGCGATCATGACCATCGCAGCCAATAATTGATTCGCTGAACCAAATAGCGGCCATACACTGTTATAGCCTCCAAGCGCTAAGACAAACCCTACACCTAAAGTCACAACCGTTGCGACATATTTATTTGTTAATAATTTAGCTAGCCCTTTTTGCTCGGCACCCTCTTCATAAAAGAATTCCTGCAACGACATTCGGCCAATACGTGCAACGGAATCCAGCGAAGTCAATGCCAATGCAGAAACACACATCGTCATGAAGGCTTGCGCAACATTCAACGGCAAACCAAATTTCGTTAAGAAGCCAGCGACTGAACCAGAGAAGATCTGGAAAGGTGTTCCAGCCGGTAATTGACCATTCTTAGCAACAGCCCCTGCTACTACCAAAGCCACTACCGCCAAAACACATTCGCACATCATCGCGCCATAGCTGATAGGACGCATGTGTTTCTCGTTCGTTACCTGCTTCGAGGAGGTTCCCGAAGAGACCAAACTATGGAATCCAGAAACAGCCCCACAGGCAACGGTGATAAATAAAATCGGGAAAAGGTATTTCACATTTCCTGTTGCATCCTGTACCGCAAATCCATTGAAGGCATTCAGCTCAACCATCGGCGCTTCCACCAAAAGTCCCAACACTGCCGCAATGATCATCCCTAACAGCATATACGTGCTAAGAAAATCACGAGGAGCCATTAGCAACCAGATCGGCATAACCGATGCTAAGAACAAATAAGCAAATACGATCAGCAGCCACGTTTGTTTGTCTGCGAAAATCGGAAAGAGAATACCAATAGCCAACGTCACTAACAAGACCACGATTCCAAAAGCATGCATAGCGATGCCCTTTAAGTGCACTTTCTTCATAAAGAATCCGACTAGCACTGCGGAAACGATAAACAGCATCGAGATTGAGGCCGCAGAAGCATTTGCTGTGTTGACTGCTGCGGGAACGTCCGGTGTCATTCCATTGAAGGTCGTGGCAACAATGTCACCAAAAGCTGCAATGACTAACAGGGCAAACAACCAGCAGAACAATAGGAAAAGCTTCTTCCCAACTTTTCCAATATATTTTTCAATGATCAGTCCAATTGACTTGCCTTCATTTTTAACGGAGGCGTAAAGGGCGCCAAAATCATGTACTGCTCCAAAAAAGATTCCGCCAAACAAGATCCATAAGAAAGCTGGCAACCAACCAAACATCGCGGCAATGATCGGGCCTGTCACCGGTCCGGCACCAGTGATCGATGAAAATTGATGACTAAATACCACAAAAGCTGGCTCAGGTACGTAGTCGTCTCCATCCTCCAGAGCGACCGCAGGCGTTACCGCCTTCGGATCAATGCCCCATTTTTTCTCCAACCAGCGGGAATACCCAAAATACGCGGCGATAAAACAAATAATAGCTACTACTAACAAAACAACACCATTCATAAACTCACCCAACTCTCTTCGTTTTATAATAAATATTTAATTAGTATCTTCCCATAATTCCATGAGCATGT
>NZ_NIBK01000001.1:721496-924134 GCF_002174375.1 Enterococcus sp. 12F9_DIV0723 | reverse complement strand
TAATTAGTATCTTCCCATAATTCCATGAGCATGTAAAGAGAATCATTCTAATTTTCACGAATTTTCTGTAAATACAATTGAAACAAATTCGTCCTGTTCTTGAATACTTTGGCTTTTTTATTCACAAAAAAAACAGCCACTTTTGTAGTAAGTGACTGCTTTTCTCTAAATTAAATATATTGTAATTCCTTTGCTTCTTGGTACGCATGATCGATCAATCCGCCGCCTAAGCATTCCATGCCGTCGTAGAAAACGACCGCTTGGCCGGGTGTGATCGCGCGAACAGGATCATCGAAAATGACTTCTGCTCGATCGTCTTCCAGCAAACGCACCATAACGGGTACGTCTTGCTGACGGTAACGAAACTTCGCAGTACATTTGAATTCTGCTGGACGCTCTTCATTTGTCGTAAAGTGAATCTCGCTCGCATCCAAACTCGTTGCGTATAACGCTTCATGATGGAACCCTTGTCCAACATACAGCGTATTGGTAGCTAAGTCTTTGCCGACTACGAACCAAGGATCATTGGTTTTTCCGCCGCCGCCGATTCCCAAGCCTTGACGTTGGCCGATCGTATAATACATCAGACCCGCGTGTGTTCCTTTTTCCTCACCGTCTAGCGTGACCATCTTCCCTTGCTTTGCAGGAAGGTAGTTGCTCAAGAATTGTTTGAAATTCTTTTCACCGATGAAGCAGACCCCAGTAGAGTCTTTTTTCTTAGCAGTAGCCAAGCCAGCACGTTCAGCGATCGCACGAACTTCTGGTTTTTGCATCCCGCCTAAAGGAAACATCGTCTTCGCTAATTGCTCTTGCGATAACTGACTCAAGAAATAGGTTTGGTCCTTGTTATTGTCCACGCCTCGCAACATGTGGACCACCCCGTTTTCATCCTTTTCGACTTGAGCGTAATGTCCAGTCGCGACATAATCCGCACCTAACTCCATCGCGTAATCCAAGAACGCTTTGAACTTGATTTCTTTGTTACACATCACATCAGGATTCGGCGTGCGGCCTGCACGGTACTCCGCTAAGAAATATTCAAAGACACGGTCCCAATATTCCTTTTCAAAATTGACAGAGTAATAAGGAATGCCGATTTGGGCAGCGACTTTCGCCACGTCCTTATAATCTTCTGTCGCGGTACAAACACCATTTTCGTCAGTGTCGTCCCAATTTTTCATAAAAATGCCGACTACATCATAGCCTTGTTCCTTTAACAACAAAGCTGTCACTGATGAATCGACGCCGCCGCTCATTCCTACGACGACTCGTGTGTTGCTGTTAGACACAGTATCACCATCATTTCAATATAGATTCCGAAAACTCTACGATTTGAAGGTCGCAACTTTTCAGTATGACGAATTATACAACATAAATCTTAAATTTTCGATAGATATTCCTTTATATTATTTTTATTTGTCTTTTTGTATTGTTTGTATTAATATAAATAATACAAAGGAGGGCAAGTAAATGATTATAGAAATTGATTCCCGATCCGAAGAGCCCATCTATTTGCAATTGCGGAAACAGATCATTATCGGTATCGCCCGTGGTGAGTTGAAGCCAAACGAGCAACTGCCGACCGTCCGCCAGTTTGCCGATGAACTAGGAGTAAACACGATGACTGTCTCTAAGGGCTATCAGCAATTGCGGGAGGAAGGCTATCTGATCACGGATCGGCGGAAAGGAACTTTAGTCGCTTCTTTGCCTGTCACCTCTAAGAAAACAGACGAGGAACAATTAACATTAGTGTTGGCAGAACTTTATTTGTCTGAACCTGACGAAAAAGCGATCCAAGAAAAGGTCAAAAAAATAGTCACGAGTTTTGGAAAGGAGTAAGGCGGATGTTCGAATTTATTCTGTTGCTTATATTGATTTTTTGCAACTTTATCATGGCCTTCGTTAGCTCTTTAGCCGCGAAGCCGCATAACTATGTGATCGTGGAAAATACTTTTCCAGCAGATAAAATGGAGGAGCCGCAAGTACTAGCCTTTCGTAAAGACTATCGAAAGCGCCAATTTCAGTTGGCCTTTGGTTTGAGTATTGCTGCTTTTCTTCTCCTCATACCAATGAAAGAATCCCTCTTCATGCTGCTGTTTTTCTTTCTTCTGTATCTCAGCATTGGTTCTGCGTATTTACTGCAACTTCGCTACATTCGTAGAGGTCGGCAATTGATCGTTGCGAATCAGTGGCAGTTGACCGAGCAGCCGATTCGTGTGGATACAAAATTGGTTCTTGAGAAAAATCGAAAATTGGTATCCCCTTGGTGGTTTGTTTTATCCATCGGTTCACTGATTTTATTGACTGCTCTGACCGCTCGACAAGGTGCAGGAAGCTTAACTTGGATCTTATTTGGTGTCTGCAGCGTCGCGCTGGTTCTCTTTATTCTAGGCTGGGTATCGATCAAGCGCCTGCCGACTCGAGCACTTACTGACGATTCGTCCATTAATCAGCAATACAATGACCTGACAAAATTTTATTGGTCAACATTCATTGTGGCAACGAGCGTTTTCATTAATCTCATTGCCTATATTCCAATACTGACCGTGAACAGCAGCAGTCGTCTATTTAGTGTCTTGATGATCAGCGAATTCTTGCTTATTTTTCTTTTTTGCGGGCTGACCTTCTGGTGGTTGTTCCGTTTACGTACGAAGCAAGACCAATTATTGACGCAAACTCCGAGCTTCCGGTATGCAGGAGACGATTACTATTGGCGTTACGGGATATACTGCAATCCAGATGATCGTCGTTTGATGATTCCTGACCGTATTGGCATGAATTTGACGATCAACTTAGGGCGAATCGGCGGAAAGATTTTTCTTGCTTCTGTTCCGCTTCTTCTCATTGTCGCTATGGTTGTCTCCGTTGGGCCTCTGTATATCTTGGACTATCATCCCGATCCATTGACTTATCAGATCCAGCAAAAATCGATCCGTTTGGATGGTCCGCTTACTAAAGAACAAAAAATTTCTTACGATGAGATCAAAACAGTTGCGTTGATCGATGCTCTCCCCGATTCTGGAATGAAGATCAATGGCTTAGGGACGAAAGATTACGCCCTCGGAAGTTTTAAAATCGATGGCAAGCCCGCCTCTCTCTTCGTGGATCATCGTTCCAAACCGATCTTAAAGATTTCGACAAACGAACGCGATTACTATTATACGAATATCAAACCAGCCGTTACTAAAAAGGCATATCAGCAAATCCAGTCTCACCGTTAAAAATCAAAAGGAGAAGAACCTAATGTCACAAACTGTTCGAGTGGTCCGTTTAAGAGAACACCCTGAAAAAATTGATTCCATCCTGTCCTATGTAAAAAAGCAATGGGCTTCTGAAGAAACAACAGCCGTCTATGAGGACTGTCTGACCCACGCATTAACGACAAAAAACGTGCTGCCCCAGTGGTATGCGTTGATGGCTGATGAAGAGATCATTGGGTGTGCCGGCCTTATCACAAATGATTTCATCAGCAGAATGGACCTATGGCCTTGGCTTTGTGCTGTTTATGTCGACACGCAGCATCGCGGACACTTTTTAAGTAAAATACTCATTGAGAGCGTCGAAGAAGACGCACGCAGGTTCGGGTTTGAGAATCTTTTTCTCGCGACGGATCATGAAGATCTCTATGAAAAAATGGCCTTCCACTATATCGGCGATGGCTATCATCCATGGGGAGAACATTCGCGGATTTACAAAAAGAGCCTTCGGGAAACTTTTAAAGAAGCCGCCCTCCGCGAGTGATCCTTTTAAAGACAAATAGACAGACGACTCTTTATAAGCCGTCTGTCTATTTATTTTTTTATTCTACTTTTCCCATTCGTTCGATCGGCCAGAAAACAAATTTCACATTGGTCAGAATATCCTCTTGATCGATCATGCCAATCATACGGCCATCTTTTGAAATTCGACGGTTGTCGCCTAAAACAAACAGCTTTCCTTCTGGAACGTTCTGCTCCCCAAACAACTCCTGCAAATCAAAATCGGTCGTTAACGGCAAGCCATCCGTAACTTTTTCTTTGTATTCGTCCAAATAAGGTTCGCTGTATTTCTTGCCATTGATATAAAGCTGATCCTCTTTGTAAGCGACAGTATCCCCGGGCAATCCGATCACTCGCTTGACATATTCGGCGCCGGGATTGTCCGGAGCTGGAAATGTCACGATATCAAATCGGTCGAGGGCAGTATGCTTCAATCCAAACATTCGCTCTCCATTATTCAGCGTCGGCTTCATCGAATCTCCCACCGCTTCGACGGGGGTGAAGACAAACCTGCGCAGTGCGATCACTAAGCCGACCATCAGAACATAAAATAGAATCGTTTTGATTATTTCCTTTTTGTTCACTTTCGCGCTCCTCTCTTGCTTTTATGTTATCCGTTACTTCAAATTTACCACAAACCCCTTGTCACGAAAACAGTGCTTCCGTTTTTCGTTATTCATTTTTTTGATTCGCTGTAAACTTTACGAAAAGGTAAAAAAACATGAAAAAGGCATCGACTGTTCGATGCCTCGCCTGTACTATTTTAATTTCTTGATTTCTGCTTCTTTGTATTCCGCGATCTCGTCAATCAAATTTTCAGAGATCGGCGTTCCGAATGGCAGGGGGGCTTTTAAAAAAACTCGTTCAGGCGCGTCTACCCCAACATTGATATCCTCCGCGATCGGCATACTGTAATTATGAATATGTCCATGGAGATTCCGAATATTTAACGTCTTGCCTAAGAGCATCGGATAATGGGTCAAATAATATTGATGATGGTTAAATTTTACGATCGCGCCCACATCGTGAAAGACAAATTTGTCTTCCCCATTCTCAAGCTTTGGATCATGGGCCGCCAAATAATTGAAAAAAGTCCGAGAATCATGGTTTCCTTTGATAAAAATAATGCGACCGTTCAATTGCACCAACTGTTCTAAAATTTCTGGAAAGCCTTTTTCATATTTCGGATGCATCGCCACATCCCCTAGGTGATAGACCGTGTCCCTTTCATTCACGACAGCGTTCCACGCACGGATCATTTGCTGATTCATCTCGTCCACAGAATCAAATAAGCGCGGCGCAAAGTCATTATCTCCTAATAAATTCTCATGAAAAAAATGCGTATCTGAGATAAAATATTTCATTCCATTCACCTACAAACGAATTCAGATTGTTTCTTATAGTTTACCATCTCTTCTAAAAAAATGCGCTTGACTGTTCCTTTGTTTTATAAATTTCTATCCATGATTGGAGAAAGCAGCCAAAGAAAAAAGACCACCAACTTATACTTGGTAGCCTTGTTTTTGTAAAAGTGCTTGATATTTTAATTTGATAATAGAAAGAACTGCTTCTAACTGTGTTAGATCTTCCACTTTGCTGGCATCGAATTCCCGCGTGCGTTTGAAGGATTTTCCAGTGTCGATCAAATGAAACACTTGGTTCCACTTCTCAAATTCAGAAAGCGTGTTGAAGTTGGCGATGGGAAAGGCCGCGCCATCGCAAATTTCCCACAAGCGGAAAATCAAAAAGGCCGTGTCGATGACTTCCATCCGTTGCCTCTTCTTCGTACAAGTCACGATCACTTTTTCAGGATTGTATTCCAAGTACCAGTCTAAAAGAATGAAAAAGGCTTCCCAACGGTACGTGTCTTTAAACATTCGCTGTGTATCTGGCATATCTCGAAAAATCAGCGGAATCAAATACTGCTTTTTATATTTCCAACAAGGGATTCCGTCGATAAAATAATCAACATAACGTGTTAAATAGCTATTTCCTTCATAATCACTAATATAATAATCTTCCACCCCATATTTTTGAAACTCTTTCGTCAGCTTGGCGCAGTCTTCGATCGAGACGGTTAGGCCAGATAAGAGACGGAAATCAGAAATAATTTTGTGATGATCGATCGTATGTACCTTTTGAACCAACTTGTCACCTTCATTTCCAGCTATTTTCTTATTATAAGTGTACCATAATCTTCTGAATTTTAAGCTTATCAGCCTTAAAATTTTTCCCAAAAAACGATGAATATAGCAAAATAGACACAGAAATATAATAACAGCGCGTTTTAAAACACGAATCAATAAAAAAATATTAGCTTTTTATAATCGCTAAATAATTTCGCAAAAAAAGGAAGACCTTATCCTCTTCGATAAGATCTTCCGTCTTCTTTAGACTTCCTCTTTGACAAACAATCCACGCTCGATCATTCCATCCATTAGGAAATAGAATTTTTCTTGAACCATTTCTTGTCGATCATCTTTAAAAATATCCACTGTTTTCAGACCATTGGCAGTCGTTACAGACATTTTCATCGTGCTGATATCTTTTGATACCGTAATTTTCAATTTGAATCCTTCTTTACTTTGGGGCGTTGCCTGTAGTGGACGGATCAATTGGAAATTACCTGAAGTTGTCTCAGTAAATCCATTGTCTCGCAAGGTATATTTTTTAGCGGTCGGCGCCAATGCGTAGTGATACTTTGAACCTTTGATCGTTGTTGTCTTCGTAAATGCCATTTGCTCACCTCATAATTTTTTCTTTTCACTCTTAATTATAAAGATAAGTTTCAGGCATTTCAATCTACTTTGTCAGTTCGTGCAAACTCGCGACGAGTTGTTCCGCAAAATAATCGACTTGTTCGATTGTATTTCCGTAACCAAAACTGACGCGCAACGATTCTTTGACTTCGATCGCACCTTCGCCGTACATTGCCTCTAATACATGAGAAGGATCGATCGTCCCTGCGGTACAAGCAGAACCCGTAGAAACAGCAATGCCCTTCAAGTCTAGCTTCATCAACAACAAGTCGTTGACGATCCCAGTAAAACGGAGATTCAAAACGTGAAGCAGCTTATTGTTCAAATCACCATTCACGTGATAATCAACCCCTGCTTGATCAAGTGTGGTCAATACTTTTTGAGTGAATTGTTCATAGAGTTTTTGACGTTTTTCACGTTCATCCTCTGTCAGCAGTTCTACCGCTTTAGCCATTCCGCAAACCCCTGCTAAGTTTTCAGTTCCTGCACGGCGTTTTTCTTCTTGTTCCCCACCGTGAAGCAATGGCTGCAATTTGGCCTCATCACTTTTATACAGAAAACCAACACCCTTTGGTCCATTGATCTTATGCGCAGAAATACTTAAGAAATCAACGCCTAATTCACGAGGACGAATGAATTGATTCCCGTATGCTTGGACAGCATCCGTGTGAAAATAAGCAGGATGGTCCTTTAACCGCTCCCCGATTTCTTGAATCGGCATCAAATTACCGATCTCATTGTTTCCATACATGATAGAAACCAAGATCGTATCGGGGCGTAGGCTTTCCTCAAAATCCTTTAAGGAAATCCTCCCTTTGCGATCAACTGGCAAATACGTCACTTCAAATCCTTGAGTTTCCAGATACTTCATTGAATTGATGACTGCTGGGTGTTCAATTTGTGTCGTGATCAAGTGACGGCCTTCATTTTGACGACCAAAGGCGGTCTCTAGAATCACTGTATTATCCCCTTCGGTCCCGCCACTGTTGAAAATGATCTCATGGTATTTTACACCAAGACTTTTCCCGATCACTTCACGGGCCATCTCTAATTTCCCTGCAGCTTGTCGTCCAAAAGAATGAATACTTGAGGGGTTCCCAAATGTTTCATTCATCACTTCTGTCATCGTTTCGATTACTTCTGGATGCATCGGACTTGTTGCCGCATGATCTAAATAAATAGTTTCCACAAACCTTCAAACCTTTCTATACGTCAGGATTAACAAATCTGCTCAATAGAGAAGCACCAAGCAGATACTATTTTTCGCATCCGTCCACCGATGCTTCCAGCAATAAGACATATTTCGGTCAAAATCGCTTAGAAGCACAATCATTGGGTGCATAGATGAAGCTTAGTATCTCCTTGGTGCTTCGTAAATTTGAACAACATTTGCTTATTGATCAATTATTCGTTTTTCTATGTCGCACACTCTGAAGCTTGGAACAGAGAGTGCTCTGACTGTCAGTCAATTTGTGGGTGGATCACCCGCAGGAGGATAGACAGTGCTTATTCAAAATCCTTTTGTTCCATCGTAAACAACGGACTAACGGATTCATTTTGATGGATTCGTTTCACTGCTTCTCCCATCAGCATCGCACTGCTGATAATGGATAATTTCTCTGGATGACGCTCAGGTGCCGTCAAAACGGAGTCTGTGATACAAATATCTTTTATCTCAGTCGCATCCAAATTGGCTTTTGCTGGTGGTGAAAGCAACCCGTGAGAAGCACAGGCAACGACTTCCTTCGCCCCTGCCTTTTTCAAGGTTCTTGATGCATTGGAGAAGACTTCACCCGTGTTCAAGATGTCATCTACCATAATACAACAGCGGCCTTCTACATCTCCGATCACGTACCCAGAATCTGGATTGCCCTCTTCGGCAACATCTACGATCGCGATCGCTGTATCTAAGTATTCCGCTAGGCTGCGGGCACGCTGCACCCCGCTGTTTTTAGGAGAAACCACCACATAATCATCCCCAACCATCCCGCGGCGACGATAATAATGGGCAAATAAAGGCATCGTGAACAAATTGTCTACAGGAATATCAAAGAAGCCTTGCACTTGCACCGTGTGTAAATCAAGTGTCAACACTCTTGTCGCACCTGCGTCTGAAAGTAAATTCGCAACCAGTTTTGCAGTAATTGGCTCATGTGGTTTTGCCGTACGATCCTGTCTCGCATACCCATAATAAGGCAGAACGACATTGATCGTTTTTGCACTTGCTCGTTTTAATGCATCGATCATGATCAATAATTCCATGTAATAATCATTTACCGGCTCATTGGTCGACTGGATCAAATACACATCAAATCCTCGTACTGTTTCTTCTAGATTGATGGCGATCTCTCCATCACTGAATTGTTTGACAGTACTTCTCCCTAACGGCACGCCACAGACATCGGCGATTTTTTCAGCCAATGGTCTGTTCCCATTAAGACTAAAAATTTTAAATTTTTCCTTACTTTCTTCTGACATGGTGTCCCTCCAAGTATTTTTGTACCACCAGTTTAACATATTTTCAGTTATTTGCTGTAGCATTTACTTTTTTTAAGGAGATTGTGCCATTCCCCCACTCAGCCGGGATCACAGCCTCGCTCTTGCCCCAGTTGTCATGGATTTTATAAAACCGATCGCCCGCCGAGGTCTCCATGAATCCATGAACGACGACCCAATGATTTTTGTAGGTGCTGCCCCTTAGTTGTAAAAGACCGATCATGACCGGCTCGCCTCCTAATAGGCGCTTGGTCACCCGCTGCCAAGAACCCACCATCGTCCCGCGGGCACGGTAAGGAATGCGGTAGCGACGAAAGAAACGATTCAAACCGATCGAAATCTGCAGCGGCACTGTCGGGAAGTCCACCGGCTGAAGCATTGGTTTCAACGCACGAATCAGTTCTTCTTTTTGTTTGCTGTTCTTTTTTCTCAGTCCCGCGGGCAAACAGGCAACATCAATCTGATCCTGCCAATACGCCAACAACACGCTGCTGGCATAGGTCCCGCATAAAAAGCCTCGCGGTGTCTTCCACTCGCGATACGTTTCAAAGCTTTTCAGGTCATACCAGTGATCCTTTAAATAGTCCATCGCTTCCACCACCAAATCATTTTCTTTTGTGTATCTTCTTAAGATATATCATAATAGATAGTAGCTGAAAGAACTAGAAAAAGATCATGGACATTGCCAGAGACTTTTTAGTTTTCAACTTATTAAAGAATTAGGAGGAGTCTATTTTGGATAATACTAAGATCACAGAAGATTTATACGAAGCCGTCAACGGCGAATGGATCGAGCATGCAACGATCCCAGCAGATAAGCCTGCAACAGGCGGCTTTCAAGACCTCGTCGATGAGATCGACGACTTGTTGATGGCTGATACAAAAAAGATGAGCGCGAATCCTTCTGCCATTCCAAACGATTTAATGAAGGAATACATTGCTTATTTCCAATTGGCAAACGACTATCAAAAACGCGATGAAGACGGCGCTGCACCCCTTCTTCCCTTATTGAGAAAAGTGGAAGACATTGAAGCGCTCGCAGATTTAGAAGAGCAATTAACCAGTTGGGTCATCGAAGGACTGCCGTTACCTTTTGGAGTCGATGTGGATGCAGACATGAAAAACACAACGATCAATGCCTTATTCGCAGGTGCGCCTGGACTGATTTTGCCAGATAAGACCTACTATGAAGAAGGCCATCCGCAAGCGCCGCAGCTTTTGGCGATCTTTAAGGAAATGACGATGACGCTCTTTACTCTTGCCGGCTTCGACGCGGAAAAGGCAGAAAAAATCACAGAGGAAGCCTTGCGTTACGACAAATTACTGGCCCCTCATGTAAAAAGTGCGGAGGAAAATGCCGACTACAGCAAGATGTACAATCCTGAAAGCGGCGAAGAATTTATCAAGCACAGCCAACACTTGGATTTAAAGAAATTATTGATCGGGCTGATCGGTGAGATTCCTGAAAAAATCATCGTAACGGAACCGGCCTATTTTGAAAAATTGGATACCTTAGTAAATCCTGATACCTTCCAAGAAATGAAAAGCTGGATGCTGGTCATGACCATCAACGCATTGACCGGTTACCTGAGTGAAGAATTTCGTCAAGTCGGCGGAACATACAGCCGTGCCCTTTCTGGCGCTCCCGAGGCACGTCCGAAGGAAAAAGCAGCGTTCTACCTCGCCTCTGGTCGTTTTGATCAGATCGTTGGGGATTATTATGGAAAAACTTATTTCGGCGAACAAGCCAAAAAAGATGTCGAACAAATGGTACAACGGATGGTAGGGATCTACCAAGAACGTTTGAGCAGTAATACGTGGCTTAGTGAAGCGACCCGTGAAAAAGCGATAGTCAAACTAAACACGCTGGGCATCCACGTCGGCTACCCAGAGACGATCCCGCCAATCTACACACAATACAAGGTAACACCTGTAGAACAAGGGGGTACTCTTTTGAGCAATGCCCTGCACTTCAGTCAATTAAAGCGGAAAGACGATTACGCAAAATGGAACAAACCGGTGGAACGTGACGAATGGGAAATGAGCGCAGATACTGTGAATGCCTATTACCATCCCTTCCGCAATATCATCGTCTTCCCAGCAGCGATCCTCCAAGCACCCTTCTACAGTTTGGAACAATCAAGCAGCGAGAATTTCGGTGGGATCGGCGCGGTGATCGCCCATGAAATCTCCCACGCTTTTGACAACAATGGGTCACTCTTTGATGAGTATGGAAACCTAAACAACTGGTGGACAGAAGACGATCGGACTCGTTTCCAAGAGTTAGCTGATCAAATGATCGCTGAATTTGATGGCCTAGAGATCGCTGGCGGGAAAGTCAACGGCAAACTGACTGTTTCAGAAAACATTGCGGATGCAGGGGGATTAAGCTGTGCGTTAGAGGCAGCGAAGAAAGATCACGATGTTGATTTGAAGGGCTTCTTTATCAACTGGGCAACGATCTGGCGCATGAAGGCACGGCAAGAATACACGCAATTGCTGCTTTCTATCGATGTTCATGCACCGAACAAATTACGGGCAAATGTCCAAGTGAAAAATTTAGCCGATTTCTATGACACATTTAACATTCAGCCAACAGATGCCATGTACTTGGCACCTGAAAAACGCGTACGTATTTGGTAATAGAACAAAGGGGTCTGACAATTTTACTGTCAGACCCCTTTGTTTATGCCTATGCTTTTGGTTTCTTTGAGTCGATCGCGTATTGGCGACGTCCACCTGGTTTTGGTACAAGATCGCCGATCATGTTGCCGAAGCCGCCTTCTACACGTAATTCATGACCATTTGTGTAGTCTGAACGTTTGCTGGCAAGGTATAATACCGCATTTGCAATATCTTGTACTTCGCCGATACGACGGTTGGCAGTCATTCTTCTTCTGCCTTCTTCCACTTCTGCATCTTCATAGAATTTAGTTGATAATGGTGTTTTAACGAAACATGGCAAGACACAGTTGCTGCGTACGCCATATTGTCCCCATTCACCAGCGATCATCTTAGATAGCATATTCACGCCGGCTTTACTTGGGCTGTATGCTCCTGAGTATGTTTCGGGAGCGATCGAAGCGATCGTCGAGATATGGACCATGCGACCTGATTGTTGTTCGATCATCACGCGGCCGATACGTTGTGAGACTAAGAAGTACCCTGTCAAGTTTACATCGATCGTCCGTTTCCATTCCTCTAATGCTAAATCTTCCAATGGGCTGAACGTTAAAATCGCTGCAGTTTGAACCAATACGTCGATTCTGCCAAAGTCTTCTTTGACTGTTTTCGCCAAGGCATCTACTTGCTCTTCGACTGTTGAATTGCACGAATAGCCTTTCGCTTTGACGCCGTATTTGTTCGCTAATTCTTTCGCGTAGCTTTCTGTTGCTTCTTCATTCAAATCGACTAAGGCCAAGTTGGCTTTTTGTTCCGCAAAATCATTAGCGATTTTCCGTCCCATGCCCCCTAAAGCTCCTGTGATAACTACGACGTCTCCTGCTAAATCTAACCATGTGTTTTCCATTCTTTCCGCTCCGTTCTTTTATGTAATCTTTCTTTAAATATACTGAATCCGTTCCCAGGATACTAATTCTTTTTTTCAATCAATCTATAGTCTTGTTCAATCAATCACCAATAACCGTTTGATCAGCGTCTCGCTGTACTCGGGTGCGACCGGATCGAGCAGCACGATATTTAATAGAACCGGTGAAAAATCCAGCTCTAACACTGACTGAGCAAAGCTCATCGCCGCGATTTCACTTAACGCATGCACCCGTGCGTGCCGCTTAAAGGGCCCTGTTTGGTAGCTTAAATTTTTTTGAATCGTGAACAACTGCTGCTGATTCTCAATAAAGTGATACAGCTCATGAGCCAACAAGATATCTTCTACTTGCTGATCCTTTAAGAAGTCATATTTCTTCAAGGAAGGCGCCGCTGCCTTCAAAAGACTTTGATTGATTCGAATGCGATCAGGCAGTTGAAATTCCGCAAAAACATAGCGAAAGCTCTCTGCTTTTATTTCTTCCTCAAAATAATCGATCGTGATCTTTTCTTGCTCACAATACGCACGCAGATCCTTAGCGGGCACTTGAGCCGCCGCGGCTTTTCCACAGTCGATCGCTTGATACAAAAGAGTGGAGCGCTGTTCTTCAGGGATTTTCCTGTAAAGATGATCCTGCGACAATAACCCCTGCGCATAAGTCGCATCGCTTAACTCAAGCAACGCAGCAATATCCATCTGCAGCGCCCCTCCTTCTTTGTTAGCTTTTCTCGTTGTCGCTAAATATAGCGATTCGCGGCAATAATAATGATCTCATCCGTCCCCAGAATCTCACTCATTTCAATCTCCATCAGCATGGTTAATTGAGAAAAATCTGTACTAGAAAAATCCAATAGCCGCGGACCAACGCAGAAATAATAATCCGGTCGAATAATCAAATCACTTTGATAGTTCGCCATGCTTTCCCATAATTGATTGACTACTTCAAAATAGCTTTGGATCGTCGTTTTGACTACTTTGGCGTGCTCGCGCTGTACGCGAATAAAGCCTTTTTTGTCAATAACTCGGATCGCATCCCCTTTTTTCGTTTTTGCCCCATAAATAGCAAAATGATCTGTCGTATCCAATAATCTGACTTGATCAGAGGGCAATCGGAAGTCCTGGATCGCGATCTCTCGTGCCTCCGCTTCAGTTGCTGCACTTTGAAGTTCCGTTGCCTGTGCCGCGGTCGATCCTGAGGCGCGGGCAGTGATTTTTTGTGTTTGAGGATCGATCTCGATATGGACCTCGACACTGTCCTCCGTTGCACCACTCTCGATCGCCATATCGGTCACTTCTTGTTTGATTGCTTGGATATCCTGCTTCGTCGGACTAGGCACGATTCGCTCAACGACATCCTGAACAGCCGCTAATGCCACTCCAATCGAGGAAATAACCTCCGCGTTTTCTGGTATCTTATAGTTGAGGGCCATCCGTTCAGCCGCATACTTGATCAAGGCAGCGACACCGCCGCCGACACCGACTAACGTCATTTGGTTCTTCTCAAGCTGATATTTCTTTGCTAATGACTGGATCACAGGCTCGATCTTCTCGACTGCTTTGGTCAATATCTGATGCGCGACATCTTCAATAGACACATTGAGATAGTCAGCCAAAGGTGCCATCGCTTTTCTTGCAGAGGCGACGTTTCCGTAACAAAAATCGTCATCCGTCACATAGCCCAATACGTTGGCAGCACAAGAATTGGTTATCGTGATGCGTTTCCCATTTGCTAAGCGAATGGCAACATAGTCTTCCGGGTCCCCCTCCTTCGGCGAATAAAGCTCCAGTTGAGGGTCGACGATTTCTTCTTCCGGTGTATAAACAGCATATTCCAAGCCAGCGATATGCGCACTGCGGGGGCCGACATCCTTTACACCGCTCTTATTCACACGGATCATACTGCCGCCAGCGACACCCAATACTCGAACATCCAACGAATTCACATACGTCTTATGCCCAGATATCTCCGAGTAGTCGATCACAGGCCGACCGTTTTTGATCACCCCTAAGTTTGTTGAGGTCCCGCCCACTTCAAAATAGATACCGTTAGACGTGCGCAGATACATCAACGCGCCCATCACACTTGCCGCCGGACCTGACAGCATCGTCAGTACCGGACGTTTTTTCATCTCGACAACATCCATCAGACCGCCATCTCCCCGCATGATCATCAAGGGAACATCCACCCCTGATGAACGAACACTGCGCTCAGTCGAATTCGCTGTTTCCAGCATTTTCGGTAAAATCGAGGCATTGATCGTCGCTGTTCGCGTCCGCCGAGAGAGTCCGTAAAGCTTGGTCATCTCTGAAGCAAGTGTCACTGGAATATTTTTTTTGCGAGCAACTGCTGCAATCTTTTCTTCTAAGTTGAGATTATCTACGCCGAATGCCGCAGAAGCGACTAAAACATCCATTCCTTCTGCCAGCAACTCGTCAACAATCGGAGCGATTTCTTCTTCGGTTAGATTTTTTTGCGAAATGAATCGCGACATTACGTGGATACTTCTTCCTGTGCCTAGATCAATATCCTTCAAATTTGTTTGCGGTCGTGCCAGCCAGCCTTCGAGCCCAGGTTTCGCTGTGCTGATGATCCCGATATTGGCAACGTCCCCTTCTAATAAGGCATTTGTCGCCTGCGTCGTACTATGGGCCACGAAGACGACTTCCTCTGGCGCAATATCAAACTCCTCTAAACATTTCAAAAAGGAACGAACGACACCTTCAGCAACACCTTGCTCGCTGTCATGCGTCGTTTTCACGGAAGATTTCCCGATAATTTCTTGAGTATCATTGTCGATAGCTACTGCTTTCGTATGCGTACCGCCGACATCGATCCCGATCCGAACACGTCGTTTCATGTTGAGACCTGCCTTTCCTAAATTCTCTCTTCTAACTCTAAAGTGGATTGTTGAGGAAGAAGTTTGCGACTTCTAAAATCAATGCCACCATTGTTCCTGGAATCAATGCCACTTTCATGTAGTCCACTGCATTGATACGATTGAAGCCCAATCCCCAAGCATTCCAAGAAATCGTAATATCAAAATGAGCCATGCCGATCAGGACAGAAGCAAACAAAGGATACAAGAAAGTGGTTGGAAAGTTGGTCGTTTGACTGACTACTGCCAGCAAGGCAGCGCCTGAACCAATCAATGAAAGCGGGCCCTTGAACCAAGTCAACGGTGCTAAAATCCCAAACGCGATACACAGGATCAACGGCGATGAAGGAATCCAACTGCCGATGATCTCTTGGAAATAAGGTGCCGCATAGACGGCCGCATCATTGAACATCGCTAAGGTGATCCAAAAAGCGATCAGCGCTGACATATCTTTTACACCCTCGGTAAAGATGCGAGAAATGGTCCGACAGATCTCTCTGAAGTTCCCCGACAGCCCGCCGCAGACACCTAGTCCGTATAAGCTGGCTAAGATAAAGCATAAAATGACCGGCAGCTTAAAGACGATCACGCCCACTACAGGCAAGAACGGAGTGATCAAAGAGATCCCCGGTGCATCCACCACTTCAGATTGTTTGGTCGCTGCCCAAGAATACGTAAGATTTTCCATTTTCAGATAGATCATTGACGCCAACGAAACGACGGTGATCATTACTGCAAAGGCCAAAATGCCAAAGGGAAAATAGTCATTGTACGTGTACTCTTGTCCTCCATTGGAATTCAAAAAGAAGGCTGAGTATTGCCCGAAATTGATGGGATTCAAAAAGATCCCCGCCGCGACCGACCCCGTAAAGGAGAAGAATCCGACCACTTTTGGAATACCGATGGAAAACAAGATCGGCAAGACGATCACCGCGATCGCGATCACGGACCCGCCGCCTGTCATCGAAGTAAAGATAAACCCGCTGATCACATTCACGATCGCGAGAATCACCGCAGGATTGTCTCCACCAAGCTCGACACTTTTTCGAATGATCGTGGCCGCGATACCGGTATCCAAGAGGATTCTCCCAAAGAAGGCCCCTAAGAAAATGTTCATGACCGACGCGCCGTATTTTTCAGGCGCCGTTTGATACACCTGACGCAGCATATCGTGAACCGTCAATCCGTCAAAGGCCGCATTAGGCGACAGTAGATTCCCGATGATCGGCAAAAAAGTCCAAATCGTAGCCATGATGAAAAACCCGATCATCAAGTTATGTCCTTTAATACAATAAATGACCATTCCCGCGAAGGAACAGATGAGTAATAGTCCAATTAAAATATCCATGAGGACCTCCTAAAATAGCTAGCGTCCAACGACGGACACCTGTTGATACTGATGATACACGAAAAAGACGTGCATTTACCAGGTTCTTTTTGGAGCTGCAACAGGAACTGCGCGGATACCCATGCAGTTCGATTTGATTCTTAGATCAGAAACACGTATTACGTCTCTCTGTTTGTTGTAAAAACAGGTGCAAGACGCGGAACGAGGAGGTGACTCTATTCAGTCATACCTCCTCTGCTCTGCAATTAATCACGCATTTTTTCAAAGGCACTATAGCCGAATACTTTTTTGTGTTGCCCTAACAGATAGACCATCATAACAGTGGCTGTAAGTGCCGCCACTAAAAGCAAGCCCATCATGATGTAGATCGCTTGTTTTTCACCCACTGATTTCGTCATCGCAGAAACGATGAACGGCAAGAAGGTACTAGCAAATCCCATGAACGTATAGTAGATCCCAGTATTTCTTCCTTTTGGTCCCGGGCAGAATAGCTGACGCAGCCCTAACCCTGTTTGCAACGCACCACCTGAGGCAAAGAAGCCTAATGCTGCGATACCGATGTAGATCACTGCCGGCTGACGGATCAGTAAGACGATCGCCAAGGCCAACGCTGTGAAGACAGAATCGATCACGAGAACCTTTAATGGGTTCCAACGCAATTTACCCATCATGAATGCCCAGAATACAACGGCGATGATCCCGCCAAAGGTGTAGATCGATGTTAAGCCCGCCGCTTGAAGTTCCGTCAAGCCGGCATTGCTCAAGCCAAAAGCTTTCGTGTATTGCTGTGCACCATACATGATGAACATACATAAGAAGGCATAGAACATTGTAATGAAATTGACTAAAATATTTGGTTTTACTAACATTTTTGCTTTAGCAGCTTCGATTTCTTGTTTGATCGCATCGGAGTGACTGCCGCTTGAATCCTCTTGATCGCCGCCGCCCTTCATCATGTCGTCATAAGCGAATGGTGAGAATGCCGCTAAGACCAGACAGCCGATAGATAGCGCCAATGGAATGATCACGCTTAATTGAGGAGAACCCATGTTAGTGAAGTTCACTACCATCAATGGATAAACGATTCCGGCTAATGAAACGAACAACTTGATCCCTAACAAAGCAGAACCTGAATATTTTGGTGCAGCTTCTTGAACGGCTGGGTACAATGAAGCATCCCAGAATCCAGATGTCGCCACACCTGCCATGAAGGCACAGATCGAAGCGATCAGCATGCTTGGACTTAATAGTAAGCCGGCAAAACAGATGATATACAGAACCGCGCCGCCGATCGCCATTTTCTTCCGGCCGATCTTGTCGGATACTTCTCCGCCGATCCATACAGAAATAAATTTACCAAAACCAGTTGCAGTAATTGCTAGCGAAACGGCAGCAGCTCCAGCCGTCGCATCCGTGTATCCCCATTTTTCATAAAAGTAAGGCATATTTTGACTAAGAATAAGTGCTTGCATCCCATGTGTAAAGTAGCACAAGTAAGTTGTCACTAATGACATGATATATTTTTTCGATCTCATCCCTACACTCCTAATTTGTGTTAGTATAATTTCTTTCCGTACATCCTTTTTTCAGCATGTACGGAAAGATTCGCCTACGGCCGAACTGGTAATTCTTGGTCTGTAAAAATCTTGAACGCTGCTTTTCCTTGTCCCAGCAACATTCCTTCGCCAGTAACTGTCTTACAGCCCTTCGCTGACGCGTCATTGATCAATTGCGTCTTCGGCGGGTTATAGATCGCATCTGCGACGATTAATTTTTCATGAAGCATGCTTGTATCGCTGATCGGTGTTCTCGTTGAGCCTGCGCCCATACCAACTGTTGTTCCATTTACTAAGACATCCGCTTCCGCGATTTTTTGCTTCAATAGATCCGCATCGCCTAGATCATGGATCGCTACCGCCAATTCTGGGTAGAATTTCTTGATGCGTGCAACAGTTTCTTCTCCCTTAACAAAGAAATCATCTTTGATATTGAAAATATCGATCGCCGCTGCTTCTTCGATCGCTAATTGTACTTGGATCGCTGTCGCTGCGCCGCCTGTGCCGATAACGACAAATTTCTTGCCCTTCGGATCAACGTCGTTTGCTTTCAAGTTATCGACAAAGCCGATTCCATCAGTGATATGCCCTGTTAATTTGCCATCCTCATTTTTGAAGGTATTGATGGCGCCTACCATTTGAGCTGCTGGTGATAATTCGTCCATATATTTCGCCGCTTCACCTTTACAAGGCATCGTGACATTTCCGCCAGGCATGTTGAATGTGCGAACGGATTGGAACGCATGTGCCACTTCTTCTATTTGTACATCGAACGCAAGGTATACAGCATCGATCCCTAATTGTTCAAAGCCATAATTGTACATCGCTGGTGACCCTGAATGCCCAACCGGACTTCCGATCAATCCATATAAGTGTGTTTTACCTGATACGCCTTCTAACATTTTTTTATCCACCTTTTTTTAATCTTCTAGTAATTCTGGCCACGCTTGTTTGATCACATCAATACTTGTGTCGTAGTTCATTTGTGCTGCTTTTTCATAGCCTAAGCTCAAGATCGGATCAGAAATAACTTCTGTCCCAATAACGCGAGGCTCGATGCCGTGTTCTTTGATTGCTTTCAAGAAGCCAACCGTATCGCCCCAGCCAGTTCCTGGGCATAGACGGTCATGCATTGATTCGTCACGTAAGATCGTATCTGGGTAGCGACGTTCTAACACATCACAGATTTGAACAGAAACAACTTTTTCTGCTGGAACATCTTTTAAATCTTCTGCTAATGTTTCAGCACGTGCCCAATGCCACGTATCTAGGATCAACATGCCGTTGTCACAGCCTGCTTCCTTCACGATATTCCATGCACTTGCTAAATCTGGTACACCACTGTAAGGCATAAATTCTAAGCCGATCACTAATTCCTTCGCCCGTGCACACAATTCTTTAAAGGCTTGGATATGAACTTCTGCCGGATATTTCTCCATCAAGCCGCAGTTGATATGCCCTACGCCGAACAGACGCGCCATATGATACACCGTTTGTTCTTTGAATTGCTGTAACAATGTCTCAGGCGTTTCTTGAGTCTTATTAGGGTCTGCCCATAAAGTGATGTATTCCACTTCTGTGACTTTCATATCGTTTTCTTCTAAGATTTCCAACATGCGGTCATCTGAATAACCTTGTTTCACTGCCAACATATACGTTTCAGCACGTAAGCCGATGCCATCAAAGCCTGCTGCTTTTGCGATTTTTACCCGTTCTTCAAAATCAATTTCCATACCTAATGTATAAGAGCTGATCGTCAATGGTACCTTTTTCATTTCATTTCCTCCTAAAATTATAGCGAATTTTCTAAAAGTTATTTCTTTCACATGCAGAGCTGCAGTCTCCTAATGTATGAAAGCTTTTTTTGTTGCGAAATCCGTACCTTTCATAATGTATCGGCTTTCACAATCAAATCTTGCCTTCATTTTAACGTGCAGCATTTCAAAATTCTAATTGGTTTTTCTCGTAGAATCTATAGGTAAAAGATATAGGTTTTGCTATACTTATAAAAAAGATCATATACATAGGAGAAGAGCTATGAATCTACAGCATTTAAAATATTTTGATGTGCTGGCCCGTGAGCAGCATTATACACGCTCCAGCAAACTCTTGAACGTCACACAGCCCAGCTTGAGCAACGCGATCGCCTCTCTTGAAGACGAACTTGGGATCACGCTGTTTGAAAAAAAAGGCCGGAATGTCGTATTGACCAAGCCCGGCATGATTTTTCAAGATTATGTCTCCCGTACATTAGGAACACTCGACGATGGGATCGAGACCGTCACCAAGATCAGTAAGGGCAGCGGGTTTATCAGCTTCGCCTTCTTACCTGTTCTAGGCACCACCTTTGTGCCAAAATTAGTCCGTGACTTCCATGACGCGAACCCCGACAAAGAAATTCTCTTTGACTTTCACACTTCTTCGGGCGTCACTAGAGAGATCGTGGATGGCATCAAAAATATGCACTACGATATTGGGATCTCTTCCTATCTGCCGGACGAACCCAGCGTAGAGTTCTTGCCCATTGCCGGTCAGGAGCTGGTCGTCATCGCACCCTTGGATCACCCGTTGGCCCAGTTCGATGCGATCTACTTGGAGCAAACGCAGCCCTATGAACAGATCGGATTTAGTAAAAGCAGCGGCTTGCGAAATGTGATCGACGAAACCTTCAAAAAAAATAATTGCAGCTATAATATCGTCTATGAAGTGACGGTGGATCAAGTCATCGCAGGCCTGGTCAGTCAAGGCTTCGGTATTGCTGTCGTGCCGAATATGTACATTTTGAAGCACCTGCCGCTAAAAACGATCCATTTGAAAAATGTGATGCTCGATCGCTCCTTCTATTTGGTCACCAATAAAGAAGCCTATCTGACACCCGCCGTCATTAATTTCAAGGAATTCGTGCTCGCACATTCTGATCCAAAAGAAATCGTCTATTAATATAGTAGAAACTTTTTTAATAACAAAGAAGCAGGAAGGGATCGCCCTCCTGCTTCTTTGATTATTGCGCTTCTTCCTGTTCTTTTTTGGCCTTCGCCTTTCTCCGCTTCAAAAATGCTTCATCATCGTCTTCATCTGCGTAAAACTCCATGATCGACATGCGCCCGCATTTGCGAAACTCCAATTCATGGAACCGACGAATGCCATTCTTTTGAAAAATACTTAGCCGCATCAGTGTCGTCAGCAAGATAAAATAACGGTCGTTCGACATACCGACATCCGCGTTCCGAAATTTTTGTACGATCTTGCGTCCATTTTCATCTCTGAAAGCAGCATGGTACGCATAGCTATATCGTTCCATCTCATTCTCGGAACGATCCGATTCGCTCAAGTAATTTTCATAGAGCCAGATTTTTCTTTTGTTCGTTGGCGCCGCCGCTGCTCGAACGGCTGCTGTCTCAGGACGAATCTTACGGGTCCACTCAGAAAATTCCCTGCGGTTCTTAAATAATCGATCCCGCACCACTTCCCATTCATCGTAGGTAAAAAAATCATAGAAATACAGACAATAGTCCCGCAAATGATCTGTCGGTTCCGCTGTCATAAAGAGTTCTTTTAATAAGTCCTTGCAGACGAACGAATAATTGTCCATGGTGATGGCATTGAATAAAAGAACGGCCACCCCATATTCCACCACTGATTCCGTATCGTGGGTCTCCGAATAATACTGACTGATCCTCTTTTCAAGGTTCCCACGCTTCATGGAAAATAATTGTCTTTCTCCCAAAGGTTTGATCGCCATGTTCTGCCCTCTTTCCTAATAATCGTTGTAAATCTATCATACCTCTAAATGAGGCGAAAAATTACCCTTCTTTATTCGCAAAAAAAAAATTCCTGAGTACTTTTTTCTTCAGAATGAAAAGATTGTATACTGCCTCTTTCTATGCTAGTATTTTTTTCGGGGGATCTCCCCCGAAAATAAATCAGAGTAGGAAATAAAGCGTCAAGTGCCGGAGGGATGGGATGTTGCCCTTTGGACGAAAGACTTTGTCTGCGGTTTTATTTTCGCATTCGCTGCATGAAGAATGTAGCAGCTCTATAAGGAGATGCTAGAAATGAAGAAACACCTCGATGCTAGAAGCATCACAACGATGGCGCTATTGATCGCCATGATGGTCACTTTGTCCCGAATCCTAGGAATCGAGACGCAATTTGTCAAAGTCAGCTTTACCTTTATCCCAGAGATCATTATGGGCATGCTCTTCGGTCCATTCTGGACAGGGATCGGTTCGGTCATTGCTGATTTTATCGGAATGTCGCTTTTCGCAAAGGCCCCATTTTTCATCGGCTTCACCATCAATGCCTTTCTTGAAGGAGCCATCTACGGATACTTCTTTTATAAGAAAGAAATTACATGGAAAAATTCGATTCAGTCTGTATTAGTAACGACGGTCGTGATCAATTTGATCTTGACGCCGCTATGGCTGGCATTGATGTACCATGTGCCATTGACTAGCTGGATGATCTGGGCACCACGTTTGATCAAGACCGTGATCTGGATACCTATCCAAGCCATCATCACCTATTTCTTAGGCGGTGTCTTGCCTTACAAACAGTGGATCTCACGCTTTAATCGCGCCCATTAATTTTTAGAATTTTATTATATTTAAATGAATGTAGTTATTTACTTCACACGAATTTTCCTTTTGGAGACTGTCTCATCCCATAGACAGTCTCCATTTTTGTGTTATTTTTCTCAAGCATAATTATCGCTATTCATTTTGGAAAGCGCTATGCTATGAAAAATCCAATATGAAAGCTGGGAGAAAAATGAAAAATTCAGATGTTTTGATCGTCCCTAAAGACCGTTCACTATACTTTTTCCCTGCCATATCAGAAATGAGTGTTTGTTCAGGGAAAGAACTGCTCACCGCCAGCAATGACTATTTACGTCATTACTTGAAAGAGTTTCAATTGATCATCTTTTTAGACTACGGCTTTGAACCCGCGATGGCAGAGCGTATTCGCCCCTTCACAAAAGCAAAAATCGTTTTATTTTTCTGGAATCATTTCAAGTTGGAACACTATCGAAAATTAAATGCCGCTCAAAAAGAGCCTGCCATTGATGAGATCTATCACTTCGATCCCTTAGAAGCACGAGACCTCGGATTGAAGCACAATAGTTCCTTTTACACACAATCTGTCGGAGAACCCTTCCATGATACAGACTACGACATCTTTTTTGGTGCGAACGACAATGGACGCAGAGAACAAGCCATGGCTTTAAAGGACCGCTTCGAGTCGCTTGGCCTGTCCACCTTTTATCATATACTGCCGAAACGCGGCAATGAACAAGACGGCTACTTGCCCTACTCAGACTACCTGAAGCTCGTCAAAAGCAGCAAAGGGATCTTGGAGATTCTCCGATCCGGTCAATACGGCGTGACCCTTCGAACCTTTGAATCCCTTTACCTGCAGAAAAAATTGGTTACCGCCAATGAGATGCTGCCATTTTACCGGATGTACGATCCAAGAAACGTCTTTATGATCGGCCCAGACCTGAGCCAACTGACCGCATTCTTGAATATCCCTTACCAGCCCGCAGACCAAGCCATTCTCGACTTCTTTGAAGCAAAGAATTGGGTCAATCGCTTCATTGATTACGATCCACAGCTATTCGAAGAGTTCGAATATTACCCAGAGCTGATGAAACATGAGAGCGCGTTGTAGCCAATACAAAAAGCCAAACTTTCGAAGATGGAAGTTTGGCTTTTTGTAATTACTTTTATTGATGCTTTCCTTTTTTGAAATGGTTCCTCTACATTCTTTTGATATTGTTTTACAAAAAACTAAAAACAATTAGAATCAAAAAAATTATTCAACTTATTTATCTAGCGTTTTTGAATTAATCTGTAAACCTATTATAATCCAATTATTAGTAACAACCATTTTCGTTATTTAAAACAATTATTTTAAATAACGAAAAATAACACGCTTAATCATTATTTGTTTCTGGGGGGTTTTTGAGATTTATTTGAGATATTCGGATAAAATAAACCGTCTATTTAGCCGTCAAATTTAGGAGGAATTAAATAGTGAGAAAAGGCGAGAACATTTACTTACGAAAAGATGGCCGATGGGAAGGCCGATTTCCGAAGGGTCGGAAAATCAATGGAAGGATAAAATACGGGTATGTTTACGGGAAAAGCTACACTGAAGTCAAACAGAAGCTGTATCCATTAAAAATCAAATACCAAACATTGCAGGAAGTCCAAGGAAGCTCGGCGGAAACGTTTGAGGAATGGACGATCAATTGGCTGGAAGAAATAAAAGGAGAGGTCAAACCTTCGACTTTTTCTAGTTATTATTATAAATTGACCAAATATGTTTTTCCGATGATCCAAGATGTTTCATTGAACGAGATCACATTGGATACGGGAAAAGAGTTGTTGGGAAGACTACAAAAGAAGCTTGCTAGATCAACGATTCAAGTAGTTTTTAGAATACTGAACAAATGCTTGAACCATGCGAAGCGATTAAGAAAGATCACATCTAATCCATTCTCTGAGATCAAGATTCCAAAAGTGAAGAAAACGAAAGTTCGTGCATTGACACTGAACGAGCAGAAAAAAATCATGGACGTAGCTGCCAATGAAAAACGAGGCTACGGCATCCCCGTTTTATTAGCCTTACATTCTGGAATGCGGATCGGGGAAATTGCGGCGCTCAAATGGTCGGACATTGATTTTGACACGAATCTTATTCATGTACAACACACATATCAACGTATCCAAGCAATCAATGAGGTGGAAAAACGGACACAATTGGTCTTTACAGACTCAAAGACAGAGGCATCTGTGCGAGTGATTCCTATTGGACCAACATTAAAGAAGTTACTGCTCAAGCATAAAAAGAGTTCAAGAGGCGGCTTTGTTTTCTCTACGAACGGACAACCATGCGAGCCTCGACTCCTCACTTATCATTTTCACAAAGTCAGAAAAAAAGCAGGGCTATCTACGATTCATTTTCATCAGTTGCGCCATACATTTGCGACGCGCTGTTTAGAAGCAAATCGCGATATTCCTTCTGTTAGTGCGCTTTTAGGACACGCCTCCACGCAAATGACAAAATTAATCGGATAAAGAATCAATAAAGGACGTTTTTTTAAAAAATAAGGCGGAAATTTTGAGGAAATCTTTTTTCATTTTCTGAGAAAACGCTTATTTTATGGACGTTTTTCTTATAAGACTAATTTTTTTCTAATATTAACTATTTTTTTAAAAGAGGTTTTGTTATTTTAAATAACTTTATAAATGAGCCGTCACTGATTGTCAACCAACTCTGAGATCCTTTTCACACCAAGGATTTTAGGGTTTTTCTAGTTTTTTGTAAGACTAAGTAATAATACTTGAAAATACTTCTGCCAATAGTAATCCTAGCCAACAAATTATTTTAGCATTTTTCTTAAATATTATAAATATATTTCTTGATTACTAATAAATTGTTCGTTTATTCTTTACGAGATCGGTTAACGGAAAATTGGAGGTGAACGCGTGTATAAATATCAGCGCGCGTTCATTTTTGTGTTTTCTTTAATTTTCAATTAAAAAATAAAAAAACAAATTTTTGGTTTTGTGGAGTATAGTTTTAGGTGAGCACAGAGAAGGTGCTTAAAGGAGGATGTATATGAATACGAGTAAAAGGTTGGATGTTTTAGAGGATAAGGTATGGTCGAGTTTGTGGGAGCATTATTATGAAAGCGCTACATCGTTTGATCCGTTGAAGGTTCAGGTCATCAACTGTATCATTCCGAGTCCGAGAGAGGCGGGGGCGTTGATCTTTTCCGACGAAGGGATCTCCTTTAGTCAGATGAATCCGCAGAAGACGTTGCGTCATTTTGCGTCGGCCCATTGTTTCCCTGAATACAAGATTCTTTCTCGCTGTCTGAAAAATAATGGGAATTTTGGGAAATATAAGTTCCCGTGGGTCTGTGCCTTCTTTGCCTTGTTTCCTTTGGAGGGGTCGGAAACCACGATTTGGCTGAATCCTGCGAAGATCGTAGACTTGAAAAAGATGCAGGAGTCCTATTATGTGGCGATCGAAAATGGACCGAAGCTCACCGTACCGATCCATCGGCGGCGGATCATCAGTAATGCTGAGGTGGCTTGTCTGGTATTGGCAACGATGCGCCGCGGGCATTTTCACTTTATCACGAAGGGCACGACACCGCTTGATTTTTTAGAATTGCCAGACACGCCTTTTGCGAAAGTCCTACGGGGACGGCTGAGCTTGCAGTATTTCCGCACCCCCATCGGCGAGCTGAATCGGCTCTATAATAAAGCTTACTCTCTTTACCATTGCAATGATCTGATCGAAAATCGTGAAGCGGTCGATAGGATCGGCTGGTACTAATGACTAGAAGAAACACAGAAAGTGAAGGAACTTCTTCGCTTTCTGTGTTTTTTGTGTTCCTGTCCATTTTTAGCCAAAACCTTTTATTTTATAGAAAATCAACGGCAAACGCAAATGGCAAATTGACTCCCCCTCCCCCCAATTTGACCTGTTTTTGCCAAAAAAGGGCCTTTTTACCCCCAAAACGAGTCATTTTAGGGGGGGAGGCGGTCATTTTGCGATTTGTTTCTTTTGGGAAAATCCTCTATCTTGTAGTCACCGGCCGGTACAAAAAATCGAAACGGAGGAAACAACGATGCTTCAAAAATTAGGCAGCAAATTACAGGTCCATATCGACCAGGGATTAGAAAAGATGAAGAAGGTCAATTTTCAACATGTGATCGATGATCCGTCAGAGGAAGCCATCCTAGAATTGGGTGAGATCTTAACGGAATTGTCCGCGGAAGACAGCTACTTGGACAGCGCGATCTTAACGACGCAAACACGCTACGTGAAATAACCTATAAAGGAGGAAGAAGAAATGAAAAAACTTGTCGCGAAATTCAAAACCAGCTCTGGAAAAGTACAGACCTGGAGCTTGGAAAACCCAACAACGACGAAAACACCGACTGAGATCAAAGGCTTGCTAGGACGTTTAGGCGACCTGAAGCTCTTCAAAAAGGACGATGCTTTCCTATTCAATACAGTTGACAGCGCCGCTTATGTCGAAACGACGGAACAAGAAATTTTTAAAGGCTAATCACCAGGAGGTCGAGCGGATGCTCCCCGCTCCCCTCTATTAAGAAAAGGAAGGATGAGATTCGATGAGAATGAAGGACTTGGCACTCGATCATCGCCAGCTATTCACTTTGAAATTAGAAACATTGGAGAACCGGATCACGTGGTTCTATCAATTGACTCAAAACAGCACCAAAACGCTTCATTATATCTTGGCATTACGCGTGCGACATCAACTGGGAGCGAAAGAGTTTG
Source organism: Enterococcus sp. 12F9_DIV0723 (assembly GCF_002174375.1). Lineage (NCBI taxonomy): Bacteria > Bacillati > Bacillota > Bacilli > Lactobacillales > Enterococcaceae > Enterococcus > Enterococcus sp. 12F9_DIV0723. Next base: position 896,470 of record NZ_NIBK01000001.1, on the reverse strand, counting down.
CCCATGTTCTGAAGGATCTCGTTCGCTACATTTTCTTAAATACAAAAGCCACCCGCACGATGAAACGCTTCTTCTACTATTTCCAGGATTACTTCATGGCGCCTGAATGGCGGGCGCTGCGGATGAAGATGTTTCCTGCTAGAGACTATGTAGAAAAAGCCAAGACAGTTGTTCGTTCCTTGATTTCCCTTGTTCGTCCCGAAGAAACCAACGAACCGTGAGATCATTCTATCTACCTGTGCACACAAATAAACTAAGAGAAAGGAACTTTGACATGAGTATTGAGACGACAAATTTAGTAACGACCTTCGCAGATGGTGAAGGACACACACATAACTGGACCTATAGAGACGTCGATACCAGCTTGACGCCGCAAGAAATGAAAGCAGCCTGCGAACTCTTGACGACCTTAGACATTTTTGAAAAGGATGGCGTAAAACTCTTTGATTCTGTGGTATCCGGCAAATTGGTAACGAAAAAAATCTCTCCTATTTTCGACAGCGCAACAGACATTTCGGAGGAAGAGGATTCTTTTGAACCTGACGTGCCTTGCTTTCCTGTGGCAGCGGCTCAAGAGCTTGCTCCGCTTCCTGAAGCATTGGTTCCACAGCTTCCTATGCCCGTGGAGCGCCCGAAAGTGCCAGCGGTCGTACTCGCGGACACTACGACGATTAACCAACCGTCATTAATAAAAAACGTTATGCCCATAGGTAATGAATGCACAACTTCCTGTAGTGAGTCTTCTGTACAGACAGCTTCGTTCTACCAAGCGACGCCGACTGAGAAGAAGCCGCGGAAAAAACTGCTGGATCGTCTGTTTCGACGGAAGAAAAACAAGGAAGAGCCCGACTCTTCACCAGATAGACGCGAGTAAGGTCTCTAACGTAATCTTTGTTCGTCTCACTAGTGCTGCGTGCAGGTAGCCTCTCTCGTCGTCACCCTCCCCACTCGTGAAAGGAGGTGATCCTTTTGAGTGAGCTTATTCGTTATGTCCTCGCTCCCCTCTTTGTGGGGCTGATCGTTGCCCTCGTCAATCATTTGCTGCGGGGGCACGATCCCTGACGACTGAAAAAAAGATCTGTATTGTCTCTATTAATGCAGAGTTAAAAAAAAATAATTTAATAACGATTGTTATTTTGTAAAAAAAGGAATTTCACACCGCAATCTTTTTTTGCTATAGTTATTTTAGAAAGTATCTTTATTAAGAATTGAGGCTATTTTTTGTTGCCCTTCCTATATGAAAACGGATATAGGCTGTTCTCATTCGAGAGGAATTACTCCTTAATATTAGGTTGTTACGACCCTTAGCAACCTGCTCTCAACTTCTTGTTCATCCCTCTTGGATGGGACCCTTCTTTTTTAGAGATGCTTTCTTTTTATTATATTAGTGTAACTATTAGAAAAGAGGAAAAGACAATGCTTCAATTCACTACGAGTATTCCCACACGATTTGAATCCTTTGAAGATCAGCAATCCATTGATCAATTAATCTTTTTGAATAACAATTTTCCTACAAAAAGTCTGTATCCTGTGAGACTTTTACGCATTCAACAAAAGCGGTACATAGAAAGCTCCTATAGAGTACACGGGAGAAAATGGCATATCTGTCCCGGGTGTCTGCACCCCTTTTCTGAAGATCTTAACGACCACTGCTACACCTTCCGCCCGGATCATCTGAATCTCACCAGCAGTTTTTTCCAATTTGAATATGACGAATTCAGAAAAGTCATCCACTGCTGCTCAAAAGGGTGCTTGACGGCAAGCGCGACGATCTTTGCTCGTGACAGCCTTACTGCGAAAGGGCGAAAATACATCGCACCAAATAAAATCAATCGAGACATCCAAGACATCGTGCGTACGTTTCATTGATCGAAAAAGCTGATAGAAAATACCGTGAGGTTTTCTACCAGCGGTGATCGTATTAGTTATTATTGACACTATCCCAGACAGCTTGAACCGCGCGGAGGTCTTCATTAAATTCTTTGGCATGTTCCTTTAGAATTTTCTTCGCTTCACTTGGTGGTGTACCCCCACTTACTTTTTCATAAGAAGGATTTCTTTCGTTTCTTTTGAAGCGCAGAGTAAAATCTGTCGACTTTGGAACATCTAATTTCATGCGATCGGCGTTTCCATAAAGACCTACATAGACGTAATCTCCATCGATACCTACATCGAAGGCGCTCCCTCGATAGGTAGAAACAGGGATATTGCCATTGTGCAGCGGCTCTAGATAGCGAAGGTCATGAGCCTGAAACGTATGCTTTCCTTTATGAAGATAATTATTTGCTTCCGTCTTATCCCAATCCTTCAACTTTTGATTTCTGGGATAGACTGCTGTGAACCAATAGAGATTGTAGAGTACAAATAATGCCACCAAAGCAAGACCTATACTCTTAAGAATCTTGTAGCGTCCTAATTTTTTTCTTTCTGTCACAATGGTTTCCATGATCACCGGCTCCTCCTTGATTAATTGGTCTAAGGAGAGATCATACAGATCGCTTAAATAAACGAGCTTTTCAATATCAGGAAATGTGCGTCCCGTTTCCCAACTTGAAACTGTCGTTCGGGAAACATTCAGCTTCATCGCCACCTCTTCCTGCGTTAAATTTCTCGTTGTTCGATGTTCTTTTAATTTTGATCCTATATCCATGATCGTCCTCCTGACCTATTAAAAGTATAGAGTATGAATGTCCCTTTATTACGCTATGAATCGTGTCATAGCAGCTATGTCACAATTTGTAGCGTTGTTTTCCAGGGGAATTCGCAGCGTTTCTAGTAAAGGTGTCATTTTCTATTTTGACATAAAAAAGCCATGACCGCGTGCGTCGACTCCTCTTGGAAGTCCTCCCAGCGATCATGGTCTTTTCTTGATTATTTATTTGCGCGTTTTTGGTACGTACCTTCTTGAGTGTTGATTTCCAGCATTTCGCCTTCTTCGATAAAGTCAGGAACGTTCACGACTAAGCCTGTTTCCATGGTCGCAGGTTTGCCTGAACCAGTAACTGTCGCACCTTTGATGGATGGTTGAGTTTCAACCACTCGCAAAACAACGGACGTCGGCAATGTCAAACCGATCACTTCTTCACCGTAAAATTGGATTTTTACTTCCATATTTTCAAGTAAATACTTCATTTCTTCTTCAACTGTCGCAATTGGAATTTCGTATTGTTCATAGGTTTCTAGATCCATGAAAATCGCGATGTCATCTTGGCTGTACAAATATTGAACAGGCTTCGTTTCCATCATCGCTTTTTCAAATTTTTCATCTGGACGGAACGTCGTATCGTAAGTTGAACCTGTACGAACGTCACGCAATTTCATGCGCATAACGGTGTTTCCCTTACCAGGTTTGTGGTGGCTGGCATCTAACACTTTGATCAATTTGTCTCCTTGAACAAAAGTCATCCCTGCACGTAAATCGCTTGCTGCAATCATTAATAAGCACTCCTATTCCTATTTTTATCTGTTCGAATCGTTTCATTCGATGGATCGTTCTTCGTATGCGCTTTTTTTTCTGCCGGAGCAAGAAATCATTCGCACCTCTCTACTATAAAATGAACCTTATTCATTGTAGCAAATAACCCATTCGGTTACTAGGAAAAAATCGCTTCCTTGCTTTATTTTGCTTGCTGTACGCGGAAAAACTTCAGTTTTGGCAAGTGATTCAAGGTCATTTCCAACGAAGGGCCCATCAATAATAATACGATCAGCGTCCCAAAGCCAATATGTCCGCCTAACAGGAAGCCCGCCAAAAAGATGATGGCATCTAAGACGATCCGTGCCACCTTCACCGAGCTCTTCAGCAATCGCTTCATCAAGACCATCAAACATTCATACGCCGCTGATCCAGCATCCGCCAGTAGATAGATCCCCGTCCCGATGCCGAACACGATCGATCCCGCGATGATCGACGGATAGCCCAGCCCATCAGGAATCGTATGCAAGATCCCCATCCCATCCAAGAGATTCAGGCAAAAACCGAGTCCAAAGCTATTGATGATACTTCCGATACCGATCATTTTTCGATCATAAAAAAAGATGAACACTAAGACGATCCCACTGAACATCATACTCACCGTGCCGAACTGTAGGGAGACATGCTGAAGGATTCCTAACACCAATGTGCTGATCGCGTCTGCTCCCAATCCGCTGACGACGATCAATCGGACCCCCACCGCGGCGATAAATGTTCCGACGATGGCAAAAACTAACTGCTTTGCTATATTTGGTTTGATCACTTTGTTCCTCTCTTTCTTACAATCTAAATTAAGTCACGGCCAATACCAATGAACGATAAAACGAGTTGATAAACTGTTTTACCTAAAAGAGCCCTTACATTTTTTCCGTCTTACAAAGGGCATGGAAAAAAAAGATTTTCCCACCTTCGTCCACATACTCCATTCTACTAAACCCTTCGCTCAAATACGAAGAATACGTTCAAGAATACCCGTTCCGAGGGAAATTACTGCGAAAATTTATCTGATCGCTGACTTATATAATAGGTATTCATTTTTCTGAGAACCTGAAAAATGAGGGTTCTTCGTACGCATACCATTTTTCTAAAAACCTGAAAAATGAGGGTTCTTCGTACGCATACCATTTTCCTAACCTGCTGAAGCAGGAAGGAAAACTGGCAAAACAAAGGCACCAAACAATTTTTTGTTTGGTGCCTGGAATTGTTCTGTTAGTTCCACTCTTTCTTCAAGCGTGCTTTGTAGGAATTGAAGCGGTCTACTATCGGCACAGCGGCTTCTTTGATGGCGCAGTATTTATCGACCATCGTTACGATGTAGCTTTCTTTGTATTTAGGGGGAGTGATCGTTGCGCCCCACATGTGCTTAATAATAATATCACGTTCTAAGTCTGACAACTCCGTGATTTTTTCTGCGTTTTTAACAGCGATTCGTGGATGCATGTAGGCATGCGATCCTTCGTCGAATTTCGTTGTGCGCCAGTCGTAGTAGAACAGATCGTGTAGTAGACCTGCACGAGCAGTGGCTCTAGCATCGCCGTTGAATTGTTTTGCTAATTTGTAGCTATTATAAGAAACACTGATTGAGTGTTCCAACCGTGTTGAATGCATGTGTTGGATGTAATTTGCTAATTTTTGTACCTCTTCGGTAGCTAATAAATCTTCTATATAAGAAACGTATTCTTCATCATCACGCCAGTTTTCTGTCATGGATATAAAGCCCCTTTTCTTTGTCTCTGTCAAATAGTATAGCACGTGGCAGATTCATTGAATAGGCTTCCATGAGTTTGTGAATAAAGTTTAACAGTTCCTTAATATCGATTACCAAAATGTGAATTTTTACTTAAGTAAGTGGAACATTAACACGCCAGCCGCGATTCCAACGTTTAAAGATTCAGCTTTTCCTTTAATTGTAATGTACACATTTTGGTCTGTCATGGCTAATAGTTCGGGCGACATCCCCTGACCTTCATTTCCCATGACCAAGGCAAAATCACTCATCTTCTCAACGGATAAGTAGTCTTTGGCTTGTTTGTCCAAGGCTGTGCCTACCACTGGATAGCCCTTCTCCTGAAACTGAGGAATGATGGCGGAAAGGTCACCGCTTCGAACAGACAGATGGTAGAGGCTTCCTTGTGTGCTGCGCAAGGTCTTTGGATTGTATAGATCGGCGCTCCCCTGCCCTAGAAGGACGCCTGAAAACCCTGCCGCATCGGCTGTGCGGATCATGGTCCCAACATTGCCGGGGTCTTGCACATTGTCCAATAGCAACCAAGCACCTGAAAACTCATCGTCTTCTTCTTGCGGCATCTCCGCGACAGCGATCATGCCTTGGGGTGTAGGCTGACTAGACAAGGCCTTCAGTACATCGTCAGAAACAAGGGAATAATCTGTCAGATGGGCTTCGATCCATTCAGACCATTCATTCAGTCCGCGTTGGCTGATGAAAACTTCTTTTAAGACCACCTCTGCGGCCTGCGCTTCTTGGATCAGATGGAAGCCTTCCAATAAATAGGTTTGGCTTTGTTGACGGTATTTTTTTTGCAATAATTTTTTGGTTTCTTTGATAAGGGTATTTTTAGTTGATTGGATCTCTTTCAAACTGTTTCCTCCACTTTTTTAGCTAGTTGTTTTCTAACATATGGCTCCGTCTGCCATTATAGCACGCGAATTCTTGTATCAACCAGCAAAAGTCGTTATCATAGTGAATAAGAGAAAAAAAGAATCAGGAGGGTTTCATATGAAGAAGCATATAAATGTTACCGGACGTGTGCAAGGCGTGGGCTTCCGCTATACCACCTATCAGCTTGCCCTTGAGATCGGCTTGACCGGTACGGTGAAAAATGAAGAGGACGGCAGTGTGACGATCGAAGCTGTTGGAACAGAGGATCAGATGGCTCAGTTTTTAGAGAAGCTGGAGCACCCGCAAAATCCTTTTGCGAAAGTGTCACATATCAGCCAATCGGAAGACCCTGGGATCAAGGACTACGATCAATTTCGGGTGGTCTATTAAAAAAATGACAAGGTTCCCTGATTTCCTCGAATTTCATTGAAAAGGCTTGAGTTATCTAGTATAGTATTTCCTGTATAAATTTTTATTAGCAGAGGAAGAAATAAATGACAAAATTTAAAAATTGGCTCTTAGGCTCCGGCCTCTTGGGCGTTCTTTTACTATTATCAGGCTGTGTTAAATCAAATAGTGATGGTACCCCAGATACATCAGGTCTTGTCTATCGAATGCTCGTTGTGCCATTGGAGAACTTTCTTAATTGGATGGTTCAAAACTTCAACTGGTCATACGGATTAGCGATCATTGTATTAACGATCATCGTCCGCTTGATCATCTTGCCTTTGGGAATCAATCAATCTAAGAAATCACTGGTCCAATCGGAAAAAATGCAATCGATCAAACCACAGGTCGACGCAGCTCAAGCAAAAGTAAAACAAGCAACGACGCAAGAAGAACAAATGGAAGCACAGCGTGAAATGCAAGCTGTCTACAAGGAAAACAATGTCAGCATGATGGGCGGCATGGGCTGTCTGCCGTTGCTGATCCAAATGCCGATCTTCTCCGCGTTGTATTACACGGCACGTTTTTCTCAAGGTATCCAACATTCGACCTTCTTAGGGATCGACTTGGCAAAACCAAGTATCGCTCTCGTGGTCGTCGTAGGGATCGCCTACTTGCTCCAAGGCTACATCTCACTGATCGGTGTGCCGGAAGAACAAAAGAAAACGATGCGCAGCATGATGATCGCTTCACCATTGATGATCGTCTTCATGTCCTTCACCTCACCTGCTGGGGTGGCATTGTACTGGGTAGTCGGCGGTATCTTCAGTTGTATCCAAACCTTCATCACCAATGTCTTGATGCGTCCTCGTATCAAAGCGAAGATCCAAGAAGATCTGAAGAAGAACCCACCCAAACAAGTAGTAACGAAGCCAATCAAAAAGGCTGAGCCCGTACAACAAAAACAAGTGTCACAGCCTAAGAACAAAAATAAAAACAAAAATGCCAACGGACGTAACTCCGGGAAGCAACAACGTAAATAACCAATAAAAAGAGTGTCCTCATCATCACAGCCTAGACTGGATGATGAGGACACTCTTTTTTTATTCCTTATAGCTGATTGAAATGGCTCTCGATTTCTAGCGAAAGACCGATAGCTTTTTCGACCTATTTATCTAAGGATATCGATCAAATCTTTCTTCGCTGCTTCAGAGGCGGGCATCACTGAGAATACCAACCCGATTCCGCTTGAAACGCCGACTGCTAAACAAACTGTAAACAAATCCACGGATACCGAGATATCCATGACATTTCCGATCGCATAGGCCACGATCATCCCGAGAAGATAGCCGATGATCCCGCCGACAAGTGTCAAGGTCATGCCCTCCAGCAAGAATTGCAGGCGGATCGCGCCACGCGTTGCCCCTAATGCCCGACGTATCCCGATTTCTTTTGTTCGCTCAGAAACGGAGATATACATCATATTCATGACACCGACCCCTGCGATGAAGAGAGAGATCCCTGCTACCGCGCTGATGAAGAGTGTAATACTGCTTAAAACCTCACTGATCCCATCTGTCATCATCGCCATATTGGATACTTGGTATTCCCCTTGCTGACGCATCGCTCCGGCGTCTTGCAGTTTTTTGATGGCTTTGTCAGCGACTTTGTTCAACTGACTGCCGTCTGCTAATGTCAGGACGACCGAGCTTGTGTAGCGTTCATTCCCAAAGAAATGGACGTAGGTTTGTCGAGGGATCTGGATTTTCGTAGAGCCCATGGAGAACATCGTCTCTTCCATCCCAGATGGAAATACCCCCACGATAGTGAAAACTTGATTGTCTAACGTAAAGCCGCGTCCGACCGCGCTTTTTGCTGTACCGAACAGGTCTTTTGCCAACGACGAATCGATGGTCACGACTTTGCTTTGTGTCTGGTTGTCATACATGGAGATGCTGCGTCCATGGCTGACTGCTTTGCCTTTTTTCGAGACCACGCCGACACGGTAATTTTTCTTCTTATCCTTTACTTGAACGTCTTTATAAATATAGGACAAATCGTTCTTTGGATAGTTGACCGACTCCACGCCATCGATCGTTCTTAATATACTGAAGTCAGAATCTTGGATCATATCGATGTTGGAAGAATACAAGGCATCGTTGCTGGGGGCAAAATCAATCGTGACCTCCAGCTTGTCTGAGTCACTCGCAGTCAGACTCTCGATCGTGTCACGCTCAAACCCGCGGCCAATCGATAGAATCGCGATCACCGCAGCGATCCCGATCACGATACCGAACATCGTCAGTGCGCTTCGTTTTTTGTTCTTAAAGATCGAGCCTAAGGAAGAACGCCAATTGACATAGAATTTCATTCGTCATTCACCGCCCTGTCCTCTGTGATCGCGCCGTCCCTGATCTTGACTAATCGTGTGCAATAGGGAACGACCTCTGGATCATGGGTCACTAGAAAAATCGTGACTTTGTCTTGGCGATTCAGTTCTTGGAATAGCTCCATGATCTCGTTGGAGGTATGGGTATCAAGTGCTCCTGTTGGTTCATCCGCGATAATGAATTTTGGCTGATTGATCAGCGCTCGTGCGATGGCCACACGTTGCTGCTGCCCACCGGATAGCTGTCTTGGACGTTTTTCTGCCTTGTCCGCGAGACCGACTTTTTTTAATACTGTCATGACTTTTTTCTTTGTTTGATGGAAGCCGTAGCCGTTATAAAGAAGCGGCAATTCAACATTTTCATAGACCGTATAATTCTCGATCAGGCTGAAATTTTGAAAAACGAAGCCGACGATTTGATTCCGCGTTTTAGACAAACGGTCATCGGTGGTCGTGATCAGGTTTTCATCTTCAAATAAATATTGCCCCTCAAACTTCGTATCGATAAAGCCTAATAGGTTGATCAATGTGGATTTTCCTGAACCGGAAGGACCCATGATCGCGATCATCTCCCCAGCATCGGCCTTCAGATTGATGTCTTTCAGCACATGTAAAGATTCCTCGTCGTTGCGGTAGTACTTGTTGATGTCTTTGAGTTCGATCATCTAATCCACCGCCAATTCCTGACCATCTCGCAAGGATTTATCAGGATTTGAAATGATGCGGTCGCCTTCTTTTAGTCCGTCCTTCAAGAGATAATAATCGCCTTTGTCCTCGACTTGAACCGTCACTTCCCGAACTTTTCCTTTGCGGTAGGCAAACACATAATGGGTGTCCCCTGTTTTTCTGACCGCCTTTTTCGGCACACGGATCTCGTTTAGCGGCATCACGACTTGAACATTGTAGCCATATTGCAGTGTTTCTGTCGGTTTGACAATAAAGCTGTAATTCGAAACCGAGCTTGTCGTTCCTGCGCCGGCTGCTTGTCCTGCGGCTTCACTGGCCCGATCCGGCAGCTTGTTGATGTGTGTGATCGTCCCTGCAATTTCTTGGTTTGTCGTGATTGGCTTGATCGTTACAGGAGCATCTTGTTTCACTTGCGGATAATCGTATTCTGACGCCTTCGCTTCGACCGTCACTTCATTGCTGACGACTTTTACGACTGGGACGGATGCTTCATTTTTCCCTTTTTCGTCGATATAAGCGGTGCCGCTCGTGGCGCTGGCGATCGTGGAGCTGACCTTTCCTCGGATCGTATTGACACTTTGCGACGCTGCGTTTAACTCCGCGTTGGCGCTGTTTAGCGCTTGGCGGGCTTGGACGACACCGTCACTTGCCGCATCCAGGGTGCTTTCGTATTGGGCCTTTTCCTGTTTGTATTGCTCTTTATTGGCTGCGCCTTCTTCGCTGTTGCCATTGGTGTTGTTGTAGTTAGCGGTGGCTTCGTTCACTTTCTGCTGCTCTTTGGCTTGCTTGTCTTGCGCGATCGTCAGCATTTCCTGTGCATTCGCCACGGCTAGGTACAATTTATCTAAATTGGTGCTCTGTTCATCTGCCTGCTCTTGGTATTGGGTATTTGTATAGCTGAGCAGTGTCGTTCCCTCTGTGACTTCTTGCCCATCTTGAACATTGATCTCAGAGATTTTCCCTAACGTTTGATCCAAATAATAATCCTGCGTATGGGTCGCTTCCACGATCCCATTGAAGGTCAGCGGATCAGATTTTTTTAAGGTGATCGTTTTGAATTGATTCTCTTCTACTTTCGTGCCGCGTGTTTGTGAATAGACGAAGATCCCGATAAAAAGGACCAACGCCAACACACCAGCTAAAATACTCCAACGGACTCTTTGCTTTTTCGTCATTTTTTTCTTTCTCATGCGCTACTCCTCGGGTTCTGCTTTAAATAAATGGACGATCACCAGTAATGCAGGCAATAAGAAGATCACCTGAAATACCGTCATAACGATCGTCATGATCGTATTGATATTCGTTCCTTCGATCTGCATCGTTGGCTGCGTGATCAACGATAGGGCCAGGCTCAAAAGGCTCCAGCCGATCGAAACATAATAGGGCACTTTTGAAGGAGCGATCTCGTCGCTTAATTTTTTGTTGGCTTTAAAATAGAAGACGAGTAAAATGATCGACACGACCAATGACAGTACCGAGACGGCTTTTGTCAGCGGGCTGTTCATGTAATCCAACATCTGTCTCCCATAGTCTCCTAACATTTCATAATCCTTTGCATTCGGATTCAAGACTTTCGGCAACCCCATCACCCCAGTTGCTACCGAAAGGATTCCTAAAATAATTACTACTGTGTTCCACGTTTTTGCTTTTTTCAAATGCTTTTCCATTTAACCACTCCCATTCCACTTTTATTCATTCATTCATGAAATTGTCCATCCCCTAAGCAAAACATTTCACAAATTAATACCCATTATACTATTAAGTAACAGTCATTTTAAAGATTGATCTTGAAAAAGGCATTTTTTGTCCCAAACGTATAAGAATTGTTCCTAATAATTACATAAATATCAGTGTCGTTAAAAAGAAAATACAAAGGAGACTCAATAGAATCACGATGGGAAGAAGGTGCTGCTTCTTACTGGTTAACCCGTAGCGCGTGCTTCGAAGCCTGTAGCTGAGCCCAATGATCGCACAATCAAATAAGAAGCTATCAACATGGACTGGGTCGTTGCTGATCAATCCGCCTGTAAGATACCTTCCTGGTGAAAGGATACTCACTATTTCTACAGGTACAGTGAATGACAACACAAGCTGGACAAGATGCACTACAAGAATGACCCCCATACTAATAGCGAACGCGTCCACCACTGTCCGTCGTTCCAGCTCGTCATAGCGATAAAACCGCAGAATGATTCGTATCAATGAAAATAATCCGATGAATGAATACAAGGTGATTCCCCAAAAAATCAGTGTAAAAATACCATAAATAATCATGTTGCCCCTCCTTCAGTTAGATACCGTTTTTTCGTAGCTTCACGTATTTTTGGCGCGGGTACGCCTCCGCACATGCAAGTAAAGATATCTTTACTAAATTGTACCTGTCCTTCTCGCCAAAGTAAAGATATCTTTACGCAAAAAAACGGTCTCTCGTTGGAAGAGAGACCGTAGGAGGATTCAATTTATTTTTTTCAAACAAAAAAGTCCTTCTACCGGTAGCGATCAGCAGAAAGACTTTTATCCTAATAACCCGTACGGGATTTGAACCCGTGCCTCCGCGCTGAGAACGCGGCGTCTTGACCCCTTGACTAACGGGTTAATTTATCAACAGAAAAAAGTATACTGCTAAATGCTTTTTTTAGAAAGTATTTACACTTGCTTTTCGCAAAGAATTCAATATGTGCTTATTTATCCATTTATGTTGTTTATATGCTTATTACGTGTATAATAGACTGTGTATTCACGTCGTATTTTTTTAGGTTATCGAGAAAAGAACAGACGCATGAAAAGACAATCAAAGACTTTTTTTATAGAAAATGAAGGCACCACTAGGAGGACTTATGAACTTATCACAAAGGCAAGAGAAAATCATTGAGATCGTGAAACGCGATCAACCCTTGAGTGGCGAGAAAATCGCTGAACACTTAGGAATCTCACATGCTACTTTACGGACTGACCTTTCCTTCTTAACAATGGCAGGCATTTTAGAGGCGAGCCCAAAGGTCGGCTATACCTACACAGGTGTGGGGATCGAGCAGTTTTTGTTCGATAAAATCTTTTCCGTCAAGGTCGAAGAGATTATGTTGTCCCCGCTGTTAACACCGCAGGACACGTCGATCCATGACGCGATCACCAATATGTTCATGTATGATGTTGGTTCGATCTATGTGACTGATAAAGAACAGCATCTCGTCGGTCTTTTGTCCCGCAAAGATTTATTGCGTGCGTCTTTAAACAGCAATCTGCAAAACACCCCCGTTGCGGTGGTCATGACGCGTGCGCCGCATCTGCAAACGTGTACGAAGGATTATACGATCTTGGAAGCTGGCGCTGTTTTGCTGGATTACCAAGTCGACTCTCTTCCTGTAGTTAGTGAAGACGATCCGAAAAAAGTGATTGGCAAAATTACGAAGTCTCGGATTTTTAATTATATTATGCAACAAGCCAAACAAACGGAAACCAATCGATAGGAGCGAAAAAAATGAAAAGAAGTGTACCATTATACATGATCTCTGATTCAGTCGGTGAGACCTCTCTGAAGTTAGTAAACGCCGCAGCAGCCCAATTTCCTTCAGTAGAATTTGATTTGTCGTATCGTTTTCCTTTTACGAAGGATGAAGACGAGTTAAAAAGCATTTTAGGGGATGCTCTAAAGGACGGCGCAGTCGTGATCACGACTCTGGTCAGCGACAATCTGACGAAGATCGTCACGGACTTTAGCGAACGAACAGGGCTTCAATGTATTAATTTAATGAATCCTTTCATGGAGATCGTTTATCAAAAAACGGGTGTGGCTCCTTTGCAGCAGGCAGGTGTTGTCCATAAATTGAATCAAGAATATTTTGACCGTGTCGCTGCGATCGAATTTGCGGTGAAGTATGATGACGGCAAAGATGCGAAAGGCTTTTTAGAGGCGGATCTTGTATTGCTCGGGATCTCTCGCACGTCGAAAACACCGTTAAGTATGTATCTTGCGAACAATCGCTTGAAGGTAGCAAACTTGCCGCTGATCCCTGAAGTTCCCTTGCCCGAACAAATCAAAGCAGTTCCAAAGGAGAAGATCGTTGGTCTGCTGATCGAACCAGAAGTTCAGAAAAAAATCCGTATGAGTCGGTTGAATTCCCTCGGCTTGGCTGAGAATTCTCGCTATTCAGATATCAATCGTATCAAAGAGGAAGTCGATTATGCCATGCGCGTTTACGATGAGTTGGGTGCCTTCACGTTAGATGTCACCAACAAATCGATCGAAGAATCTGCGACATTGATCTGTGAGCATTTAGACAATAATTTATAAGAACTATCACTTCCCCGCATCGCAGACGTGTCTAAAGAAGTCCCTCGGTGACTTCTCTGCCTGCGTGGATTTTTTGAAGTTTATGCTGAAAAACGTTCTTACTATGGATAAGGAGCACATTTATGCTATCGACCCGCGAAAAGTATTATCAAATGTTGGAAAAAGAATTTCGCACCAGAGAGGCGGTCATGACCGAGTTGATCAACTTAGAAGCTATCATGCACTTGCCTAAAGGAACCGAACTTTACATTAGTGATATTCATGGGGAGTTCACCGCCTTCGACCATATTTTGCGGACAGGCGCAGGGAACATCAAAGAAAAGATCAGCCTGCTTTTTGGTGATCGGCTGACGGAGCACGAGAAGGACAAGCTGACGATCTTAGTCGCCTATCCAAAGGAAGCGCTGGCAGATCAGGCGTTTTATGCCTACCGTGACCGCTCATGGTATCGCAAAAAGATTCGCCAATTATTGGAGCTGCTGGCCTTTTGCTCAACAAAGTATACGCGCTCGAAAGTTCGGAAAGCGCTGCCCAAGCAATACGCATACATTATTGAAGAATTGATGTATACTGATACGAATTATTCAGACAAGGCTGCCTACTTCGATCAAATTCTGGCGCACCTCCTCGACTTGGATCAAGGCAGACCGTTTATTGTCGCGTTGTGTCAAAGTATCCAACGCCTAGTGGTGGACCACCTGCATGTCGTCGGCGATATCTATGACCGCGGACCGGAAGCAGACAAGGTGATGGACAGGCTTTGCCAGCACCCTTCCGTCGATATCCAGTGGGGCAACCATGACATTCTCTGGATCGGCGCTTACGCCGGGTCTCGTGCCTGTCTCATGACCTTATTAAGAATCGCTGCCCGCTACAATTATCTCTATGAGATCGAACAAGCTTATGCACTGAACCTGCGTCCGCTGTTCATGCACGCAGAAGAACATTACGACAAAAATCCGATCTTCACACCAAAAGAGAAAAACAGCAGTGAAAGCTATTCGATCGAAAGCTTAGACAGTTTGGAAAGGGTTCATCAAGCGTTGTCGATCCTTCAATTTAAGCTGGAGGGGCAATTGATCAAGCGTCACCCTGATTTTAAAATGGAAGACCGGTTATTGCTGGAGAAGATCGATTACGACAACGAAACGATCTCGCTTAATGGCAAAAGCTATCCGCTGCAGGGAAGCTGCTTCCAAACGTTGCAAAAGGATGTCCACGCACTGACGGAACAGGAAGAATACGTCGTTGATACCTTACTGACCTCCTTCCAGCAATCGTCGAAGATGCAGGAACACATCCAACTGCTCCTGAACAAAGGCTCCATGTACCGCGTCTACAACCAGCACCTGCTCTTTCATGGCTGTCTGCCCTTGAAAAAAGACGGCAGCTTTTTGCCGCTGACTGTAGAAGGGACTGATTACGGCGGGAAGGACCTGCTGAATTTCTTTGAAGATCACATCCGCTCAGGCTGTCAAAGTCAGGAAAAGGACAATTCTTCCGCGGATTGGATCTGGTATTGCTGGACTGGAAAGATCTCTCCGCAATTTGGAAAGAGCGCCATGACGACCTTTGAACGCTATTTTATTGCAGACAAGGCGACGCATAAGGAAATCAAAAACCCTTATTATCACTATCGAGATACGAAGGAAACGTGTCAGATGATCTTGGAGGAGTTTGCGCTGTATTCCCCTAATTCACGGATCATCAACGGGCATACCCCTGTCAAGGTCCAGGATGGCGAATCTCCGATCAAGGGCGAGGGCATGCTGTTCGTCATCGACGGCGGGCTCTCAAAGGCGTATCAAAAAACGACCGGCATCGCAGGCTACTCCCTGCTGAATAATTCCTACGGCTTTCAGCTTGTGACCCATGATCCCTTTGAATCTGTCGAAAATCTCTTAGAAAAACAAGCCGACGAAACCTCGTTGAAGCGTGTGATCGATAAAGATCTGAAGCGCCTTCTGATCAAGGATACGACCGTCGGAGACAGCCTCGAAGAACAGATCGAAAATCTAACTGGCTTGCTTCATTATCAAGACAAAAACAACAGCTAACTCGTTATGAAAGAGGCGTCTTTCTAACTAGCTGAAGCAGAAAGAAAAACACGGGTGTCATCGGTGATTGATGGCGCTCGTGTTTTTCTGTATAGTAGATGCGAGGTGAAAAAATGGTTTCTGCATATATCAATATCTTTTTTATTTTTGTCTTGATGTTCATCGGCTACGTGCTGACATATAAGCAATGGTTCTCCAATCAAATTGGCGATGCCTTCTCAAAGCTTGTCTTACAGATCGCACTGCCCTGTAATATGTTCCTGACGATCACGAAGAATTTTTCTCGTTCTGAATTTCTTCACTTGGTCAGCGGAATGGTGATCCCGCTGCTGTCGATGCTGCTGACCTTTGGGCTCAGCTTTGCCTATCGACGGCTCTTCAAGATCTCCTCTGCCCGCAAAGGAATCTTCTCTACGATGTTTACCTGCTCCAACACGATCTTCATTGGACTGCCCATCAATTTGGCGATTTTTGGTGAAAAGGCGGTGCCTTATGTACTGCTGTACTATATTGTAAATACTACGATTTTTTGGACGCTGGGCATTTATTTTATCGCTCGCGACAATCCGCAGATCGAACAGGCGACAGTTAATTTTCACCTAGTGCCCATTCTGAAAAAAATCTTTTCTCCTGCCCTGCTTGGGTTTCTGATTGGGCTCGCGGCGGTCTTGATCAATACTACCGTACCGGCTTCTCTTGCCACGTTTTTAGGGTATCTTGCGAATCTGACGACACCTTTATCCATGTTCGTGATCGGGATCATTGTCTATAACGTCGGGATCAAGAACCTTACCTTGAACAAAGACATCCTTGGTGTGCTCATCGGACGCTATGTGATCTCCCCCTTGGTCGTTTGGCTTTTAGGTCAGTGGATCATCGTGCCGCCGTTGATGCTCTCGGTCTTCATCATACAATCTGCGATGCCTGTACAAAATTCTGTACCGATCTTGGCACGCTCCTACGATGCCGATCAACCGTTTGCGGCATCTTCTCTCGGCTATTCCGTCTTGCTTTATCTGGCGTATATCCCGCTTTTGCTAAAATTGATCCTATAAAAGAACCCCTTCGAGTCAGCACTCGAAGGGGTTCTCTCGTTAAAGCTTATTTTGTAATGATCTTGTCGATGCTTGCTAGGGCATTTGCCATGCGAGCGATGATCGCTAATTGATTCAAGCGATTGTCGCGAACTTTTTCGTCCTCTACCATGATCATCGTGTCGTTGAAGTAACGTTCGATCACTGGACGCAGGTTCGTCAAGGTTTGATAGTTTTCCGCCATGCTTTGGTTTGCGAATTCATCTTCGGCTTCCTTCACCGCGTCATACAATTCTTTTTCACTCGCATTCTCGAATAACGTTTGATCCACTTTGAACGTGATAACGGACATATCCGCTTTTTTCGCCAAATTGATGACACGCGTCAAAGCTTCCATCGCTTCTTTGAAATGGGCATCCGTCACATGCTGATCAAAGATTTGCGCTGTTTTGAAGATCTGTACGAGATCATCCTGGCGTGAATCCACGACAGCATCGATCACGTCATGACGAATGTTTTGGATTTGCAGACGTTGACGCAGGCGTCCCTTAAAGAAGTCGATAAATTCTTTTTGGTCACGATTGAAGTGAATCCCGTAATCCAAAACATCCTCGTTGATCGCGTCGACGATCGCTCCTTGCATATCTGTGAATGGGAAGGTCCAGCCTTGAGCTTCCACGATCCGCACGATGCCGTATGTTTGACGACGTAATGCGTAAGGGTCATTTGAGCCGCTTGGGATCATTCCTACAGCAAAGAATCCTAAGACGCTGTCGATCTTATCTGCAATCGCTAAAACAGCACCGATCGCTGTTTGCGGCAGCGCGCCTTCTGATGAAATAGGCAAATAATGCTCGCGAATCGCTGTGGCAACAGCCGGCTTTTCACCCTTCAGCAACGCATATTTCTTACCCATGATCCCCTGCAATTCTGGGAACTCACCGACCATATTGGTCACGAGGTCGAATTTGTAGATTTCTGAAGCACGTTTCAAGTCCGTCAATTCTTCCTCACTCAAGCCGATTCGTTTTCCGATGACTTGGCTGATCTGACCCACACGCTGCATTTTTTCGTACATGCTGCCGATTTTTTCATGGAAAGTAACATTCTTCAATTTTTCAACACAGGCTTCGATAGACAATTTTTTGTCCTCTTCAAAGAAGAACTCGCCATCCTCTAAACGAGCGGCTAATACTTTTTGGTTCCCTTTGATGACATTATCTAATTTCACGCTGTTTCCGTTACGAACAGAAATGAAATGCGGCAGCAGCATCCCAGCTTGATTGCGCACTTCAAAGTATCGTTGGTGTTCTTTCATAGAAGTGACAAGAACTTCCTCCGGTATAGACAAGAAGCGTTCTTCGAAATCACCGACAAATGCCGTTGGGTATTCGACGAGGTTGGTCACTTCTTCTAACAAATCGGGATCAAGGGGGATCACCCATTTGTTTTTCTCAGCGATCGCTTCGATTTGTTCCACGATAAGCTGTTGACGCTTGTGGGCATCCGCGAGCACAAATTGCTCCTCTAATTTACCTTCGTATTCACTTGGATCAGACAATTCGACTTGGTCTCCCAAGAAACGATGGCCTTCAGTGGTGCGTCCTGTTTTCACGTCTAGCAATTCAAAAGGAATCACTTCGGTGTCTAGCAGTGCCACGATCCAGTGAATCGGACGGATGTATTCAAACATCGTGTCGCCCCAATGCATCATCGTTGGGAAATTCATGCTCTTCACGACATCTAAAAGTCCAGTTAACACTTCTTTGCTTTCTTTTCCGTGGATATATTTTGTGACATAGACATATTCCACGCCGTTCAATTCACGGAATGTGATGGCATCTGTCGTCAGTCCCTGGCCGCGGACAAAGCCTTGGGCCGCTTTACTCCAATTGCCCTCTGCATCCAATGCGATCTTCTTGGCTGGTCCCTTCACTTCTTCTTGAACATCGTCTTGACGATCAGGGATCTTTGTTACACGGATCGCTAAACGCCGAGGCGTGGAGAAGGTCTCGATCGCTTCAAAGGTCAGGTTGTTCTCTGACAAAAAGTTTGAGACTTTTTCTTCTAATTGTTTGATACTTGGCCAAACCACGTGGGCTGGCATTTCTTCTAAACCGATTTCTAATAGTAGATTTTTCGCCATCTTATTTGCCCTCCTGATTCAATAATGGGAAGCCTAGTTTTTCCCGTTCAGCTACGAAGATTTTCGCCACCGAGCGTGCCATATTACGGATACGGGCTAAGTAGCCGGCACGTTCCGTTACCGATACTGCGCCGCGAGCGTCTAGTAAGTTAAAGGTGTGGCTGCATTTTAAAATATAATCGTACGCGGGATGCACCAAATTCTCATCCAAACAACGTTTCGCTTCTTTTTCAAATTTTTCAAAGTTATCTAAAAGCATCGCTTGGTCGCTTTCTTCGAAGGAATATTTTGAATGTTCATATTCCGGCTGCTTGAAGATTTCCCCGTATTTCACGCCTGTGCTCCATTCCAAGTCATAGACACTGTCCACTTCTTGGATGTAAGACGCCAAGCGTTCCAATCCATAGGTCAATTCAGAAGTCACTGGATTCACTTGCAGGCCGCCAACTTGTTGGAAGTACGTAAATTGAGTGATTTCCATGCCGTCAAGCCAGACTTCCCAACCAACACCGGCACAGCCCATCGAAGGGTTTTCCCAGTTGTCTTCTACGAAACGAATGTCGTGCTCTAAAGGATCGATCCCTAATAAACGCAGGCTGTCTAAATACAGCTCTTGGATATTTTTTGGTGAAGGCTTCATGACAACTTGGAATTGATGGTGTTGATACAGCCGGTTTGGATTTTCTCCGTAACGACCATCCGCTGGACGACGTGAAGGCTCTACATAGGCAGCGCGCCATGGCTCAGGTCCGATCGCTCGTAAAAATGTATACGGGCTCATCGTTCCCGCACCCTTTTCTGTGTCGTAGGCTTGCATCAGCATACAGCCGTTGTCAGACCAAAACTTTTGCAACGTCAAAATCATTTCTTGCACGGTTAATTTACTCATTCTGTTTCCTCCTGTTTTATTATTGAAGTTTATTTATCTTTCGACTTGCAGAGCAGCTAGCTCTTATTAAGGAATTTATTTTTCAAAAAACAGAAAAATAAGTTCCATTTTCACTGCGCATACGATTCCACTAACCATACTGAAAGTACGGAGTGGAACTCGCAGTCGACTCAAAAGCCTAATGAAAATAAATTTTTTGCAAAATTTATATTTATCGTCGTCGACATATCATCCAACTAAACAGCTTTTCAAGATATTCAAAATAAAGACCTTATTTAGCTTCTCCGCTAGAATAAACTGCGAAAAGTTGGACTGACAAAAAAAGTCCCTATGCCGAAATAATCGGCATAGGGACGTATCAACGCGGTTCCACCCTACTTCCAAGCAAAGGCTTGGCAGCTTTCAATCGATGTGCTCACAAACGCCAACAAAATTTGTTTTCCCTTCAGGCTTCCACTGTCCCTGATTCGCTGTGTGTTCCACAAATTTTTAATTTGATCTTCGCACCTATTCAACTTGGTTCTATAATAGCGACACCAGACCCCTTTTGTCAAATCTTTCTGCTGAATAAGCTAGTTAAAAGGAATCGGCTGGAAAATACCGTCTTTCAATTGCATCGTTTCAGTGAATCCGATCGACTGCAATAATTCAACGGTCTCAGGGAAATGACAGGTCAACGTGGTCGTTTCGTGGCTGTCGCTCGTAATGATGATCGGACATTCCCGTTGCTTCAATTGTTTTAGCAGGAATGGATTCGGATAGGGTGTCTTTCGCCAATGTCGAGAGATCGCCCCCGTGTTGATCTCCACCATGCCGTCATAGGTCTGGATAATGTCGATCACATCATTCAACGCCTTCGAGGCGATCGCCTGATATTCTGCGCTGTTCTCATCCAACCATGGATTTTTCTCATTGAATTTCGTGATCAAGTCAAAATGCCCCACGATCTCCGAATGGTTTTGATCGATGTGTCTCACCACCGTATCGTAAAAATCCCGCACCATGTGCATTTTATCCCCATGATACCAGTCATCCAGCGTCTTCATCAAGCTCTCAGGACTCTCATCTACGCTGCGGAATACTCCTTGTCGCGGCGGAAAATAGTGGACAGACCCAATCGTATAATCATACCCATAGATAGGATCAGCACTGTAATAATCCCATTCCAAGCCAATGCTGATGTTCAACTGACCCGCTAATTTTTCCTTTAAGTCCCGTAAAGCGGCTTGATACGCCCCTTCATTTTGGACACCGGGACAGCTTGGATCAAAAAGTGCCGGCGAATGACAGGTGAATCCTAGATCTGTAAACCCTAGAGCGATCGCGGCTTGCGCCATGTCCTCTAAGCTGTCTTTTCCATCACACCACGTGCTGTGGGTGTGGGCATTTGAATAAAACATCGCTAACCTCCAAAAAATTGACGTCTATTGCATCGGTTCTTGCTTCACTTTTTTATCGACAACATGGCGATTTGCTAATTCTTGGCGAACCTCTGTTACATCGATCCCCATTTCTACCATCAATACAAGAACATGATACACTAAATCGGAAATTTCGAAAACGGTTTCGCTGCGATCTTCCTTCATCGCGCCGATCACGACTTCCGTAGACTCTTCTCCAACCTTCTTCAGGATTTTTTCGATGCCTTTTTCAAATAGATAACTCGTATAGCTGCCTTCTTGCGGCACTTCTTTGCGTCCTTTGACTAATTCGTACAACGCATCGATCGTTGCCTGCTCGTCTTCGCCGTATAATACGTCATTGAAGCAGCTCTCAGCGCCTGTGTGGCAGGCTGGACCCTCTTTTTTGACCTTCGCGACTAAAGCATCCTGATCACAATCCAATTTCAGTGAGACCAAATGCTGATAGTTCCCGCTGGTTTCCCCTTTGCGCCACAATTCCTTGCGACTGCGGGAATAGAAGGTCATCAACTGATCCTTTAATGTCAATTCATAGCTTTCTTGATTCATATAGGCTAACGTCAAGACTTCATTGGTCTCGGCATCCTGTACGATCACCGGGATCAAGCCTTGCTCGTCAAATTTCAACTTAGTCATGATGCGCCTCCTCTACACCATACGAACAGGAATCCCTGCCGTATTCAATTGTTTTTTCAGATCAGGGATCTTCACTTCACCATAATGGAAGATCGATGCAGCCAAACCAGCTTCAATCTTCGGCAACTGAAAAAGATCAATGAAATCTTCCATTTTCCCAGCGCCCCCAGAAGCCACGATCGGCAAGCTGGTGATCTCGCTGACTGCTTTCAGCAGCGCCAAATCAAACCCTTGCTTCACACCGTCTGTATCCATGCTGTTGATGACTAATTCTCCTGCACCTAACTGCTCTCCCTGGCGAATCCACTCTAACGCCTCCAGACCGGTATCTTCGCGGCCCCCTTTGGCAAAAACATGCCACTGCTCGCCAACACGACGAATATCCACCGACAGCACAACACACTGGCTGCCGTAACGTTTCGCGCCTTCTTCGATCAATTGAGGCCGTCGGATCGCTCCCGAATTGACACTGACCTTGTCCGCCCCGCAATTCAAGACCCGTTCAAAATCAGAGACCTCATTGATTCCGCCGCCGACCGTCAAAGGAATGAACACCTCCGACGCCACGCCCTTCAAAATATCAGTAAACAACCCGCGTTCTTCTGCTGAAGCCGTGATATCATAAAAGACTAATTCATCTGCCCCCTGCTCATTATAAAACCGAGCCAAAGTAACTGGATCGTTGACGTCTTTCAAGCCCGCGAAATTCACGCCCTTCACCACACGGCCATCTCGAACATCCAAACACGGAACAATACGTTTTGCGATCATTGCTCCTCCTCCTTACTAGCAGCCAAAACCTCTTCCAACTTTAACCCGCCATTGTACAAGGACTTGCCGACGATCGCACTTGAAACGCCCAGCTTTTTCAATCCTTTGATGTCTTCCAAAGAAGCAACACCGCCAGAAGCGACGATTTCGATCTCCAACTGATTGAGCTTTTCGTATAGGGGCAAGTTGATGCCTTCTCCTGTCCCATCTCGGGAAATCTCCGTAAAGATGATCGTCTCTGCGCCCCAGTCTACCAACTGCTGGCAGAAATCAAAGGCATCTGTCTCTGTTTTTTCTAGCCAACCCTCTACAGCGACTTTTCCTTCCTTGGCATCCACACCGACCGCAATCTTATGGCCGTATTTTTTTAACATCGCTTGTGTGAATTCCGGATCTTTTTGCGCGACCGTCCCCAGAATCACCCGATCGACACCGGCAGATAAGCAGTGTTTGATGGTTTCTTCATCACGAATCCCGCCGCCGACTTCAACAAACAGGTTCGTATTCTCCACGATTTTTTTGGCGATTCCGAAGTAATGCAGTTTTCCCGCCTTCGCGCCATCCAAATCAACAAGATGCAGATACTTCGCGCCAGCTTTTTCAAAAGATTGCGCAAAAGCTACTGGATCGTCGCCAAACACTTCTTTTTGGTCGTAATCTCCTTGATACAGTCGTACGACTTTTTCATCTAACAGGTCAATTGCTGGAAAAATTTTCATGCCGGCACCTCCGTAAATGCTTTTAAGATCTTCAACCCAACCTCGCCGCTCTTTTCCGGGTGGAATTGGGTTCCAAAGACATTCTTATTTTGAACGATTCCTGGAATTGAGAGCCCATACTCACTGTCGGCGACCAGATGCTCTTGACAATCCGTCGCGTAATAGCTGTGGACATAGTAAACAAAATCATTTTCACCTAATGAGCGAACCAGTGGACTTTCAGGCTTTTTAACATCCAAACGATTCCAGCCGATCTGGGGAACCTTTAGATCGATCTTCGCTTGATCGAAGGCCTCGCGCATTGAGACGATCCGTCCCGGGATCAAGCCTAAACCAGGATGCTCGCCGAATTCTTCGCTCTTATCAAATAAAAGCTGCATGCCTAAACAAATCCCTAAAAACGGTTTGCCAGAAGCCGCTAATGCTTGGATCGGTTCGACTAATTCCAACTCTTCCAGTTTTTTTCGTGCATCGCCAAAGGCACCGACACCGGGCAAGATGATCCGATCGGCCGCCTTTAATTCTTCGAGTGAACGTGTCACTTGGCATTCCACTCCCAAGTATTCCAATGAGCGCGACAAGCTAAACAAGTTGCCGACACCATAGTCAATAATCGCTAGCATAGGCTTCCCCCTTAATTTATCGTCCCTTTTGTCGATGGGATCTCATCCGGTGCGGCTTGGTTGATCGCCACCGCTTCACCCAGTGCCCGCCCAAAGCCCTTGAAGCAGGCTTCCACGATGTGGTGGCTGTTCTTACCGGCGATTTGATGCAAATGGATGGTTGCGCCGATCTCCCGAGCAAAAGCGATGAAGAATTCTTCGACCAATTCAGTGTCAAACTGCTGACCGATCTTTTCACTAGGAATGTCCAGCTCGACGACCGCCATCCCGCGTCCGCTGATATCGATCGCTGCCATGACTAAGGATTCGTCCATCGGCAACAACATACTGCCGTAGCGTTTGATCCCGCGACGTTCCCCCAAGCTATCGGAAAATGCCCGACCGATCGCGATGGCTACATCCTCTGTCGTATGGTGTGCATCCACTTCAATATCACCGTCACAGACCAGATCAAGATCAAAGCGTCCATGGCGTACAAATAATTCCAGCATATGATCCAAAAAACCGACACCCGTTTTGATGGTTTGCTGCCCAGTGCCGTCTACTGCTAAGGTCAATTGAATCTTCGTTTCCGATGTATTGCGCGTTACTTCTGCTTGTCTCATGCCTTCACCTCTTCTAATATGCTTCTCAAAGCCGCTGCCAATTGTTCCATTTGTTCTTGCGTTCCCACAGTGATCCGCAAATATTCTTTCGTCCGCGGCTGATTGAACCAACGGACTAAAATTTTTCGTTCTCTCAAGGCTTGGAAGAGTACTTCCCCAGCCATTTTTGGATGCCTCGCAAAGAGAAAGTTTCCCTGACTGTCTGTTTGTTCAAAGCCAAGGGCCGTCAATTCCTGCTTGCACCATTCTCTTACTCGGATCGTTTCTTGGATCTTTTCATCTACATAGGCCTGCTCTTGCAAGACAGCGCCACCGGCTGCTTGGGTCAGGCTATTGATATTGTAAGGATTCAAGCTGAAACGCAGGCGGTTCATATCTGCGATCAGCGCCGCATTTCCGACACCAAAGCCTAAGCGCGCGCCAGCCAACTGACGTGATTTGGAGAAGGTGCCCACGACCAATAAATTTTCATAGCGATTGATCAAAGACACCATAGACTCGCCGCTAAAATCGATATAAGCTTCATCCACGATGACCAAACGTTCAGGATGCTTTTCGATAAAAGCGCAGATCTCTGTTTGTGACAGATATATTCCCGTTGGTGCATTCGGATTCGCAAAAATCACGGTTCCTGACAACGCATCATAATCTGTCAACTCAAGTGAAAAATCCTCCTTCAAAGGAACAACAGTCGCATCCACATGATACAAGCCGCTGTACACTTGATAAAATCCGTAGGTCACATCAGGGAAAGCGATGCCTTTTTCAGTAAAGCCTTGGAAAAGATACGAAAGGACCTCATCGCTACCATTTCCTAGAAAAAGCTGATTCTGCTCCACACCTAAATATTCCGCCAATGGCTTGGCTACCGCTTCTACCGCGATATCGGAATACCGATTCAATGTTTGAGAAGCTTCGGCAACTGCTGCTTGAACACTAGGCGCAGGCGGATACGGACTTTCATTCGTATTCAATTTGATGAAGCTTTCCTCATCCACCTGTTCACCTGGCGTATAAGGAACCAGCTCCTGAAATTTTTGGTTCAAAAATGTCATGCCTCTTCACCTCTTCGTACTTTCATCGACCGCGCGTGCCCCATCAACTCTTCCGTCTCCGCAAATAATTCCACCGCGTGAGCCGCTTCTCGCATCGCCTCTTCTGTGTAATACAAATAGCTGCTCTTCTTTACAAAGTCATCGACAGACAATGGCGAGTAAAAACGCGCCGTTCCTTCTGTCGGCAACGTGTGGTTCGGACCAGCAAAATAATCCCCTAAAACCTCTGGCGTATGGTGCCCTAAAAAGACGCTCCCGGCATTTTCTACTTTTCCTAACAGCGCAAAGGGCTCTGCCACCGCTAACTCGAGATGCTCCGGTGCGATTTGATTCGCGATCGACAGTCCTTCAGCCAGATCCTTCACCAAGATGATCTTCCCGTTGGTTTCAATGGCCGCTTCCGCGATCGCTCTTCTCGGCAGCGTCGCCAATTGCTGAGCGATTTCTGCCTGGACATCGTCAATCAAGGCTTCTTCCGTTGTCACCAGAATCGCTTGAGCCAATTTATCGTGCTCCGCCTGAGCTAAAAGATCTGCTGCGACCCAACGCGGATTCGCTGTATGATCCGCAACGATCAATACGTCACTTGGGCCGGCGATCATGTCGATATCGACTTCCCCGTACACCATCTTTTTAGCAGTCGCTACGTAAATATTTCCCGGTCCGACGATTTTATCGACTTTGGAAATCGTTTCTGTTCCATAAGCAAGCGCCGCTACGCCATGCGCGCCGCCAACCTTGTACACATCGTCCACGCCGGCGATAGAAGCCGCCGCCAAAATAGCAGCAGGGACATTGCCCTCATGGTCTGTGGGCGTGATCATGACGATTTTTTTGACTCCGGCTATTTTTGCCGGCAGTACATCCATCAACACCGTACTAGGATAGGCTGCTGTTCCACCAGGCACATACACACCGACACGAGCCAACGGACTGATTCGCTGCCCCATCACCACGCCGTTTGGTTCCGTCGAAACAAACCCCTGACGAACCTGCTTCTTATGGAACGCCAAAATATTCTCTTTCGCCTGCGTCATCACTTCTAGCAATTCTGTCGAAACCGCCAACTTGGCCGCCTCGATCTCAGCCTCCGTGACAGCTAGCGACGACAATGTCACCTGATCGATTTCTTCGATGAGCTGATACAGTGCCTGATCGCCGTCTTTTTGCACACGTTCAATAATTTTCGTCACTACCGCTGAAACATCTGCTGTCTCAGAATAGCTTCGCGACAAAATAGCCGTTAATTGATCCTTTTCCGTCGAATAAACTCTCATAGCTGCTCCCTCACCTTCTCGATCACTCGCTGGATGCGTTCCTGTTTGAAGCGCCACGTCGCATGGTTGATGATCATGCGTGCCGAAGACGGCGCAATATCCTGAATCACTTTTAGGTCATTTTCTTTCAGAGTGGTTCCTGTCTCGACAATGTCCACGATCACATCAGATAGTCCCAGCAACGGCGCCAACTCGATAGAGCCGTGCAAGTGGATCAGTTCCACCGAACGTCCCAGTCCTTCGTAGTATTCCCGAGTAATCTGAGGATACTTCGTTGAAACACGTAACGGTCGAGAAAAATCTTCCTCAAAATCATTATGCGCGGCAACCGCCAACCGGCATTCCCCCATGTGCAGATCGAGAAATTCGATGACTTCGGCTTTGCTTTCCAGTAAAATGTCCTTGCCAACAACCCCGATATCCGCGGCTCCATGCTCTACGTAAATAGCAACGTCACTAGGCTTTACCAAGAAGAAGCGCAGTTTATTCTTCTCGTCGCAAAAAATCAATTTACGATTCTCTTCAAAGACACCCTCTGAAGCCACTCCTGCTTTGGTGAACAGGTCATAAACGGCATCGCCCATCCGCCCTTTCGGTAAGGCAATATTTAAATAATCCGAGTCCTGCGTGTCATCCGGCAGTTTCTGCCCCACATGATTCAGCTTCATCCCAAAGCCGATCGCCCCTTGATCCTTGCCCTGCCGACTCATCAAGCGGTCATAACGGCCGCCGTATAAAATAGTCTCCCGTGCTTCCTTGATAAAGCCTTGAAACAGCAAGCCGCTATAGTAGTCGGCATCGTTCATGATAGAAAAATCAAGCCGCAGACGAATCTTGTTGGAGAGGTTTTCCTCCTGTAAAGCCCTGTACAATTGCTTCAATTCTTCTAATCCCGCTTGTGCTTGCGGATAATCTGCCAATAATACTTTTGCTCGCTGATATTTCGTTTCAAAATCTCCCGACAAACGCACCAGCTTCGCCAAATGCTCCGATTCTTCATCAGACAAGCCAGCTTTTTTCGTTAAGGTATCCATTCCGTGAGAACTCTTGTCCCGTAAACAATCCAGCACTTTCGGACGGTCCTCTTCTGGGAAGCGTTCGCAGATGCCATTCAAGATCCCCATATGAGAAAGATCCAGCGTGCCTTCCCCCACCTGAGCCAAGCTTTCCCAAGCCAGCTTCAGTACTTCCAATTGGTCTTCCCAAGTAATCTCATCAATGATCTCTAAACCGATCTGATAAATTTTTTGGTATTCCCCCGCCTGGCGGTCGTGGCGATAGACATCCTCGACATAATAAACTTTCCGTGCCTCTCCCGCGGGTGTATTTTTCGCGATCGAAAGCGTCACATCGGGTTTCAGAGCCATGGTTCGCCCGTCATTTCCCGTAAACGTTATAATGGAAGAATTTCGTAAAAAGTTATAGCTTTGCTGATAGTTGCTATACTCTTCGAAATTATTTAAGTGATAGGGATGAAAATGATGCTGAGTATACAACTTTCTTAACTCTAATTCGATTTGTTCTTCTGGTCTCAGGACTTCCCATAATTCTTCCACACTATCACTCCTTGATTTGATTGGATTTAGATTAGTTTTTTTTAACCATATTAATCACTTTATCATAAAATTGCAATGGAAACCTGTGAAGCTTTCTACTTTTAGGAAAATCACACAAAAAAAGAATTCTTTTTTCAATAGCCGATTCTCAGAATTTCTATCCGAAAGGCCCAGTATTTCTGCTATACTTTTAGCAATACGTTAGGAGGGATCATTATGTTTGCATCATTGAAAAGAGTACATCATAGATTTGAGTTATTTATTGCAGAAAATCCGAAGTTGTCTATCCTGCTACTGATCGTTACGTTGTCTGCCGTGCAAGGAATCGTAAATTTTTTCAGAGGTGCGCCTCTCCTTTCCAATCTCAGCTATATTTTTAGTTTGATTTGGTTCTACTCTATTGGCCTTCTCGCTTCAAACTTTACGAAAAAGAAAAATGGACAATTCCTTATTTGCTTTCTCCTTTCCTTCATTACATTGATCCTTCAAAGTATTTTTGAGAAAAGTCTCGTTGATCACACGTCGGTCTTCTTACTTGCGATCCTGGCACTTTTTATCGGCAGCTTATCTTGGCTGCTCACAGCTACTCTGTCATCCAAAAGAACTAGACAGGAGAATGTCTAATGCCACAGCGACATGTAAAACAAAGAAAAGACCAAAACCTTTTATTATTTCTAGGGGTATTTGTTGCAGCACTTCTATTTGACTCGTTCCGCGACTTATTTCTACACGGCTGGTCAGCGAAACGTGCCTTTTCGATTGCCGTCGTTCTTTTTTTCTTACCCTTTTCCTATCTCATTGAGAAAAAGACGGATTGGACGAATAGAGCAAGGTTACTCGTTTATTTCTTTTACTTTTTGATCACTGGGACATTCGCCTCGGCTATCCTCTATCAGAATCACTTAACGGGGGAAATGCTTTTTCTCTATTGTTTCTTATCCTTTTTTGGCAGCCTTTCTTGGTTTGCTATTTGCAAACGATTGAAGACAAAAAAATAAGCTGCCGCACCGATTTGGTACAGCAGCTTATTCTTCCTCTTTTGGCTTTAAAACATCTTGCCACTCACTCATTTGATCAATGAATTTTTTACTTTTTAAATGCAATCCGATATATTCTTCATACAATTGATCCAGCGTTTGCCGAATCGCTTTTTTTGTTTCCGGTTTTAGACTGATCGTATTGATCGTTTCGTAGGTGATACTATTGAACATTCGAAGAAAATAAATTGCTCTCGGATCTGCATGGTAGCGATGAGAATCTAGATCCCAATGCTCCTGACACAAGATCCCGTTATACTTCGATGAAAAATCAAAGGCGCCCGTTTTTTTGCCGCAGACTCCGCAAGCCTGCCAGTTCAATGAGACTCCAAAGCGCTGCATGATCTGTATTTCATAGATGTTCATGATCGTCTCGCCGTCTTCACCATCATTCATTCGCTGCAACGCTTCTCTTGTAAAGCCATAAAGCGCTGGATCATAGACATGGTCTTCGATCGCCGCATCCGCTAACCCTAAAATATAGGACCCATAGGCATTTAGAAAGATGTCCTCCTGCAGCTTCCGCAACGGATGGATCTCCTTTGCACTGTTGAGAAAGGACAGTCCATCTGTTTTTAAATTCCCGATAAAGACAGCCTCGGTGAAGGGTTGAACAGCCGTCTGCAACGGATTATTCGCCCGATGAATGCCTTTGGCAAAGAACATCACCTTCCCAGCAGATTCAGTAAAAATCTTGATCAGCTTGTCCTTTTCCTTGTAATCACGACTGAATAGGATGATCCCCTTCGTCTCGCCGATTTGTGCCATAGATGTCCCTCCAATTTCATGAGAAAAGCTCCACGAAAAATTCGTGAAGCTCCGATCCATTAATAATCGTCTTTGCGATACCCGTAATCTTGCAGATACGTTTGTTTATCGCGCCAATCTTTTTGAACTTTGACCCATAACTCTAAATACACTTTATCAGCCAAGAGTGTTTCAATATCTTTGCGGGCTTGCGTCCCGATGTTTTTCAACATTTTGCCGCCTTTTCCGATAATGATCCCTTTTTGACTCGTCCGTTCCACGATGATCGTCGCTTGAATATGAACCTTATCGTTCTCGTCACGTTTCATCGACTCTGTAACGACCGCGACAGAATGCGGTACCTCGTCTCGTGTCAAACTCAAGACCTTTTCACGGATCAGTTCGGATACAATGAAGTATTCTGGATGGTCAGTGATTTGATCATCAGGGAAGTATTGTGGTCCTTCGTCCATTTGATCTACCAAGACCTCTAGCAGATGCTCCACATTGTTTCCTTCCGTTGCGGAGATTGGAATGATCTCTTTGAATTCCATGATCGTACGATAATCATCAATGATCGCTAACAACTCATCTGGATGGATCGTATCGATCTTATTGATCACTAAGTAAACAGGCACTTGTTGTTTGCTCAAGCGCTCCAAAATAAAGTCGTCCCCACGGCCGCGCTTTTGTTCAGCACTGACCATAAACATGATCGCATCCACTTCTCTTAGTGCACTGTAAGCCATCTCCACCATGTAATCTCCTAAACGATGCTTAGGCTTATGGATGCCGGGTGTATCGATGAATACGATTTGTGCTTCAGGTATCGTGTATACCCCTTGGATCTTATTTCTTGTCGTTTGCGCTTTATCACTCATAATGGCGATTTTTTGTCCGACGATGCGATTCAGCAATGTTGATTTGCCCACATTCGGACGGCCAACGATTGCCACAAAGCCTGATTTATGTTCTGACATGTAAATGTTCCTTTCTGAACCTTAAGTACAGTTTACTTAAAGAAAAGCTCAATGATTTTTGGTAAAAAGATGATCACACCAACGATGATCGCAAATAGTGACGTCACCAACACTGCGCCTGCGGCCATGTCCTTGATCTTTTTTCCGATTGGATGGAAGTGGCAATCGGTCACCATATCCACCACATTCTCAAATACCGTGTTGATGATCTCAACGATCCAAACTAAGAAGACCGCCAAAAATATCCAGAGCCACTCCAACACGGAGACCCCTAATAAAAAGGCTACGAGAATCGCCATCAGCCCAAAAACGACATGGGCCCGCATATTACGTTCTTCCTGGAAGACGGTCTTGATCCCCTGAATCGCAAATTCCAAAGAGGTAACAAAATGTTTGTTTTTTTCGGGTTTATCTTTTAAGTCCATAGGCATCTAATATCTCTTTCTGTAGACCAAACATCTCTTTTTCATCCTCAGGAGTCATGTGGTCGTACCCATTGATATGTAAAAAACCGTGTACGGCTAAAAATCCTAATTCACGATCAAAACTGTGCCCGTAATCTTCTGCTTGTTCTCGCGCACGTTCTGTAGAGATCATGATGTCGCCCAGGTTCCGCGGCATCGGATTTTCTTCATCCATGATGATCGGAACCTCGTTTTCCCCTTCTTCTTCCAGTGCAAAACTAATGACATCGGTCGGTGCATCTTTGCCGCGATAGTCGCGATTGATGACTTGGATCGCCGCGTTGTCCATAAACGTCACAGACATTTCTGTATCTTCCGGTAGTTTTAAATAATCTGCCGCAAATTGCAGTACACCATCGATTTCTTGTATTTTTTCTTCAGAGACCTGCTCTGTTTCATCAATAAAAGTAATATCCATTACTCTGCCCCTTTTTTCTCTTGCTCTTCTTTCATCTTTTCAGCTTCTGATTGCATTCTTGGATACTTGATCCGTGAATGGAACGTGGAGCTCAATCCGCTGATCAATGATTTCTCAACGATTCGAATCTCTTTCAACGTCAACCCAGAATCATCCAGTTGCCCGTCGCTGATCCGTTCTTCGATTAAATTATGGACAAAATCCGTAATCTTATCAATCGAAGGATGGTCCATTGCTCTGACTGCTGCTTCACAACTGTCGGCAATGTTTACCACTCCCGCTTCACGCGTTTGAGGCTTCGGTCCTGGATAACGAAATTCCGCTTCGGTTGTTTCAGGATTCCGCTCTTTTGCTTTAAAGTAGAAGAATTTCATCAACGTCGTTCCGTGATGCTGGTAACAAATATCAATGACCATTTGCGGCATTTTGTATTTTTTCAAAATTTTCGCGCCTTCGATCACATGACCGAAGATGATTTGCTTACTGTCTTCCGGTAACAGGAAGTTGTGGGGATTTTCAGCCCCCGTCGGAAGATTTTCAACGAAGAAATTCGCATGACGGATCTTACCGATATCGTGATAATAACAAGCCACTCGTGTCAGCAGTGAACGTCCGCCGATCTCTGCTACCGCATTGGCACTAAGATTGGCGACCATCATTGAGTGATGGTACGTCCCCGGCGCTTCCTCCAACAATTGCTTCAGCAACGGATGGTTCGGGTTGCTTAACTCATTCAGCGTGATCACACCACTGTCTGTCACTAGAATTTCTATATACGGTTGAAGTCCCATGCCCATGATAAAGGACAGCATGCTAGCAGCGAATGCCCCCAGCAACAGGCCCCATGTCTGACTGTCCATAAAGGACATCCCTTGATAAATACTCAATATGATCGACCAAACAATCGGGAAGGCCACGATCCACAGCATCGCTTGTTTTACTTGGTCAGACAGCCGTTTTTGTTTCACCATTACAGCCAATGTTCCAGAAAAGAGATACGTCATCAAAATGACAGGAAGCATATTGGTGCCGATGGCTTTGTAATAAATAAACAACGCAAAAACCGTTTGAAAAACTGCGGCCAAAGCGCCCGCCCGTCGATTGACAAAGACGGTCAAGATCAACGGCATGAAGGCTGCTGGGAAAAACAGCGCCAGATTATTCGACGTGCTCCCTTGGAAGGATTGCAAGATCTTCATAATAATGACACCAATGGTCATTGTCGCACTATAGAATAAAATGAAGCGCACACGTTGAAACTCCACTTCAAACTGACGACTGTAAAACCATAGAAGCACTCCTTGTAAAACAGCAGCTAAAATCATTGCGATCAACGGGAAAACCGAGGTGCTTGAACTCGTCAAGCCTAGCAGCTTCAACTTGTTAATAGCATTTGCGTCGATTTGACTGCCTTCACGAACGATTACCTCACCTTGGAAGATCATGACTGGCTGAACGGATTCACTGGCTTGTTCCTTAAGCTCGTCTGTTCGCTTCTGGTTCAAAGAGTCATTGATGACGATGCCTTCTTCCAATAAATAGCGCATCGCTTGGTTTGCTTCATCCGTCAGATTTAACGCTTGGATCTTATCGATCGCTTGCTGTTTGTATTCAGCAAGGTCGCTCTGGCGAATCCGCTTCATCATTTGTTCATCTAACAGCTTCAAGCTTTCCGTTCCGACCTTGTTCAAATCACTCGTACCCAATTGTACGACCGCTTGGTAAAAGTCTTCGGGAAGCTCTTGGTAAAAGGATACAGTATCAGGGTCTAACCCTTCAAAATTTTTCTTCACTGCCGCTACACGTTCATCAACAGTAGGCTGAGGGACCTTTTCGCCGTCCTTTGCCTGAGAAACTTTGGTTTGATAATTTTTATCTAACTCGTTATTTGCCTTTTGAATAATCCCGATCAATTGGCTGATACGGTCATGCTGCGTCTGAGCAAGATCCGATTGATACGTGTACTCAGGCGTCACCGCCTCGGCAGCAAGCTGACGTTTCTGATCCGTCTCCGCTTTGTTTTCAATCGTTTTGTTGGCCCGAATACTCTCCGTAGCAACTTGACCTTCTTTGTAGTCCACGCTCTTTTGAAGCACGCTAGTAAGCATCGTCAAGACCAATATCGTTGAAAAGATCACTAAAATGATCGGTATAAATTTTGAACCTAACTTTTTCAGCAAGTTATTGATTGGTTGATTTAACATTCAATTCCCTCCTGACTACTTTTCTTGGTGTCGTAGGTTCTCTTGTTCATAGGCTTCGATGATCTCTGCAACAACCGGGTGTCTTACAACATCCCCCGTTTCAAAGTTTACGAAGCGAATTTTTTTGATTCCCTTTAACGTTCTTTCCGCATGGATCAGACCACTGACTTGGCCTCTCGGAAGGTCCACCTGAGAAGTATCCCCATTGACGATCATCTTAGAATTAAACCCAAGACGCGTCAAAAACATCTTCATTTGTGAGATCGTCGTATTTTGCGCCTCATCTAGAATAACGAACGCATCATCTAATGTACGTCCACGCATATAAGCCAAAGGCGCAATCTCGATGACGCCCCGCTCTAATAGACGGTTGGTATGCTCTACACCAAAAATTTGATGCAGCGCATCGTACATCGGACGCAAATACGGGTCTACCTTTTCCTTTAAATCGCCTGGCAAGAAGCCCAGACTTTCTCCTGCTTCTACTGCTGGACGCGTCAAAATAATGCGTTGGACTTCTCCCTTTTTCAACGCAGCAATAGCCATCACGATCGCCAGATACGTTTTCCCAGTTCCGGCTGGGCCAACACCAAATACTACATCTGATTTTCGTACGGCTGCAATATAGCGGCTCTGCCCAATATTTTTAGGGCGAATAGGCTTCCCATTACGATCCTTCAGCAATTCTTCTTCATACATCATAATAAATTCATCCAAGTGATCTTCGCGTGCGAGACGCAATGCGGTCATGACGTCAGGCGTAGCCACCTTGATGCCGCGATCAATCAGCAATTGCAATGTACGGATCACATCACCCACCAGCTTGGTTTCATCCTTTGGTCCAATAATCTGGATCATTTCACCGCGAGTATTGATCGTCGTTTCTGTATTGTCTTCTAAAAATTTTATGTGCTTATCATGGGTACCTAAAAGCATACTGATATCATCTTTCCCATCAAGCTTTATTTCTAACGACTCAAAATCGTTGCTATTCAACAAGCGTTCATCCCTTCGTAAATCATTCCTTCTTATAATACCACACTCTAAATAAAAGAAAAATTGTCTAAACTTTAGTTAAAAACAACCTAATAAACAAGTGAGCTTACTAAAAAAATGAGTCATTTTCCAGCTAAATCCCGTCACTTATGAATAATGAGAGGGATTGACCGAATTTCTTTCTTGATTAGAGTTCCCCTATTATAATAGATGACTTCCATTTTTCAAGAGCCTAGCCAAGATTTCTCCCTTTACATGCCTTTTTCTACACCTACCAATATCCATTCATGTTGCCCAATTTCTGTAAACTTTAGAAGCATTACGGGCAGCTAGCTCATTCTGTATGAATTCATTTTTCTAACCCGCTAAAGCGGGAAGAAAAACTGGCAAAAAAAAGCCGAGAGATTCTTCTCTCGGCTTTCATTATTGCTTACTTATTTAGAAGCTCTTTAACGATTGCATTGACTTGATTGCCATCGGCTTTACCTTTGACTTTCGGCATCACTGCGCCCATCACTTTACCAAATTCCTTTGGTGAAGTCGCTCCTGTTTTTGCAACTGCTTCTGTAACGATTGCACGGATCTCCTCTTCAGAAAGCTGAGCCGGCAAATAGTTTTCAACAATTACGATTTCCTTTTTGACTTTATCGGCCAAATCGGTGCGATCAGCTTTTTCAAACTCGGCTAAAGAGTCTCGACGCTGTTTCATCTCACGAGATAAAACTGTCAGTTCTTCTTCATCGTTCAAATCCTGACCTTTTTTGATCTGCTCATTTTGAATCGAAGCTTTAAGCATCCGGATCACTTGCAAAGTCTCTTTGTCTTTTGCTCGCATCGCTTGCTTCATGTCTTCATTCAAGGTAGTAAGTAGTGACAATAGAATCACTCCGTTCACAGACTAGAATTTCTTACGTTTTCTAGCTGCTTCTGATTTTTTCTTACGTTTCACGCTTGGTTTTTCATAAAATTCACGTTTGCGAGATTCTTGTAGAGTCCCTGCTTTTGAAACGGAACGTTTGAAGCGACGAAGAGCATCGTCAAGAGATTCATTTTTACGAACCACTGTTTTTGACATATAAATTCCCTCCCTCCGGGCTTGAAATGTAACCGTTTTTGTTATTGAAATGTACTTCCAAACAACAAGACCGTCCATAAGTTATTATATCCAATGGGCTATTTTGAGTCAAGGCACTGAAGAATTTTAATTCTTAATTTATTCATTAACTTTTTGGCATTTTTCACATCGGCCGTATAGCTCAAAGCGATGTCCTTCAATTTCACAGCCATCCAGTTGTTCTTTAAAAAAGTTCATTGGGCACATGTGGATCTCTTTCGTCATTCCGCAAACGGTACATATAAAATGATGATGGTGCTCAAAATTTTCACTGCAACTGAATCGGAACTTCATTTCACCCTGTAATTCAGTATCCTCGATCAGGCCGATTTCACAAAATTCTCTCAAATTACGATAGACGGTATCATAGCTCAATCCTGGAAATTGATCGTTTAAATAATCATAGACTTCACGAGCAGCAACATAGCGATTGGATTTGATTAAATAATCGAGTAATGTTTCACGTTTTTTTGTGTATTTAAAGCCATTTTCTTTTACCTTCGACAAGGCCTTTTCTAATAAAGTCGTCTGTGTCATGGTATCCCTCGTTTCAAAGTGTAATGATTCCGAATAAACAATATGGTATAATAAATTATTCTTGATTGCAAGGGAGATTATTTTTATGAATAGCGAAAAACAAAATGAGTTAGTCACTATTTTCATCATCTCCGATTCTGCTGGGGAGACTGCATCTAAGCTTGCCCAAGCCTCGATGGCACAATACCCTACCGTAGAATTTTGTCTCTTCCGTCGTACCTTTGTTCACACGGAAGAATTATTGATGAAAGCTTTAAATGATGCAAAAGCCGAAAACGGTATGATCATTTATACATTGATCGATCCAAAATTAGCAAAAATCGCAAAGGAATTTTGTGAAGACAAAGACCTGTTTACAATGGACCTGTTGAATCCTGTCGTCAGTGAGATCGGTCGACGAGCACATCTTGAACCGACGGGCGAACGAGGTGCCTTGCACCATTTAAATGAAAATTACTTCAAACGGATCAAAGCGATGGAATTTGCAGTCAAATATGACGACGGAAAAGACCCCCGCGGATTTTTAGAAGCAGATGTTGTGCTGCTTGGCGTATCCAGAACTTCAAAAACGCCATTAAGTTTATATTTAGCAAATAAAAACTTAAAGGTCGCCAACTTGCCGTTGATACCGCAAGCGCATATTCCAAAACAACTCTTTGAAATTGATCCGAAAAAAATCGTCGGATTGACAAATGATCCAGAAGTGCTGATCGGTATCCGTAAAGAACGCATGCGTGCCTATGGATTGAATCCTGAAACAGCCTACTCCGATCGTGAAAAAATTCAAGCGGAACTCAAATTTGCCAATGAGCTTTATCACAAATTGGGCTGTGAAATCATCAATGTTGCGACACTCTCTATCGAAGAGACCGCTGCTATG
This sequence comes from Enterococcus sp. 12F9_DIV0723, assembly GCF_002174375.1. Classification (NCBI taxonomy): domain Bacteria; kingdom Bacillati; phylum Bacillota; class Bacilli; order Lactobacillales; family Enterococcaceae; genus Enterococcus; species Enterococcus sp. 12F9_DIV0723. Next base: position 858,455 of record NZ_NIBK01000001.1, on the reverse strand, counting down.
ATCATGAGTGCCTTAGATTTAGAAGACCATAGTTATTACTTTATGGAAGAAGAAAGCTGAGATCTTTACGATCTCAGCTTTCTTTCTTCTTGTAATTCACGAATACGCTCTAAGCGATACGGAGTTATTTGATAGACGTCATTTAGCCAGTTGTGATAAAACAACTGTGCGTGAGCCCGCCAATAATTGTAAATTTTCCCGTTCTCATAATAATTTGCAGGCTTGGCCGTGTCCAATCCACGTTCATGATCCCGTAAGTATTCCTTTTCCAAGGTATCCGTTGCGTACTCGAAATGCCCCATTAGGAAAATGTCATGCTCATCTTCAGAGATCAAAATCGCTGATCGTTCGTTCTCATCTTTGGCGATTACCTTGATTTTTTTCTGACGAACTTGCTCTTCATTGATTCCCGTATAACGAGATTGCGGCATCCAAAAACGGTCATCAAATCCTCTAAATAAACGAAAGTGGTGTTCAATGTCCTGTTTAAAGATTCCAAACAACTTCTCCTCAAAGGGAACCTTTTCCACTCCGAAATGATAATACAAACCGGCTTGTGCTCCCCAGCAAATATGCACGACCGACGTTACAGAAGTCTGGCTCCATGCCATAATTTCTACCAGCTCCGACCAGTAATCCACTTCTTCAAACCTCATTTGTTCAATCGGAGCGCCCGTGATGATCAACCCATCATAGCAAGACTCTCTCACCTGTGAAAACTCCAGATAAAACTTATCTAAATGATTTTTACTTGTATTTTTATGCTCATGGCTTGCTACCTTTAAAAAGTCCACATCGATCTGTAAAGGGCTCTGACTGATCAATCGCAGCAGATGGATTTCGGTATCGATTTTATTCGGCATCAAATTCAAGATCACTAATTTCAGTGGACGAATGTCTTGATGCTCCGCTCGAGAGTTATCGATCGCAAAAATATCTTCAGATTCTAAAACAGACGTTGCTGGAAAATCTGGCTTCAAACGAATCGGCATACATTACCCCTCCAATTTGTCAAAAGCTTGGCGCAAGTCAGCAAGAATATCCTTTACATTCTCAATTCCACAGGATACACGAACCAATCCTGGAGAAATTCCCGCTTGATGCAGTTCTTCATCCGTCAGTTGACGATGTGTCGATGTTGCAGGATGCAATGCGCAGGTTCGTATGTCTGCTACGTGAACTTCTAATGACACTAATTCTAGCGCATCTAACCATTTCGCTGCTGTTTCTTTCCCATCTGCAAACTCAACTGAGATCACCCCGCATAATCCGTTTGGAACATATTTTTGAGCCAATTCATAATTTTCATCGCTTTCCAATCCGGGATAATAAACCTTTTTAATCGCCGGCTGCTGGTTTAAAAAGTTCGCAATCGTCAATGCATTCTCATAATGACGATCCATCCGAACCGGCAAAGTTTCCATGCCAAGATTAAGTAGGAATGAATTTTGCGGAGACGGTGTCGCCCCTAGATCCCTCATCAGTTGAACACGCGCTTTCGTAATATAAGCAGCTTCTCCAAATTTTTCTGTATATACGATTCCGTGGTACGTTTCATCTGGTTCCGAAAGTTGCGGGAATTTTCCGTTGTTCCAATCAAAATTTCCACCATCCACAATCACGCCACCTGTTTGCACTGCATGACCATCCAAATATTTTGTTGTACTATGGATAACGATATTTGCACCAAATTCGATAGGACGACAGAAGTATGGCGTCGCAAACGTGTTATCAATAATAAAGGGAACAGCTAATTCTTTGGCGATCGTCGCAAATTTTTCTTGGTCCAAAACTTTCACCGCAGGATTCGCGATCGTTTCACCAAAAATAGCTTTAGTGTTTGGTCTCGCCGCCTTCAGTATTTCTTCTTTTGAAGCATCTTGATCGATAAAAGTTACTTCGATACCCATCTTTCTGAATGTATGGGCAAATAGGTTGTAGGTCCCGCCATAGATGTAGCTGGAAGAAATCAAATGATCGCCTGCCTCTAAGATATTTAATACCGCATAGAAGGTAGCTGCTTGACCAGAAGATGTACATAAAGCGCCCACCCCACCCTCAAGCGCTGCGATTTTTGCTTCCACTGCACCTGTCGTTGGGTTCGCCAACCTAGTATAAAAATAGCCGGCTGCTTCCAAATCAAACAATTTTCCGATCTCTTCCGTAGACTCATAAGCGTAGGTCGTGCTCTGAACAATTGGGAGCACCCGAGGTTCCCCATTCTCCGGTTCATAGCCTGCATGTAAACATTTTGTTTCAAATTCCATAATTATTCCCTCCTGTTTTCGATTGATTTTTTCATTTATTTATTATAATAAAATGCATGATTCTCATACGCATATGATTTCACTAGCCTGCTGAAGCAGGAAGTGAAACTCACAAAAAACTCCCGTCTTTTCATATTGAAAGGACGGGAGTGCCGTGGTACCACCTTAGTTTACCAGTCTCTTTCAAGACTGATCTTGTGTCGTATTGCTACGAATTGCTGTAACGGGCATTCCCGTGTCTGGTAAAGACAATTGCTCCAAGGCCATCTTCCAATGAATCGCTGCTGCTTCTTCTCAATTCCCGAAGCTCTCTGTCAAGTCCGATTCCTTGTACTCTTCTCTTCAACGCAATTAAAATATTTGGACGCCTTCTTTTTCAACAGAAAGCACATCGATCATTGCTTCATGGTCAAAGGCTTTCAAGGCTGTGACCAGTTTTTCTGTATTCTCAGGCGGTGTCAAAACTAAGACTGTTGGACCTGCTCCGCTTAAAAAGCTGCCGTACCCGCCATAAACTTTACAAAACTCTCGAATTTTCTTCAAATGAGGAACTAAATGCTGGCGGTGACTTTCATGCAAAATGTCTCGCTCCATCATTTTTCCAGCTAAGGGCAAATTGCCGTTCAAAACTGCTGCGATCATAACATTCCCGATTGAACTGGCTTTTACCGCATCTCGATAAGACATTTCTTTGGGTAAAACAGCGCGACTTTCCGAGGTCAATAACTCATGATTTGGAATGAAGGCAATCACATCGCAATCAGGAAAGGCATGCTTCACAAAATTCACTTCATTATTGTTATAACTCGCCACTACAAAATCACCGCATATTGCTGGGGCGACATTGTCTGGATGCCCCTCGATTTTTGTCGCGTAAGTCACTTTTCTTTGCGGCGTCATCCCTAGATTTCCTAGTCGATTTGCTAGTTCGATTCCCGCTACAACGACGGATGAACTGCTTCCCAGACCTCGAGCGATCGGAATGTCTGAAGTCATCGTGATCTGATGTGGTGTCAAGTTGGGCGCAAGATCTAACGCCGTTTGGATCAACAAATTCTGTTCATCAGAAGGAATCTCACTGCCTAACTGATGCTTGATCTGCCATTTTTTTGTTTCTGGACCGATATCGATCGTCAAATATTGGGAGAGCGCGATACCACATGAATCAAATCCTGGGCCTAAGTTTGCACTAGTGGCTGGGACGCGGATTTTCATAGAGAAGCCACTCCTTCACGTAAGTGTCGGCGCATGTCCTCCAAGTCACTCATCTTATTAATCGTGATCGTTGTTTCGTTGATTGCTGTATCTGGGTCTTTCAAGCCGTTTCCAGTGAAGACTGTCACTACCGTTTCACCAGGCTTGATCCGTCCATTTTTCACGTGCTGGATCACACCTGCCAGTGAAGCCGCTGAGCCCGGTTCAACAAAAACACCTTCTTGTGCTGCAACTTTGCGATAAGCATTCAAAATTTCCTCATCTGTCACTGAATCAATATGCCCCTTCGATTCGTCGCGGGCTGCTTCGGCCAACTTCCAGCTAGCTGGATTACCGATTCGGATTGCTGTAGCAACCGTCTCCGGCGCTTCAATGACTTCACCTCTCACGATCGCAGCGGCCCCCTCGGCTTCAAAGCCGTGCATACGCGGCAAGGCTGTTCCTTTTTTCTCATGCCACTCTTTGAACCCTTTCCAGTAAGCAGAAATATTTCCAGCATTTCCCACAGGGATCGCCAATACATCTGGCGCTTTTTCTAGTTGTTCACAGATTTCAAAAGCGGCTGTTTTCTGTCCTTCTAAGCGGTATGGATTTACTGAATTGACTAACGCTACCGCTTCGGTCTCAGCAATATCACGAACTGCCTTTAGTGCTTCATCGAAATTTCCAGGGATCGAAATGATGTCCGCTCCGTAAGCAATCGCTTGGGCTAATTTACCCATCGCGATCTTGCCGTCAGGAATTACGACATACGCTTTGATACCCGCACGTGTGGCATAGGCAGCCGCGGCTGCACTCGTGTTGCCTGTCGATGCACAGATGATCGCCTTCGCACCATCCTCTACCGCTTTGGCAACTGCCATCACCATTCCGCGATCTTTAAATGATCCTGTAGGATTCAGCCCTTCATATTTTCCATATAAGGTAATCCCCAGTTCTTCTGATAAATTCTTTAAAGGAATGAGCGGGGTATTTCCCTCCGCTAGAGCAATCTGAGGCGTTTTATCTGTGATTGGCAAATATTCTTTGTATTGCTTTAATAGACCTTCGTACATGTTTATTCCCCCATAACTTTCATCAACGATACTACTTTATATGTTGTTTTTTCTTTGATTTCTTCTTGGATTTGGTTCATCTTTGTCTCTGATGTCTCATGTGTGACCACGACAACACGTGCATTTTCCCCATCCGCTTTTTCCTGAACAACTTGTTCAAAGCCTACTTGCGTCTGCGTCATAATCTCAGCAAGTTTCAAGAATTGTCCCGGTTCGTCCGGCATTTCCAGCGATAAAAAGTATTTACTAATATTTTCACTCGGCGACGTTAATTTAGTTGGCTGCGTATACCCTGTAAAACGATGGCCCACTGTATTTTTCTTCATCTTGTTAGCGATCGTCATCAGATCTGCCACGATACTTGTTGCTGTCGGACGTGAGCCCGCACCAGGTCCATAATACATGGACTCACCGATTCCTGAGCTCTTAACAAAAACAGCATTCATTTCATTGTGGATAGAAGCGAGTGGATGCGTATGAGGAACCAAAACGGGTCCGACTTCCACTGAGATCGTGTCCTCTTTTTTGATGGTTGAACCGATCAATTTAACAGTGTAACCAAGCTGGTCCGCCACCAGAACATCTTTTGCAGCGAGTCCTCGGATTCCTTTGATTTTGACTTGATCCATCGTAATAGACATACCAAATGCAAATTTACTTAAAATAACCATTTTATATGCCGCATCAATCCCGTCGACATCGTTTGTTGGATCGCTTTCCGCAAAGCCGAGTACCTGTGCTTCCTTCAATGTTTCCTCATACGTACGATGCTCCTGCACCATCTTCGTCAGCATATAGTTTGTTGTGCCGTTGACGATCCCTAGGACTTCAGTAATATCATCCGCCGCTAAACTGTTGGCGATCGTCCGCAAGATCGGGATACCGCCAGCAACGCTTGCTTCGTAGTACAAATTACGTTGCTGCTCACGTGCTAGATCCACTAGCTCACTGCCATGCTGAGCCAACAAGTCTTTGTTCGCTGTCACCACATGCTTGCCAGCTACCAAAGCTTCCTTGATGAATGTCTTAGCGGGTTCGATACGCCCCATAACCTCTACGACGATATCGATCTCTGGATCATTCAGAATCGCGTCCAATTCGGTAACCAGTTCCAAATGATATTTCTCCGCTAACGCACTTTTGTCCTCATTCGGTCGAATCAAGGCTTTCGTTACAAGCAAGGGGCCGCCAATACTTTTTTCAATTTTCTCTTGATGATCTGCCAAAATCTCTAAGACACCGGTACCTACCACACCTAAACCTAATAAACCCACCTTGACTGCTTTTTCCATATTCCGCCTCCGTTAAATTACATTCGTATTAAAAGTAATTTCATCGTATTCTAATAGTTAGCTATCAGTATAACAAAATTTTTGTAAAAAAAAAGAGCTTTTCCAAAAATTTTGGAAAAGCCTCTCTTTATTGATGCAAGACGTGTCGAAAGGTCTGCTCTAGAACATCTAAGACATGCTGATCGTCTAGACTATAAAGCATCGCCTTTCCATCACGACGCGCTTTGACTAATCGGTTATCACGCAATAATTTTAATTGATGAGAGACCGCGGACTGCTCCATCGCTAATGTTTCACTGATCGATGACACATTCCGCTCTCCCTCTTTTAGGAACATTAAAATTTTTAACCGTGTCGGATCACTCAAAACTTTAAAAAATTGACTTACTGCTTGAAATTCTTCGTGTTCCTTCATTTATAGCCCTCATTTATTCAGCGATTTTACGGATTGCTTCCTCATAGGTCGCAATTTTTTCTGCAGCAGCCTCATGAGAATCGCCCTTCACGCCGATATAGAATTTGATTTTTGGTTCTGTACCAGAAGGTCGGATGGCTAACCACGTTTCATCTGCCAAGGTATATTTCAACACATCGGAGGATGGCATATCGATGGATTTCTCTGATCCGTCAGCACTCACAGCTTTTGATGTTTTGAAATCTTCCGTTAATACAACTTCTGTATTTGCAAATGATTTTGGTGATTCGCTCCGCAGGTTCCCCATGATCGCTTTGATTTCTTCGGCACCCTTTTCTCCGCTAAGTGTAACCGAAATAGTTTTTTCTGCATAGTAGCCGTATTCTTCAAAAATATCCTGCAACCCATCGTACAATGTCTTGCCTTGTTTTTTGTAATACGCAGCTACTTCAGCCAATAATACCAATGCTTGGATCGCATCCTTGTCACGAACAAATGATTTAATCAAATAGCCGTAGCTTTCCTCAAAGCCAAACATGAACGTTTGAGAACGGTCTTCTTCGTATTGTTGGATCTTTTCAGCAATAAACTTGAATCCAGTCAAAACATCGATCATTTTTACTTTATAAGAATCTGCGATAGTCGTTGCTAATTCACTCGAAACGATTGATTTCAAAACGACAGCATTTTCAGGTAATGTCCCTGCTTGTTTGTGCGCTTCTAAAATGTAACGAATCATGATCGCACCGATCTGATTGCCCGTTAAGACTTCATAACGTCCATCTGGAAGACGAACAGCAGCGCCAAGACGATCGGCATCAGGATCTGTTGCGATCAACAGGTCTGCGCCTTCTTGTTCCCCCAATTTTATCGCATATTCAAACGCGGAATGCTCTTCAGGATTTGGTGATTTTACTGTTGAAAAATCTGGATCTGCAACAGCTTGTTCCGGTACCAGCACAAATTTTTCAAAGCCAGCTTGCGCTAAAGCTTTTTCCCCCAGCATTTTCCCAGTGCCGTGTAATGGCGTGTAAACCAGCTTCAGTTCTTTACCCATTTCGTTGATCAGCTCTTGATTGATCGTTACAGATTTGATTTCTTTCAAATATTCCGTATCGACCTCTTCGCCGATGATCGTGATCAATTCGCTGTCTTTGATTTCGTCATCAGATAATACTTCAATTTCTAACGGATTCTCCACATCTCGTACAAAACGAGTCAATGCATCTGCATCTTCTGGCGGCATTTGGCCCCCATCTTCCCCATAAACTTTGTAGCCATTGTACTCTGCCGGGTTATGAGATGCCGTGATCATGATCCCCGTGAAGGCATTTTCAAAACGAACGGCAAAAGATAATTCCGGTGTTGGCCGCAAGCTTTCAAATACAAATGATGGGATATCATGCTTAGCTAATGTTTTTGCTGCTTCCATAGCAAATTCTGGTGACATGTGGCGTGAATCATAGGCAATCGCTACACCACGACGTTTTGTCTCGGGATCTTGTGTATCCATAAAACGAGCCAATCCTTCTGTTGCTTGACGAATGGTAAAAACATTCATCCGATTGACACCAGGTCCTAAAACGCCTCGCATACCTGCTGTTCCAAATTCTAGCTGTTTATAAAATGCATCTTTTTTACGTTCTGGATCTTCCTCTAAATCTTGTAATTCTTTGCGCATTTTTTCATCTAATTTATCTGAATCAATCCATTGTTCATAAACTTGTTCCCAAGACATGAAACACACCTCTTTCAAAATTTTCTTACCATTTAAGTATACCATTAGTGTTATATTCAGCAAAGAAAACTTACATCATATTCGACTCGCTAGTAAAAAGAAATGCTATTTTTTGTAAAGATTCCCAGAAATACTCGTTTCAGTTATCCCCCTTATTATAAGAAAGATTCTTAAATTATCACCGCCAAATTTTCCGTTCGATAATGGCTAAGGTATCAGAAGCTTGCAGCGTATTCAATCGTGCACGGATCAACTGCTTCCGTCCAGAAATATTTTTTGTATAAAAGATCTCCGCGGATAGCCCCTGTTTTTTTACGGCTGACAAAAAGGTGTATGCTGCCTTTTTATTTTTACTGTAGCGGCTTGGTATTCCGAAGTATTCTTTTTTTATTTTTAGAAGATAGCGCGGCGTGTCGATCTCCCCCAGCAGTTCATCAGCCAATACATTGAATAATTTCTCTTGATGATAACTTGCGACGATTTCGCAGGAAAATGATGCTTCATTCCAATCAACGATCAGAGGTGTTTTCTCAGAAAGTATCCCTTCATCGAAGAGCAATCGATAAAGCGCTCGAATCACCTTCTCCCGCATCTGACAAGAGTTTTCCCAGCTTCTCCTTCTTTTTCTTTCTTTAAAATAGGATGGCAGATTCCCTCTAAAAAAGGCTTGGAACAGAGTTAAAGTTTCGGTTCTCTTGACGTTCAACGAGAGTGTTTCACTCTGTCTATCCACTTCTTTCGGCTGACTTCGAACAAACAATGGCATTGCCAATCGAGACCCTTGCTTCAAGGCGGTCTTCCAAAGCAAGAACTGCTTCTCCCGTTCTTTTGCTCGGTAAAGATTGTTTTGTGTGTAACCAGTGATCGCCTGGCTATCTGGTACATCGGGCAATTCGAACCGTTCAATCCCTGTGGTGATCATAGATAAATCTTCCATCGAACTTAAGCCTTCAATATAGGTCAAACGCTTCAAAACAGATGAAAAATGTGGCTGTTCTGTAAAGGGACTATTGGGATAAATAGCTCCGATATGCCAAATATTAGTGAATTTCTCCTCTCCAAATCGCCGCAATCCTCGGCCGCGAATCTGTTGCGTTTGCACATACGAACCGGCCGCATTTCCCATGATGATCGTATTGACAGCCGGACAATTCCACCCTTCACCTAGTAAGCTTACGGTCCCAATCAAAAGATGGATCTCCCCTGTGTTCAGCAGTTGCGTAGCCAGCGCCAATAAGTCACTGCGATTTTTATCCGTCATCGCTAGATACCTATAGTCACCAAGCGTCTTTTCTCTTTGATATTCGCTATACGCTGAAAAATAGGCTTGGTAAAGTTTCTCATTGATAATGAGAAACTCACCGCAGACCGCTGCCAAAGAGGTTTCCGGGCGAATCAGTCCTTTTAGCGATAAGAAGGCCGGGGCAACCCCATATTCTAAATAAGCCTCTTTCCCAGCTAAAACTTCTTGCTTTATGTAATCAAAGAGGAGGACACACCGAAGTTCGGTTCCCAAATAGCTTTCTTCCTTCACCACGATATGTTCGATCGCTTCCTTCATTAACACGATAGTTGAATGATTCTTTTTTTCAAAATCAGGGAAAAGCTGGAGTTTTTCATCATACAACCAACCTCTTTTCGCGAGGTATTGAAACACCTTTAATTCTGGTGCTGCCTGATATAGATACTGGTACAAATCAACGAGACTTTTTCTTGTCTGCTGAGGGATCGTAAACTTGTTTCGCTTAGTTCCTAATACCCGCCAATGATCCTCACTGAATTGATAATTTTGCTCATTTAAATAGAATAAACAGCTCAAGTAACTCTCAAAATTTTCATAGATAAATTCTGTTTGGGTGAGGGGGTGTTGGATAAACTCCTGAATCAATAAAAAATCCGTCACTTCTTGCTGGCTGCAAAGAACCTCCACGATTTGATTTTGTTTCTCTAAGAATTCATCATATTGCGCCTGCAATCCCTTTGTAACAGGAGCTAAATAAACATAATCCTGATAAGGAGCAAGAACTTCTTCATTGATCAATTCAGAAACAGATATCTCTTCATCAATGGCTCCGGTCAGTCGAATGTACGTACGCCATTCCTTTTGATTTGCATCGAACGGCGGTGTCGCTGTCAGGGCCAGTGTCTGCAACCCCTCAGCTTCTTCTTTCAAATTCACAAGCAGATCAGACCAGCTTTTCTTTAAATGATGCGATTCATCCATCACTAGAAAGCCGATTTCCTGTTTGGAAAAATAATCTTGAAGTTCCTTTCTTTTACTATATACATCTTGATAAGTGGTAACGGTGATTCTTTTTGAAGAAAATAGGTCTTCTGAGAACTCCCATTGTGGAAAATCCTTCTGAATCACTTCGATCCATTGTTTTTTTAATAGTAATGAAGGGACGAGAATCAACGTTTTTCTTTGAATCTTCTCTACAAGCGCCATTCCTAAAATTGTTTTTCCTGATCCCGGTGGCGCAACGATGTGGATACTGTCATTATCCAAATAATGAGTCAATTGATCCATTACTCGTTGCTGGTATGCACGTAATTTTATCGTTGACACAGGCTTTCCTCCCGCCGTTCTAACAATTATTTTTTAATTTCTCGCTGAAAGCGCGTAATAGTTTTGGACAATTGTAGCATGATTTCCCTTTTGATGGTTATTTAGCCAAAAAAAAGCATCTAATCAATGATTAGATACTCTTTCCTTTTTCTGATCACAGCCGACTGTTTAGTCGACTATACTCATATGTTAATCTTGTGCTTCAATGTATTTATAGACTTGTTGGCCTGCGATCCCGCCTTCACCAACAGCCGTCGTGATTTGACGCAGATCCTTTTCACGTGCATCGCCGATAGCGAAAACACCAGGGATTTTCGTCTTCATTTCTGGATCTGTTTCGATCCATCCAGCAGCATTGGTGATCCCGCTAGTTTTAAACGGTTCTGTCAATGGTTCCAATCCTACATAAATGAAGGCACCATCCGCTGGTTCCAGATGAACTTCCTCCGTTTTAACGTTACGGATTTGCGCACCTGTCACCACCATCTCGTTTCCGACGATTTCTTCTACAACGCTGTCCCAAATAAATGAGATTTTTTCATTTGCAAACGCACGGTCTTGAATAATTTTTTGTGCTCGCAATTCATCCCGACGGTGAACAATAACGACCTCAGAGGCAAAGCGAGTTAAGTAGATCGCCTCTTCAACTGCTGAATCGCCACCGCCAACAACGATCAAACGTTTGTTGCGGAAAAAGGCACCATCACAAACCGCACAATAAGATACACCGCGGCCAGCAAAAGATTCTTCTCCAGGCACACCCAATTTCCGATGGACACAGCCTGTCGCAATAATGATCGTTTTTGCTTCGTAGCTTTGTTCTTCCGTAATGACTTCTTTGTAATCCCCGTGATCTTTGATATCTTGGACAATTCCATAGGCATTTTCAGTCCCGAATTTCGAGACACCGTCATACATCTTCATCGCAAGTTCTGGACCCATGATCGATTCAAATCCCGGGTAATTTTCTACTTCAGCGGTATTGTTCATTTGTCCGCCTGGCGCACCACGTTCAATTAAAAGAACTTTTAAGTTCGATCGTGAAGCATATAAGGCTGCGGTCATCCCTGCTGGACCCGCGCCGATAATAATTACATCATACATTCAGACATTCCTCCCGTTCGCCTTTACTTTACAACCCAGAATATGTTCTGTCGACAAATCTGCTTACTTTTAGTAATTACATGCTTTTCTTCATCAGCCATGCCTATAAAAGATTGACGCGACTTTGCTCCAGCAGATTTGTTTTGGCGATTCTTTTCAGTGGTAATCAAAAAAGAAGGGCAATCATCAAACGACGATTGTCCTTTCAAAATTACTGTTGGTTTTTCATTTGCTGCATCATTTGACGAATCTTTTTCTCTGAAGGCTTTTGACCCATCGACATCATCATTTGGCGCAACATATCCTCATTGATTGGAGGATTCTTTTTGAAATAGTCTTGCATATATTTACGAGCTAAGAAGAAACCGCCGACAGCACCTAATAGTGCAGCGATTACTGCGATCAATACTACGATTCCAGTTGATACCATTTTCACCGCTCCTTTCCTGACACATTCTCATACATTTTACTAGAAGAGCTCACAAAAGAAAAGCCGTTTTAATGAACTTCAAATGCCTAAATGGAATTTTATTTCAATCTTAGCGCTTGTTTTATAAAGAATCCAATTTTTTTAAATGATAAAAAAATAAAGCGTGTTAGATTTCTTAAGTCCCAGATAAATAAAAAAAACCGAGAATTCGTAAACAATTGATGAAATATTAATTAGAATATGATAAAATCCAAAACAATATCTTCCTCGCTGGTGGCTAAGTGAAGAGGTGGAAACATGAGAGACTTTTTAAGATCCGTGAATCGGATCGTGGTGAAGATCGGGACGAGTTCCTTGATCCATCCAAACGGCAAGATCAATTTTTCTGGTATTGATCAATTAGCATTTGTACTCACTGACCTTTGTAATCAAGGGAAAGAAATAATATTAGTTTCATCCGGCGCCATCGGTGTTGGGATGGACAAACTCAGTATTCCAGAACGTCCGCAAGACATTCCAATACAACAAGCGGTTGCGGCGGTCGGGCAATCTGAGCTGATGCACATCTACAATCAGCGCTTCTTAGTTTATAGTCAGCAGACTGCGCAAGTTTTACTGACACGTGACGTCGTAGACTTTCCTGAGAGTCGCAAAAATGTAATCAACACATTGGAGCAATTGCTTTCAATGGGAATCGTTCCTATTATCAACGAAAACGATACCGTCGCGGTCGACGAAATGGACCACACAAGAAAATTTGGGGACAATGATGAATTGTCAGCGATCGTCGCGCAATTGATGGACGCGGATGTCTTGATCATGTTAAGCGACATTGACGGCTTTTATTCTGATAATCCTTCAAAAAACAAGCAAGCCGTCCTATACTCGACCATTTCAACGATCAATCAAACGTTGATGGAACAAGCGGGCGGTGAAGGCAGTCGCTTTGGCACAGGTGGCATGGCTAGTAAATTGAGAGCCGCTCAAAGAGTCCTAGACTCTAACAGCGCGATGGTTTTGGCCAATGGCAAACCTCCACGAATAATTTTTGATATCTTAGCAGGTGTAGACGTCGGAACATTATTTAAGGAGGCTTAGATTGCATGGATAATTTAATGAATACGTTAGGAAAGCAGGCCAAGCGAGCGGCTCAGCAATTGAGTCAATTAGAAAGCCTGCAAAAAAATGATGTTTTGATACAGATGGCGCAAGATTTAGAAGAGCAGAGCGCTGCTCTTCTATCCGCAAACCAACAGGATTTGGATCGGGCGAAAGACCATGGGATTCCTGATCCTATGATCGATCGTCTGCGCTTGACGCCAGAACGAATCAACGAAATGGCTGAAGGCATTCGTCAAGTCGCTCAATTACCTGATCCCATTGGTGTGGTAGAAAAAATGTGGCGCACAGAGGACCAATTAATGATCGGGCAGCAACGTGTCCCTTTAGGAGTCATTGGGATCATCTTTGAGTCACGACCTAACGTCACGACTGATGCAGCCAGCTTGTGTTTCAAATCCGGTAATGCAGTCATTTTGCGTGGCGGCAAAGAAGCTTTCTTTTCAAATCAAGCACTCGTTGCCCTTATGCAACAGACACTGCGCGATCATCAATTGGACTCGGCAATGATCCAATTTGTCAACGATACTTCTCACGAGGTTGCCGCTGAGATGATGCATCTGAATGACTATCTAGATGTCTTGATTCCGCGAGGCGGCTCAGGTCTGATACAACGCGTTAAAACTAGTGCGACAGTTCCCGTCATTGAGACCGGGACTGGCAATAACCATGTGTACGTTGATTCGGCTGCGCAACTAGAAATGGCTCTTGAAATTGTCAAAAATGCAAAGGCGCAACGCCCTTCTGTCTGCAATGCGATTGAAACACTGGTGGTCCATGAAAAGGTAGCAGCCGACTTTTTACCGTTGATCGAAAAAGAGCTGACGCCACTTGTTGCCTTACGAGGAGACGCGCATTCGCTGAAATATTTAAAACAGGCAGACTTGGCGTCGGAATCCGATTGGTCTACAGAATTTTTGGATTATATTTTGGCGATAAAAATCGTCGCTTCTATTGATGAAGCCATCGAACATATCAATCACTACAACTCAAAGCATTCAGAGGCTATCGTGACAGATAGTTATTCTAATGGACAAAAATTTCTAAAAGAAGTCGATGCGGCCGCTGTCTATATCAATGCGTCTACACGATTTACAGATGGGTTTAAGTTCGGCTTTGGTGCTGAGATCGGTATATCGACTCAAAAGCTTCATGCTCGCGGACCGATGGGCCTAGAGCAGTTGACTTCAAGTAAATACATCATCTATGGTGATGGACAAATCAGAGAATAGCAAAAAGGGATGTGCTCGATTAATGAGCATACCCTTTTTCTTATTGTGCTTGAATTTTATCCAACAAATCTGGATCAAATTTCTGTGATTTCAACATCGCGATTTCAAAGCCATAAGGTGGTTTTTGGTTCTTTTTATCTTCCCCAACATAAGGCGTTTCTAGAATTTTAGCCAAATCTGTCAATTTTTCATGGTGGACGATACTATTCAACGCATCAAACCCAATCGTTCCAAAACCGATGTTTGCATGACGATCTTTATGGGAACCCATCGGATTTTTTGAATCATTCACGTGGATCACTTTCAAGCGATCCAAACCGATCACACGATCAAATTCTTCTAATACACCATCAAAATCTTCCTTGACATTATAGCCGGCATCGTTCGTGTGACAGGTATCAAAGGTAACAGAAAGTTTCTCGTTCAATGTAACCCCATCAATAATATATGCCAGCTCTTCAAACGTCTTCCCTAATTCTGTTCCCTTGCCAGCCATTGTTTCCAGTGCGATTTGCGCGCGTTGATCTTTGGTCAGCACTTCATTCAATCCTTTGATGATTTGATCTAACCCAGCTTTTTCCCCAGCTCCTACATGAGCTCCTGGATGCAGCGTGATCTGCATCGCCCCTAAGGCTTCTGCACGCATGATCTCCTCTCTTAGAAATTGAACGGCAAATGGAAACATTTCTGGTTTTTTGGTATTTCCTAAATTGATGATGTAGGGTGCATGCATAACGATATTCGATAATCCATGTTCCTTCATGAATGCTTCCCCCGCTGGGATATTCATCTCTTCTACTGGTTTGCGGCGTGTATTTTGCGGTGCACCACTATAAATCATAAACGTCGAGGCATCATAGCTTGCCGCTTCTTGCGCCGCCCCTAGTAACATTTCTTTTCCCTTCATACTTACATGAGAACCTAATAACATAAAAACCTCCAGATTTTTTATTTTTATAGAACCAACAATAAACTTGTCATCAACGGTAAACTGATCAAAAAGCTGAGTGAGGAGGTGAACCCTACCACTTCTGCACGCATTCCCGCGGTCACACTGTTGATCACGCCAAATGTCGTGATCGGTCCCACAGAAACAAGACACAACACAGCTTTAATGATTGTCGGCAGCGGCAGGAACATGAACAAAGCCGCTAATAAGATCCCACCTGCATACTTTATTATTAAGACGCGCCAAACTAAGGATAACTCTTTCTTCGGTAAGCGCAGCTCTAGAAACAAGCCGATCATAAACATTGATAAAAATGTATTCGCGTTCGCAATCGGTTCGACGACTTGGAAAACGGCTGCAGGTAGATCAATTTCAAAAATACGTAAGCACAACATGATCAAGTAGCAAAGAAACGGTACTGATCGCCCTAAACGGCCCATCACATTTTTCACACTTGGCCGCTTTTCATTGCTGCCGCTGATTCCTTCGATCACGACTGTTGATCCTCCTGCCAGCATGACACTGTTCCCAATATCAAAAAAGGATAAAATTGGGATCGCCTGCGGCATAAAGCTTTGAACAAATGGAATGGCAAAATTCCCAATATTGTACCCAGAAACACTGTACATCAAGAATTCTCGTTCGACCTGCTCCTGTTTTTTTGAAAAGAAATGTCCGATCACGATCATTACAATATTCAATAAGATTCCTGCTAAGATCAGCAATAGCAATTGATTTTCTACGTCAAGAGCGCGTAAATTAACAATGATCGCTGCCGGCAATGTCACATTCACAACGATTTTTGAGATCATCGAGCCGTCAGCCTTCACAAACAAGCTCAATCGTTTCGTTAAATACCCTATTAAAATAATACCAAATAAACCCCATGAGTTTAATAAAACTGCTCTCAAATACTCACTCCTAATCCGTATTAGCCGCTCTAAAACGCTTCCCTATCACTACATAGAAAGAGGATTGCTCCAAAAATTGGTACAATCCCTTCCACGAGTATAATTAAAATTGTAAAACAAAATATTTTTTCTTGCCACGACGAACGACAACAAACGCATCTGCCAATTTATCTTCATCGCTTAATGTGTAAGACACATCCTGGACACGATCACCATTGATGTAGATCGCCCCATTAGTTATATCTTCTCGTGCTTGACGTTTCGATTTCTCGATCCCAGCAGTGAGCAGTATTTCAACTAGATTCAACTCATCTTCTGACTGAACTTCATAGCTCGGAACATTTTTGAATCCTTGTTTAATTTCTTCCGCATTCAAGTTCTTCACATCACCGCTGAACAGTGCTTCCGAAATATGCACGGCTTGGTCATAGGCCTCTTCACCATGAACTAAGACCGTTACCTCTTTCGCTAACGCTTTTTGAGCTGCGCGTTGTTCAGGAGCCGCTGTGAATTCCTTTTCGATGGCTTCAATGGCTTCTAAACTCAAGAAAGTGAAGTACTTCAAGAATTTAACAGCATCGCGATCATCGGTATTGATCCAGAATTGGTAAAACTCATAAGGAGAAGTCTTTTCTGGGTCCAACCAAACGGCATTGCCTTCAGTTTTTCCGAATTTTGTTCCATCCGCCTTTGTAATCAATGGCATCGTTAATCCAAAGGCTTGTTTGCCCTCTTCACGACGAATCAATTCGATCCCTGATGTGATATTTCCCCATTGGTCGCTGCCGCCCAATTGTAACAAACAGCCATAGCGTTTGTTTAACTCATAAAAGTCATAGGCTTGCAGTAATTGGTACGCAAACTCCGTGTATGAAATCCCAGACTCGATACGGCGCTTCACGCTTTCCTTACTCATCATGTAATTAATCGTGAAGTTTTTACCAACATCACGTAGGAAGTCGATCAATTTTAATTCGCCCAACCACTCATAGTTGTTCGCTACGATCGCTGGGTTTTCTTTATTTTCGAAATCAATGATTCCTGAAAGTTGGTTTTTAATGCTTTGCGACCAGTTTTGAACAGTATCCAGCGTGTTCAATTGACGCTCTGCATCTTTAAATGAAGGGTCCCCGATCATTCCTGTACCACCACCAACCAACGCGATCGGCACATGGCCGTTTTGTTGGAAACGACGCAACGTCAAGATCGGTAGTAAATGACCAATATGCAGGCTGTCCGCAGTAGGGTCAAAGCCGATATATAGTTTAACAGACTCTTCGTTTAATTGTTTTTCTAGGGCTGCTTCATCGGTTACTTGAAAAATTAAGCCACGGGCTTTTAGTTCTTGAAAAAAGTCTGAATGCATGTTTTGTCCTCCTAATTATTATTGCTGTTTTCACTAAAAAAAGTGAAACAGATGCACATTACGCATATCATTCCTATAATGATTTATACTTTCCCATATTAACTGAAAAGACGTGGAAATAAAAGCTATTCACCAGATTTCTTCGAAGTTTTGTCTCTCGAAAAGGTGGAGCGAATGGCAAAAGCCGAACAATATAATAATGTTTGTTTTGTTTTACTTAACAATTAGTTGAAGTTTTGATTACAAACATTGCATCCGCTTGTTAATGGAAGTAAAACTTTGCTATAATTCAACAGATAATTAAAATGAATAGAATCTAATGAGGTGGACTTTTTGGCTCACAAGAAAAAAATAAAGAAGCAACCGAAAAAGAGCAACAGCAGAGCAAACGCTACTTTGGGCGGACCTTTTGCCTTGAATGTTTCGCTTCGAGTAATCAAGTCTCTCCTGCTCGGATTGATCGTTGTGCTTTTCTTAGGCGGTATGCTTGTAGTTGGTATTGGAGCTGGGTATTTTGCACACCTTGTTGAAGGTACGCCAACACCGACAAAATCAGAAATGAAGCAAAAGGTTGGCGATATCGCAGAATCATCTAAACTACTTTATTCTGACGATCGGGAACTGGCGACGATTCAAGCGGACCCCATTCGTGAAAAGATTAATTCAGATGAAATCTCTGAATGGGTAAAAAAAGCATTGGTCGCTACGGAGGATGAAAACTTCTATAAACACCACGGGGTCGTTCCAAAGGCTGTCGTACGTGCGCTGCTTGGTGAAGTGGTCGGCTTTGGAGCTGGTTCCGGCGGGTCGACGCTTACTCAACAATTGATCAAACAGCAAGTTTTGACCAACGAGACGTCCTTCAAACGGAAAGCCAACGAGATCGTCTTAGCATTGGACTTAGAGAAATATCTGAGCAAAGACGAGATACTAACAGCCTACCTGAACGTCTCTCCTTTCGGTAGAAACAACAAAGGACAAAACATCGCTGGTGTAGAAGAAGCAGCCATCGGGATCTTCGGAAAGCATGCAAAGGATCTAAACCTGCCGCAATCTGCCTTTATTGCTGGATTGCCGCAAAGTCCGATTGTATACAGTCCCTACACCAACACGGGGGATTTGAAACAAGATTTTTCTTTAGGGATGGCTCGGAAAAATGACGTACTTTTCAATATGTACCGCGAACAAATGATTTCTAAAAAAGAATATGACGATGCAAAAAACTATGATCTGTCCAAAGATTTCCAAGCTCGACAAGACATGGAAGTTCAGCAGCACGGCTTCTTATACTACACCGTTTATAATGAAGCAATCACGATTGTTGCTAAGCAGCAGGCCAAAGAAGACGGGATCAGTGATGCGGATTACGGCAAAGAAGAAGTTCGTAATCGTTACGTTGAACAAGCCAAAGTCAAAATGCAAAATCAAGGATTAATCGTAAAATCAACGATCGACAAGAACATCTATGACGCGATGCAATTAGGCGTTGCTGAATATGGACAATATCTTGACGATGGTTCTGGTGCAACGATTGAACCGGGAACAGTTATGATGAACAACAAAACCGGTCGAATCTACGGGTTCGTCGGCAGTCGTGATTACAATACAAACCAAAACAATCATGCCTTCGATACCGTTCGGCAAGCAGGCTCGTCCATCAAACCGATGTTGGTCTATGGACCTGCTATTGATCAAGGTCTATTAGGCAGTCAATCGCGGATCGCTGACTATCCAATGAAGTATCAGCATGGTGAGAATGCCGGAAAAGAATTGAAAAATGCTGAGAACAAAGGATCTAAAACCTTCCAAACGACACGGGAAGCATTGGTCCAATCTACAAATATCACAGCCTATCATGTTTATCAAGACATGCTGACTAATAAAGGCTCCGATCAATTTGCTTATGACAACTATCTGAAGAAGATGAACTACCCTACTTCAAACAACTGGGGCGTGGAGTCTGCGCCATTAGGAACGACAGAAGTTTCGACCCTGACTGAAGTGAATGGGTTCCAAACATTAGCAAATGACGGGGTGTATCAACAAGGATACCTGATCGACTCGATCACAGACAGTACCGGGAAAGAAATTTACAAACACAAAGAAAATCCTGTTCAAGTCTACTCCAAAGCAACGGCCTCAATCATGAATGATTTAATGCGCAGTGTGATCAATGAACAGCACACGACGCCATTTAAATCGATCTTAAGCGGTGTAAATTATCCCCTAAGTACGGCCGATTGGGTAGGGAAAACAGGAACAACGGATAATTATGCCGACAACTGGCTGGTCGTTTCCACTCCTACGATCACCTTAGGTACTTGGACTGGGCGAGACGACAACAAGCCGATGGTGGACGGTGCGGGAAATCGCACGGCGACCTATATGGCCTATCTCGCAGGACGAATCTATCAGGTAAATCCAAGCGTCTTCGGGGAAAACGAGAAATTCGAACTCTCTGGCGATGTGAAACAGACCAAAGTCTCTGAGTTTACTGGCTTGAAACCTGGCAAGGTCAGTCATAACGGAACAACGTATCAAGTACCAGGTGGTGAGACCACCTCACTATGGGCTAAAGATGGTCCAGCCGACAATACTTATGAGTTTGGTATCGGTGGAAATGACGATGATTACAAAACTTATTGGAATTCTCGAAACAAAACCAGTACTAAAAACAAAGACGACGACGCAAAAACAGACGACTAGATTTTATCTCCTCTTTACTTTTTTAAGTAGAGAGGTTTTTTGTGTTCTGCGCGTATAAATAGAACCCACCCTGCTTTATCTACTTGTAGCGCTTCTGGCTTTTTGGTATTCTACCAACAGCAACTTTATTTTGAACGGAGGAAGAATAAAATGACTTTTGAAGCAATTTTACCTGAATTAAAAAAAGGCGCTAAAATCATTCGTGATGGCTGGGGCGGCTTTGAACTCTATGTAACATTGGTAGAAGGCGAGCAATTTGATGGCTCCCCCGTCACTCCTTATTTTTTGATCAAAACAGCCGACGAAGGATTCTCCAGCTTTGCACCAACGGTTTGCGATATTTTGGCAGATGATTGGAAAATCGTCGAATGATGACTTTTGATTTTTCTGATAAAACCGTCTTTGTCACAGGCGCTGCTTCTGGTATCGGGGCGGCTCAAGCCCACGCATTTTTAACTGCGGGTGCCCATGTTTTTGCCTTTGACCTGCAAGAAAAACCCCTTCTTGAATTACAAAAAAAATTCCCTGAACAGTTTTCTTTTTGTCTTGGGGATGTTCGTACTAAAGCCGATTTGCAGCGAGCCATTCAAACCTGCCATGAGGTTTTCGGAACAATCGCTATTTTACTGAATACTGCAGGTGTTTTGGACGCCTACTTGCCTTTAGCAGAGACGGAGGAAGATTTGTGGGATCGAATTTTAAATACCAATATAAAAGGAACCTATACCCTCACTAAATTGGTGTTGCCTGAGCTCCTTGAAAACCAGGGGACGGTGATCAATATGGCTTCCATCGCTGGCCTTGTCGCTGGTGGAGGCGGCATCGCTTATACGACCAGCAAGCATGCCATCGTTGGCTTCACGAAACAATTGGCATTGGATTATGCTGCGGAGGGTCTTCATGTCAATGCTCTGGCACCGGGAGCGATCCAGACTCCGATGAATCAAGCGGACTTTGTTGGCGACGGCCACATGGCTAAGTGGGTCGCTGAAGAAACGCCCGTTAAACGCTGGGCGACTCCTGATGAAGTTGCGTATGCGACATTGTTTTTAGCAAGTGATCACGCCCGCTATATGCAGGGGACCATTTTGCCGATCGATGGCGGGTGGCTGTTAAAATAGCTTGCATTTTTTTTGGAATCCTTTATCATGAAGTTTAGCGAGAAAACCGCACTGCGGCACTTCAATCCTTTGGTCGCAGTTATCAACGAGGCCTAGTCTCGTAAAGGAGAATGATACGATGCATCTTGAGAAAAGTTCAGCGCAACGCTGGACGACCACCGATACGGCAAAAATGGCCGTTGTAACAGGACTGTACGTTGCAGTAACTGTCGTTTTATCTGTCATCAGCTTTGGCGCGATCCAATTTCGATTGGCGGAAATGTTCAACTATTTGCCGCTTTTCAATAAGCGGTACACCCTTGCAGTGACTCTAGGGGTCGCGATCGCCAACTTGGCTTCTCCGCTTGGAATTGTCGATGTTTTATTTGGCAGTATTTCTACCTTGATCGTTTTGCTCATTTGTCGAGGAATTACTAGAAATATCGCAAGTCTTAAGAAAAAAATGATCGTTACCGCATTGCTTTTTTCTTTTTCCATGTTCACCATTGCGGGTCAATTGACTGTGCTGTATCAAGCACCATTTTTCTTTAATTGGCTGATCATTGGTTTAGGGGAACTGCTCTCTATGGGATTAGGCGGTGTACTGATCTATTTAATAAATAAACGAATCGATTTAACAAAATAGACGCGTGAGCAAAATGCTCACGCGTCTTTCTTAACGATAAATCGCTAGTGACTGATACGGTTTTAAGGTCAGCTCTTTACCAACCACTTCTGTGCTGTAATTATCAATCAGCACCTGCCCAGCAGCAAATTCCTCAGGCACATCGATCGTTGTTTCCTGCGGGAAAAAGTTATTCACCACGAGCAAGGAATGACCGTCTAATCGGCGGATGTACCCATAAAGCTGCGGATGATCCGGCAGAAAGGCTTCATAGCTTCCTTCGGCGATCACAGGATACTCTTTTCTAAGTTTGATCAGCTGTTGATAGTAGCTAAAGATAGAGCCTTCTTGCAACTCCTTTGCCACATTGATTTCATTTGCTGATTTTCCTAGTCCTATCCAGGGAGTCCCTTTAGAAAATCCACTGTACTCACCGCTGTCCCACTGTATCGGCGTCCGGGAATTGTCACGGGATTTTCTTTTGACGATCTCAAAGGCTTCTTGCTTTGTCTTTCCCTCAACGAGTAATTCTTGGTACGCATTTAGACTTTCTATATCGACGTATTGTTCCATCGTATCGAAGTCCGGGTCCAGCATTCCGATCTCTTCTCCCATATAAATATAGGGTGTGCCTCGGTTCAGATGAATCGCACCCGCCAGCATTTTCGCTCCGGCTACGCGGTAGTTATCCACATCAATAAATCGATTTAGTGCGCGCGGCTGATCGTGATTATTCCAAAAAAGAGCATTCCATCCATTCTCCTCACTCATTTGCGTTCCCCAAGTATGAAACAATTCTTTCAGCTTCGCAAAATCAAAAGGCATTTGTGTCCATTTTTTTCCATCTTGATAGTCCACCTTCAAATGATGGAAATTGAAGGTCATGTTTAATTCTTTCCGTTCGGGCTTCGTGTATAAAATACACTCACCGACCGTTGTAAAACTCATTTCACCTACTGTGATTATTTCGTCGTCATTGCCAAACGTCTCTTGATTCATTCCATGAATGTAATCGTGGTTGATTGGCCGATCCGTATACGCGGGTTTTCCGTCATTTTCGGAACAATCTTTCAACACCTCATCTTTACCGATCAAATTGATAACATCAAAGCGGAAGCCCTTGACTCCCTTGTCCATCCAAAAACGCAGGACCTCATACAGTTCTTCTCTCACTTCGGGATTGCGCCAATTCAAGTCCGCCTGTGTCTTATCAAAAAGATGCAAGTAATATTTCCCTGTTTCTCCAAAAGGTGCCCAGGCATTTCCTCCAAATTTTGAGACCCAGTCGGTTGGTTCTTCTCGTAAAATAAAGTAATCTTGGTATTTTTTTTCACCTGCTAACGCTTTTTGGAACCATTCATGGTCTGTTGAGACATGATTGAAAACCATGTCCAGCATGACTTCAATCCCATGTTCCTTTGCTGTCTTCATCAAATTCTCAAAATCAGACATGGTTCCGAACATTGGATTGATCGCTGTATAATTTGCCACATCATAGCCATTATCATTTTGCGGGCTTGGGTAGATTGGACTTATCCAAATCATATCCACTCCCAAGCGTTTTAAATAAGGAATTTTTTGCTTGATTCCTAGTAGATCCCCCACGCCATCATGATTCGTATCTAAGAACGATTTAGGGTAAATTTGATAGATTACTTTTTCTTTAAAACTCATCTCATCCTCCGATTTCTACAATTGTGTTGCGATCAAGATTTTTTCATCATTTGTGACTTTCGCATCTTCTAACAGCGGATCTACTTGATAATCCGTTGAATTGGTCACAATAATCGGTGTCTGTACTTCATAGCCTGCCGCTTTGATAGCTTCCATATCAAATTCCATCAAGAGCTGGCCTTGCTTCACACTGTCGCCTTGGCTGACATGGCTTGTAAAATATTGGCCGTCTAACTGAACGGTGTCGATCCCAATATGGATCAATACTTCTGTTCCCTCATCACTCACTAAGCCAATTGCGTGCTTCGTTGGAAAAAGCAGACTGATTTGTCCGTCGAAGGGCGCATACAATTTCCCTTCGCTAGGGTCGATGACCACGCCTTGTCCCATCATCCCTTCTGCAAAAACAGGATCTTTCGCACTGCTCAAGGGATGCAGCATACCCGCGATCGGCGCAAATAATTCAACTACAGCGCCAGTTTTTTTAGGCGACTCACTCCCTAATGTAGGAACATTTTCCTCTTCGATACGATCAATTTTATTGAACAAACCAATGCGTCGGAAAGTCAAAGTCAAAATGAACGGTACGGCGATCGCGATCAACATCCCGATCCCGAAGATCAAATAGTCTTGCGGACGAATGGCTAAAATTCCCGGCAGTCCACCGACACCGATTGATAATGCCCGTACTTTGAATAATGTCACGAACAGTCCTGCGATACCGCTGCCGATCATCGCTGCGATGAATGGATATGTGTATTTCAGGTTGATCCCGAACATGGCTGGTTCCGTTACCCCTAACCAGGCAGAGATCACGGATGGAATAGATACTTGTTCTTCCTTCTTATTGCCGCGATGAGCAAATACGATTGCTAAAACCGAAGCCCCTTGAGCAATATTTGATAAACAGATCATTGGCCATAAATTCGTTGAACCAAAGTCCGCGATCAATTGCGAGTCGATCGCTAAGGTTGTATGGTGCAGACCGGTGATAACCAGAGGCGAATAGAGCGCTCCGAATATTCCGCCGAATAACCAGCTGAAACTTGACGTCAATCCTGCATTAACTACCGCAGATATCCCTGTTCCGATTTTCCAGCCAATTGGTCCTAAAATAATATGTGCGGCTAGGATCGTTGGAATCAATGAGAAGAATGGCACAAAAATCATAGAAACCGCTTCTGGAATATGCTTACGGAAGAACCGTTCCAAATAAACAAGCAGGAATCCTGCCAGCATCGCCGGAATAACTTGCGCTTGGTACCCGATTTTATCAACGGTAAAGAAACCAAAATCCCAAGTCCAATTCTTTGCAATCTCAGCAGCAGTTGTTCCATTTACTGCATAGGCATTCAACAATTGCGGGGATACTAACGTGATCCCTAGGACAATCCCAAGAATCTCCGTGGCGCCCATCTTGCGAGCGATACTCCAGGTAATACCAACTGGTAAGAAGTGGAAGATCGCTTCACCTGGTAACCATAAGAAGCCGTTGACGCCGTTCCAAAAAGTAGAAGCTTCAGCGATTGTTTGTCCATTGAGCCACCCCATCGGAACAGCTTCCAAAATATTTCGAAATCCTAAAATCAAACCGCCGACAATAATTGCTGGTAATAAAGGGGTAAAAATTTCTGCTAAAACAGTAATGGCCCGTTGGACGGGGTTTTGATTTTGCTTCGCTGCGGATTTTGCGGCTTCTTTTGAAACGCCTTCAATTCCAGATGCTTTGACAAATTCATTGTAAAAAACGGCGACATCGTTTCCAATAATGACTTGGAACTGGCCTGCATTGGTGAACATTCCTTTTACGCTAGAAATGTCTTCGATACGTGCTTCATCTGCTTTTTTTGGATCGTTTAATACAAAACGCATCCGTGTGGCACAATGTGTCACAGCAGAAATATTTTTCTTGCCGCCAATTGCCTCGAGAAGCTCCTTCGTATCCTTTTCATATTTCCCCATGTTTTTTCCCTCCGAATAATTTAACTTGTATGGATAAGTTCGATTGCTATCTTTACTATATAAGGTTTTAACATTTTTGTAAATCGCTTACATTTTATGTCAAAAACTATTTATTAGAGAATCTTAATAATAAACTCAAATAACAAATTTTATTTACCAACTATCGGTATGACGCTTACCGACAGGTTGGGCAATCACCCGACAAGTTTTAGTTAAAATAAGAATTTTCTCATTTTAATATTTAATGATGATCCGAAAGCGTTTTACTTTCGTTTTTATTCTTTGTATAATGATTATGCCTATACGGACAAGTTTGAAATTTGGCATTATTCTCACTAGGCACGCATCGTGTGTCTAACTGAGAAGCTATGTACGTTTCGAGAGGAGGATATACATGAAAAATTATGA
The DNA here is from genome assembly GCF_002174375.1 of Enterococcus sp. 12F9_DIV0723. Taxonomy (NCBI): domain Bacteria; kingdom Bacillati; phylum Bacillota; class Bacilli; order Lactobacillales; family Enterococcaceae; genus Enterococcus; species Enterococcus sp. 12F9_DIV0723. Next base: position 832,318 of record NZ_NIBK01000001.1, on the reverse strand, counting down.
AGTGATCTACCAAGCGATCGAACGGGGAATTTTAAAGGAAGTATATGAAGCGGGTTCTTACTTACCCAGTGAAAACAAACTACGTCAGACCTACCATGTTTCTCGGGATACGATTCGCAAAGCGCTGTCGCTTTTAATGGCGAATGGCTACATTCAAAAAATTCAAGGCAAGGGCTCCCTCGTCTTAAAGCGAGAGCAATTACGATTCCCTGTATCTGGTTTGACCAGCTACAAAGAATTGCAAAATTCTTACGGCTATGAAAGCAACACTGAGGTTGTCAGCCTAAAAAAAATTGAGATCGACCAAAAAATTGCTCGTATAACCGGGTTTGAAGTAGGATCTATCTGCTGGGAGCTGATCCGCACTCGAGCCATTGATCAAAAAAAAGTGATCCTCGATAAGGATATTCTGCTGACAACGATCGTTCCTGAACTGGATACTGAAATCGCGAAGGATTCGATCTATCGTTATTTCGAGAATCAATTAGGTCTCAATATCTCCTTTGCAGAAAAAGAAATCACGATTGATGCTTTGACTGGAGAGGACCGCGAGCTGCTTGATTTGAATCAGCATGACATCAATATCGTTTCCGTAAAAAGTCGGGTCTTCACTAGTGACGCTCGTCAATTTCAATATACCGAGAGTCGCCATCAAGTCGACAAATTTCGCTTTTTTGATTTTGCACGCCGACACCCATCGACCATGTAAGGTTTTCTATTTAAACCCATCTAAACAAAAAAAGGGCCGCACCCTAACACAGGTGCAGCCCTTTTTAAAATTATTCTTTTGTTGAGCCTTTTTCGAAAATGCCGTGTGGCAATTCGATCGTTTTTTGTTCGATTTCTTCTTTGTTCATCATTTTTGTTAATAGACGCATTGCTACCGCACCGATATCATACAAGGGTTGTGTCACGCTGCTTAGACGTGGACGAGAAACTTCTGTAAGCAATGAATCATTGCTTGTGATGATCTCGAAGTCTTCAGGCACTTTCACCCCTTTATCGATCAAACCGTCTAACAGGCCAATCGCCAATTCGTCATCGGTAATGTAGGCTGCTGTCGCTCCGCTATTCAAGATACGGTCAGTCAATGCCAAGCCTTCTTTAAAGTTATATTTTGCTTCAAAAATCAAGCCTTCATTATAGTCCAAACCATTTTCAGTCAATGATTCTTTGTAACCGCCCATACGCGCTTGTCCATTGATCGCATCGATCAAAGCACCGCTGATGAAAGCAATTTTTTTGTTGCCGTGTTTTGCTAACAAGTCGATCGATTCTTTTGTTGCTGCTCTATAATCGATGTTTACACTGCCAACTTGTTCATCTGGATCAATAGAACCAGCTAAAACAATCGGTGTTTTTGAACGAGAAAATTCCGCACGGATTTCATCAGTGATACGATGACCCATAAAGATCACGCCGTCCACTTGTTTAGCCAACAGGTTGTTCAATACGTTGACTTCTTTTTGTGCTTCGCCGTCAGAGTTGGCTAAAATAATATTATATTTGTACATTGTCGCGATGTCGTCGATCCCGCGGGCCAATGAGGCAAAAAACATATTGCTGACATCAGGAATGATTACACCAACAGTCGTTGTTTTTTTACTTGCTAGTCCTCGTGCAACTGCATTTGGACGATAATCTAGACGTTCGATAACTTCTAACACTTTTTTACGTGTTGTTGGTTTCACGTTTGGGTTGCCGTTGACCACACGTGAGACGGTCGCCATTGAAACGTTGGCTTCACGGGCAACATCATAAATCGTAATTGTTTGCTTTTCCATGGATATGCTCCTTTAATAATGTTTTCAGAAAATATCATTTACATTTCTAAAAGATAATAGCACGTTGTTTCACCGATTGCAACCGTTTTACACATTTTTCCTTAATTCGTTGTAAGCGTTTCAACAGAATCATTTTTCAATAAATTTTATTAGTGTTACAATCAATATAACGTTAAAGGAAAGAAGGATGTATGAATGAACCAAGAAAAAGTTTTAGAACTGCGAAAATGGATGGAAAAAAATGGTGTGGATTTAGCCTATGTTTCTGATGCAAGCCATATCGGATACTTCTCTGGCTTTGAAAGCAACCCAATGGAACGTGTGCTGGCGTTGTTCATTCCGATCGAAAAGGACCCTTTTCTTTTTGCTCCCGGCTTAGAAGTCGAAGATGCCAAAGCAAGTAGTTTTGAGTATGACGTTGTCGGTTATTTGGATAGCCAAGATCCTTTTTCTTTGATTGTTGAGGAAATCAAAAAACGTTACGGATCTCCTAAGAAAATGGCTTTAGAAAAAAATCAATTGGTTTTAGATCGCTACCAACGATTAAGCGATGCTTTTCCTGCTGCTGATTTTTCAGCGGATATGACTCCGTTAGTCCAAGAATTGCAATTATATAAAACCGAAGAGGAATGCCAACACTTGATTGAAGCAGGATCAACGGCCGATCTAGCATTTGAAATTGGCTTTAGACACGTGCGGCCTGGTATCACAGAAGAAGAAATCGTGGCTGAGATCGAGTACGAGCTGAAGAAAAAAGGGATCAAAGAAATGTCCTTCCCGACGGAAGTACTGGCAGGACCAAATGCGGCGAGTCCCCACGGAACTCCGGGAAAAAACACCTGCAAGGAAAATGAATTGGTCTTATTCGATCTAGGTACGATCGTCAACGGCTATTGCAGCGATGCTACACGAACCGTAGCCTGCGGGAAACCGACCGATCACCAAAAAGATATTTACGATATCGTGCTAGAAGCGCAATTAAAAGCGCAGGAAGCTGTAAAGCCTGGTATCACTTGCGGCGATCTAGACAAAATTGCTCGTGACGTGATCGAAGCACACGGCTATGGTGATTATTTCAATCATCGCTTAGGACACGGAATCGGTACAACGATCCATGAGTTCCCACAGATCGTTGGTGGAAATGATTTAGTTGTTAAAGAAGGCATGTGCTTCTCCATTGAACCAGGTATTTACCTGCCAAATGATGTAGGTGTCCGTATCGAAGATTGTGTCTACGTGACAAAAGATGGCTGTGTTCCATTCACTAAAACATCAAAAGAATTAATCGTTTTATAAAAACAAAACGGACCCCAAAAGTTAGAGGCTACTCTTTCTTTTGGGGTCCATTTTTTTATAGGTACTTCTATGACCTGTTTTTGTTATTCAGGATTGTTTTTTTCGACTTCTTCTTTTAATTCTTCTTTTACTTCAGAAAAATCAGGTGTTTCTTCATTCAGCTCTTTGCTCTTTTCAGCCAAAGCTGCGGCGCCTTCAGATACTGTATCCTTTGCCTCTGCTTCCGTTTCTTTCACAGTAATGACAATATCCTCTGAAGCATCCTCAGCAACATCTTTTGCCTCACCGGCAGCCTTGCGGAAACGATCAGATAAGTCTGTGCTTTGACGTTTCAGATCCTCGAGTGTGTCAGAGGTGATGTCGTCCATGTCTTCTTTAGACTCACTCACTTTACCTTTGACATTTGACGCAAGATCGCTTGCTTGATCGCTTAAATCAGAAGCACGATCTTTTACGATCGAACCCATTTCATTCGTTTTAGCAACAAATTCGTCGGTGTAATCAGATGCTAAGTCCAACCACTCGTCTGTCTTTTTCGTCAAGTCATCACGTAGTTCTTTTCCAGATTTTGGAGCCAATAGTAACGCCACCACTGCAGCAGCAGTTCCTCCGATTAATGCACCTGTTAAAAATTTTCCGTTTTTTGCCATTCTTATCCCTCCGCTTTCGTTGTAGTTTTGCGATTTCTAAAGAATTTCATTGTTGATGTGCCCACTTTTCCTGCAACACTGACTTTCGCTGCGTTTTTTCCAACGCCGCTGACTTTCCCTGCCAAATTGCGGCTGCTCGTATTTAAATCTGAAACACTCTGACTTAAATCTGCCACCGCTGTAAACAATGGATCGATCGTTTCTACTTTTCCATTAATATCATTCAGCAAATGATTGCCTTTCACTAATAAGCCTTCCACTTGCTGCATGAGTACATCTACATCTTTGGTAAGAACATCAATCGTTGTATTGGCCTCTGTCACAGTCGTCTCCACTTTTTCTACTGTTTTTGACACCTGACTTAAGACACGCACTAAAAATATCACCAACACAACAAATGCTAATGCGGCAATAATTGCGGCAATGCCACCTAAACTCATTTAATCGCCCCTCTCATTTTTCACTCATTATTATAACTTAAATTATACCATTCTCAGAGAAATTAATGAAAGAGAAAGAGCTTTATTCACAAAGGAATAAAAAAAGCACCTCAATAAAACTATTGAGATACCTTCATAAAGTTTTTAAGAACACCGTTGTATATGATCTCAAGATCACTAACTAGGTCTTTCTCACTGATACTGTTGTCGGCGAAGCCCTCAGCATGTCCTCTAAAATAATTAGTCATTACACGCTCAACTTGGATGACCTCCTGATCGGAAAGTTCACATTCAAAAAAGATTCGATTAAATGCGGCTCTTAAAAAAGCAGAAATGCTTTTCTTGTAAGAGTCTATGTACCCTTTTTCGTAAAATACAGTATAAAAGGCATTTTGATCCTTCGCATAGCAAGCCCAAGTTTTTCCAAGCTCGACGAAGGCACATAGATTCGATCTGCCCATCAGTGAATCTACTAAGAGCTCACGGAAATCCTCCATCGCTCGTTCGACCACTGCTTGACGTAATTCTGTAACGCTCCCTGTATGGGTGTACAAAGAGGGGGATTTAACCTCCAAGCGATCCGCAATCTTATTCAACCTCAATCCATCAATGCCAGATTCACAGACCAGGCCCATCGCACAATCAATGACGATTTCTCTATTTAACCGGGAAGTTTTCAATTCATTCTCCTTTTCGTATTCGTTATTTTCAAAAGATATTATATAACAAAATAACAAATAATTTCTATTCGTTATAGTGATAATTTACATTCGAAAATCCAATGATTTGATATTTTAAAATAACTAACAATATTAAAAGCGCAGAGCTAACTCTGCGCTTTATTGATTATTTTTTAGTTTTTGTTTGTCCGCTTAATTCTTTTCCTAATGAAATGATGTAATCGTGCAATTTATCTTTGATTTCTGGATGCTTCAAGCCATATTCGATGCTCGTTGTCATGAAACCAAATTTATCTCCAACATCGAAACGTTTGCCGTTGAATTCATGTGCAAACACTCTTTGCGTTTTATTTAATGTATCGATCGCGTCCGTCAATTGGATCTCATTGCCTGCACCTGGCTTTTGTGTAGCCAATACATCGAAAATTTCTGGAGTCAATAAGTAACGACCAATGATCGCCAGGTTGCTTGGTGCTTCTTCTGGTTTAGGCTTCTCAACAAAATTTTTCACATTGAACAAGCCTTTAGAAACTTCTTCCCCTGGGTTAATGATCCCATATTTAGACGTTTCATTTTTAGGAACGCGCATAACAGCGATCGTAGACGCGTGTGTTTGTTCATAATCGTTCATCAATTGTTTTGTCAAAGGCACGGTGTCTTCCATCAAGTCATCGCCTAGCATCACTACAAACGGTTCGTTGCCAACGAATGCACGCGCTTGTAACACTGCATGACCTAATCCTTTAGGATGGGATTGGCGAATAAAGTGCAGATTCACATCTGTTGTTTCTTCCACTAATTTCAACAGATCCGTTTTTCCTTTTTCTTGCAGATTCATTTCTAATTCAATATTTGAATCAAAATGATCTTCGATTGGCCGCTTGGCTTTTCCGGTAACGATCAAGATGTCTTCGATACCTGATTTCAATGCTTCCTCAACGATAAATTGAATCGTTGGCTTGTCGACGATAGGCAACATTTCTTTTGCCATCGCTTTTGTAGCTGGTAAAAATCTTGTTCCTAAACCTGCTGCTGGAATGACTGCTTTTTTTACACGCATATATTTTTTCCCACTCTTTCTCTTATAAAGTAAATTCATTTTCAAACGTGCCCTCTCTCGTCATCAGATCACGACAAGCTTGACGCACGTCTTTATCATTATATAAAACATCATAGATCATTTCAGTGATCGGCATGCTGACGTTCATGCTGTCAGCCAATTCTTTCGCCGCTTTTGTTGTAGATACGCCTTCGACGATCATGCCCATGTTGTCTAATACTTCATCTAATTTTTTCCCTTTGCCCAAGAGATTTCCGGCACGCCAATTCCGTGAATGCACAGATGTACAGGTTACGATCAAGTCCCCTACACCACTCAGACCGATGAATGTTAGCGGGTTCGCGCCCATTGCCACACCCAAACGACTGATTTCTGCTAATCCGCGGGTCATGATTGCTGCTTTTGCGTCGTCCCCATAAGAAAGACCCGCTAAAGCCCCTGCACCTAAGGCGATGATATTTTTTAAAGCTGCTCCTGTTTCTACACCGATCACATCTGGATTTGTATAAATCCTTAAATAGTCGTTCATAAACAGTTTTTGTACATAAGAAGCAAGCTGTTCCTCTTCGCTTGCCGCAGTAATCGTCGTAATATCATGAACTGCGACTTCCTCCGCATGGCTTGGCCCAGATAAAACAACGACGCCTTGACGATGCGCTTCTGGAATCTCTTCTATCAACACTTCTGAGATCCGCTTGTGAGTGTCTTGTTCCAATCCTTTACTTGCATGGACGATCACTGGTTTATTTTCAGATACTTTAGCAAATTCCTGTGCAACCGAACGAATCGCTTTTGTAGGGACTACGAATAATACCGCGTCCGCATCCTTCACGGCTTCCTTCAGACTTTTTTCACCTTTGATACTTTCTGGAATTTTTAGATCCGGCAAATAATGACGGTTGGTATGGTACGTATTGATTTCGTCAATTTGAGCTTCGTGGTTCCCCCAGATTTTTACCTCGTGGCCATTTTCAGCTAACACTTGTGCTAGCGCGGTTCCCCAAGAGCCCGGTCCTAAAACTGCAACTTTTTGCTTCACAGAGATTTCCTCCTAGTTCGTAATAACATCCTTGTTTCCATAGATACTATAGTTGATTTTTATTCTCTACACCCTATCCTTATGCTCATTGAAACAAACAATAGGTTCGTGCGTTTTCCTAAGATCCTATAATTGGTGTCGATCCTCTGACATAATCATAGCACAGTCAGTAAAAGGAGCTCTCTTATATTAAAGCTTGATTAGTTCCTTGATCACGCGCATAAAGCTTCACATCTTTGCGTATTTTGCGACGGTAATAGAACAATGCTAGGCCTCCGACAAAAAGGATCAAGGATAATAGTTGAGATACCCGAATCCCGCCGAACAAGTACAAGCTATCTGTTCGCATCCCTTCGATGAAAAAGCGTCCAAAACTGTACCACGTCACATAGCCCAAAAAGATCTCGCCACGTTTGATGCGCACATTTTTTCGAATAAACAAAAGGATGAGGAAGCCTAACAGACTCCACATCGATTCGTAGAAAAAGGTTGGTTGGCGGAAAGCCCCGTCGATATACATATTATTTATAATAAACTGTGGCAAGTGCAGACTCTCTAAAAATTGACGCGTCGTTTCACCGCCATAGGCTTCATGATTTGTAAAATTCCCCCAGCGGCCCATCGCCTGTGCCAGCATGACACTCGGAGCCACAACATCCAAAAACAGCCATGGATCAATGAAATGATGCCGGGTATACACAATCAATACAATCACAGCCGCAATCAAGCCGCCATAGATGGCAAGTCCACCACTGCGTGTATTAAAAATTTGGATCGGGTCCGCAAGATACATCGGCAGATCAAACAAAACATAATACAACCGTGCACCAATGATCGCAATCGGCAATGCCCAAAGAAGGAAGTTTGACATATCATCTTCTTTTAAGCCCACTCTCAGCGCCTCACGGGTAGACAACCACAAAGCGATCGCGATTCCTGAAACAATGATAATCGCATACCAATAAATTTGAAGACCAAACAATTCAAAGGCAACACGATTTACTTGAGCAAGCATTTTATTGCCCCGAATTTTCTTCGATTAGTTGGGTTAGACGATCTTCAAAGGTCTTCGTCGCATCATAGCCCATTGTTCGTGCCCGGAAATTCATTGCTGCTACTTCAATAATGATCGCAACATTGCGTCCGGTCTTCACTGGAATCTTCACCTGAGGAATTTTCACTTCCGCAATTTCCACTTCAGTATTGCCGCTGCCTAAACGGTCATATTTTTTATCCTTAGACCAGCTTTCTAAATAAACCACTAGCTGTACTGGCATCGATCCGCGAACTGCACTGGCACCGAATAAATTCATGACATCGATAATTCCAATCCCGCGAATTTCGATCAAATGCTGCAAAATTCTTGGCGGTTCACCAATCAGTGTCAATTCGTCTTGTTGATAAACATCCACTCGATCATCCGCAATCAATCGATGGCCTCGTTTTACCAACTCCAACGCAGTCTCGCTTTTACCAATCCCACTGTCCCCTTGAATCAGCACACCTAATCCATAAACATCCACTAACACACCGTGAACACTCGTCCGCGGTGCTAAGCCACCATTCAAGTAACTAGAAATCTCACCTAGTAACCGAGAGGTCGAGATAGGTGAACTCAACACCGGAATGTTCCGTTCACTCGCCGCTTCGATCATTTCCTTTGGCGGTGTCAAGCCGCGAGAAACAATAAAAGCAGGCGTATCGTCGCTACACATACGCCGCAAAACCATCAAACGTTCTTCCGGCATCATTCGTTCCGCGAATGTAATTTCTTTATTTCCAAAAAGTTGTAACCGGTCATGGGAGTAATAATTAAAATAGCCCGTCAACTCTAATCCGGGACGAGAAATATCGCCGGTGGTGATGACCCGCTCAAGACTTTCTTCATCACCCGTGACCACTTCCAATGAAAGGTTATCAACTAGTTCTTTTACTTTTACTGTTTCAGCCATATAATCCCTCTTTTCTACACTTCCGCTCTATTTTATCATTTTATCCATAGGGTGACTAGGTTCAGACAAGCTTCTCCGCCAATCTTAGGAAAAGGCTTTACTAAACATTAATGAATCAAGATACAGCAGTAGTAATTTGGCTAACGTTTTGTTATTCAAAAAATGACGACAGTCAGACAACGCTGCTGCGTGAGAGACAGTGAGAGCAAGCATTCTCGAACACCTGTCTTTTATTTTTTCCATATAAAAAGCTGTAGACATTCTCCACACGAGGGAGTCTATCTACAGCTTAAAGGGTAACTACATTTATCTGTCCGCGTATTTATCGATATTATGATCCGAAACGATCGCATTGACAATAGCCATGACGACCGCCACCAATATGGAGACCGCGAAACTAGAGAAGCCAAAGCGATAATTTCCTAATAGGTTGGAAGTCAATTGCAACATACCAGCGCTAATCACAAAGCTGAACAGTCCCAAGGTCAAAATATTTAATGGCAGTGAAAGAAAAATCAAGATTGGTTTCACTAGCGTATTCAATATTGATAGGACAAAGCTTGCAGCAACAGCCATCATTAAACTTTCCACATATACCTGATTAGGAAAGAGCACCGATAGTGAAATGAAAATCAGTGCATTAGCTATTAAGCGCTGTAGGTAAGTCATTAAAAGTCGCTCCAGTCATCTTCATCGATTTTGTCCGCTTTCTTTCGTTGGCGGGACGATTTTTTTTCATAATCATTGTAGTCATTGTTCCCATAATAGGGATTGTTATGTCCATAAGAATCTCTGCCTCTTGGTGCTGATGGGATCACTAACGCCAATAAAATGTAGAGGATGACTGGTGAGCCAATCAAGACGAGACTCAAGAAAACATAAATGACACGCACAATTGTTGGATCAATCCCGAAGTATTCGGCGATTCCTGCTAAGGTACCTGTCAGTACCACATTTGTTCGTGACTTTTGTAATTTCTTTTGCATATGAATCTTCCTTCCTTATTATTTCTTAATTGTCAAAATCTTTCAAGAAAATACTACCAGTCGTTGTTGATACATCGATTTTCACCATTTCATCGGCAACCCGACGAAATTGCAATAAGCGGTTTGTTTTCTCTTTTTTCTCTCTGATTACTTCATAGTTTGATAAGCGATCATTGATACTGCCTAAGCTTGTTTTGGCTAATCCTTCTAGTCCAACTGTTTTTCCTAAAGAAACTTTGACGTTTCCGTTCACTGAGCTTGCTTTAATTTTTTGTAGGCTATCATGTCCAGCGGTCAATTTGACATCTCCATTTACCAATGAAATGCCATAGTTTTGAATCGCTGCTTGAGTCGTAATATTCCCATTAACAGTTTCAATGATCGAATCTAAGATCGCACCTTCGCGGATCTCGATATTCCCATTAACACCTTGGATTTCAAGCATCGTCGCATCGATATGCTTGAACATAATATTGCCATTCGTTGATTTCGCATAGACATCTTTAGCATCCATCTCTTCAACAGTCAAATCACCATTCAATAATTTAACTGCTACGTGGTCATACGTCCGTTTTGGCAAGTAGAAAACTAACTCTGCTTGAACACGTTTATTTGGGATCTGGAATGAGATGTGCTCATCGTTTACTTCAATTTGGCTACGTTCTAATAGCGATTGAAGCGGCGTTGCTTCATTCATTTTACCATAAAGTTTGATTTTCGCATCTACTTTGATAGCTGCGTCATCCCATGATTTTAAGGTAACTTTCCCATTCGCTAATTTAATGTCCAGCAAAGTAGGTTCCACATCTGTATATAGGAATTGGTGTTCAAACTTAGACGTTACTAAACCAGGAACTTTCACGTTGAAGTCTTTCCAATCCACGTTTTCTTCTACAGTATCAGAAACCGTCTTCCACGTTTTCTTCATCAAACGACTTAATTGAATCCCTGCTTCTCCAAGCTTTTCACCAACTTGTGAGAATGTCTCAGTTGCTTGATCTTTCAAATCGTCTGGAATATCAAACCGTGCACGCGTACGTTCTTTGCGTGTTTCATTTTGATCGTCTTGAACATTTTTCAACTTTTCTTCTTGTGCATCGACTTGTTCCTGCAACGCGGCGATTTGTTCCTTCAGCTCATCAATTTCTTCTTGAACGGTTTCACGGATTTTATCATCTTCTTCTGATAATGTATCCAATTCTTCCTTCGTATCTAATTCCATCAACACTTCTTCTTTTTCATGAAGAGCCGCTTTTAATTCGTTCTTCTTCCGGTTGATTTCATCAATATGAGCAGAAATTTGATTGGCTTCTGTCGCTAAATCATCGAAGTAAGCTTCAAGATCTTCCAAGTCCTGTTCTTCAGACCCATCCGCTTCTTCTGCATTTTTTTTGTTTTCCCATTCATCAACTAAATTGGTTGCTTGGTCACGGTGATAAGAATCCACTTTATCAGCAGCTTGCTTGATCTGCGCTTCATCCTTTGCCTTGGCCATACTTTCTAATAAATCTAAACCTTCTTGAGTCGATAAAATACCTTTTTTGACTAATTCTAAAATTCGTTGTCTTTCATTCATAGAAATTGCCTCCTTCAAAAAGCAAATACATACTTTTGTTTACATTCATATTATGCATGGTTTTGAATCATTTGTCATAGGACTAAAGACCCATCTTTTTATCCGACTTGTTAACGGGTGTGTTTCTTCCTATTATATATAGAAAAAAACCAGCTAGAAAATCTAGCTGGCCATTCGTTTAAAAGTTTTCATTTCGATTGCTGTTTAGTTCAGTGATTTTCCCAGTCGCTAAGTATACGATCCATTCACAGATATTTGTCACATAGTCCCCAACGCGTTCTAAATACCCTGCCACGTGAAGATAGTCCGTTCCGCTGATGATTGTATCAGATTCTTTTTCCATCGTATTTGTGGTCATGTCATAGATTTTTTGGAAATAATCGTTTACTCGTTCATCCATCTTCGCGATCATCCGAGCATCTTTTTCATCTGTTTTTACGTAAGCGATCAGAACATTGTCCACCATCTTCTTCACATAGTTGGACATCTCATTGATTTCTTTCTCAACCTCTAGAATTCGAGGCAGCCCTTTTAGTCGAATGGTTGATTTTGCAACGGATACTGCATGATCCCCCATTCGTTCCAAATCAGAACTGGCTTTCATGATAGTAATGATTGTGCGCAGGTCTGTTGTGACAGGTTGCTGCAACGCAATCATCTCAAAGCTTTTTTTCTCCAAACGAACTTCCATATTATTGATCTCAACATCATGGTCAATAACTTCTTGTGCTAATTTTTTATCGTGGTCAATATATGAACGAACTGACTTGTGTACGGCACTTGAGACCATCATACCCATTTCATAAAATTGATTGTGAAGATTCAGCAGATCTTCTTCAAATTGTGTGCGTAACATCTTTGCCCTCCTTATAACTATCAATCTTCTCTATCAAATTGCCTACTAACCAAATTTCCCTGAGATATAGTCTTCGGTTTCTTGTCTCGAAGGATCTAAGAAAATTTTCTTGGTCTTATCAAATTCGATCAACTCTCCTTGTAAGAAAAAGGCTGTACGATCGGATATTCGTGAAGCTTGCGACATGTTATGTGTCACAATAATAATAGTGTAATTTTCCTTCAGTTCTAACAACATATTTTCTATTTTACCGGTAGATACTGGATCTAGCGCACTCGTTGGTTCATCCATTAAGATCACTTCAGGATTGACCGCCAATACTCGAGCAATACAGACACGTTGCTGCTGCCCGCCAGATAGAGACAACGCACTCTCATGGAGCTTATCTTTCACATCGTTCCATACAGAAGCAGCTTTCAAACTTTCTTCAACCACTTGATCAAGTTTGTTCTTGTCCTTCTCGCCTTTTAATTTTAACCCATAAATGACGTTCTCGTAAATCGAAAATGGAAAAGGATTGGGTTGTTGAAAAACCATGCCAATTTCTTTTCGCAATTCTACGGTGTCTGTTTTAGGACTATAAATATCTTTGTCCTTGTACATCACTCCGCCTGTGATCGTTACACCGGGAATCAAGTCATTCATTCGATTCAAACAGCGTAAATAGGTAGACTTTCCGCAACCTGAGGGACCGATCATTGCAGTGATCTCGCCCTTTTCAATATCCATGTCAATCCCTTTTAACGCTTCTTTTTTGCCATAATATAAATGAAGGTCTTTGGAAGTAATAATCTTCGACATTCAGTTTTCTCCTTTTTCAGTATATAGGAATTCATTTTCTTGCAGAAAATAAGTTTTATGTTCAAGCCGTATACCATTCCACTAATACTTCTACTAGTATTTATCCGTTGCTTTTTTATTTCTTTTTCAGTCACTAATTACTGCAAAAAGTGGAACTGGCATCCTTTTTCAGTATATAGGAATTCATTTTCTTACAGAAAATGAGTTTTATGTTCAAGCCGTATACCATTTCACTAATACTTCTACTAGTATTTATCCGTTGCTTTTTTATTTCTTTTTTTGTCACTAGTTACTGCAAAAAGTGGAACTGGCATCCTTTTTCAGTATATAAGAATTCATTTTCTTGCAGAAAATAAGTTTTATGTTCAAGCCGTATACCATTCCACTAGTTTTTCTACTGTGATTACCTATAAAATTCTTGGTTAACCAAAATGACCTGATACATAATCTTCTGTAGCTTGAATTTTCGGACGCGTGAAAATTTTTGTTGTTTGGTCGTATTCAATGACATGGCCTAAGTAGAAAAAGGCCGTGTAATCACTGATACGAGCTGCCTGCTGCATATTATGTGTAACAATGATGATCGTATAATTTTCTTTCAATTGGACCAACGTTTCTTCCACTGTTCCTGTTGAGATTGGATCTAACGCGCTTGCCGGTTCATCTAGCAATAAGATGTCTGGCTTCATCGCGATTGCTCGTGCAATACACAGACGTTGCTGTTGCCCACCGGACAATGCTAAAGCACTTTTGTCGAGGTTGTCTTTGACTTGATCCCATAAAGCCGCTTGCTTCAAGCTTGTTTCTACGGTTTCTTCCAATTGATGTTTGTCTCTCATTCCGTGCTGCTTCAAAGCAAAAGTGATATTATCACGAATTGATTTACTGAACGGATTCGGACGCTGAAATACCATGCCGATACGTTTGCGCATTTCATACACATCGATATTTGAGGCATTGACATCAACATCCTTATATACGATCTTCCCAGTGACATTCGCGCTAGCAATGCCATCATTCATTCTGTTCAATGAACGTAGGTAAGTGGATTTCCCACAACCAGAAGGCCCGATCAATGCGGTGATTTTATTTTTTTCAAATTCAAGATCTACACCTTTGATAGCCTCGTTGTCGCCGTAAAAGACATGCAAATCTTCTGTATGCAACGCGACCTCGCCAGACATTTTGATGAGGTTACGTTCATCCCAATTATATTCTTTCATTGAATTTCTCCTTGTTCGTACGAATGTTGAAACGATCTTGGTTTAATTTTTTATGTTGACGTCATTTTTCTATGCAATCTCTTACCGATTGCGCGGGCGCCAAAGTTAAAGAGCAGTACCGCTAGGATAAGAACAGCAGAAGCCCCGGCAGAAACAGCATTGCCATCGGGCATTGTTCCTTCAGTATTGATTTTCCAAATGTGCACGGCCAACGTTTCAGCCTGACGGAAAATACTCAAGGGACTTGATACGCTTAATGGGTTTAAATTGGTGAAATCCAACGCCGGCGCACTTTGTCCAGCTGTATAGATCAACGCCGCGGCTTCACCGAAGATACGTCCAGAGCTTAAAATGATTCCAGTCAAAATCCCGGGCAATGCATCTGGAACAACAATTTTTGTGACGGTTTCCCAGCGTGATAGGCCTAATGCTAACCCCGCTTCACGTTGTGTATAATGAATTGCTCTGAGGGATTCTTCAATATTTCTTGTTAGCAAAGGCAAGTTGAAAAGCGTCAATGCTAATGCACCAGAAAGAATCGAGAAGCCATATCCGAACTGAATAACAAAAATCAAGAAACCAAATAGACCAACTACTACTGAAGGTAACGAGCTCAAAATTTCGATAGATGTCCGAATGACATTAGTCACCCAGTTTTTCTTCGCATACTCAGATAAATAAATTCCCGCTCCTAAAGAAATAGGCAAACTGATAATCATGGTGATCAACAGCAGATAGATCGAATTGAATAATTGAATTCCGATTCCGCCACCTTTTTGATAGGCTTTTGAAGGGGATGTTAAGAACTCCCACGAAACATGAGGCAAGCCACGAATCAAAATGTAAAGCAATAGAAAAGCCAGGATCGCAACTATCAAACCGGAGACAATGTAAAGGACTGCTGTCGCGATTTTATCCGCGCGTTTCGCTTTATCCATTCGTTATCTCCCCTTTCTTTCCAATATAACGAATCAAAATATTGAACACTAACGACATGAATAATAAGATCAGTGCCAGTGACCATAAAACGTTGTTTTCTACAGTGCCCATGATTGTGTTCCCGATCCCCATCGTCAAGATCGACGTCAGAGTCGAAGCGGGTGTCGTCAACCCCGTCGGCATCAATGCAGCATTCCCGATAACCATTTGGATAGCCAAAGCTTCACCAAAGGCACGAGCCATCCCGAAGACGACAGCGGTCAATATTCCTGGCACGGCAGCACGTAATACAACTTTGTAAATCGTTTGCCAACGCGTTCCGCCCAAAGCCAGCGAAGCTTCGCGGTAATGGCGGGGCACTGATTTTAATGTATCTACCGTCATCGTGGTTACGGTAGGCAGAATCATAACAAATAATACAAACGTCCCAGATAATATCCCGAAACCTGTTCCACCGAAAATTGAACGAATAAACGGTACAATCACTGACAAACCAATAAAACCATAAACAACAGAAGGAATACCCACAAGCAGCTCAATGACTGGCTGTAAGAATTTCTGTCCTTTAGTAGGAGAAATCTCCGTCATAAAGACTGCGGCTCCGATCGCAAACGGGGTCGCCACAATCGCTGATAAAAAGGTCACCATAAAGGAACCTAGAATCATTGGCAACGCGCCGACTAGCGGTTTGCCATCCGGCCCAGTCGCACTGGGATTCCACACCGTTCCAAATAAAAAGTCGAATACATTGATCTTATCTACAAAAAAGGTTGATAACCCCTTGCTTGCTACAAAATAGAAAATTGCTGCAACGACAAATACGATCAACGCGATACAGATAAAACTAATAAAACGTCCCCGTTGTTCGATTCTTGCACGCTTTGATTTCGTCGTGAGCGCTTTTTTTACATCTTCATTCTCCAAGGCTTACTCCTCCTGATTCCTTCAATCTAATCCACTCGGTTTTTTCAAACCAACAAACCCATTCTACCTGTTGAAAATCAATTTCTTTTTAATCTCCTGTAACGCTTCCATGACAATTGTAAAGAAAGTGTAAACCAAAGAAGAGAATCCGCGCAACTGAACTGCTTGAAACAAAAAACTTCACGACTTTCAGCCATACAGAGATAGCGGCTGTCGTGAAGTTTCTTATGATTAAAACTAATTATTCGTCTTTCCAATCCCACCAATTTTGTTTATTTGCTGGAAGCTGCCCTTCATGATCCGCATAGTAAACGGCTAGTCGATAGGCATACAAGGCACAGCGGTCGACCGGTTGCCCTTGTACTACACAATCCTTTAGATAAATTTCTTCTGGATCTTGTTCTTTTAGCGAGGCAATTGTAGGAAAGCCCGCATTTATCAAATGAGCCGCCATATTTTTTCCAATACCAGGAATCATTTGTAGATTATTTTCCATTGCCGATCACCCTTCTTTGTATTCTGTAAACGTTAAAACATAGCCATCTGGGTCTGCAATAGCAAATTCCATTGCTCCATAAAAGGTTTTATGTGGTGTTTTGTAAATAGGATAGTTCTGTTCAATCATCTTGTAAAAATCCTCAAAATTCTCAACAGTGATGTACAGCGTGATAGATGGCGTAATTTCTTCAGTTGTCAGTATTGGATACTCTTCAATCAAATTATTTTTTTCTTGGAGCATCAACGTGAGCTCCTCCTTTGAAAGAATAGCAAATTGTAAGGATTGGTCGTCGGCAGGTACGGATGCGACTACCTCTAATCCCAATATATCTTGATAGAATGTGATGGATGTCTCTACATTCGCAACCATTAAATTAGTCGTTATATTTTTATACATTGTGCTCGCCTCCCTGATTGATAGATTAATTTTATCAAGAAGAGGCTGGAAATAATTGTAAAAAAGCGTCACTTTTTATAACGAGAAACTAGGTCTAGCGGAGTAATTCCTAAATAGTGCTTAAAGTCTTTATTAAAGTGAGGCTGATCATAATAATTTGTCACGGCCATAATGTCAGAGGGGACAGCTTGTTCAGAAGTCAGTATCTGCAAACATTTTTGAAACCTTAAAATACTTAGTACCATCTTAGGCGTTAAACCAAAATTTTTCGAAAAAACGCGTTGGCACTGGCGAGGACTAAAGTAAAGCTGGTCATACAATTCCTTCGTATTTTTAGGCGGAGACTCAAACAATCTCGGAAAAAGCCTTGTAAAATCATTAGGCGTCATCTTCTCAAATTTTTTGACCAAATAGCCCTGAAAAATTTTCTGAGCCTGTTCGAACCCTGCTGAAAAAAAGCGCGACTGATCGAGATCAGTAAAAACATTTTGCAAGAACACACGGTCATTCATCGCTCTTTCCGCAGGCAGACCTGTAAGTTGATGGAAAGCGCCCGGCATCATGCGCGCACCAAAGAAATATGCGGGCGTTTCTATCTCATAGTCAAATTCTGTTTGCTGATTCCCAGTGAAAAATATTTCCTTTCTATCAAAATCGACGATCAAGTCAATACAACCATCTGCGATAATGACATTTTTCACTCGACGGTGCTGTTCCGTTTTCGGATACATGGACCAAAAACATAAAATGAACGCGCTGCATTCAGGAATAACCGTTTCATTGTAAACGACCGCTTGCGTGAACGCGTCATTTAAAAGAAAGGGAACTTGTATTGGATAATACATTTCTTCTCCTCCTACTCTTTTCGGAATAATCGCCTACCTCATTTTTCCTGCATTTTCTGCAGCAAAAATTACGTGAAAAAAACCGTCTCGAAAAAACGAAACGGTAGTTCTGCTATTTTATTTCATTGCCTTGCCAATCTCGTTCTACTTTCATATTAGAGATGGGAATGTAGCCGAGTTGTGGAACCACTTTTCCTTGAACATCCTCAGAAAGCATATAATCAAGAAAATCCTTCACTAATTCAGTGGGTTCGCCTTTAGTATACATATGCTCATAGGCCCAAATCTTCCAACGATTCGTCGTGACATTGTCGTCTGTCGGCTCGACCTCATCAATACTCAAGGTCTGTACATCCTTCGTGACATATGAAAATGCCGTATAGCTGATAGCGCCCGGAGTATCCGAGACAATTTGGCGAACCATGCCGCTTGAGTCCTGCTCCTGCGCACGAATAGCCGTTTTTCCATCTAAAACCCATTGTTCAAAGGTCGATCGTGTCCCGCTGCCGGTTGCCCGGTTCAAAATAACGATTTCTTGATCGTTGCCGCCGAGGTCCTTCCAATTCTTAATTTCACCAAGAAAAATCTTTCGCAGGTTTTCTAATGAAATATTGGTTACACCGACGCCCTTGTTAACGATAGGGGTGATCCCTACTACAGCAACTTTATGATCCACTAATTTTTTCGCATCGATGCCATTTTTCTCTTCAGCAAATAAATCTGAATTACCAATGTCAACAGCGCCCGATTGTACTTGGCTTAATCCTGTACCACTTCCGCCGCCTTGGACATTGATGAATCTTCCTGGATTTTTACTCTGGTATTCCTCAGCGACCGTCTCTACCAATGGCTGCAACGCTGAAGAGCCGACAGCCGTAATTGATTCACCGCGGTCGATCCATTTTGAACATCCAGATAACAGTAAAAGCATTCCTAAACCTAATAGGGGAAAGAACCATTTCTTCATGAAAAATCTCCTTAAAATCTCTTTGAGTTCACTTACTAAACAAGCTAGTTCATTTTATACTATCAAACCATGAAAGCGCAAATGATTTTTATAGAAGCGGTGAGATCAATCGTGCAATGCCCTCTTTAAACTTGATAACAGTACCGCGTTGATCATATTTTTCTTGCGTCAATATTTTTGAGTTCATCGAATCTTTATAAAACTCGTCCCGCAATTCCCTAGCAAATGCGGCATCATAAACAATCGTATTTACCTCAAAATCCAATTTGAAAGACCGTACATCAATATTAGCAGAGCCTACTGAAGCGATCCCTTCATCGATCACCATGGTTTTCGCGTGGATAAAGCCATTTTCATAAGTTTCAATAATTGCTCCATACTCTAACAATTCCGCCGCAAAAGAATAGGTCGCCCAATAAACTAAAATATGATCCGGCTTATTGGGGATCTGAAGGCGAACTTTTACTCCTGACAACAGCGCCAGCTTCAATGCTTCATGAATCGGGGCATCGGGAATATAATAAGGGGTTTGGATCAAAATTTCCTTTTTTGCCAAATTGATCATTTTCAAATACGTCAACTTAATTTGTTCATGCTCGCTGTCAGGCCCGCTGCTGACGATTTGCAAAGCAAATTTCCCGTCAGCTTCAATTTCTGGGAAATAGTCTGGCTGATACACAAGGTCGTGACGTTGCTGAGAATTCCAATCCATTAAAAAGCGATTTTGCAATGTGTACACAGCATCCCCATGAATCCGTAAATGATTGTCTCGCCAGTAGCCAAATCGTTCAACTAATCCGAGATACTCGTCTCCTACATTGAATCCTCCGGTATAGCCGATTTCTCCATCGATCACAACGATCTTTCGATGGTTCCGATAATTCATCCGCGGATTTAAATAAGGTAAAAATAATGGAAAGAAAAAAACGACTTCTCCACCCGCTTCAATTAACGGTGCAAGAAAACGACGTTTGACTTGTGTGGAGCCCCAAGCATCCAAAAGCAGACGTACTTTTACCCCGCGGGATACCGCAGCAACCAATGCTTCCCGCACTTCCAGTCCCAACTCATCCGCACGGTAAATGTAGTATTCCATATGGATATGGTATCTTGCTTGATGGATGTCCTCAAGCAGCGCATCGAATTTTTCACGTCCATCTGTATAAAGTGTCACTTCGTTTTTTGTCGTATATAGAGAACTTTCAAACATGGTCAGCATATAAATCAATTGACGCGGGTCAACCTGATTGGTCGTTGGCTTAGGAAAAAGCCCCCGTTCAAGCGCTCGCTGTTGCTGTTGAACCTCCACATTCATCCCTATTTTTGTTTGCATCTTTAAATCAAAAATACGTTCTTTCGAGATACCTTTTCCAAAAAAAACATACAAAACAAACCCAAGAATCGGGATAAACGTCAAGACCAATAACCAGGCCCATGTATTCACCGTATCCTTCCGCTCTCTAAAAACGATAATAAAAGACAATACTGTATTGATAATCAGGAAAAACAATCCCAAGTGCTCTGTCACAAACGACATGCTTTCACACTCCTTCTAGTAAAGGATAGCCGAGAAAATGCTGAATGTAAACAATCTACTGTTTTAGTGATTCTCCGACTTCTGCCAAAGCATTTCTACGTGAGGGATACCATCTTCTAAATATTCCTCAGAAGTTTCTTTAAACCCGAATGAACCGTAAAAATCAGATAAATGCGCCTGTGCCGAAATACTGACCGGCTGATCCGGGTAGCGTTTTTCTATTTCCTTCATCGTCTTAGCAACCAGTTTTCTCCCCAATTGTTGTCCCCGAAATTTTTTCACAACGAACACACGACCGAAATGAATCCTCTCACCTTCTGCTAGGATTCGTGCATACGCTTGTAGTTCACCCTCTTTTTCTATACAAACGTGTACAGCCGAACGGTCAGCCTCGTCAACTTCTTGATAAGGACACTGCTGCTCTACCACAAAAACAGCCGTGCGCGCCTCTAAAATGGTCAATAATTCCTGTGGTGTTAATTCATTCGTCGTTTTAATCATACGTACCTCCTGCATTTGTGCTAAAGATAGTTTACCCCACTTCCTTGCTAATGTCCGCTAGTAACTTTGATTCCAATGATTCCTACTACTAGAAGAACCACGAAAAAGCTCGTCAAAACAGAGAGATGATCTTTAAAAAAGAAAACACCAATTAGGATTGATCCCACAGCACCAATTCCTGTCCATACTGGGTAAGCCAGACTCATTGGCAGTATGTGCAGAGACTTTGCTAAAAAATAGAAACTTGCGATCATCCCAACCAATGTTAAAATCGAGTAATTCATCTTAGTAAATCCCTCACTCATTTTCATCATGGTTGCCCAAAATGTTTCAAATACCCCTGCAATAATCAACGATAGCCATGCCATAATACATACTCCTCCTTAAATGAATAGCAAATGAAACGATGCGTACCGAGTCTATTCCATTAAACTATGAAATAAAAATCAAAAAAAGGGAGTCCAATTTCTTCAATGACCTAACGAAATTGGCTCCCTTGCTCGGTAGCGATTTATTTAACTGTCTTCCATAGTAGAACCTTTTTCTAAAAAAGGCAAGAGACATTCTCTTTTAAAAATATTCTATAAAAAAAACTCCTCCGAAAACACGGAGAAGTTTCATTATTTAGATTTTTAAGAAACGACGCATAGAGATAACTGAACCTAATGAACCGATCAAATACCCGCCAACAGCCATTACAATATCTAAAATCCATACGATTTGGCTTGGACGAAGCAATGCTAGATTTGATTGCAATAGATAAGGCGCAGCTATACCGTATACTTGAGAATAGCCATACGTTAGCACTAGAATCGGTACGATTGAACCAATCAATCCGATCCAACCACCTTCAAGAAAGAATGGCCAACGAATATAGCCATTTTTAGCTCCTACCAATCGCATGATTTGAATCTCTGTTTTGCGTGAAATAATCGTGATTCGAATCGTATTCGAAATCAAGAAAATCGCTACAAAGATTAACAATGCGGCGGCGGCTAAGCCCCATGTTCGTACAACCTTGGACATCTGGATGATTCGATCCGCTGAGTTTCCGCCGTAATTTGCACGGAAGACATTATTTAGTTGACTCGCTTCACGGGTCACTGGACGAATATACTGTGCATCTGTTGCGCTTACGATATAAACATCATAAAGAGGATTGCTGTCCCCTTCAAATAAATCCCACGCATCACCCATTTGTTTTTGTAATTTTCTCAATTGCTCTTGCTTGCTGGAGAAAGTCACTTTGTCCACGTGTTTGATCTCTTCTAAATCCGTTTTTAACGCTTTAAGATCTTTTTCTTTTGTGCCGATATCAGCAAAGACGGTTACTTCGACATTTCCTTCGACATCTTGCGCCAATTTTGTCGCATTCATGATGACTGCAAGGAATATTCCCGCCATCGTTAGTGTGATCGTTACTGCACTGACTGATGCTAATGTCATCCAGCCGTTACGTTTGACACTTTTGATACTTTCCAATAAGTGTCGGAAGAAATTTCTAATCATCAAACTCGTATTCTCCTTCCGCTTCATCCCGAACGATCAAGCCATTTTCAATCGCGATCAAGCGATGACGCATGGTGTCTACGATCGTTTTGTTATGAGTCGCCATAACGATCGTTGTTCCTTGGTTATTGATCCGTTCCAACAGCTTCATGATTTCCCAAGACGTATCCGGGTCCAAGTTCCCTGTTGGCTCATCTGCGATCAATACTTTAGGCGTATTTACGATGGCACGCGCAATAGACACTCGTTGCTGTTCCCCACCGGATAATTCACTCGGGAATACGCGAACTTTGTGTTTTAGACCAACTAAATCTAAAACTTCCATCACACGTTTTTTGATATCACGCGGCTTGCGCCCGATAACTTGCATCGCGTAAGCGACATTTTCATAGACTGTCTTACGAGGCAATAACTTGAAGTCCTGAAAAACCACGCCAACATCTCGACGTAAATATGGGACTTCTTTATTTTTGATCTTTAACAAATCATGACGAGCAACATCCAATACTTTTCCAGAAGTTGCTTTCTCTTCACGATACATCAATTTTATAAAAGTAGATTTTCCACTACCAGAGGGGCCAACGACATAGACGAACTCACCTTGATCGATACGGACCGAAATCCCACGCACAGCAGTTGTCTTATTAGGATATTTTTTTGTTACATCCTGCATTTCAATCATGCTTTATCTCTCCAAATCCTCTTAAATTCTTTGTTATTATAGCATGCCAACATTGCAACTGGCTTTCATAACTTTACAATTTGATTTCATTTTTAAGCTTGAGTGTCTTGCGCCAAGCGCCATTTCAAGTAAGCATCGATAAAAGGATCTAGATCGCCGTCCATCACAGCCTGTACGTTCCCAGTTTCATGTTCCGTACGGTGATCTTTTACCATTGAATAAGGATGAAAAACATATGAACGAATTTGCGATCCCCAACCAATCTCTTTTTGTTCTCCTCGCAACGCCGCAGCCTCTTGCTCCTTTTTCTCTATCTCTAACTGATAGAGCTTCGCCTTCAACATCTGCATAGCCGTCTCGCGATTATGAAATTGTGAACGTTGTGCCTGACTGGCAACAACCGTTCCTGTTGGCAAATGCGTGATCCGAACCGCCGAAGAAGTTTTATTGATATGCTGTCCACCAGCACCGCTTGCACGATAAACATCCACTTTTAAATCATCAGGATTGACTTCGACTTCAATGTTTTCGTCCAACTCAGGCATGACTTCCACCGAGCAAAAAGAAGTATGACGACGACTCGCTGAATCAAACGGCGATATCCGAACTAATCGGTGCACACCCTTTTCAGATTTCAAATAACCGTAGGCGTTCGTTCCTTTGATCATCAGGGTAACACTTTTTATTCCAGCTTCATCACCTGATTGATAATCGATTGTCTCCACTGAAAAACCGTGTTGTTCTGACCAACGAGTATACATGCGTAAAAGCATTGAACCCCAATCTTGAGATTCTGTCCCACCAGCGCCCGGATGAAGTTCTACAATGGCATTGTTTTTATCATAGGGATTGTCTAATAACAATGATAGTTCAAAACCTGAAATTCTTTCCTGCAACTGATTTAATCGCTCTTCTAATTCCTTTTGCATTTCAGGATCAAATTCTTCCTGCTGCATTTCCCACATAAGATTCATTTCGTCCGTCTCATTTGCGATCACTTGAAACTGATCATAGGTATCCTTAGAAGCATTATTTCGATTAATCAGAGCCTGCGCTTTTTCGGAGTCATTCCAAAAATCTGGTGCAGACATTTGGTTTTCAGCTTCAGCGATATCCTCCTCTAACTGCTCTAGGTCAAAGAGACCCCCTGAAACTTGCGACTTGCTCTTGCATCGTATCTAATAAATTTCGTATTTCTGCGTTTTCCAACTTTTTTCCTTCTTTCTCTCGGATAAAAATTATCCGTATAACCAATACTTGATCTTTCAAAAAATAAAATCTTACGACTATATTGAACGTTTGAACACTACTTCGCAACCAGTTTAATATACAAACGGTTTCTACCACACATAACCTATTAAATTATTACACCTATAAGATACCATGAACTATCCAAAAATAGGAACGGAGTGAAACTCGCAAAAGACGAGACATAGTAGCTATGTCCCGTCCTAAAGGTTCATTTCTTATCGTAAATAATTATTGTCCTTTGCCATGACAGTTTTTATATTTTTTTCCGCTGCCGCAAGGACATGGATCATTGCGCCCTACTTTTTCAACATGAACAGGCTTTTGCTTCGTTTCAGTTAGGTTCTTAGGATCTCCATCTGCTTCCACTGGGTGCTCTTGTTGATTTTGCGCTACTTGCTCCCGTTGAACATTTTGACGGATCTCTGCTTTCATGAAGAGTCGTGTCACTTCAAACTCGATTGCGCCTACCATATCTTCAAACATCTTGTAGCCCTCTGTTTGATATTCAACCAACGGATTGTTTTGTCCATAGGCACGAAGCCCTACAGATTGACGCAATTGATCCATTGCATCAATGTGATCGGTCCATTTTGTATCTACAACACGCAAGATGACTACTTTTTCAAATTCTAATAATTGTTCAGGGCTCTGTAATTGGGCCACTTTAGAATCAAAAACCTCTTTCGCACGACTATAAAGATAATCCTTCATTTCTTCTGGCGTTTTATTTTCAAAGTCCGCTTTAGAAACAGTATCCTCGTGCACCAATGTCGTTCCGGCGAAATCAGCTAAGGCCTCAAAATTCCAGTTTTCCTTATCCAATTGCGTGTGGCTGTCCACGACACGTGAAATTGTCCGGCGTACCATGTTCAATAAGTTTGGTGTCAAATCTTTTTCGCCCATGATCACATCTTGCCGTTGTTTGTAGATTACTTCCCGTTGCTCACGCATCACATCATCGTATTGCAAAACATTTTTACGTGTATCGTAGTTGTTTCCTTCTACTCGTTTTTGAGCAGATTCAACTTGACGTGTCAGCATTTTACTTTGAATAACGGCATCTTCGTCTTCTACTTTCATCCGGTCCAAGAACGCTTTGATTCGTTCAGAGCCAAAACGTTTCATTAAATCATCTTCCAATGAAAGATAGAATTGTGAAACACCTGGATCTCCTTGACGACCAGAACGTCCACGTAGCTGATTATCAATACGGCGAGATTCATGACGTTCTGTACCGATTACGGCAAGTCCGCCCAGTTCAATGACCCCTAGACCTAGCTTGATATCTGTTCCTCGACCAGCCATGTTCGTTGCGATAGTAACGGAGCCCTTTTGACCCGCGTTCATAATAATTTCTGCTTCTTTAAAGTGATTTTTCGCATTCAAGACCTCATGCGGAACCTTTTCACGGTCCAACATATTTGAAAGCAATTCGGATGTTTCAACCGCTACCGTACCGACAAGAATGGGCTGTCCTTTACGATGACGTTCTTTGATGTCTTGAACGACAGCATGGAATTTGCTTTCCAATGTTGGGTATAACAAGTCTGCATGGTCTTCACGGATGATCGGACGATTAGTCGGAATTTGAATAACTTCGATATTATAGATTTCACGAAACTCTTCTTCTTCTGTTTTTGCTGTCCCTGTCATACCGGCAAGTTTTTTATACATCCGGAAGTAGTTCTGGAAGGTGATAGTTGCCATCGTCTTCGTTTCGTCTTCGATCTCAACGCCTTCTTTGGCTTCGATCCCTTGGTGTAACCCGTCAGAGTAGCGACGACCATCCATAATACGTCCAGTAAATTGGTCAACGATCAGAACTTTGCCTTCTTGTACCACGTAGTCAATATCACGAATCATGATAAAGTTGGCCCGCAATGCTTGATCCAAATGATGGGTCAATGCAGTATTATCAAGATCATACAAATTTTCTAATCCAAAGTTTTCTTCAGCTTTTTCGATTCCTTGTTCCGTTAAACCAATCGTTTTTGACTGAATGTCAATCTTGAAGTCCTCTTCTTCTTTCAAACGCTTCACAAAATTGTCCGTGCGTGTGTAAAGAGCTGTCGATTTTTCAGCCGCTCCTGAAATGATCAAAGGGGTCCGAGCTTCATCAATCAAGATTGAATCCACTTCATCGACGATCGCGTAGTTTAGCGGACGTTGAACCATTTGACTTTGATAAACTACCATGTTGTCTCGTAGATAATCAAAGCCTAGTTCATTGTTCGTACTGTATGTAATATCACAGTTATACGCTTCACGTTTTTCATCCGCTGTTTTTGAATTGATATTCAAGCCAACGCTCAGTCCTAAGAAGTTATACAACTCGCCCATTTCTGTAGAATCCCGTGTAGCCAAATATTCATTGACTGTTACAACATGGACACCCTCACCGGTTATAGCATTTAGATACACCGGCATCGTTGCTGTTAAGGTTTTCCCTTCACCTGTTTTCATTTCTGGGATATTGCCATCGTGTAATACGATCCCACCCATTAATTGTACGTGGTAAGGATACAGACCTAAAACGCGTTTTGCTGCTTCGCGAACGACTGCAAACGCTTCTGGCAACATTTCGTCTAATGTTTCTCCTGCTTGATAACGTCCTCTGAACTCTTCGGTCTTACCCCGTAATTGCGCATCAGACAATTCTTCCATGGCGCTAGAAAAGGTTTCGACCTTGTCCGCGATCCCGCTTAATCGTTTTAATTCTTTTTTATCATTTTCAATCATTCGTCTCAGAAAGTTTGCCATTCGTTTATCTTACTCCTTTATTTCTTTTCATTTTCTATTTTTCGATAGAAACCCGCTAGTATATTTTATCATTAGTCCTTGAGAAAAGAAACTTCTCATGACGAATAATACATGACTTATACAATGATTAATCTTTTTGCTGGCATTTCCTTCCTGCCAACGAGTTAGAGCAACGAATTCCTCAAGAAAAAGCGGCTTCATTCTAAAACTTTAAATTCAATCAAAATAAAAAACCTTCCAGCTACTGCTGGAAGGCGTGAATTCTAGATATATGGCTTAACAAAGTATTTATTGAAGCCTATTTGTTAATCTGTTTCGATCAAACCATATTTACCATCTTTACGACGGTAAACGATGCTTGTACCATTCGTTTCAGCATCTTCAAAGATAAAGAAGTTATGCCCAAGCATGTTCATTTGTAAGACTGCTTCTTCGCTGCCCATTGGTTTCAATGATAAGCGTTTCGTACGAACAATCTCTAACTCAGAAGTTTCTTCTGCTTCATCGTTCAATTCAACAGCAACTTCACGTGTTGGTAAAGAAGTTTCACGAGCTTTGCGATTAATTTTTGTTTTAAATTTGCGGATCTGACGTTCTAATTTATCCACAACCAAATCAATACTTGCATACAAATCTGGTGAAGTTTCTTCGGCCCGAAGAACTAAGTAAGGTAATGGAATCGTTACTTCAACTTTTGCCGTTTTTTCTGTGTAGACTTTTAAATTGACATAAGCAGTTGCGTCCGGAACATCAGTGAAGTAGCGTTCTAACTTTCCTACTTTCTTTTCAACGTAATTGCGGATAGCTTCAGTAACTTCGATGTTTTCACCACGAACATTATATTTGAACATACGTATTGCCCCTTTCGTCTTGCCAACTGAAGATCGGAGGAAGGACCACTCTTCCCTCTTCTTCTTAATTCTATTATATCGAAATCTAATCCTTTTGCAAAGTAAATCGCTATCAATTTCACTCGAAAAAATAATGCATTTCAGCGTGAAAAAGTCAAGCTTTTCACCGTTTTAGCACCATTTTTATAAAGAATTTCTGCTCCGTGAAACAGTGTACGCCCCGTCGTATAGACATCGTCCACTAATAAAACTCTTTGATTTCTAATCTTTCTATTTTCCATCTTCAAAGCAAAAGGCTGTTCCATTTTTAATCGTTCCGCACGTGATTTTTCTGACTGCGGAGAAAGATCTTTTCGTTCCAACAACTCTATATAAGAACACTCTGCCGATTCTAAACAACCGCATACTTGATTGAATCCTCTTTCTCTAAAACGTTCTTTTGAGAGCGGGAGTGGACAAATCAGATAGTCTGAATACTTTTTTAGCGCTTCTTTTAATTCTTTTGCGATCCCTCCTCGCACGCGGTAATCCCCTTTGAATTTATAGCTTTCGATCCATCGCTTAAATCCTTCATCGTAGCGAAAAATACCTTGATTATTCAATACAAATCCTAACTGCGTTTCCCAT
The DNA here is from genome assembly GCF_002174375.1 of Enterococcus sp. 12F9_DIV0723. Classification (NCBI taxonomy): domain Bacteria; kingdom Bacillati; phylum Bacillota; class Bacilli; order Lactobacillales; family Enterococcaceae; genus Enterococcus; species Enterococcus sp. 12F9_DIV0723. The sequence continues at coordinate 803,687 of NZ_NIBK01000001.1, read as the reverse complement.
AACTGGCAATCTCCACATAGCTTCGGCGAATCTGGGCGACCACATCCCGGACATGCCGTTTTGCTATTTATTTTTGAGAAACGATTTTCACAATGATAACACCGCTGACTGGTGTTGAAGAACAACTCACGTAAAGTTACGTTTTTTACCACCTCCTGTTGGCAGCAACTACAGCGCATCGATCAATCCCGCCCCTCTAGCTTGTCGATTGTTTTCGTTGATTTCTTTGATAGCCCCTTTGATAGCGGTAGTCATTTCGCTGGTTGCAAAGAAAACTTCCGCCTGATTGTACTCCCCTTTACGATCAGCGCGTCCGGCTATTTGGACCAACGCTGATTTTTTAAACACACGGTGAGACGCTTGTAAAACAACAACCGATACTTTTTCAAAAGTCACTCCTCGTTCTAAAATCGTTGTAGTGAGCAGCAATTGATACTTCCCTGCACGCATATTTTCGACTTTTATTAGACGCTCTTGATCTTGTGAAAAAACGGTGGCCAACTTCACTTCTGGAAAATACGTTTGAATATCTTCTGCCATTTTCGCCAATAGAGAGATATTCGGACAAAATAAAAGTACATTGTTTTCTGCAAGTAATTCAGTTATTTTATTCAAGATTTTCTTTGAAAGGTGCCCCGCAGACAGCTCTTTCTCTAAACGCCAGCAATAAAGCACTTGTGGAACAGGTAACCCACGGCGATGAAATCTGGCAGGTAAGTGGTACTGGTAGTCTACTGACTTCTTTAGCTTTTCATCAGGCGTCGCGCTTAAAAACACACGCTTTCCGTCTGATCGTTTTGCTCTTTCCACAGTACGGTGCAGTAAAGGGTCTTCTGCATAGGGAAACGCATCCACTTCATCGATTATTACCAGATCAAAATATTCATGGTAGCGTAGCAATTGGTGGACTGTGCATACCACAAAAATATCTCCGTTATCTTTTCTTTCCTGTCCATGAAAGAGACTGATCTTTTCTTGCGGAAATGCCCCACAAAAGCGTAAAAATATTTCGTTACAGACATCCACTCGAGGCGACGTAACAGCTACCCGTTTTCCTTGTTCTAAATAGGCTTTTAATAAAGGAAACAATATTTCCGTCTTTCCTGCTCCAGTCACTGCCCAAAGTAAAAAGGTTTTCCCTGATCGTTGATCCGCAATCAACTGCTTTGCGATTTTTTCTTGTGGCGGCGAAAGATGTCCCGACCAAACAATCTCAATTTTCCTTGGTGTGATTCTTTCTGGGGGAAAATAATAGAGCGATTGCTCACTGGTCATCCTTCCTAAACTAATACAATGAGGACAATAGAAATAAGCTGCTGGCACTTTTTCACGAGAATGACTTCCGCAACGCTGACATATCCACTCTTCTCCAGATGCTATCATTGCGGGAGTCTTCACTGCCTTTGTTAGATCCGCTTGTGGATAAAATGTTTCCCATTCTTTTGCTAATAAACGCTGACCAATCATTTTATTCAAACCTTTCTTTTTTAACAAAGTACGTCATGAGCAGTGTATTGCTTTATCCTCTGTAAAAGATTAAAAAAAAGCGCAACGATTTGATCGTTACGCTAGAATGCCACAATTTTTATGATTTTTAAATGAGCCAACTCGATTTTACTAATTTATTGAACACAACATATTCTTTATCAAGATTGACTTGTACTACTTCATAATTCGCGTTCAGCCAACCGTAGGCTCCTTTTTCAGGATGACGATAATCATTCGCCCACCAGTCCAGGTCTTGCCGAGCTGTTTGCGGCAAGCCGCTGCGAGGAAATAGCAATTCATCAAATTGAGTAAAGGTCAGCGTTACTTGAGAGCCATTATTACTTTTCAAATAATGAGTGATCCCATCATATTTTTTTACACGCGTCATGCTCATTCCTCACCTTCAAACAAAATCATACAGACAACATGGCATTTAGTTGAAACCTACCCTATTTTTCTCATATACTGGAGATGAGAAAAGTAAAGTGAGGCAAAAAATTATGCTGCAAAATTACCGAACCATCAAAAACGATAACCAACACGAGATTGAAATTAAAAAATCTCGTTTTATTTGTTTTTTAAAACGCATCGAATCAGAAGAAGAAGCAAAAAATTTTATCCAGCAAATCAAAAAGGAACATTGGAAAGCCAATCATCATTGCAGCGCCTTTGTTTTAGGAGAGCGTAATGAGATTCAACGTTCTTCAGATGATGGCGAACCTAGCGGAACTGCAGGGGTTCCTATGTTGGAAGTATTAAAAAAGACGAAACTGATCAATGTTTGCGCTGTTGTCACCCGCTACTTTGGCGGCACCAAACTTGGCGCCGGCGGATTGATACGCGCGTATTCAAACGCCGTCTCTCAAGCGATCACTGCTACAGGAATAGTTGAAGGTCGCCTACAGCAAGAAGTATTCGTTCAACTGGAATACCCTCTTTGGGGAAAGATGGAGAACTTCATCACGCAAGGTCAGTTAGTAGTTAAAGATACCCAGTTTACTGACAAAGTTCTTGTAACTTGTATGGTAGACGAGGACCAGCTTGCTGTTTTTAAGACACACGTAATCGATTTACTGAATGGACAGGTTGAGTTTACACTCGGCGAAGTTGCTTATTCTGAACAATTAATCCAAGAGACTTAGTTTCTTGGATTATTTTTCTAAATAAAATTCAAAGCGACTGCCAACATATTGCGTTCGTACATATTCAAAGGGGCGTTCATCCGCCAGATAAGATACTTGTCTTAACCGTAAGATTGCATCGCCGCGTTTGACAGATAAATAATCCGCGATTTGTTCCGAAGCTAAAATAGATGTCACTGTCTGATTCGCTCGTCCAATTTCGAATCCTTTTTCTTGCAGACTATGGTAAAAGGACTCCGTGATTTCCTCTTTACTGAAACCTTCAATCAATTTAGCGGGAATACTTGCTACTTCAAAACAGATAGGAATCTCATCTGCGTAACGAATCCGCTCCATTCGTAAAACCTGCTCACCCTTTTCCAAGCCTAACTTTTCTGCTTCGCTAGAACTCGCTCGCGAATGAAAGTAAGAAATCGTTTTGCTAGAAGGGATTTTCCCCAGCGATTCCATAATGTCCGTGAAACTTGTTGTCCCACTCATTTTTTCTTGAACCTTTTTGCTGGCCACATAGGTCCCTGAGCCGATTTTTCTTTCCAATATTCCTTCATCTGATAAAGTCTGGATTGCTTGACGCAATGTCATTCGACTTACACTAAACCTAGTGGATAGTTCACGTTCAGAAGGCAAGCGAGCGCCGACCTTCCATACACCGTTTTCAATTTCATGTTTTAACTGATCGTGTATTTGAATATACACTGGCACTTGATTCGCCACTTTCCGTCACCTCGTTCAATTTTCTATTCTCATTATAACTGGTATATACCTAATGCACAACAATAATCCTTCTAACCTTTGCCTCACTGACCTTGTTTTTCAAAGGACTTAAAAGAATCTAGTGTCTGACTTTCTGATAAACGACGCTATCTATCCTTTCGTTGTTAAATCCTTCCTATTAAACCGCAGGGATAAACAACAAAAAAGAGCAGACCATTGTTGATTGGTCTACTCTTTCAGTTAACTTTTGATTTCTTCTTTTAATTGCTTATTCGCTGTCGCCATCATTAATCGAATACGATTTAACTGGTTAACAATGGAAACTCCAGGATCATAATCAATGGCAGCAATATTAGATTTTGGATATTGATGACGCAATTCTTTAATCACGCCTTTGCCCACAACATGGTTAGGCAAGCAGCCAAATGGTTGCATACAGACAATGTTATTGACACCTGTCTTCAATAGGTCAATCATTTCGCCCGTTAAGAACCAGCCTTCACCAGTATGATTACCAATCGAAAGAATCTTGCTCGCATCCTCGGCTAATTGATAAATCGAATGAATTCCCGTAAAACGTTCAGACGCACGTAACGCTTTATCCATCGGTTTTTCCACCACTTCGATCAATTTAATTGCCATTTCAGCTAAATTTTTATTTTTCTTCGGCATCCCCATATTGTCGTATTTCCAAATTTGATTGTACAAGGAATAATTCATGAAGCCTATCAAGTCTGGCACGACTGCCTCAGCGCCCTCTGCTTCCAATAAACGAACGATATCGTTATTGGCTGTTGGTGAATACTTCACTAAAATTTCACCGACGACACCAACCTTTGGCTTCACTTCATTTGAAATAGGTACCGTATCAAAATCTTTAATGATTTTTTTCATGTTACGGTTGAAAATTGTTAATGAGCCGTTTCGAACATTGCTTTCAACCTTCTTAAGCCATTCTTCATGCAGCGCATCAATCTGACCTTTTTTCAATTCATAGGGACGCGTTCTGTAAACAACACGTTCAAATAAATCTCCATAAAGAATTGCTACGACGATTCGTTTCAACATAGGTAAGGTATATTTGAATCCAGGATTGCTTTCTACCCCCTTATTTCCGAGGGATACAGAAACAACCGGAACCTGTGGGAAGCCTGCATCGTTCAAAGCTTTCCGCAATAGTGGAATATAGTTTGTTGCACGACACCCGCCACCCGTTTGGCTCATCATGACACTCGTATTGTCTAAATCGTAGTTGCCGCTCTGCAATGCTTCCACTAATTGTCCAATCGAGATGATCGCTGGGTAACAAGAATCATTATTAACGAATTTCAGTCCTACATTGACAGCTTCTCTATCCATCGCCGGTAGACACACGACATTGTAGCCAGAAGCTTCCAGAGCAATATCAAACAACCCGGATTGATGAATCGGACTAAGCATCGGTAATAATAACGTGTGCTTTTTGCGCATTTCTTTTGTAAAGACGATTTTTTCAGGTTCTTCAAAGCGTTTTACTGGTTCAAAATGTGATTTTTCTCTTTCATTCACTGCAGCCTTCAGAGAGCGTAAACGAATTCTGATTGCACCTAAGTTAGAGCCTTCATCGATCTTCAATACGGTGTAAATTTTACCGTATTGCTCCATGATCTCTTCTACTTGGTCCGTCGTCACCGCATCCAGTCCACATCCGAATGAATTTAATTGAACGAGTTCTAGATTTTTTGATTTTGCAACGACACGTGCTGCTGCGTACAAACGAGAATGATAGACCCATTGATTGACGACTCGTAAATTACCAACATCGCTCAAATGAGACACGCTGTCTTCTGTAAGTACATGGAACCCTTCCTGGGTAATCACTTCGGCAATTCCGTGATTGATTTCAGGATCTAAATGATACGGACGTCCAGAAAGAACCACGCCGCGCTCCCCTTTTTGGTTGAGCATTAACAGTGTTTCTTCACCTTTTTTCCGAATATCGTCCTTGAAGGCTTCCAATTCTTCGTAAGCATGATGCAAGGCTTTGGTGATCTCCTCCTGAGAAATACCCAGATCTTGGAAACAGCGACCCAAAACAGCAGCCACAGAGGCTTCATTCGCTAAGTTTAAATAAGGATTTCGATAATCGACTTTGCCGTCGCGAATATCATCTACATTGTTGCGAATGACATCCGGATAACTTTGGACGATTGGGCAATTAAAATGATTGTCTGCTTCCTTCGATTCTTGTCGTTCAAAAACAACCCCCGGATAGAAAATCATCGGTACACCGCTGTCGATCAATGCTTGAATATGTCCGTGCGCGATCTTCGCTGGGTAACATGCAGTATCACTAGGAATTGTCTCCATCCCTTGTTCATACAATTCTTTGTTAGAACGCGGCGACAATTTCACACGGAACCCTAAATCGCTAAAGAACGTATGCCACAACGGATAATTTTCATACATGTTCAAGACACGTGGAATCCCAATTTCACCACGTACTGCTTCTTTTTTTCGTAATGGACGGTATTTGAATAAACGGCGATATTTATAGTCTACTAGATTCACTTTTTTATCTTCACGCTTGACCTTGATCCGCGCGCCACGTTCACAACGATTTCCTGTGATAAATTGTCTTCCGTCAGAGAACAATGTCACGGTCAGCATACAGTTGTTCTCGCATAGTCCGCAGTGAGTAAATTCTTTTTCAGCAGTAAAGCTGTCGATCTCTGCTAATGAAAGTGTCTCGGTACGTTCACCGACCTCATAATTTTCTAAAGCGATCAACGCTGCTCCGAAAGCGCCCATTAAGCCCGCAATGGATGGACGAACAACTTCACGTCCAGTTACCATTTCAAACGCTCTTAATACCGCTTCGTTATAAAAAGTTCCTCCCTGACAGACGATCTTTTCACCCAATTCCTCTGGACGACGTACTTTGATTACTTTGTAAATAGCATTCTTGATAACAGAATAAGAAAGTCCTGCAGAAATATCGCCAACAGAGGCACCTTCTTTTTGAACCTGTTTCACTTTTGAATTCATAAAAACGGTACAACGGGAGCCTAGATCTACAGGTGCTTTTGATTTTAAGGCGGCTTTCGCGAAATCTTCGACATTATAATTCAACGATTTCGCAAATGTTTCAATAAACGAGCCGCAGCCAGATGAACAAGCTTCATTTAATTGGATCGAAGAAAGCGCGCCGTCTTTGATGGTCATTGCCTTCATATCCTGACCGCCAATATCTAAAATGAAATCGACTCCTGGCTGGAAATGATTAGCCGCTTTGTAATGAGCCATCGTTTCAACTTCACCGATATCCACTTTCAAAGCATTCTTGATCAATTGTTCACCATAGCCTGTTACCGCTGCTTTTCCAATAAAAACATTCTCTGGTAATTTCGTATATAGATCTTTCAAGACCGTCATCGTTGTTTCTAACGGTTGCCCTTGGTTATTGCCATAAAAAGAATACATCATGTTGCCGTTGTCATCAATCAGGGCAACTTTCGTAGTAGTTGAACCAGCATCTATTCCTAAAAATGCCACTCCTTCATGCTCAGACAGACTTTTTTCTTTCGCTTGCGCCTGTCCATGACGCATCCGAAACTCAGCTAAGTCTGCTTCGTCTTTGAACAATGGCTCTAATGTATCAGACGGAGATAAATGCCCTTCCTCCGCTGTCGTCAACCGATGCAATAACGCTTCTAAAGATGTTGCCTCTGCTTCCTCCGAATAAAAGGCTGCACCCATCGCTACAAAAAGCTGTGGATTTTCAGGGAAGATCACATTTTCTGGCGCGATATTCAATGTCTCGATGAAACGTTGGCGCAATTCAGACATAAAGAATAGCGGACCGCCAAGAAACGCAATATTACCTTTTATTTTCCGGCCTGCTGCTAATCCAGCAATGGTTTGATTAACTACCGCTTGAAAAATACTCGCCGCAATATCCTCTTTGGCTGCTCCTTCATTGATTAAAGGCTGCACATCTGTTTTCGCAAATACCCCGCAACGAGAAGCAATTGGATAGATTGTCTTATAATTTTTTGCTAATTCATTGACCCCGTTTGCATCCGTCTTCAGCAAAACTGCCATCTGATCGATAAACGCGCCCGTCCCTCCAGCACAGCTTCCGTTCATGCGCTGCTCCAATGCGCCTTCGAAAAAGGTGATTTTCGCGTCTTCTCCACCTAATTCAATCGCTACATCCGTTTCAGGAATAACCTCTTCAACAGTACGAGTACACGCGATGACTTCCTGTACAAAAGGAATCGCCAAAACATCTGCCAGCCCCATGCCGCCAGATCCGGTAATACTCATTGTCATTTCTTGATTGCCAATCACTGATTCTGCTTCACGCAACACACGCTCTGTGGCAGCTTTCACATCTGAAAAATGACGTTCGTACTTTGCAAACAGACTTTCATTTTGTTCATTCAAAATGACCAACTTGACGGTTGTAGAGCCAACATCAATCCCCGCTCGTAATGTCATAATTATTCCTACCTTCCATTTTTAACAACACATGTTGATTAACTTACAAAGTGTTTGTTATACTACTCACGTATATTCTAAAAAGATTTTGAATGTTATGCAATACTCAAAACCATTTCATTCGTGTGATAAGCAACAGTCCAGCTTTATTTGTTGGAAAAATGAAAGGAAATTCCTATGGCAAAAAAAATAGACCTCCGAGTTAAGCGAACAAACAAAATGATTATGGAAGCTTTTATTCATTTAGTAGAATTAAAAGGCTTCGATAATATTACTATTCAAGAGATCGCAGACGAAGCAATGATCAATCGTGCGACATTTTACGCTCATTTTAAAGACAAACAAGACCTGTACGATTTTATTTTTAAACAAGCCGTCGATGCTTTTGCATCTGTTCTAGATCCTGATCAAATTGTCCAAGGGAATCGATTGAAGGTTCGCAAAGTAGAAATGGTGTTAAAAAATATTTATGAACAGATTCAAGACAATCGAAAATTCTTTTTGACCATCATGGATGCTTCAGGCAATGAAATTCTGCGAAAAAAAATTGCAGAAATCTTGGATGTTAAGTATGCCCATATTTTTAATCGCTTAAAAATAACTGAAAACGATATTGAAGTTCCATTAGATTTTATCATTGAGTATATGACTTCGATTTTCGTCGGCACTTTGCACTGGTGGATCACCAGTGATACTACTATGAGCGCAGACAGTCTCTCTAAGTTAGTCGTCAAGCTTGTGGGAAATGGGCATTTAACCATCTTAGGTATTGAAATCGATCATTAAACTTAAAAAGAGGCATCCAGATAATAATTCTGGACGCCTCTTTTCGTTTTATTAATGGTTTTTCGCTTTCCATTTAATTGTATGGCGCGTTGGACGGACCGTTCTTACGCGGGGTACTTGTCCTTTTTCTTTCGTTACTTCTAGCGAATTGTCTTTGATTGTACTATAAACCTTTTCCACAGTATCTGTAAGCATCTCTTTGATCTCTTCTACTTTATTCATTCTAATGAACCCCTTTCTACTAAAAATATTCCTATCTCCCTTCTAAATGTAGCGTAAATGATAGAAGGCTTCAAGCAAGAGAACTTTTTTTCTTCGAGATTTCTAAAATATCACAGTAAGAAATTTTTTAATCATTTATTATTGTAGGAATGTCATCGATCTGCACTCGTAAAATATTCGAAATCCTTTTACCTGATTTTGTTATTCAATCATTCGCTGTCAAAATAAATCTACTGGTTTCAATCTTAAAAAATTATTTGAATGAATTGTTGTTTTATCTTTCAATAAAACACAAAAAAAAACGAGCTGCCTATGCAACTCGTTGAACAACTGGGGTAGCTGGATTCGAACCAACGCATGAGGGAGTCAAAGTCCCTTGCCTTACCGCTTGGCTATACCCCAATGGTGGAGGAGAGTGGATTCGAACCACTGAACCCTAAGGAACGGATTTACAGTCCGTCGCGTTTAGCCACTTCGCTACTCCTCCAGCTAGGTTTTTATTATTTAAAAACCCGACTCAGTTATAATACCTAATCTTCAAAAAAAATGCAAGTATTTTTTTCAAAAATTATTCATGTAAATTCCAGTTACGGATCAAGGCTTCGACCCCATCGTCCAGAGTCTTAAAACTCCCTAGTAAATGCCCGTCATTGTAGGCTTGAAAATTTTTATTGTCGGGAATAATTTCACCGATTGTTTTTTTTCCTATTACTAATTGCGTAACTGTTTCTTTTTTTCCTTCAATCAAACGATCTTCTTCTTTGAGTTGAACTTGAATATCTTTGTTCTTTTTAGACATAGCTTTCCCTCCGTCTTTGACTAGTTTATCATACCATAAAAGAAAAGGACAACCGAGTGATCAGTTGTCCTTAAAATTACACTTGCGTCGTTGCTGCTCGTACGACTTCATAACCATTGTCAGTCAGAAGCTGTTTGATTTCTTCTACTTGTTTACTGGCTAATTGGATTTCTAAAATCGTTGCAGTTGATTGATGATCGACGATGACCGTCAAAATGCTAAAGTCATGATCTGCTAAGATTTTTGCTACTCTAGCAAGTACGCCTTTTTTATCCTCTAAAATCTTTAGCTGAATCCGCGTGCCGCCTTCATGATAACCCGTCAGTTTCAAAAAGGCATCGAAAATATCGTTATTGGTGATGATTCCAACCAATTGTTCTTTTTCTAATACGGGTAACACATTGATTTTATTTTGGCGCATTAAATAAATCGCGTCTTCCAGTTCTGCATTTGGAGAGATCGTCTTGACATCCTTGATCATTACATCTGCTACAACTGTTTTGTTCAATAAATAATTGACTTCGTGGACGCTCAAGCTTGTCGCTTTTGATGGCAACGCTTCTTGAATCGTCCCTTCTGTGATCAGGCCTGCTACCTGCCCGTTATCAATGACTGGTAAGCGATGAATATCATGCTTTTTCATCAAATCAACCGCATCGAAAATTTTAGTACCTGGTGTTACTGTCACCAGTTTTTCTGTCATAAAATCTTTTACACTCATGTTTTATCCCCCTAGATAAGCTTTCTTCACTTCTTCACTTTCTAGCAATTCTTGACCTGTTCCAGACAGTACGACTTTCCCAGTTTCTAACACATAGCCGCGATCAGCAATTGAAAGAGCCATTTTGGCATTTTGTTCAATTAACAAAACCGTAGTTCCTTGCTTTTGAATTTCTTGAATGATATTAAAAATTTCTTGGATGAAGATCGGTGCTAAGCCCATTGAAGGCTCATCTAACAATAGCAATCGTGGTTTAGACATCAGCGCTCTTCCCATCGCCAGCATCTGCTGCTCTCCACCTGATAGGGTTGAGGCATCTTGACTCAAACGTTCCTTTAAAATCGGAAACTTTTCGTAGACGTGGTCGTAATCTTTTTGAAGGTCGCCGTCTTTTCGTAAGTACGCGCCCATCTCTAAGTTCTCTAAAACGGTTAATCCTGGAAATACGTGGCGCCCTTCAGGAACTTGAGAGATCCCCTGTGCAACGATCCTTCTTGGAGCTTTCTTTTGAATCGGTGTCCCTTCGAAAGTGATCGTTCCTTTAGAAGGCTGATTCAATCCTGAGATCGTGCGTAAAATCGTCGTTTTGCCGGCACCGTTGGCTCCAATCAATGACACGATTTCTCCTTGATTCACTTCAAAGCTGACATCGCGTACCGCCTGAATCATGCCATAATGAACAGAAAGATTTTCAATTTTCAGCATTATAGCTCACCTCCAAGATACGCTTTAATGACTTCTGGGTTGTTTTTGATTTCATCAGGGTCACCCTCAGCTAAAATGCGTCCGTATTCTAATACATAAATTCGTTCACACACATCCATAACTAAACTCATGTCATGCTCGATCAATAAAATAGTAATTTCGAATTCCTTTTGAATTTTTCGGATAAGCAACGTCAATGCTGCTGTTTCTTGAGGATTCATTCCGGCTGCCGGCTCATCTAAAAACAAAATTTTTGGTTTTGTCGCCAATGCTCGCACGATCTCTAATCGACGTTGTTCCCCATAAGGCAAGTTACGGGCTAGATTTTCAGCTTTATCTTGCAAATCAAAAATGGCTAATAATTTCAGTGCTTCTTCTTTTAGTCGTTCTTCCTTGTCATAAAAGGCTGGCAAACGAAGTACACTTGAGACAAAACTTTCTTTATTTTTACTATTCATCGCAATCAATACGTTGTCGAGAACCGTTAAATCTTTAAATAAGCGAATATTTTGAAAGGTTCGACTCAATCCTAAATCAGCGATCGCATAGGGCTTTTGTCCATTCAAACGATGGGTTTTCCCCTCTGCTTCTAATAGAACATCCCCTTCGCTGGGTTCATAGACGCCGGTGATCAAATTGAATAGTGTCGTTTTTCCAGCACCATTGGGACCTATCAAACCGACTAATTGATTTTCTTCTAATGCGATATTGACATTGGAGACCGCCGCCAACCCGCCAAAGTTTTTCGTTAAATCTTTAATTTCCAACAGAGGCATTTTGGTCATCTCCCTTTTTAAACTTATCAACGATTTTCTTCACAGATAATTCTTTCGTACCTAACAATCCGCCCGGCTTAAAGATCATCAAGATGATTAAAGCCAACGCGTAAATAATCATTCGTAAAGTTCCGAAGTCTTGCAAATACATATTGATAATCCCTAAAAGAATCGCTGCGATAAAAGTACCCGTCACACTGCCGATCCCTCCTAATACAACTAAAATCAATATATCGACTGATTTTGTGAAGGCGAAATCTTTAGGTGCGATAGATTGCAAATAGCCTGCATATAATGAGCCTGCGATACTTGCTGTCATCGCTCCGAAAGCGAATGCCATAACCTTATATTTAGTCGTATTCACACCCATTGCTTCGGCAGCTATCTCATCTTCACGTATAGCCATTGTCGCACGACCCGCACCAGAGCGAATATAATTGACAATAAGAAGCGTAGTGATCGCCATGAATCCATAAACCATTTGCCAATCAACAAAAGGCTCGATCCCAAACAATCCTGAAGGGCCATTCGTGATATCTTTAAAATTGATCAATAGTATCCGAATGATTTCAGCAACACCTAGTGTCGCGATCGCTAAATAGTCGCCACTTAATCGAAGGGTTGGAATCCCAACTGCTACAGCGACGATTCCAGCTAAAATGACACCCACCGCCATTCCTAAGAAAAATCCTCCGTAGGTCGGCATACTCATAGAAACGAGTGCTGCCCCATAGGCGCCAATTGCCATAAATCCGGCATGACCTAAAGAGAACTGCCCGGAAAAGCCAATAATCAAATTCAAGCCAACTGCCAGAATAACGTTGATCCCAATTTGAACGAGAATATTATCTAAGAATAAATTGACCATACCAGCAGAGTAAGCCACGTACAGTGCTACGTAACCCAAGACGATCAAAGCTAGCCAAATCAAATTGTATGTTAAATTCTTTTTCATTTGATCCACCTACACTTTCTCTTTCACATGTTTGCCTAAAATACCGGCAGGACGAACTAATAAAATCAAAATCAACACCGCGTAAACCACCGCATCTTTAAAATCAGAGAATCCTAATGCCGTTGTCAGTGTTTCAATCAACCCAATCACAAAGCCGCCTATAGCTGCACCAGGAATGATCCCGATACCGCCTAACACTGCCGCGATAAAGGATTTTAGGCCGGGAATGTATCCCATCATTGGATCAATCGAGTTATAATAGAGCCCGATCATCATCCCGCCTGCCGCAGCAAGGGCTGAACCCAAAGCAAAGGTAAAAGAAATTGTTCGATTGACATCAATTCCCATTAATTGGGCGGCATCCGTATCCACACTTACTGCGCGCATCGCTTTTCCCATCTTGGTTCTTTGGACGATCAGATTCAATGTGATCATCAAAAATAGGGACAAGCCTAAAATCAATAATTGAATATTTGAGACCCGTAAGAAGCCTAAATTGTAGACCTGCAATTTAATTACTTGCGGGAATGGTCGTGTTGTTGAACTGAAAAAGTAAATCATCGTATTTTGCAATAAGTACGATACCCCAATTGCTGTAATTAAAGCCGCGATCCGTGTAGAATTTCTTAACGGTCGATAGGCTAAAAACTCAATCGCTACCCCTAATATCGCACTTCCCGCCATTGATAAAACAAGTGCTGGGAAAAAGCCCATATTGAATTGATTGATCAGAAAATAGCCGATAAATGAACCAATCATGTAGATTTCACCATGTGCGAAGTTAATCAATTTAATAATTCCATAAACCATCGTATAACCTAATGCCATCAGTGCGTAAACACTTCCCAGAAAAAGCCCATTGACGATTTGCTGTATAAATACTTCCATCTTTATCACATCACTTTTCTAAAAAATAAAGGCAAGACAAGCCTGCTTGTCTTGCCTTGCCTGCTTCCGATTTCTTATTGATTTACGGTTTCAGCAGAAGATTCTTTTCCATCTGTTAGTCCAAGTACAACTAATGGTTTCACAGGATTGTGGTCCTTATCCATGGAGATCTTACCAGTAACACCTTCAAAGTCTTTCAATCCAGCTAATCCTTTTTGAATCGCTTCTGGTGTCGCTTTGCCTTCATCTTCGATTGCTTGTTTGATCATGTAAACAGAATCATAAGCCAATGCGTTGAATGAAGATGGTTGTCTGCCATATTTTTCTTCAAAAGCTTTTACAAATGGTTCAACTTTATCTGTTGCTGGTGCTTTTGTTGAGAAATGACCTGTGTAATAGACGTTTTTAACGTTGCTGGCGCCTGCTGTCTCAACAAGCTTCTCATCACCAAAACCATCTGCACCGATGATTGGTTGTTCGATACCCATTTCACGCGCTTGCTTGATGATCAAGCCAGCCTCTGTGTAGTAGCCAGGAACATAGATAACGTTAAAGTCTTTGTCTTTGATCTTCGTCAGCATCGCTTGGAAATCTTTATCGTTCGCTGCAAAATTCTCTTCGGCTACGATTTTACCTTTATAAGTATCCTTAAAGGCTTTTGTCAATCCAATCGCGTAGTCGCTTGAGTTATCTCCCAAAATTACTGCTTTATCAGCTTTCAAATTGTCTTCTGCATATTTCGCTAAGATGACCCCTTGAGAACTATCTTGGAAACACGCACGATAGATATACTCTTGTACTTTTCCTTTTTGAACAGTAATGGCATCATCTGTTCCTGAAGGTGTGATCGCAGGTACTTTTGCTTTTGTTAAGTTCGGCAATGTTGCTTTTGTCGCTCCTGATGTTGCTGGTCCAACAATCGCTACAACTTCATCCTTTGTGGTCAAGTTGGCCGCTACTGAAGCTGCTTCATTATTGTCTGACTTATTGTCTTTAGAAACGTATTCGATTTTCTTTCCATCAATACCGCCGTCTTTATTGATTTCTTCGACTGCTAATTTGACACCCTCATTTTCTGCTTCACCATAAGCAGCTACTGCTCCTGATAATTCGAAGTTCCCACCAATTTTGATCGTCTTCGCATTCTCACTGCTGCTGTTATCGTTAGCTTTAGGCGACCCGCATGCGCCAAATAAAAACAACCCTGCTGCCAATGCCGCTACTGTTCTTTTTTTCATCCTGTTACCCCCTAATAAAATAATGATAATTCGTTAAGATAATAAAGAATATATAGGAAAAAACTCTCACTGTCAATTAAATTTTCTGAATATTTTAATAATTCAGCAATTCGCAAACAATTTATAGCGCTTACAATACTATAACACACTTATTAGATAACTAAAAAAAGTCCTTCTAACTTTAAACCAGTTAGAAAGACTTCTATAAAATAACACCTAGTATTAGTAATATAAACTCTTTTTTAATCGGATTTTTCACTTGTTACTCTCGATTTTTGAGTTTCACTTTTTATTCACCCTTCAGAACACTCATTCATGATCAGCTTCTAAGTCTATTTATGAAAAAATCATTATTAAAACCTAGATTTTGTAAAGCTTCGCCCCTTTAAAAATGGTATCCTCTTAAATTTGCGGCATTCTCTTTACGATCCTTTTTATTCTCTCGCTTGTTTTCTTTGCATTGAATAATCCGGTTCTTCACGATCGATCGTGTTTTTCCGTAATGAGAAACGAATAGGTACATAATCCAGCCCAGCTTTAGCAAAAGGATGGCAGCGCAAGATTCGAGCCGTCCCCATCAAAACTCCTTTAGGCGCCCCATGAACTTGAATTGCCTTAATCATATAGCTAGAACAAGAAGGATAATACCGACAAGAAGGCTGCTTCAGCGGAGATATGAACCGTTGATAGCCACGGACGAGTCCGATCAATCCTTTACCTATAAAACTCATATGTTCACCTCAACATTTCTGTTCCATACATGAATAGTTATTGTAAATCTTTCGCTGATAAACTGCAAAAAGTTGAACCAAAAAAGGATTGCACCCAGTATCGGAGCAACCCTCTTAGTTCAACTCTAACTTGTCATTGTTCACACGGTTAGTGAACAAATTCCAAAATATGCCGCCATACGCCAGGCATCAATACTTTAAAAGGGTTGCCGCCGCCCATTGCTCCGTAGCCGATCATACTGCCTACGACAAATAATAGGACCCCCGCAAGTAAAATGGCGACGATTCGAATCAAGCTACGTAAAATGTGTTCACCTGAACTCATACACCCACTCCTTAAGCTAAGACAGCTGTTGCGTTAGTCGGTTTCTTACTTTCATTATCTACCCGTTCAACATCTGCACCTAATAGTTGCAGTTTTGTATGGAATTGGTAATATCCACGATCCAAATATTTCAAGTTACGTACTCGGGTAATGCCATTTGCACGCAGACCAGCTAAAACAAGGGCTGCTGCTGCACGTAAATCTGTCGCATAAACTTCCGCACCTTGTAACTCTGTTCCACCTTTAATCAACGCTACATTATTGTCAATTTTGACCTGAGCATTCATACGTTGCATTTCTTCTAAATGTTGGAATCGATTTTCAAAAACAGTTTCCGTTGTGGTGCTGACACCATCAGCAACCAATTGGATCGCAGTCATTTGAGCCTGCATATCTGTTGGGAAGCCAGGGTGAGGCATCGTTTTGATATCTGTTGCTTTAAGCACTTTAGGACCAATCACACGCAATCCGTCGTTTTCTTCAGTAATCTTAACACCCATCTCGATCAATTTAGAGATCAAAGGGCGATTGTGTTCAGGAATTGCGCCATCGACCAATACATTGCCTTGAGTCATCGCAGCAGCAACCATGAATGTTCCAGCTTCAATACGATCCTGTACGATTGGGTGAGAGACCGCATGAAGATGATCTACCCCTTCAATACGCATTGTTTCTGTACCAGCACCGTGGATGCTCGCACCCATCTTATTCAAGAAGTTGGCAAGATCAACGATTTCAGGTTCGCGAGCAACGTTTTCGATCACAGTCGTTCCTTTTGCCTTTACAGCCGCCATCATAATATTTTGAGTTGCGCCTACACTTGGAAAGTCTAAATAGATCGTATCTCCAACTAGTTCATCAGCGATTGCTTCAATATAGCCATTTTTTTGGATGATTTTTGCACCTAGCGCTTGGAATCCTTTTAAATGCAAATCAATCGGGCGTTTGCCAATCGCACATCCACCTGGCATCGCAACTTTCGCATGTCCATTTCGAGCCAATAACGGTCCCATCACAACGATCGATGCCCGCATTTTACTTACATATTCATAAGGTGCTTCCACGTTTAATTGACGTGTTGCATCTACAGTAATTTCTTTTTTATCTTCGTTAAAAACGACGTCCGTATTCAAATAACGAATCACTTGATTCATGGTAAAAACATCAGATAAAATCGGAACATTACTTAATGTGGATGTTCCTTCCTCAGCTAATAAAGTCGCAGCTAAAATTGGCAGTACCGCATTTTTTGCTCCTTCAATATGTACTGTTCCATTTAATTGTTTGCCACCACGAACGATGATCTCTTCCATTGTATTCCCTCCAAAAAAGCTAATCGATTGCCTCATATATGTACCTTAACTAAATGTCAAAAATATATTTTTGCATAAAAGAATGATTTCTAAAAAAAACGTACTACAAGCAAATCCCAGCGCAATGGCTAACATCAGAATTGCAAGACGAACCTGAGTTTCTTTAAATGATTTAAACAGATTCTCTATGCGCAAAGATCTTAATGACCAAAAAGCCAAATAAATAAAAGAAAAATGCGACACGATCCGAACGATTGCATCAATTCCAAATACTTGCATTATTCGTTTGCTTTCAAAAAAAATCAACAGTTGGATTATATCACAGATTTATATAAAGAAGAACACTTTGCTCACTCAAAGAGCTGTATAGAAACTTTTAAAAAACTTAATATTTGTTCTTCAAAAAAAATCTATCTTCCTTATTCTAAAAAGGTCTTTTAAAAAAAATTGCCTATAAAAATTGCGCATTCTTTAGAGAATATCTTCTTCTCTGCGATAAAAAAACAAAAAAGTCTTTATTTTCCCTATCTCTCAATATTCTAAAATTCGATAAAAAAATAAAATGTTTATAGAAAAAGGTTGAATCGATGGTATCGATTCAACCTTATAAAGGTCAGTGCATCAAAATGCTTCCTATGATGCCTCCATTTTTAACGATGTTTTGACACTTTGATTCGATTCATAGCACGATGCAAAGCAACTTCGGCACGACTCAATTGGTCCGTGTCTTCCTTTTCACGCGCTTCTTGAATCCGCGCTTCCGCACGTTGTTTTGCTCTTTCAGCACGGGAAACGTCGATGTCGCGTTCACGTTCAGCCGTGTCCGCAATGATTGTGAGGACATTGTCCCGAACTTCCATGATCCCGCCGTTCACTGCAATCCAGTCTACATGTGTATCTGAATCTGTTCGACGAATACGAACTTCATCAATCGCAAGAGGCGCAATGATCGGTGCATGATTTGGTAAAATACCAATTTCACCAGCGACCGTTTTAGCAACGACGATGGTTGCATTATGATCATAGACATTGCCATCTGGAGTAACAACGTTCACTTGAAGAACTTTGTCTTTTTCTTGTTCCATCGGGCACCTCTTTCTAGTAGCCTAAAGTTTTCGCTTTTTCGATGACGTCTTCGATTGTCCCTACACTACGGAATGCATCTTCAGGAAGATCATCATATTTTCCTTCAAGGATTTCTTTAAAGCCTTCAACCGTTTTTTCAACAGGCACATACGAACCTGGCTGACCGGTGAATTGTTCAGCTACGTTAAAGTTTTGTGACAAGAAGAATTGGATACGACGAGCACGAGATACGATTACTTTTTCTTGGTCAGACAATTCATCCATTCCTAAGATTGCGATGATATCTTGTAATTCTCGGTAACGCTGCAACACACGTTGAACTTCTGTTGCCACGCGATAATGTTCTTCTCCTACGATTTCAGGTGCTAAAGCACTTGAAGAGGAAGCCAATGGGTCAACGGCTGGGTAGATCCCTTGTTCCGTTAGCTTACGTTCCAAGTTGGTTGTTGCATCCAAATGGGCGAAAGCTGTTGCTGGCGCAGGGTCAGAGTAGTCATCGGCGGGTACATAAATGGCTTGGATCGAAGTGATCGAGCCTTTTTTCGTTGACGTGATGCGTTCTTGTAATTGTCCCATTTCAGTTGCCAATGTGGGTTGGTATCCAACGGCTGACGGCATACGACCTAGCAAGGCAGAAACTTCTGATCCCGCTTGAGTGAAACGGAAGATGTTGTCGATAAACAGCAACACATCTTGTCCTTCTTCGTCACGGAAGTATTCAGCCAATGTCAAACCAGTCAAGGCAACACGCATACGTGCACCTGGCGGCTCATTCATTTGTCCGAACACCATGGCTGTTTTCTCAATAACGCCAGAGTCCTTCATTTCATAATAAAGGTCGTTTCCTTCACGTGTACGTTCGCCAACACCGGTAAATACAGAAATCCCACCATGTTCTTGAGCGATATTATGAATAAGTTCTTGAATCAAGACGGTTTTACCAACACCGGCACCACCGAATAATCCAACTTTACCACCTTTTAAGTAAGGGGCTAATAAGTCGATAACTTTGATCCCAGTTTCTAAAATTTCATTACTTGTACTAAGTTCTTCGAAGGTCGGTGCTTTCTTATGGATACCGCTTCTCTCTGCATCCTCTGGGAAAGGTGCCTCTTTATCAATTGTTTCCCCTAGAACGTTAAATACACGTCCCAAAGTCTCTTTACCTACGGGAACAGAGATAGATTTGCCAGTATCGACAACTTCCATTCCGCGTTGTAAACCATCA
Organism: Enterococcus sp. 12F9_DIV0723; assembly: GCF_002174375.1. NCBI lineage: Bacteria > Bacillati > Bacillota > Bacilli > Lactobacillales > Enterococcaceae > Enterococcus > Enterococcus sp. 12F9_DIV0723. Next base: position 784,088 of record NZ_NIBK01000001.1, on the reverse strand, counting down.
GTAGCTTCCATAGCGATTGTGCGGATAACACCATCACCAAGTTCCAAAGCAGCTTCAAGAACAACTTTTGTTTTATCATTTTTATAAACGATCAACGCATTGTTGATGTCTGGTAAGGATTGATCTAAAGAAAATTCCACGTCGACAACGGGACCAATAACTTGAACAATCTTGCCTGAACTCATGTTTTTTCCTCCAATCTCGAAATTATTCTAATGCGGAAGCCCCGCCGACAATTTCAGTAATCTCTTGGGTGATCGCCGCTTGACGAGCCCTATTGTATGAAATCGTTAAATCATCAATGATCGAACCCGCGTTATCTGTCGCAGTCTTCATTGCCGTCATCCCAGCAGCATGCTCCGCTGTTTTGGCATCAACGATGGCTCCATAAATCAAACTTTCAGCATATTGCGGAAGTAATTGATCAAGAATTGCTTCTTTTGAAGGTTCGAATAGATATTCTTCACGATACGTCTGTGCTTCAGTTGGGTCTAAGTCAGAAATAGGCAGCATTTTTTCTACCCGAAACTGGCTAGACAATGAATTGACGTGATGGTTATAGCATACGTACAATTCATCGAAGACTTGGTTTTCATACATACTGGTCGTCATGGAAACGATCTTTCGCACTTCTTCAAAGCTTGGTTGATCCGATAAATTGCGTAATTCATAGGCCAATTTAACACCACGAGCTTTGAAAAAGTCCGCCCCGGTTCCACCAATGGCTAACAAAACATATTCATCGGCAGAATCATGATCATCTTCAAGCATCGTCATGGTCTGTTTCAAGATTGAGCTGTTATACCCTCCGACCAAACCACCGTCAGAAGTAATCACAATATAGCCCGTTTTTTTAACCGGACGATTCAACAACATACTGTGGTAGTTGATTCCGCCTAATTCACGACCAGAATTGGCCAACTCGGTTAATTCACTTGCTGTTAAGTGCGTCAATACTTCACGTACTTTTGAAGCATAGAGTTGAAATTTTGCTGAGTAGGCTTCTGATTTCGTCAATTTAGATGCTGATACCATTTGCATAGCGTTGGTGATTTGACTAGTTTTCTTTGTCGATGCAATCCGTGTTTTGATTTCATTTAAGGATGCCATGATTTTTTCTCACCTCGATTATGCTTTTTCTTGGTTAGCTGAAGAAGCGTCAAAAATATCTTTGAACTCTTGGATCGCTCCATCTAGTTTCTCTGTATCTGGCAGATCCTTTGTATCACGAATTGTCGCAAATAGATCAGAGTGATTTGTTTCCAGATATTCAAATAATTGTGCTTCAAAATCTAAAATACTATTGACTGGAATACTATCAAGCACGCCATGAGTCAAGGCATAAAGGATCACTACTTGTTTTTCAACAGGAAGCGGATCATGAAGTTTTTGTTTCAATACTTCAACTGTTCGACGTCCACGATTTAGTTTTGCTTGCGTCGCTGCATCTAAATCAGAACCGAATTGAGTGAAGGCTTCTAATTCACGATAGCTGGCAAGGTCCAAACGAAGAGTCCCAGCAACTTTTTTCATTGCTTTGATTTGTGCGGAACCACCCACACGAGATACAGATAAACCAGCATCTACGGCTGGACGAATACCTGCGTAGAACAAATCATTTTCTAAGAAAATTTGTCCGTCAGTGATCGAGATGACGTTGGTTGGAATATATGCCGAAATATCTCCAGCTTGTGTTTCTACAAATGGCAAGGCCGTCAATGAACCGCCGCCTAATTCATCAGAAAGTTTTGCCGCACGTTCTAATAGACGTGAGTGCAAGTAAAAGACATCCCCTGGGTAAGCTTCACGACCTGGCGGACGACGTAATAGTAATGACAGTTCACGATAGGCAACGGCTTGTTTTGATAGATCATCAAAGACTACCAATACGTGTTTGCCATTATACATAAACTCTTCACCCATAGCTGTTCCAGCGTAAGGCGCAATAAATAATAGCGGTGCAGGTTGAGAGGCGCCCGCTGTTACGACGATTGTATAATCCATAGCACCATATTTACGCAATGTTTCTACTTGTGAACGTACCGTGGATTCTTTTTGTCCAATAGCCACATAAATACAAATCATATCTTGACCTTTTTGATTAATGATCGTATCAATAGCAATAGATGTCTTACCAGTCTTACGGTCACCGATAACTAATTCCCGTTGGCCGCGACCGATTGGAACTAATGCATCAATGGCCTTCAAACCTGTTTGCATAGGTTCTGACACAGATTTACGTTGCATAACGCCCGGAGCCATTGCTTCGACTGGACGTGTTTTACTTGTTTCAATAGGTCCCATACCATCAATTGGTTGACCTAAGGGGTTAACGACGCGTCCGATCATGTTATCCCCAACAGGGACTTCCATGATTTTACCGGTACGTTTTACTTTGTCTCCTTCACGAATGGACTCAAATTCACCTAGAACGATAATACCGACATCGTTGCTTTCTAAGTTTTGTGCCATTCCGTAAGAGCCGTTAGAAAACTCTAGTAGTTCTCCGCTCATTGCGTTTTCTAATCCATGGGCACGAGCGATTCCGTCCCCGACATATGTGACTGTTCCGATTTCCTCAACAGACAACTTATTATCATAATTTTGAATCTGTTCTTTGATTAAAGCACTGATTTCTTCTGCTTTGATGGCCATTCATTTCACCTCTTCTTCTCTACTTTTTACTAAGTGCTGCTCGTAGACCATTTAATTGGCTGGCGAGGCTGCCGTCGATCACTTGATGATCGGCTTCAACAATGACACCGCCGAGAATTGATTCATCAACAAACGGGGTTAACGTGGCCTTCTGGTAGCCAAAAACATCAGCGACTTTCGCTTCAAGCTCTTGTTTCTTATCTTCAGAGAGCGGAACAGCTGTTGTGACTGTTCCGTGTGCGATTTTATTTAATTCATCGTAACGACGTTCAAATTCATCAATCATGAATGGAAGATCGTCGCTGCGATTGTATTCAAAAACAACTAATAGAAAATTTTTGACGATCCCATCAAAGCCGCCAGTAAAAGCATCCATAATTGCTTTTTTCTCGGCGCCTTCTAAGCGAACATCCGTTAAAATATTTCCTAGATCAGGAATTTCTTTACAGATTGCTCGGACAGTCAGCAGCTCTTGATAAACAGCGTCCACAGCTTTATCTTCGATCGCCAGTTCAAATAAAGCCTTACCGTACCGTTTACCAACAGTGTATTTATCAAGCTTCATGTTTCGTGTTTCCCAACTTGTCCATATAGTTGTTGATCAAATCTTGATGAGCTTCTTGTGACAGCTCTTTACTCAAGATTTTTTCTGCGATTTGTAGAGAAAGTGTTGCCACATCATCTTTAACAGAAGTCAACGCATTTTCACGTTCGTCTTTGATTTCCGATTGCGCGCGATCTTTCAGACGCGTGACTTCTTCTTTTGTATCCTTAATGATGTTTTGGCGGCTTAATTCGCCACTCTCTTTCGCATTTTTAATAATATCTGCCGCATCACTACGGGAACTTGCCAACTGAGTTTCACGTTCTTTTTCCAGCTCAGCTGCTTTGATCCGAGAGTTTTCGGCAGAATCTAGATCATTGGCGATCTTGTCTTCGCGTTTTTTAAGGATGTCTTGAACAGCACCCCATGCGAAATGTTTTAATAGCGCCATTAGAATCACGAATGATAACGTAACGACGATTAAATTACCGAGCGTTGCATTGACAGCCTCAGCAATTACTAGATTCAGCATACTCGGTCTTCCTTTCTGTTCTTCTCCATTACAGAATCCTCAACTGGGATCTGCGCTCACCTCTATGATGAGACTCAACAAAAAAGCGTCGATTATTAACCTTGGAAAACCATCAACATACCTAATACGACACCCAGAATTGGCACAGCTTCGATCAAACCAACACCGATGAACATTGTAGAACGAATTTGACCTGACATTTCTGGTTGACGCGCCATTGATTCAATTGCCTTTGAGATTACTTGTCCGTTACCATAACCAGCCCCAATTGCGGCTCCCATGATTGCGATTCCTGCACCGATAAAGTTCATAATAATTTTCCTCCTAAAAGTGTGTGTGTGTGTGTGTGTTATTATTCTACCTCGATTTTATGACTGATATAAACCATAGATAGAGTGGTGAAAACAAATGCTTGGATACTACCAATAAATAGTGAGAATGCGATCCAAATCATTTCAAGTGGAATAGCGAACGGCAATGTCCACCATCCAGCGCTTGTGACCATACTTGCAATGAGTGAAAGCAATACTTCACCGGCAAAAACGTTCCCGTAAAGACGTAGCCCTAACGTGATAACATTTGTAAATTCTTCCATCAACTTAATAGGAAATAATCCTGTCGGTGTAAAGAAAGAATTTTTCACGTAACCACCAAACCCGAGTTTTTCTGTACCCAGATAATTTGCTAGGACCAATACGAGTAATGCCAATCCCATCGTTACAAAGGGGTTTGCAGTTGGACTCTTCCAAAACGTCACATTGTCTCCAGTGACGATCTTCGTGACGAGTCCGATTTGGTTTGCTACAAAAATAAATAAGAACAACGTAAATGAGAACAAACTAAAATTTCTGACTTCTTTACGAGGCATGTTGTCACCAACAATGTTCGTTGTAAAATCAATGACCCACTCAATTGCGTTTTGCTTTCCTTTGGGTTTCAATGATAGGTTGCGTGTAAATGCATAGACAAGGAAAAAGACAATTACGCATGTCACAATGATCATTGTCGTTACCGTACCATCAAACCATATGGGACCAATATGGAAAAACCAAGATTTTTCATCCAATCCAGTTCACCTCTCTTCCCAGCGACTCGCGTCAGCTAGTGCCTGCTTAGCGCTGCTCCTCAAAATACTATCGTATGTTACCACCAGAGAAAGAAAATTTCAAAGAATTTTCCTAAAAATTTCCGAATAAGTCGAGGTTAATTTCTCTCACGTTATTTTATTCCTCTTTTTCCTTCTCCAATAGCTGATTTAGCCCACAAAAAGGCTAGTATAGATTGTACCTAATCGTATCAAAATCCATTGTGAAGTAAAGAAATTCTCCCTAAATATGCGAAAAAGAATATTTTGCTAGCGCGAATAGTTTTTCAACGTTCGACTGATTTGACGATCCACGTCTTTACGCTTCAAACTTTCTCGTTTATCATATTGATGTTTTCCCTTGGCAACACCAATCAGAACCTTAGCGTAGCCATCTTTCAAGTACACTTTTAAGGGGACTAGTGTGATACCTGTCGTCTTAAGTTCGCCAGCTAAACGAGCGATTTGTTTTTTATGCATGAGCAGCTTGCGAGTTCGCAAAGGGTCGTGGTTAAAAATATTCCCCTGTTCATATGGACTAATATGAACATTGTATAAGAAAGCTTCACCATTTCGAATGCGCGCAAAGCCATCTTTTAAATTGATTCGGCTATTGCGAATGGCTTTTATTTCAGTTCCTTGCAGAACGATCCCTGCCTCGATCGTATCAATGATCGTATAATCGTGGCGTGCTTTTTTATTTTGTGCGACTAATTTTCCATCACCTTTTGGCATGTTATCCCTTCTTTCTGCCCGGTTTTTTCTTTTTGGCTACAGATTTGTAAAATGGTTTTTTTCCTTTTTTCTTTTTCTTGCCTTTTTCGTTGTTTTTATTCTCAACATTTTTACTATAGTGCTTTTCGCTAGTTTTATGATTGTTGCGGCCGCCGGTTGGCTTGCGTCGCTTATCACGACGGTTGTTGCTAGGAACCTCCAAAGAAGGAATCTCTTCTGCTTCTAAAAGTTCAAAATCGATCTCTCGTGTTTCTGGATCAGACTTCGTCACCTTTATTCGGACTTTTTGACCGATTTTAAAGGTTTGACGTGTACGCTCACCGACTAACGCCAATTGGTTTTCAATAAAATGGAAGTAATCCTGTTTCAATTCGTTTAGATGGATCATTCCCTCTACCGTATTTGGAAGCTCAATGAAGATACCAAATTTGGTGACTGAACTGATAAGTCCATCAAATTCTTCTCCAACTTTTTCTGCCATATATTCGGCTTTTTTCATGCTGTCGACTTCTCGTTCAGCGTCCACTGCACGTCGTTCCATCTTCGAACTATGATTAGCGATGTCTGGTAGTTTTTCTGCCCATTTTTCTTGAGTTGTTTCACTTTGATCTTGGCTATACGTCCGAATCAAGCGATGGACGATCAAATCGGGGTAACGTCGGATCGGTGACGTGAAATGCGTGTAGTATTCCGCTGCCAATCCGTAATGCCCATAATTATCCTCGGAGTAACGTGCTTGCTGCATACTACGCAATAACATCGTATTAATAACTGCTGCTTCCGGTTTATCTCCCACGTCATGGATTACTTGTTGAAGATCCTTCGGGGTGATCGTATTTTTTGTTCCTTTGACTAAAATACCCAGTGCTGCTGCAAAATCAAAGAAACGCTGCATTTTTTCTTCTTTTGGTTGTTCATGAATTCGATAGATGAATGGTACCTTCAATCGATTGAAATGCTCAGCAACGGTTTCATTCGCCGCCAACATGAACGATTCAATCAAGCGTTCGCCAACACCTCGATCTCGCAATTCAATATCCAGCGGGCGTCCTTCAGGATCAACAAGAATTTTAGCTTCTCTGTCCTCAAAGTTAATTGCCCCGCGGCGACTACGACGTTCTTCAAGAATTAGATGCAGTTCTTTCATCAAATGAAACATCGGAACTAGGTCACGGTAGCGTTCAGTCGTTTCTGCATCGTCTTCTTCTAAAATTTCATTTACCGCTGAATACGTCATTCGTTCGGTCGTTTGGATCACACTTTGAAAAATCTCATGATGAACAATCGTCCCACTTGGATCAATCTCCATCTCACAGCTCATAGTCAAGCGTGGTACTTGAGGATTCAAGGAGCAAATACCATTTGATAAACGTTGCGGGATCATGGGAATTACTCGGTCCGTCAAGTAGACACTAGTTCCACGTTCGAACGCTTCTTTATCCAAGATGCTGTCTTCCGTCACATAGTAAGAAACATCCGCGATGTGTACCCCTAAAAAGTAATTTCCATTATCTAGTTTACGGACCGTCACAGCGTCATCCAAATCTTTTGCATCCGCTCCATCAATGGTCACGATCTGTTGATCCCGTAAATCACGGCGGCCTACTAAATCAGATGCAGCGATTTTATCAGGGACTTCTTCAGAAGCTGATTGAACCTCTTCTGGAAATTGGGTTGGGATTCCTTGAGCAATCACGATCGACAATATATCCATGCCTGGATCATTTTTATGACCAATTACCTTTGTGATCATCCCCTCAAGACTTGTTGCATATCCCTTCTCAGGATAATGAGTGATCTCAACGATCACGACACTGCCATCCACTGGTTGAATGCCTTCCGCCGCAATAAAAACCTTAAATTGCGCACTTTTTTTATCCTTCGGTGTTACATAACCGAATAAATCAGATTCCGCAATTTCATCCACATCAAAAGCTGTAAACTCACCAACAAGTTGCTGAATCTTCCGTTCTTTAATAGAAACAACACGGCCTTCCGCACCACGATCTGAAAACAGATCCGCCGTTTTTTGGATGTCGATCATGACAATGTCACCATCCATCGCAAAATTAGTCGCTTCTTTCGGGATAAAAATATCCGGTTCCTCTGGATCAATCGTCACGAAACCAAAGCCTCGTTCGTTGCGACGAAAAATCCCTTCCACTTCGATTGGCTGAAAAGGCAACTTGATGTGCCCTTTTTTGTTAAATTCTAGTGCTTTCTCTCTTTCAAGCTGCGCCACTGTTTGGACTAATCGTTTATAATCCTCGCTTTTACGCATATCTAAAACTTCTGCTAATTCTTCCATTGAAAGACTTTTTTTGTTGGCTGCCTTCAAGCCAGCTAGTATTTCTGATTTAATTGTTTTTCTCTCCATTATCTTCTCTCCAACCAAGACTGGCTAAAAAATTTACCACGTCTTGTTCTAATTGTCTTCTTTCTGGGCCCACGGTGATCACGTGACTGCTCTCAGGATACCAATTCAAGCTGAATGATGTCTGACGCAATTGGCTCGCTGTTTGAAATACCCCTTCCGCTTCAATCATTTCATCTTGTCCTGCCTGTGCCATAAAGAAAGGCCGAGTGATTGCAGCTAAGTTTTCATAAGCAATTAACGCTTGATCTTCGATGGCCTTTAACTGATCTTCTACCAATGGGCGATAACTGTCAATTTTCTCTCTTGTCGCTTCCTTGCCTGATCGATCCAATACTTGCTTCGCATATAATAGAAAATTTTCAGTCACATTCGTTTTAACTGGGGCAATAGGGGAACAAAAAAAGCCGCCGCCAAGAAAGTTTTCTGGCATCTTACTTAATAAGCGAGTCGCGAAAATCCCTCCCATTGAAAGCCCGAAAACAGCGATTTCCTGATATCCTTTTGACTTCAAGTACGCTACCCCGTTTTGAGTGTCTTCCCACCATTGTTCGGCAGACTTCTCAAGAATATCTAATGGGTCGATGGTCCCGTGTCCACTATATAAGGGTGCATAAACTGTATAATTCCATTTTTCCAAATAACGTGCCATCATTCGCACGTCATTTGGACTGCCAGAATACGCGTGCAACAGTAGGACCGCTCGTTTTCCATTCGGCAAAAACAACGACTTTGGCGGTTGAATCATCTTTTTCACTCTCCACTCATTCAATTTCATACGCAGACACCTCACTATCCGTATTAGGTCCTTTCGCCAGAAAATAATCCGTTGACCCTTGATTGTAAGTGCCGCCTGCCTTTCTCTCTTACCTTAAAGTGTACTTGATTTAATACAAATACAAAATAAAAAAGACCTCTCACGCGAGAGGCCGGTTTTATTTGCTTGATAAAAACATTAATACGAAGAGCAAAACCATCCAGATCACACCTAGAATCGCTGTTGATCGTTGCATCACAGCTTCAAAGCCGCGCGCTTTTTGCTTTCCGAATAATTGATCTGCACCGCCAGTAAAAGCACTCGCAGCACTATTTTGTTTGCTAGGTTGCATCATAATCGTAATAACGATGATTACTGATAAAACTAAGATAACACCCAAAATAAAATTATACAAAAGATGACCCTCCTTATTTCCAAACTACCTCGATTTTACTTTAGCACAATTGAGGTCATTTGACTAGGGACGTGAGATACTTATTTTCTTAAAACATCTGCATATTCTGGTTTTTCATCAAACTCTTTTTTTGCGAATGGGCATAATGGGATGATTTTTTTATCATCTTTACGTGCTTTTTCAACACCGGCAGCAACTAATTTTTCTGCCAAGCCTTGTCCGCGATACGTTGGATCGACAAATGTATGATCAATGATCATAATTTCTGGACCAGCATTTGACCATGTCATTTCTCCTGCCTCTTCATTTTGATCGTTCAATAAGACAAAGCGTTCTTTTTCTTCTTTGATTTCCATAATGATTCTCCTTGCTCTACTTTATTTGTTTCCCTTACTTCTTAACAACATATTTCAAGGCGCCGCTTGGACAAGTATCCACGACATAACTAGCATTTTCAACACTGCCATTGTCTGGAATAATCCAGGGTCTGCGTCCCACCTCAAAAATTTCTGGATTGCCTCTTACACAGTTCCCAATGTGCGCGCAAATATCCTTGTTATAATAAATATCAATGCCCTCACCATGATACTTGCGATAGCCCTTGGCCAATAAGTCTTCTTCATTGACCGGCTCATGATCAAATTTGCTTCCGTCCATTTTTTATCACTTCCTTTAAGTAAGATTATAATGGGAATTAAGAAAAATTTATACTAACTCGTCTTATTAAACCAAAAGTTCAATCAGTGTCTGCATCGCGTGATACGCATCCGTTTGATCAGGAAAGGCTAAAATAAAGTGCCGTCCTCCAACCGTTTCAACGATCAGTTCGAATATTCCCTCGTGCTGACGAATAGAAAATGGCTTCAAGCTATCCGTTGTATAATAAATATTTCGCGGCTCTTTTGTTAAATCGTCTTCTTCCAGTACATACAATCCACGACTAGAAAAAATCAGGAAATGGGCTTTCTGATCTTCGTAAATAGCTAATTGATTTAGACCTTCATCAGGAAACAACGCCCGCAGCTGTGCCTGCAACAGTAAGAAGCTAGTCTCCTTCATGAACAGCTCCTCTTACTTGGAATGGCGGTATCTCGTTGTTCAAGTATTTTTCTCCTAATTCGTAATAATGCTCCGCATTTTTGCGGTTGCTACTGATTTCTTCCGGTGTCAATTGACGAATCACGCGTGCTGGTGATCCAAATGCTAGCGAGTTCGGCGGAATCACTGTTCCTTCTGTTACTAATGACCCCGCACCGATCAGACTATTTTCGCCAATTTCTGCATGATTCAAAATCGTTGACCCCATCCCGATCAACGCCCCGCTATGGATCGTACACCCATGAATAATACACGCGTGTCCAATTGTGACATATTCTCCGATCGAAGTAGGAGCATCATGATCCACATGTACAATCGTTCCATCCTGCACATTGCTCATTTCTCCAATAGCGATCGTGTTGCTATCTCCTCTTAAAACGCTTTGAAACCAAATCGTTGCGCCCTTTTCTATGGTTACATCGCCATAAACATCCGCGCTGGATGCGATAAAATTAGCCATTCCTTTTCCTCCAATTCTCTTTCTGCTATCCTTGATCCTTCTCTTATCTAAACTTTTGTTGTCCAAATAAGTATAGCATTTATCCATTGACTCTTCCTTACCTAAGCAGTGTATGAATAAAAGTAAAAAGCCAGATTCTTCTGCATTCTCATCGTTGATGGAAGCAGAAGCACCTGGCTCTCTAGTTATCTATTGAAATATTCTAGTATCTTTTAAATGAGCCTTCCTTTTATTCCGCTTCTTCCATGAACTGGCTATTGTATAGCTGTTCATAGAATCCCCCTTGGGCCAGAAGTTCATTGTGGGTACCATGCTCAATGATTTGACCATCCTTCATAACTAAAATATGGTCTGCATCACGAATCGTTGATAACCGGTGGGCAATTACAAAACTCGTGCGCCCTTGCATGACACGATCCATTGCTTTTTGGATCAATCCTTCTAAACGAGTATCCACCGAGCTTGTTGCTTCATCCAGAATGAGAATCTTAGGATCAGAGATAACTGCTCTAGCAATGGTCAATAATTGTTTTTGTCCAAGAGAAACATTGTCTCCCTCTGAATTGATTTCCATATCATACCCATCAGGCATCGTTCGAATAAAATGATCCACATTTGCTGTTTTAGCCGCATCGACTACTTCATAATCCGTAGCCTCTAAGCGTCCAAAGCGAATATTGTCTCCGATCGTTCCTTCGTATAACCAAGCATCTTGCAATACCATACCAAATAAGGAACGAACATCCGAACGATTCATTTCTTGTGTGTTTACACCATCAATCAAGATGCGTCCACTGGTGATATCGTAAAACCGCATCAGCAAATTAATCAACGTCGTCTTACCTGCACCTGTCGGACCAACGATAGCGACTGTTTCCCCCGCTTTGACTTCGAAGCTTAAATCCTCGATCAACGGCTTCTTCGGATCGTAACTGAATCTTACATGATCAAAAACAACATTTCCGTGTACCGGTTCTGGTAAAGGCAGATCCTGCTCGTTTAATTCTTCCTCTGGTTCATCTAATATTTCAAAAACTCGTTTAGCTGAAGCCGATGCACTTTGGATCATTGAAGACAGTTGGGTGATTTCCCCCATTGGCTGACTAACTTGCCAAATGTATTGAATAAAGGCTTGAAGCTGCCCTACTAAAATCACACCGTGAATAACATTCCAACTTCCCAAAATAGCCATCGCGATGTACGTTGCATAAGCGGTCAACTGAACCAACGGCTGCATCAAGCTTGATACAAAGGCCGCGCGGAAACCATAGCGTCGAAGCTCATGATTGACTTCGCTAAAGCCAGCCAAGGTTTCTTTTTCACGTCCATACAATTTTAAAACGCTAAAGCCAGTCATATTTTCCTGTACATAGCCGTTCAATTCACCCAATGAATTTTGCATTCCTTGGAAATCCTTCTGTGACACTTGAACGATTTTTCGAGAAACAACAATGGATAACGGAATCATGATCAATGATAAGACCGCCATCATGGGATTGATGTAAAACATCATAGCAACTGCTAACAAAATACCTAAGACAGCATTGATAGATTTGATGATGGCTTGCTGCATCGCATTACTCACTGCATCCACGTCGTTCGTTACACGTGAGAGAATGTTTCCTTGTTGGTTTCGATCAAAATAGGAAACTGGCAACCGATTAATCTTGGCTTCAATATCTTCACGCAAATCACGCATTGCAGATTGTACAACATTTGCCATCAGCCAGCCTGTTCCTAATTGCGTACAACTATAGGCAATCCCCACAATCACGATGACGACTAACCATTTAAAGACATAGTCAAAGTTTACAGCCTCGCCCTGCATGATGTTTTTACTAACTTCAGTTGTAGGCAGACCTGTCAAATAAGGCATCCAGGTTCCTAGAATCAAGGTTCCAATAGCCAGTATCAAGACCAAAATAAATGATTTTTTGTAAGGATTAATATAGTGCATCAACCGCTTTAAAGAAGAAGTGTATTTTCTCATGCTAATTCCTCCTTCGTTAATTGAGAAGCAGCAATATCATAATAAATTGGACAACTATCTAATAACTCACGATGAGTACCTATTCCTACAACATCGCCCTCGTTCAACACAACGATCTTATCCGCGTGCATAATCGTACCTACACGTTGCGCAACTATTAATACCGCGCATTCTGTCGTTTCCTTTTTCAATCGAGCACGCAGTTTTGCATCGGTTTGATAATCCAACGCTGAGAAGCTATCATCAAAAATATAAATCTCCGGTTTGCGGATCACCGCGCGGGCAATCGCTAAACGCTGCTTCTGACCACCAGAGAAATTATTTCCACCCTCTGATAATTCTTCTTGGTAGCCATCAGGTTTCTGAGCGATGAACTCTGAGGCTTGCGCAATCTCTGCGGCCTGTTCCATCTCGGCTTGTGTCGCATCTTCTTTCCCGTAACGAAGATTATCCGCGATCGTTCCAGTAAATAATTGTGCTTTTTGCGGGATATAACCAATCTTGTTACGTAGATCCTTCAATTGATACTCTCTTACATCCATTCCATCGACTAACACTTGTCCTTCTGTCACATCGTAAAATCGAGGGATCAATTGAATCAAGGTTGATTTCCCAGATCCAGTACTCCCGATAAAAGCAACTGTCTCACCTGGCTTGGCTGTAAAGCTGACATTTCGAATCACCGGACTTTCTGCATGTCCCGGATATGCAAATGTCACATCACGAAACTCCAAAGAGCTTTTTTCTGTTGGTTCAGCTGTTTTTTCAGGATTGTCTTTGATTAATGGGTCCATATCAAAGGCTTCTTGAATACGCAATGCGGATACATTGGCCCGCGGATACATCATGAAGACTGTCGCAAACAGCATGAAAGAAAACAGCGCATGGAAAATGTACTCGATAAAAGCGATCAACGTTCCGACTTCTAAAGCACCCTGGTTGATCTGAACGGTCCCGTTCCAAATAATCAGAACCATGACAATATTAAATAGAAAGAAAAATCCAGGCTGTGCTACTGCCATTAAATGAAATAGACTCTTCGAACTATTCGTGTAGGCATCATTGACGAATTTGAAACGCATTTCTTCAAATTTTTCATTCACAAAAGCGCGTATTACCCGTAAGCCAGAAAGATTCTCACGTAAAATTCCGTTAATATTATCTAAATTATTCTGCTGTTTTGTAGATAAGGGCTCTGAATACTTCGCAATTAAAATAACTGCTAATAACAAGATAGGCAGCGCCAACAAAACATAAATACCCAAACCAGGACTCGTCCGCATGATCAAATACAAGCTCATTCCGAACATCATTGGAGTCATGAAGCCGGTCGTCAGGATGTTTTGCATGAAGAGCATGATCTGATACGCGTCATTTGTTGTTCTAGTAATTAACGAAGGAACACCAATCTGCTCATATTCCGAATGGGAGAAGGTCTGAACTTTCTCAAAAAGGTCGTCCCGAATATCAGCCACCATTCTAGATGTAATCTGAGAACTGAAGTAACGTAATGAAATACTCATGATGATCCCGATCACTGTTATCACAATCATCACGATCCCCATCTTACGTACATAGTCAAAATCGTTATTTCCAATTCCTTTATCAATCATCATGGCTAATATCGTCGGCAACCCCAACTCGATCAAAATAAATCCAAAAACACTGATGAAATCTAACAATAATAGCTTTTTGTAGCGCAAGGTATACCGCAACATCAACTTCATTTTTATTCGCCTCTCTCTATAACGTAATGACTCCAATATAGCATAAAAATATTGCTTCTGCCTGCTCAGTAATACGTTCTTTTTAATTTTATTTTTAAACTTTCTGAAAATTTCTTAGGATTCGTCATTTCAATTCTTAGTTTCTATACTTCTTATATATTCTGTGATAAACTACAAGTAATTGTTGTAAGAACAACCCAAAGAACGGTGAAATTGTTTTTTCAAGCAAGAAGCAAAGACGAGGCTTCTTCTCAACACTTTAGTTCTAGCTAAAATGCTGAGCATAAAAAAATAGGTGGCAACCGCCCCTCATTTTGTCGTGGAAAAAATTGCTATAATGCAAATAAAGGAGATAGATTCATGATTTACAAAGTTTATTATCAAGAAACCAAAGAACGCAACCCAAAACGCGAGCAAACACAATCATTGTATGTGGAAGCGGACAATGAAGAAATGGTACACAATTTATTACGTGATAACACCCCATATAACGTTGAATACATCCAACTTTTAGAAGGCAATCATTTAGAGTATGAAAAAGAAAATGCCGACTTCAAGTTAACGGAGTTCTAATCTATGAAACTCTCGCTAAAAAACAACGAAACTGGTGTCTTTGCCATTGGTGGATTGGGCGAAATCGGAAAAAATATGTATGGGGTTCAATTTCAAGATGAGATCATCATTATAGATGCCGGGATAAAATTTCCTGAAGACGATCTATTAGGAATTGATTATGTCATTCCCGATTTTAGTTACGTTGTCCAAAACATCAATAAGGTTAAAGCATTAGTGATCACCCACGGACATGAAGATCATATCGGTGGTGTTCCCTACCTATTAAAACAAGCAAATATTCCGATCTACGCGGGGGCTCTTGCTCTGGCTCTGATCAAAAACAAATTGGATGAGCATGGATTATTGCGTGACGCAGAATTGCACGAAATCGATGAAGATTCAGTCATTCGTTTCCGCAAAACATCTGTGAGCTTTTTCCGAACGACGCATAGTATTCCAGATCCTCTAGGTGTGGTCGTTAAAACACCTTCTGGGAATATCGTGGAAACTGGTGACTTCAAATTTGATTTCACACCTGTCGGCCAACCAGCCAACTTGCATCGCATGGCTAAGCTTGGTGAGGAAGGCGTGTTGTGTCTCTTATCTGACAGTACGAATGCTGAGGTTCCTACATTTACAAAATCTGAGCAAACTATCGGGCAGTCCATCTTGCGTATTATGGAAAAAATCGAAGGTCGGATCATTTTCGCTACCTTCGCTTCTAATATTTCTCGTTTGCAACAAGCCGCTACTGCTGCTGTTGCTACAGGTAGAAAGATCGCCGTCTTCGGTCGAAGCATGGAGAACGCGATCGTCAATGGACAAAAATTAGGCTATATCACTGTTCCTGATGGTACATTTGTTGATGCTCATGAAATTAATAATTTGCCTGCTAACGAATTAATGATTTTATGTACGGGTTCTCAAGGGGAACCTATGGCAGCTTTGTCTCGTATCGCGAACGGTACGCACCGTCAAATCCAGATTCAACCGGACGATACCGTCATTTTCTCAAGTTCACCTATCCCTGGGAATACGACAAGTGTGAACCATTTGATCAACTTGCTTTCTGAAGCGGGTGCAGAAGTGATTCATGGGAAAGTCAATAACATCCACACTTCTGGTCATGGTAGTCAACAAGAACAAAAATTGATGCTTCGCTTAATGAAGCCGAAATATTTTGTTCCGATCCACGGCGAATTCAGAATGTTGAAGATCCATACAGGATTAGCTCAAGATACAGGTGTTCCTGAAGAAAATTGTTTCATTATGGAAAATGGCGATATGTTGGCCTTGACTGCGGATAGCGCTAGACGCGCTGGTCATTTTAATGCCAGTGATGTGTACGTGGATGGCAGCGGGATCGGAGATATCGGTAATGTCGTTCTGCGAGATCGCCGTATTCTTTCTGAAGAAGGCTTGGTTCTTGCTGTCGCAACGGTTGATATTGCTAAGAAGGAAATCTTAGCTGGTCCAGATATTTTATCTCGAGGATTTGTGTACATGCGTGAATCCGGCGAGATGATCAATGAAGGGCAACGGATCTTATTCCACGCATTGCGGGAAGCTTTAAACGAAGCAGGATGCACTGAAGCAAAACTGAAAAATGCGATGGTCGCAGCACTGCAACCATTCTTATTTGATCAAACAGAACGTCACCCAATGATTTTACCAATGATTATGACGCCTGATAACTAATTAAACATCTATCTGATTTTCAGATAGATGTTTTTTTAATTTTAGGTCTTTTCAACGAATATTCAAATAACTGGCGCTTTTTTTGCAAAAAAAAATATTATTTTTCTGAAAACACCAAAAAACCAATTGACAAATAACTCTTTTATTTGCACAATGAAGACTAGTTAGAAAGATACAATAACTGCATTTAGTTATTTTATAGTTTCTTGAAATCAGAATAAAGGAAGATTAATTATGGTTAGAACACAACGCATAAAAAGAAGTCACATCATTGATGGTGCGTATCAGTTGATTCTCAATGAAGGCTTCAATAAATTCCATGCCCGTAACATTGCCCAACACATCTCTTGCTCGACTCAACCGATCTATCGCGAGTTTGCCAACTTAGCTGAGCTGAAGTCGGTTTTGACCAATCGTATATTGGTCAAATATACAGATTTTCTAGAAGATCAGGAACCAAAATCTTTACAAGCATTATCTGCAGCTATCACCAACTATGCTACTGACTATCCAGAGGAATTTTATCGTTTCTTCTTACAAGACTCCGATACGATCCAACTAGTCAAGCAAGCGACCAAAGATATCTTTGCCACGATCAAGCTAGAAAAAAGCAATCCCCTCTTTTTTGAATTTTTCTGGCAATACTGTATTGGCAAGTCCGCACTTGCGACTAATAATTCCAATCATACAGATGGCTTGGAAGAAGACCGCTTTTTCCAATTTTAAATGGAGAGCTGATCCTTTTTTCTTAGCATACAAAAAAAGCCTTAGAGAACATTCTCTAAGGCTTTGTTGTATTATTGCTTATTCACGTTAGCTGCTTGAGGTCCGCGATCGCTTTCTTCAACATCGAAAGTTACTGCTTGTCCTTCTTCTAATGTTTTGAAGCCGTCGCCTTGGATAGCTGAGAAATGTACGAATACATCGCTGCCATCTTCACGAGTGATGAAGCCAAAACCTTTTTCTGCGTTAAACCATTTTACTGTTCCGTTTTCCATGAATAAAATTCCTCCTCGTGCCTAAGCACTTATTGATTGTAACATTGCTGCACTACGAAAAGGAAACATCTGTATACCAGCTCGCAACTCAAACAAAGCTACATTAATAGTTTAACATTCTACTTATTCTTAGCGCAAGGGTTTTCAATCGCTACTTTAAGTACTTTTCTTCACGTAAACTGAAATATTTGGTTTCTCCAACAATAATATGATCTAAAAGTTCGATTCCCATCATTTCACCACACTCTTGCACGCGTTTTGTAAAGTCCAAATCATTGGATGACGGTGTTGGATTTCCTGATGGGTGATTATGACCTAAAACAACGCGTGCCGCACTGATACGCACTGCTTCTCGAAATATTTCTCGTGGATGCGCGATGGATTGATTCAGTGATCCGATAAAAATGGTTTTCTGTAAAATAATTTCATTTTTTGTATTTAAAAAGAAGGCGACCAAATGCTCTTGTTGATAGTCCTTTAATTCCGTGATCAAAAGCTGACCTAAAGAAAGACTTGATTGGACCCTTCCCATCTTCGGCTGCAACGCACGATTGATTCGATAGCCAAATTCCATCATGGCTTTTAATTCAATGGCTCGTGTCTCGCCGATTCCTTTAAATTTCTGCAGCTCATGCAACGTGGTGTGCTTTAAATTATAAAGGTCCGGGTATTCCCGCAAGATCGTTCCGGCTAATTCCATCACATTTTGCTGACGCGAACCGTTTCGCAAAATGATCGCCAACAGCTCCTGATCCGACAAATGCTTTTCGCCTTCCCGCAACAAACGCTCACGTGGCCATGAACTCTCAGGCAATTCTTGCAACAACAAACTTTTTTCCATAAAAAAACTCCTTTACGCACTTTTCAATAAGGTACGCAAAGGAGCAAGTGTTATGCTTCTAAAAAGTTGATGACGTCATGCAGTGTTGGTAAAACGGCTGCTGTTTTTTCTTCGAGTTCCGCAGTTGGAGGAATAATATCTGGAACCATGACCACAGGGACACCTGCCCCTTCGGCAGCTAAGATGCCGTTTTTAGAATCTTCCAAAACCAATCCTTCTTCTCGAGCAATCCCTAAACGATCCACCGCGATCTCAAAAATCTCAGGATCAGGTTTCGCATACTTTACATCATCAGCAGAAACAATGTCCGAAAACTTGTCTCGAATGCCTGCATGCTCCAATAGAATTTCAATGACAGGACGTACGTTGCTCGATGCAAGAACACGAGGAATGTTTTTTTCTTCTAAATAAGCCAGCAACTCGTGAACTCCCGGCTTCAAATCAACTTCCCCCGTCTTGAACCGATCGTGGGCCATTCCCCAACTTTCGTCAATGAATTTTTGGACCGTTTCTTTTCCGTGATCTGCATACATCTCGTGCAAGGCTTCCCACACTTCTTCATCAGAGATCCCGATAAAACGGTTATACACATCCTTCGTGAAGGGCAGGTCGTACTTTTCAGCTACCACCAAATTTGCTTCACAATAAATTGATTCTGTATCAAACAATAAGCCATCCATGTCGAAAATGATTCCCTTAACTTTTTTCATTCTTACCTCCTAAGTTTAATAATAATTGACGTACTTCAGAAACGAAGTACAGTGATCCAGTAATTAATAATAGATCGTCAGCTCCCATATCTTCTAGCAACTCGCCTAAGCCAAATTGCCAGAGTGAGACAACGTCAAAACGGCTGTCTGACTTATCGAAGCGGCTAAGATCCAATGCCTTTGGGTACTCAAACGTCGTTAAATAAATATGTGCATTAGGAATTTCTGAAAGCATCGACAACATTTGGTCCACATCCTTTGTCTCCAATGCAGAGAACAGAATTCGGATAGTGTACCCTCGAAATTCTCGCTTCATATTTTCTGCCAGTCGTTTGATGGCATGGCCATTATGCGCGCCATCCATCACGATCAAGGGTTCGTCACTGATTTTTTCCATACGAGCAGGCCATTGCGCGTTTGCCAATCCTTTTTGTATCGTTCTTTCTTCAAAAGGCAAACCTTGCCCTTCACAATACAGATGATACAGTTTGATCGCCACCCCCGCATTTTCAACTTGATGACGGCCCAACAGCGGAACTTTCAACGACGTTAGCTTTCCTGCTGAATCTGTAAAACTAAACAACTCGCCCCAGTTCGGATCAGGTCGCAAATAATCTACTTGATATTCTTCCCCGTAACGATAGATCTTTGCTGTTTCAGCGACCGCTTTTTCCACGATTTCAATCAAAGGCCCTTTTGTGATGTTTCCAGTAACGACAGGGACATTTTTTTTGATGATCCCTGCCTTCTGCTGAGCAATCTCATTTAAGGTATCTCCCAAAATCTCCATATGATCATAACCAATCGTCGTAATCGCAGTCAAAATAGGCGACACGACATTCGTGGAATCTAACAAACCGCCCAACCCAACTTCAACGATCGCGACATCTACTGCTTCCTCTGCAAAGTAATCCAGCATGATCGCAGTTAAAATCTCGAATTCCGTGATTCCACCAATAGCCGGCTGGTCATCCAGGTCAGCAACAATAGGCTGGTATTTTTCTACATAATGAATCAGGGCAGAATCAGGAATCGGCTGCGCGTCGATCGCGATTCGTTCGTTGAACTCTTCAATATAAGGGGAGGTAAAACTCCCGACCGTCACTCCTGCCTCTATGAAGATACTGCGTAAATAGGCAACTGTAGAACCTTTCCCGTTCGTCCCAGCGATATGAATGACAGGAACTTTTTTTTCTGGATTCTCTACTTTATCTAGTAAGGCTTGGATACGGTCTAAACCTGGACGTGATCCAAATTTTTTTCGACTGTGAATCCAAGCAATCGCTTCATCTATCGTCAAATTACTCGCCTCTTTTTTATCTTTTTTTACATGCTTCTAGTATAGCAAAGATTTTAAAAGAAAGATTGCCAAGCGCTGGTGATTTTTTTTAAAGACTCCTTTCATAGCTGAATTCCTCAATTTCCACTTCAGGTGAATAAAAAAATGAGTGCAGCTTTGATTTAGCCGTACTCATTTTTTATTTTCCTTTTTAAGAAATCGTTCGTAAGCTTTCGATCCGATCTTGAACCGCTGCTTGTTTTTCCAAATAATCTTTTTCTTTTTCACGTTCCTCTGCAACGACACTTTCAGGAGCATTTGCTACAAAGCGTTCATTGGCTAATTTTCCTTGCACGCGTTTCACTTCGCCGTTCCATTTTGCTAATTCTTTTTCTAAGCGTTTGATTTCTTCTTCAATATTGATCAATCCAGCTAACGGAAGATAAATCTCAGCACCCGTCAAGACTGCGGACATCGCTAAATCCGGTGCGGTAATGTCGCTTGAGATCACCAATTCCTCTGGATTACAGAAACGTTCGATATAGCTCGTATTTTCAATCAAGAATTCATCCACTTTTGTATCACTGGTTTTGATCAGCAAAGTGATCGGCTTAGAAAGTGGTGTATTTACTTCAGCACGAATATTCCGAACAGAGCGAATCAATTCCTTCAGAACTTCCATTCCTTTTGCTGCAGTTTCGTCATTGTTTTCAGGGTGAACCACTGGATACTCCGCAACAACTAAGGACTCCCCAGTATGAGGGATTTTCGCCCAAATTTCTTCTGTCACGAACGGCATGATTGGGTGTAACAGACGCAATGTTTGATCCAGAACATATACTAAGATACTCTTGGTTGTTTGTTTGGCTTCTTCATCTTCCCCGTAAAGAATTTCTTTACTCATCTCGATATACCAGTCACAGAAGTCATCCCACATGAAGTTGTACAATTGACGACCCGCTTCACCGAATTCAAATTGGTCAAATAAGCTCGTTACTTTTTCAATGGTCTCATTTAAACGCGTCAAGATCCAACGGTCCGCAACGGTTTTTTCACCAGAGAAATCAATGTCTGCCGGTGTGAAGCCTTCAACATTCATAATCACAAAACGAGACGCATTCCAAATCTTGTTGATGAAGTTCCATGCAGCGTCCATCTTCTCATAGCTGAAACGTACATCTTGACCCGGCGCTGAGCCAGTAGATAGGAACCAGCGTAAAGCATCGGCACCATATTTTTCAATGACATCCATGGGATCAATCCCGTTGCCTAGGGACTTGCTCATTTTGCGTCCTTGTTCGTCACGAATCAATCCATGAATCAACACATTTTTGAATGGGCGTTCGTCCGTGAATTCCAAGCTTTGGAAAATCATTCGACTCACCCAGAAGAAAATAATGTCGTAGCCTGTCACTAATGTGCTTGTTGGGAAGTAGCGTTTATAGTCTTCGCTCTCCTCATCCGGCCAGCCCATCGTAGAAAACGGCCACAAGGCAGAACTGAACCAAGTGTCCAGTACATCTGGATCTTGTTCCCAATTTTCGCTGTCGGAGGGAGCTTCCATCCCAACGTACATTTCACCCGTTTCTTTATGATACCAAGCTGGAATCCGATGTCCCCACCATAATTGACGAGAGATTACCCAATCATGAACGTTTTCCATCCAAGTCATGAAGGTATTGTTGAAGCGCGGCGGGAAGAATTCCACCGCATTCTCCGTGCTTTGATTTTTGACTGCCTGATCAGACAACGGCCCCATCTTCACAAACCATTGTGTAGATAAACGTGGTTCAACAACAACGCCCGTGCGCTCAGAATGACCGACACTGTGAACCATTTTTTCAACCTTGATCAAACGACCGATTTCTTTTAGATCAGCCACGATCATTTTACGCGCTTCAAAACGATCCATGCCTGCATATTTACCGGCAAGCTCATTCATGCTGCCATCTGGATTCATAACATTTACCCGTGGCAAGTCATGACGATTACCAACCTCAAAGTCATTTGGGTCATGGGCCGGTGTGATTTTCACAGCTCCCGTTCCAAATTCCCGATCCACATAACTGTCGGCAATAATTGGAATTTCCTTGTCTAACAGTGGTAAAATCGCTTTTTTACCAATCAACGCTTGGTAGCGCTCATCTTCTGGATGAACCGCGATCGCTGTATCACCTAGCATCGTTTCAGGACGAGTCGTTGCGATTTCTAATACGCCGCTGCCATCTGCTAACGGATAAGAAACATGGTAAAAGGCTCCTTCCACGTCCTTGTGGATCACTTCAATATCCGACAAGGCTGTTTTTGCCTGCGGGTCCCAATTGATGATGTATTCGCCACGATAGATCAAGTCTTTTTCATATAAAGAAACAAAGACTTTCCGAACAGCATCAGACAAGCCATCATCTAAAGTAAAGCGTTCGCGACCATAATCAAGGGACAATCCTAATTTTGCCCATTGCTCCCGAATGTGTCCTGCGTATTCCTCTTTCCATTCCCAAACTTGATCAACGAATTTTTCACGACCAAGATCATAACGAGAGATGCCTTGCTCTCTCAATTTTTCTTCTACTTTTGCTTGAGTAGCGATCCCTGCATGGTCCATTCCAGGAAGCCACAAGGTGTCAAAGCCTTGCATCCGTTTTTGTCGGATGATCATATCTTGTAGTGTTGTATCCCAAGCGTGGCCCAAGTGTAATTTTCCAGTTACATTGGGTGGCGGAATAACGATCGAATACGGTTTCGCCTGTTTATCTTCTGATGGTTTGAACAAGTCTTGATCTAGCCATTTTTGATAACGGCCCGCTTCAACCTCTTGAGGATTGAATTTTGTTGGTAAATTTTCAGTCATAGATGTTCCTCCTAAATAATCATTGTTTTGTGGATGTTGGATGTTAGTCAGCCAAGAAAGAGTCCTTATTCCTATTGAAAAAAGCAAAACTAACAAAAAAAGCCTAGAACACAAGTGTGTTCTAGGACGTAAATTACGCGGTACCACCTAAATTGCAGAATATTCATCTGCCGCTCAAACATGTATAACGGTCATGTGCCGTGCGCTCTTACTTGCTTCAGATCGCAAAACTCCCAAGCTACCTTCCATGAGCCAAAGTGAAAATGTTTCAGCCGAGCATCTTCTCTCTTAACCTTCGTTTCTCATGTACTCCTCTTGATCATCGTAGCATCATTCTACAATGAAGTAGGATTCTTGTAAAGCCCTACTGTCCATCAAAATAAATCAACGTCTGCAATTCCGATGTCAAATCAATGTAATGGACATGAACATTGTCAGGGACGTTTAATGGGTCCGGTGCAAAATTCAAAATGGCGGTAATTCCGTTGTCCACCAATTGATCAATCGCTTTTTGTGCATTTTGGCTAGGCACCGTCGAGATGGCAACAGTGATTTTTTCTTTTGCCAACACCTCGTCCATTTCTTCAATTGAAAAAACAGGGTACCCGCAAATCTCTTTTCCAATTTTTTCAGGATCATTGTCAAAGGCACAGACGATCGTCAAATTCTCATTCCGTCGAAAATTATTGTTCAGCAAGGCTTGGCCCAAATTACCACAGCCGATCAAGGCGATCCGCTTCTCTTCCTTGGTCTCCAGCATATCACTGAAAACTTTGATCAAGTCGCTGACATTGTAGCCATAGCCGCTGCGGCCCAGTTCACCAAAATGGGAAAAGTCGCGGCGAATCGTCGCTGAACCGACTTGGATCATTTTACTCAGTTCAGAAGATTTGACGCGGGTAACACCATTTTTTTCCAATCCTTTCAAATAACGCAAATACAAAGATAATCTTTTTGTTGTAGCTTTTGATAATTGTGGTTTTTGAATGATCCGCTCCATGATCGCACTCCTTTTTCGTATGGATGACTGTATTGGTTCTCACTGTTTGTTAAATACTTCACATATAGAATTCTAACATGTCCGAATAGTAATAACAATCTTTTGACAAAAAAAGAGCAAGAAAGTGGCTTTCTTGCTCAACGTACTATAAAAAGTCTGCGAATTCTTTTGCTTTTTCTGTTTTTTCAGGCGTGATTTCTTCGATCTTTATTCCAGCCAAGCAACGCGCCATCAACCCTTCAATATCAAACCGCTCTTCCAATTCCAAAACCTTATCCAATTTTGGTCGCGTCTTTGGTTGCGGCGGCGCGAAAATCGTACAGCAATCCTCAAAAGGCTGGATAGCAATTTGGAAGGTATCGATCTTTTCTGCCAGCTCGATGATCTCCGTTTTATCCATCGTAACAACCGGACGGATGATTGGTGTAGCCGTCACCTCGTTGATCGCTACCATACTATGCAACGTTTGTGAGGCTACTTGTCCCAAAGACTCCCCGTTAACAATCACTAACCCATGACGCATCTCACGAATGGCGTCTGTTACGCGCAGCATCATCCGGCGTGTCAGAGTCATCCAATAGCCTTGCGGACTATGCTGTTTGATTTCTTCTTGAATCTCTGTGAAGGGCACTTCAATAAACTGAATACAACCAACGTAAGGTGTCAATTTTTCTGTAAGATCCTTCGCTTTTTGCAACGCTTGTTCGCTGGTATATGGCGGGCTCGCAAAATGAACCGCCTCAATTTCGACGCCGCGCTTCATAGCTAAATACCCAGCAACAGGAGAATCGATCCCGCCAGACAGCATCAACATTCCTCGACCGCTCGTTCCAACGGGCAAGCCACCCGCACCTTTGATCGTTTCGTAGGAAAGATAGGCACTGTCACGGCGTATTTCAACACGTAAATTAATATCAGGATGCTTCATCTGTGCACGAATCTCTGGACAGACGTCCATGACTGCATCTCCTAGGTATTGTTGGATCTCGTGACTGTCCAACTCAAAATTGTGGTCGCTGCGTTTTGCCGTAATTTTAAATGTTTCTTTTCCGGTATAAATTTCTTGCATGATTTGTTGAGTCATTTGCTTCAAAGCATCCAGGTTTTTGTCTACTTGAATACTTGGTGAAAAAGTTTGAATCCCGAAAACTTTTTCTAATCTTGGTAACACCAAATGGCTATCTTCCCCATTTAGCAAGATATGCATCCGGTCTCTGTCAGCATGAATCTTTAAGTTAGGAAACTCTGCCAATGCCCCCCGAACATTTTGCGCTAAGCGCATAATAAAGCTGCGGCGATTTTTACCTTTCGTTGATAACTCGCCGTAGCGCACCATAATCTCAGTATATTGCACGATCATTCTCCTTCATTTATAAAAGCATATCCGTTAATTGATTTTTGAAAATTTTTCATAGAGATGGTTGAATACCACCATGAATTGTTCCGCTTCTGCCATCGTATTCGCTTCATCCAAGCTTACACGAACCGCCGTTGTCGCCGTATCATGGGGAACATTCATCGCATGCAAGGTCGAACTGTCGACTTTTTTCCGACTAGAGCAAGCACTTGTTGTGGATACAAAAATTTGCTTCTCCTCGAGGGCATGCACAAGAACTTCCCCGCGAATCCCCTTGATTCCAAAGGTCAAAATATGAGGCGCAAAATGTTCGTTTCCCGAAAAAACCGTTACTTTCTCATAACTTGAGAGTGCTTCTTTTAAATACTGGCGAATGAGCGCAGTGTGATCCGGTCTCTCTGCCTTTTTCTCAAGATGTAATCGCAAGGCTCGACTCATGGCTACGATCGCAGGAAGATTCTCCGTGGTTGCTCGTTGCCCACTCTCTTGTCCGCCACCATTTAAGAGCGGTGCTAATTTTCGTCCTGATTTCCAGTAAATAAATCCAACACCTCGAGGTCCGTGAAATTTATGTGCCGAAAAAGTAGCAAAATCGACCCGAGGCGTGAACCATTTATTTTCGTCCACTTTTCCGATTGCTTGGACCGCATCTACGTGAAAATGGATGGTGGGATACTTTTCTAATACTTCACTGATGGCTTCGATCGGTTGAATAGCACCAATCTCGTTGTTGACACCCATAACGGAAACTAAGATTGTTTCTGGACGGATCAATGCAGCAAGCTTGTCTACTTGCACAAACCCCTTCTCATCAACAGGTGCAATACTCACCTCGAAGCCGAGCTCTTTTAATTGCCCTGCTGTGCGGCTGACTGCTGGATGCTCTACACTAGAGATAATTAGGTGATTGCCATACTCTTTTTTTGCAATTGCCGTCCCTTTAAGGACCCAATTGTCGCCTTCCGTGCCACCGCTTGTAAAGAAAATCTCCTTTGCCTCCACGTGCAGCAGTTCAGCGATTTGATTGCGTGCCTGTTGTAGCAATCGTGTCGCCTGCGTTCCTAAATCATGGAGACTCGACGGATTGCCCATGATACGTTGACTGGTCTTAACATATGTATCAAGTGCCAACGGATAAATGGCCGTCGTTGCACTATTATCAAAATAAATCATTTTCTGACCTTCCTTCAAAAATTCTTTCCTATTATAGCGAGAATGTTGCGAGTCTTCAAGTGTTCCTTGAAAACACGAGTATTTTCCTAAGCATTTAGTGATTCTTCCTCTCATTTTACCTACAAGTTTTCCAACTATTTAAGCGCAAAAAAAAGCTGAGCAAACGCTCAGCTTAAACTAAATCTCGGTTATTGAAATAGAAATCTTCAATTCGTTTAAAAGCACCTGGCTCAACACGTTCAAGTGCTGTTCCGATCTCATCAAGAGCATCTTGATAACGGTACTCTTTATTGAACAATTCCAAACTATTATCGATCGCATTCTTGATTTCAGGGTGCGTATGGCGATAACGGTTTGCGTATTGCATCATTTGTTCGGTCAATGCTGCAGCATCAACTAGATCATAGGTTTTTTGGTCTAATAGTTCCATGTCTTCATCACAAAGACTAACCAATTTATTGATGTCTTGCATATTGATGCGAATTTTATTTAACGCTTTGCTCAACTCTTCAACACGATCTGTTGCAACAAAGAAGAATTCTAGATAATCTCCAGGCAGACCTGGTAAACGTTGTTGTTCAACATACCGTTTTAGATTGCGCAGACGGAATTCGTATTTCTCGATTTTCTCAGAGGCTTCTTTCTCGCCTTTTCTTAAATCGTGCAAATCGTCATCGATTTCAACTTGTTTTGTCTCAATGTCGTCTAATACTTTAAACGCATCTTTGTAGAATACTTGAACCTCTGAATAAGACAATTCATGCTTATCAATTTGTGGTTCCATGTTGCGGTAGCGACGTTCCAATTCTTCGATCTCCGTTTGGAAGCCGCGTGCACGACCTAATTCATTGTTGTTCAACGCGTAGCTTTGAGACGTATGATCCAACTCCACCATTAATTGATGATTGTTGCGGGAAGCATGCCCAATGTATTCCCCGATCGTCTTACGATTCGTCAAAACATATTTTTTCGCTTCAAATTCTTTTTCCAGCAACGCGTACAGGTCATCGATCAACTCAGCCGTTTCTTTGTTGGCGGTCTCTACAGTCCCCAACTCGATTTTTTCCAAATCTTCCAACGAACGTTCCACGTGTTTCTTCACTTTGTCCAAACGTTCTTCGAAATCGTCTTCTGGTAAAACGAAGTGATCAAGCATCATTTTGTTGTACGTCTTTTCTAACTCATCAATCTGACTTGGGAATGTTTTATCTAAATCTTCATAAATTGCAGGAACTTTCTGCATCGTCTCTTGCACTTCATAGGTGTGCTTTTCAGCATCGTCTAACACTTCGCGGGCCTCAATTGGATCGCCCGATGTATTTAACGTAAC
Source organism: Enterococcus sp. 12F9_DIV0723 (assembly GCF_002174375.1). Taxonomy (NCBI): domain Bacteria; kingdom Bacillati; phylum Bacillota; class Bacilli; order Lactobacillales; family Enterococcaceae; genus Enterococcus; species Enterococcus sp. 12F9_DIV0723. The sequence continues at coordinate 755,925 of NZ_NIBK01000001.1, read as the reverse complement.
GAACTGTGTAAATTCGATTTCAACATTTTTGACCTGTTTTTGAATCTCTGGTAACGCAGGACCAAAACTGTCTTTCTTTTCCTTTAAATCTTTCTTCAGCTCTTCGAAGACATCTAACGCTTGCTGTACAGCTAACGAATTCCGTTCTTCTGTTTCACGTAATTCCTTTAACCCAGTACGAATGCTCTCTACTTCTTCTTCCATATCAGTCATCGTACGTTCTGCGCTTTCGATCGCTGATTTGCCCTTCATGAAGCGGAACGTTTCATTTTGACTCTCAACTTCAAAGATTTGACTTTCAAGTTCAGCAAAAGATTTTGTCGAAACATCCGTCCACTTTTGGTTCCATTCACGGAAAGTATTCTGACTTTGACCAACCAAGTGCATTTTCTTTACTTCGTCGACTTCCTCAACAACAGGAAGATCGAATAACGCTTCTTTCCTTTTATCAAGTTCTTTTAAGCGTTCTTGATTTTTTTTCTTCATCAGATAACCAATCAAGTATAAAACGGCAGCCAATATGACTAAGCCGATAACGATCCCTATGATTACATTACTTCCCATGTATGATTTTCCTTTCAACTATCAAGATTCAGTTTATTTAATGGTTCATTATTTTTCTGTTTTTTGGCGAAAACATCTAACGTAGATTATAACACAAAAGACATTTCTCTTCACTAGCTAGTTTTGAATTCATTCAAAAATGTTTATCGCACAGTCACTCCTCATACTAGCATTTTTTAATTACTGCTTCAATTCCTATAAATTTAAGATTGTTGTAATTTTATAAAGTTTTCTGCTCATGAAAGCGTCGAATCCCCTTGAAATTGTTGAACTTTTCAGATAATATTAAAACCACATTAAAATAAGAGGTGATTAAAGTGAAAGTGATTAAATTTGGCGGAAGCTCTGTAGCTTCAGCTGAACAGCTAAAAAAAGTCTTAACAATCGTTTCTGACGACACTCGTCGTCGTTTCGTTGTGGTTTCTGCTCCAGGAAAGCGAACCAATAAAGACAAAAAGGTCACCGACTTATTGATCCAGTTTTACAATGCTGTAGCCTATAAACAAGAAACAGATAAATTGATCCGTGAAATCGTTGCTCGCTATACAGAAATAGCCTCCGAGTTTCACGTTGATGAGGATATTGAACACCGTTTCACTCACGAATTGCAACAACTGCAAGAAAATTATGATGAAGCAGATCCTTATGCCTTGGACAGCTTTTTAGCTAGTGGAGAAAATCTGAATGCACAATTAATCGCAGCGTGTTTCCGCAAAAGTGGTATGAAGGCGCGCTACATTAATCCAAAGGAACTAGGTATTACTGTTTCTGATGAACCACAAAATGCCCGAATCTTGGAGGAGTCCTACGAAAAGATTTATGAGTGGCGGGAAACGGAAGAAATTTTGATCATTCCCGGCTTTTTTGGATATACACGTGATGGGCATCTATGTACTTTTTCTCGAGGCGGTTCGGATATCACCGGATCGATCGTTGCTGCCGGTTTGAAGGCTGATTTATATGAAAACTTTACCGATGTTGACGGTATCTTTGCAGCAAGTCCAAAATATATCCATGCACCCGAATTGATTCAATGTGCGACGTATCGGGAGATTCGCGAACTCACTTACGCTGGATTTACAGTCTTTCATGATGAGGCCTTAATGCCAGCTTTTAAAGCGCAAATCCCCGTGATCATAAAAAATACGAATAATCCGGAATGCCAAGGAACTTTGATTAAAAAAGACTTCGAGAACGAGAGTCGCAATGAGGTCGTTGGTGTAGCCAGTGACGGCGGCTTTTGCGGGATTACGGTGGGTAAATATTTATTGAATAGAGAAGTCGGGATCGTTCGGCGGATATTGCAAATTCTTGAAGATTTGCATATTGGTTTTGAACACATGCCCTCTGGTATTGACGACATCTCCATTATTTTGCGCGAGCGTCAATTGACACGCGACATCGAAGCAGAATTAATGAAACAAATAGAAGAAAAAATCAAACCCGATCAGTTGTCCATCGAGCATGGCCTTTCCGTAGTCGCCCTTGTTGGTGAAGGAATGCGCGAACGGCCGGGGATTACCTCAGACAGCACCGCAGCACTGGCTCGAAAAAATGTCAATCTGCGAATGATCTCTCAGGGCGCCGATGAACGCAGCATCATCTTTACTATCCGCAGTGAGCACGAACGCCTCGCTGTTCGATCTCTGTACTACACGTTCTTTGATTAGAAGTATAAAAAAGGAAAAGCCGTTAACTTTCGGCTTTTCCTTTTTGTCTATCTAATTCTTTTTTGATCAAAGGCTCGGGGGCATAGTTTTCCTGCCAATCCTCCGGTTTCATCACTTTATTTGTTACTGGATGGTAACGCGGCTTTCCATCCGGAAAGAGTTTCCCCATATTGGCACGATGAACAATTTCAAAAATCGGCTGAGGGTCTACACCGATCAATGCGAATGATCCATATGTAAAATACAATAGATCTGTTAAGGCGTCGACTTCCGAAATCAATGCATCTTCCACTGGTTCTGCTTTTGCTAGAACCTTTTCTTTTGCTTGATCGACACTTTCATGAAGTTTTTTTACTAAGTCTTCAAACTCTGCTTCATTTCCTTCAGCGACACCATATAAAAACTCAACGATTTCTTCCGCCTTAAAACCTGCCCGAAAACTTCCCCGATCTTTTGTAAATGCTCTTGGGGCCTCCGGCGGTTGTGGGGCAAAAGTCTGGTGGAACTCTCTTGCCATTTGATATGGTTCTTTCATATATAAAAACTCCCTATTCCAATTAACTATATAATTAAGAGAAATGATTTCCCTAAATAATTTCAAAGTGTTTCAATGCTTGATAAATGCCGTCTTTTTCATTTGTAGCAGTAACATAGTCCGCTTGCTCTTTCACTTCAGACAACCCATTGCCCATTGCGACTCCGATCCCAACCTTTTGAATCATTTCAATGTCGTTATAATGATCACCAAACGCCATCACTTCGTCTAGGTTGATGCCCGCAGCTTTAGTAAATTCTAGAATCCCCTGATATTTTGAGCCATCCTTGGGTACAATATCAACAGAATAGGGATTGGATCGCTGAAAAGAACAATCTGGCAATAACTCTTTCAATCGAGAAGCCTCATTTTCTGCACTGAACAGAACACATTGATAGATCGGTTCTTGTAAGATCGTCAGTTTTTTATAACGACCCTTTTCTCGATTGGGACTAAACGATTGCAGCAGCCTTCGTGTCGATCGTACTGGAAACCACTTTGGCATCCAGCCAGCAATTCGTTTCAAGAATGATTTTTGCGACCACTTCATCAAATGACTGCCGTCTACTCGCCGACGTCCACCGAAAATGATCTGACGGTGCTCCCTATCAGCGAATGCAACGATACGTTGCAATGTCTCGGGTGAAAATGGACGAAGATAAATTTCTTTTTCTTTTGTATAGACCGCTTGACCATTGTAGGTAACAAAAACATCCAATGGCAAATAATCGATTCTTTCTTTGATTTTTACTGGCCCTCTTCCTGTTGCGACTCCGCAAAATATTCCTTGCTCTTGGGCTAATCGGATCGCTTCACGTGTGGTATCCAGTACTTTTGAATCACTTGTGATTAATGTTCCGTCAATATCAAAAAAAATGGCTTTTATCATGGCACTCCCTCGTTTAGAATAAATCGATTTGGCTCGGATTCAGTCCCTCATACTCCAAGTTGAGAATCTTTTTTATGTGCATCGCATTTTCCGCCGCGTCACCGCCGGAATTGTTATTAAAAATAACGCCAACTTCCTTCGTATTCTGGGCGACTTGATGGATTTTCTCACCTAATGATTCCAGTTCAGCCTGATTGTAACGGTACAATGTGCGTTTTTTGCGCCAATCCCCCGTGCGATCATTCCAATAGGCTTGGTTCCTTCCATGGAATCGGAACAAGCTGAAGGTGTTGTTTGTCACTGTCGTATCTAATGGTACTGTATCTGGCAATTGCGGCTCATCCACCATCACCAGGCTAAAATTTAGTGATTGCATGAGCTGATGCGTCTTTTCGATAAACTCTTTGGCATACCAGCTGTAGTCTCTCAGCTCGATTGCGACTGGTAAATTTGGAAAGAGCTCCCGCAGCGTTTCTAAGTAGGCAACACTTTCTTTCGTACACTTAAATTGTGCCGGAAATTGCGCTAAAAAGCAAAATAACTTTTTACTTTCGATCATCGGTTGCAGGGTTTCTAAAAAATGCTCCTGCATTGCGGCCATAGAAGGATAACTATCCTGCCATTTACTTTGTCCTGTGAATCCTGAATACAGTTTCACCACAAAACGAAACTCTTCAGGAACTTGAGATAACCAATTTTCGACAGACTTTTTCGTGGCAATGCCGTAATAGTTCGTGTCTAACTCGACCAATGGCAAGTAGCCGGCGTATTCATACAAGGACGAGTTCTTTTTTCCAGTCAAACTAATGTGTTCATTAAAAGAAGTTAATCCAATTCGAATCATACAATCCTAGCCTCCTTCTGTTTCATAGTATACAATAAGCTTAGCAAAAAATTAGCAACAATGCGCTAATAATGAATGGAGTAATCATAATGAAACGGATTTTGATTTTGCACACAGGCGGAACGATCTCAATGAGCCAAGATGCGGATGGCGCTGTTCGTCCAGATAAAAAAAATCCTTTGTTAGCAGCCGGCCAGGAATTACGTTTGCCTGCTGATATTGAATTAATTGTAGAAGATTTCTCGAACTTGCCTTCTCCTCACATCACTGTTGAGACGATGTTTGAATTGAAAGAACGCATCAAAGCAGCCAAAGAGGAAGGACTCGATAGTGTCGTTATCACTCACGGAACAGACACGTTAGAGGAAACAGCCTATTTTCTAGAAATGACGATTGGCGACCGGATGCCGATCATTTTAACAGGTGCCATGCGCTCGATCAACGAGCTGGGAAGTGACGGTCTTTATAATTTCGAGTGCGCCATACGAGTAGCTGCTTCAGAGAACGCTATTGGGAAAGGTGTGCTGGTAGTCATGAACGACGAGGTCCACAGTGCGCGTTATGTTACGAAGACCCATACGACGAATGTCGCGACCTTCAGAACACCTACCTTAGGCCCGATCGGATTAGTCACAAAATCAAAAATTCTTTTCAAGCAAGAATTGCCCGCGACCACACGCTATGACATTGAGAGCTTCGATGCCATGATTCCTATTATTAAAGTCTTTGCCGGGATGCAGGGGGATTTCTTTGAACTATTAGATCAAGGAATTACTGTTGACGGCATCGTTGTGGAGGCTTTAGGGGCTGGAAATTTGCCGCCGCAAACATTACCGCCTTTTTATCATTTATTGGAAAAAGGACTGCCCATCGTTTTAGTTTCGCGCTGCTTCAATGGCATCGCCGAACCTGTTTATGACTATCATGGCGGCGGTGTGGAATTGGCACAGCATGGTGTGATCTTCTGTAATGGGATCAACAGCCAAAAAGCTAGATTAAAACTACTCATTGCTTTGAACGCGAATCTTTCAAAAAAAGAACTGAAGCGTTTTTTAGAAGAATAACAAAAAAAGAAGCGGGATCGAAAAATCGATTCAGCTTCTTTTTTGCCATAGAATATTTGCTTCACACGCGAGTTGATCGCCCAAACGGATCTCGTGGCGCGTTTTTACTTCTTCTCCATCGACTATTTCATAATAGCTTTCGATGTCATTGCCGTATAAGACTTCTTTATCGAATTTGACATTCACATAGCTGGCTTCGTGTTGTGTCATAAAATCATATCCAAGAACATCGATCAGCCAATTGAAGTACATGGCATTATTCACGTGATGATTGCTGTCAAGATCGTAATAGCGAACATGGTACAGCTGCTTCTGGTTTCCTTCGACCTTTTCGATTTTTGGCCAGCGATGAATCTTTTTGATTGGTGTAGACTCAAAAGGAGCCATTAATTCTGCATCCACACTGCTCATCTTTCGATTCTCAATGTCCATCAACACAAATGACATGTTGATTTTTACGATTTCTTCTCCTGCTTCGTCATATACGTAGTAGCTCCGATAACAGAAAAATCGATTGAATTCTGTCGGAACTGTCGTTATGTTGATGTGCTCGCCAACTTGAGGCAATCGATCAATCGTTACCTCCGTTTGTGTGATCACCCATGTGATGCCCAAAGTATTGATGTACTCTGTTCCTCGCTGCAACTCATCGCTTTGATCGGACGAGGCTTTTATTGCCACACTTAACAACGCTGGAAACGTCATATTTTGATTGATATCGCACTCGTAATAGGCGACTTCATGATTGATGGTGTATCTTTTTCCCAATTACTTTCCTCCTAAAGCTAGAACACGATCTACCGCATTCCCATAACTCTCACCAAAAATATTCAGATGAACGAGTAGATAGTACAGTTGATAAACCGCAAGTCGATCTTGCCAACCTGCACGCATCGGTGAAATTTCCTGATAGCTGTCAATAAACTCCTGGCGAAACCCGCCAAAAAGCTGTGACATGGCTAGATCCATTTCTCGATGACCATAAGATACTGCTGGATCGACAAAGACGGGCTGCCCGTGAATGTCAAAAAAGGTATTGCCGCTCCAGAAATCTCCATGCAGCAGAGTTGGTTCAAAAGACATTGTACCCCATTTTTGATAAACCCACTCTTTAAATAACTGATAATTTTTTTCCCTTTGCGCAGTCCAATGATTTCGCTCGTTCGCTATTTTGATTTGAACCTCTAACCGATTCGCGAAATAAAAGGACCACCAATCTTTTGATTTTGTATTGATCTGAGGCAGAAGCCCCATAAAATTATTTCTTTTATACCCAAAATTGAGGGCCTTCATCCCATGAAGTTTGCTTAATTCGAGGGCCAGATCCTTTTGATCTCCCTCACCAGGCTCGATCCATTCCATTAAAAGAAAGGCCGCGTCCTCATAACTTCCGTGTTGATAGGTCTCAGGTACGCGCACCGCATTCCCCAGTTCCTTCAATCCGTCGACCTCTGCTTGAAAAAAATCAGCTGTCATTTGTGGATGGTATTTCAAAAAATAATCCTGATCGCCGTCTGTGACGCGGTAGGCTTGATTGATATCTCCGCCGCCAATGGGTACAGCTTTTGAATGCAGGTTTAAATAATTTAGCAATGCCTCCATTTTATCCACTCCTCACAGTAAATAGATTTTTTTCAAATCGTTGATCTCTTGTGTTGATACGCCGATACCGTCATGAATAAATGCTGCTACCGTTCCATACTGTTCCTTGATTTTTTCAAAGCTGGTTTGCAAATAAATTTCTTTCGCTGACATCATATCTTCGATGCCATGCAAAGCTTCCGCAGGTACACCAGCAAGTTCAGCCTTCTCGTACATCTCCTGTACGACTATTTTTAAATAACGATTTGTGGCTAGATAATCCGTCATGATCGTTTCATTATCCACCCCAAAGCTGCTTAATAACAGTGCCGCCGCAAATCCAGTGCGGTCCTTTCCTGCTGTACAATGGAACAGCAGTCCTTTTTCCGATTCACTATTGTCCAAGGCCAGATCAAAGAATTTACGGTATTGCCCTCGAACATGTGCATCTGTTACAAAATGCGTATACACCTCGATCATCTGTTGGCGCGCATTTTCGCCATTTTGCATTCGATGCATCATTTTTTTCGGCGAAGCAGAGGCCGTTTCTGTTTCTTCAATTGGAAAAATGGGGAGAAAAATATTTTCCGCTTCTGGTATGGCTTGATCCGGCTGTGTCTCGCGTTCTTCTAACGAACGAAAATCAATGACCTTTTTGATCCCATACGCGTTTAAATAATTTTTATCCTGATCATCCAGATGATTGATGCTTGCTGAACGAATCAATTTCCGATACGCTATTTTTTGCCCATCTTTTGTTTCATAGCCGCCCAACTCACGCATATTTTCTGCATGACGAACCGATAGACGTTTAGACATACAACCACTCTCCTCATTAGGTGTGCTCATTCATTACTCTCATTCATTACTATAGTAGAACGAACATCCTTTTTGCTAAAAGTATAGCACAGTGAAAAAGAAAACGCTTTTTATAGTAAGAACAAACTCGTTGAAGCCCTTCGTATTCCTCGGGTCCTCTTGTATAGAAAAAATAGAATCGAAAAAGACCTGAAACAAGAATGATTGTTTCAGGTCCTCTTTCGTTACGCCAAAGCGCCCATTGGGTCCCATGGTGCGAGAACAGTTGGTTCTGCTTCAAAAGCAGCGAGCTGTTCAGGTGTTAAGAATTCTTTGCGGACAACGATTTGATAAGTATACTCATCCATCCAGTCATCGCTCATTACAAAGAAGCCATTATCCCCGACTTTTTCACCCCAGCTGTTTTCAACTTTCCATTTTTTAGATTGATCATTAATGATATCCACACCCGTCAAGACCATGGCATGCGTCATCATGCTTTCCCCGTAATCCAATCGTTCCGCTTTGGTCATGGTCAAATCGACATCAAATAAATCCTCTACATCATATGCGTCCAATGCCATGATGCCGCTGTCCCGAGTGGAGGACTGTCCCACATCACACCCAAACCAGACAGACTCGCCTTGTTCCAATTGTTTTACGGCTAATGCTTTAAAATCAGCCATTTCCAGATTCAAATACTTCACTTCTTTACCATCGACGACATTTCCCAACATATCCACGGTATAGGATTTCATGAAGGGTTTGTCATCAGTTGGCGCATTGATGATACTTACATAGTCCTCTAAGTTCAGATCAATGTATTTTTCATAAAAGCTTTTAGGAGTTAAGTCCTGATCTAGATGATAATTTTTTTCTTCATCGCGGTATTCAAAATCGAAAGCAGCAGGCGGTGTTCCCAGTGAGATCGCCAAAAGATTATAGACTTCTTGCAGCATCGCTTCTCGATTTGCCTGAATCTCTTCTTCAGTTGCTTTTTCGACTACCATTTGACGCAACAGTACGGCATGTTTACGCAATAATTTATTTAAATAATTATTTAAATCCCGAGAATTTGAGCTATTGCTGCTTTCAGGCATCACGCTTTTTGGCACGACTCCGTATTTTTGGAAGAGTGACACGATCATGTCCCATTGTCCACCATCTTGTTGAGGCGTCTGTAATAAAAAGGCGACTTCGCGACTGGTCACATCCTGTTGTGCAGTGTTCAATATATTCTCATAGAAATAATTGGCTTTTTCATATTTATCCCAAAAGAATGTGTAATTTTGCGAAAGTTCAAAGTCTTTCAACTGATATGTCGTCAATAATTTGTGACGGAAGGTATTTAGCGCCGCAAACATCCAGCAACGGCCAGATTGTTTTTGATTGGCGACTTTCCCGGTCGCAAGATCAATGGAAAAGATCGGGGTGTTCTCTACATGTGCTTGCACGTTTTCCGCAGAGGCCCGAATCCCATTTTTTACTACACCTCGTTGTAATGCGATCTGTTTAGAATTCTTTTCAAAAGCCTTACGAAAAGCTTGAGTTCGTTCGTTCGTAATTTTTGTCATAAAAAAACGCCTCCTTGCCCCTCATTTTACGCTTAATGAGGCAAAGAGACAATTAGTTTACAAACTCGGCTGTAAAACCTGCTTTCCTTTTTCGATCCATTGACCGACTCGCTTGCTTGATAGCAGGACTGTCACAAGCATACTGAAGATGAATAATACGAGGATCGCCATCGTGTTGGCCTCAATAGTCAGATCCATTGCCCGCAAGCCCTTTACTAAAAAGCCATGGAGCAAATAAACGGTCAGAGTGTTTTTTCCCCATGTAGAGAAAAAATGACGGTTCTTCGGGACTACTAATAAAAAGGCGAGAATACCCACGAGTCCAGCCGCAAAAAAGAGCAGCCGCTGCGGTCCACCAAGAATGGGGTGATTCAAATAATCTTCATAGGGTTTAGACCCGAACACCCAATATTTGTTGATCAAATCATTTCCTTGTATGAATAAAAACAATCCTCCGAACAATAAAACAGCGATCCATTTTTTTGGGTAGGTCTTTAGCTTCTCGATCCAAGACTTAGGAAGTGCATAGCCTGCCATAAAGTAAGGGAAAAAAGTCAATGTTCGTTGAAGTGCCAAATAGCGGTCAAAAATCGGAAAATACCCGACCAGCAACGCTACCACTACACTGGCAAGTAAAATGCGCTTCACTGAGAAATAATTTGTCAAATGAAGCAGAACATTCCAACAGAACAGGCTCAATAGAAACCATAACGACCACTGAGGAATCCCCAAATCGAAACTAAAGGAATCCTGTAGACCGATCAGCGTATAATATCCTGAATACAGCAGTTGAAAAAATAGATACGGCACTAATAATTTTTTTACTAAATTCATAATCGGTTTCGGTCCACTTTTCGTAAAATAGCCTGATATCAAAATAAACGCCGGCATATGGAACGTGAAAATGAAGTAGTACAAATCATTGTACAAAGGATGATCATCTGCAAGTGGTTGAAGAAGATGACCAAATACCACTAAGATCATCAAGAAAAGTTTTGCGTTGTCAAAATAGGCATCGCGTTTTTCCATCATATCCCTCCTTCATCCAGTATAACGAGAATTTTTTTCAGGTTCAAAAGGATTGAACGAGTTTTAAAAAAAGGTCATCTTTTTCTCAATCTTTCCCTCATATTTAACGACTTTATTCATATAAAATTCACTTTTTAGGTGTAAAAAAATAGAGACGATCAAATGATCGTCTCTTAAGACTCCGGCAGTAGGACTCGAACCTACGACATCATGATTAACAGTCATGCGCTACTACCAACTGAGCTATGCCGGAAGAATACTTTTTTATAATAGCAATTTTTGAAGTATCGTGCAATCCTAAATTTTAAAAAAACGCCTCGTATGATACGGACCTTTAAAAAAATAATTTTTCCCATAAAACGGATCTAGGAGAATTTTTATGCCCCGTCGACTGCATCGAAAAAAAAGAAGAAAAACATCTATAAAATTTGGTTTGCTGTTCCTCCTCGCACTCATTCTTGTAGGGAGCGGAATCTACGTTGAACATGTTCGTACAGAGCAGGCAGCCTCAGAAAAAAAGGCGGCGAACGCCCCTGAGGCTCTGCCGAAAACTTCAACGACTTTTACCAATCAGCAGTCCATTGAACCTAAAAATACTTTATCCGCAAGTATCGAACAATCCTTAGTAGAAAAAGACTTTAGCGGGACTGTTCTAGTCTTTCACCATGGGCAAGTCATTTTGAATAAAGCCTATGGATGGAAAAAACAATCAAAACGAATCCGGAACACGATCAATACCCAATACTGTATTGGTTCGGTTCAAAAAGGCCAAACCGCCTATTTGATCATGCAGGCTATCAAAGCGGGAAAAATCACTATGGATGAAAAACTCAGCGCCTTTTTCCCCGAAATACCCAATAGTGACAACATCTCTATTAAAGACATGTTGAATATGAGTTCCGGTCTGCGCATCGATGAAAAGAAGATCAATGCATTGAATACAACGGATACTAAAGAAATTCTAAATGCCACGGTCCAACAAACAACTGTTGCCCCTACTGCAAGTTACTCCTATCAACCGGTGAATTATGTGCTGCTCGCCGGTGTTTTAGAAAAGGTTTATCAAAGCGACTATGATCACTTATTTGAGAAATTATTGAAGGAACCGATGGGACTTGGTGAGACCAGTTTTTACTCTGCCTCTAACACGTCTCAGGCGCTCTCTTATTCTCAAAATGTTGGGAATCCTATCTATGCACCAACAACGGCTTCCTCCTATGCCGATGAATTAGGAACAGGAAATGTCTTTATGACTTCTAGTGATCTCTATCATTATTTCCGCAACCTTTTCGATCCGCACTTTTTGACGACTGAGGAACGCACAGACCTGTTGTACACGTATCCCGGTGAAAAATATGCGAGCGGATTGTACGACATGAAGACGTATTACCATGCTCGGGGGGTAAAAGCTCGCTTTGAAGCAGTCGCTAACTTTTCTAAAGATGGCCAAAACGGAATTATCCTACTTTCAAATGTATGGAATCAGCCAAAAGGCTATAATGATTTCGCGGGTCAATTATATAAAAGAATCGCCGCCTCTGCTTAGGTGGCGATTCTTTTAAAATAATTCAGGTTATCCTTTTCAAAGGTTCTTTTTCTGACTAGGTAGTTGACAAACGACTGTTACTTCGCTATCCTATATCTTGTGTTAAATAACTATGCCGCCTTAGCTCAGCTGGTAGAGCGTTTCCATGGTAAGGAAGAGGTCGTCGGTTCAAGCCCGACAGGTGGCTCTTTTAGAAACCTTGAATATTCAAGGTTTCTTTTTTTGCAGCTCATTCTTTCGGATTAGGGAACATTTGGATAAAAAAATCGTAACGAAGCAAGAGCCAGAGGAAAATTCCTCTGGCTCTTGTATTCGTTACTCGTCTTCGTCATCGTCGCTGTTGATTCGTTCATTCACATGACAAATATTGCTTGTGGCAGCTTCGACTAATGCGAGTTCTGTTCCAATCAATTCACTATTGATAAAGTCGATTACCATCGGCATGTTCATTCCTGCGTATAGGTCAATCGCTTGGCCTTCTAAAATCATTCGCGAAACGACGTTGCAGGGGGTTCCTCCCATGAGGTCTGCTAAAACGATGAACTCATCCAATTCAGCGATCACTGCTTCAAATTTGGTTCGGAAATCTTCTGCTGATTCTGAAGGCAGCAGCCCGACAGTGTGGATACTTTTCTGTGGTCCCATGATCATTTCCGTACTCTTTTTTAATTCTTCACAAAACAATCCATGGCTGATTAAAACTAGCTCTTTGCTCATACATACTCTCCTTGTTCAGTTATCATTACTTGGAAATTACTCCTAATGCAGATAAAGCGACACACACGACTAATACGATAAAGATCGCTTTCGTAGACGTCATGTTCTTTTTACCCAGCATCCAATACACACCGCCGACGATTCCTGCGGGTAGTAAGCGCGGCAAGATCATATCCAAGTTGTTTTGCATATTCAAGGTAACGTCACCAATACTTGGTGCCCAAGAGAATTTTACATTGATCATTGTAGCAACCAAGGCACCGACCATGAATACCCCTAGCAACGTAGCAGCATCCGTTAATGCCGTCAAGCGATGCTGCATCGTTGTCACTAAAGAGATTCCTTCTCGGTAAGCAAATTCTAGCTGTTTCCAGCGGAAGATCATCACGGCGATTTGTGCAACGATCCAGATGAATATCCCAGTTGGGTTTCCATTGATCGCCATATTTGCAGCCAAGGCCCCGAAGATCGTAGGGATCAAAGCAGCGAAGATTGAATCTCCAATGGCAGCAAATGGCCCCATCAACCCGGCCTTCAACCCTGAAACTGTCTGCTTCCCGCCGATTCCCTCTTTTTCCTCAATCGCTAGATCGATCCCAGTAATGATCGTATTGAAGAAGTTGGACGTGTTAAAAAACTGTGTATGGGTTTTCATTACTTCTTTTAATTCAGGTGTATCATCGCCATAAATTTTCCGTAATTGCGGTAAGATCGTATACAAATATCCTGAGCCTTGCATCCGTTCATAGTTCCAACCTAATTGGAACGTGAACAAGCTTCTGCGATTGATCTGTTTAAAATCTTCCTTCGTCAACTTGTAATTAGATTTCGTCATCTTCGATCTCTCCTTCATCTGAATCATTGGAAGCATCCTCTTTTTTCTGTGCTGGCGCATTCGGGATCATTTGCCCATTTTTATAGCTGATCGCTGCTAAAGCAAACCCGATCAAGGCTACTGCTAACATTGGCAATGAATTGAAGACGCCCTCAAAGTTTTTCACGACACTCGCTACGCCGGTACCCAATACTTGCATATTCGTAAATACAGTACCCAACAAAGCGGTCAAAGTGAAGCCTAGAATCAAATAAGGAAAATGTTTTTTCACTGGCAAGTAGCGAAGTAAAATAGCAAACCCGACAGCCGGTAACACCGCCCCAGCGACAGATAATCCATCACCCAGCCACTTCAGATCGCCATTTAGAACAGCCACTACTTTTTCGACAAGTCCGCCACCAAAAGCCAATGCTAGGAAAACTGGGATCATCCGAGAGAAAGACCACGGAATCGCACCCATTAGGAAATTCCGTTCAATGCCCTTGTAATTCATATCTTCCACCAATTTGTCGATTCGATGGGCAAAATACGTATTCGCAAAACGCGCCAAGATGTCCAACTGAATCATCAAGCTGGCAACAGGAACAGCGATTGCCGCAATCGCCTGCTCTGGATTCATCCCTAACGCAACTGAGAAAGCCGTTGCCAAGATCGTTCCAGAGTTGGCATCGATTTTAGAAGCTCCGCCAAATGTTCCTACACCAAGTACGGTCAACTGCATACTACCACCAATAATAAGTCCAGCTTTCAAGTCCCCCATCACTAATCCGGCGAACAATCCAGCAAAAACAGGTGCACTTAATGAAGAATAAATCTGTAATTCATCCAAAATTTGATACCCTGCATATAATGTTAATAATAAGATCTGCCACCATAAGATATCCATCATTCTTCCTCCTATTTCGCTAAAAGACTCATAAAGTCTTCTGCTTTGTCACTTGGGACCATTTGTGCGATCAAGCGTACACCTTTGGCATTCAACTGGTTGAATACGTCCACGTCTTGATCCACCACATTGATTGATTTCGTGATCGAACGCGTTTCTTCCGTTTGAGACATGTTCCCAACATTGATTTCTTCGATCGGTACACCCAGCTCTACTAATTTCAATAAACGATCGGGTTTACGCGCGATGATCAATAGACGTTGGGAATCATACTTACCTGCTAAAATATTAGTTGCTGCCTTTTCAATTGGTAACACGCTCAGACGAACGCCGGCTGGTGTAGCTAATTTCAACCCGCTTTTTTCAATGTCGTTTTGTGCGACCTCATCGTCAACCACCATGATGCGCGAAATATTTAATTTCGTCGTCCATAAATTTGCTACCTGTCCGTGAATCAAGCGTCCGTCAATTCGTACTCCGATAATGCTCATACTTATCCCTCTTTCGTGTCTTTATTTCATATCTTTATATAGTGGTTCTTTTACTAAACGTATCTCTGGTTCATAGGTGCCTTCTGTTTCAAAAATAACGATTTCATTCATTCCTTCTTTTAAGAATCCCTTAGGAATGTACAGCGACACTGTCGGCCCAACTTCCCAGAAGCGCCCGATATTCACTTGATTCACAAAAACGACCCCTTTGCCGAATTTTTCTAAATCAATGAACGTGTCTTCTAGTTCATCCAACTCGAAGGTGTACCTGTAAAAACTTGGTTGACTGGGTTGCCATTCTCTCGAATAATCGACCGCTTCACAAGAATCCAACGGCAGGCTATAGTGCGTCCAATCGGTTAAAAAGTGCAGATCTGCCATTACACCAGTGCGAATGCCTTTTTTCTGGGTATCCGCGAAGAGTTTGTGTCCATAATTGACTCGGCCCATATTCTCAATCAAGAGATCTAACTGATTGTTTTCCTGAGCCATAGAAACTTGAATGTCTTCCCCGATCTCCGTTTGATATTGCGTCGCCTTCCATTCTCCATTTAAAAACAATTGACTGCGGTCACGTCCATCAATCACTCTCAAACGTTCTTCTTCTGCATCTTTCTCGATCATCGTTCGATAAAGCAGGTAGCCTGTGTTTTGTCCCAATTGCTCCATTGTTTGGGGATAGGTTGCTTGAACAGGTTCGCTGATCGTATCCAGTGTCGCAAAGAGGCTGACCTTGTTCGCTAATGGAATAGGTCTTTTTTCGATCGTTTGCTTGATCAAGGGTTTCAATTGCTGAATCTCTGGATAGTTTTCATGGATCATTTTTTGCAACGCGTAGTATTTTTCTGTTGGATTTCCCTGTTCGTTAAGCGGAGCTCCGTAATCATAAGAAGTGATTTGCGGGAGATCGATCACACCGCGGGCGGAGCATCCATTCATGAAGCCGAAGTTCGTTCCTCCATGGAACATGTACAGGTTGATACTGCCTTGGGCCAGAACCTCTCTCACTGCCTCAGCCAATTCCTGCGGGTCCCGTTGAATGATCGGCTCGTTCCAGCGATTGAACCAGCCATCCCAAAATTCCATACACATCAACGGCCATTTCTTCTCATGTTCTTCGAAAAAGCGCTGCATCGAAGCGAAATTTTCTTTTGCCTTGGAACCAAAATTTCCAGTCACGAGAATGCCTTCTTCGATCATGCTGCCTGCTCTCAAGGTCGCTCGCCACGGCCCATCGGATGTGAAGAAAGGCGCTGTGATCCCTCGTTCGATCATCAACTCTTTGATTGAACGTAAATACGCTTTTTCTTCCCCGTAAGACCCATACTCATTTTCGATTTGGATCATCAAAACATTCCCGCCATTTGACAGCTGATGAGGAACGATCTTGCTCATCAATACGTCGTAATACTCCGCCACATGAGCCAAGTAAGCGGGTTCATTTGTTCGGAGGCGAATGGGTTCGTTTAGCAGCCATGCTGGAAATCCGCCAAATTCCCATTCTGCACAAATATAAGGAGAGGGTCGAACGATCGCGTACAGCCCTAACTCTTGAGCAATCGTTAAAAATCGCTCCAAGTCTAGAATTCCATCAAATCGAAAGGCGCCTTTTTTAGGTTCGTGCATATTCCACGGTACATAGGTCTCTACCGTATTGAAGCCCAGAGCCTTCAAGTTATAAAGTGAATGGTACCAATCTGAAGGCTCTACCCGGAAATAATGGATCGCTCCAGATAAAATCTTAAAAGGCTTGCCATCAAGCAAAAAATCTTCTGTAATTTCAAATGTCGTCAAAAACTCACCCCTCAATGAAAGCGTTTTTATTATATTAATATATTAAATTATTTTAAATCCAAAGTCAAATAGTTTCTAATCCTACACGATATGTTAAAATCAACCCATAAAGGGAAATGAAAAGAGTTTAATGAAATGTTTAGTCCCTATTCATTTTTTGGAGGAATCGTATGGCAATCCCAAAATATCAAATCATAAAAGATGAGCTTAAGCAGCAAATTATTTCTGGAAAATTTGAAAATGGCGACAAATTTTATACGGAAGCCGAGTTGGCAGACATATTCAAAGTCAGCTCGATCACCGTCATCCGTGCGTTGAACGATTTAGTTAAGGACGGATTCATTATTCGTCATCAAGGTCGCGGCTCTTTCGTCTCAAGAGCACGGAAGGGAAAATTAGTAGAATTTTCCGATATCGAGCTATTCCCTATCTGCAATGATCACGTCGAGGTCTTATCGATCCAACGTGGGAATGACCCTCGGTTTTTGAGTAAGCTGGAGCTGCCGGATAAGGCCTACTATTACTGTATCGAACGTCTTCGCAATACCGAGGATGTCCCATATATCTATCAGCGGACCTATCTGCCGGAGCAATATGTGAACTCAAATTTTCCAGATTTAAGCTACTACAATTCGATCTATCAACGATTTAAGCTAGATTACAACATCCATATGAATGAAGAAGATTTTACAGAAACAAATGAAATCAAATTCCCCACGCCTCTTGCGGAAGCGGAAAAACTACACATTTCGACCAATGAACCGACCGTCCTGCAAATCCGAGTAACAAAACGGAAAGACACGCAACAGGTTCTAGAGTATGTCGAGTCCTATAAAAAATGGAATTTCTACAAGATTGAACTTGTTTCTAAAAATCTTTGATCCGTAAGATCGAGCTAGCGCTCGATCTTTTTTACGTTGATGTTGTTAAAATGAGCGGCGACATTGGCTGGATCCACGTGCCCAGTCTGCTTTTCCTGGGCATTCGCCATGCCAGCGGCCATACTTAGCTTCAACAGGTCTTCAGAGGTCTTTCCTTGGGACAAGCCATAGGCAAAGCCCGCAATGGTAGCATCCCCAGACCCTACAGGATTGACCACTTTTATTTCAGGGATCGTGACGCGGTAATACGCCTCTTGATGCTTTGCGATTGCTCCTGCCTTTCCTAAAGAAACGACGATCCACTCGATGCCTTCGAACAATGGCTGTGAAAGGGCGTTTTGGAGTGTCTCCATTTCTGACAAGGAAAACCGTTGTCCCAGCAAAGCCTCTAATTCTTCCAGATTTGGTTTGATCAGGAATGGTTTTGCTGTGCCTTCTAGTACACTGATTAGGCTCTTGCCAGAGGTATCCAACAGGACGTGTGCCTTTTCAGTATGGGCAGCTTGAACCAGTTTTTGATAAAAATCAGTCGGCAACCCCTTCGCCAGACTACCGGAGATGGTCACGATATCCGCTTGCTGAAGCAGTGCGGTGATTGTTTCAAAAAAGGTGGTCTGTTCTTCACTTGAGACGGTCGGTCCTGATTCTAAGATTTCTGTCTGATTGCCCTCATGTAAAATCGCAATGGAATCGCGACTTTCCTCTTTGATCGAAGTGAAGGCTTGCTTAATACCGGCTTTGTTGAGTTCTTCGGAAATATAGGCGCCGTGAAACCCGCCCAGCACACCTGTAGCTACCACATCGCCGCCTAGATCATGGATGACACGCGTCACGTTCAGTCCTTTTCCGCCAGCGGTTTTAGTTACTTGATCCGTACGGTTGACTGTATCGATCGCCAAAGACGATAAAGGATAGGAAATGTCGATCGAGGGATTCATCGTTACCGTTACTATCACGAGACTTCCTCCTATTTCACGAATGCTTCTTCGGCAAGCTGCACTTTGTCATGCCAAGAGCTGGCAGTCTGAGCGAGGACCGTGTTTAGG
Organism: Enterococcus sp. 12F9_DIV0723; assembly: GCF_002174375.1. Lineage (NCBI taxonomy): Bacteria > Bacillati > Bacillota > Bacilli > Lactobacillales > Enterococcaceae > Enterococcus > Enterococcus sp. 12F9_DIV0723. Next base: position 737,181 of record NZ_NIBK01000001.1, on the reverse strand, counting down.
CTTTCGATATTTTCTCTGCCTTCGGTCTCTAACCATTCCCGCGCTGCTGACTCCCCAGCTTCGATGAACGGCTTGACCCCATTTTTCCAAGTCGCACGTCCGCAAAGTACCCCGTTGAAGGTCGATCCCGCTTCTTTAGCGAAGACTAAGGTCTGCTGGAACAATTCGGTTGATACGCCCGCACTTAAGAAAATAAATGGCAAGTCTGTTGCTTGGCTTTGTTCAAGGAAGTAGTTTGCGGCTTCTTCCTTAGAATAGGCCGTCTCGCCTGTTCCATAGCCTTCAACGTAGTTCATATTGACAGGCACTTCGACTTTCAATACGTCTACCTTGTATTGCGGCTTTGAAAATTCCTTCATCATCTCATTGACTTTATGAGGCTTGATTTTTGCATAAGCCAGTGATCCGGCATCTTCATTTTGTGCGTCATAAGAGACCAATTCTAAGTAAAAAGGTATGTCCTCTTGCGCGCACTCACTGCCTAAGCGTTCAATGAACCGGTGCTTTTGCTGGTTGATGGCTGCGTCTTCATCAATGTCATAGTAAAGCAAGAATTTTATCGCATCGGCCCCTTGCTCTTTCAGCCGTAAAACCGACCAGTCCGACAATAAATCCGGCAAACGGCCGGGTGTTTCTGCGTCGTAGCCTGTTTTTTCATAGGCCAGCAGCAAGCCGGCATCTTTATAGCGAGCCTTTGCAGCGGTCAATCCGTATTCAGGATCTAGAAGGATCGAGGACGCATACGGAGTCAGTTCACTGGAAACCAACGCCTTAAATGCTTCAATGTGTGCATCTGTTGGTTCTACGTCTAATGCCTTGATCATTTTCTTTAGAGCGCCGCGTTGATCGATCGCCAACGCGCTGATTACGCCCTCTTTTGTTGATAAGCGGTCCATTGCCGCCTTTTTCCCTTTGGTCAGTGTAAGCATCGTTTTCCTCCCCGTTCTTCTCTACTTGTATTCATGGATCGTAACGCCTTTTACCACACGATTCACAGTTCCTGTAGGCGATGGTGTATCCGGTTTGTTCGCTACTTTGACAGAGGTCAATAGTGCGACCGTCTGGGCCACCATGATATAGCCTAACGCTAGATACCCATCCGGCAAGCGTTCTGCCGCAGAAGCAAACTCAAATTTGTCACCTGAGAAATTCCGCTCTCCAGGCTGCGTGATGGCTAATACACTGATAGCGATTTCATCTCCATGTACTTCCTCTAAGACATCCAAGTCATAGTCGCGTGTATAGGGATCATTATTCACAAAACCGAACATCAGCGTCTTTTCATTGATGAAGGATTTTGGTCCATGACGAAAGCCCATGGAAGAATCAAAAACAGTCGCGATTTTTCCAGCTGTCAATTCTAGTATTTTCAACTGCGCTTCGCGGGTCAAACCAGCGAGACTTCCAGAACCAACGTAAACGATTCGATCGAACTCGAGTCCGACAAGGGTCGCGAGCTCCTCTTCACGAGCGATCACTTCACTCCCCATGCGGCTCAAGGCTTGGACATACGTTTTTTTCTCGGATAATGCGGTTTGGTCAAAGGTCAGCAAGGCGCCAAGGGTCATACAAGAAAAGCTGCCTGTCATGGCGAAGCCGTCATCATTTGAGCGTTCAGGCATCAAGAATAAGAAGCTGTTCTCTGCTTCTTCGCTGAGCTGAGCCAGCTTTCCTTCTTCGGCACAGGTGATCGCTAAATAATGGATCGTATCGACCACTTGATCAGCGATTTCAACAGCCGCCAAGCTTTCAGGACTGTTCCCGCTTCTGGCAAAGGACACAAGCAACGTCGGCTCTTCTTTGATCAAATATTCCAACGGCTCTGCCACGATATCGGTGGTGCCGATGCTTTCAAAGCTGAAGTCTTGGACATTGCCATGTTTCCGCAGGTAAGGAACCACGGTGTCACCGACATATTGGGAAGTCCCTGCACCAGTGAAGATCACTCGTGTTCGTTTCCCTTGAGCGTTTTCTTTTACTGCGGCAAGAAATTCTTCTAACGCGGCTTGCGCCTCCTGATAGAGGTGAAGGGTCTCCTCCCAAAGCTCTGGCTGCTGGCGAATCTCACGTGTCGTGATCTCAGCACCCATCTGTTCCAATTTGTCTTTTTCTACTGTAAACATCGATTCATTCTCTCCTAACTCTTTCGAATATGGCGGATCTGATAATGGAATTGATCCGCACGGGCAACACTCAGTGTGAATTCAATACGTTCATTTTTCATATTGTAGGTCTGTCGGGCTAAATGCAGGACAGGTGCGCCTACAGGGATCATCAATTGTTTCGCATCCTCCTTTGAAGCAAGACTGGCGTACAATTCTTCATCCGCCAGACGGACCGTCTGATCAAAATCTTCTGAAAAAAGATCGTACAAAGGCTTGCTGCGCAAAAGTGAATCGTCTAATGCTAAAAAGAATTTGACTGGTAAATAGGTATCTTCGATCATTAACGGCTCACGGTCTGCGATTCGTAAACGACTCAACTTAAAGACGGCCTCTCCTAAGGAAAGATTGAGATGCTGCGCAATGAACTTATCTGCTTCGATCTTTTCAAAGGATAAGATTCTCGTCTCAGGATTTCTCCCTAAGCTTTTCATCTGTTCCGTAAAGCTATAGGCGCCCGCTAAGTCGGCTGCGTCTTTTCTGATGTCAGAAACAAAGGTCCCTTTTCCATGACGTCGATAAATAAATCCGGTGCGTTCCAGCTCTTGCAGAGCCAAACGGACCGTCGTCCGACTGACACCGTAGTGTGCTGTCAATTCTCGTTCTGAAGGCAGCTTGTCATGAGGGATCATGCTGGCCTCCATCCGCTCTTTTAATAGATCTACGAGTTGATAGTACAAAGCTTTGTTTTTAAAAGAATTTTCCATGGGATTCTCCTCTTCGCAACTGGTTATAACCACAAACCAATAGTAAGGTGGTTTTTTTAGGTCTGTCAACAATAATAATCGATTTGTCATTCATAAAATTAAAAAACCCTTTATACCAACAATTAGCAGGGTACCTATTTTTAGGAATCAATCAATAGAAGCGGCCTCTTTTTTTTGCTCATAGAAATTACGCGAGAAAATCTAATACCAGTTGGTTCGAAATGAAGCCCAAAAACAAAAAGCCGCTGATCCAACGGCTTTTTGTTTTGACTCGATGTAATTGATGCTTACCTGCTTATTCTTCTGCTTCTAATGGGAAATCAATTTTATACGTATGAGTCGTTTCGTGGTTGTTATCTGTTTTTGCACGGAATGTCACATCCACAGCTTTGATTTCTCTGATTTTTTCTTCGTCTTTGATCTTGAAGTGAATGAAGCCATCTTTGTGGGCATCTGTCGTTGAGAATTCGTCATCGAAAATATCCATAAAGAAATCGGCGCTGACTTTTTTGCCATCTGCTAATTCAACTTCCGCTTTATCAGGCATGATGTATTTGTCCGAGGTATCTTCAATGTCTAATTTATACTTCAAGGAGAGCAAGGTTTTATAGGTATCTCCTTTTTCATCTTTAAAGTCTTTGACCGTGACTATTTTCGCATGGTCGACATCGAAGGTGATCTTGTCCCAATCTGAATTGCTGAACTGTGTATCATAGGATACGATATCCTTTACCTTTGGATCGATTCCTTCTGTTACGACTTGTTTGAAGTAGCCGTCATCTTTTAACGTCTCTTCACCGACGACTGCCTCGTCACCTGAAGAATCAGTGTAGACTTCCTCTGAGCCGGAACCGCCGACGATCGTGCCGCTTTCTTCTGTTCGCCCGCAGGCTCCTAATAATACGATCATTCCTAAAGTTGCTGCTGCTAATCCTAATTTTTTCGTTGCTTTCATGTTAATCATTCTCCTCTATTCATTTTTTTAAATGATATTTTTTTGTGGTTACGTGCTTTTTTAATTGGCTGCTTGTTCGTTCTCAGCGCCTTTGATTTTTGTGACATAGATAATGACACCTAGTATGAATACGGCCAACATCACTAATAGAACTTTTAAGTTAAAATTCGTCAATAAATACATTGAGATGACCAAGGCCAAAATAGGAACGACATAGCCGCCCTTTAGGCTGAAGCCATTATTTGGAAATTGTTTCGTCTTCTTGAATTTGATGACCGCTAGAATCGATGGTACATATTGGATAAATGATGCTAACACGATGCAGGATACTAAGAAGATATAGCTGCATTGTGTTGCAAAAATACTGATCACGGAAGTCACGATCACTGCCACATAAGGGGCACCGTATTTATTTTTCTTTCCAATAGAACTTGGCAATAAATGGTGCTCTTCTGCTAATGACGCAGCCAGTGCCGGTGTGCTGAAGGATACAGCGAAGGCGACACCAAAGATCGACAGGATCATCCCTAAGATGATGATGGCATAGGCCCAATGACCGACACCGATCTTCATTGCTTCTGCAATCGGGACATCGTACTTCACGATCGTTGTCCCTAAGATTCCGATAGCGATCGTTTGAACGAGTGTGTACAAGACGGTGACACTCGCCATCACATAAATCAATGCTTTAGGAATATTTTTTTCGGGATTGTTCATTTGCGCTGCTGCAACAGGTATAAATGAAAACCCGCTGAACATATAAAAAACAACACTAAATGCGGACCCGAAATGACCGACAAAGCTTTTCGTATTTGTAACTGTGCTTGGTACGATCGGTGTGAAGTTTGTTTTATGCATGAAAAATGCTCCTAAAACTATGAAGAATAGAACAATAAAAATTTTGAAGACGGATGAGATCCCGTTGATGAATTTGACGAGCGACGTACCAAATAAATTAATGATCGCCAGTATCGTGATCAACGTGACCGGAAACAAAATTTTTACGATCCCATTATCCAATTGCGGAAAGAGATTTTTCAGTGTTCTAAGCAAGGCTACAGATTCCGCGGACAAGGTCAAACAACCTAAGAACCATGAAAACAAGCCGATTTGAAAGCCGGTAAATTTACCGAATGCATTATACGAGTAAAGCCATGCTGCCCCTGAGCCAGAAAATCGGCTGGATAGATCGGCATAACATAAGGCGATCATGCTGACTGTCATTGCCGCACACAGGATGACTAAGACACTCATCACGCCCACTCGTTGGTATATCTCTTGCGGCAAAAGAAATGCTCCTGAGCCAACGATCGCATTGATTCCTAGAAAGTAGATCGACAGAAAAGACAATTTGCTTTTGCTCGTGGCCGCCGCTGTGCCGCTGCTCTTTGCGAGCGGACTATTTGTTGTCGCCATTTTAAATCCTCCAATCTATAAGAACGAGCGCTTTGTGTTTTACGGTTTCTAAAGCGCTCATTCTGGCGTTAACTTTTTGTTTCCTTTTGGCTGGAGGGCATTTTCCAGCTTTCTTTCCTGTTTCGATAAATGAACAAAGGAACCATGAAGAAGATGCCCGTAAAGATCACTACAAATACTAGATTCAGCAAGCTATTGTTCATAAACGTGATAACAAGCGCAAAAACAATCGTTGCTAGAAGTAAAAAGGACACCATGTAGGCCAAATGATTGCCTTTTTTCCCGACACGGAAAGGATGGTCTTGATTTTTATCCTGTCGTCTCATGCTGATATAGCCAATCGTCATCAAGCTGTAGGCCAGACAATACAAGACGGTCCCGCTGTTGGTGATGATGATAAAGACTGTATTGATCCCGGGGATCACAGCGTAGGCGACCGACAATAGTGAGATCGCTGCTGCTTGCACGATCAATAGCGACGGACACGCATTGAATTTATTGGTTTTCCAAAATTTCAATTTAGGTGGAAAATCGCCATTCAGCGCACTTTGTGTCATGGTTTTAGAGGCACTGACGAACCAAGTAGACATATTCGTCAACACACTGATGATCGACATTAAGCAGAACAATTGGACGAGAATGTAGGGCAAGCCTAGACGTTCCGCAAAAATTTGCAATGGTTGGACCGTGTTGTTCAACTGGATATCTCCCTTAGGAATCACATTTGCCACAAAGAAGGCGTTACACAATGAGAGAATCGCTAACAGGACCAGTGCAATGATGACCCCTTTTGCGTATTGACCCGACGGTTTTTTTAACCGCGTAATAAATACAGAGGACATCTCGATCCCTAAAAAGATAAATATAACTCCGCTGAAGTACATTCCTGAGCCGCTAGTCAGCGACTTCGGTACTAACTTAGACGGTTCAAAGCTACCTAAGATACTGTCGGCATTAAAGCCGAATTTGATGAATGTGTACAATCCGAGCCCGAATAGCATGACCACTGGGATGTAAAAACCAAGCCATATGCCGAATTTCCCATTGATTTTTGCCATATCGAATTTTAGATTCAATAGCGTCATGGTCCAAACCAAGACCAAAATGACGCCCAAGGTATAGATCGGGTTTTCGACCAATTCTTTCTTCCCGATCAGCAGAGCAACGGTTGGCGCAAAGCCTGTACCCACCACCAGCATCGCGGGAATCATCGACATCCAGATCAGCCAGGAGGTGACAAAGCCCCATTTAGGCCCGAGCGTATTTTTGACCCAAAGCTCTGGGCCCCCTCTTCCAGGGAAGGTCGTTCCAAATTCGCCTGAAATCAGTGCGATAGGAAGGGCAAAGCCGATCGTGGCGATCGCCATGTATAAAAACATATTCCAGCCGGTCGCCGTCAAGGTGGAATAATAAGGCCCCGCGACCAAGGCAAAGGTCAGCCCGATAAACGTCGTCAAAGTAATTTTAGAGAGTGTCTTTTTTCCAGTAGTGCCATCAGAAACGGTCGCATTGGGTGCTGTGGTTCCCTTTTGAATGGCCCCATGATTGTGTTCCATTGCTGTTCAACTCCTTTCTGTCCATTTTAAATGTCCTTCGTAATGTCATAGGTCAATGCCGATAAGCCCAAGCCTTGCTCCACCAACGCACCAATATGATCCAACGCAAGCTGGTTCATTTTTTCCGCATGCTTCTCATTGCACGCAGTCAAAAAGTCTTTGCGTTCTTCGCCGGTATAGTTCCTTGCTTCTTGATCGCTGGCTAAAATCAACTGATGCGCCAGTTCTTTCGCACTCGTTAAATAGCCAAAGTTCAAAAAGGCAAGTTTGTCATAGTCTCTCTCAACTAAAACAGCGAGCAAACGTGCGCGCCAGTAGGCTTGATTGCTGTCAAAGGTCAGACTCGTCTCATTGTAAAGAGATGAGGTATCCTTACTGTTGGCATAAAAAGGAACATAGGGATTAAATGCTGTAGGTCCGCTGTTCAACCAAAACAATGCGGCGAACTCAGGGTCTACGTTGTTTCGAATTTCCAGGATATGAGATTCAGCGGTACGATTCATCGAAATAGGTCGGAAAGCGTGTGCTGCCTGCTCGTCGCCTTTACTGAATGGGTCATAGATCGTTTCATCGAAGTGAGAGCTTAGAACACGACCGACATCATCCACTGTTAATCGATGAGCTGGTTTGAATGTAAATGGCATATCATCGGCTGTCGGACTGGCATTCTCTTTGCCTAAAATTTTCTGTCCATACCATACTCTGGCGGTATTGTACTTGCGATCCTGCAAATTGCTCGTCCCAAAGATCTGTCTGAAATTGAAGGTGCCGTCTTCAGGGTTCAGCGCGTGGGTCTCTACGAAGGTGCGAATGTTTGCTGAATGCATGAAATTCGCCTCGTCTTCAAAATCTACCGTTTCAATGATCGATTGGTTCGCGATGACTGCGCAATGGTCATCAGGGATACGCTGTGCGACCCAATGATGCCCGCAAGGAATCTCCATATACCAGATGTCGTCCTTGTCGCTGAAGATGATCCCGTTTCCTTCGTGGGAACCGTGCTTTTCGATGAGTTTCCCGACGTATTCGACGCCTTCTCTTGCGGAAGTGATATAAGGGAGCACCATCGTTAACAGTGCATCTTCTCCTAAGCCTTCCTCTGTAAATGGATCGGCAGCCAATACGAAGGGATTGCCGAAAATACTTTCTGTCGAGCTCATGGCAACATTCAATGAATTGATTCCTGCCTCGCCAAAAATGCCTAGCGTTTCTTGTTCAACAAACGGGATCATTTGATAGCCCAGCGCCTGCTCAGGATACGCTTCAGAAAAATGAGTGATCACAGAGTGGAAGGTTCCGCTAGTAACCGCATTTTCCTCTACTTGAACAAACTTCACTGGCTGGATCGGTGCCTCGGTATCGCAATTTCTCGCGATCATTGTTGATCCTGTACGTGATGCTTTTTTTCCTACTAAAACTGTCGTACACATGTGTTTTCCTTCTTTCTTTTATTGAGTATCTTTTTTAGCCCTTTAGGCTGTTCATAAACGAAAACGGCAACGCTCATAATAACTGGCTCCCTCGGTATTCATTTGTCTATCGATTGTTTATCAGTTATTTTAACCTCTCTGTTTTCGTCTATTTATAAGGATGATTTTACAGTTAAACGCGTGCCTTGCTTTTTGGATCGTGTCGTTTTATGCGTCATTTTTTTGAATAGCTTCCCTCCACAAAGAAAAAATAGGACGCTTCTTCTCTATGAAAGAAGCGTCCTATTTTGGTCAGCGACAGTTATCTGTTTGCTGGTCTCAAGCCGATCACTTGTTTTTATCCCGCAAAATTCTGGGGGAAGAAAACGACTTTAAACAAAAAAAAGCACCAGAATTTTTTTCTGATGCTTGTTCCTGTTCTATTAGAAAACGACGACAGGGGTCCCTGTCTCCAAAATCGGATAAAGTTCATCCATTTTGGCTGGCGGCGTGTTGATACACCCGTGAGACCCTCGGTATAGCCAGAGATCTCCGCCATACGCATACTGCCAATCAGAATCATGAATGCCTACGCCTGTCCGGTCGATCGGCATCCAATAGCGTACAGGACTGGCGTACTTGGAGCCGTCCTCATTCAAGCCCCGCAGGACTTGATCCGTTGATTTGCTCGTCACATAATTTACCCCAGGCGGTGTTGGTGTGGATGGCTTCCCGCTGACAATATCTGTTTCCAGCTGGACCTTGCCCTCTTTGTAATACCACATATATTGGTTTTGCAGATCGACTTCTACATACGTATTGCCGATGCCGGCTTGGACTGTTGGTGCATCGCCTGTCACGATCGGCGTGCGATCAAAATTTTTCCCTTTTAAAATCTCCCCGCTCAAGGCTTGAACCTCCGCAGGAATGTCGATAGACCAGCCATAGATTCCCATAGGTACAGAGACCTCACCTCGTTTTGTACTAGTGAAGGGTGTCGGATTCTCCTGGGTATTATAGTCTGCGTTTAGCTTGGTCACAAAACGCGTGACCTTTTCCTGATCGATCTGCACTTCTCCATTCTCGTTCGTAGTCAGCCAGCTGCTGAGTTCCTCATTAGAGAGGGCGATGGCTTTTCCATTGATCCTATAAGACGCTTTCATTTTAGTAAACTGATTTAATTTTTCCTGTTGCTTCTTTAACGTGCCGTCCTTTTTTGTCATGATCGGCCGAGCATAATACTTTTCCGCATCTACTGACGACTGGCCTTCTTCCAAGCCGCGTTTTACAGCATTCTGCACAGCATCAATGTCAAAAGTGTTCCCTTGTTCTTCTGGAACGATTTTAAATGCCCCATTCTGCCACTCGATCCTAGCATTTTTCGTCGGAATCCGCGTCACATTTTTTTCTAGAAGCGTCATTCTCAACGACTCCACTAATTGTTCCACCTGCCCACGGTCAAAGGTGTTCGGCAGCTGGTACTGATGCTTTGCAAATCCGCTCAGGCCCCATGCAAATGGACTTTGCTCCTGTTTCAGCCGTTTGAGCGCCTCTCGATGATCTTTAGACCACCCGTAATCGCTGCGCTTGAGTTCCTTCCACAAATGCTTATCTAAACGAATCGCGAAAGGGGCCTCTGTCAGCTCTTTCGTGATTTTTTCATTCGCCTGCTCCACAGTCAGTCCGCCAACATCGATCGCGTTTACTTTTGTCTTAGGCAGCAATCGTTCCGCGTAATACACACTCTTGTAGGAGTAAAAACTGACCATTCCCAATAAAAGCACCAAACCAATAATGATGAGTTTCCTTGTTCCAATCGCAAAAAATACTTCCCCAACCCTTTTCAAAAACGCTCCCCCACTTTTCCATCATCATTCTTTTCCCCCCATACCCTGAAGGCCAAAAAGAATTCATTTTATCTCCCAATATTCTACCAAATAATTAACCCATATTGCTTAAAAAATTGAGCTTTTTTTGTTAAAAATAGAGAAATTACAAGAACACCCCCTTATTCACCGAACTATTTCACTAATATTCGTCTAGATTTATAGGGAAAGTAATTTTTTCATAACAAAAAAGCATTTGCTCTGACGCAAATGCTTCTCTACTCTCATTGCTTATTCTGGGTCAAAGCTTACATGGAACAACCGGTCATCCATTTGGCGATCTGGCTGTTGGATCGCCATTCGAATCTTGTCCGCGTAGGCATTTCCTAATTCTTTATAAGGCTGACGGACACTCCTTATTTTTGGCCGAACGATCTGCGTCACTTCTCCGCCATCGAAGCCTACCACCGTAATTTCCTGATTCAACACTCTGCCACTATCAAACACGGCTTGGTAACACCCGATCGCTAACATATCATCGCAGCAGAAGATCGCACTCACCTCTGTCTCCCTCAGCAATTCAGTAGCGCCTTGATACCCGCCTTCGATCGTCAAAGGCATCTGTTTGATGTGTGTTTCTTCTATTATAAGCTGATGATCCTGCAGCGCCTGTCTATATGCGTCAAATCGTTCCGCTAAATGATAGTGCTCTGCATCATCCATCAGAAGGCCGATCCTGCGATGCCCCTCTCCGATCAGCCACTCGAGGGCCCGATAAACTCCTGAAAATTCATCGATCTTCACTGTCCCGTAATAGCCTTCATTGAGTCCCCTATCCGCAAAAACAACTGGGATCTCCTGGTAGCGACCTTTGCGGATTCGTTGATCCTGATCGTATAGATTGGGCGTAAAGAGAATAATTCCCTCCACAGCGATCTTCGCCAACTGCTCCAGCAGCACCTGTTCCTTCTCGAACTCATGATCCGATTCGCAAATGATCAAATAGTACCCTTGCTCTTCCAAGTGTCGTTTGATCTCTCTGACGATCGCCGAAGCAAATTGTTCTGAAAAATCAGGAACGATCACACCGATCGTCTTTGATTTTTTTGCAATGATATTTGAAGCAAAATAATTTGGCGAATAGTTTTGCTCTTCGATCACCGTTAAGACCCGCTGTTTGGTTGCTTCGCTGAAGCGTCCCCCCTTCTGATTAAGGATCTGAGAGACCGTCGTCACGGAGACACCCGCCAGACGGGCAATTTCTTTTATCGTAATGGCCATGTTTCACCTCAATTTGTCTTTCATTTACCTTTTCTTAAGAAATAATCCGTCGTTTTTCCGAGATTTTCGCCCCTACAATCGTCTGATTCTTTACAACGGGGTGTCAACATTGCAACTTTTATCAGCGCTTACATCTATTTCCCCTGAGAAACACCTCGCAAATCCCTTGTCCCTCATAGTGATTCAGACATTCTTAATAGAGATTAAGTATTTCAAAAGGCCCCTTTTCTCCATGTTTTGTTACATTTCTACATTTCCTTGTAACCTCTTGTCACTGGTTTATAACCCACGACATGAAGAAGGATGGTAAAGTAAGTCTCGTAGTCGAAATGACTGATGACATTAAAAACTTTTTTGGAGGAATTTACATAATGAAATTTGGAAAAACTCTTGTACTTACAACTTTACTAACAGCCGGTGCAGTATTTGCACTAGGAACAAACGATGCACATGCAGCTGAAAATTACACTGTTCAATCAGGTGATACGTTATCAAAAATCTCAATCAAATTTGCAGGCGATAACAGCTTGGTTCATTCAATTGCTAGTGAAAACAACATCTCTAACGTTGATATGATCTTTGAAGGACAAAACTTGACGATCGACACAGATGCAAAAGGCAATACTACTGTTGCACCTGTTCAAGAACAAGCAGCTCCTGCACCTGCACAACAAGCATCTGTTCAAGAAGCGCCAGCACAACCGGCTGCTGCTCCTGTACAACAAGCACAACAACCAGCGGCTCCTGCTGCAGAAGCTTCAGCTCCAGCAAGCACAAGCTCAGCAAAAGAATGGATCGCACAACGCGAATCTAGCGGTTCTTACACTGCAACAAACGGTCAATACATTGGACGTTACCAATTATCTGCTTCATACTTAAATGGTGACTACTCTGCTGCAAACCAAGAACGTGTTGCGGATCAATATGTCACTTCTCGCTATGGTTCATGGGAAGGCGCACAAGCATTCTGGCAAGCAAACGGCTGGTACTAAGTCGAATAATTGATCAAAAAATCCCTCGCTTGAGGGATTTTTTTGTTTTCAACGTCCTTTTTCTGTAGAAGTTGCTTAAAACAATCTTTGGAGGGCGAGAGGAATCTCCAACGCCTTCTCTACAAGAAGATCCGCCCCTGCTTCCGCTAATTCCTGCCGATCCCCGAAGCCATACAGCACACCGATGCTCTTCAACTGATTGTCCTTGGCACCTAAAATATCAAATTTCCGATCCCCGACCATCACCGCCGTATCTCCTTCTAATTGCTCTAATGCGTACGTGATCACGTCGGCTTTTTTTGAACGGTCTCCCGCCAGGTCCGCGCCAAAAATCCCGGTGAAATACTTCGTCAATCCCGTGTTCTCGATCACCTGTTCAGCAAAAAATTCAGGCTTTGACGTCGCGATCGCTAAAGAATAGTCTTCTGACAAATCCGTCAGCATCTTTTCCACATCAGGATACACCGTCAATTGTTTGATTCCCTGATCAGCGTAATACTCACGGTAGCTTTCAACAGCTTCTTGCGCTTCAGCTTCTGAAATCTCGTAAAGCGCCTTCAATGAATCGGCCAAAGGAGGGCCAATAAAGCTGCGCAGTGTCTCCGTGTCAGAAATAGCCAAGCCCTTTTTCTCCAACATGTAGCGAATGCTGTTCAAAATGCCTTCACTTGAATCGGTCAACGTGCCATCTAAATCAAATAATACAATTTTTTTCATCGTCTACCTCCTGTTTCTATCCTACTGATTCCTTGGAAAATTATCAAGTCGAGGCATTATTCTTGCTAAAAAATCAGCTTTCCAATAAACTTACTTTTAGTAAGAATTTAGGAAGAATAAATTATGGATACACAAATTCGCGGATTACACCACGTAACAGCAATGACTTCCAGCGCCGAAAAAAATTATCGCTTTTTTACAGATATTTTAGGCTTGCGCATGATTAAAAAAACAGTCAATCAAGACGACATCGAAACCTATCACCTTTATTTTACAGATGATTCTGGTGCGCCCGGGACGGATATGACCTTCTTTGATTTCCCACAAATTCCAAAGGGAAGCAAAGGGACGAATAGTATTTCACGTACGGGTTTCCGTGTGCCGACCGACGCTTCACTGACATTCTGGGCTCAACGCTTCACAGAAAAGGAAGTTGCTCATGGCGAAATCAAAGAACGTTTTGGAAAGAAATATTTAGAATTCCAAGACTACGACGATCAATGGTTCCAATTAGTATCAGACGAAAAAAATAACGGCGTTGCCGGCGGGACACCATGGAAGAATTCAAATGTTCCTGCTGAACACGCGATCTTCGGCTTAGGCCCAACCATTGTTACCGTGGCAAAATTTGAACACCTAAAACTGGTTTTAGAAAACCTGTTAGGCTTTAAAGAAACTGCTGCTGAAGAAAGTCTGCATCAATTTGAAGTTGGTGAAGGCGGAAATGGTGCGACGATCCTTGTAGATGATCAGCCAGATATGATCCCAGCACAGGAAGGCTATGGGAATGTCCATCACTTGGCCTTACGTGTTGCTGATGATGACGCGCTTCGTGACTGGATCGAAAAGATCAATGCCCTAGAATTTCCAAATTCAGGATTCGTTGACCGCTTCTACTTCCAATCAGAATACTTCCTGGCAGCACCAAATGTCTTATTTGAACTAGCTACCGATGGCCCTGGTTTCTTGCAAGATGAGACCTACGATCACGCAGGTGAAATCTTGTCATTGCCTCCTCATTTGCAATCAAAACGGGAAGAGATCGAAGAATATGTTCGCCCCTTCGATACTTCTGACGCAAATAAGAAACGAAAATAAGGAGCGCGCTATGTACTTCTACTCTGCAAAGGATCTAACGACAAAACAAAATTATAAGTTTCTGACAGGCAGCGTCATTCCGCGACCGATCGCTTGGATCACTACGATCGATGACACAACGAATGTCGTGAATGCCGCTCCCTTCAGCTATTTCAATGTTGTAGCGAAGGACCTACCATTAGTCAGTCTTTCTATCAATCGCAAAGAGCATCAGATGAAGGATACTGCACGAAATCTTTTTCAACAAAAAGAAGGCGTGATCCATATGGTGAACGACTCGGTTCTTTCCGAAATGAACCACTCCTCAGCTTCTCTGCCTGCTGAGGAAAGTGAATTAGCCGAGAGCGGACTTACACTTGTAGACAGCAAAGAAGTCGCTGTACCAGCGATCCAGGAAGCTCCTATCCGCTTTGAAGTTCGGCTTCATCAATATGTTCCTGTAAGCGACCATGAAGGAACCGTGATCAGTGATTTGTTCATTCTGGAAGTTTTGAACTATTCGTTTGAAGAAGCTGTTTTTGATGCGGAAAAAGAGTATATCGACCCGATCTCCCTTGATCCAGCAGCACGTCTGGCTGGCACTACTTACAGCCACATCGCTAATACGATTGATTTAAAGAGACCAAATTAAATAAGGAGTGGGCCATTTAGGCTCACTCCTTATTTTTGCGTAAATCAATGATTTGGACATTTCCATCAATCATACCACTAGGGCTTTTCAGTTTGATCAAAGACATCCGAGGATCAAAAACCAAGGACATGTCGTCTTCCAAGTACAATTTTGAATGTTCTTTGATCGGAATTTCCCCAATTGGGCTTTCAACGTTCACTGTATAGTCCGAGTAATCTTGGTCTTTGTCTAAGATCAATAAGCGGAAGCTGATGTTCAATGCGCAGCTTCCCATCTTGGAGTACATCCCTACACCATCATCTAAGTCCAAAAGGATTCGACTGTCTTTGTATTTCCCTAGTCGCTCTACCAATTCATCTGAAATTTTCATATACATAGTTATCCTCACCTCACCTTGAGGATAGCACTATTCCCTTAATCCATTAAACAATTTGCTCAAACATAAAAAAAGACAACCTATAAAAGGCTGTCTTCGAAAACTCCGGCAGTAGGACTCGAACCTACGACATCATGATTAACAGTCATGCGCTACTACCAACTGAGCTATGCCGGAATAACAACGCGTGGCGACGTCCTAATCTCACAAGGGGCAACCCCTCACTACAATCGGCGCTAAGAAGCTTAACTTCTGTGTTCGACATGGGAACAGGTGTATCCTTCCCGCTATCGCCACCACACTATGCTTTATCTGAGTAAACGTCGTTCACTCAAAACTGGATCAGAAACAGTTAAACTACCGCGAATCAATTTTTTTGGTTAAGTCCTCGATCGATTAGTATCAGTCCGCTCCGTACATCACTGCACTTCCACTCCTGACCTATCTACCTGATCATCTCTCAGGGATCTTACTTTCTTAAAGAAATGGGAAATCTCATCTTGAGGTGGGCTTCACACTTAGATGCTTTCAGCGTTTATCCCTTCCCTACATAGCTACC
>NZ_NIBK01000001.1:683537-716018 GCF_002174375.1 Enterococcus sp. 12F9_DIV0723 | reverse complement strand
GTCAGTTACAGACCAGAGAGCCGCCTTCGCCACTGGTGTTCCTCCATATATCTACGCATTTCACCGCTACACATGGAATTCCACTCTCCTCTTCTGCACTCAAGTTTCCCAGTTTCCAATGACCCTCCCCGGTTGAGCCGGGGGCTTTCACATCAGACTTAAGAAACCGCCTGCGCTCGCTTTACGCCCAATAAATCCGGACAACGCTTGCCACCTACGTATTACCGCGGCTGCTGGCACGTAGTTAGCCGTGGCTTTCTGGTTAGATACCGTCAAGGGATGAACATTTTACTCTCATCCTTGTTCTTCTCTAACAACAGAGTTTTACGATCCGAAAACCTTCTTCACTCACGCGGCGTTGCTCGGTCAGACTTTCGTCCATTGCCGAAGATTCCCTACTGCTGCCTCCCGTAGGAGTTTGGGCCGTGTCTCAGTCCCAATGTGGCCGATCACCCTCTCAGGTCGGCTATGCATCGTTGCCTTGGTGAGCCGTTACCTCACCAACTAGCTAATGCACCGCGGGTCCATCCATCAGTGACGCAAAAGCGCCTTTCAAATAGAAACCATGCGGTTTCTATTGTTATACGGTATTAGCACCTGTTTCCAAGTGTTATCCCCTTCTGATGGGCAGGTTACCCACGTGTTACTCACCCGTTCGCCACTCTTTTTCTTTCGGTGGAGCAAGCTCCGGTGAAAGAAAAAGCGTTCGACTTGCATGTATTAGGCACGCCGCCAGCGTTCGTCCTGAGCCAGGATCAAACTCTCATATAAAGTGTTTGAAACAATCTTGCGATTGTTAAGCTCAATTTTAATAATTGACTTGCTAGCATATTGCTTGCTATGTTGTTTGCTTCTATAGAATAGAAGCGCCCTACACATTTGGTTTGTTTTATTCGTTCAGTTTTCAAAGGTCTACGTTGTTTGTTGCTTTGTTTCAGCAACTTTTATATCTTAACAGGTTACTGAGTGAATGTCAACAACTTTTTTGAAGTTTTTTTAATTCCGAAAGCCATCGTTCGGCTTTCACTGCATCAGCAACGTTTATTAATTTACCACTTAATGAACTATCGGTCAACTGTTTTTTTCAAAAAAAAAGAACTTATTTTCATAAGCTCTTTTTACGTATCTATTCAAATAATGGTACACCTTCGATTTCAATCGTTCCAAGTATCTTTCTCAAGCTGTCAGGCGTCTCCCAGACAAATCCATTTGGCAGCGTAGTGACTTCTTCACTCGCCATTTCAAACACATAAAGGGGTAAGTTGTCGCCGTGTGACTGAGTATTCGTTAGTTCGACCAACCGAATATTCGTCACATCAATATGTAGTGTTGCTTTCAAAAAATTCAAAAAGCTAGCTAAAACAGTGTTTTCAGCTTTGGTATCAGTGCGGGCAAATTCTTTCTCATTTCCTATTTCGTGAACTAAAAAACGTTTCGATCCATCTTCTAAATGCAACATGATTGTACCAGATACTTGTTTTGTCACAATTTTCACCTCTGCAAAAGCTAATCGTAAATCGTCCCTATTGTATCATGTTTTCAGAAAAAAAGACAATTTTTGCATAAAAAGACGATTAGTTTTCAACTCTTTCTTTCAATAAGAAATCAATCGCTTCTTCTGTCCATTCAGGCATATTCTTTTCCAATGAACGAAACCCAATGTTTTTGTTGCGGTTGGTAAAGTAGCGTTTCCGATGATACGGCACTTCAACGGGATGCTCCAGCAATGTTCGCAATGACAAACTGATCTTCTTTGTGTATTCATCAATGTCAATGATCTGCACCCTCACCAGTTGGCCGACCTCTAAAAAACTGTGAATATTTTTAGTGTAGCCGGATTGTACCTCTGATATGTGCACCAGCCCTTGCGTCTGATCATCCAATGAGATAAATGCACCGTACGGCTGGATACCTGTTACACGACCTTCAATAATATCTCCAATTTTATATCCCATTCATTTCCCTCTTTTCGCATGTTTCATTATACTGTATTTATAGATAAAATTGAAGTTATCAAACAGGAGGTACTAAAATGACAACTTTTGAACAGCCGATCGACCGGCTTGGCTCGAACAGCGTAAAATGGGACGCCATTCTTCACATGTACAATGAAAAAGAGTTGCTGCCCCTTTGGATCGCGGATATGGATTTCAAAGCACCAGAAGGCGTACTGAACGCCTACCAAAAACTTTTAGAGCACGGAGTATTAGGGTATGCAGAGACGCCTGAAGGTTTGTACGATGCCGTGATCGCTTGGGAGCAGGAGCAGCATCAATTAGCATTGGAAAAAGACGACATCCTCTTTTTCTCCGGCGTACTAGCTGGGATCAATACGGCGATTCAAGCATTTACAAAGCCAAATGATGCCGTCCTGATCCACGACCCTGTCTATCCTCCCTTTGCTGGGATCATCAAGACCAATCGTCGCCAGCTTGTCCGCAGTCAGTTGATTGAAGAGTCGGGGCGTTTTGTCATGGATTATGCAGATATAGAAGAAAAATTCAAACAGCACCATGTAAAGGTCATGATTTTGTGTAATCCCCACAACCCTGGCGGACGTGTCTGGTCAAAAGAGGAGTTGCAGCGTTTAGGTGCCCTCTGCCAGCAATACAACGTTCTCGTTTTAAGTGATGAGATCCATCAGGATTTGGTTTTTGCTCCTCACGAAATGACCTCCTTCTTTAATGCCGGAGACGCGTTTTGTTCGTTCAGCTTGCAATTTACATCAATGACGAAAACCTTCAACCTTGCTGGAATCAAAAATTCAGCCGCCTTTGTAAAAAATGACAAGCTGCGCAAACAGCTTCTCCGCAAGCAAGAGGAGAACTTCCAGCAAGAGATCAATACCTTTGGCTTGGTGGGAATGGAGGCTGCCTACGAAACGGGGAAAGAGTGGCTAGAGGAATTACTCCCCTATATCCAAGCAAATGTCGCCTACACGCAAGACTTTTTCCAAAAAGAGCTGCCTGAAGTAAGGATCATGAAGCCCGAAGGCACCTATCTTTTGTGGCTGGACTTTTCCGCTTACGGCCTGTCAGATGAGGAATTAGAGGAACGGCTGATCCATAAAGGAAAAGTCGTCTTGAACGCCGGGGTCAGTTATGGACCGAGCGGAAAACAGCATATGCGGTTGAATGTCGCTTGCCCTCGCGCAACGTTAGAAGAAGGTCTGCGTCGCATCGTGACTGCGTTAAAATAAAAAAAACGGCCGATTGGCCGTTTTTTTATTCTGTAATTTCGATTGTTTCGATAACGATGTCATTCACTGGTTTGTCTTGCGGTCCGCGTTTTGCTGCACCGATATCGTCTACAACGTCCATACCTTCAACGACTTGACCGAACACTGTGTGACGGAAGTCCAACCATGGTGTTCCACCTTGTTTATAGGTTTCGATGATTTCGCCTGGGAATCCAGCTTCTTCTAATTGCGTCATCATGTTCGCAGGAACATTTTGGTTGTTGACGATGAAGAATTGGCTGCCGTTGGTATTTGGACCAGCGTTTGCCATTGATAATGCCCCACGCAGGTTGAATAGGTTGCGGGAGAATTCGTCTTCAAATTTTTCGCCATAAATGCTTTCGCCGCCCATGCCTGTACCTGTTGGGTCGCCGCCTTGGATCATGAAATCAGGGATGACACGGTGGAAGATCACACCGTCGTAATACCCTTTCTTCGCTAATTCAACAAAGTTTTTTACCGTTTTTGGGGCATCTTCAGGAAATAGTTGTACGATGATATCCCCCATGTTGGTTTTGATCGTCGCTTTTGGACCTTTTTCTTCTGCTAAGTTTAATTGTGGAAATTGAGTCACTTCAATGTCCTCCTTTATTTTTTCACTGTGTCCATCATAACAAACTTTTCTCCATTTGCCACCTCTGCAAGCCAAGCGTTTCTTTCTCTCTCATTTATTTGTTACAATCGATGGGAAGAAAGGGTGTTGATATGGAAATTTTTGATATAACCATCGTAGGTGCGGGTCCAGTCGGGATGTTCGCAGCTTTTTACGCAGGTATCCGTCAGGCAAAAACGAAGCTGATAGACAGCCTGCCGCAGTTGGGGGGACAACTGACGACACTTTATCCCGAAAAAAATATTTATGATATTCCTGGATTTCCCGTCGTTAAAGCGGCAGATCTGGTTGGTAACTTAGAAAAACAATTACGCACATTTTCTCATACCTATTGCTTGGACGAAGAAGTCCTCGCACTAAAGCAGCACGACGACTACTTGGAGCTAGTCACAAATAAGGACAGTCATTACACGAAAGCCGTCGTTTTAGCACTTGGAAACGGATCGTTTCAACCAAGACGTTTGATGATCGATGACGCAGACACTTTTGAAAATCACGGCATTGATTATTACATCAATGATTTAATGAAATACGCCGGTAAAAAAGTGGCGATCGCTGGCGGCGGCGATTCTGCGATCGACTGGGCGCTGATGTTGGAGCCCATTGCCGATGAAGTCTCTATCATCCATCGCCGTGACAATTTCCGCGGACATGAGCACAGTGTGCAAAAATTAAAAGACTCCTCTGTCAACATTTACACGCCTTACCTCTTGAAGGAACTTCACGGGGAACAGGAATTAGAGGATCTGACTTTACAAAAAGCGAAAAGTGATGAGACAATTACGTTGAATGTGGATTATTTGATCGTAAACTATGGCTTCTCTTCTTCTCTGGATCATTTGCGCTCTTGGGGATTGGAAAGCACCCGACAGGCGATTTTGGTTGAATCAGATATGCGCACGTCGATCCCAGGCGTCTATGCTTGCGGAGATATCGCCACCTATGACGGCAAAGTGAAATTGATTGCTACAGGTATGGGTGAAGCCCCAACAGCTGTCAACAATGCGCTGCATTATGTAAATCCTAAAAACCGTGCACAGCCCGGTCATAGTACGAGCTTGTTTCCACAAAATTAATCGTCACAAGGAGGTACCACATGGTATTTGAAACGACGGCACTTGAAAAGAAAGCCCGTGACCTGTTAGAAGAACGCGGCGTCACCATCGAAGACATCGCGGACTTGGTCTTTTTCCTGCAAAAGGAGTACATCGAAAAATTAGATATCGAATTGTGCATCCATAGCGTCAACCGTGTGTTGACAAAAAGAGAAGTCCACAACGCGATCATCACCGGCATTGAGCTGGACAAATTGGCGGAGCAGAAGAAGCTGGATTATCCTTTGCAAACGATTTTGGAAGAAGATGAAGGCCTTTATGGCATTGACGAGATCATGGCGCTGTCCATCGTCAACGTTTACGGTTCCATCGGCTTTACAAATTATGGCTACATCGACAAGGTCAAACCCGGCATCTTGAAAAAACTCAACGAACACGACGGCGTCCACGTCCATACCTTCTTGGATGACCTTGTCGGAGCGATCGCTGCGTCTGCTGCCAGCCGTTTGGCTCATGAAAATCCGCGAAACTTAGACAGCATCGTCAAATAAGAGCATTAAAAAAAGAGCTTAGCGCTCTTTTTTTAATGCTCTTTTCCCGAAATAGATCGGCAATAAATAGAAAATCTCCAGCAACACGAAAAAAAGAATGAAGCTGTGGAGGAAAAATGTCTCTGGTAAAACGTTGATGATCGGATCAGTCGCCGGATTGAATATCCACGCATCGTTATTAAAAAAGACACCGTGGAAAAGCACAAAGAAGCGATCAAAATTTACCGCCATCAAAAAGGCGATCACGATCGGAACAACGACCGCGATACGGAATGGTTGGATCATCGTCCACAGCCGCTGCTGCTTGTTTAGATGCCGAACGTAAACAATACTTGGAATGACCGTCACGAGCAATACGCCGTAGTTCACTAGAAACAGCCGCTTCACTTCATAAAAATGCAGCGCCCCATTTGCTGAAACAGGAAAATCCGTCATCTTCAGCGTCTCCACCCACGGCAGATTCAAGTAACGCATCAACTGATCGAAATTATGCAGCAGTTCCTTTTCCGACAGCGTCGTATAATCCAACAATCCCAGATGCCGAATGTCCAATTGATACAGCCAGCGCGCATTGATCGTCAAGGTGATGGCCAAGGTCAGCAAGGTCAGCAGCAAACAAACCAAGCCTAGACGTTCCAGTCCCTTAGTTTTCATCGAAGTGCCATTCATCCAACGACTCTACCAGGTAGGTCGGCGGAACAGGTAATGTTGGTACATCCTCTTTTTGAGTGAAGCCTGACAGCACTAGCAATGAATCGATCTCGTTGTTGATCCCGGCTAAGATATCCGTCGTATAATTGTCACCGACCATCAAGACTTCGGATTTCTCCATCCCTAAGATCTCCACGGCCTTCTCCATAATGATCGCTTCTGGTTTTCCGATATAGGTCGCTTTTTGTTGTGTCGCAGCCTCCACCATCGCGATTACCGAACCAGCACCAGGCAGCAGCCCGCGCTCTGTCGGAATATTTTTATCTGGATTCGTTCCAATAAAGGTGGCCCCCTTCTGGATCGCAAGGGTCGCAGTGACGAAGTGTTCATAGGTGACCGCGGTATCCAGTCCGACTACGACATAATCCGGCTGCTCTTCCTCCCAAACGTAGCCCGCCGAAAGGATCGGATCGATCAGCCCAGGTTCGCCAATAACGAAGACCTTCTTCCCTTTCGCAGCGTCGTTCATATAGTCGATCGTTGCTAGGGTCGCTGTATAGACCGCCTCTGGACGAACGTGGATCGAAAATTCATTGGCTAAACGATCCGCCACCGTCGCAGGGGTCTTGGTTGTATTATTGGTTAGAAATAGAAAGGGGATCTTTCGCTCCTGCAAGTGCTCCACAAAACGCCGACCAGCCGGGATCGGTTCGCTTCCACGATAGATCGTGCCATCTAAATCAATCAAATATCCTTTATACATCTTAAGACTCTTCTCTTTGACGAATCACGAAGCGTTCGTCTTTTTCTTTTGTTTTCATTGGGACTTCTTTTTTCGGCTGTCGGTTTTTGATCACCGGTTTTTTCTTAGGCTTTTCTGCCACCGGTGCTTTTTTCTCTTCTACGAATGCTTGCGGTTTGTCTTTCCGTTTGCGCTTACGTTTCTTGCGGGTTTGTTGGCGTTTGCCGCCTGTTCGTTCCAGCACAAAATAAGCACAGCCGAAATTACAATATTCATATAAATAATCTTCTAATGTATCAATGCGCTGTTCTGGCAAGCTTTTCCGATCGTCTTCGCGGAAAAAGCCCTTCAGACGCAACTGGTCATATCCCCAGTCGCCGACGATATAATCGTAGCGTGTCAAGACCTCACTAAAGCGTTCACCTAAACGTTCGGCATCAAAGCCTTCACGATAATTTCTAACTAAACGGTATTGGCGTTCACCAATCAAAAGATTACTATCGTCGACAAATACGACGGGTTCGCCTTTTTTCTTTTCTTCAGCGGGTGTCTCAACGATTTCATCTAAGACCTCAGTCAGCTCATCCGTGACTGTTTTTTCTGGATGTTGTTTCTTCTCTTTTATGTCTCTTTTTTCTTTTGCCATCGTTTCACCACCTGTGTGATATTATACCTTGTTTTTATTTGATTGGGTAGTGAGTGTGGAGATAGTCTCCCAAAACACTGCGAATAAAATCAGGAAATAGAAATTCATACTGTCCAGCGATCTCGATCGTTGGGAAAAAGGGAACGAACATATAATGATCGACCGTTGCAAGTGTATACTCCAACTCCGGATCGATCGGCTCTCCCAGCCACCGTACTTGATGATTGACGGAATCATAGGCGATTCCATCATAGACCAAGTGACCAAAGACTTTCCCGCGAAAACCCATGCCCATTACTGGAAAGTTGATCAAAAAATGGCGGTTCTTTTCCATCTCTAAAATCAACCGAATCAGATTGGCGCCGTCTAGCGTCACTTTGATCAAGTGCATCGGATGCGGCAGTGCTCGGTGTAATTGGTCTTGATCGACGACTCCGGCAGGTACATCTGTCAAAAACAACCCTGAATTCAAGACGGCGGCGTCAACGTTTGCAGCTTCCTTGACTGCCTTTAACGTGTCCACGATCATCGGATGCTCCGATTGGAGATCTGTACGCATCGCGTAAGGAACCTCCGCCACTTTCTTTTCAGCCAATAGACGATGCCCTTCTGTCAGATACCCCTCGATCTCCTCCTGGTCTTCAGGCAACGCCAGCATCTTTTCAGTCGCAAACGTCCGCGCGCTCGTCTGCTGGATCTGATGCTCCTCATCGATCGTTAAATGCACTTCTCCCACGTAATACCCGTATTTTCCCGCTGCGGCTAATTGGACCGGCCCGATCTTCTCGCCTGCCTCAAACAAGTGGTGCGTATGAGAGCCTAGTATGACATCGATCGCCGGCAATTCCCGCGCGATGCGGCGATCCACACTGATACCGAGATGACTCATCAAAACCAGCACGTCCACCTGAGGACGAAGCTCCTCTACCAGATTGGGTAAAATGTCCATTACTTGACGAATGTCCCAGCCGTTCGGATTATAGGTCAATGGAAACGGCGCGGTAAATGCCAGCAGCCCGACCTTGGTCCCCTGTTCGGTCGTAATGATTTTCGATTGCTGCGCCCACTTCGGCGGCTGCAAAGTTTGCTTATCAAAAAGATTGTCTAAGAGCACGTCAAAATTGGCATGATCGTACAACCGATTCAATTCTTCCTTTGAATTTCCAACACCCTCATTGTTACCGATCGTTGCCGCGTCATAATGGATCTGATTCATTAGCTGAACGTTCGCCTGCCCATCCGTCGCTTCGGTCAAAGGATGCCAGCGGTCGACAAAATCGCCAAGATCGATCGTAATGATCCGTTGCTCCGCCGTTTCCTCCTGCTTGCGATTCAATAGGAAGCGGCGGATTTTTGGCCAATTTTCTAAATGGGAATGGAGATCATTGGTATGTAAAAGAATAATTTTTTCCATTATCCTACCTCGTTTCAACTCTTTTTGTCCCATCTATAGTAACATATAGCCAAAGAAGACCAAACGGACTCGTTTGGCTAAAGAAGGGGAAGACCTATGACATTCGAGACGATTCTTGGCACGCTTTGGCTAAATGCGAATCAAACGGCGTTGACTGAACTATCTTACACACCGATCGAAGAGCACCCTGACGCGAACCAAGCCATTTTGCAAACGGCCAAAAAACAACTATTAGCCTTTCTAAAAGGCGAACGCCAAACCTTTGACGTCCCTTTCGCCTTTGAGCGGGGAACGGATTTCCAGCAAGCCGTCTGGCAGGCCTTGATAGAGATTCCTTATGGTGAGACCTGCAGCTATTTAGACGTTGCCGAAAAACTCCAACGACCAAAAGCCGTCCGCGCCATCGGTCAGGCCAATCGTCAGAATCCGCTGCCTATCCTCATCCCTTGTCATCGGGTGATCGGGAAAAACGGCAAGCTGACAGGTTATTCTGGCTCTAGCGAGGCTGGTCTGAAGATCAAAGAACAATTACTTGCGATCGAAAACCCTGCTCTGCAAGAAATCACACTCTTTTAAAGACAAAAAACCGCGACTGAACGTTCTTCAGTCGCGGTTTTTTTAATTCGAGGCAGACGTTTGCGCAGCGTCCTCGTCTTCTTTGACACAATCGATCGCTATGACTAGAGAAACGATCAGTTCTTCCAGTGCGTCATTCAAGATCGTGATCTCATAGGTATCGCCCCACGAGATCCAGCGTTTATGGATCTCTGCCACTTTGCGTCCTTTTTGCGAAACTTCAAAATCCATATCCCACCAATTGCCGTCGACACTGATGTCTTCAGCAGAGATCGAATATTTCGCTTTTAGAAAACTCACCCGTTTAGAGATTTCTATTGCCTCTTTCCCATCCATCTCAACAAAGAACTTTGGCAAGAGACTGATGACTTTCTTCGTGATGCGGCTGACCTCATTGCCGTTTTCATCTTCGATTCGGAAGGTCTTGGGGATCTTCATGAAACTTCCTTTGACAAAATAGCGGGGACGTTGGTCTTCATCGGTCACCGTGAATTTTTCACCGATACTGAAGACCTTTTGTTTGATGTACAGTTTTTTCATCGCGCTTCCTCCTATTTCCTTTTCACTTACTCCGTGATACAGTGATTATTTTTCAGACAAATCACCTGTGTTGATGACTGGCTGTGTGCCCTTATCCGTAATGATCGAGACCAGCAGATTGTTGATCAGTTGCACTTTGCGGTCATCTGTAAAATGGATGTCTTGCCCATTCTCGATCTGTTCCAATGCCATTTGCGTCATGGTCACGGCACCTTCCACGATGGTTTGCCGCGCAGACAGGATCGCTTTGGCTTGTTGCCGCTGCAGCATCGCGTTGGCGATCTCTGTCGCGTAGGCCAAATGATTCAATCGGGTCTCAATGACCTCCACACCGGCCATTGCCAATCGTTCCTGTAATTCCAGTGCCAATTCTTCTGAAACCTCGGTAGTGTTGCCCCGCAAGGTCAAATCGTCCTCGTTAAAGGTATCGTATGGGTATTGGGTCGCAATATGACGAATAGCCGTCTCACTTTGTATCTCAACGAAATCCAAATAATAATCCACGTCGAACAACGCTTTGGCTGTATCCACGACCTTGAACACTACGACCGCGGAAATCTCTACCGGATTGCCGTCTGAGTCATTGACCTTTAACAACGAGCTGTTGAAGTTTCGTACCTTCAAAGAAATCGGTACCTTCCGCGTCAAGGGCGTGGTGATGAACAGCCCATTCGCTTTGATCGTACCTAAATATTTTCCAAAAAACAATACCGCCTTCGCTTGATTCGGTCCAACGATCGTCAATGAGCTGATGAACAGGATCGCGATGATCCATAAAATGATCCCTATGATTATCATCCCTAGACGTTGATTGCTGCCGCCTGTGATAACGAACCACGCACCGCCTAATAATACGAGGATCAACCCGACCAATCCCGCGTACCCATTTATATGAAAAGCATTTTTCTCCTTCATCCTTCGCACCTCCAACTTTAGTACCCTCAGTGTACGCTTCTTTTCAAAGCGCTTCAATCAATTAAGCTAAATAAAAAAACGAGCCCTCAGCCCGTTTTCATAAAAAAAGCAGACTCGAAAGTCTGCTGTTGGTTTCATTCATATCAGACACATGCCGGATCCTACTTAGTGCTGCTTCCTTCCAGACCTGACACAATTCACAGGCCCGGCATTGTCCTGCCTTTCGGCAAAAAATAGTATAACAAACTCTAGTCGTTTTGGCTAGTCTTTTTTTTCCGTGCCCGAATCTCACGGAAAAAATTCGTCAACAACTGTCCGCATTCTTCCTCGAGAATCCCGCCTTCGACATATGCCCGATGATTGAAGCGTTCATCCGTCAAAAGATTCATCAAGGTGCCGGCCGTCCCGCCTTTCGGATCATAGGCCCCAAAATAAACCTCTTCAATTCGGGAAAGAATCATCCCGCCGCTGCACATTGGACAGGGCTCCAGCGTCACAAACAATTGACACTCCTCCAGCCGCCAGCTTTCCAGCTCCTTGCACGCCGCACGAATCGCGAACATTTCCGCATGGCTCGTCGCGTCTTGACTGTGCTCCCGCAAATTGTGCCCTCGTCCAATGATCTCTCCACGATAGACCACCACCGCACCGATCGGCACCTCCTCGACTGCCTTCGCCTTATTGGCTTCGCTGATCGCCTCTTGCATAAAAAAAAGTTTTTCTTCTTCCGTTAATTGACTCACGCGTTCCATTCGTATCCTCACTTCGCTCGTATTGATGTTCCTTACTTTAGCATAATTATACCCACAAAAAAAGATGCGCCATCGCTGGCACATCGTTTACATCATTTTATCTACAAGGTCCATCAAACGGTCTTTTAAATCTTCGGTCGTATCTTTGATGGACTCACCGTAGACCGATACACGCTTTTTTCCGCTCTTGATTTTGTTCAAAATATTCATGACATTATCCAAATCATCATCTGAAAGTTTATCAACGATTGCTAACAGTGAGTCACTGCCGTCAAATTTGTCATTGACGAAACGTTTCACCTTACAACGATTTGATACATGGCGCGCTTTTTCGATCAGCTTGCCAGATGCAATTACAGCTGTCGCAGTACTAGCCGCCACAACGACGCCTACTCCGATTTTTACTTTGGTTGATCTTTTCATAGTATCAGCTCCTTAGTGATTTTGATTCGATGAATTCTTCTTACGAAAAACCCGCTGTCCCCTCTGCGCGTCGCCAAAATAAACTCGGCGAAGAAAACAAAAGGGCTTCCTTCATTCCATCATACCACACACTTAAAATTATCAATACTAAGATACTCGTTGAAATGAAAGCGCCCTCCAGCGGTGACGGATTTCCCTTCAATAAAAAAAAGAACCGACACGTGGTCGATTCTTAATTTCTATTCCGATTTCCGCCAAACAGCAGGACCAACCGCAGCAATTGCAGGAAGGTTGCTAAAGCCGCAGCGACATAGGTCAATGCCGCAGCAAACAATACTTTCCGCGCGCCGGCCAATTCTTCTTCATCCAGCATATTTCCTTCGCGCAAGATGCTCAATGCACGTCTGGAGGCATCGAATTCCACTGGCAAGGTCACCAGTTGGAAAATCAACGCTAACGAAAAGGCTAAGATCCCGATGTTGATCAACGTCTGATTCCAGCTCATAAATACACCCAATAGAATCAAGGGGAAGGAAAGCGTTGAACCGATATTGGCAACTGGAACAATGGCCGCCCGCATTCTCAACGGGATGTAATTCTTCGCGTCCTGTACCGCGTGTCCGCACTCGTGGGCTGCTACACCGATCGCAGCGACTGAAGTCGATTGCGCCGTCGCTTCAGACAAACTCAACATCTTATTGCCGCTATTATAATTATCCGTCAGGTCTCCGCTGATCTGCTGAACACCCACGTCATTGATATTTTGACTGCGCAAAATATACTCAGCCGCTTGGGTCCCAGTCACGCCCTTACTGCTTCGGAACTTGTCGTATTTACGAAATGTCGAATTGACATACGCCGAAGCAAAACCAGAAATGACCAGTCCGGCGATCACTAATAGAAACGTGGGATCTAGAAAATTATAGAATGATCCATACCCATACATATACATTCTCCTCTAATAAAAGATAATTTAACTGTCTTAAATAAAACAGTTTTCTAATCTTAGTTTAACATGAAAGGCATGAATTTTTTATGAAAACAACTCTAAGAATCCCTCTAGCTTATAACTTCTTAACAAATTCAGACTTTAATTTCATTGGTCCAAAGCCGTCTACTTTGCAATCAATGTTGTGATCGCCTTCGACCAAACGAATGTTTTTGACCTTGGTTCCCTGCTTGATGGCACCGGACGCTCCTTTGACTTTAAGGTCCTTGATGACCGTGACGCCATCGCCTTCTTGCAGTTGATTGCCGTTGCTGTCTTTGACGACTAGCCCTTCTTCAGCCGCATCACTTTCTGACCATTCATGACCGCATTCTGGGCAAACAAACAAGCCGCGATCTTCATACGTGTATTCTGATTGACACATTGGACAATTTGGCATACTCTTCCTCCAATAATTTTTTTCTGAATGTTTAGTTTAGCTGAAACGCGCTGTCTTGAAAAGACTTTCCATAAAAAACATTCGTTATCAGAATTTCAGCCGTTGCCCTTGATCGAAAGCAATCCAAAGATGCCTGAACGCCTCGTTGGTCCACGCGATCTGCTATTTTCGTTTCCTATTCCGCTTGGTTCGGCTGTCCTTTTTCTTCCCCTGCTGCTTATCCAGTCTTCGTTTGAGGTTTTTCTGTCGGTGCTCTTCTTCTACTTGCTCGGGGGTCTTATCGAAACGCACGTGAGAAGACTTCGGTTTGGGCGGGAGATCGACGGCGTTATTGGATGGACGTTCCGTTGCAAAAGTTTCCTCCCCCGGCAGCGGATACTCCGCCTCGACGATCGCCGCGGCTTCTTCGTAAGACAGCTTGTTGGCTTTTTTTGGCGATGGGGCAGTTGCGGCGATTGGTTCTGCGGCGGCGACTACTGGCTGTTTTTTGGTCTTCGTGTTTGTAGGCGCTTCTTCAACGACAGTGTCCTCTTCTGTTTGTTTGGCTTTGGCCACCTTGTAGGAAGTCGTCTCCACGTGACCACCGCCTTTGTAATCGACCAATGCCACGAATTTTCGGACGCCGTCTACTTCAAAGATACTTAGTAAGGTCAGCACTTCTAGAATTTCCGCCACCAGCATTTCCTCTTTGTTAGGATCAACGTCGCGAATCGTCAACAGATGGCGCTTGCCCGCGGCATCCTCAAAACGGGAACGAATGTCATAAACGAGCCCTTCTCTATAAAGGTCCAAACTGCCCTGTTTTTCAAAGGCATTCTTGAAGGAGCGGATCATTCCAGTCTGGGCAAAATATTCGGAAGGGCTTCCAAAATACTGCTTGATCAAGCCTTCCCATTCTTTGGATTCAAAGCATTCCTTGAAAAAGGGCAAAAAGAGGCGCAGGGTATCTGTCGGCTCGACTGTTAAAAAGAGGTCTCGAAGCAGGTCTTTGCAGAGAAAAGAAAAGGCTCCCGTCAAATTTAGCGCATTCCGCACCATGACCGCAACCAAATACTCGATCACAGAATCCGCATCGCCGGATTGTTCGTAGTAAGTCACGATCTTCTTCTCCAACGATTCCCGTTTCATCAAGAATAACTGCCGCGTACCTAATTTTTTAACATCCATGTTCCCATCCTCCATTTTCAAGAAATCGCTTTCTGTTTTTTATATTTTCAGAATAAGCCTAAAAGTACAGCCTTGTAAATGGTTAGATCAACTATTTTTTTTATTTATTTTCACGAATGTTATTGAATATTTATTTTTTAACTCTGCTATAAACGGTCAACTTCTTTTTAAATAACTAAAAAAAGCCGTGTCTAAGACGACACGACCTTCGTTATGGACTAATTACTTGTTATTTCACCGATTACCTCATTGACAAGAACTTCCTTTGTTTCGATCAAATCGGAGCTTTTTACTTTATCCATATTCGTCAACGCAACAATAATGTCCGTTTTCTTCCCTGCTTTGCGAACAGCCTCTAAGTCTACTTTAGCGATCATCTGACCACGCCCCACTTGTTGTCCAGCTTTGACATAAAGTTCAAAAGGCTCTCCGCCTAGATCGACCGTATCTAAGCCCATGTGCAGCAGGACTTCGACGCCTGATGCAGTCGTGATCCCTACTGCGTGCTTCGTTGGAAAGACATTGGAGATCGTCCCTGCAACAGGGGAGAAAATCTCACCCGAAGTAGGCAATACAGCATAGCCGTCACCCATCATTTTTTCTGAGAAAACATCGTCGGACACTTCCGTGATCGGCACTAAACGGCCGTTGGCTACTGCAAACAGCGCCTGTGTTTTCGGAACTTCCTCCTCCACGATCGCCTGCTCCGTAACTGCATGCGTTGCACCGCTGCCATTGTGGAGACGATTCATCTCATCTGCTACAAATTGGACTTCGGTCCCTACGATCACTTGGATATTCGTGTCATCGATCACCTTTAGACCCGGAACACCAGTGGCCTTGATCTGGCTTTGATTGACTTCCCCTGTGTCTTTGAGTTGCAGACGCAGACGGGTCGTACAATTATCGATCGACTGCACATTCGCCGGCCCTCCCAGCGCTTCATAGATCTTCTGTGCCATGACCGCGTGTTTGCTGTCGCCAGTCAGACGAATATCCGGCATTTCTTCTCCGTCATCTTCTTCACGTCCCGGCGTCATCAAATTGAACTTAACGATCACAAAGCGGAACGTCGTGTAATAAACCACGGCCATGACCAAGCCTAAAAGAAGGAGCATATACGGCTGATTCGCTATTGGAACACGCAAACTCAAGAAGAAATCAATAAATCCAGCACTGAAGTTGAACCCTGCGGTCCATCGGAAAGTCGCCGCGATGAACATTGAGATCCCTGTCAAAATAGCATGAACGACATATAACGGCCAAGCAACGAACATGAATGAAAACTCAAGCGGCTCGGTTACACCTGTAAAGAAAGAAGCAAAAGCGGCCGCGACCATCAAGGAAGCCGTGACTTTTTTCTTCTCAGGACGAGCGCATTGATAGATTGCTAACGCTCCTGCGGGTAAACCGAACATCATCACTGGGAAGAAGCCGGCTTGATAACGGCCTGTGATTCCACGAACCCCTTCGCTTGCCCAGAATTTACCAATGTCATCGATTCCCGCCAAGTTGAACCAAAAGACATTGTTCAACGCGTGATGCAAACCAGTCGGGATCAATAACCGATTGAACAGGCCGTACAGCCCTGCCCCTAGTGGTCCCATCCCTGAGATCATCTCACCAAAGCTGACTAAGCCGGTGTAAACAGGTGGCCAAGCGAAAATCAGAATCGCCGACAGCACCGCCATGACGCCTGCTGTAACGATAGGCACCAGCCGCTTTCCACTGAAGAAAGACAGCGCCATTGGCAATTTCACGCCGCTAAAGCGATTGTACATCGCCGCCGCGACTAAACCGGCTAAAATTCCGACAAAGACGTTTTTAAAGTTGATGGCACCAAAGGCGATATTCACATCTTCCACCGCGACTTTGGTAAACATGGCTACTGCTTCGCTATTCACTAATGTCATCGGTGTCAAAAAGGCCACCAATCCCGACAAAGCCGCCGCGCCATCCTTGTCTTTCGACATTCCTAAGGCCAATCCTACTGCAAACAAGACACCCAGATTGTCCAAGATCGTTCCGCCTGCCTTGATCAGGAAAGCGGCCAACAAATTGTTCCCACCCCAACCGCTGGGATCGATCCAATACCCGATCCCCATAAATAAAGCCGCGACTGGCAAGGTTGCCACAGGTAACATCAACGAACGCCCCATGCGCTGCATATATGCTTTCATACTATTCTTCTCCTTTATGTTCTTTTACTTTTCGCAATCGTTCTACATGAATAGCGACATAGCCCAATTCTTCTGTAGTGATCGCTAACTGATAGGTCTTCATCAAAAAGACACGAATCTTCTTTGCCACTTGATAACTTTCAGGATACTTGTTCCGAACCATCTCAATGATGTCTTGATCTAGGACCGCGTAACGCTGGGTCTGATAGCGTTGCAGCAAAAGACGCAGATGATTCGCCAAACGAGAATAATCCAAGGCCATCTCCTGAGAACGGATCGCGATCTCCAATTCTTCTTCAATCAAGTGGATCACGTCAGAAACGATGGTGACTTCTCGAATACTGTCATGGTTATTGCCTCTTCCCGTTCGCGCACTATGGATATGGATCGCGATATAGCCCGCCTCATCGTAGCCATACGGAATCTCCAGGGTTCGATTCAAGTAATCGACCGCCCATTGCGCGATCCCAAACTCTTCGCTGTATAAAATCTCGATCTCGCTAAGTAGTTTGTTCCGAACAACGATCCCATTTGAAATATTTTGCGCAGCAAAAGCGATGTGATCCGTCAACGAAATAAAGATATGTTCATTGAGCTTCTCCATCAGGACCGTCTCCGCATGATCAATAATGGCTTCGGCAGCAAAGAAATAGGTTTCGTTAATTTGATTCAATAAGGTCTGTAGCTTTTGCTGTCCCTCCGGCTCCATCACGAACAAGCGCTCGATCTCTCGGGAATAAAGCAAATCATTTTTCTGTTTGCTAAAACCGATTCCTTTGCCGATGGCGATTTTTTCTTCTCCATGGTCATCAACTAAAACGGCATTTTGATTCAGTATCTTTTTGATTTTCATTGCTCGTCCTCATTCTGCAGAATAGTGGTGCTGTTTCGACTAGTTATTATTTGGCCAAATAAAAAGGCACGGAAAGATGCACAAGGAGCCTTCCTTGCGTGTCTTTCCATGCCTAGTATGATCTAGTCACATGAAACAGTATTGTTAACACTTTGAATTGTATAGACCAATGAGGGGATTGTCAACTTCTTTTTTTGAAGTTTTTTATCATTCCCCAGTTTTTTGGTAATCTTCGCATAAAGCTTGGATCTTTTGATAAATTTCCTGGCACATCGCTTGGTCTTTCGCATTCGCGCCGCTGGCTAACGGATGGCCGCCGCCATGGTATTGCTTCGCCAATTCATTGATCACGGGGCCTTTCGACCGCAGACGAACACGATAATAGCCTTCTGGCTGCTCGACGAATACTGCCCAAGCAAGTACGACGTCGATCGTTCCCGGCAATGGGACCAATGAGGCTGTATCGGAATCCTTGATGCCGTATTTATTTAAGATTGCCTGATCTAAGAACACATACCCGGCACCATGTTCATCGATTTGCAGGTTCTGATAAAGATAGCCTGAAAGCTTGGCAACATCTAATGAGATTTGATCGATCTCCCGATTTAGCTTGGTAGCATCGAATCCGTAGTCGAGCAAACGCGCCGCAACCTGTAAGGTATGGGAGGTTGTTGCCGGGTATAAAAAGCGCCCTGTGTCTCCCACGATTCCGCCATAGAGCAAGCGTGCCGCATTTTCTGTCACGGTCAAGTCTTCAGCAAAGGCGAAGTCGGCAATGATCTCGCTGCAGCTGCTTGCTTTCGTATTGACCCAAAGCAGATCCCCGTATGGATCGTCATTCGGATGGTGATCGATCTTGATCAGTTTTTCTCCCAGCTTGTAGCGGTCGTCACTGATGCGGGGAGCATTCGCAGTATCTGTCACGATCACCAATGCGCCTTCGTACAGATGATCCGCGATCTCGTCCATTTCCGCTAAAAAATCTAAGCCTTCCACGGGGCCTCCGACTTGATAGACCTCTTTTTTAGGAAATGTCGCGCGTAAAATCTCAGCGAGTCCGCATTGGGAGCCAAGAGCATCTGGATCAGGACGCATGTGACGATGGATGATGATCCGATCGTAGTCTTTAATCATTTGTAAAATTTCTTCTGTTATTGTCATACCTATTCCTCTTTCTAAGAGCGCTCCATCACTTGGCAAAGCACGATTGCTTTGGCTACGATCACATTATCGATGTAGACTTCCAAATCGACCTTTGCCGAACGCCGTCCTAGTTCTAATGTTTTTGAATGAATCTCGATCTCACTTTCCAACTGGATCAACCGTAAATAATACAGGTTCATCTGTTCGATCAATGTATTGCGTCGTTGATCGATCAAGATGCTGCGCTGCGCCACATTGGCGACGATCTCGCTCAATACACCAAAGGAGATCGTTCCCACGCTGTTGACCATTTGAGGAGTGACCTCAAATTTGAAGTACGGATTGTCGAGGGGATTATCATCACGGTCTGTATCTACCGTTAGGATATCGCCGACGATTTGGTCAGAGATCGTATTCGACATTTGTGGCTGACGCTGTACAAGCTGCATCGCCTTCATGACATCCTGACGACTGACCATGCCCACTAATGAAAGGTCGTCCTTCACTACCGGCATCATTTCCAGTCCATCCCAAATCATCTGATGGCTGACAGACGCGACACTCATACTCTGCTTCACGACATTGGGTTCGCGGGTCATCACACGCTCGATCGCTTGATTTTCCGCTTTTCCAAGAACATCCTTCGCGGTAACGACACCCAAGACCCGCATGCTCTTATTTACAACAGGGAAACGAGAATGACCCGTTTTTTCAGATAAACGGTGATAATTCGCGATCGTGTCCCCTGCCTGCAGATACACCGTCTTTTCTAACGGCATATAGATATCGCTGACTTGCATGATATCCTTTTTGATCAGTTGATCGCTCAACGCGCGATTGATCATCGTTGCGACAGTAAAGGAGTCATATGTCGTGCTTAGCACGGGCAACGACAGCTCATCCGCCAATTGCGCAATCTCCGGTGTGGTATCAAAACCACCTGTGATCAGGACTGCGGCCCCATCCTGCAAGGCCAGCTTTTGTGCACCCTCGCGGTTCCCGATGATCAATAACGAGCCGGGGGTGATGTAGCGACGCATCGCTTCTTCCGTCATGGCACCGATGACAAATTTATTTAAGTCTTTGTCTAATCCATTCGAACCGCCCAAAACGTCGCCCTCAATGATGCGGACCACTTCACCAAAGGTCAGGCGCTCAATGTTTTTCTTTAATTTGCGCTCGATTCGGATCGTTCCTACTCGTTGGATCGTGGAGACCAATCCGATATTTTCAGCGTCCTTGATCGCGCGATAGGCGGTCCCTTCACTGACACGCAAATTTTTTGCGATACTGCGGACGGAGATCCGTTCTCCCACCGGCAAATTTTCAATATGTTCTAAAATCAAATCGTGTTTTGTCGCCATATTTTCCTCCCGCTATAAAGTTTATCTATTATAGTAGTACAGCTTAGCAAAACTAGTATAACAGAGTCCCTAAAAAAAAAGAAGTCAACCGTTACCATTCGGGTAACAATCAACTTCTTTTGTACTAATGGATCGTCTGATCCGTTGTCTTTTTTCGGAATCGAATCAACGAAAGCACCCACGCGATGACGCAGATCGCAAAGGAGGCCATAAAGGTCACCCGCATCCCAAAAATGAAAATGTCTGGCCGTCCTTCAATGTAGGTCGTCACTCTCTGACCATAAGCGGTACTCATCCCGCTGTAAAGGATCGTCGTAGACAGCGCGATACCAACGACCATCCCCAAATTCCGAGCGAAGGAATTCAAGCTGCCGGCAACGCCAAGGTTTTCCTTCTCCACACTGCTCATGACGATCGTGTTGTTCGGCGATTGGAACAAGGCATTCCCCATCCCCATGATCGCTGTAGCCAAAATGTAGTACCAGATCGGGCTTGTTTGATTCATAAAGACATACATCAGTTGTGTAACAGACAGCAAGGCCAGTCCCATCAACACCAGCTTCTGAGGACCGATCTGATCCGTCAAATACCCGCTGAGGGGTGAGCCGATGACCATCAAGAAAGGAAAGACCATCATTAACAGCCCCGCATAGCTAGCAGTCAGGCCCCGCGCATTTTGCAGGTAAAAAGGCATGACCACGTTCACGAAGAAATTGGCTGAGAAAATCAGCAACGCCGTGACCAAGCTCATTGTGAACAACTTGTTTCTCAAAATATGAAAAACGAGCAGCGGATTTTCCTTTTGCTTCTCCACGCGAATAAAAATCACGAAAAAGACGATGGCTGCGACGAATAATAGCAGCGGCACTGTATGGATATAGCCCACTTCTTGTCCAATAAAGACCGCCCCGAAGAAGCTCATGATGGTGATCGCGAACGTCACGAAACCGAGCCAATCGATTTTCTTTTTGGACATCGTGATATCCTTTGGCAAGTATTTTTCACCGATCAAGATCGTCAATAGCCCTACAGGCACATTGATCCAGAAAATATAGGACCAAGAAAAATGAGCCAATATCAACCCGCCGATACCCGGACCTGCGATTGATCCTAAGGAGACAAAGGCACCGATCGCCCCTAAGGCTCGTCCCCGTTCTCTCATAGGAAAGACCTCTGTCGTGATCCCTGTGTTCGTCGCCATCGTCATGCTGGCACCGATTCCTTGGATCACCCGACCAAACAAAAGCATGGTCAAGGAATGATTGAAGCCGCACAGCAGCGACCCTAAGGTAAATACGACCGTTCCGATCCGATAGACCTTGATCTTGCCGAAGCTGTCTCCGACTTTCCCAAAAAGCAGCAGGCACGCACAGACCACCATCAAATAAATCGAGACGACCCATTCCGCCTTATTCATTGGAACAGATAAGTCTCGCGAGATCGTCGGCAGCGCGATATTCACGATACTAGAATCCAATGTCGACATGAACGTGAACATCGCCACGGAAACTAAGATCCACCAGCGATTCTTTTGGACGACCGCATCCTCTTGATACGTATGCATCAAAAAAACTTCCTTTCATTACAGCCTGCGAGTCAGTCAAAAAAACGCTGAACGCTCTGGCAAAATTAACTGTGGCTCTCACAGGAGCCGCTAGACAAAACCCTTCAAATAGGCCATAGCTATTTTAATAGATAAACAGCTCAAAAATCAAATCAAAAAAAAAAACGAAAGATCACTCTTCCGTCTTTGTCTCATATTTGCCCTCTTCACGATCCTCAAAGGTCATAAAATAGCCATTCGTAATTCGTTTTTCGTACACATGATGGCAATTAGGACACTCCACCGGCATCGCTTCCTTCGGGTGATCCTGAACGTTCAATACTTCGTCAACAAAGAAATGTGTGCCGCAATTTGGACACTTTAATGGTTTTTCCAACATATAACCAGCCCTCTCTACATTTACTACTCCTTTAATCATACTCCTTTTTTACAAAAAATAAGAGTAGGAAGTATCAAAAAAACTTCGCCAATCAGAATCGATTGGCGAAGCGTCTCATTTCTTTATTTGCGACGTCCGCGACGTTGGTTCGCTTCCATGATCACAGGTAAGATCACAGGACGACGTTTTGTTTGTTCAAACAGGTGACGGCTTAAATGATCTCGAATGTCTTGCTTCAGCTTGCTCCATTCAAAATCGTCCGAGTGGAGATGTTTTTCAACGATCTCACTGGTAATGTCGGCACTTTCCTTGATCAAATCGCGGCTGGCTTTGATGTACACAAATCCTCTTGAAGTGATTTGCGGGGCAGAAACGATTTTTTTCAATTTACGATCAATGGTCACAACGACGACAAAGATGCCATCGTCAGACAAGACTTTTCGGTCACGTAAAACGATATTTCCAATATCCCCCACACCGATCCCATCGATCATAATGTTATCAGCAGGGACGCTGCCGGCAGCACTCATGTGTTTATTTTTATATTCCAACACATCTCCGCGGCCAGTGATGAAGATATTCTTGAAAGGCATACCCAGTTCATTCGCCAAACGTGCATGAGCAGACAACTGACGATATTCACCTTGGACTGGAATAAAGTATTGCGGCGACATAATGTCCATCATCAATTGCAGATCACGTGGATTCGCATGCCCTGATACGCGTAAGTTTTCAGAGATACTCTTCACGATCCCGCCAGCGCGATAGATCATGTCTTCTGTTTTCGCGACTGTCGTTTCCATCGCGATCGTTGGCGTCGTAGTGATATACACGAGGTCGCCATCTTCGATCTTCAAGTTGCGGTGCGAGCGGTTCGCCATTTTTTGCAAGGATTTGATAGGCTCACCCATCCGGCCTGTTTCTAAAATGATCAGCTCTTCCGGTGAGTAGTTTTTCATTTCTTTGATCGTGATCAAACTATCTTCCGGTACTTCAAGTTTTTTCAGACGCATCCCTGTTTTGATGATACGGTCTAAGTCTTGACCTGTAAGCACGACTTTACGCCCTGCTTTTTTGGCGGCATTCAAGATTTGTTGAACCCGTTGCAGGTTGCTGGCGACACAGGCGACAATGATCCGGCCGTCCCATTCATTGATGGTATCGTAGACTTCACTGGCGATTTCTCGTTCAGAAGCCACTTGGATCGGATTCTCCGCATTTGACGACGAGCTCAATAATGCCAAGACGCCTTCTCCGCCGATCTCTGCTAAACGACGATAGTTCGTCGCATACATCGGGATCGCCGTCGGGTCGAACTTGAAGTCTCCTGTATACACGACACTGCCTTCGCTGGTCTTCAAACTGATCCCAACAGAATCAGGAATCGTATGCGTGGTTCGGAAGAAGCTGATGACTGCTGTCCCAAAATCGATCTCCGTATGCTCATCGATCACGTGGAAATCCTTGAAGTTTTTGCTTTCTTCATTTTGGCTGACAGTCAATTTCGCTAATTCGACCGTCAACTCTGTTCCGAAGACAGGTACGGCGACCTCAGATACCAAATAAGGCAAAGCCCCGATCGCATCTGCGTGCCCATGTGTCAGGAAAACCCCCGCTACACGATCCGCATTTTCTATTAAATAGGTAAAATCAGGAATCACAACATCGATCCCCAACAATTCATTTTCTGGATATTTTAGTCCGCAATCGAGGACAAAAATATCGTTGTCCACTTCAACTGCATACATGTTTTTACCGTTTTCACGCACGCCGCTGAAGGGAATTATTTTGACTGTACTCAAAAAATCCACCTCTCCAAATTTTTATAATAAATTTATTTATCGTTTCAGCTTCCTCAGACCCCGTAATCAGTTCGGTCTGTGCCTATACTCATTAGCTATTATACATGATTTTTTCTGAAAAACCATCGATTGAAAATGAGCTTAAGAAAAAGGCTTGAGACGCAACGCGTCACAAGCCCTCTTTCGTTGATCCTTCGTTAGTTTAATAAGTCCATCTCGTACATCGTCTCAGCGATCTGCAAGGAATTCCAGGCTGCGCCCTTCAATAGATTGTCTGAAACGACCCACATATGAACGCCCTTCTCTTCATCAGGGTCCTTACGGATACGCCCGACGAACGTCTCATTCTTGCCAACACTGTTCAATGCTTGGGGATAGATTTGCTGGCTTGGATCATCCTCCAAGACCACTCCGGCTGCCTTTTCCATCAGTGCTTG
The DNA here is from genome assembly GCF_002174375.1 of Enterococcus sp. 12F9_DIV0723. Lineage (NCBI taxonomy): Bacteria > Bacillati > Bacillota > Bacilli > Lactobacillales > Enterococcaceae > Enterococcus > Enterococcus sp. 12F9_DIV0723. Next base: position 691,625 of record NZ_NIBK01000001.1, on the reverse strand, counting down.
GATCTCGGCAACAGTTGCTGCTCGTTCCGTCTCGATATAGACAGATTCAGAATGCCCGCTCATGACCGGAATACGCACACACGTCGCGGAAACTTTGATGGTGTCGTCTTCCATGATCTTCTTCGTTTCATTGATCATTTTCCACTCTTCATAGGTATACCCGCCATCTGCGAAGACGTCGATCTGCGGCAAGGCATTGAAGGCCAGCGGATAATGCTTTTTATCGCCGCCGCAGGGCAAAATGTCTGCCTGCCATTCAGCGACCGGCTTTTCATCCAAATAGTCCCGCGTCTGCTGCTTCAACTCTTCCATCGCTTGGTTTCCCGCGCCAGACACCGCTTGGTAGGTCGACACAAGGACACGATTCAGTCCAAAGGCTTGACGGATCGGCTCTAACGCCACCATCATCTGGATCGTGGAACAGTTCGGATTCGCGATGATCCCCTTATGTTCACGCAATGCTTCAGGATTTACCTCAGGAACCACTAACGGTACTTCTGGGTCCATCCGAAAATGACTGGTATTGTCCACGACGATCGCTCCGCGTTTCACCGCTTCAGGCGCAAAGGTCGCAGAGATGCCCCCACCCGCTGAGAATAAGGCCAGATCGATCCCTTCGAATGAATCAGGAACCAATTCTTCAATGGTTTGAGTGTCGCCCTTAAATGAAAGTTGCTTTCCAGCAGAACGCTTAGAAGCCAAAAATTTTACCGTACCCAGCGGCAACGAACTATTTTCTAATAGTTTGATCATTTGTGTTCCTACAGCGCCAGTAGCGCCGACGATTGCAACATTCACTTTTCTCATCATAATCACTCTTTCATTTCATAGTATTTTAACAGTTTATCACATCTGTTTTGAAACGCAAGCGCTCTTTCTATTATTCGAATCGATCGAATGATTGAGACAATAGTCCTTTTAATCCGACAAATTATCGGTCTCTCGCCTTTTCAATTAACTGTTATAACAAGGATAAAATAAACTTTATCATCAATATGTTGTAAAATAAATTAAAAAAACAAAGATTTTTGAATAATTTTATTGTGATTTTCTAATAAAAGCTTTAGAATTAATGTGTAAGCGTTATTCGTAGGGGGTCAATCATGGAAGTTAACGGGTATATCATTGAGCAATCGCGCAAAAGCGCGGGCATACCACGTGAAGCCTTAGGGGCCATTTGCGCACCGGCTGACTTAGAATGGATTGAAATGAAGAACGAAGGCATTCTGGAAGTGGTTTTAGATCTTTGTAGAACATTGGAAATTCCGTACCATCATGTTTTTCCTGACACGATTCTTTGCACAGAATTCTCTTTATTGAACATTGTACGTTGCCTGCATTTGCGTCAAGAGTTCTCGACCGTCTTGTATTTGTTAGACCATTATGGAAAAAAGATTTCTTATAACAACGCACGAATCGTCGGCCATTTACTGTATTTTCGCGCCTATGCCACGCTGTTCGGCGAACAAGACACACGAAGCGCCGTACACTATTTTCAACGAGCCCACACCTTTTTACACGATGAAAGACGTTATGAACTGCTGGTACTAAAAGGACTAGCCACTTGTTATCAAGCAAACGAAGAAAAAAAGCGCGCACGCATTTTTTTTGAACGCGCGGAACAATTGGAGGAAAAAATGAATACTCAATTAGAACTAGGGCCATCTTATTATCAAGCCGCTTGCTTTTACGCGGATCGAGGAAACCAGGCAAAGGCCAATGCCCTTTGCGATGAAGGCATCCAAACATTAATAGAAGTGAATGTGACCGAGGGATTAGAAGAGTTGTTTTTTGAAAAAGCGGTTATTCAAGAAAACCCTAAAGACAAAGTGGAATGCTTAAAACAGGCGGACTATTACGCCAAACTGAATGAAAACCTCAATCTAAAAGAAATGATCCAAGAAAAATTAACCCACATCTAAAACACCCCTTCGGAAACAGCACATCGTCTCTGCTTCCGAAGGGGCGTTTCTTTTTTATCAATGAGTCAGGCGTCTGAAAAAGAATAGATGCCCATTTCCTGGCTTAGCCAACAGCAGTGCCATATTCTACTGGCTTGTCCCATTCTCCCGGAGCCTCATCATAGATATGCCCATAAATGAAGACGGGCATCCCTATAAAACTGTAGTCGTAGATTTGAGCAACATTTGCTTTGGGCGTATTCACACAGCCGTAGCTTCCAAGATCCGTCATAAAGGCGCCCGGCTGACCAAAGTATTGCAGCTTATGGTCCGTATCATGAAGTCCGATCTCAGTGATCGTCTGTCCGTAGCTCAATAACGGCAGCCAATAATCGACTGGAACATTGTACGTTCCGTCTCCTGTCGTCAGCACACCGCTCAAGTCGACATTTCGCCGCTTGTCCATGATCGTATGGAATCCGGGAACCGTCGCTGTCCCCTTGTCGTATCGGCCAGTGATCACATCCGTCTCAACGACCAACTTGCCTTTGTCAAAGCAGTACATCTTTTGATTATCGAGGTCCACCTCAACATAGTTTTTCGTGACCCGCAGCGGCTGTGTCTTCGTGTCTCCTCTCAGCACCAATGCGATCGTTTGCGCTTCTGGGTCCTTCAATTCATGGACGTTTTTTTTGGCAGATTGTTTGATGTCGATGAACCAGCCATAGTTGCCCACATTTTTATAGCGCAAACGTTGCCCGTGGACATTGGTGAATTCTACGGGTTTATAAATGGTTGAATACTTCCGTTCCAATTCTGCCACCCACTCCGTGACGGCGTCCAAATCAATCGTCCCCTGTTCATCTACAGAGGCTGAGAGCATTTCCTCTGTCAGCGGAATCGTCTGTTTGTTCAGCTTTAGCTTGATCCCGCGTTTTCTGATCCCTTCCAAACGCTGCGTTACCTTCTGCTTCTCCAAATCCCGTTTCGTGATAGACGGTTGCTTATAAAAATCCGTCAGATCATAGGACGTCTGCAAATCTCCTTTGTCAAAAGAAGCACACAATTCCTTTATAAGACGCGGCGAGTCAACGACTGTCCCGGTTTTTTCCGGTTGGATCTTAAATTGTTTATTTGTATAGATGACTGTCGCATTTTTCGCCTCTTTTCCACCAAGAAACGACGCGCGATTCAGAGCCATGACTAAATTTTTCCTTGCCCCTTTTTTAAAGGGCAAACGAACGTCCCCTCGGCGCACATTTTTCTTCAAGTAGTCTTTTTGAATGTCGTAGGGTGCCTCTAGCTGCAATTGAACCGTTTGATGATCCCCCTTCAGCTTGATTTCCACAACTTCCGTTTCTTTGCGAATTTTTTCTGCTGCTGCTGGAATGGAAAGTCCCCCGACTTCTACATTCGCAACCTTCGACCCGAAATAGAAGTGTGAGCCAAAATACAGATAAATCATTATAAAAAAAGCCATCGCCCCCGCAACGACACCAACAATACGTACCACCCACTGGTCCTCATACTCCTTCAAACCCTATCACCAACCTGCTTAATCATAATTATTAATATTTTTTAACATTTTTGGTAAAAAAAGACCCTGAAGCTCAGAATCGAGCGACAGAATCTTTCGTCAAGTTCTATTTTGTTAAAAATAAAATTATTTTTACATTTTTGTATGGTCTGTACGTGAGATCACGTCTCGACGTTGTTCTGGCGTTAAGTCGCGGAATTTCACTGCGTAGCCAGATACACGAATCGTAAAGTTCGCATATTTTGGATTGTCGATATCTTTGTCCATTTCTTCAAGCAGCTCACGACCAAAGACGTTCACGTTCAAGTGGTAGCCGCCTCTATCGAAGTAGCCGTCTAATACTTGACGCAGATTGTCCACTTGCATGTTTTCGTCGTCTGTACGACCTAGTGCGCCTGGATTGATCGTTTGCGTATCTGAAATACCATCTTGCGCGCAAGAGTAGTTTAATTTCGCTGTTGAGTTCAATGAAGCCAACAAGCCATTTTTCTCACCTAAGAATTTTCCATCTTGATAGCTTGGGTTCGCACCTGGTGCCAATGGTTTCCCAGCACGACGGCCATCTGGTGTATTCCCAGTATTTTTTCCGTAAACCACGTTTGATGTGATCGTCAACAAGGACAAGGTCGGTGTTGATTCACGGTAGGTATGCTGACGTTTGATTTGCGTCATGAAGTACTCAAGAATCCAGTTTGCCATTTCATCCGCTTCATCGTTGTCATTTCCGTAAGTTGGGAATTCATTTTGCGGAATATAGTCGATTGCTAAGCCGTCTTCATCACGAACGACTTTCACGTTTCCGTGTTTGATCGCCATCAATGAATCTGCCGCATGCGAGATTCCTGCGATCCCCGTCGCAAATGTGCGTTTCAAGTCTGTATCCATCAATGCCAATTGTGGTGCTTCATAGGCATATTTATCATGCATGTAATGAATCACATTCAAGGTATTGACATACAATTCAGCTAACCAGTCTAAGACATCTTTGTAGCTGTCCATGAATTGATCAAAATCAATGCTGTCGCCTTCCAACGGACGGAAGCGCGGCCCAACTTGCATCTTCGTCATTTCATCGACCCCACCGTTGATCGCGTAAAGTACCGCTTTCGCTAAGTTGGCACGAGCGCCGAAGAATTGCATGTCTTTACCGATCACCGTTGCAGACACACAGCAAGCGATCGCTGCATCGTCTGAGCCCCAGTATTGACGCAATAGATCGTCATTTTCCAATTGGATCGACGAGCTTTGTTTCGCTACTTTTGCTGCATACGTACGGAAGCCTTCTGGTAAATGAGACGAATACAAAACCGTCAAGTTTGGCTCTGGTGAAGGACCCATGTTTGTCAATGTGTGCAGAATACGGAAGTCATTCTTCGTTACTAATGACGAACCATCCATGTTCATCCCAGCTAATGACAGCGTCGCCCAAATTGGGTAACCTGAGAACAATTGGTTGTATTCCGGTGTACGAGCGAATTTCACCATACGTAGTTTCATGATCAAGTGGTCGATCATTTCTTGTGCTTCAAACTCAGTGATCACACCGCGGTCTAAATCACGTTGGATATAAATATCTAAGAATGCAGAGATACGTCCGATCGACATCGCTGCCCCATTTTGAGATTTGATAGCCGCAAGGTAACCAAAGTATAACCATTGGATCGCTTCTTGCGCATTGCTTGCTGGTTTTGAGATGTCATAGCCATAGCTTGCAGCCATTTCTTTCATATCCGCCAACGCACGGAATTGTTCAGAAACTTCTTCACGCAATTGGATCACGTCATTCGTCATGACTTTGCTGCCGACATTTTTCCAATCTTTTTTCTTTTCTTTCATCAAGTAGTCAATACCATACAATGCTACACGACGGTAATCGCCGATGATTCGTCCGCGTCCGTAAGCATCTGGAAGACCTGTGATGATCTTGTTTTTACGTGCTAAACGCATTTCGTCTGTATAAGCATCGAAGACCCCTTGGTTGTGGGTTTTGCGCCATTTGTTGAAGATGAATGACATTTCGTCGTCTACTTCATAGCCATTTGATTCCAATGCTTTGTTGGCCATGTTGATCCCGCCGAAAGGCATGAATGCTTGCTTCAATGGAACATCCGTTTGCAAACCAACGATTTTTTCTTCGTCTTTGATCAAATAGCCTGGTTCATGAGAAGTGATCGTCGCAGGAACATCTGTATCCATGTCGTAAACACCATTTTTTTGGTGTTGTACTTCGAATAGTTCTTGTAATTTATCCCAAAGTTTGTCTGTACTTGGCGCTGCGCCTTCTAAAAAGCTGTCGTCACCTTTATATTCTGTGTAGTTGCGTTTGATGAAGTCCAACGTGTTGACCTCATGCTGCCACCGACCTTCGTTAAAACCTTCCCAAGGACTCGTTGTTTGTTTAACAGTTTTTTTGATTGTAGTAGTTTCCATATCCGCACTCCTTTGTTCATTAGTTTCAATTTAATTTAAAATGATTATAACAAAGGAATCTGTTTTAAGAAAGGGCTTTTTTTACTCCTTATCGATGCAAATCCTTTTAAAATAATGATAATTATTTTATGGTCAACCGATTCCTGTAACAGTTTTCACTATAACAGATCATGTAATTGATAATGACAGATACTTATTGAAAGTCCGAAACACTATTCAGTTGACGCTTTAACCGAAGGATTGCAATTGAAAAACAGACGACTGATACAGAAGCGCTTGTGAATATTTTTTCCCTTCGTTTTCTCATAATCGGTAAAAAAATCTTAAAAAACTTTTTTTATAAAGAAAAAAAATCAGGAATTTCTCTCGCTTTCGAGACACTATTCCTGACTTTTTTCTAATTTAACTGTGTTTTTTTATATGTGATTCCACTTACATGCTGTATTCTTTGATGTGCTCACTCATCAATCCGTTGGGGACATCATGAAGACGGTAGCCATTCCCCCAGTACGTAATGATCCGCACATTTTCGATGTGGGCATGGGCGATCTTCTTACGGATATTCCCTACAGCCGTAGACATTTGCACTAAGCGTGATTTGCTGACTTCATTGTTCCATACTTTGTTGCACAGCTCATCTCTGGAGATGATCTTCCCGCTGCCCTCGGCTAAAGCGCAGATGATCTTCTTCTCAATGTTGTTGAGGGAGCTGTAGAATAGAACCAGGTCTTGCTTTTTCATTTCAGATTGTCTGACCAAGCCTTTTGAGATCGACTCCTTGTGTCCTTCGCGTGTATCGCTTAGCAGCAAGAACTCTCTCAATTCGGTCATCGTACAATCAATCGACAGGCAATGGTTCTCATCGATATTCGGCACCGGCTCGTCCGTTCTTCGCAGATAATGAAGATCCTTTTCTAAGATAATAGGTAAAATCTCGTTAAATTCTTGGTTCGTCAATGTTTCACTAAAGATGACGATATCAAAAAGAGAGAGAATCTCTTCAAAATAATTCGGTTTGTTCACATCGAAGAATTCTTTTAAAACAAATACCTCGTAATCCAATCGCTGCAATTCGTTTTGAAAGTCCTGCTCGATAATAATGTTTCTCGTCAAAATGATCACTTTTTTCATGTTGCTTCACTCCCGTCTTTACTCGATTCCATTTTTTACACCCTTTAACTCCGTTTACTTATCTCCTGATCATCCCTTACAGCGGAATCTCTACTTAGTAACGCCTGGATGATCTCTTATGGCAGGTTTCTTGTGCACTCCGGCTCCCCAGCCAAAGATTTCTACACATTCGATTCAATCTGCCTTGCGTGCTCTTCTGCTCTTTGAATCATCTTACGACTGACCGTGGCAGCCTTCAGTAAGGCGTCTGCCGCCTCCGCCTTTGTAAAAAGTTCAAGAACAATGCCTTCATCTTTTTTTGAAACCCCTTTGGTTAACCGTTCATTTTTCTCACGTTCATACATATAGTGTTCTAACAGACGCGCATATTTTTCTTCCAGATGATCGATCTCCGCCTGCTCCTCAGAAGCAAGACGTTCGGTCGAAGGCCTTCGTTGAAGGACGAAGCGGCGCCTCTCTAAATTATCCTTATTGTAATAAACAACTTCCTTCTCCGTTGAAGATACGTGGAATTCTTCCAATCGCACCGTTAATTCCTTCAAACGATCGCGGTAGGCCGAAACCTTTTCCTCTAACGCGCCGCGAATCCCTTCCAATCTCTCCACCTGATCCAAGAGCTGCTCGTTCTGATTTTCTAAAAATTCAACCGTCTCGACTAATTGGCTTTTCGTCGCCATCCTTGAATTAGAACTATAAAAATTTCTCAAAATTGTCTCATCCTTTTTCGTTGTGATTAAGATCAAATGATTTTTCATTTCTATATGTATGAATTTCGACTTATTATGTATAACTTTTTTCGATTTCCAACCAACTACTCACGGGTATACGTTGTGACAGAAGCTTATCTTCTATTTACTATGCATTGATTTTCGTGCTATTTTACTGCTCCTCTCTCTTATATAGTGAAAAAATTTAGCTGTTGAAAAAATAGACGCCCTCCCTCTCAAACATGCTGTATCTGCAAATAGAGAATTATTTATTCACGATTTGAATTTGGGATTACCTGAGAATGCCTGATCTGCTAGAAAAACGCCGATGCAATAACCTCAGTTATATAACTCGCGTAACCAAGAGGACACATTCTAATTC
>NZ_NIBK01000001.1:682090-683304 GCF_002174375.1 Enterococcus sp. 12F9_DIV0723 | reverse complement strand
CTTTATCAACTATACCTTTCCAACGTTCCTTTATGATAATCATTCTTTTATTATTATTTACACCCCTTTTCGTTTCCCATACCTTTGATTTATTCTCTTTGAAAAAGGCTTTTGCTTTCCCTTCACTAAATGCTTTTATGTATTTTTACGTTTTCAGATGGATTAATATGAGATTTTGATTCAAAGCTTGGTTTGGAGCTATTCTCGACAAATCGCAACAAAAAAAGCGTTCCTGCTTCATGATCTGAAGACAAGAACGCTTTTTAAATGACTACAGGATACCTGCTTTTATTATTAAGCTACAGACTCTTCCTCTAGCCCAACCGTATCGATCCGTTAACGAATAAGTACTTGATTTTCTTCCACCACGTCATTTTCTAAGTAGTCAAAGAATTTTTTATTCAAACGATAGCCATGTCCCCATACCGTTTGGATCGCTTCATCCCCAAATTCGTTCGCTAATTTTTCATTTACTTTTGAGACGACCTTCGAAAGACTGGCTAGAACAGATTTCGTTGGGTCCTTCTCCCAGATTTCTCGACTGATCTCTTCACGAGGAACCGTTCGTTCTCCCGCTTGGATCAAATAGTAGACGATTTCCTTTTGCTTTAATTTCAGGCTTAACTCAGAAAGCTTCTGCTTCACTGTGACCTGCTTCGCATGGACAGACTTTTTATTCGTCAAACGAGAGATCTCCGCGATCAATAAAATTTCCCGAAGCTGTTCGATATCTGCATCCAGTGGAATCCACGCGTGAAAAGGATTTGAACCCACTTCCTCTGATTTGTTCTCTTTGGCTCTGCGAAACAGCTTCAAATTTCCTTGTGGCAAGTGTTTGATTATTTCATAGGTTTCGATGTCATACAATGTTTCGCTGAAAATAATGCCTTCAAACGGTTCCAGAAAACTTTTATCAAACGATTTTTCCTTCAATAAGCTTACCATATTTTCAGAGCAATAAACCTCGTTTCCTAATTGCTTCAAGTGGCGTTCAAAATTTTCCTCGTAAAGTGGGACTTTCGTCAAAAGTAATAACTGCATAATGTGCTTCCTCCTTAAAAACTACCTTTACCTATCAAAATGTCTTTGCGATTTGTAAGGTGTCTTTGCGCTTAAATTAAATATCTTATTAATAAATCCCGGAAAATTAATTCTAAATATCATCCGAAGTCTTAATATAGAAAAATAATTATACAAATTGTATTATATTATAC
>NZ_NIBK01000001.1:615957-681990 GCF_002174375.1 Enterococcus sp. 12F9_DIV0723 | reverse complement strand
GAAATACATAAATATAATATAAACGGATTTTTATTCATACAGGATGGATTTTTATGATTGCTCTTTTTCAGATTGACAGGCTTCGCCTCAGTTATTTTTCATTCATTGGGCCTTTTGAAGCTTTTTAAACTAATTCTAATCTGGAAAATGCATTCTAATATAATAAATGTATGATTGCTCTTTTTAAAAGCAAAAAGAGCTATTTCACAGCCTTTATCAACTATACCTTTCCAACGTTCCTTTATGATAATCATTCTTTTATTATTATTTACACCCCTTTTCGCTGTCTCTTATACACATCTATAGAAAAATAATTATACAAATTGTATTATATTATACTGTTAATTTCAGGTCAATTTCAAATTTGAAAATAAATAATTATGTTGGCGTTTACCATGAAAGGGCAGTTAATTTGAAATGCGATTATCTTACGAGTAAATAACTTCATTTATTTAATCATTTTATGAGCAAAAAGCCTCCCCTCAACGGTTTTCATCCTTGGCAAACACCTATCTGACTAGCGGGGTGCTGTGTTTTCAAACAAAAAAACTGTTTGCCTTCTGCATTACAGAAAACAAACAGTTTTGTGATGACTCTTTTATTTTACATTCAAGATCCACATAAAACCGATAAAGACGAAAAACAAGACATACATGATCGGTGAGACTTCTTTGCCTCTTTTAGCAGCGATCATCGTGATTGGGTAGAAAATGAATCCTAAGGCGATCCCATCAGAAATGCTGTAAGTCAATGGCATACCGATCAGAATCAAGAAAGAAGGAATCGCAATTTCTAACTGGTCCCATTTGATTTCACGTAAGGACTGTGCCATCAATACACCGACGACGATCAGCGCAGGTGCTGTCACTTGTGACGTCACGACAGATAATAATGGGGAGAAAAACAAGCCAAAGATAAAGAATACCCCCGTCGTGATAGCGGTCAGACCAGAGCGGCCGCCAACTGCAATCCCTGCGGAAGATTCCACATAGGCACCCACTGGAGACGTTCCTAGTAGAGAGCCCGCCAACATCGCGGTCGAATCAGAAGCCAATGCTTTTCCGACACGGGGCATTTTATTGTCCTTCATGAAGCCTGCTTGATTGGCTAAACCTACCAACGTTCCAGCAGTATCAAAAAAAGTCACCAGCAGGAAGGTCAAGACAACGACCCAAAGCTGCAGCGTATTGATATCCTTCACGTGATTCAAAGCGACTAAGAAGGTCGGCTTCAAACTTGGCGCCGCCGAAACAATGTGCGTCGGTGCTTGGATCAGACCGGTTACTAACCCTAGCAATGTCGTCGCGACCATCCCGATAAAAATCCCGCCAGGAACGCGTCGTACCATTAAGATCGACGTAACGATCAAACCGAATACCGTCAACCATGTCGTTCCCACGCTCATTGAGCCCAGACCAACCAACGTCGATTTATTCGCGACGATGATGCCGCCCTCGCTTAATCCCAAGAAGGCAATAAAGAGGCCGATCCCGCCAGAGATCGCATATTTCAAATCAGAAGGGATCGCGTCAATGATCATTTCCCGTAATTTGAAAATCGTGATTAAAATAAAAATCAGCGATGCCACAAAAACTCCTGCTAAAGCGGTCTCCCAGCGAATCCCCATACCGATACAGACAGAATAGGCAAAGAAAGCATTGATCCCTAGTGCAGGTGCCGTCGCTATCGGATACCGTGCAAGAACCCCCATCAAGATACAGCCCAATGCACTAGCTAGTGCTGTCGCAGTGAAGACAGCCCCTTCGTCCATACCGGAGGCGCCTAGTACACTAGGATTGACAAAAAGAATATACGCCATCGAAATAAAGGTAGTAAAGCCCGCCAATATCTCTCTTTTTACAGTTGTATTTAGTTTTTCAAGTTCAAAATAGGAATTTATTTTCCCTTTCATGATACTCCCCCTACATTCTAAAAAAATGTTCGTAAAATAATAGCATGTTTTTTCAAACAACGTGGATAATCATATAATAAACACGATAATAAGTAAACAATAATCTGTGAAAAGAGTAAAACACGAACATTAACGCAATATAATACCTTTATAATTGAAACCCTTTCCCTGCTCTTAAACAAACTATTGGACAAATGATTCAAACCTCGCTATTTTTGAAAAGGACTTCCTATTCTGCTTATCTTCTATTCAACATTTCAACTAGTTGTACGTTAAAAAAAGCGCAAAAAAAGAAGGAGGATGACTTTGAAGCATCTTACGTTTAAACAATTTTGGGAATTGACGGAAATCTATACGGCACCGCTGAATCTTTTTATTATTTTATTAGGATATGCCATCGCAAACTTTCAATTAAATAGTGTACCCAGTCCTGAATTCTTTCTATTTGTCTTGATCATCGTGATGTTCCATATCACAGTGAACGTTTTTAACCATTATATGGACTATCGCAATGCTTCTGACGAGAAGTACAAGCAGCAGACCAACATCATTGGCCGGGATCACTTAGACCTGCGCTTCGTGCGGAATTTTTATTTGGGCAATTTGTTGATTTCTTTCCTATTAGGATTGGTTTTGGTTTGGCGAACAAATTGGGTGATCGGTGTGTTGGGGATCATTGGCTTTTATATTGGACTCTTCTATTCCTATGGCCGGCGTCCTTTGAATAGTCTGCCCATCGCGGAGGCGTTGACAGGAACTGCCAGCGGTTTTTTCATTACTGTAGTCAGCTATTATCTAACCGTTTATCAGACGCATGCGATCACACCTGCCATGATCGGCAACGTATTTTTGATCAGCTTGCCCCTCGTCTTGATGATGTTCAATAATTTACTGGCAAATAATACCTGTGACCTGGAAGAGGACATCGAAAACCACCGCAAAACATTGGTATATTACTTAGGAAAACCAGCTGCGGTAAAAGTCCTCTTAAGTGTCTATGTCTTCAGCTTCTTATGGTTGATCGTTCTGGTCGTTGCTGGTCTGGCTCCTTGGACGGTTTTGTTTTTAGTCTTCCTGTTTCCTAAAAACTGGCAGAACCTGAAACGGTATCGTGCCTTGCAGGACAAACGGACGACCTTCCCGATCGTTTTAAAGGCCATGTCTGCACTCATGGTCCTTTACCCGGTCCTTTATTTCATCGGCTCACTTTTCGCCTAAAAAAAGCCTGTTTACTTTCCTGGATTGGGAAGTAAACAGGCTTTCTTTTATACGATCAGCAAGTTGATCTTCAACTCATCAATGTCCTGCTGCTGTTCTCTTGTCATGTGCTTGTCCGTAATCAAGTAATCACATTCGTCTGGCGTAGCAAATTGTTTGAAGCTCCGCTGATTAATTTTACTAGACTCGCAAAGGACGATTTTTATTCGCCCGATATTGATCAGACTCTTTTTCATTTCCGCTGTCTCATAGTTAGGTGTTGAATGACCGTACTTTTTATCAAAAGAAGTCGTCCCTAAAATGACTTTATCGACAGAGAAACCTGCCAACCCAAGTGCTACAGAGCTTCCAGAAACATAGGGATAGCCATTGCGAATCGCGCCGCCGATGACTTGCACCTGATAATTGGTTTTTTCACTCAATAATAAGGCGATCTCTAGATCATACGTCAAAATGGTCAAACGCTTTAAAGGACTGTTGATCAATTTTTCAGCAAAGGCGCGGCAAGAAGTTCCGGTATCAATCGCCAAAATGTCATTTTCCTCGATCAATCGAACGGCTCGCTCGGCGATTTGGTATTTTTCACTCGTAAATTCGCGGCTTTTTGGAATGATCTCGACGCTGCGTTGAAAGTCTCGCTTGATTACCCCGCCATGTGTACGCGTCACTAGCCCTTCGTTTTCGAGTTCACGCAGATCATTGCGAATCGTTGAACCTGTCACATTAAAAATTTCTGCCAGCTCGGCCACTTGCATTCGATTTTTCTCATTGACTAAATTAACGATAGACTGCTTTCTTTCTTCTGCATACAATTGATCATCCATATTTTCTCACCTTTTTGTGTTTTGTTTCATTATAAAAGAAACTGAAAATGGAAGCAATCAAACTAAAATTAATCTTTGAAAACAATCACATTCTTTAACCCAATGGCATTCTTGGCATTCTCTAAAGCCTCATCGAATTGATCGATTGCGTAGCGTTTAGTAATTAAGTCCTTTAATGGAATCCTTCCGCTAGCAACTAGCTGCGCCGACATTCGATACCCCATCAAACTTGCACGTGTACAGCCGAAAACGCCTAATTGTTTATAGTGAAGAATATTGGTGTTTAACCGAACCTCTTCTTTTTCTTTTGGCAAACCGCCAAAGAAGAGACAACGACCATTCATTGCCATATACTGAAAACTTGCTTCTTGCGCCTGTGGAGCGGGGGCCGCGATGATACACAGATCCACCCCATGGTTATTCGTTTCTGCCGCTATTTTTTCCTTCAAGTTGTCCGAGGTCAATGGAACCAAATCGGGGATCATTTTTTTAGCATCCGCTAAACGCGCTTCCGATAAATCATTCATCATCACTTTCCCCGCGCCTCTTGCTCGTGCCAGCATCGCATGCATGATACCGATCGGGCCAGATCCAATGATCAACACCGTATCTCCCGGCTTATTTCCAGCAATTTCCTGCCCATTGAACACACAACTAAAGGGCTCGATCAACGCCGCCTCTTCATAAGACAATTGATCTGGTATCAATGAGATATTTCCCTGACGTACAGCTTTTTCCGGTATCACCAAATATTCAGCGAACCCACCAGGCAAGTTGATACCAAAAGCTTCATAGGTTTCACATAAATGTGTATTCCCTTGAACACACTGATCACAGATCCCGCAGCCCATATTTGGTGCGATCGCCACCCGCATACCTGCTTCGTAAAAATTCACCGCAGCGCCAACTTCGACGATATCCCCTGAGATCTCGTGTCCCAAAGTCAAAGGAGTCTCTTCGCTTGCCGTAGGATACCCATTTTTGTACATTCGTACATCGGTCCCGCAAATCGACGCTGCTTTGACCTTTATCAAAACTTCTTTTTCGGTTATCGTCGGTTTTTCTACTTCATTTAATCGAATGTTTTCTTTGCCTAATAATTGGATTGCTTTCATTCCTTCTCCACCTCGACAATTCTATTTTCCAACAAAGAGGTCAATCCTGCATTGACTAATCGAACCGCCATCAATCCGTCTCTTCCCGTACACTGCGGCTCCGTGTCAGTTAAAATACAATCAATGAAGGCCTGATCCTCCGCCATGTATGCATCTCTGAATAAATACATCCAGCTATGCATCGTTGGTTGGGTCAACTGCTGGTCGCTAGTTGCTACGAAGATATTGTGTTTTCCCTGATCACCAACTAAGATGCTTCCCTTTGTTCCAAGAATCTCTGTCCGTGCGTCATAGCCATATTGAACATATTGCGCGCCGTCGATCAACCCTAATTTTCCGTCCATAAAGCGTAGATTCATCGCTACTGTATCATAATAGTCTGGGTACTCGTCTTTCACTTCCGGCGAACGGTAATTGCCGCCATTGGCGTAAATACTCTCCACTTCACTGCCCGTTAACCAGCGTAAGGTATCCAGGTCGTGGCTGTTTACTTCCCCGATCGGCCCATTACTCTGCCGAATATCAAACATCCATGGTTTTGGTTTACTTGGACCATGGGTCAATGATTTCACTAAAACGACCTCCCCGATCGCCCCAGAATCCACGACTTTTTTTGCTTCCTGAAAACTGGCATCGAAGCGACGCATAAACCCGACCTGCAGCTTCACTTGATTGTCCTCTGCCGCTTGAATCATTTCCAAACATTCTGTTTCATCCATCGCCAATGGCTTCTCACAGAGAATATGTTTTTTTGCTGCCGCTGCTGCCAGTGCGATCTCCTTGTGATAACTTGTCGGAGTCACGATCACGACAGCGTGTATCTCAGGATTTTTCATGACCTCTCGGTAATCTTCATAAACGTATTGGCAGTTCAATTCCTGTTGAGCACCGTCTAAACTTTCTTTTGACGGATCACATAAGGCAATCAATTTAGCATTCTCAATTCGCCGAGCGAAGTTTTTTCCGTGGATCATGCCTGCTCGTCCAGTACCTATCAAACAAATATTTATCCATTCTGTCATGCCGATCATTACTCCTTAGCTGCTTGTTTCTTCTGCGAAAATACTTTTACTGTTGTCACCAAAAAACCGCTGATTGCTGTTCCGATTGCTAACGCCACGATATAAAGCAAGACATTTTCCACTGCTCTTGGGATCAAGAAAACGAAAAATCCGCCATGAGGAACCGCGATCCCGCACTTAAAGATCATTGACAGAGCACCAGTAATTGCTGAACCGACTGTCACAGAAGCCAATACACGGATCGGATCTGCCGCTGCAAAAGGAATCGCGCCTTCAGAAATAAATGACAATCCCAAGACCCAAGCAGATTTTCCTGCTTCACGTTCTTCTTTACTATATAAATTTTTACCTAAAACGGTTGAAGATAACGCCATTGCTAACGGTGGAACCATTCCAGAGACCATCACTGCTGCCATCACCATACTCGTTTCTCCCACGCCTAAATTCGTCAGCGAGGCGACACCGAAAAAGTATGCGGCTTTCCCGATCGGTCCCGCTAGATCGATGGCCATCATCCCGCCTAAAAGCAGTCCTAACAAGACAGAATTCATTCCTGATAAACTGTTCAACCAATTCGTGATTCCTTCATTTAAAGCCGTGATCGGAATACCTACAATAAATTTCATTACCAGACCAACAACTAATACCGATACGACCGGAAGGATCAATACAGGCAATAATCCTGAAAAAGCAGGTGGTAATTTTAAAACCTTCTTCAATCCAAATACGGTATAACCTGCTAGGAACCCGCCTAATAACGCGCCTAAAAAGCCCGCATTCATGGAAGAGGCGATCATCCCAGCGACCATCCCTGGTACAAGTCCTGGTCGATCCGCGATCGAAAAAGCAACGTATCCGCCCAGGATAGGCCACATCAATCCCATAGCGATACCGCCAAGCTCATTGATCGCTGCAGCCAGATCTCCTTCAGCATTGATCCCACCGAAAGCAAAGGCTAATGCGATACAGATCCCTCCTGCAACAACAAAAGGAATCATATAGGAAACGCCTGTCATCAGGTGACTATAAATCCCGCTTTTTTCTGATTTTGCTTCTGACTTCACTTCTGCTGAGGTAGAATAAATCGCCGCATTAGGCGCACGATCGAAAAGATCATCTGGATGATCAATGGCTTCTGTCACGTCGACTTCCAACAAACGCTTCCCATTGAAGCGATCCTTGTTAACTGATGTACTGGCCGCAATGATCACAGCATCTGCCTCTGCAATTTCTTGTGCGGTCAAAACATTTTCTGCTCCGATCGATCCCTGCGTCTCCACTTTAATCTCAATAGCTCTTTTCTTAGCCGCGATCTCTAAATTTTCTGCTGCCATATAGGTGTGCGCGATCCCGGTCGAGCACGATGTTATCCCAACAATTTTCATTTTTTCCACCCTTTCCTATTCAAAAATCTGATAGATTTCTTCTACATTTGTGGCAGTCATCAGCTTTTGACGGACATCCTCATGCATTAGTTTACGGGAGAGTTTGCTTAAAATTCTCAGGTGCTCGTCATTTGACGTTTCAGGTACGGCGATCAAGAACATCAGATGGACTGGCTTGCCATCCATCGAATCGTACTGAATCCCTTCATGACTCCGTCCAAATGCCAGCGCTGGAACGGTTACAGCAGCACTCTTTCCGTGAGGGATCGCCACCCCAAAGCCGATCCCGGTGGTACTTTCTTCTTCTCTCTTCATTACAGCATCCAAGTAAACGTTCTCATTTCCAACAACACCTTCTGAAACGAAGGTGCTCGCAAGTTCAATGATCGCTGCCTGTTTTTCAATCGCTTTTAAATCAAAATTTATGAATGCTGCTTTCAATACATCGCGAATTTCTGTCATTTATTTACTCCTTTATCGACTGTTTATACTCTTCCACAATTTTGATACCCGAACTTGTTCCTAATCGTTCTGCCCCAGCTTCTAACATTTTTAGCGCGGTGTCTAAATCACGAATCCCTCCAGCAGCCTTTACCTTTACCTTATCTCCAACAACCTTTTTCATGAGTGCGACATCTTCCACTGTAGCGCCGTTTGTACCGAAGCCTGTGGATGTTTTTACAAAATCAGGTTTGATTTCCTTAGCGATTTCACAAACAGTGATTTTTTCTTCATTTGTTAAATAGCACGTTTCTAGAATGACTTTGCTAAGGATCTTGCCTTCACGGGAAGCATTTACGATTGCTTTCATTTCTTCACGAATATACGCATTATCACCTTCCTTTAATTTGCCGATATTGATCACGTAATCAATTTCGTCTGCCCCATTTTTAATGGCATCCTGCACCTCAAATACTTTCGTTTCAATCGTCGTTTGCCCTAATGGAAATCCGATCGCCGCCCCTACATGAACCTCACTATCCTTCAAAAAATCCCGACACATCGCAACTGGATAAGAGTTGATCGCTACCATTTTGAACCCATATTCATCCGCTTCTCTACACAATCTCTCAAACCCTTCTTTAGTTGCATCCGCTTTTAATAATGTGTGATCCACCATATTTGCTAATTTCTTTAGTTCAATCATTTGTTTACTCCTTTTTGTTTTTATTTACACTCTTATATTATCATTTACTTTCATTTTGTCAATCTGTAGAACTAATTTTTTTAAATAAAAGCAAACGAATCAAAATAAAAACACCAATTACTCGAAAGTAACTGGTGTCTCTTAGTGCTAAATTTTAAAAACTGAACTCATCGTGTCAATTCATCTGGCCAGGCTGAAGTGCCGCCTAAAACAGTTGTCACGTTGTAGCCCTGATTGCTTAACAGGCCGCACGCGTTTTCTGAGCGCGCTCCTGATTGGCAAATGAGGTAATACTTTTTTTCTGGATCAAGTGTTTTCATTGCATTCGCTAGCTGACTTAATGGAACGTTTTTTGCTTTGGGGACGTGCCCCATTTCATATTCATACGACTCACGAACATCAAGGATCGCGATTTCTTCTTGTTGTGCGAGTGGGTAAAAATCCTTCATTGCGATTGAACTAGTCATAAAGTAATTCCTCCGGTCTTACCGTTTTATACAGCGCAAACGCGCCATCCAAATTTTTTACTTTGAATCCTTTTTGCTTGAGCAAGCGTTCAGCCACATAGCTTCGCAGCCCGCTGTGGCAGCTGACGATGTACGCCTTGGTTGGATCTAATTCAGAAACTCTGTCTCTTAATTGATTCAAAGGAATCGAAAGCGCATCGGGAAAGCGGCCATTGGCTAATTCTTCAGGATTTCGAACATCTAATAGCTGATAGCCCCTTTCCTGCGCTTCCTTCAATTGAGACCATTGGATCGAATCGCTGATGCCTTCAGACAGGTTGATTGCCGCGTAGCCTAACATGTTTACAGGATCTTTCGCAGAACCAAACGGCGGGGCATAGGTGAATTCTAATTCCGGCAAATCGAAAATCGTCAATCCACCTTTAATAGCTGTAGCCAAAATGTCGATACGCTTGTCGATGCCCTTCCCGCCGACACCTTGTGCGCCATATAGTTTCCCCGTTTTTGGTTCAAACACCAGTTTTAACGTTAACTCGCTGGCACCTGGATAATAACTCGCATGATCTTTTCCAGAAACATGGACCACTTGATAGTCTAATCCCGACTGTTTAACGGTTCGTTCACTCAGACCGGTTGAGGCTGCCGCAAGGTCAAACACACGCACGATTGCTGTACCGATACTCCCGCGGTTGCTTCGCTTCAAGCCGGCAATAACATCCGCCACTTGCCGGCCTTGACGATTTGCTGGAGAAGCTAGCGCGATCAGTGCATCCTCTTCGCTGATCTGCTGCTTCACTACGATGGCGTCACCGACTGCGTAAATGTCCGATGCACTGGTTTGATAGGTTTCATCTACCATGATGCCGCCGCCAAAACCGGTTTTTATGCCCGCGTCTTTGGCTAGACTGCTTTCAGGTCGTACACCTACTGAAAGAATCGTCATATCTGACTGTAACACTTCTCCGTTTGTTAAAACTATTTTTTGTCCCTGTTCAGTGAAACGTTGCGCCGATTCTCCAGTGATGACGCGAACGTCGTTACGAATCAGTTCGTTCTGGACAAAGGCGGCCATTTCTTCGTCTAATGGCGGTAAAACATGGGGGGCTTTTTCAACCACCGTCACCTTTATACCCCGTGAACTCAAATTTTCTGCCATTTCCAGCCCAATAAATCCAGCTCCGATCACTGTAGCTGTCGCCGGCTTCTTCGCTAAAGCGGCCATGATCTGATCTAAGTCAGGCACATTGCGCAAACTATACACATTGGTTGCTTCCGTTACTCCTGCCATTTCTGGGATCAACGGTTTTGCTCCTGGGGATAAGATCAGCTTGTCATAGGTCTCTTCAAAAGTACCTTGCTCATTTTTGATCGTTACAGTCTTCTTATCGGGAGAAATAGCTGTGACCTCATGAAACGGACGAACATCTAGGTTGAAGCGGGCACTTAGGGATTCCGGTGTCTGGACCAATAACGCTTCTCGATCAGCGATTTCACCAGAAACATAATAAGGCAATCCACAATTGGCAAACGAGACAAACGGCCCCTTTTCCAGAACGAGGATCTCCGCATCCTCCATCAAGCGACGCAGACGCGTTGCCGCGGACATACCGCCTGCCACACCACCTACAATGATAATTTTCATTCTATTTTCCTCCTCTAGTGGCACCTTGCCAACGATTCATTCCGCCTTGAACATTCGTTACGTGATACCCTTTTTTCAGTAACACCTTGGCTGCTTGCTTGCTGCGCATGCCAGATTGGCAAATGACATACACTTCCTTTTCTTTCCCCTGGTAACGATCGATCTTATTCAATGGATAATTTTTCGCCTTTGCAATATGCCCTCTACGGTATTCCTCTGCTGTACGAACATCAAGCAAAGAGATGGATTGATCCATTCTTTCAGCCAAATCCTGTGTTGAAATGGTCGGGATTCGTTTAAATAGCTGAAACATTTTACAGCCTCCTTTTTCTTTATCAAAAATACCTAGCAGGGTATTTTTACCACAAAGAAAGCTTTTCTGTCAACTACTCTGTTTTCATACAAGCGGGTTGAAAAACAATCTGCTTGACGAAATATACCCTGAGTAGGTATATTCTTCTTAACTAGAGAAATAAAGGAAGTGAACGTGCGTGGAGATTGAAGACAAAAAGATTCTCAACCGTTTAAAACGAACGGAAGGGCAGATTCGCGGAGTGCAGAAAATGATCGATGAGGAGAAGGAATGTATGGATATCATCACTCAATTAAGCGCAGTACGCTCAAGCATTGATCGCGTGATGGGGATGATCGTAGCCGAAAATCTGAAGAACTGTTTTGAAAATCCTGACAATAACCCTGAAGAACAGGCACAAAAATTAGAACAAGCAATCAACATGATTATTAAGAAATAAGGTGTAAAAATGAACGTCGTATTCCATATTGATGACTTAGAAAAATGGGCTGAAACAGCCAGCAATGTTAAAAACTTATTGAAAGAACCCTATAAAATCGCTATCATTGTTTTAGTAAATGGAAAAGCAATCAACGGGTATCTCTCACCGGAAAATCAAGCATTTATCGCCACGGAAGGCGTGACCTTCCATGCCTGCAACAACGCAATGCGTGCCAATAAGATCACGAAGGAACAGCTACCAGACAATGTCGTCGTCGTTCCTGCAGGTGTATTGGATTTGATCGAACTGCAAGCAAAAGGCTATGCCTATATCAAACCGTAAAAGCATCTAGTCGGGGGACTGAAGATGAGAAAGTGAGACCGCTCGGGGAAGGAAGTTGGGTTTTGGACACAATTGAAAATATCAATAAGAAGATGCATGTGACGGGAAGTTTGATCAATTTAAAAACGATCCAAGAAAATTTTGAAAAGATCAATGTCAAAGACATCCACTCAAAAGAAGAAAAGCAAGAGATCATGGATTTTCTGACTGCTATCGGCACTGAGATAGCATCTATCCAAGAGAAAATTGCCTTTATTCGTCAGATGTAAACCACGAAGGTATGCTTGTTTTCCTGCGCATACGATTCCACTAATCGCGAAGTGGAACTCGCAAAGTGGAACTCGCAGCTAACTCTTTGTAATGTATTCATTTTCCTATAAACCGGAAAATGAGAGTTATTTTCGTGCGCATACGATTCCACTAATCGCGTAAAACGCGAAGTGGAACTCGCGGCTAACTCTTTGTAATGTATTCATTTTCCTAAAGATCGGAAAATGAGAGTTATTTTCATGCGCATACGATTCCACTAATCGCGTAAAACGCGAAGTGGAACTCGCAAAGTGGAACTCGCAAAAATCCCACACCTTGATTTAGGGAATCAGGGTGTGGGATTTTTTATGCACTTATTTTTCTGTAGACATCGATGATTTCTTTTGCCAAGTCGGTAAAGGCAATGGAGGTCATCAGATGGTCTTGACTGTGGACAGTCAGGAGGTTCAGGTCGAGGTGTTCGCCTTGGGCTTCTTTTGTTAACAATCCTGTTTGTGAGTGATGCGCTTCGACAAGTGATTCCTCTGCTTGTTTGATTTTTTCATCGGCTAATTGGAAATCCCCATCCTTTGCTTCTTGGATGGCTTCCATCGCATTGCTTTTGGCATTGCCGCCATGAATGATCAATCCCATGACTGCTTCTAAATTTTCTTGTTCCATAGGGTACCCCCTTCATTTTTTCATTGCAGGATCTAGCTGTTGATCATACTGACCGCTTGATCCAGTACCTTTTCACCATTCATCATTCCATAATCAGTCATATTGATGACCTCTACCGGAATCCCCAGAGGTGTCAGCTTTTCTTCAAATTGCTTTTGCATGAAGCGGACTTGCGGACCCAATAAGACAGTGTCGATTTTTCTTTGTTCCAGCTTATTTGTCGCTTCTGCGGCAGCGATCGCAAAAATATCTACGTCCAGTCCTTGCGTTTCTGCGGCTTTTTGCATCTTCGTCACTAACATGCTGGTACTCATTCCAGCGTTGCAGATCAACATAATCGTTTTTTCACTCATCCCTATTCCTCCTAAAGCTTTTCGCCATTGCTGGCGATCACGTTTTGGAACCAATAAAACGAATCCTTTTTACTGCGTTCCAATGTCCCTTGACCCTCATTGTTTTTATCGACATAAATGAAGCCGTACCTTTTTTTCATTTCACCCGTCCCAGCAGAAACCAAATCAATAAAGCCCCAAGGTGTATACCCCATCAAATCGATGCCGTCATAAATGACTGCTTCTTGCATGGCTTCAATGTGCTCCCGTAAATAATCGATTCGATACTCGTCGTGGATCTCACCGTCGTCACCGATTTCATCTACTGCCCCGAAGCCGTTCTCAACGATGAATAGCGGCAGCTCGTACCGATCATTGAACCAATTCATGGCATATCGCAGCCCTGTAGGATCGATTTGCCAGCCCCATTCTGATGCTTTCACGTAAGGATTTTCTACTAAATCATGCGCTTCGTCATAATCGTACGCAGGTCCTTTGTCATGATCCTTCACAGCAAAAGACATATAGTAGCTGAACCCAATGTAATCAACGGTCCCTTTCGTCAATTGCACTTCATCTTCTGTCGTAATATCTAAGTCGAATTGTTTTCGATCAAAGTACGCCTTCATATAACTCGGATAACGCCCTTTGCAATGAACATCTGTGAACCAGTACCGACGCTGCATCGCCACTGTCGCCGCCATCATATCTGATGGACTGCACGAATAGGGATAGATCGGTACCATGGCGATCATACAGCCGATCTCAAAGTTTGGATTGATCTGGTATCCGATCTCGATCGCTTTGGCACTTGCCACCAGCTCATAATGCGCCGCTTGGTACATGATTTTTTCCCGATCATCTTCCGCGTCAAATTTTAGACCGGAATTCGTGAATGGGGCAAAATCTTCGTAATAGTTCGTTTGGTTATTGATCTCATTGAAGGTCATCCAGTACGTCACTTTGTCTTTATAGCGAGTGAAGCAGACTTCTGAAAAACGGGCGAAGAAGTCAATCATCTTCCGATTTTTCCAACCGCCATATTCGGTCACTAAATGATAAGGCATCTCAAAATGCGACAAGGTGATCACGGGTTCGATCCCATACTTTAGACATTCATCGAAGAGGTCATCGTAAAACTGCAGCCCTGCTTCGTTCGGCTCTGCTTCGTCACCCTTGGGGAAGATACGCGTCCAAGCGATGGATGTACGAAAACATTTCAAGCCCAACTCAGCAAATAATTTTACGTCTTCTTTATAACGGCCGTAAAAATCAATGGCCTCATGATTGGGGTAATTTTCTCCTTCTAGCACTCCGTTTGTAATGCGGCGCGGAACGCCATGGGCACCGACGGTCATCACATCAGCTACACTGACGCCCTTTCCGCCATCTTGCCATCCGCCTTCTAATTGATGGGCGGCAACTGCGCCGCCCCATAAAAAGTTCTCTTTAAAAATACTCATAAGCTTACCTCTTCAATCCTCTTTTGTTTAAACCGTTGCTTGTCCGTCTGCGGTTTTTTCTCCGTTTTCCAATTCCTTCTCGATTTGCTCCATGCTTTCACCTTTTTCTTGCAGGTAGTTCAATGAATCCACTTTACGAACAAATGGCAGGTAGATAAAGAAGCCTAACACTAATACGACTGCCTGCAACAATGCGGTTCTCCATCCACCAACTAAGAAACCAGAAATGATCGGCGGTGTTGTCCATGGTACTTGTACCGCGGTAAATAATGGTACGAGACCTGAATACAAGGAGAAGTACGTGATGACTCCTGAAATCATCGGTGTCAAAATAAATGGCAGAGCCATGATTGGATTCATTACGATCGGTGTCGCAAATAAAATCGGTTCGTTGATATTAAAGAATGCGGGCAGCAATGCCAAACGCCCTAATTGTTTAAACTGCGCGGAGCGAGCGAACATGACCATGAACATCACGATCCCGATCGTCATCCCTGCACCAGTAACAGTCATAAATTGGTCCAAAAATTGTTGTGTCACGATGTGTCCGCCATTGGCAACGGTCAATTCTTTTCCTGAATTTAAAATCGCTGTGTTTTCTAATGAGTTCGCTTGTAAGATCGGACCCATGATCCCGCCGACCAAGGTTGATCCGTGAACGCCGAAGAACCACAAGAATGGTACTAAGAAACCGAGCATCATCGCACCGCCAAAGGTATCGGTCACCCCTTGCATCGGTGTTTGGATCACTTTATAAATAGCTTCTACAACTGTTGTATTGAAGACTTTGTCAAAAATCACATAGACGATCAATGAGAAGGTCGTGATCACCGCTGCTGGAATCAATGCGGTAAATGAGTTGGCTACGTTTGCAGGTACTTGTTCTGGTAATTTGATCCGAATGTCGCGTTTCAAGAACCAAGAATACGCCCAACCAACGAATAGACCAACCAGGATCGCACTGATCATTCCTTGACCGCCTGTCCATGTCTTGTCGATGACGTTCGATACGACTGCGTTTGTTTCTGCATTTGTTGCAGTTGAATGCTGTGTCAACAAGAAGACCACTAGCGCGATCATCCCAGCGGGCAAGCCTTCAAAGCCTTCTTCTTTTACATAAGAGTTCGCGATACCCATGACAGCAAAAATCGACATAATTGCAAAGGATGCTCCGAATGCTTCGTTAAAATAAACATCTAAACCGCTGCTGGCTACCCACTCTGAAACTGCGGGAATCGGGAAATTCGCTAAAAGTAAGAAGACGGAACCGACGATCGTAAAGGGCATCGTGTACAGCATCCCGTTTCGCAACGCCGTGATTGCTTTTGTATTTACAAATTTTAGAATCGGGGGTAATAATTTCTCATTGATAAAGTTATTCATAAATAATTCTCCTTAAATAAAATAATTTTTTTGCAGCGATGGCCATTCGCATTTTTTGTATCCGTTTACAGTATTATCATAAGCGATGCTTTCTGCGATTGGAATACTTCTGGAATCGTCAGAAACATGTTCCAATAAAAAAAACAGTCCGACTGTTTTGGACAGCCCGGCTGCTACTTTTAAAAAAATCGGTTGGCTTTTTAGTGATTGTCTCGTTGATACGATTGATGGGCCAATATCTCCAACAAAGCGATGACGGGGACCTGTGTGGTCAAATTGATGGCCTCATCGTTCGGATCAGGACCCGAAACTTCCGGCATATAATAGGAAATATTAAAATCGGCCATCTGGGCAATAATGGAATGCTGATCGTTGGTGATGCTCAAAATTTTGGCACCGTACCGTCTGAAATCCTCGATCTGCTTGATGATCTCCGTCGTTTTTCCAGAAACAGAAAGTACCACGACAAGCGTCGTATCCAAGCCACGTGTCGGCACAGGGATAAAGGGATCGGTAATGGCATAGGCATTGAATTGCAGGTTTGAAAAATAGCGTGCGCCGTAGGTTCCCAGCGTCCCGCTTGTCCCTATTCCTGTAAAAACAAGATGTTTACTACCGACGATCAAGTCGATCGCAGGATCGATCACCGTGTGATACCCTTCATTGTTGACTTTTTTTAGAAACGCGTCGACATGGACCGTCGCATCATAAAAGGCTTCAAAAGATTGGCCCTTTCGTGAAAGATTTTCCTTTAGTGCATACTTGAACTCTGTATAGCCCGAATATCCGAGCTTATTTAGGCATCGTAAAATTGTTGACGTAGAGACATGGCAGCTGTCAGAAAGGTCACGGATCGTCAGACGCCCTATGCGTTCCATATTTTCCACGATAAAGGTATAAACGATCAACTCCAATTCATTTAGATCTTTCACTTTTTGCGAATCAAACATCCCATCTCAACTCCTACTAATGTGGTACGTGCACCCTATATTATCCCATAAAATCCAAAGATTACACAGTCTATTGATTGTTTTTTGCGTTATTTATTCAAATCACGTACACTGGTTTTATCAGCAACTACGAATAAGGAGGAATACAATGATCCAAGCAATTGCCGTTGATATGGACGGAACTTTTTTAAGGTCAGATAATACCTATGATAACGAACGCTTCGCCAACTTATTTAAGCGGTTCCAAGAGCACCAGATTCATTTCATCGTCGCCAGCGGGAATCAATATTATCAACTGAAGTCCTTCTTCCCAGAACATGAAGACCAGCTCACGTTCGTGTCGGAAAATGGGGCGTTGATTTTTGAGCAGGGACGTTTGCTTCGCAGCAAAAGCTTTTCACCCGAACGAGTCGAACGAATACTGGCCTTTATAGCTGCTCATGAGCTGGACCTTGACGTGATCGTCTGCGGGATTGATTCGGCGTATATTTTGAAAGAGACCCCGCAAGCGATTCGCGACTTTTCTCGCGTCTATTATCACCGTCTAAAGGAACTGGATTCCTTTGATGAGCTGCCTTCTGAGGACCGTTTTGTAAAATTCGCTTTAGACCTGCCTATAGACAGAGTCGCCGCCTTCGTCACTGAGATGAATGACGTCTTTAAGGACGAGATCAAAGCCGTCGCCAGCGGTCACGGCAGTGTGGATATCATTATCCCAGGAATGAACAAAGGCGCCGCGATCCAATGGCTGTTGGACCGTTGGCATGTCTCTCCGGAGCATCTGGCTGCTTTTGGTGATGCGAACAACGATCTGGAGATGCTCGGGTTAACACCCAACAGCTATGCGATGGCAGCGAGCAGTCCCGCAGTGATCGAGACCGCTAAGCACCGCGCACCGTCAAATAACGATTCTGGCGTGATGGTTGTTTTAGAACAGTTACTGGAGGAGCAAAACAATGAAGCATGAATGGCGAAAAGCTGAAAAGCAAATGTATCTACCGAAAAAAATCGAGGTCCAGACGATCCCAGCGTATAACTTTATCTGCTTATCCGGTCATGGCGACCCCAACAGCGCGTTATTTGCAGAACAAATCGGCGCGCTCTATGCCCTCTCTTACGCCTTGCGGATGAAAGTAAAAAAAGGCGAGATCGGTGAACCTTTTGAATACACCGTTTATCCGCTAGAGGGAGTCTGGACTTCTGAAACAGACCCTGGCGACGGACCGATCATTAAAGATGAATTGCTCTACCAGATCATGATCCGCCAACCCGATCGCATCTCCAAGGAAGATTTTCTGGCGATCGTTGAACCAACCTTCAAAAAGAAACAAAATCCTTTTATCAAAGAAGCCGCCTTCATCGAATACGAAGAAGGACGTGTGGTGCAGACGATCCACCTCGGTTCCTACGATGACGAGCCAGCGACCTTTGCCAAAATGCACGCCTTCATGGAGGAAAACGAGCTGCAAAAAACCCGCACGATGGGAAACTACATCCATCGGGAAATCTACCTTTCCGATCCGCGAAAAGTCGCGCCTGAAAAACAAAAAACGGTGCTGCGCTATAAGCTCAACTAAAAAGAAGTTCCAAGCTCAAATTCGGCTTGGAACTTCTTTTTAATTCTTTTGCTTTCGTTGGATCGCCTTGCGAATCCCGGCACGATAAACCTTCGGGATCGCTAAGAAGAAATTTTGGGAAAAGTGATACTGCTGATATTTTTCAATCAGAAAAGCCGTCAGCTCAGCATTGCCATATTTTTTCTCATGGAAAAGCACAAAGCTGCGAATGCTTCGTTCCGCTTTTTTAGGGTCCTTCAGCACAAGCAAGAAAGAAAGCAGATCATCGAAATACCGCTCCTTCGCTTCTGGATAGGTTTCCGTCCCATAACGTTCCAGACGAATGAAGTCCGTCAGCTTCCGTCCCCAAAATTTCCGTTCCAGATACACAGGGGCTTGGATGTCTTGCTGAAAATCCTCTAAATACGATTCAAACACTGTTTTATCTGCTAAGAAATTCTTCTCCTGCCGATCAAAGGCTTCGCGGTCCACTTGGTTGATCTCCGTCACGACACTGAGGTAATCACCGATAAACAACGGCATCTTTGCATCACGGAAACGAACGACCCGCGCCGCCAGCTTTTGATTCAGAGAAAGGGGCCGTCGCAAAGTATTGTTGCGGTAATAGGCAAACACATAGCGTTGCCAGAGGTCCTCGGGAAAAGGGATGCCCTTCTCCGTCAGCCAC
Organism: Enterococcus sp. 12F9_DIV0723; assembly: GCF_002174375.1. Lineage (NCBI taxonomy): Bacteria > Bacillati > Bacillota > Bacilli > Lactobacillales > Enterococcaceae > Enterococcus > Enterococcus sp. 12F9_DIV0723. Next base: position 662,880 of record NZ_NIBK01000001.1, on the reverse strand, counting down.
AGCAATTCATCCAATGCCAAATCTACATGAGCCACGCCCTTTTTGATTTCCTCCGCGACCTGCTGGGAGATGCCCAGATGATCCTTGAAATGTTGAATCCCTAAGCGAATCTCCTGCTGCTTGATCTTCGATTCGATCACGAATTGGTATTTCAACGGACGTCCGCAAGCGCACGTCAATTGACTGTGAACACCGCGCTCGTATTCGTCATCAATATTCAGTGCGACAAATTCCCAGTCGGAGGTCTGCAAATAGTGCTTTTGCAAAAACAGCGAACGTACTTCATATTTTCTTTGTTGATGGATGAACGCTTGCTGAGCTTCTGTCAGCTTTTCAAATCGTTCCTTCCGTTCCGCGCCAGAATAGGTCACGTGACATTCTGTCGGGTAGTCCTTCAAGCCGTAGCTTCGCGGATACCAGTGCGCATAAATCTCTAAATAATTATCCATGGATCGTTCTTTCTCTATTTCTTAGGATCGATTTTTTCTTCGATCTCTTTCAAGATCTTTTTCGCTTCGTCTTTAAAAGACTCGTGGGGCTCTTCTTCTTCCACCGCGTTTGAACCAGAGCGGGCAATTTCCTTCGGTTCGCCCGAATTACTGCCAGCCAACGCTTCTGGCTTGTCTTGTGTTTCACTGGAATTTGTTCCTGCTAAGGCAACATCTTCCTCCGTTTTTGGTGCCATTGAACCGCGTAAACGACGGTCTTTTTCGTTATTATAATTTGTCATGGTGATCCGCTCCTCTTGTTTCGTATGTGTATTTTACCTGATTGTCCTTCAGATTGCCAAAGTTAACCTGTCTAGTAAAAATACGATACCCGCACCATACAATAGTAGCCAACCAGCTCAATGCGCAGAGTGCAAAAACGATCGCTACGTATTTTGGCGGTTCGTAACCCAGGCGAACGGTATTTTCCCCTGCTTGCTGTTCGATCGTCGGCACCCCGATATTCGATAGCTCGGTCGGTGTGATTTCTCGATCATCTGCGAAGATTTTCGTGTTTCGGTAGATGGTCACCGGTAATTGGACGGTCCCGGAAGACGCCGCTTGCCACGAGAGCACCAACTGATTATTGTCGACTGTTTTCGTGAAGGTTTTTGGTTGACCAAGAAGTTGTTTCTCATAGCTGACATACTTATTCTTCTTGTCATTGTGATAAATCGGCAAATAATCAGGACTGGATTTTTCAACCGCTCGCAGCGCTTTTCCCATATCCTCGTCATAAAAACTCTCTCTTGCTTCCTTTTCCGAAACACGGACGAAGGTATGCTTACTGGAAAATGTCTGCTGATCCCATTTGTCCAACTCCTGAGTCACGGTCTGCAAATTCTGACCGATGCTGATCACGCTGAATAGGAGCATCAGACCCCAAAGCCATTTTTTCCCTGTCAGATCATTGATCATAGCCGCAAAGAAGAACAGAAACAACACCGTGAACGGTGCAAAAAAGCGGAAAGGAAATTGGATCAAGGTCACGAAAGGCACATGATGGGAAACTAGCCAATTCCACGGAAGAATACTTGTCGAAAGCAAGAAAAAGATCCCGCTGTATATCAACAACTGCTTCGTAAACCGTTGAACCTCATGCCAATAAACCAAGCAGCAAAGAAAACCGACGATCAATATCAACCGTAGGATTCTTGGGTATTGCAGCCAATAGGCGCCGCCTAGATCAATGGCCTTTTGGCTCATTTGCGCATTGACAAAAGGCATCTTCAACTGATCCCCCGTGTTGATCAGGAACAAGCTGATCCAAACATTGATGGAGAGACACCCGTATAAAAGAATCGATTTTACGAGCTCGACCAGCGCGGTCCCCCAGCGATCGCGCGCATAGGCAATAAAAAAGGGCGCGTAGATCAAGCCCAGCATCACCGCCGTCAGCATATGGATCTGCGTCATCAACGCCATGCTCAAAGCAACCTTTACAATCGGAAAATGCCGATTCTTCAGATCCACCAGCGGGATCAGACACAGAGGCAGCAAGCACGTCCCCCAACTAGTAAATCCTTGATTCAGTATCCAGTAATTCATACTGTAGGTCGTCATAAAAATAACTGCCGTAAACAATGCCGTGCTTTCCTTGATCCTGTCATAGGTCAACAATTTGAACAGCGAACACCCGGCCAATGCATACACCAAAAAATTCGACAGCACTTGGTAACGAAACCAGCTTCCTGCCAGCCAAACCAGCAAGCCTTGTAAATAAGAAAATAAGGGCCCATATACGGCATTCACGATCCGACCAGATTGTTGAAAGCCAAAGATCGAGATAAAATAGCTGAAGTTTCCTGTCCTGAGCTGCTCTGCCGTTTCATAAAAACGGTTGTAGTGAAAAATGGCATCTGCACCCAGAATCATTTTTTGCGTCCATAATTGCGGAACAATAAAGAGTCCAGCAATCAGAAGAATGATCAGATAATAGCGATAACGTTTCATAAACGACCTCCTTGTTCGTGCAAAATTGCACGCTACCTGTTTTTTTCTGCTCCTGAATTGAAGCAGAAGCGGTATCCTAATCGATCATTACAAACTTCACTCTATCCTATTTAAAAAAATAAACGAAACAAAACGCCTATTTTTCAAAATGAAATAACTTAAAATTAATTTTGTCCGTCAAAAAAAGGAATCAAAAAACCGTGTGAGCAGCCCCAAAAAAGGGAGCTTACTCACACGGTTGCTGTTTATTCCTCGGTTTGACTAAGAAGCAGCGCCTAGCGTATCACTGCTTCTTAATTCGTCTCGATCATTTATTTTTTTGTTCTCTTTTCTTTTGACTTGTATACATAAGCAAGGCGCTGGCACCTCCAAAACAAGCCATCCCAAATAATAAATACCTGTTATTCGACAGGTCATTTGTATTCGGCAGCTTTTTACGCGCATTAGTGTCGGTCGTTTTAGTTAAAGTATACGTTTTTTTATTTTGCGAGGTAGTGCCTCCTCCAGAAATCGGTGTATTTTTTGAGGAGGAATCCATCGAACTACTCGGACTTGTCATACTGCTTGAACTTGTCGAACTACTTGAACTCGTCGTACTGCTTGAACTTGTCGTGCTGCTTGAACTCGTTGAGCTGCTTGTACTTGTTGTGCTGCTTGAACTCGTCGTACTGCTCGAACTCGTCGAACTACTTGAACTTGTCGTACTGCTCGAACTTGTCGTACTGCTTGTGTTTGTCGTACTGCTCGAACCTGTTAAGTCCTTTTTATAGACCCCTAAATGCAGATTGGTTTGTTCAAACACCTCACCCGTGATTTTATCGATCGTTGGAAACACGTGGCTGACGATGGTCGACCAATTATTTGGAACAGTCAATTGTTCAGTCAGATCCACTTTTGAGCTTGTTTCAGGATCGCCCTGATTAAAGAGTGTCACCGTCAGATCCTTCAACGGAGCACTTTCATAATCAAATGTCACGATATATTCTCCAGAGGGAAGGTAGTCAAAGCAATAATGGCCATCCCCATCTGTTTTGATCGTTTTCAAGGATTCTCCTCGCAGGTTTTCAGTCACTTGCTGGTAATCGTCCTTGCCTACTTTTTTATACAATCCGACGGGAACATTCTTCAACCACTTCTCTCCTGTCTGCGGTTGGCCGTCCTTATTTTTATCGAACCAGACGTTGCCGCTGATCCTTCGCCCCTTCACCTGCGTTTCGACGATGTTTGATTCCACCGGCACCAGGTATTGCGTGGCGGAATTTCCATACGCTTGATGGCGGTGATGGTTGCCATAGGTATTGCCTTTGTTTTGCAGCTTTAATTGGATCACTGCTTTATCGTTTGGCCGTAAGGAATCTTGGAATTCATACAGAACAGTTTGAACCTTCGACAGATCCTGTCCGCTGCCCGTGTACACATACCATCCATTCTGGCTAGTATCTACCAAGTTTGGATTTTTCTCTGTAATCAGCGCATCGTTCAAATAAACAACAAGATTTTGGGCAGATTCAATCTCAAAATCAATTCCTTTAAGGGTGTTGTCTCCGACGAATCCGCTGTTAAGATAATTGCCCGCTTTAGAAAGTGGAACAATTCCTCGAACCTTCTCCTCCCCCTTCATTGTTGAATATGGATAAATGTTCAACGTGTAGCCTTGATCGACTTCCTCGACAGAAGGCGTTATTTCTTGATAGATACCTAGGCGTCCAATATTGGATACCACGACCGTCGCTGTCGACGTCCGCATATCTTCATCGCTGGTATCCTTCTCCGTATGGATGACTGATTTTGCAGTCAACTCGGCTACATTATTCACGTATTTGATATTCAGATCGTTAAAATCCGTATCAAAGGTAATATTTTTTAACAGTGCAGCTTCCTCTGGGACCGAGACAGCGGTCACCTTCCATACAAGCGTCTGTGAGCCGTCTGCATTGGTCGTCACCACTGGATCTAAAGCCGCTCCTCCATAGTGCCCTGTGCCATAACGATAGGAAATTCCCGGAGGTAAGGTCACTGTCCAATAAATGTCGTCTGTTCCGTTGTAATTTTTGCTTGCCTTCAACCCGTTATCAGCAATGGTCCAGTGGCTGATCTCCGTACTCCGATAGCTCGGCTTGTCTGAGGTAATGGCATTGGATACTTTTAACGGAACGATGCCTAGCGTGTCAAATTTCGTGTGGCCATTGACCGGCTCTTGGATAGCCGACAGGTGGTTCTCCGAATCATATTTGGACTCATTGAACACCGGATACTTTTCTGTGATACTGTACCTGCTTGGGTCGTTTTTAGACGCTGACGGGTTCGATGGGTCAAACAACGGACGAGCTGTATCACGGAAAATGGCGATCTCAGCTACATAGATGTTCGGCGTCTGCTGCTCTGTGTGGGAGCCTAACTTTTCAGTGACCGTCGTTAAATAGAACCCTTTATGTGCGCCCGTCTGATATTTCCACGTCTTCGCGACCGGCGTATGACAATCCACTAACACAGCGCCGACCTCTTCATAGCGTCCACTGCTGATCAGTGTGCCGCTGTCAAACCAGTCGTAATCTGTCGTTTCAGCATTCTTCAAGCTGTCTATCGTATTTGGGTTCGTTTTTTTACTGATTCCATACCAGTACCCTTTCGCCTTCACCGGTAAGCCGATACTGCCAAAGGGAGCCAGACTCTGCAGGACCTGTTCATTGACGAGAAAATCCTGCTCAGTCAGGTGAAACGCATCGGTATTCCATTTTTGCATGTATTGATAGCCGCCTTCGCTGGGAGAATCACCCAGATTTCCTCCGCCAGAAAGCATGACGCGAGCGCCGCTGACGACTTGCCCGTCGCCATAGGGATCGATGTCGTTTGCCACCGAATATTTTCCGAATGGCAACCCGGTGTCTGGATTTTTAAAGTTCGCAGACAACGCGCCATTGATGCCTGGAATTTCATTGCGAATAGAAAACTCTGTTTTGCTTGTTTTTACTTGACCATCGGTATCCATGTATTGCACCGTCGCGGTATAGTATAAGGTATTGTGCTCATTGTTCGGATTCAGACTTCCTTGATAGGCGTAATCATCCGTTACGAGCAGATCGATATTCTGGTTCGTAAAGACTTTTTCATTCGGTCCATAGACCGTTCTTCCGGCATAGCCATCGGCACGTCTGACTGGATAGTCCGCGCCGATTTGATAATCTTGAATCCTTATCGAGACATCGTTTTTCAAATCATAGCCGTCGATCCCGTACGTCCCGCTGTCCCAAATGCTGTTCAATTCATTATAGGTCGCCTTATCTGTGCGCTTCGATCCCGCCCAATAATTGCGCGAGTCATTGAATTGATTTTGCTTGTATTGCACATTGGCGGTGTTACTCCAGGTATTGGCATTTCCGCTGACAAGTGTTCCCCCAGAAGAAACGACATAGTTATGATGATCAATGATCAGAGGCGAGCGATCCGCGGAATCAAAATCTAGAGCCTGTTCCGTGCCGTCATCCCATTTGACTCTTCCCTCCAGTGATAATTTAGTCGTCAATGCGCCTTTAGGAAATGCCGACCCTTTGATGTCCGTCTTATTTGGCAAAGGTACCGCCATCATTTCGACGCCTAGAGGCACGGTGCGATGATTCTTGTCATACACACCCTCTGTTGCAATGGTTTGTGAAGCGAATTTTGTCACACCGGAAGAAATTTTTGGTGCAATACTCACCTTGCTGCTTACTTTTCTTGGCGTAATAGACGTAAATGATTTTTGGATATTTTCACCACTCACATCTTCTCCATCGATGCTTAAAACTTGAATATGGAATTCCGGAGTCAGGAGCAGCCCATTGTCCGCGCCCAGCACGTTGACAATGATCGGATACGTTACCGCATTTCCTGTCGAGCTGATCGTATACTCGTCCTCGTAGGTTACGGTGTTCGTCGTGTAATCAGAGGTTGAATGCTCCGCAAAAACAGCGTTCGATCGCCCAGCGACCAAGCCATTCCCCAGTGTCCCGGTAACTTTGATCTTGATATTATTCAATGTTCCGCCGGCCTGATCATTAACGGTGATCTTTAGTGGATAGGTGATCGTGTCAAAGGAGCGAACGATCGTGTTCGTCGGCGACGAGTCATTCCCCGGCAGATCGTCAGTATCAAAGGCATCCGTCCCATCTTTGATTTCGCTCTCCTTCAATTCCGCATGGAAGAGCAAACTAGATAGCGGAGCAGCCATTGCTGAAGGAGCGGCTTCTTTCTCGGATGATCCCGTGTTCTCTGTTTCAGCGATTTTTGTTTCTGATGTTTCTTCTTTCTGTTTGGCTTTCTCAGAAGGAATCTGATCCAGCTCGATACTTGTTTTTGTAAGAGGGTCGTGGATTCTCACCGGGGCTTCATTTTCTTGATAAAGCCCTTTCAACTCGATTTGCAGATTGGAGGAAAGAGCAGTTTCGGATTCTAGCTGCATCACTAGCCGATTTTCTTTGATCTGGTAGCTTCCGATTGGTTCATTCGTACCAGGATCATGAAGAGGGACCTTTTCCTGAGAATCAGGAAGCTGATAATTTTCAGACACCTCAACTGTATACTCAGTCCTCTGAGAAAGAGCGGTTCCCTGAATACTCAGTTTTGTAGACAATTCTCCCTTCTTGTACTCAGTGACCTCGAATTTTTCAAAAGGTGTTGTACCTGTTGTTTCCGCAAACGCCTGCACCATAACGATCACTGCTGAAAAAAGTACCGAGAAGATAATCATCCCAGTAACCAAACGACCTCTAAATTTTATCACTACATCCACTCCCCCAAATTTGCGACTCTATACAAAAAAATAAAAAATACTAATCATTTAAATTATATATCATTATTTTTAAGGGTTCAACAGCAATAATAACTGATAATTAATCAATACTAAGAAGTATTAAGATGAATAATTCAATAACAAAAATGTCTATAACATATTTTTTTACTATTCGATTAAAATATTCGCTATATGAATTTCTTTTTTTCTAATATTTCACAAAAAAGTAGGATACCTCAGAACAAAAAAATAAGCAGAAACTTTTGTCGCTACGTTTTAACAAAAAAACTTGATCACGCTGCAGCATTCACAGTCATTGACCAAGTCTCTCTAGACAAGATTCACTAAAAAATAGGAACACAGAAAGGCGTCTTCCTTTCCATGTTCCTATTGCAGGTCATTCCTTGACCCAAAGTTGAATACGTCCGCTATTTTTCCACCGAGACCCAGACGATCAACGTACCAGCGATCGAGATCATCGTACCGATCAGAAGCATCGCGGACACGGAGAGAACGCTCAGCATCTGACCGCCGACAAAGGCGCCAATGATCCCGCCGATCGTATTGGCGGTCGCCATCAAGGTTTGCCCTTTGACTAGATCCTTCTGCGGGATGATTTGATTCGTATAATAGACAGACGCCATCGTATGCATCGCGAAACCGACCATTTGCAGACTCTGGGCGACATTGATCAAAAAGATCGTGCCGGCAAAGAGGATCAGCAGTGCTTTAATGGAGAAAAAGAACGCCGCGATCCGCATCAGCGAACGGATTTTAAAGCGCCGCAAAAACCATGAGAAGAAGAACATCGTCGGCAATTCACTCAAGGCAGCCACGGATAAGGACGTTCCTGCGTTTGCAGCGGTCCCGCCTAAGGGCTGCATGATCTGGAACATGTAGCTGTTGATGATCGTATGGAACACAAACAGCAGCGAGACACCCACCAGCAAGAACATAAAGCGCTTGTATTCTTGCGCAAAGGCAAGTAGTCCGATCGGTTCTGTCGTCTGTCCCTCATGATGCGTCTCCTGTAAAAGTGACGCGGAATACTGGCCGCCATGCTTTCGCGTGTCGATGGACAGCGCCATCAAAGCGAAGACGAGAAAAATGCCAATCAATAAATACAGAATGATCGTCGGCGAAAATCGTTCGATCAGTACGCCTGTCACCGCAGCGGCTCCGGCAAAAGCCAAGGAACCCAGACCACGTGCGACCCCAAAATTTAAGCTGTAGCCGCGGCTGATAAAGAACGTCCCGATCGCGATCGTCATGGGCTGCAGTAAGACCAGGCACGCGTACATCAAGACATAGATGAATGCGACGACCAAAAAGACCTTCGGCAGAACAAGTAAGATCCCCGAAAAAAGCACCAGCAAAACAGCCATTCCCGCTGCAAGCTGCGACAAACGGACCCGTGTCATCCGATCCGCAAAAGATGCTAAAAATGGTTGAACCAGTGCTGCCAGTAAATTTGCCAAGGACAAGACCATCCCGATCTCCCCGTTGGTAAAATCACGAGACAGCAAAAAGACGGACGTAAATGTCCCCAACACCGAAAAACCCATCCAATAAGGAATCTGCATACTGATATATTGCAAATTCAGCTTCATATGTTTTGTCCCCATAGCGCCTCCTAAAAAACATCGTTCTTTCATTATACCTGATTGCGGTAGGGAAAACAGACGATTTTTGAAAACACAAAAAGCAGAGCCCCTGTTCCCACAAAGATACTCTGCTTTGATTTAATTTTTCGCTTTTTTGTAACAAAGATTGCCGATCCATTGAACGAGCTGGACGAAGACAATCAACAGAACCACCGTACTGTACATGATCGTATTGTCGAAATTCTGATACCCGTAAGTGATCGCCACTGCGCCTAATCCACCAGCGCCAACGGTTCCCGCCATCGCTGTATAGCCCAATACCGAAATGATCGCCAAGGTCAGACTGGAGATCATACTAGGAAAAGCCTCCACCAGCATGACCTTGAAAATGATCTGCATGTGGGTCGCGCCGATGGACTTCGCTGCATCCAAGGTATAGGGATTGATCTCCAGCAGATTGTTCTCGAAGAGTCGTGCCACATAAGGCGTCATAGCAAAAGTCAGCGGCACGATCGCCGCGGAGGTGCCGATCGTCGTCCCTACGATGGAACGCGTCATGGGCATCAGTGCCACCATCAAGATAATGAATGGAAAAGACCGAATGAAATTGACGACAAAATCCAACAACCGATAGATCGTCCCATTGGGAGACAATCCCTTTTTATTCGTGATGACCAGGACGACTGCCAAAGCGAAGCCGATGATCGTCGCGATCAAGGAAGAGACCAGCACCATGATCAGCGTGCTGATCAAGTTCGGTACCAGCACTTGGGTGAACAACACCGAATTACTCATGAGCCGCCACCTCCTGACAACTAAAATGCCCCTTTTCCGCAAGCTGCCAGACCACTTCTGCATCTTCTTCAGAGATCGAAAGCACTAACGTCGTCAGGCTGTCTGTCTTAAAATGCTCCGTCGTTGCCTGCAATAAATGCGGTGTCTTGATACCGGCATCAAGCAGCAGAGCCAAGAGATCTTCTTCTAGATGTGTCACGATCTTTACCAATCGATGCCCCGCTTTGAGTGTCCCAAAGTTGGATTGTTCCTCTCCCGTGATCGTCTGCAAAACCGCGGAATGATTGAGAAAGACCTGTTGGACAGTGTCCTCCTCTACGATCTTGCCCTGCTGTAAAATCGCGACTCGATCACAGATTTTTTTTACGACCTCCATTTGATGGGTCACTACGACGATCGTCAACCCCATCTTCTGGTTCAAGCGCAGCAATAAGTCCAAGATCCCATTCGTGATATTCGGGTCAAGCGCAGAGGTGGCCTCATCGCACAATAAAATTTCCGGGTTCATGGTCAGCGCACGAGCGATCGCCGCACGCTGCTTTTGTCCGCCAGATAGCTGCCGCGGCTTCATCTGTGCCTTGTCCGCGATCCCCACCTCTGCCAGTAATTCTTCTACCCGTTCGTTGATAGCTTCCTTGGCATACCCGCTGCACTCCAATGGCAAGGCGACATTTTTAAAAATCGTTTTTTGTTCAATCAAAGAATTGCCTTGGAAGATCATCCCGATTTTTTTCTTCGTGTCCCGCAATTCCTTTTCAGACAGCTTCTCCAGCTGCTGCGTCCCGATTCGGATACTGCCGGATTGACTCTGCTCCAGTCCATTGATACAGCGCAGCAGGGTGGACTTCCCTGCGCCGCTGATCCCTAAGATCCCCATAATGGAGCCAGAGGGGATCGTTAGAGAAATATTTTCCAAAATCATTTGTTCATCGTAGCTTTTATTGACTTGATCGATGACTATCTCCATTTCCTTCACACCTACCGTTTGACGCCTTGATACGCGCCTCTAAAATAATTATCCCGTTTGCGAACCTCATAAAAATCCGGCGCACCGTCTTCTGCGGTCTTCTTGATGATCTTGCGTTTCTTTTCCAGTAATTCCATTGGATTCAAGGTTTCTTCCAGTCCCTCGATGATCGACTCGAAAAGCGCATAAGGAATCCCGACACAAAGCTCCTCGTCTTTCCAACGAGCGACATACCGTGTCCCCGAGCACATCATAGACACATTGATCAGCCCTGTTTCATAGGGATACGACGTCCCTTCTTGGCAGATTGCTTGCATCCCGGTCATTTTTATCTGCTTCGCCTGTCCATTGAAATACGCATTTCCTTGCAAAAGTCGCATCGCATTGAAGGGCGTCGTGATCACCAGAAGAACATCTGGTGCCTGCGTCCATGCTTGGATAGGCTCGACTGCGATCCCGTAAGACGGCTCGCGGCAATAGACCATGTCGTCTGCGATGGCTTTACTCACTTCTATATCCTTGTAGACACCCATGTTGGCATGCTTTTGTCCGCTAGCGCTGTATTCGTCATTTTCGATCAAGCCCAAAGCCACTGCCGATGCCGGACAACCGAAATTATCGATCGTCAGCTTGACGCTGACACCTTCTGTGGCCTGCTGGACAGAACGACAATAAGGCACCAGTTTGTCCGTCGCCGGTGCCGCGTGGGCATCAAAGTCCTCTTTGGTGCGTAAAAAGCTGATCCCTACCACTTGGCGTTTCAACTCCAACAAATAATTCAAGCGTCGGTCCAGCTCTTGAAAATTAGTCATAGAACGTGAACACTCCCTTGAAGTGGTCGTTGATGCCTTTTTTGCTTTCCTTCGTCAGGAAGGCGTTGTTGATGTCTTTCGCCCACGCCTTGTCCTTGTTCTCGTCTTTCACGATCAAGCTGATCGGAAAATCTGTCGCGTGCTGATCGCGGATCAAATAATCCTTGTAGTTCTCACCTGAATTAAACATGAAGGTAAAGAAACAAGTCGCCGCATCTAGATCCTCCAAGCTGCGTACCGTTTGTGCCTGCTCGATCTCGACAAAGTTGAAGTTCTTCGGATTTTCTACGATATCTAACGCGGTAAAGCCTGATTTTTTCTCATCTGTCAATTTGATCAAGCCCGCATCCTGCATCATCAGTAACGAATTGTCCCGATTCATCGCATCGTTCATGATCGCGATCTGAGCGTTATCCGGCAGCTGGTCGATCTTGTCATGCTTACTAGAATACAGACCAATCCCCGTGTAATACACGTGGGGCGTCATCATTGCTAAGTCTCCGCCCTTTTGCTTATTGAAGGATTTAACAAAAGGTTCGTGCTGAGCAAAGGACGCGTCAACATTCCCATCCTGTACCGCTTGCAGGGCTTCGATATTATTGGAAAAAACCACGAATTTTGGCTTGTAGCCTTCTGCCTCCATGGATTTCTTCGCGGCCTTCAATGAATTTTCTGAGACCTGATTGCAGGCGATCTTGATCTCCTTCTTCTCTTCTTTTTCTGTCGCCGCCTCTTTCTTCGTGCCGCAAGCACCTAATACGAATACTGCCGCCAACATCGCGACGATCACTGTTACTTTTTTCATGGTCATTCCCCTTTTCTTTTTTATTGAAGCTGTTCTATGTGTTTGAACGCACAAAAAAGAACCCTGCGACGTTGCAGGCTCCTCCACTCCATATAAAAGAAACGTGACACTTAGGTTTCACGGAAAGGGAGGGATTCTTGCTTGTTCATTGATCCAGAAACTCTGAATCCACGGGTAACTCAAACTCAGCGCTGGTTAACAAACAACATTTCCACCTCCCTAGAATTTTAAAACGCTATCATTTAGAGTATAGCGAAAAGAGAAACACTTCACAATAACTCTTCCAAAAAAAGAAGAAAGCATTAAAAAACCGAATTCATCGCTGAATTCGGTTTTTGTTGCTTATTTTCGTTTAAAGTAGATCAGCCCGGTCGCGCCGACTACCAGCATCCCTATCAACGCCACGATCGGCTGCTTTTCCTCGTTGGTCCGAGGATAGACTTTTCCGACCGTATTGTCGATCCAGCTCGTGCCACTAGGCGTTGTGCCGCCGTTTCCATTGCCCGGTACAGGTCTTGCCAGTACCGTTTTTTCCACGACATGCTTCCCGCCATTCGGTCCAGTGATCGTGATCGTCACCTTCTGACCTACCGTCAATTCCAGTGCCTTGATGTCTAAAATAATCGTGCCCTTCGCATCTGATTTGCCCAATGCAAAGGCGTCGCTTTTCTCAAGAGAAACATCGATCGTCGCCTCAGGGATCGTCTTCCCAGTCAGCTGCGTATCGCCTTCATACAAATTGGCGATTTTGGTTTCCTTTTTGAGGCGTTCCGTTTCTTTGGCGGCCTGGTCACCTAACACTTTTACAGTAAAATCACCGCGCCCGCCAGCTTCCCCAGTCACAGCAAGATGGACCGTGTCGCCTTCTTTTAAATTCAACCCCTGTACATCCAGCTTAAATTCGCCATTGGCATCTGCTTTTTGAGGAACTTCTGCCGCCTGCACTGCCACAGGGAGAAGTGCAGACGCTACAGTTGCGTCTTCGCTTACCGCAGCTTCAACAGTCGCATTCGGGATCGTTTTCCCAGTCAGGTATTGTTCGCCTTCATAAAGAGGGTCCACTTCTGTTTCATTTTTAATTCGCTTAGTTTCTTCTTCTTGCGGATTCGTTGCCTTCGGAAGGACCTTGACCTTGAAGCTGGCTTCTCCGCCTTGTTCGCCAGTGATCGTCACCGTTACTTCTTGTCCTTCTTTTAAGCCTAGCTGATCGACAGGGAGCGTGAAGTTTCCTTCATTGTCTGCCGTACCTTGCGCCAATGCACGCGCGGTTGTTGGAGCGACTGTTACTTTCCCATTCGGGATCGTCTTTCCGGTTAGGGCTTTGTCGCCTTCACGATATTCATTGATCGTCGTTTCAGCGTTGATTTTCTCTGTTTCCTCCTTGGCAGGGTCATCAGGCTCTGTCGTCGCGAGACTCTTTCGCCCTTCGACGCTTGCCGAAACTTTCTTCCCATTGGCCTCTAGATCCTGTATATAGCCAATGAAGGTCTCTGTGTCAGGATCAAGTGCTCCGACAAGGTTGGCTTTCGTAAATTCAGAGAAGCCATCGCCGCCACCATATAAGAAATCATTGATGATCAATTTGTAGGTGCCATTCGGATCGATCGCTGTGCCGTCTGCTTTCTTCATTTCCTTTACGACATATGGATTCGCCGCTGCGGAATCTGGATTTTTCTCTACGGTGTATTTTAGTCCAGATAACTGAAGGTAATAACCGCTTGCCTGTCCTTTTTCTTCATCGTAAGTAAATGTCTGCTGATTCAATACATTTTTGAGCTGCTGACCAGTCATCTCGACGATCTGCATGATGTTCCCAAAAGGCTGGACCGCCTGTGCCGCACCCCAAGTGATGGCCGCGTCTGATTTCACCTTCAAATCATCGCGAATCCCGCCGTTATTGGTGATCGCAAAGTCGACCTTTTCGCCCTTCTTATTTGCCATGTAGACCTGCGCGTCAGTCACGAGATTTCCTACAGGCGACTCGCCCAATTCATTGACTGTCCGCGTGATGTCTTCTGCCTTATCCGCCGTACCGATCTTTTCTTCCGTTACTGCTTTGACCCGATTGTCCGCATCCGCGACGATCCCCTGAACGTCCGTGTCTGGTGACACCCCGTTATTCGGAATGACTGGACTGACGGTTGCCGTCGGTGTCGACACGAAATCCTTCGTCGTTTTATCGATTTCCCCTTGCAGGTCGATATAGCCTTTCCCTTGAGACGTGGACTGAACGATTCGCGTATCGCCTACGACCCCATTCGTATAGACATGGTTGTGTCCTGCAAAGAACGCGTCCACGCTATTGTCCGGATCGACTTGATTGACCTTGTTCATGATGTCCGCCGTCTCACCGCTGACGCTTTCCCCCGCTCCTTGAACAGAAGGGGTATGGCCTAAGACAACGATGGCGTTGACACCTTTTCCTACAAGCTCTTTAGAATACTTAGCGATTTCCTCTGCGGGATCACTAAACGTGTAATCCTTGTGGTATTGCGCCAATACAAGGTTCGGGATTTCTGTGGTAACGACACCTATGAATCCGATATTGATCGGCTCAGCCTCTGTCCCCACATTTTTCACCGTATAAGGTGTCCAGCCAAAAGGAATATTCCCCGAATCCTTCTCTTTGACGTTCGCGATAACGAGGTCAAAGCCGCCCTTCAATTGGTCCTGACTGTAGTCATTGTTGTACTGTGTGACGATGTCATAAAAACCAGAGGCCGGATCAGGCTTCGTCCCGGTCAGGATACGATTGAACTCTCCTAAGCCTTCGTCAAACTCATGGTTCCCCAACGTTCCTACGGAGAAATTCATCTGGTTCAAAATCCGCATCGTCGGCTGATCCTGCAGCAAGCCAGAGTTCGCCGGACTGGCGCCGACCATATCCCCTGCTTGGACGCGAAGACTTTTTCCTTCATTGTTATGCGCCGTTTGGAAATTGTTCTCTGCTTGACTGAAATACCCTGCTAATAACGCCGCGGTTCCTGCGCCAGAGATCTTCGACCCGTCAGCACCATAGTAGCTGCCTGTCGTGCTCAGTGCGCCATGAAAATCATTGATCCCTAAAAGCTGGACTGGGACCGTATCAGCAGCCTTTGCCGCCTTTGCAGTCGCTGATGCGTTGCTCGTTGTCGTTGCCTCAGCAGAAGAAGAGGTTGTCGCAGATGTCTCCTCACTGCTCTCTTCCTCAGAAGAACTGCTGACGGCATTCTGACTCGTCGCAGTCTCACTGGTGAGCGTCTCAGCCACCACCGTCCCGGAAGGCAGAGTCACCCCTAATATAGTAAACAAAGTAATGGCACTTCTAAAAATTTTCGATTTTTTCAACCCATCATCTCCTTAATTTAAAGCGTTTACAAGAAAAATAGTAACAGTCCTTCACGGAAAATTCAAACTTTATCCCATTTTTCTTTTAATTTCTTCTTAATTAAGGCAAAAATGCAAAAAAAATAAACCTAAGGGATGTGTGGTTTCCCTTAGGTTTATTGAATGAATTCGTTACTCGGCTTTTTTCTTTTTCAAGAAGAGGGCGAGAACGCCGATACTCATGACCATTCCCAGTACACTGATCATCGAACTATTTTTCGTTTCACCTGTACTAGGCAATGTTTTTTTCGTCGTTGGCTTCACAGCACCCAACTGTTCGTGTTTCTTCACAACGACGTTTTTTGTGATCTGAATGTTTTTATTTCCACCGGAATTGATTCCTTTGGAAGGTTGGTCAACCGGAGGTTCATAGGCAGGCGTGCTGAGAGCCACGACAGTAAGAGTCATCGACTTTTTCGCAGTTTCTCCCTCTGGTGTCACCGCGGTGAATTGGATCGTGTAGACCCCTTCTTCCACCAACGTATCATCCGACGCATAGACGACGATCTCGTCGTTCAAGACCTCAAATTCGGTAATAAAATCATCTGGATTTTCTGTCTTTGCCCAACTGAAGATGATGTCTTCTGTCAGCTTCTCTCCGACATACATCACTTTGTCTTCTACTAAAATGTTCGGAAGGCGGACTTTTTTGTCTTCTACTACGACCGTGATCGTTTGCGTGGCTACTTTGCCTGACGCGCCGCGGACCTGATAGGTCACGGTGTACGTCCCCGCTTTTTTCGTATCTACGGTATTCGCTGTCACGAAAATACCTGTGTCAGAGGCAGTCGCTGCTTTCCCCAAGGCCTTTTCTACCCCAGCGACGTCTGTCTCGTACCCCTTCGCATAGCTGTATGGATCAAAGGAATCGCCGACCTTCAGCGTGAGGTTCTTCGCATCGATTCTCACAGCGCTCTTGTCTTCGATCGTGATCGTAACGATCTTCTTCGTGATGGTGTTGTACGGAGAAAGAACGGCTACCTCGACCGCGATCTTGCCGACTTTATCTGTTGAATGAAAACCCGAAACAACGATATCCGCGTCTACTGTAGGAATGATCGTGCCATCCACGTCTTTGATCACGACCCGTTCACGAATCGCTTGGACGTAATCCGCCCCTTTTGGCAAACTGAAGTCTGGCAGCTCGATGGTATACATTCCTACGTCAGGTGCCACTACCATGATGTGTGCGGACTGTGTTGTGGTCTGACCTTTGGCATTCGTCACAGAATAGGTCAGCAGATAATCCCCCTCGACATTAACGTTCACTGTACCGGATACGGTCACTTTTGAAGTGATGTCGCCATCCGTCTTGTCCGTGGCACTGACACCCGCCATCGGATTGAAGGCACTCCCTTTTGTGATCGTTTGGACAGGAATGATGTTGATCGCTGGTGCCGTATCTGTCGCCTCATTCGACGGAAACTCCTCCACGTCCTGCGGCGCCACCGCTGTCGGTGCTGCGGCGGCTGGTTGGCTTTGTGCTTCTTCTGGCGGTGCGGTTGGTGTTTGCGGTGCTTCCGTGACCACAGGCGCTGCCTCTTGTACGGGCGCCGCGGGTTCTTCTACCGGCTTGACCTCTGGTGCCTGTTCCGGCACTGTGATTGGTGGTGCCGGCGTTGGTTCTGGTGCCGCCTCTACGGTTTGAACGGTCTCCGGCGCCGCGCCTTCACCCTCTGCCGCCAATCCTGTTTGCGTTGCCAAAAAGGTCGGCAACAGCAAGGAAGCGATCGTCAAACTTGCTGTATAACTCTTTTTCATTTTTTTCTCCTTTTCACCCTATTTTTCCATTCTTTAAACTAAAAAGAACGGCTTATTAACTATTTTACAATCATTATTTGAAAAAATATATGATTTTTAGATAAAAAGACCAAAATAGTTAGGATAAATGTTTTAAAAGAAGTAAAAATACAACATTTACCCGAATAATGAACATTCTTTACACCGATGACCGCTTCACAGAGGGATCGTCAATGAAAATTTGATCATACACCGTCTCGTGCAATCGATAGCCTTTGCCCCAGCACGTCTCGATGATCGGCCCTGTGATTTTCTTGCCAGCCAGCTTGTTTCTTAGGTACTTCACCAATACCGAGAGCTGAGACTTGCTGGAATTCGTGTTCCCCCGATTCCACAGACGGGAACAAATTTCCTCCCGAGAGACTGGCTGGTGCTGCTTCTCGTACAATATCCGAAAAAGCAGGTCCTCGACACGACTCAGATTCAGACTGGACAGCGTTTGACGACCATCGGACTTCGGCAAGACGATCACTTCTCCTGCGATCTGTCCTTTCTCGCCGCAGCTCAAAGCCTCCCGCAATACCTCCAGCGAAGGGCGGCTTTCGATCCAGCCGGTCAACCCCAGCCGTTTCCACTCCTCCAGCTGCGCTTCTTCTAGCTGTTCATCGGATTTCCGAAATAATGGGTTGCCCGCGCCCTTCAGCGCTTGGAGCAAGCGCTTCGTTTCCCCATTCGACAAGGTCTCGCTTAAAATAATATGGTCAAAAATGCGGAGCACGTCACTGGTCCCACGAGCAGACAGACAACGGTCGATCAGCAGCTTCGTGGTATACACTTCATGCCCCAATTGGCGCAAGCGCCGTTCAAATAATTGCTCGTTTAATGGATTATTGGTAAACAGCAGAATCTGACTCATCAATATCCCCTCTTTCTTACTGTTTATAAACTACTTGCAAACACACGACGGTTTCGACTATTTAAAAAAACAGCGAAGCCACCAGACAAACAACGGCAATGAATATAAAAATAGCAAAATACTTAAAACCAGTCCGACCTTCGCGGCCCGCTTATACTTGCCCTGCCCTTTTCGACGCACATGATTGAACAATACCACCGTCGATAATTGAAAAATCAAATCAAAAACAGTTGGAAATCCAAAGAAATTCGTCAAACAAAAAAAGAATAAAACATAGCCATACAGAAGTCCTGATGATAGCCATGAGTCGTTTCTGAGTTTTTGAAAATTATTGTTTTCCATAGCGTTCTCTTAATTTTAGGAGATTTTCTTTGTGCCACGGTTTTCCATTTTTATTAACTAGAAATACCAGCTTTTTCCCAGACCTGTCACGAATGACCAGCTTGTGTCTCGTCACACCTGGATGCAGGACGATCGATTCGATTTCTCGATGTTCGAGAAACGTCAGCTTGTCCTTTTCTAATTGGCTTGTCCAAATATTTCGTTGTATGAACAGCAGGCCCTTATCCTCGACACTGAAGTTGTATTGCTTCAAGGAAAGATAAGAAAAAGCACCGAACAGGAAATATTTCCCGAAACTCCCTGCATTATTCATCACCATGACATTGAGGGATTCCTCTGAATACCCGCTCTCCTTTTTGAATCCATTGATATACGATTCGTCAAAATAATTCTTTTTCATTTACTGCTCCGCTCCTCTTAGTTTGTGGCACTATCTCCCCATTCTTCATCAGCGATCGTCTCAGCCGCTGGAGACTAGAGCCTGCATGCTGTCGTTCTTCTGGATCATGTCCAGCAGCTCTGGATTGAGGCGGTAGCCTTTGCCCCACAGTGTTTGGATCGCTTTGTTTCTCAGACTGGTCTTCTCGAATTTCCCTTTGATCCGCGTGACGGTACTCGATAAAGACGCGAGATGGGATTTGTTGCCTTCTTCGTTCCAGACCTGATGGCAGAGGTATTCCCGCGTGACCACCTTGTTGCCGGCCTGTATCAAGATGAACAGGATCTTCGCCTCTGTCTGAGAGAGCTGATGCAGGACCTCTAGGAACTGATAATTATCGGTGGCACTGGCGACGTTCCACTCTTCTTGCAGTGCGGCGGGACGGATCAGCGAGACCTTATTTGACAATTGCACGTATTTTTTCGTCTCGCAGGGCACGTCTGTCTCAACGGGCGGGTGCTTCAATATGTATAGACATTCCCGCAGCTCGTCCATTGAATCATCGTTGGAGATGACTGCATGGAGCCTATCGTTCTCTAAATATTCGTGGTCTTTGGCTGTGACCTTCGTCTCTACCTTGCGGATGATCCGGATCGGATGATTTTCTAGCAGGGACACGAGGAACATGACCTCTGACTCGCAGATCGTCTCACTCAAGATGACGTATTGAAAAAAATCAAAAAAATCCAACGGCTCCGCTTGCTGGCTGCAGCTTTCAAATACCTTCGCCGAACACAGAACCTCGTAATTCAATAACTGAAGCTTCCTCTGGATCTCTTGTTCAGCCAATATATTTTTCGTCAGAACTAACACTTTGTTCATTCTACTCTCTCCTTCATTAGTTAAACCCTCAGGATAAAACACGGATGCTCCGACCGGAGAAGGCGCTGTCTTCTGACAGTGCCCCCTTCTATCGGGATCAGTGGTCCTTGCGAGGAGACATCACAGAGACTTTAGGGTATTCGTAACGTCCTTTGATTTCCTCTAAGTCTGGGACGTTGCTTTGGGCGAGCTGATCCACCCGACTTTTTAATTCTTCGTAGATGCTCAAGATCGTCTGACGAGATTCGTCGACTTCACAGGAGATTTCTTTGGCACGGTCGTGGATCGTTTGCAGCTCGGCCTCGGAATCCTTCACGATCCGTTGGGCGTCCAGCTTGGCTTTTTCTACCATGCGGTTTGCCTGTCTGCGAGCGGAGATCAAGACTTCACCGATCTCGTGTTGTGAGTGGACGGCTTCCTGCTGCAATTGCTCGTTTTCATTTTTAAGTCTGGTGAGCTGGTGCTGAAGCTTCGTGATCGTTTCATTTTCCACGACGGTCTCTTGATGCTTCTGATCTTCGACTAAGCGCTGGATCAGCTCTTCCTTTTCGAGAATTTGCTGATCCTTTTCATTGATCAGGTGATCCAGCTGCACCACCAGCGCTTCTTTTCCTTGCAGGTCATGGGCCAAGCTGTCCATTTTTTGCTCGTACTCGTGATGCTGGATCTCGTCTTCCTTTTGCATCATGACGAATTCGTGGATCTGCTGCTGCGCTTCCTTCAATTCGCTTTCCAGCGTGTGGTATTTTTCCAAAGAGGCTTTTAATGCCGTGATTTCTTCTTCTGAATGACTCAGTTGATCCTTTAGATAGGTCGTTTCTTTATTGTCCTGCAAACGCTGGATCTCTTGGCGGCTGCGACGGATCTCTGCTTCTAACTCCTGGAGCTGGCGGCGGTTCTCTGCCTTTTCTTCGCCTGTACGAAGCAGTGCCTGCTTGTACTTGTCATTTTCCTTAGACAGACGCTGTTTTTCCAGCACGCTGTCGGTCTTCAACTGCTCTAGCTGTGCTTCTTTTTCTGCTAATGTTTGCTTTAATTCTGTGACTTCATTCGGCTGTGCAGGGGCTGCTTTTTCTGCAGGCTTTGTGACCGTTTCTTCCATCATGACCTCTTCTTCTGGGACGGAATTGATCTCATCGATGATGTTCTTGTTGAAAAACCACCCATTTTTCTTCTGTTGTGCATGCATAATACTCCCTCTTTCTTTACTCTTCTTCTTGGATCAATTGAAAGTCTTCCTCCGCCTTTTCCCGAGAAAAGGTGCAGCTATAGGTCTTCTTCTTGTCTTTGTCATTCATCAGATTCATCTGGAAAGTGATCTGCGTCAGCTTCGAGATGTCCTTCGCTTCTTTGGCGAAGGCTTTGATATTGTCCTTGATCTGCTGGCGATTCTCTTCACTGCCGGAATCCCCCGCCAACGCGATGTTCAGTGTCTGGGTCGGGATATCCAAGACGATCAAGGTCGTCGACAGCCCGAAGTACGGACTGACTTTGGTCGAGAGGTCGCTCTCGATCTCGTACTGCTTCTCCCGATTCTCCTCAGAAAACAAGGCGTCCCAAGGATAATCCTTCAAGCCGATCCCCTTTTCAGGGTAGGCCTTGATCGGCAGCTTGTTGATGAGTTGCTTCTGTTCTTTTTTCAACGTATACAGTTCATCCTTCAACTGATTGGTCCGTTCGGTCATGATGTGCAGCTGGTCCTCCACTTTAAACAAGCCGTAAGTCGTCAATAATAAGCCCAAAGCGAGAAAGATCGCGAGAAACAATAAGGCCGAGACATGCTTTTCCTGTTCTGCTTGCTTGACATACTCCAGCTTCCGTTGAAACGAAAGCGGTGTGCCGGGGGGGACATTGAGCCGCTGCAGCTGGACCTTGATGATCATCCGGCGAAACCAGACGATCAGGATCAAGATGACGAGTCCTACGCTGATCCAGTTAATGATCAAAATAGTCGGTTCCCCTTTTCTTCATTGATGGTCAGAGCGCGAGGCACGTGTTTAGCCCCGCATACTGTCAAAATAGGTCGTCATCTTTTTATTTTGACGCTCCTTTTTTATTTCATTTAACAGCGAACCGTTAGACAAGGCTTCGACCTTGAACTCGAGATCGTCATAGATCGAAAGCACGCTCTTTCTTGATTCAGCCACTTCGATCAAGATTTTCTTTGCCCGATTGCTGATGTTTTCTAATTCCAATTCCGCCGAGCTGATCATGTGCTGTGCTTCGATCTGCGCTTCTTCGACGGTGCGATTCGCCTGCTTCTTCGCTGAGATCAGGACTTCGCCGATCTCCTGCTGAGACTGGATCACTTCTTGCTTTAATTGCTCATTTTGCTCCGTCAGCTCGTCGACATGGCGCTTCGCCTGGATCAGCTCCAGACTTTCCTCCGATGCCTTCTGTTCCTTCAATCGGCTGAGCTCTGTCTGAGCATCCGCGAGACGGTTGGCGAGGCGATCCTTTTCGACCTCCAGCTCTTCTAAAGCGGCCGTCTTCTCCTCTAGCTTCGCGATTTCTTCGTGTGCATCGAACAAGGCACTGTTGAGGGCTTCTTTTTCAGCCGCTAATTGCTCAACACTTTCCGTCATTTCTTCTGTTGCCTGTACGTTTTCCTGCACTTGTCCTTGTTCACCTGCATCCATCTGTGTTTCCTCCAATAATAGTTTCTGCGCTGTGTCGCTCGTAGTCGTGACTCTGTCTTCCATGAGCCTTGTTTCCTTGATCTTCTGTTCTAGACGTGTGATCGCGGTCTGGTACTGCTGGATCTCTTTTTTCAGTTGGCCGAGCTCTTCTTGCTTCGGCGTTGCCGCCAGCTCCTTGTCCTTTTCCTCCAGCCATTCGATCAAGGTGTCATTTTCTGACTGAAGCTCCTTTAGTTTCGCTTCATTCTTTTGATTGATGGCATGGAGCTGCTGGTAATCCTTCTCTAACTCCTCGTACTCCTGCTTCAGTTGCTGGAATTGGTGCTGCTGCTCATGCAGTGCTTCATCCGAAGACTGCGTCACCGCGGCTAATGCGTCGGCGTGTTCCTGCTGCTGTGCCTCCGCCTCTGCCTGTAGCTGCTCCCGTGCAGCCACGGCTTCTTGGTACGTGACCTCCAGCTCCGTCAACTGCTGGATCGTCGCTGTCAGCTCCTCCTTTACAGCCGCCTGTGTTTCCTTTTCTTCTATTAAAGAAGTCAGTTCTGCTTGTTGCTTGGTGAACTGATCGTTTACCCGTTCTTTTTCTTCTGTGACTTCGTCTACCTTTGTTTGCCAGTGATCGTCGCGATCCTTCAGTGCATCCTCGATGATCGTGCGCTCGACAGTCAGCTTTTCCTTGAGTGCCGCATTCTCCACCGCCAGCTCCTGGACCTGTGCCTCCGCCTCCTTCTTGAAGGACGCAAGCTCTTCTTTGAGCCGTTCCAGCTCCGCGCTTGGTGCCTCGGCAGCGGATACCTCCGCTTCGGACTCGTCAGAACAACGAACAGCTTCCGGCGCTTCCTGTTTGGCCGTGTCCTCTTGGTCCTCGACACTGTCCTTCGGCTGAGGGATCGGCGTCTCCATCAGCTCCGCCGTGTCGGAGACCTGCTGGGATTCGTTGTAAAGCTCTTCTGCCTGCAGCTCCTCCTCGGTGATGTCATTGATGAATTCCTTCAACGCCTGCGTCGAGAGCCATTTTCTCTTTTTGGGTTGTTTATCTGCCATTAGCCTTTTCCACCATCATTCTTTAGTTTCTGCTCGGAGACATTTTGCTTGTTGAACGCTTCCGAGCCTGTTTTCCGCGAATAGTTCACACTGTAGACGACTTTCTTCTTGCTGCCGCCAGAGGTGATCATCCGAACCTGTATCTGCGTTAGCTCCGGTACGGCTTCCGCTTCCTTTGCAAACGCGTCGATGTTTTTCTTGATCGTCTCCTGACTCGTCTGATCCTCCGCCTGGCCCTCCAGATGCAGCGCCAAGGTCTTTGGGATCGCTAGAGAAAGCGCCGTGTCCGAAGTACCGACATACTGGAACAGCTTTTGCGAGACATCTGACTCCACCTGCTCCTGCAGACCGGAATCCTTGTTCTCCACCGTCAGCTTGTCCCATGCGTACTCCTTTAAGCCGATCCCATCCTCCGGGTAGGTCTTCAAAGGGATGCTGGTCGCTAGCTGCTGCTGCTTTTCTTCGACCGTTTCGATCCGCTCGGTCAGGCGGGTATTCTCTGTTTTCGTGTGCTGATAATCATTTGCCAATACGAAGAAGGACCCGATGAAGCTGACCAGCGCCACGCCGATCAGCAGACTCGTCGCGAATAGGTAGCGGATGTGCCGCGCCTGTTCGATCCTTCTGAGGTAATGAAGCTTCCTGCGAAACAGGACGGTCTGGTCCGGCTCTTGCTGGATTGCGCGGAATCGCCGATCAAATGCGAGACGAATGAGTGTCACGCTGATGGCTGCGATCACGAAGCCGGCACTGACTATTGCGAGTATGAACATCCTATTTCCCCTTCTAACGAGCGGCTCGTCCCTCCAACGCCGCCTGATCCTTGATCATAGACGGCAGATGGAGCTGTACTTTCCCCTCGATTTCTTCTTTTTGGACAAAGCCAAAGGTGCGGCTGTCCTTCGATACGTCGATGTGGTCGCCTGTCGTAAAATACAGACCCGCTGGGATCTTCGCCATATCCTGAAATTCCTCTGCGACCGCCGGCGACAATTGAAACGTATAGGTCGTCTCAAAGGTGCCGTGCTCCCCGATATTCAAGACCATCCGATCGTTGCGGATGAACATCGTGTCCCCCGGCATCCCGATCACTCGCTTGACGAATTTTCCTGATTCACCCTTTACGGAGAAGGCGATCACGTCGTAGCGGCGGATCGAGGCCCGCTTCTTGACCAAGACCATGTCTTTTTCCGTCAAGCTGGGGCTCATGGACGTGCCGGAGATCGGATGGAAGCTGTATTCCCTGCGGACGAGCTGCCCTGAGAAGAACAGCACGCCTAAGACGAGCAGCGTTAAGATCGTCAGGATCAAGCTCTTTCCAATCGAGCGTTGGGGCGGACTCTCGCCTTTTTTCAATTGACGCGAACGAACAGTTGCCATAGGTTACAGTGCTCCTTGTTTATAAAGTAGTGGTGTCAGAGTCCCTCTGACGAATCGTTTCTTTGTTCTTATTTTGCTTTGACATAGGTCACTTGATCCGAGGTCGCCAGAGCGGTGTCGATCACCCGATAGGAAATCGTCGTGCCGCCGTAGACATTGCCCTCTGAGATCAAGATGCCCTCTGGTCGGACCGCCTCCACGAAGGCGACGTGTCCGTAGCGCGGATCAGAGCCTGCCACACCTGGCTTGAAGGAGATCAGCCAGCCGACTTTTGGTTTCTGACTGACCTGGTAGCCCATTGCCTTGCCTTTGGCTGCCCATTGTCCGCCATTGCCCATGTAGTCATCGACCGATTTTCCTAATTGCTTCACTCGATTGAAGGCGTACCACGTGCATTGCCCAGTCGGATATGACCCCGAAGCATTGTAATTCACCCCGTTGAAGGCTGGGTATTTCAGCTTGCTGCGGTATTCCGACGGGATGTCTTTTTTCTCTTTGATGAAAAGGCCTGAATCCCCGTCGATCTTCGGTCCATCGTATTTCGTCAAATGGTACAAGGCGATGATGGAATTCAATTTTTTCCCATAGGTCGTGTCCGTCGCATAGGTGCCTGTCAGCGCCTGCGTCGTCCGCAGATAATTCTTGGCGGTGGAGCGCCACGCCTGCTGGTAATAATTGTCATTGCCGGAGATGCCGCCCCGTAACAATTGGACATAATCCCCAAGTGACGCCGCATAGTTCGGGTACTTGCGGAAGGCCGAGCGAATCGAATACAGCTCGCCATTCCCCCGATCCTCCTGTGTCGCCATCGAGACGGATTGTCCGCTGTAGGTCCCTTTGATCCCGAACAAATTATGATTCGGTGACAGAGACAGCGTGCTGGTGCCTGACCCGCTCTCGATCAAGGCTTGCGCGATCATCACTGAGGCAAAGACATCGTAGTCCTGTCCCAGCTTTTGCGCGTCCTCTCCGACTTTCTCGATGAAGGCCTTGGCACTCTCGTTCTCCGTGAAATTCATAGAAGCGGGATAGTCCGCTAAGACTTCTTTTCCGTGCGCCGTCAGAGTCGCTTTCGGCAATGTCTGAACAAGCACGTCCTCCTCGACATCCAGTGATTCCACGAGGACTTGGCGTTCTTTTTCTTTTACATCCTTGTCCTCTGCGTCCTTGTCCTCCAGTTCGACATCGTCGACCGTCAGATAATAGTCGTCACCGAGGGCGATGCCCATCAAGGTTTCTTTGTTCTTTTTCTTCTGATAGAGGAGACTTCCGACTGGAATTTCTTCGGGGAGCTTCTCTGTTTTTTTGGTGATCGATTGATCGAATAAGTCCTGATACAAGGCATCGGCTAAGTCCTTCACCTCGTAGTGATCTTCTTGCTTCACACCTACTTTTCGGATGCCCTCATAGATCATCGCCGCCTGGTTCTTGTCCTCGAAGCTGCTTAATAGCGGCAGCTCATAGCCCTTCAAGTCAGACTGTGCCACCTCCGCTGCCTTCAGATCCTCCGGCAGCTTTAAGGTACTCGTCGCATCAAAGGCTTCAGGGGCAGTCGGTGCCGCAAAGGGTGTCGACTGAACGCTGGCCCTGCTCGGTGCGACAGGGGCAGGTGCCGCTGGCGTTGAAGGTACCTCATTGCTCGGCGGAGCAGCAGGTGCTGTCGAAGAACCGCTGTCCGATGCACTCGGCACGGTAGGACTTGGCACGTCTGAACTCGGTGCAGTGGCACTCGGCTTCGTCGTGCTTGGTGTTGTCGAACTTGGTGTTGTCGAACTCGATGCAGCAGAACTTGTCGTACTGCTGGGTACCGTCGTGCTGCCTTGAGTTCCTCCGCTGCCAGAGATCGGCGGGACACTCGAGGTACTGCTGTCGCTAGAGACCGCTGAACTAGAAGCGGTCGTGGAACTTGGTGTCGTCGACGTGTCCTCACCTGCACTGCTGTCGGATGGTTGGGCGACCGTCGATGACTCTGAAGACGGCACCTCCGCTGCCTCCTGCGAAGAAGCGACAGGCGGCTGGTCCGAAGACCCCGTCACTGGTGCTTCCGGCTGCTGAATAACAGGTGGTGCGTCGACCGCTGGTGCTGGCGCCACGCTCTCTGTCACAGGCGGCACACTGCTCTCCGGCACCGCGACGCCACCATCCACCGTCCCTGTTTCTACTATTAAAGAAGTGTCTTTTGCCAGCTCGTCTGCCTTCAGCGCACCGCTGCGCAGTCCGGCCAAGCCGCCCAGGAAGACGAGCACGCCGCATATACCCACAACAATCTTTTTCATGAATGACGTTTCCTTTCCTATTCTCTGTTTCGTATCAGCGAATCAAGCTAAAGAACAATATCGGCAATAAAAAGAACAAAAACATCGGTACCATCGTCTGGAGCGGTTCGGAGACGAACTTCGCCGCGATCAGCATCGTGAATTGCTGGAAGGGGGTGATCCGCCGTTTGGCAAGGATCTGCCCTGTCGGCTTCGGCTGCTTCGCCGTGACCCCCAGCTCCTTCAGGATCGCCTTACTCGCGCCATTGATCGGCTCGACCGCCGACAGCTTCCCTTGGACGACCCGCCGATAGATCGTTCCGATATCCCCTTCGCATCGAAGCAGCGTCAGGGTCTGCTTTCCATCCTTGGTCTTGGCATCCACATACTCCACCTCGGTCTCCTCGATGACTTTATTCAAGGAGACGTCATAGGTGTAGATGTCCTTGAAATCCGTGGTATAGACCTTGTCCCCGATCTTCAACTGCTTAATGCGGTGAAGCAGGACATCGGTCTCGAAAATATTGTGGGCCAAGAGGACATAGTTTCCTTTTCCTAATTGTTGATCTGCCCGATAGGTCGCGGCTCCGGTCAGGAGATTTTGGTTCGCGATCCCGGCAAGAATAGGCAGATCAATGTCGACCTTTGGGATAGTGATTTTCCCGATTCCCCAGTTATTCGTCGTATCGAAGCTGTTCCCCCGTGCCTCCGCGTAGCTCGCGACATTGACACTGGCGATCTGCTTCTCTTCATAGTTCGCGCGGTTGCTCTTATCCAGATTGAAGGTACTGAGCTGTTCACTCTGCCCCACATCCACCGCGCCCAGGGTGGTATCCTGCTGCATCTGGACATAACCATAGGCCGCCAGTGCCAGTACCGCCAGCATCGCCATGAAGATCAAGACGAAGTAGATCCGCGTGATTCGGAACAGACGGCGCAGACGAATCCGTGCACGGTGAGCCACGAGAGGATCATCCGAACGGAAACGCTTCACCCAGAACCGATAGATCAGCATCAAGACGATAAAGAGCAGCAGGTTTATAAGAATGGTCGCTAACACCACGTTCTGATAGCTCCATAGATTTCGTTTTTTAATTTTGGCTTTCTTCGCATCCTTGTAAGGAATACGATGCCCATTGACCAGCAGCCGATACGTGTTGATCCCCGGCGGTGTACACGTCAAGAGCGTCACCTTGTCCTTGCCCGGTGTGATCTTCACCTTCTCCGCCTCGCTGGGTAAGATCTCCTCAAAGGATTCGATCTTATACGCCAGACGCTTGCCTAGAATATTGATGTAAAACAGGTCGCCCTCCTCCAGATTCTTCACATCTGAGAATAGCACCTGATTCTTCACCCCGCTGTGTCCAGTGATGATGGCGCGGGTATCCTTTCCACCGATCGGGATCGAGGATTCCTCTAGATGTCCCAGTCCCTTGTCCAAAGTCTTGAAGGATGTCCCATGATAAAAGGGCATCTTCTTGATATCGATGGCGGGAATGTCGATGGTCCCCATCACCTTCGAGTCGTTCTTTACCACCGATTGGTAGACGATCGGCTCGACCGGTTTTCCTTTACCTTGTTGCTTCTCGAAAATGTATTGGTTGTATCTCTTCGCTAAGTCGTACTGCTTGTCTTTTTCCTTGGCTGACATCTTCTCCATCGTGTCATCATAGGCAGTACTCGCCTGACTACGCTCCCGATTCGCCAAGTAATTCCCGACGATCGGATACATCAGGACGATGACCCCTGCGACGATCATAAAAATGGCAAAGCTCATGACGAACTTAGTGCGTTTACTAGTCGGTTGTTTACTCACGATCAGCCATCCTTTTTTAGTCAAAAATTTAGAAAAGAAAGAGTAACTCACAATGCCCGAGTTACTCTCTTTTCATCAGAAATCAAACTTCTTCGTTTTCATGACCCGAAAGCCAATCAACGTCATGATGAGAATGAAGCTTAAAACGAGCAGCAGGGAATGGTACGAACCGATATTCCCGCTGGTTTGCGGCAGACGTTCCTTGGCTGCTTCTGATGCCGCGTTCGTCTTTCCGCCCTTCGTATCCGGCAGCTTCCCTTTCGGATCATTCGGATTCTTCGGGTCGTCCTTCGGCGGCGGGTTCGTCGGGTCCTCAGGTGTAAGGACACCAGACTTCGGATAAAGATAGACTTCATTCAGCACCTCGCCCGTACGTTGCGGCAACGGCAATTCCAGGATCACGGGTTCCATCGTTTCCTTTAATAATTCATGATCCTTTTCTACCACGCGGTACGTTCCTTGCACCAAATTCGTCGCACGAGCCAAGCCCGTCTTATCCGTCGTCACCGTCGTCGTAAACGCCGACTCCCCGATGATCGGTTCGAAATCTGTGGTCCCTTGCACAGGCGAGACCCGGGTGATCTCATAGGAGATGCCCTCGAGGGGGTCGAGAGCCTTCCCATTGCCATCCTTGATCTCTCCTGCCTTGGTCCCATCCAGCGGCAATTGATCCTCCACCAGCTTCGGGTCCTCCAGTCGATACTTCATGATCGAGATGGCATACCCCTCCGTCTTTTCTGTCGCAGCCGCTTCCGTCTCAGCCGAAGCCTCCTCTGCCTGTACCTGCTGCGTCATGCCCAGCCCGCCGAAGACGAGAAGGAAGATAGTGCCTAGTCGTATGAACTTATTCATTTATCTTCCTCCTTTCTTCTTCGGCATCCGGTAATACCAAAGCATGTAGCCAAACCCAAGGACCATCGCGCCGCTCGCGGCAAGCAAGAGGGCAAACAGCGGACCCTTCCCTCCTGTAAATGGTAGTTCCGTCGCAGGATTGTCATCCTGGAAGACCTTGATCGTCTGGTTCCCTTCTGTGATCGTGACCTTGATCGGGTCCTTCAATAATTCAAATCCCGCAGGTGCCTTGGTCTCGATCAATGTATGCTCGCCAGGGAAGAGCTTGAGGAAGTTCAGATAGCCGAATTCATCCGTCGTTTCCGTCGCAAACGGCGACGACGCATCGCCTTCATAGACCTCAAACTCCGCACCCTTAAGTGGTTTCCCTGTCGCCTTTTCCGCCTCACTCAACTCTCCATCCCCATCACCATCCGTCGCCGTCCCCGTCTCAAACTTGAACAAACGAATCGTCGACGGTCGGATCAAACCAAGATTGACATGTGGTACATGGTGCTTCGCGTCTGCCGCATTTTCCGCAGCAATATCCGCTATTACTGGCTGTGTATAATCAGGTGTCTTATAAGTATCCTGATCCGCCTTAGAGTTCTTCGCCGGGTCCGTTCCCTGAAGCTTCTTGGTCACTCGAACTTCTCGCTGAACGACCTTCTCTCCAATCACGAACTCCGCGATGTAGTCTCCTTCTGGCAAGTTCTCAAACTTATACGTGCCATCCGAGCCTGTTTTCACCTTAGATTCACCTGCGGCAGTCACAAATTCCTCACCCGTCAGACTCTCCTTCACCAGCTCCTTCTTATAAGAAGGAACCTCTAAGCTCGTCCGATACAGCTTCACAGGAATGTCCTTCGCCTTGTCTTCATCGCCACCAGCAGTCTTCGTATTCATCACACCATCTAAGTTGTCGTCATACCAAGCAACCCCTGATAGGTCACGACCATAGACACGAACGGTGCTAGGAACACCCTGAACAAGTTCGTTCAGATGTGAATTCAAAGAAGTGGTGTTAACATATTGGTCTCCCGCTTGTTGCCCAGATGGTCGTAATGTTAGATAGATCGACATGTCTTCCCCTGGAGCCAAAGCATCATAGACAGCCATAATAGATTTGGCTTTTTTCAGCACCGACATATCCGTTCCTAGTTTTTTCCACCCACTACCACTTAACGACACTAGATTCGGATTAAATCCCGGATAATAAGCATCATTTTCTGTATAGTAAATCACTCCTTCTACGCCTTTTGGTGATTGTTTAACCTGCACAACCGAATAATCACCTTTAAACTTTGTCCCTCTGTCGTCAAGATTATAGGGTAATACATCTAAGATACGCACCCGCTCCATCACTGATGAAGAATGATTTTTAAAGGCAATCGTGTACGTAAAGTCTGTCGGATGGGCAATCGAAGGCTTCGCTGGATCAATCTTATTTCCACTTTCGATATAAGGTTTATCAACCACTTTATCTACTACGATTACTCCTGAGTTAGTAACAGTAAAATCATTCGTACTGGTTCTAAGTTTTTCAATAGACGTATCCTTTATTGAACTATCCTCTTCTAAGTAAACTTCAGAAATGACTTCTCCTTTCAAAGCAGCCACGTTATTATCAAAATTCAATTTAGAAGAAACAATACTCGTATCAAATACAACTTTAGGATTATAAGTACTTCCTACAGCCATATAATCTAGCACCCATTTTAAAGTGTAGCTATCACTATTTTCTACAATTATTGGATTGGGTAGCGGATTCCCTTTGTGGTCTTTCGCTGTTCCAGGTGTGTATTGCGTCTCCTTCGGTATCTTAACTTCAAACTGTACCTTATGATTATTTTCAGAACCGCTCTCGACTTTCCCATCAACAGTCCACTTAACCGTTTCATCAGGGGCATATGTCTTCTTATTTGTTGTGATTGTTGGACGAATAGTCATTGGTGCAATATACAGTGTATCACCCCATAAATTACTAGGGCTATGCGTGTCCTTAATGGTTCCATCATCTTTATACTCTGTGCCTTTATAGTCAATTGATCCAGAAAGCGGAGCATATTTAGATAAAGTTTCCGAATCATCTTTAAAAGTGAAACTATTAGTAATTGCAATATTTTTATTTCCAGACGAATCTACTGCACCTACTTTTCCTACCGCACGTAATGGAGCCCAAAATTTCAAGCCTGCATAACCATCTGAGGCTGTCGGTTCTCCTGTTATTTTCACAGCAACTATTTCACCCGCTGCTTCTGCAGCCGAAACAGAAGGATACCAAGTATAAGCACTTTCTATACTATTCTTTGATCTTAATGAGATATTTGGAATTTTAGGTCCAACACCATAAAAACGTTTCATATTTTTCATATTTTCATTTCCACTAATCGCAGTAGACACTGAATTATCATATTTGAAACTGTTAGCATTCCACCTTCCGTATAGTACTGCTATTTTTGCTTCTATATCTGTAAACGAAGATGTGAAACTGCCGATAAGTTTATTTCCTTTTGTTGTAGCTCCATCACCGTAGCTTGACCATGTGTTGAGCGGTGAAGCTGAACTCAGTGGTTTATATTGAGCATTTAATAAGCTCGCATAGCTTACAATAGACCCTGGCCAGTGACGATCCCATGGAATCGTCACTGTAGAATTAATTTCTTGATTATTCCCTTCATAAGAAATCTCTGAAACTGAGAGTATATAATCTAGTTTAGTAGAGGTTCCTGGAATATTTTCTAGATATTCATATGGGAAAGCTAACTGCATTGCTACAACTGAAAAAGGCTCTGCATTGCTAGGCATTTGATTCCCTGAAAAGAACCATTTGTTTTTACCGACACTTATCGGTACATAGTCATCGTTATCGATATCTATGCTTTTATTCGCTGAATTATTTTTTACAACAGGGTCACCCGTATCATAAACACCTATAAAGTTACTATATGGCTGATTTGGTGGGTAAGTTTTTTTTGTATACCCTATTGGAGCGTTCATTCCCTGCATTGATATAGGAACATATGAGCTGGAATAACTATTATACTCGTTAGTAAATTTTCTATTTGGTAAAGTTAATCCACTAAATCCATCGTATGCAATGACTTGAACAGGATCTGTATCGGTTCCAACATTCAAAAATTTACTATTTCCAGTACTACTATTTGTAAACTTAATTTTTTGA
The DNA here is from genome assembly GCF_002174375.1 of Enterococcus sp. 12F9_DIV0723. NCBI lineage: Bacteria > Bacillati > Bacillota > Bacilli > Lactobacillales > Enterococcaceae > Enterococcus > Enterococcus sp. 12F9_DIV0723. The sequence continues at coordinate 629,914 of NZ_NIBK01000001.1, read as the reverse complement.
TCAATTGAATATTTGATTCCTCCTACCGGATAAGTTGCCCCTTTGATGCTTGTCACATCTTCCCTTCCAGGTAAAGGTTTTAATTGAACATAAGAAGCAATTGAAGATACTAAATTATATGGTTTATCAGTTGTACCCGAAACTTTTTCAAAGCTAGATCGCTTAGTACTATTCCAAACTAATTTCACATCCACAAGCGGCTTCGCACTAATATAAACTTTATCGTTCAAATCAGATACGACACTACCATCAATCACCTGATTAATGGTCTCCGTCCCACCAGCACTTAAAGTCGCACTTTCAATGGTCAAGGTAAATTTTGGCTTTACTTGATCACCATTTATCCCACCAAAGGTTTCAATCGTTTCTGTAAAAAAGGCTTGTCCAGTGGCAGAATTCGTCATTGTCGCCCAACTACTTCGAATAGATTTCTTGCTCCCACCTCCTGTATCCGCTAATGTACCATTAACAAATTCAGCAGTTTGACGTACTTGTCCAGAGGAATCCTTTCGCCATGCATCTGGCAATTCCATATCCAAACGAACACGCGCACCGCTATATTTTGAGTCCATATTGGAAATCCCAGCAGTCACTCGATAACTCACTTGGTCAAAAGTTCGAACGATATCATCATCTACACTCTTATCGTAGCCTGGACCATTAGGGCTCCCTGGTTTATCATCAACATCTACTCCGGTTGTTTTCCCTAGAGTTACGGTTACTTTAAACGGATCGGTCACACTAATCCCTTGCGGATTAATTCCCTTTTTTTCAGGCGCTGCCTGTTCTACTAAAGGTGCTTCACTTGGGGTTTCTTCATTTGCTGGAGGCGTTTCCTCTTCCTCAGTCTTTTCTTCAGCAGCTTGTTCAGGTTCTATCGGAATTTCTGGAATCGGATTCACTGCTTCTAAATTTTCCGTCGCCTTGAACACAACGATTCCTTGTTTCTTCGTCGTATCCTTTAACAACTGGATGTTCACTGTTTTTTCTTTCTTCGTTAAGCGCTTGATACGGACACGCTGAACTTGATCTTTCTCTAATTCAAAATAGAAACTCCCCTTACTTTCAGGCTTATGTACTTGATAATAAGGAAGACGTTCCTCTGTTTCCTTCATTATTTCATTTGCTTCTTCTTCTTTTGTTTTCTCGTCCTCACTTGACTGTTCTGCCTTCAAGCGGTCGTCAAAAAACTTTAATGCCTTGTCCTTTTTAAAATCAGAAGAATCGATCTGAGGATAGGCTACTTCTTGTCCTTCTTCATCCAAAGGAACGACAGAAACGGTGTCATCATACGGCAATTCTAAGAGAGCCGTTTCTTTTGCTTTCAGGGCCAGCTCCACTTCTTCTTCCTCTGTCGTCAAGGAATCATTCGGAACGGCTTTCTTGTCTACGGTGACACTGACCAATGAGTCAGGCGCTGATGCTTTTAATGCTTTCCCATGATAATAGAAGAAAAAGACGCCTATTATCACCACTACTGGAAGAAGGAGGGGGACCATGCGTTTATATTGAATCGGTTTTCTCATCGTCTTCCTTTCCTTTCCATCATCTCCTTAAGAGACAATCTATCAATGAATGAACCGTGTTCGCCATTCATTAAAGTGATACGAAGAACTGCCGCAAGGGCAGTCTCTTCGTAAACGGTATTCAATAGATCATTGCTTCGCATCGTTTATGCTTGACGACGTTTCTTTTCTAATACGATCGTAGCCGTACCGATAGTGATTGCGCCTAATGCGATGACGATCATTAAAGTCATACCTGCGCCCCCTGTGAATGGAAGGTCAGTTTTCTTTTCATTGACTACAGTAAGTTCAGGACCTGCATTGCTGTGTGAATACAAATCAACCGTTACTTTTTGTGGTGTTCCTAATAATTCGAATCCAGCAGGAGATTTTGTTTCCACTACCCAGTAATCTTTATGAATATAATCTCCACCGCCAACTGGTTCCGTCTTAGGCCAAGTAGCTTCCGTTGGATCTTTCGGATCTTGTTTTCCATCACTTGGTTTTGTTCCCGCAGGATTATCAGTAAACCAATCAAGTTTCAATCCGTCGAATTTTGCATTTCCTGATGCATCTGAAGTAGAAGTAAGTAAGTAAACAGCTACTGGTGTTGTCGGTAATGCAGGGGTCGTAGTGCCATCATCATTTAACTGGTAAACTTCTCCGTCAGAACCCAAGAATTTTTTCGCTTCTGCATCTGCTTTAGTTAATGCGATATGGAATTCAGCACCAGATAAGTCTGTGCCTGCTTTATCAGTCTTTTTAATGTTAAATCCACCATCATAGTACTCAGGATCGTCATCAGGTGTATCTGTTTTTGGTTTCTGACCAGGAATCAAATAGCCAGTATCGTATTTATTTGTGATAACTCCATTGAAGTCAACTTCTGTATGCGTCTTATAAATTACTCGGATATGTGAATAGCGAGCAGGTGTAAGTGTTTCAATTTTCTTCATACCTGCTTGTGTTAATTCAACGCGGATATCTGTCTTATCAGCTACTCCGTCAGTAATTGGACCAGTAGCTTCTTTTGTAGTACTTTTGTTCTTAAATACTTCATATTCATTGTTAAGCGTCATTTTTTCCCAAAGTTCTGTCGTCGGGTTATAGAATTCAACCTCTACATCATCTAAGTGCAATTCTTTCGCCAGTTCATCGTGTACGTAGTAATAATTCGCATAGACTTCATCTCCTGCCGAAACATGCAAGTCTGGAAGAAATTTATCATGATCGTCTGGATCAACTACGTTTGTAATGATCATATCTTTATCAGCCTTGAAGTATAAGCCATCTGGAAGTTTCGTTGTTGCTTCCCATTGGAAAGGTTGACCTGCCTTGATTGAGTGTCCTTTACCACCATTAACTGTCTTATCTAATTCACTATCTGTAACAATATTTTTCGGATGAACGTGTAGATCATAAATCAGTTCACCACTTGAAATATATTTATCTGGATCAGAAGGATCTTTCACACGTTTTGTTTGTGGCAAATGTGCAAAGAATGGATTCATAGGAGTAGAAATTTCCTTCTTGATTTTGTTGCCATCAGCCGGGTCAAGGTACGTGCCAGGTCCTTCTTCAGTAACGGTGTAATCATATTTTCCAGTATTTGGATTCGGGATTTCTCTTACTAAATAAATGCCGTCAGCGTCTTTATGCCCAGTAGCACCAGAAATATTTAACAAAGAACTAACGTCAAAAGTTAATTTACCGCCAGCATCTGTTTTCGCCTTATTTTTTCCAACCTGTGAAGCATGTGGGAAAGTAGGATCAATCGTGTAGTCTTCGGCAGCGCCTTCTTTTTGCTTAACAGGGTCTGTCAAATCTTTTCCTGCATTTGCTTTAACACGTACAATTTCAAACCAAACATCTGGCATTAGCGTTTTTCCAGCTAATTCTGGTGCAGTTCCAGCTAATTCGAAACCGTCCCCACGTTCACCTAGCTCAGCCGCACTTTTAATTTCATATTTCCATAACGTAATCGTACGTGCTGTCTTATCATCTGATGTTGGATTCTTACTGATTGTTTGTGCAGCATAAACTGGACTCGCTGCACCTAAGGTAGATACTGCTACCCCACCAAACATTGTTAACAACCCTAAACTAACAGCCGCTTTACTTATCCATTTTCTCTTATTCTTCATAATAATCTCCTTTTCTCCTTTTTGTTTTTTACTCCTTAATTAGCTAAAATAAATAAATGAAAAGAGGTTGCCGCTTTTTTTCATTTATCTACTTTTCCAATACTTTGAATGGAGGATTCCAGTTCTAGATGGTGTATTGGAAACTAATAAAAAAACTAGTATGCCTGTCCCTCGATAAACATACCTCCTTTCAAAGTATTAAAATGTCGACTTGTTTCATTCACCCTCCCAATTTAAAGCACATTTTAAGCACATTTTTACTTAGTCTTCTAGAAACTAGGATTATTTATGTTAAGCCTTTATTATAGGCATCTAGCAGTGGGTTTGACGGTAACTGACGGGGTAACGCTCTTTTTAAATAACAAAAATATAGTAAAATGATTTTTTTAATAAACAATAAAATTAATGGGTTGGACAAACAATTCGCTTACAAATAATAGTAAGCGCTTACTCGAAAAATAAAAAAAAGCCTCTCCGAGAGACGTTCAAGAATTTTTTGAAAGCGCTTCTAGGATAAGACTTTTTCCATTCGATGAACGACTTGGATGCGTTGCTCCATCATCGTATCTGCATAGGTATCTAGCGTCATTTGTGAAGAGCTGTGTCCCATCAAGGCGCTGATACTAACGATATCGCCGTTACTTTCTATACAACGGGTCGCAAATGTATGGCGTAATTGGTGAAAATGGACCTTCATCAACCCTGCCTTTTCCCGCATACGATGAAAATGATAGGTCAATAATCTTGGTTCGGAAGGATGGTCCTTCGTGGAACACACGAAAGCACCTTTTGCTCGAACCTTGTGTTTAAGTAATGCGGCTCTCAATGTCTGACTGATCGGAATGGTCCGTATGGAAGATTCCGTCTTCGATCCTGTATAGATCAAGGTCGTCCGTTCGTTCTTTTTCTGATCCGATAGTACCCGTTGATAGGTGGAATGAATATGGATCTGATTCGCTTCAAAGTCGATATCCTGCCATCTAAGAGCAGCTATCTCTCCGATTCGCAAGCTGGCGTGTAGTGCGAGTAGGACAGGAAGTCCCCGACCTTTCTTTTCTGCTAGGGCGATCGTTTCTAAGTTTTTTTGTTCCGATCGGGTCAAGGATTGCTGCTTTTTCTTTGGCATCTTCGGAACACGTATATATAGGAAAGGATTTTTTTTCATTCTTTTTTTCTGGATCGCATAATGGATCGTCTGCTTAACGATCCGAAAGATGCCGTGAATCGTCGAAGAACTCAGCTCTCGATGCTTTAATCGCTGGAATAGTCTCTGGGCATCGACTTCTGATAGTTCATTCAAGCTATAGTCTCCGATCTCTGGCAAGACATAATGATTCAGCTTGTACCTATAATTTGCATATGTGGATTGTTTGATCTCTGGCTTCACTTCCGCCAACCAATAGACAGACCATTCCTGAAAGGACATGATCGATTCTCCTTGTGTTGAGTGAAGGGATTGATATTTGGCTTTTAATGGATAGAGCTTGGCTCGGACTTCTTGGAACGTCTTTCCGTAGACGGAACCGTATTTTGCTTTGCCATCCGTCTTTTTTCCTTTGATGTAACGTCCTTCCCAACGTCCATCCTTTCGATAATAGATATTTTCGCCTCTGCGCATTGTTGTGATTCCTCCTATATAATTGACGGTAATTTTGACGGCAAATGAGGATTTGCAAACAAAAACCCCTTTTTTTATAACTTTCATTTTTTTAAAATTAATAAACTGTAATATGACTTAGAAAAAAATTATTTTAAGTTATTTTACAAAAGAACATTGCAATAAACTCTTATATAATTTATAATTTAGATAATAAAGATAACTAAAAAAACAAGTAATAAGCATTCCACATTAAAGTTCCTAGTTTCTAGAAGACTAAGAAATATTTAAATAATAATCATCACTTATTAAGAACATTTATCAACTAGATTAAAAAAAGCATTTTCTTAATCATTTTAAGAAGGTGCTTTTTTATTATATTCATTTAAGAGATTTTATTTAATTCCCCACATTATTATATCTAAATAAACAAAAATTTCATTCATTTTCTAAAAATACCGTTATTTATTTTATCCCGCTTTGAAAAAACTTAAATAATTACATTCGTTTTGTCTTATATTTATTATGTAAAAAGAATTTAACGAGGACTGAAGATAAGAAGAAAAGATAGGAGGGCGCAGAATCAGTCGAGTAAATCTTTCTACACATCCAAGCGGACAAGGCTGGGGTAAGCATAGAGCCTTGAAACATATATTTTATGAGGAGGTAACATTATGGAAAATGTAATTGAAAGTAAAGGGAAAGATTGGGTTATTTCTAACCCTTTGGCATTTGTTAAAAAGGGTTGTATTGGTGATAAGAGGGATTATTTTGATGCTGAAGGCAAGTCTGCGCTGTGGTCACTGGCTTTTTCGATGGCGAAGCCCTTTGCCCCATTGGAGATCCAGGAGATCGACATGCTTATGCAGCTTCCTGTAGGAAAGGGCTCGCTGATTCTTTCGGGGAACACCTATTATCGCAGTGAAGTCAGTCCATTAGAGACGTTGCAGATGTATGCAGAGGCGTATTCTTTTTCTAACTACCATCAGATGAGTACCTGTTTGCAGTCGTTTGGCTGCTTTGGCAAATATATGTCTCCGTGGATTTGTCCCTTCTTTACACTTTGTCCGTTGGAAAGCATCGAGCGGGCCATCTGGGTCAATCCGTTGAAAATCCAGTACACGGAGACCGTCTATGGCGAACTTATCGCCACCTTGACTTCTGGCGAGCGGGTTCTTTTTCCGATTCAGCGCCGTAGTCTGGTGGGACGACTGGAACGGGCGTGCCTGGCATTGGCGACGCTTCGTCGCGAGTGCTTCTATTTCACGGAGCGCAGTAAATCCCCTACCCACTATCTTCCTTTTCCGAACAACTCGTTTTCCCGTACGCTGAGTAAGCGCGCGCTGTTGCAGACATTTCCGATCTCTCACGGCGAGCTGCTGAAGCACTTCAATCGGATCAGTCTGTGTGATGCCTATGAAGCATTTGATCCAGCGTCTTATACGCATGAATAGTTGAAGCAATGAGCTGGATCAGTCACTCGATCCAGCTCATTTTCTGTCTTTCGTCCTATTCTGACGCGCTTTTCGGCGTATTTTGCAGAGAGATAAGCTTTTTTCGCGAAACTCTTTATTAAACAAAAAAAGCCTTCGTCTTGTCAACTGGCAAATTTACCAAACACCCCCCAAATTTACCAGTTAAAACCCTGGAACCCGCATTGGACCGTTTCAAACCTGCAAATTTGAGGGGTAAACGGCAAATTTGCCGTTTGCCTTATTTTTTTGAATCCGCTATCTTTTAGTCACCGGCCGGAACCAAAAAAAAGAAAACGGAGGAACCACCATGATTCAACCATTAGGAAAAAAAGTACAAGTGCAGATCGACCAAGGATTAGAAAAGATGAAACGAGTAAACTTTCAAAACGTGATCGACGACCCAACGGAAGAAGCCATTTTAGAATTAGGCGAGATCATGACCGCCTTTGCCCCAGAGAACAGTGAATTTGACTGCGTGATCTTGACCAGTCAAAGTCGGTATGTGAAATAGGAGGAGGAGAAAGAATGACCAAATTAGTCGCGATTTTTAAAACCAGTGAAGGCAAGAGCCATTCGTGGAGCTACGCCAATCCCGATACGACGAAGCAGCCCAGTGAAGTCAAAGGACTGTTGGAACGCTTCGCTGGATTGAAGCTATTCAAGAAAGACAACGTCATTTTATTCGATACGGTAGAAAGTGCCGAGTACGTCGAAACCATCGAAACACCGATTTTTTAACCAATAACCATTGAGGAGTCGCGGATTTTTTCCGCCCTCCTCTCTACAATAAAGGAGGACGAGATCCATGAGAGAACAGAAAATCACTTTGAACCAGAACCAATTATTCCATTTACAAGCACCGACGTTAGAAACTCGCATCACTCGTTTTTACCAATTGACACAAAACAGCAGTACCGCGATCCAATACATTTTAGCCACAAGGGTCCGCCAACAATTGGGCGCACAGGAATTCAAAGGATTCCTCAAGGATCTCGTTCGTCATTTGTTTTTACACACGAAAGCTACTCGTACCATGAAGCGCTTCTTCCATTACTTTGCGGATTACTTCATGGCGCCCGAATTCCGAGCGCTGCGATTGAAGTTATTTCCCGTCCGCAACTTTATGGAAAAAGCTTCGTCCCTTGTCCGTTCCCTTTTGTCCCCTGTCCGTCTCGATGAAGAAACAGAAGCATCCGGAAAAATAGAAACCACCGAAACGTGAAACTAACTATTAACCTACCTACGCAAACTTAGATTATAAATGAAAGGACAACCACCCATGACCAACGAACGAACAGACTTAGTCACGACCTTTGCCGATGGCAACGGCAAGCCCTTCAACTGGCGCTACACAGATGTGGATACGAACTTAACTCCGCAAGAAATGAAAGCCGCCTGCGAACTATTAACGGCATTAGATATTTTTGAAATCGACGGTGTGAAACAATTCGACACCGTCCTTACAGGCAAACTTGTGACAAAAAAACGCGTGAAGATCTTCGAAGGCGAAAACTTAAACGAAGACCTCAACCAAAAACCAACATTGGAGGAAAAAACAGGCTGCTTCTCCTTGCCCCTTGTGGAGCGCGCCATTGAAACGGCCTTAGTCCCGATAAAGATGACCACCAACGATTTCCCGAAGGTCTCGCTGGCAGACACTACAGCCGTCGACCAACCGTCATTAATAAAAAAACCAGCACCAACCGAAACCCAAAGCACAAGCTCTAGTGAAGAACCTGTCAGCCTTCATTCCGAATCCGCTCCCTCGTCCAACCAAGCGCAGGAGCTGAGGAGGAAGCCGCGGGAAAACCTATGGAAACGTCTAATCCATCGGAAACAAGAAAACGTGCCGGATCAAGGTCAGTGATCCCTCGTTCGTTCTTTGAAAACCGAATAAATTGCGTAGGAAAACAACCAACTGTCGTCACCCCTTCTCACTAGCGGAAGGAGGTGAGGCCTTTGAAGGAGCTGATCCGCTACATCTTAGCACCGCTCTTCGTGGGATTGGTCATTGCCCTTGTCAACCACTGGTTGCAAGAGCACGATCCGTGACGACTGGAAGGATAAAAACGTGGGCAGAAAAATTTCTGCCCACGTTACTTTCTTAATCCATCGCTGCTGGTAAAGTATTCATCAGCTCATAGAAATGGTTCGCGTCTCCTGTATCAAAATACTGATACCAGGCTTCTAATGTATCTGGCTGGAAGACGTCCAGACTTTCGATAATATCCTTTGTCCAGGACAGGCTATTCGTTGATCCTGCGGTAATCAGATTGTTGGCTGAAACGGAGGATCGATCTACATAGAACTCTTGCCCTTTATAATCTGGACTGACCATTTCAAGAAAACCCGGGCCATTGCTTGTATGAGGAGTTGAATCCAGCATGCCTTTGTTCGCAAGTGCTGCTGTCGCTCCACAAATTGCGCCTACGGTTCCGCCTAGTGAAAGAAATTCTTTTGCTTTGTCGAGAATGCCGTCGTGGCGAGGGTCATTCCATGTATCTGCCCCAGGCAGGAGCAGCAGGTTCTCTTTTGCGGCAACGATGTCGCTGACGATCGCATCGGGAACGATCGTGATTCCTCCCATTGTGTGAATGGGTGCTTTAGAGTGACTGACTGTTTTTATCGCTACTTTTTCTGCGTCTTTTTTGAAAAAGCGTTTGGATTGTACTTCCGAAGTGAGGTGCCCGATCTCCCAGTCTGCTAACGTATCGAGTACATAAAGATAAATTGTCTTCATTATTTTTCCTCCATTTGATTGTCATAAGTTGCTTGTTCTATTAGTATTATACGTACCTATTGTTGACACCTATGCGTCAACAATCAAAAAAAAAGTTCAGTGGAGGGATCGAAATGAAAATCAGCAGGTTAGTCAGTATCATCATGATTCTTCTCGAGAAGGAACGCGTGAGTGCTCAAGAGCTCGCGGCGATGTTCGAGGTGTCGAAGCGGACGATTTATCGTGATATAGACGCGATCAATCTGGCTGGGATTCCCGTTGTTTCAACACCCGGTGTAAATGGTGGGATCGAGATCATGAAAAACTACAAACTGGATAAACATGTTTTTTCATCCAACGAGATCACGACCATTCTGACCGGACTCTCTAGCTTAACGACGCTTGTCGAAAACGAGGAATTAGTGAATGCCGTCATAAAAATGAGAAGCCTGATCCCAAACGATAAAGTGCAGGAGATAGACTTTAAAGCGGATCAAATACGGATCGACTTGAGTCAATGGATCGGCTATAGGAACTTGCAACCCTACTTGGAATCTCTGAAATTGGCTATACTAGAAAGAAAACAGCTTTCGTTTGACTATACAAACCGCAACGGAACAGTCACCGAGCGCCACGTCGAACCCTATCAGATCCTCTTAAAAGGAACCCACTGGTATCTTCACGGGTATTGCTGCATCCGCGAAGATTTTCGGCTGTTCAAATTATCTAGGATGTCCAATTTAAAGCTGAAAGAATCCACGTATCAACCACGGGAACATCAACCAGTAGTGTTGGACTTTTCGGATCATTTGAAAGAAATACAAACGACGATCACCTTGCGCGTCCATCAATCACTGATGGAACGAATCCTTGATTTTTGCGAATATGACGACTGCTCGTCCGATGGAGAAGAGCATTTCATCGTCCAGTTTCCCTTCATCGAAAACGATTATTACTACACCATGCTTTTAAGCTTCGGGGAAACGTGTGAATGCCTCGAGCCTCCCCATGTTCGGCAGGAATTAAAACAAAAAATAGCGCGCGTTGCGAAGTTGTATGAGGGGTGAAAAGAAAACGGGATTTTTGAGGAAGAAAGAAAAGAAGCTGAAAGAAATATTTATAAAAAGATGCCCTCATACTGCATATGCTGAACTGTTTGAAAAATAAAGGGCAATGCTTGGCTTCATTGATTTCAGATCATGACTCAACAATGAACAAAGAGAATCGACACATAATCGCATTTGATCCCATCTGAGACTGAAAACACGTGTATAAGAAGGAAATGGTGGTCGATAAGTTCCCATCCGCTTTACAAATTTATAGGATAGAACTAAAAAAGTCAGCTACTTACGCGAACGCTAGCGGCTGGCTTTTTACTTTTATTTCACTTATCATTCATTTACTAGAGTATCTTGTAAAGCTGTTTTCCCTGCAATTCTTCCAAATGTAAAAATGTCTGTCAAAGAGTTCCCACCGAGACGATTTCCGGCATGAATCCCTCCTGCGACTTCACCTGCTGCGTATAATCCAGGGATGATTTGTCCTTGTTCATTTAATACATGTGTGCCCGTATCGATTTTCAGACCTCCCATGGTGTGGTGCACAGCTGGTTTTCTCGGTGTAGCATAGAATGGCGCTACTTCAACTTTGGAATCGAACACGTCTTTTCCAAATTCGGGATCGTGGCCAACCTCTACATAGTGATTGTATTTTTCGATCGTTTCTCTAAAAGCGACTGCATCTATCCCTAGCTGTTCTGCTAAACCTTCAAGCGTATCTGCCTTAAATAATGTTCCTTCAGCGACTTGCTTGTCAATTTTTTCTTGCGTTGTATTGTAGGCTGTTCCTTTGATCACTTCATCTGCGATCAAGTAGAACAGACCTCCGTTGTCGATCGCTGCCTGTGTCAAAGCATCTCGGCTCCCGTATTCATTAACGAAGCGTTTTCCTTCTTGATTCACCATGATAAAGTTTTGTGGCGGTACTTGCAGGCCACTGAATAATGCGCCGGTCTCAGGATCGGAGACTGGCATCATTTGAGAGAAGCCCATTCCAACGAGTTCTGCTCCAGCACTTTGTCCTAATAGAATGCCGTCGCCGGTGATCGCTGGTGAGTTCGATGTCTTAATGTCATCGTCGATCTGTGTCCAATAGGTATTATACTTCTTGAGCATTTTTGTATTTGCACCAAAACCTCCTGAAGCAAGGATGACGGCCTTGGCATGAATAGTCGTCTGTTGCCCGTTCAGTCCAGTTCCAATAATGCCTGTCACGTGACCCTTTTCAATAATAAGCTCTTTTACTGCCGTGTCAGTAAGGATCGTTCCTTGATTGGATTCAACGAACTTTTGTAATGCGGAAACGAATGCAAACCCTTCGCTTTTTAGTGGTTTATGTCCTCTTCGCCACAAGGCGCCAACAGGCATGGTCACCTCTTCTTTATCAAACTCAACACCAATGTCTTCTAGCCATTCTACGGATTCTAAGGCTTTATCTGTCAATATTTTTACCAAATCATATTGCCCATAAATACCGTTTCCAAGTTTATCTGTTCGTTTCCCACCTAAATAGGTTTGCATCCGATGAAGAAGTGTCGAGTCAAAGAGATAGCCCGTCTTCTTCGTCGTTTCTTCTAAATAGAGCGTGATTTGATGCTTCAATGCACGGAAATCCTCCAGATATTCAGGATCGATCGTTTCTTCCTTGATCGCTACGATTTCCTTTAACGTGTGACTTTCGCCAGAAATAGCTTCAAAGGTACTTTGCCATTCAGGATCGGCCGCGTTCATTGGTCCGCCTGTCCGTACCGTATTTCCTCCCACAGATGGAAATTTTTCCACCACGATAACCTTTTTTCCTTCTTGCAAAATACTTGCTGCCGCGGCTAGCCCCGCACCCCCTGCGCCAACAACGACAACATCCGTTTCATAGTCCCTGTCTTTTGTATCTGTCGCACTTGGTGCTTTTGCTCTTTTTCTCAAAATATCTGGATTGGCACCCGCTGCCTTCACTGCTTTGGCAACACCATCAATGACCCCGTTACTTGTTACAGACGCCCCTGAAAGAACATCTACATTTAACGTTTGACCTTCAATGATCTGTGAAGGAATCCTTGTAAATACGACATCCGCAATCCCTTCAGACTCACCTGAAGTATCGATATCAATCGCTTCGATTCGGTTGTTCGATAGTGAAACTACCATCGGAAGATCCCCATTATGACCTACGGCAGCGACTGTATATGCCCCCGGTTCGAAGACAACTTCTTCGGGAACATTCAGTAGATTGGCGACTTCTGTAAATCTCATAAACCGTAAAAAACAGCTTTCTAAGAAATCAATGGTTCGCCCTTGTTTGAGGTTTCCTTCTTTATCAAACGCTTGATGAGCACATCCCAATAAGAATTCGTACCCAGGCATCACTGATGCATTCACCCCAGGCGCATCTAAGATCTGACGTAAATGCAATTGAGCTCTTGATGACCCTTGCACATCATAAGAGGCACCGACGATCATCACTGGTTTTCCATCGAATGGATGCAGGTTGAACGATAACCACTCCAGAATGCTTTTTAACGAAGACGGAATCGAGTGATTGTGTTCAGGTGTGGCAATGATTACGCCATCCGCCTCTAAAATTTTTGTATTAAACAACTGGATAATTGGGCTTTCTGATTGATCCTTCGACTCATTAAACAGCGGAAGCTTATCTAGTTCTAGAATGTCAATTTCAGCCTTGTCACTAAAATGTTTTTTCATGAATTTTAATAGTTTACGGTTGTATGATTCTTTTGCATTTGTCCCTACGATTCCCACGAATTTCATTTTTTATCCACCCCTTCCACTGCTTGTTCCCAAATGACTTTTTGGTCTTTCTTCGTTTTATACGGATTTGACGCCATTAACTGATTGGTAATATCTACGAATAACAAAAAATCATCCATTGACTCTTCCAGCTCCTTCACTTTTTCTGGATAGATGAGCTGACCATCTTCATCGAAGGCTTGCAAGGATTGACCTAATAAAAATTCTGTTCCAGACATCACCCGTGCTTTTAGTTCAGGGGCATTCAGAATTTGTCTCAAATGTGCTTGCGCTCTCGAGGAGCCTAATGATCCATGGGATGCACCCACAATCATCACAGGTTTGTCCATCAGCGGACGTGTGGTATAGGACAACCATTCGAGCATACTTTTAAGCGCTGCTGGAATCGAATGATCGTATTCAGGCGTACTGATAATTACCCCATCTGCTTGGTCGATTTTCTCTGAAAGAAGATTGATGATTGAAGGGGATGTTTTGTCCTCCGGCTCATCAAATGCTGGAAAATCTTTAATCTCGCAAACCTCGATCTCTACTTGGTCCGAAAAGTGTTCTTTCATATATTGTATTAGCTTCCGATTCGTTGATCGGTCTGAGTTTGTCCCGACAATACCAATTAGTTTCATAAAAAAAGCTCCCTTATTGTGAAATCACGAACATTTATTTATAAAAAAATAGATCCAGCCGTCATAATCC
>NZ_NIBK01000001.1:590289-615709 GCF_002174375.1 Enterococcus sp. 12F9_DIV0723 | reverse complement strand
TTGTTATACTGAGGAAAAGAATTTTGGGAGGACGTAGGATGGTTCAGATAGATTCCCTAAACATGCTGCAATACATCGACATGTTATTGAAGCATGGAAATTATACGAAAGCTGCAAAAGATTTGTATATCTCTCAGCCCTATCTCACTCAGACAATCAAAAAGGTCGAACAAGAGCTTGAAATTGAAATCATCAATAGACACATTACGCCTCTACAGCTAACCGAGGCTGGAAAAGTGTATTATCAATACTTAAATTCTTTAGAAACTGAGCAGGATCTTTTTCGGAAAAAAATCGCGAAGTATTCCTCACCAGACTCTTCGATACTTCGAGTAGGCATTCTATCCAGTCTAGGTACCTATGTATTGCCGTTATTTCTGTCAAACTACATGGAAAAGCATCCCGAAGTAAAAATAGAATTGCATGAAGCAATCCCCGAAGAAAATGAAGAAAAATTATTGAAGGAAGAGCTCGATGTATTGATTGGGCAAAATCCTGAAACAATCTCTCCAAATTTAACCGTTCATGTCAGCGGTAAACATGGGTACTATGCTATCATTCCTGAATCATCTGACCTTTTTCAAAAAGGCCGATTGTTTGTCTCCCCAGAGACCATTCCCATTAAAGCGCTGCTGAAAGAAACACTGGTTTTGACTTCCCGAGGGTCGGCCATACGAAGACAAATCGATTACCTGATACAAAAACACGCAATTCATTCAAAAATAGCATTGGAAAGCAACAACATCTTTACTGTTGTAGAATTAGCAAAACAGAATATGGGTGTCACTTTTGCTCCCGAAAGTGTGACTGTTCCTTCTACAAACCAATCCGCGTTCAATATTTATCCTCTTTCTTTAGACATCTTGTCCTTGGACTACTTTATTGCACATCCAGCCAATAAAACGTTGATACCAGCGGAGAAAGACTTCATTGAGGCTTTTCTTAAAGAAATGGAGCGTCATGTTCACAAAACTTAACCACTCAAACCGCTCTTTTTGGAACGTATGAACGGTCTTCGAAGTGACAAAAAAGAAACCGATCCTACTAAGGTCGGTTTCTTTCTTTTCCGCTTGTCACAGTGCTAAACGTCCTGCCATCCCTTAGACCTAGAGAGTAGCTCGTCTATGATAGTTGGGTAGGGGAGTTTTTTATTCTCTATTGCAATCGAAGAAGAATAAAACTTTTTAGGTACTGAAATCTGTATTATTATAGTACATAAAACTCACGGAAAAATACTGGATAGATATAAGCGATTTTTACGCTAAAAGACAACAGAAATAACCCATCCCGCAATCCGCATACTGCTGGCGAATTGTTGGATGGGCTTGCTTTTTTTATGCTTGAACAGTTCTTAACATTGATCCATATGTGTGTCCTTTAGTTTTTTAATAGCTTCTAAATCCAAAAGGCTGTATTCCACTATTTTTTCGACTGGTATCTGGTCTTTCAACATTTTCAACGTATTCTCCCGAGCTACTCGCTCCCATTTCAAGCGCGCTTCTTGCTGACCTTCTCTGTAACCTTTTTCTTCTGCCTCTATCAGCCTCGTTGATAGTTTGGCTTTGAAGCTTTCCTCTGCTTTATTAATTTCCATGATCATCGCCTTTTCTTCCTCATCGAGGATGCTTGAACAGTTCTTACCATTAATCCATATGCGTATCTTTTATTTTTTTAATAGCTTCCAAACTCAAGGAACTGTACTCGGATATTTTTTCGACCGGCATCTGGTCTTTCAACATTCTCACTACGTTCTCACGAGCCTCTTGTTCCAATTTCAAGCGCTCTTTTTTCTCGCCCTTTTCTTCTGCTTCGATCAGCCTCGTTGATAGCTTGGCATTGAAGCTTTCTTCTGCTTTATTGATTCTCATGATCATCGCTTTTTCCTCCTCATCGAGTTGGTAATAATCAATTTTTTCTTTTGCTTCTTTGATATAACTGGGGGCTTCTTGTCGGACCTCTCCTGTTTTTAAGAAATATTGCCAATGGTATGCTGGGTGATTTTTCTCAAGATGTTTATTTTTTAAACTTAGAAAACTTAGGATCAAGGGTTCTTTGCCCTTGAATCCGAGAAACGGCTGATACGTTTTTTCGTTTAGCAATCGAAAAATTTGCAGCGCCTCTTGTTCTTTATCAAATACGTGAAAATCCACGATATTGATCCCGTATGCTGGTCGCAGGGCTGAAAAATTATTGTCTTTAATAAACGCCTCGATTTCCTGATTGCCGAAGGAGGAGCGATACGCTTCCGTCAGATAAAAAATGGCGCGTTCCTGAAAGTAATGGTGCGGTTGTATTTGGCATTCGATCGTATAGTGACTGCCTTCTTCATCAACGGCTAGGATGTCTACTTCGGTCAATTTGATAGTCATTTTTTCAAAGGATTCTTTGTAGCTGTCGATGTGGTACGTTTTTTTGGGGGTCAGGGTCTTGAATTCTATCCCAAGCAAATCTTTGACAAAGTTTCTTAGGATGTAGTTGGAGTCTTCGGATGTCAGTAGCTTCTTGAACAACAGATCGTGGGTAGGTCTTAGTTGGAATGGCAACATAACTTTCACAGCCTTTCAAATTGTGTAGTGTCTATAATGAAAGGCTTTTATCGCCTTCATTATAGCATGGAGAAACGAATGTCATCTATCTTAAAATACGCAGAAGATTTCATTTTTACTTTTATAAGTCGACGTGCCCGCGTCCTCTTTCTCTATTTTTTGATAGAAAAAAAACAGCAAGTCCGTATCGACTTGCTGCCTTGCTTATTTCCATATTATTTTCTCCGTCCTTTAGCTCATTCATTGATCCACTTATTTATACAGGGAATTTTTCTACGCGTTAACTGCAGATCAATCCTTTAATCAAGAGTGTATTTTCGTTTAAAGGATTGAATCATAATAACTAGAAATCTTTTTTCGATCATATTCTAGTATCCAAGAATTATATTTTTGATAGATTTCTTTTTGCCTAACGAGATTATCTGACCATATATCACAGCCTCTATCATCATAGATATTAAGAAGTAAATTATCTTGAAAATTATAGAAAACTAACGGGGTTTTTATTCTAAGTTTTCCATGATCATAAAAATCTTGATAACAAAGACCATCAATTAATTTGGCTATTCTTAAATTCTCTTTTTTTGTTTCGATAACTAATACAGTTGTAGTACCAATACAATAATCTTTCCAAGAGTCAGTCGTAAAGCTATCAATTACTCTAAATTTATTTTTTTGTAAAAAACTGGCAATTCTAGTTTTTTTAGAATATTGGGAAACAAATAAAATAATTTGAACCGTTTCAGAGTCCTTAAAAACATCATTAAATAATGTCATTGCTCTATGTTTTGCATTTTCGATATTCTCAAACTGAGTTGAATGCGTACCATGAGCTAATTCTAAGCGAATGTTTTCTTTTAACGGATACGTATGGTGATAGTTTAAATAAATCTTTCTTATCTTTTTATTCAAGAAGGTACTCCTTTGATCATTTTAAATAATTGTATGATAGAAAACAAAAAAATTAAGAATAAGTTTTCCACTCTTATTTCTACCACAATGATGACGCAATTAATTACGTTGGTCAACCTCTTCCTTTAACTGACCATTTAGGACTTTTTGTTCCTACTATCCCGTTGCTATTTCTTGCCGTTCATATAATCATAGAGATTTTGCTCGTCTACGATAGCTGGGATCAAGTGGTTCTCATCATAGACAGTGACGTTTCGTTTTCCAATATAGGAAACGACCTGCGGCAAAAATTGGGTGAATCTTGCTGGGATGGCGAGCCTCTTCGTATCGCCTGTTGTATCGATCAGCTTGATGTAAAAGGCGTCGGGATGGGTGTCCATGGGACTCATCCTGAATTTTTTCGCATAGATCAACGTCATGCTTTGGATTTCTTTGTAGGGAATAAGCGCCTCGTTCGTATCCTTTTTCGCGAGAATACGCAGCGGCTTACCCATTTTCTTGAGATAGGTCTCGGGATAGTTGCACAGAAGGATTCCTTTGTTCGTGATGACCCAGTAGTCTTCGATCACGATTCCCATGATATTGAGTTCGCCTAAAAGAAAGAACGACCAAAACAGCCATGGCACTTGGTACAAAAATCCTGACAGCACGGTACAGAGCAGCAGCCAAATCACGCTGACCTTGAGAAAAAGAGACAGTGAGAACTTCCTCCCGAATATAAATGGTTTTCGAAAATATGAGCTTCCACGAATCAATTCATCTAACGAGATATTGTAGAGGTCACTCAACAACAACAGATTATCAATACTAGGTACATTGATCCCCGTTTCCCATTTGGAGATCGTTTGGTGCGACACATACATTTTTTCCGCGAGCTGTTCTTGGGTCAACTCATTTTTGATTCGGTGTTTTTTTAAGAGAGCTGAGATATCCATGTGTTCTTCGCCTACCTTTTCCGGTCTTCATGCTTTAAGTATAGCAAGTTTATCAAAAAAGTCCTGCACCTAAAACGTGCAAAGGCGGTGTAGAGGGGTTTTGGGGTAAAAACTGTCATTCATTGATCCCCCATGACGCAGCCTTCCTCCTGAAAAGATTCTCTTAACTAATAAAAAAAAGAAGCGACGAATCCGCTTCTTCCTAAACTGACAGTATTTTTATCAATGTTGCACGTGGCTAAGACTCATAATGCGTCCACGCTGAGTAAATATCTACCTGCTTCTCTTCTTCGTTTACCCTATAGACAACTCGGTGTTGCCTATTCAATCTTCTTGAATACCGGCCTTCACGTGTAGGTTTCAGCTTCTCAAATGACTGGGTAGGAAGATACGGATCTTCTTTCAATGTCTGAATGACCTTCTCGAACTGAGAAACTAAATTAGACTGTTTGATTTTTTTCAAGTCAGCTTTCGCGGAATTTTTGATCCGTACAGAATAGTTGCTCATTATAAGCTGTCCCAATCAATTTCATCAACATCTGTAAATCCGCTATCCTCTTTTTCACGCGTCCGAACAGTATCTAAAGTCCCAGTTTGCTCAAGAAATAGTGTTTCCTGGATTGCTCGCCAATCCTCTAGTCCAATCAGCACCGCATTGTTCTCGCTGCGGTCGCTAATGATCTCAATTTCGGTGTGGTTCTCATTCACTTCCTTCAGCAACTGATAGAAATTTTTTCGTGCCGAGCTAGGATTAAAGACGGTATTTGCCATATCTATCCCCCCTCTGGTTTATATCACTTATTATAGCGTACTTAATTAAGTACATCAATCACTCGGTTTTAATTAACGTAAAAATTGGTGTGTTTGAGCGATGTAAATATCTTGCTATAAATTTCTTGTAAAGGAAACTTAAAGGTACTTAAGGTACAAAAACTACTCCTTAGCTTCGAAGAAAGGGAGTAGTTTTTTGAACTATGAACGTATAGAGAAATTTACCCCGAATACTTTCATCAACTGATCGTATCTATTCAACACCTAGCACAAGTATGTTTTCTACTTTATAGAAATAGACAGATTTATTTTAGAATTTGGTCGTCTGGATAAGCATTATTAACAATATAATATTCTAAAATACCATACTTTTCTTGCAGCTTCGTTAGTCCCCTTACATCAGATAATCCTCCCCACTCAAATCTTACATATCCTAATTTAGATAAATTTTCCCAAGAATCATCAATAACAGTTCCACCTTCATTTCGGCTACTCTCATAAAGTACGTTTATTCCTTTCAAATTAACCAACTTTCCTATAGGGGATAAATCTTGGGCCATTAAATAAAAGAAATCAAGTGATTCTATCCATGTCATTTTGGAAATAGTCTCTAATTCTTGCTGATCAATATCAGTTAAAAATAAATATCTCAAGTTCTTCATTTCACTGATTAAAGAGAGGTTTAAATCTGTATATACCATTCTTATCCGATTTAAATTGTTCAGTTGCTTAAATCTGTTAAAATCTCCACCTTCTGAAAAGTGAACCTCATTACATTCAAAACTTTCTAATTCAGTCAAGTATTGAAGGCCTTCCCACTTAATTGGATACTTAAGTTCTGAATAATTTGAAAAGCTTAACTCTCTAACTTTCAACAACTCTTCCTCTGTAACTTCATCTGAGGTATTTTTAATTAACCTTTTTGCCACTTGATCGGCTAAAGAAGTATCCGGGAAAACATCCTTAATTTTTGCAGGAAAGACAGGAGTTGGTTCTACGTAGGCAATACCTTGAGATTTTATCGCTTGCAGCTTAGCAGAACCAATTCCCACAACCTTTTTACTTAACTCATCTACACTTGCAAAGGGGCGTTGATCGATAATCTTTTGGGCCAACGATGCACCGATGCCTTCTAAGTACTGTAACTCGTATTCAGACGCATAATTAATATAAATTTTCTCAGGAGTTGCAGCATAAGCCAATCCCTGTGCTTTAATGCCATTCAGCTTTGCATCTCCGATTCCGTTAACTTTTTTTAAATCATCAAGACTTGAATAAGGACGCGCCTCAATAATCTTTTTTGCTAAATTTTCGCCAACACCATCTAACTCCATTAACGAATAGTAATTCTGACAGTGATTAATATCAATCCGTGTATCTACTACTCCCGTCTCCTCTGCACTTGCCGTCTTAAACGGTACTAATGTACTAATCAAAATCACAACAAGCAACAATTTCCCAATATACTTTTTCATTTTTTTCTCCTTTTCTACTACCCGTTTCATACTTGTGCTAGGTACTAAATAGTTACACAACTTGATAGTTTCTTATTTCTCTATTTATCACTCCTCACTTTATTCTTTCTATAAAAAAAGAAACCGGTTATGACGATTCCGATTTCCTTTTTTTCATTTCATTATTTCTTACCCGCTCACCACATTGCTGAAGGCTTCGTTCTTTTGGATGCGGTCCAGCAGCTCGGAATTGATGCGATAGCCTTTTCCCCAGAGTGTGTGGATGGCTTTGTTTTTTAGGTTCGTGTGTTCGAATTTGCCTTTGATTCGCGTGACGGTGCTTGAGAGTGACGCGAGGTGGGAACGATTGACTTCTTCGTTCCAGATTTTATGGCAAATGGTCTCGCGGGTCACGATCTCTCCTCCGGCTTGCAGAAGGATGCTCAAGATCCGTGATTCTGTCTGGGACAGGTGATGCAGGGCTTCGAGGAATTGGTAGTTTTCCTCGGAGGTATTCGCCATGTTCTGCATGAGGTTCGGGCGGATGATCGAGACTCTATCGGATAGCTGGATCAGCTTTTTCTCGGTATCCGGGCATTCGTTGACTTCGAGGGGATGCGTCAGATTATAGAGACATTCTCTCAGCTCGTCGACGGAATCGCCGTTGGAGATGATGGCATGGAGAAGCGCGTCTTCCAGGTATTCATGGTCCTTCTCGGTCACGTTTTCTTCGACCTTGCGAATGACGTGGATGGCTTGATTTTTCAGCAGCGTGATCAGATTGGTTACTTCAAATTCACAGATGGTCTCGCTTAGGATCACGTATTGAAAATAGTTGAAGAAGTCTATGTCTTGTAATTGCTGGCTGCAGTTCTCAAAAACTCGCGCGGAACAAAACACTTCATAATTTAGGGCTTGCAGCTTTTTTTGAATGTCTTGTTCCCCTAAGATATTCCTGGTTAGAATCAAAACTTGGTTCATTGAAATCTCTCCTCGTTTAAAATTGATCGTCTGTCGCTTTAGACATAGGCTGTTCTTTGTCAGTCGATCAGCCGCCTGATCGTGGTCGTCTGTTTTATAGAAGGGTTCGCAGCGATAATGATTCACGGTGATACCTGAAGCACTATGTACAGCGGGAGAACAACGAAGCGTAGGTGCGCTTCGTCTTTCATGTCCTCACCAGTCGCCTACTGAAATTCTTTTCGTGAGATCACCGAGACCTTCGGATATTCGTAGCGTCCTTTGATCTCGTCTAGATCCGGCACATTGCTCTGGGCCAATTGATCGACACGGCTTTTCAGCTCTTCGTAGATGCTCATGATCGTCTGACGGGATTCGTCGACTTCACAGGAAATTTCTTTGGCGCGATCGTGGATCGTTTGCAGCTCGGCTTCGGAATCCTTCACGATCCGTTGGGCATCCAGCTTGGCTTTTTCCACCATGCGGTTCGCCTGTCTGCGGGCAGAGATCAAGACTTCTCCGATCTCGTGTTGTGAGTGGACAGCTTCTTGTTTTAATTCTTCGTTTTCGTTTTGCAGGAGTGAAAGCTGGTTTTGCAATTTCGCAATCAATTCGTTTTCTGCAACGGTGTCTTGGTGTTTTTGTTCTTCCACGACTTGACGCAAGAGCTCTTCCTTCTCAAGAATCTGCTGGTCCTTTTCGGAGATCAATTGATCCAATTGAACGACCAAGGCTTCTTTTTCGTGAAGATCATTGGCGATATTATTGAGCTGGCGTTCGTACTGTTGAAGCTCGTCGTGGTGCTGCAATTCCAAATCTTTTTGTCCCATATTGACTTCTTGGAGCTGCTGCTGCGCTTCTCTCAGCTCGTTTTCGACTGCTTGATACTTGTCGATGGCTTCTTTGAGTCCAGCAATTTCTTCTTCTGCTTGCTCTAGCTGCTCTTTCAAATAGCCTGTTTCTTTGTTGTCCTGCAGCCGTTGGATTTCTTGGCGGTTGCGGCGGACTTCAGCTTCCAGGTCTTGGACTTGGCGGCGGTTCTCCGCTTTTTCTTCTCCTGTACGCAAGAGGGCTTGTTTGTATTTTTCATTTTCTTTGGTCAGACGCTGTTTCTCAAGAACGTTGTCTGTCCGTATCTGCTCCAGCAGGTCGTCTTTTTCTGCAAGGGCTTGTCTTAACTCTGTGACTTCATCGACAGGTGCCTTTGTCGGCGCGACTTCCGTTGGTTTGATCGGCGGGCGGGACTCGCTGATCATGACCTCTTCTTCGGGTACGGAGTTGATTTCATCGATGATGTTTTTGTTAAAAAACCAGCCATTCTTCTTTTGTTGTGCAGTCATAATTGGGCTCCTTCTTTCCTTATTCGTATTAAGCGATTAATTTTACTATCGTAAAAATTAGTTTGATTCTCATGCCGTATATCCTTCTACTAATCCCGCTAAATCATGAAGTAGAACGGACATCCTTATTCGTATTAAGCGATTACTTTTACTATCGTAAAAATTAGTTTGATTCTCATGCCGCATATCCTTCTACTAATCCCGCTAAAGCGTGAAGTAGAACTGACATCCTTACTTACTCTTCTTCTTGGATCAATTGAAAGTCTTCGTCTGGGTTCTCACGGGAGAATGTACAGCTATACGTTTTTTTCTTTTCTTTGTCATTCATCAGATTCATCTGGAAGGTGATCTGCGTCAGCTTCGATACGTCCTTTGCTTCTTTGGCGAAGGCTTTGATGTTGTCTTTGATCTGTTGTCGGTTCTCTTCGCTGCCGGAATCTCCTGCCAAGACGATGTTCAGTGTCTGGGTCGGGATATCCAGGACGATCAAGGTCGTCGACAGTCCGAAGTATGGGCTGACTTTCGTCGACAGGTCGCTCTCGATCTCGTATTGCTTCTCTCGGTTTTCTTCTGAGAAGAGCGCCTCCCACGGGTAGTCCTTCAACCCGATCCCGCCTTTTGGATAGGCCTTGATCGGCAGCTTGGTGATGATTTGTTTTTGTTCCTTTTTCAAGGTATAGAGTTCATCTTTTAGCTGATTGGTTCGTTCGGTCACCACGTGCAGCTGATCCTCCATCTGAAACAGACCGTACGTCGTTAGCAGCAGGCCCATCGCCAAGAAGATCGATAGAAACAGGAGCGCAGATACGTGCTTTTCTTGTTCTGCTTGCTTCACATATTCTAGCTTGCGCTGGAAGGACAGCGGCGTGTTCGGCGGTAAGCGCAGCCGCTGCAATTGCACCTTGATGAACATTCGTCGAAACCAAACGATTAAGATTAAGATGACTAGCGCGACGCTAATCCAATTAATGATCAAAATAGTTTTATCCCCTTTTCTTCGACCTTATTCAGACGTACGATCGGTTAGTTTCGTAGGTGATCTAAATAACTTGTCATCTTTTTATTTTGGCGCTCTTTTTTTATTTCGTTTAACAGCGAACCGTTGGACAAGGCTTCCACCTTGAATTCCAGATCGTCGTAGATCGAGAGCACGCTTTTTCTTGATTCTGCGACTTCGATCAGGATCTTCTTCGCTCGATTGCTGATGTTTTCTAATTCCAATTCCGCCGAGCTGATCATGTGCTGCGCTTCGATCTGGGCTTCTTCAACGGTACGATTGGCCTGCTTCTTCGCGGAAATCAAGACTTCCCCAATCTCTTGCTGAGACTGGATCACTTCCTGCTTGAGCTGCTCGTTTTGTTCTGTCAGTTCGTCGACATGTCGCTTCGCTTGGATCAGCTCGAGGCTTTCTTCAGACGCTTTTTCTTCCTTCAATCGGCTGAGTTCTGTCTGGGCATCCGCGAGACGGTTGGCGAGGCGATCCTTTTCTGCTTCGAGTTCTTCTAGGACGCTCGTCTTCTCCTCCAGCTTCGCGATTTCTTCGTGCGCATCGAACAAGGCACTGTTGAGGGCTTCTTTTTCAGCAGCGAAGGCCTCTGTCTGTTCCGTTGATTCTTCTAATTCTTCTATGTCCTTCATTTGTCCTTGTTCCGCTGCATCCATCTGTGATTCCTCCAATATTGTTTTCTCTTCGAGCGCGTCGTGTTCGCGTTCGAGTGTTGGGGTGTCGCTGTCCTGCCGTACTTGTTGCTGCTTGAGCTGCTTTTCTAGTTGCTGGATCGTCGTCTGGTAGTTCTGACTCTCTGCCTTCAGCGCTGAAATTGCCTCTCTTAGCTGCGGCGTGTCGGCCAGTTCATTTTCCTTTTCCTCTAGCCATTCCATCAGGGTCTCGTTCTCTGTCTGAAGTTCGTTGACCTTGGCTTCGTTCTTCTGATGGATCGCATGGAGCTGCTGGTAGTCTTTTTCTAGTTCTGCGTATTCGTGTTTCAATTGGTCAAACCGTTCACGGTATTCCTGTTGCTGCGTGTCGGCGCTTGTTTGCTGTTCGGCTAGCTGCTCTTGATACGTTTGGTTCTCCTCAAGGGCGAGCTGATGCGCTTCTTGTAGTTCCGTGAGCTGCTGGTTGACCGCCTCTAATTCCTGATTTACGGCTTCGTTTTGATTTTTTTCTTCTATTAAAGAGGTGAGTGTTTCCTGCTTTTCTGCTAATTGACTTTGGAGTCCGTCGTTTTCTTCTTTGGCCTCTCTCAGCTTGACTTCCCAATGGTCGTCGCGATCCTTCAAGGCATCCTCGATGATCCCCCGCTCGACCTCCAGCTTTTCCTGGAGAGCGGCATTTTCCACCGCCAGCTCCTGGACCTGCGCCTCTGCTTCTTTTTTGAAGGAAGCGAGTTCGGCTTGGACCTGTCGGAGTGTCTCCCCTTGCTGGGTCGGCGCCTTCTCTACTGGGTCTTCTTCTGGCTTCACGTGTGGACTGCCGGTCGTTCCAGATGGTGCCAGCGGAACCTCCTTCACTGCCTGATCAGAGGGTTCCTGTGGTAAAAAGAGGTCGTCCTCCAGCTCAAACACCTCGTGCTCCTGCGGTGTCTCGTTATACAGTTCTTCCGCGTTCAGCTCTTCTTCGGTGATATCATTGATGAATTCCTTCAACGCTTGTGTTGAGAGCCATTTTCTTTTCTTCTGTTTATTCTCTGCCATTAGCCTTTCCCACCATCATTCTTTAGATTCTGCTCGGAGACGTTCTGTTTATTGAAGCCTTCATCGCCGGTGTCCCGCGAATAGTTCACGTTGTAGACGACTTTCTTTGCTTTGCCTGCGGAGGTGATCATTCGTACCTGGATCTGTGTCAATTCAGGAACTGCTTCCGCTTCCTTCGCAAAGGCGTCGATGTTTTTCTTGATCGTTTCCTGACTGCTTTGATCTTCTGCTTGTCCTTCTAAATGGACCGCCAGTGTCTTCGGCAGCGCCAGTGACAGCGCGGTGTCTGAAGTCCCGAAGTACTGGAACAGCTTCTGAGACAGATCTGCCTCCACCTGCTCCTGCAAGCCGGAATCCTTGTTCGCGACGGTCAGCTTGTCCCATTCGTAGTCGGTCAAGCCGATCCCTTTTTCTGGATACGTCTTCAAGGGAATGCTGCGGGCGAGCTGGGTTTGCTTCTCTTCCAGCTCTCCGATCCGCGTCTGCATCGCGAGGTCCTGCTGCTGCAACTGCTGGTACTCCGTCGCCAGATAGGCCACTGTGGCGAGGACGAGGAGCAGTGCGATCCCTGTTGCCAGGCTGCTGAAAAACAGGTAGCGAATGTCCTTTCCCCGCTCGATTTTTCGTAAATAATGCACCTTCCTGCGAAACAGGGCGGTTTGATCCGGTTCCTGCTGGATCACGGCGAAGCGCCGCTCCAATAGCAGGCGGTTGATTGTTAAAATAATGGCTGTGAGCACGAAAGCCCCGCTGACTGCTGCTAGTATGAACATTCGATTTCCCTTTCTAACGAGAGATTCGCCCGTCACTTTCTGCTTGATTCTTGATCAGTGACGGTAAATGGAATTGGACCCTGCCCTCAATTTCTTCTTTACGGACAAACCCAAACGTCCGGCTGTCCTTGGAGACGTCGATGTGGTCGCCGGTGGTAAAATACAAGCCCTTCGGAATCTTGTTCAGGTCTTGGAATTCTTCCGCCACTGCTGGCGACAACTGAAACGTATAGGTCGTCTCGAAATCCCCATGCTCTCCGATGTTCAAGACCATCCGATCGTTGCGGATGAACATCGTGTCGCCAGGCATCCCGATCACTCGTTTGACGAATTTCCCCGATTCTCCTTTGACGGAAAAGGCGATCACGTCGTAGCGGTGGATCGGGTCTCGTTTCTTCACCAGGACCATGTCTTTTTCCGTCAAGGTCGGACTCATGGAGGTGCCGGAGATGGGATGAAAGCTGTATTCTCTGCGCACCAGTTGTCCTGAGAGAAACAGGACGACTAGGACCAGAAGCGTCAAGATCGTTAGGATCAGGCTTTTCCCGATCGAACGTTGCGGTGGGCTTTCGCCCTTTTTCAATTGACGTGAACGAACAGTTGCCATAAGTTACAGTGCTCCTTTTATCTTTTACTTACCCTTATTTCGCTTTGATATAGGCGACTTGATCCGATGCGGCTAAGGCATTGTCGATCACCCGATAGGAGATCACCGTGCCGCCGTAGACATTGCCTTCAGAGATCAAGATGCCCTCTGGTCGGACCGCCTCCACAAAAGCGACGTGTCCGTAGCGGGGATCAGACCCTGCCACGCCTGGCTTGAAGGAGATCAGCCAACCGACTTTTGGCTTCTGACTAACTTGGTAGCCTAGCGCCTTGCCTTTGGCTGCCCATTGTCCGCCGTTGCCCATGTAGTCATCGACGGATTTGCCTAATTGCTTGACCCGATTGAAGGCGTACCACGTGCATTGTCCGACTGGATAGGAGCCGGAGCTGTTGTAATTCACGCCGTTGAAATCGGGGTATTTCATCTTACTGCGGTATTCGACGGGGATCTCATTCTTTCCTTTGATAAAGATGCCTGAATTCCCATCCGCTTTCGGCTGATCGTACTTCGTCAGATGGTACAGGGCTATGATAGAGTTCAGCTTCTTGCCATACGTGGTATCCGTCGCATACGTTCCAGTTAAGGCGTTCGTTGTCCGCAAATAATTCTTGGCGGTGGAGCGCCAGGTTTGTTTGTAATAGGCATCGTTGCCTGAAATACCGCCCCGTAATAATTTCACGTAATCTCCCAATGAGGCCGCGAAGTTCGGGTACTTGCGAAAGGCGGAGTTGATGGAATACAGCTCGCCATTCCCGCGGTCTTCTTGGGTCGCCATGGAGACGGACTGTCCTTGATAGGTTCCTTTGATTCCAAACAAATTATGATTCGGTGACAAGGACAAGGTGCTGGTGCCTGAGCCGCTCTCGATCAAGGCTTGGGCGATCATCACCGAAGCGAAGACGTCGTAGTCTTGCCCCAGCTTTTGCGCGTCTTCTCCGACTTTCTCGATGAAGGCTTTGGCACTGTCGTTCTCCGTGAAATTCATGGAGGCCGGGTATTCCTTCAAGACCTCCTTGCCGTACTCGGTCAAGGTCGTTTTCGGCATTTCTTGGACCGACAGCTCGTCTTCAAGGTCCAACGACGCGATGACGACTTGACGCTGCGTGTCCTTTTTATCTTTTTTGTCCTTCGTTTCGGTTTCTGAAGCATCCGCAGTCGCTTTTTTTTCTTCGTCTTCTTCGATTTCCACATCCTCGACGGTCAGATAATAGTCGTCGCCGATAGCGATGCCTAAGAGGACGTTTTTGTCTTTTTTCTTTTGGTAGATCAGACTGCCGACGGGAATCTCTTCTGGCAGTTTTTCTATTTTTTCAAATACGTTTAAATCGAATAAGTGCTGATAAAGGTCGGTCGTAAATTGTTCGGTCGTATACGACTCTGCTTGTTCCGCGCCGAGCTGCTTGATCCCTTCGTAGATCACGGCCGCGTGGTTTTTGTCTTTGAAGCTGTTGAGCAACGGCAATTCAAAACCCTTCAAATCAGATTGTGCCACTCCCGCTGTTTTCAACTCACTTGGCAAATTCACATTGCTGGTCGGATCAAAGGCTTCCGGTGCGGTCGGTACCGCGAAAGCATTTGATTGGACGCTGGCCGAATTCGGTGTTGCGGGTGCTGCCGCGGCCGGTGTACTTGGTACGACCGGTGTTGGTGCTGGCACGGCTGGCGGTGTCGGCGCTGCTTGACTTGGACTGTTGGACGGTTCAGTCGGCGTCGCACTTGGCGGCACGCTGCTTGGTTCGGACCAGCTTGGCTGCGTCGTACTTGGCTTTGTCGTACTCGTTACAGTGCTGCTTGGCGTAGTTGAGCTCGGTTTTGTACTGCTGGAGCTCGACGGTCTCGTCGTGCTGGCGGTACTGCTTGATGAAGAAGCCGTTGCGCTCGTACTCTCAGAGGACGGGGTCGAGCTGCTTGGCGAAGCCGTTGATTCGGTCGACGCCGATGCTTCCTCTCCCGTGGAGGATTCCGTCACTGGGATCTCTGGTTCGATGACAGATTCTTCCGGCACGATCTCTTCGGGGACAGGACGTTGACTGCTTTCTTGGACAGCGACTCTAGGTTCCATCGTCCCTGTTTCTACTATTAAAGAAGTGTCTGTCGTAAGCTCGCCTGCCTTCAATGCGCCGCTGCGCAAACCCGCGAGCCCGCCCAGGAAGACAAGGATGCCACACGCACCCACGATGATTTTTTTCATGACTTTGGTCCTTTCTTAGATAAAACTAAAAAATAGAATCGGCAACAGGAAGAGTAAGAAGAGCGGAACGACGGTCTGCATCGGATCGGAAATGATCTTCGCAGCGAGGTTCATGCTCACTCGCTCCGGTTCGGAGACGGGGTCGTTTTTTAGGATCGTGCCGTCGATTTTTTTATCCTCTTGCTTGATCTTCAATTGCTTCAATTGTGCAGGCGTCGCTTCATTCAAGGGGTGCACACTCTTGAGACTTCCTTGAACAAGACGGCGATAAATCGTTCCGATATCGCCTTCACAACGTAAGAGCGTCAGTTTGGCGATCCCGTTTTTCGGCTCCTTTTCCACATAGGAGACCTCCGTCTCTTCAATGATCTTGTTCAAAGAAACCTCATAGACATACACATTTTTGAAATCTGTCGCATAGATCAATTGCCCCTTTTTCAGGTCTTCGATCCGATGCAGCAGCACATCTTTGTCAAAAATATTGTGGGCCAGCAGGACATAATTCCCCCGCCCGAGCTGCTGGTCGGCACGATACGTCGCCGCCCCCGTCAGGAGATTCTCATTCGCCATGCCGGCGAGGATCGGCAGATCGATGGACACGTCCGGGATGACGACCTTGCCGATCCCCCAGTTGTTGGTGGTGTTCTGGACCACCGACTTCGCCTTGGCATAGTCAGAGATCTTGACGCTGGCGATTTGTTTCTCTTCGTAATTGGCCCCGTCGATCTTGTCGGGATTGTACGCATTCAGCTCTTGTTTCGCCCCGACATTGACCGCGGCCGCCGCAGGTTCGTCCTCCATGTGAAGGTACCCGTAGATTGCGGTGATCATGACCGCCATCATACTGACGAACAGGAGGATGAAGAGGGTCTTCGTCACAAAGAACAAACGCTTCAGGTGCTTCCGTGCTTTAGCTGCGACGATCGGATCATCGGAGCGGAAGCGTTTGATGAAGCGACGGTACAGTGCCATCAATAGGAAGAAGATCGCGACGTTGATCCCTAGTGTGGTCAGTACGATGTTTTGATAGCTCCAGGTATTGCGTTTCTTGACCTTCCGCTGGACTGCGGCTTTGTAGCTGACCCGATGACCGGTGACTAAGAGCCGGAAGGTGTTGATCCCCGGCGGTGTACAGGTCAAGAGAGTCACTTTGTCTTTGCCTTTGTAGATCTTGACTTTGTCGACATCGCTGGGCAGGATCTCTTCAAAGGAATCGATCTCATACGCCAAGCGTTTACCTAAAATATTGATAAAAAACAAATCGCCTTCTTTTAGATTACGGATATCCGTAAACAGGACTTGATTTTTGACCCCGCTGTGTCCAGTAATGACCGCGTGGGTATTTTTTCCTCCAATGGGGATCGAGGTGGGCTCAAAATGCCCCAACCCTTTTTCCAGCGTTTTAAAGGAGGTGCCGTGAAAAAAAGGCATTTGTTTGATATCAATCGCAGGAATGTCTACGGTACCCATGACATCGCCCTGCTTCATGACCTTGTTATAGACGATCGGCTCGCCCTTCGGCTGGCCTTCTTGCTTGTTGAAAATGAACTGATTATAGGACTTCGCTAAAGCCCATTGTGCATTTTTCTCTTTTTTCGACATTTTCGCCATCGTGTCATCGTATTGAGACACCGCCTGGCTGCGTTCACGATTAGCTAAGTAATTCCCTGCGATCGGATAGAGCAGTGTTAAAATACCGCCGACGATCATGACAATAGCGAAGATCTTCAAAAAGGAATGCTTCCGTTTTGGTTTGTCGGTCTTTTTTATCTTCGGTGATTTCTTCATGACAGGTCCTTCTTTCCAATAGGGATTCACAATTTGAAAGAAAGAATCAGGGATACGAACACTTACGCATCCTAGATTCTTTCTTCATGGTGATGCATCGAGTCAATTTCTTTAAAAAACATCCTTCTTGCGATGAATGCTGATCATCCCAAAACCGCCCATGGCGACGATCATCGCTAAGATCCATAACAGTACTTGGGCTGTCCCGATGTTCCCGCTGGTTTGCGGCAGCTTCTTGATCTCGCCCTTTTCGTTGACTTCCACCGGGATTGGCTTGCCATCCGGTCCTTTCGTGATAGGCAATTTCGGTTTCTCGCCTAACACACTAGATTTCGGATAGATGTAGACTTCCGTCCGCGGCTCGCCTGTCTGTTGAGGGAAAGGCAACTCAACGATGACTGGCTCCATCACGTCCTTCAACTGCGCGTGCTCCTTCTCCACGATCTGATACATCCCCTGCACCAAGTCGCCGGCGTGTGCCAGTCCCTGTGCATCGGTGGTGATCGTCGTCTGGAACGCGCCGTCCCCTTGAACCGGTTCAAAGCCCTGCGCCCCTTGGATCGGGGTCACCCGCGTGATTTCATAAGACATCCCCGGCAAAGGGTCTAGCGCCTTGCCGTCCGCGTCTTTCACTTGGTCAGCCTTTGTCCCGTCAAGCGGCAATGAATCCGCGATCTTCGCAAAGTCTTCGATCTTGTACTTTTGAATATAGATACTGTAGCCAGAAGCTTCCGGCACGTTCTCAGTCTCCGCTTCGGCATGAGCCGAGACCACACCGCCTACACTCAAGGAGAAAGCAAACAAGCAGAACAACAAACGACGTACTCTTTTCATGTTATCTTCCTCCTTTTGTTTTTGTCGGTCGAAATTGCAGGAACACTCCGATCATCCCAATGACGCACAACGTTGCCGATGCAATCAGTACGATCCGCGCCGCCTTGGTGCTGCCAGTGAATGGGAGTTTGGTTTGCGCACTGTCTCCAACGTGAACGACAGCGACATAGTTGAATGTCGGTACGTTTACGTGGATCGGTTTTTTGATCAGCTCAAAGCCAGCAGGTGCTTTCGTTTCCACGATCGTGTAATCACCTGGCGGCAGTCCAACGAACTCCAGCCAACCTTTACTATCTGTCACTTGATGATCGATCTTATCGGCTGGATCAGGATCGTCGCTTTTACCTTTGTAAATATCAAATTCCGCTCCTGCCAAGGCACGCGTATAGGTGGTATCCTCGATCTCTTCATCACTCAGATGACCATCGCCATCTTTATCGAAAACAGTCCCCTCTTCATATTTAAAGAGTTTGATCTTCGATAAGCGGGTCAGACCAGCGTTGACGTCTGGGATGTGGAACACCTTATCCGTCCCCGTCAGCAGAGTCGGTAAATCACTCAATATCGGCTGCTTATAGAACGGTGTGCCATCAGATTTCTTCTCAGGCGTTCTAAATGGCGAGGCCGGATCAGCCTTGGAATTCAGGGTCATATCACTGCCAACCAATTGCTTCGTGACGATCACGACCTTCTTGGTGACGACAATGTCGCCAACGATGAATTCCGCGATGTACTCCCCTTCAGGAAGGTTCTTGAACTCATATTTCCCTTTGTCCGCGCCACTTGCCTTAGTCTTGATCAATGAATTCCCCGAACCATCGATAAAGGCTTCACCCGTCAAGCTTTGTCTCACCAATTGTTTTTTGTATCCGGTATTTTCTTGGCTCGTACGGTAAAGCTTCACAGGGATATCCCCCACAGGATCTTCAGGTGTGCCATCTTTTTTCGTTCCGATCAAACCATCGTAATCATCGTCATACCAGACAAAACCAGTCAGGTCGCGTCCATAAACGGTCGTTTCTACTACATTACTTTTGACCGGTAAATCTAAATGACTATTGAAACTAACACGATTTCGGAAAATTTCTCCTGCTTTCGGATTTATTGGAGAAATGGTAATTTCAAATTCTAATTCTTCATCAACTTCCATTTTAGCTTTCTCAACGATGAAAATTTTAGAAAAATTAATGGGAATCACTGACCCCCCAGGTGTATAAGTGGACCATCCGCTAGTACTCACATCGTTCGGATCAAGTTTTTCCATGCCACTCGTCCCAGTACTTTTATGATAGACTTTTCCACTACCTTTAATGAATTTAAAGCCAGTGACCTTGTAAAGTATCCCGGAAGGTAAAGTTGAACCATACTCATCTCCGTTGTAAGGGAGAACATCCATGACCTTGACATTAGCTAATGTATCAGAACTATTATTTGTCAACTTGATGGTGTACTTAATATCGGTAGATAACGATGGATTTCCCGCATCCTTATCCCCTACTTCGATATAATCAGGGACAACCGATTTTTCGAGTGAGATTTGTTGGATTTGGTAAAGCTGGACTTTTCCAGATGATGATCGTATATCAATAGGAGAGTCATCTTTCTCGGAAGGTTTCCCTCTAACATAAATTTCACCCACTGTCTTAGTTTCTACTTCAGTGAATGAGGAGTCTTTAAATGTCAAATTCGCTACATCCGCAGTTGTTTCAAAAGTAATCTCAGGAATATCTTTGCTAGGATTCACTTTATCAATCACCCAAGTAATCGTATGACTCCCATCAGGATTTTTTACTGGGGCACTTTCTGACAAAATTAATCCACTGGAAGTACCCGATAATACACTCGAACCACTCACATAGTTTAGCCCTTTAGGTATTGTTGTCTTCAACGTAACAGTATGGTCAAAATTTCCACCGCTAACATTTCCAGTAACTTTCCATGTCACAGGTTTATTGGTTTTATAAACTTCCTTTTCGGCTTTCGTAGTTGTAGTGATTCCCACACCTTTAATCCAGAAAGAATCTCCAAAAGACCCTTGAGTAGAAGCATCAGAGGTAATTAGTGTACTACCTGTCCTGCCTCTATGACTTGTTATTACTGTTCCATTAGCATCAAATTGAGTTGGCTCATACACTGTTCCAATGGGAGGCATGACTGGTTTATAAGTATCCACTGTTCCATCAGTAAACACGTTATTACGAAAAGTATTAAACAATCCAATATTTCGCCCACCACTTCCATCTGAGTCACTTTTCACAGGACCTGTAGCGATCACTGGTACGCAAACACTAAAGAAAAACCTTCGATCAACAACAGTTCTTTTGGAATAAATTTTCATTGCTGATATTTCTTTGCCCGTTGCAACCGCTGCTTCTTGTGTCGCATACCACGTGTATTGGTTATCTATCGCGGTTTGACTCAGCGAAGACCGATCAGGTGCTGGATTCGCGGTTTTCTTTATACCATAGTAATAATCAATCGGAGAGGTTTCTCTGTTTAAAAATACTTTTCTGCTAGTATCAAATTTTGCAGAGTTTGCATTCCATCTGCCGTAGGCAACCACCTCTTTGGATCTGTATGTTTTCCCATTAGTACCCTTTGGATATATTTCATCGTTAAACCGAATTGCTAAATCCATTTTCTGACCTTTAGTAACTGCACCTCTACCTGAAGCATTCCAAACGGTATCACTCCCATAAATATCTTTACCTTGATCAACACCATCATTGGGATGGCACCATACCATGTGCTGAGAAAGGGAGCCCGGAGATGAGCTAACATTTAATGTTACTTTTCCCTCACCTGCATGATGCTCAGATTCGTATTGCAAATCAGAAACAGTTACTTCACTAAAGTAATATTTAGGAGCTTGCGTCATTTTTGCAAAATAACGATTGCTCCATTCTACGAGAAGAGAAACCGAAGCAAAGAATTTTTGGTTCTTATCAACAGCATCGCCTCTCATGTTGTACGTATAAGGATTCCAAATAGGTTCATAATCTGTAATTTCTACCGTTTTATCTAACGTTGAATTAAGAGTAATATCTCCAGTATCATAAACTCCTATTTTAGATTTATCAGAAACAGTAGGAACTTTATGATAGACACTGCCCGTTTTACCAAAAGGGACATCAGTTGCTAAAACATTTTCATTGATTTTCAATGTTCTAGAAGCTCCTGTATGTTTTGACCATTTCCAAGCAGAAGCTGTATTATCCATTGTTCCTGAAGTACCAGCAATAATTTGAATTGGCCAGCCGCCATTATCACTATTCTCACTACTAGCCAATCCAACATTCGTTTCTGCTGCCTCACTGGCTGAGCTCAACTTAGAGTAGTTTCTTGGCGTGCTAAGTGTAAAACTTACTTTTCCAACCGGAAAAGTCGATCCTCGAAAGTCATCTGCTGCTCTACCTGGTAAAGTTTTTAGTCTAAGGCCAACCCCTAAACCAGCCACTTGCCAATTGGTTCTATTAGCAGAGGACCAAGTTCCTCCAGAAATTGTATCTCCAAATTGGGCAGTGTCCCCTCTTTCCAAAGTTGTTGTTAAGGATGCTTTTGCTGATACTTTCTTTTCTGGAACTTTGAGAGCACCATCAAAATTTGTCTCATCATAAACTTTGTTTATTGGGTCAACGCTACCAGTCTTGTCATTTTTTGCGCTGACAATCGTGATTTTTAGTTTAGGATTTATCTTGGTATTGTGTTGTGCACCATAGACATTGACAAAAACAGGCAATAGAATTTGACCATTTGACTTAATTGTTGATTCAACAAATCCATTCTCTGTTTTTGTTCCATCCCCCTCAGTTTTTAATGTCGTATCTTCATCTGTAACAATGCCAAAATTATTACGATTTTTTCCAGAAGTATCAAATCCAAAAGCGTTAGGTAGTTCCATATCTACTCGATATTTAATATCTGAATAAGTAACCCCTGGATCACTGCCTTCTATAGAAAAGGATAATATGTAGATACTTGAATCAAATGTACGTACCCATTCATTCGTATCGTTCTTATCATATCCAGGATGTGTTCCACCATCTTTAGAACCATCGAAATCTTCAGTACCAGAACGCACTTTCAATTTTGCATTGGTTACATTAACAGATGGTGTTGCCTTTGTTCCCTTTTTCTTAGAAGCCGTTTCTTCTAAAGGCAATTCAATTGGCTTGAAAGACTCCGCTTTTGAATATTTCCGTTCTTCAAGTTCCTCAAGTGTTTCATCACCTTTTAAAGGTTCTGGCTTCTCAACCTCTTCTTCAGCAGACTCTTCAGCTTTTTCCTCTTCCTTGCTCTCAGATTCTGCCGTTGGTTCCTCTACTTTAGGTAAAGCAAAATTAAATAGTTTTTGCTTATTCTTTGCTTCAACATTTTCAACTTCAACAGATACTTCATCGCTTGATTTTTCTCTAGCAAAAATCATCGTTTCCGATTGATCTTTTAACAACTTGAGATATAGCTTTGATTTATTTGCTTCAGTATCAATTACACGAATAAGTTCATTACGCGACTTATCCTTGTCTGTTTTTCCATCTTTTAAATCAGTAAGTTCCTTTTCCAAATCAAAATCAGATGAAGTTACCTCTCGAATTGGAAGCTCTTTTGAACTTGAGCTGGCTGATGATATTCCCAACTTTTCGTTTTGTGGCAATTGATACAGTTGGTTCTTTATGGCAGTCAGCTTTAACTTCACTTCTGTATCCGAAATACTAATCTCTTTTCCGGTAATGTCTTCATCGCCCTTTTGAACAGTCAATTGGGAGGAAGAATCATCCGCCCGTAATGAAATCATATTAGGTATTGCGTAAACAATACCTAATATGAATACGATAGGAAGAAGAATGGCGACCAATTGCTTTATTTTGATTTGCTTTCGCATTGTCTGCCCTTCCTTTCTATTCCCGAATTATACTGCGCGGCGTTTTTTATCAATGGCGATCGCTGCAGTACCAATTGTGATTGAACCAATTGCGATGATTACTAGTAACATCGTGCCAGTACCACCGGTGAATGGTAGGTCTGTTTTCGATTTGTTTTCTACCGTAATTTCTGGTCCAGCGTTATCATGTGTGTATAGATCTACTGTTACTTCTTGAGGAGTTTTCAACAATTCGTAACCTGCAGGTGATTTAGTTTCTACAATCCAGTATTTTTTATGAATGTATTTACCATCACCAGGATCAGTTTTTGGCCAAGTTGCTTCAGATGGATCATCTGGATCTTGTTCTCCATCACTAGGTTTTGCTCCAGCAGGATTATCAGTAAACCAATCTAATTTCAATCCATCAAATTTTGCATTTCCTGATGCGTCTGATTTAGAAGTTAAATAAGAAACGCCAGTAGGAAGGGCTGGTGTAGAAGTGCCGTCATCATTCAATGTATAAGGTTTACCATCGGAAGCCAAGAATTTCTTCGCTTTCGCATCAGCTTCAGTCAATGCAATATGGAACTCTGCATCTGACAAATCAACACCACTGTCATCTACTTTTTTAATGTTAAATCCACCTGTATAATATTCAGGTATGTTACTTGTTGGCGTGATTGGTTTTTGTCCAGGAATCAAGTAGCTTACATCGTATTTGTTCTTGATTTCACCATTGAAATCATTTTTTACAGTTGTCTTGTAAACAACACGAATATGGGTTGAGTTATCATCCGTTACTTTCTTCATACCTGATGTCGCGTTGTCTTTTGTCAAACTAACGGTCACTTTCTTAGGGTCGCCTTTAGTCATATTAGTGACTGGATGTGCTGCAACACTGGTTCCATTTAAATCAACGGTATAATGCGTCCCAATAGTTAAGTTACTCCACGTTGTTCCATCTGATGAAGTTTGGACTACAATATCTTCAAGCAAAAGATCTGTATTCAAATCATCGATAACTTTGAAGTGGTCTGCATATAAATCATAAGGAAATGGTCCTGTGATATCTAAATCGCCAATTGGTGCGCCACTAGCATCGTGCATATTTGTAATTGTTTTCGGTTCAGTAATGACACTATGCAAACCGTCAGGGAGTTTAGTCGTTGCTTCCCATTGGAATTTCTCTCCAGCTTTGATAGAGTAACCATCCCCGCCGTTAACCGTTTTCTTTAACTCAGTATCCGTTACGATATTTTTCGGATGAACGTGTACATCATAGATCAATTCACCACTTGAAATATATTTATCCGGATCAGAAGGATCCTTTTCACGCTTTGTTTGTGGTAAATAAGCAAAGAATGGATTCATTGGTGTAGAGATTTCTTTTTTATACTTGCCACTAATTGGATCAAGTTCCGCTCCGATTGCTGTTGAAGGTACCGTATAATCAAATATCCCTGTATCTGGATTCGGAATTTCTCGAATCAAATAGATACCATCTGCTAATTTATGCTCTTTACCCGTAGTTCCATCGAGATTAAGAATGTCACTAGCATCGAAAGTTAACTTTCCGGTTGCATCTGTCTTACCAGTTGTTGTCGGGAAACTAGTATCCACAGTATAATCCGTACCAGCTACTTGCTTCAGAGGGTCTTTTAACGGTGCGCCACCAGTAATGGCTTTAACCCGAATAATTTCAAAATGAACATCTTCCATCACTGTTTTGCCAGCTAATTCTGGTGCAGTACCTGCTAACTCAAAACCATCCCCACGTTCGCCTAACTCTGCGGCACTCTTGATTTCATATTTCCATAATGTAATTGTGCGGGGGGTTGTATTGTCAGAAGTTGGATTTTTACTGATTGTTTGTGCTGCATGTGCTACATTTTCTGAACTCCCTAAACTCATCGCACCCACTGCTGTTCCACTGACCATAGTCAGCACACCCAAAGTCATTGCTACTTTACTTATCCATTTTCTTTTATTCTTCATAATAAACTCCTTTTCTTTTTCTTTGTCTTTACTCCTTAATTAGTTAAAATAAATAAGTGAAAAGAGGTTGCCGCCATTTCTCAATTATTTATTTTTCCAATACAGCATCTGAGTCATTTGATTCTCTTTTTTGTATTGGCGACTAATAGAAAACTAGTATGTCCGTCCTTCGATAAACATACCTCCTTTCAAAACATGAATAAGTTAATTTCTTTAGTTAAAATACTTAGTTTTAAGCGGAAATCTACCATAATTTCTTCTTAGTCTTATAAAAAACTAGAAAAACGTTCAAACCCTAATGGTGTAAAGGGTTTGAACGTTTTTTGACGACGAATGACGGCTGATAAAATGAACGCTTCATTTTTACAGTAATAAAACGACCTTTATTTAATCAAACAAATAAGCAATAAAAATAAGCGTTCATAGAAAGCGCTTACTTTAAAAATAAAAAAAGAACAGCCGAAAATTCGATTATTTTTTTAAAAAATAATTTTTAGTTCGTTAACTGATTAATTTATCCAGCTTATTGATCACTAAGCAGCGCTGTTCCAGCATAGCATCCACATAAGTATCCAGCGTCATTTGAGTAGATGCGTGACCTAAAAGTGCGCTGACTGACGGAATGTCTCTATTTGCCTCCAAACACCGCGTCGCAAAGGTGTGTCTTAACTGATGAAAATGCACGTTTGCCAATTCTGCTTTTTCTCGAATGCGATGGAAATGGTGTGTAAGCAAACGTGGTTCACATGGTAG
>NZ_NIBK01000001.1:468524-588305 GCF_002174375.1 Enterococcus sp. 12F9_DIV0723 | reverse complement strand
GATATTTTACTGTTTACTTCTATCAAAAATTTAAGTTAGTTCCAGCCAACAAGCAACACTCCATACATTCTAAATGTATTGCCTTTATTCACAACAAAACTTAATCCAATGTGAGTTTGTCTGGTCGTTCTGACCATGATATTGTAATGAGCTGATGAACTCTTCCATGAATCAAACATAGTTTGTCCGATGTCTTCTCCACTCTTTTGATAGCCATAAGAATCTCTGAATAAACTATCAGTTAAACATTCATCTAAGAAAGTAAAGCCATATTTTTGACCCGCATATAAAACGTTCGAACCATTCGGGCGTGTGTGACTATATAGAACCTGTTGCTCGTCTGCACGGACATCAGCCAAGCTATTCAATCCATCTGAATAGGCTAATGTATTCATGTCTTTTGATTTACGTTCTTCGTTGATCAGTTCTAAGAATTTGGTACGTGCCTCTGCTAAGCGTTGGTCTAATGGGATAGCAGCATTGCCATAGGTAACCAAGTTCTCTTCCAACTTTTTGAGTTCAGCCAGCACTTCATCAACTTCAGTTTGACTTGCATCATCGTTGTCAATTATCTTTTTAGCATCAGAACAAGCCTTAGTTAATTCACTATATCCAGAAGAGTAATCTTGTCTCCAATATAATTTATCCACTTTTTCTACAAAAGTTTTAAGTTCTTCTTTTGAAGAAGCCTTCTCAATCAGTTCATCAAACGCTTTTTGTAGTTCAGAAATACTTTTTTCCACTGTATCTTTTATAGCTTTTTCATCCTCTAAAACCTTTTTCGCCGAATCTAAAGCAGTTTGGAAATTATCCCAGCTTTTTTTCGTGTAATTCCCTTTATCAGTATCTTTCAAAGTATTGATCAAATCTTCTAAGGCTCGTTTATCCGTATGTGTAACGGTCATTGTTAGGCTATAGTCGATCATGTTGTCTGGAGTTTTATAAGCAAAATAGCAGTCCTGTTTTCCATTTGTATTTTTCCACTTAATTACATCGTCCTCATAACTCATATATGAACTATTGCTACTAGGTAGAATAAATTTACCTTCAATATCTTTGATAGGGTTTTTAAGAGTCACGCTTCCATCAGACGAAAGTGTTCCATTTACTGTTGCAGTTTGATATCTAGCAGTTATAGAATCAATATTTACTCTAAGTTTATTAAGCTCGTTTATATCAGTAACATTGTTGTACCAAATATCCAAACTTTTTGTTTTAACACTTGCTAATGTACGTACATTTGTATTATTAATTCCACTTCGAATGATGCTTAGTGTTTCTAATTTGGTAAGAGTCGATAATGGACTATAATCATTTATATTACTTCCATTTATTGATAAACGAGTCAGATTTTTATTAGTATTAATGGACTCTAAATCTTCTTGTTTTAGGGACTGTCTCTTATACACATCTAGATGTGTATAAGAGACAGGTATTAATGGACTCTAAATCTTCTTGTTTTAGGGAAGCTCCAAGAGTCAAAATAGTTAATGTATCTTTATTAGAAAGAGAATTAATTCCATTCATTATTTCGTTATTACCTGAACTAACTGTTAAAGTTGTCAAGCGATTAGAATCTTTCAACCCTGAAATGTCAAATACAGGATTACCTGCAGCAGAGATGACGGTTACTACAGGCCAATAAACATTACTCAAATCAGAAATTTGATTGTAGGCAAAATAAATGTCTCTCAATTTTTCTAGTTTATTGATTGGAGAAATATCTGTAATTTGATTATTATTAATTGATAAACTATATAGATTAGGATGCGAAGCTAAAGCGCTAATATCAGTAATTTTATTGTGTTCAAGTCTAAGCATGCTTAATGATTTTGAATTAGCTAAAGCATCTATATTGGAAATATTACATTCGTGCGCCTGTAAACTCCCAATTTTTTTACAATAAGCTAGTTCACTAATATCTTCAAGATTTCTATTACCATAAATATTTAGGCTTGTTAGATTCTTCAGATAGCGTAATCCAGTCAAATCCTTTATATTCTTGTACTGGCAGTAAAGTCTGTTAATTTCATCTAACTTATTTTGAAATATTTCGTCATCAACCGTAACTTCCAACTGATCAGCCACTGTCTTCGCTAACCCTGGATCTGGAAACCAATCACTGATTTTTATACTTAAAGCATCAAACGCTTCTCGCAAATCTTTTTCTGCCTTGTCTAGCTCTGCAATTGCTGCATCGTCTTTTTCAAGCATTTTTTTTGCTTTCACCAACTCTTCTTGGAATTTTCCCCATGATTCTTCCGAATATTTTCCACTGGTGTTTACTATAGAGTCGTATAATTCTTGAAGGTCGGATTTATCTGCTTCAAATATTATTGGTTGAATAATTTTAATATTTATACTTTGGCTTAAACTAGTATTTCTAACATAATAGTGAAATGCTGTCTCTTATACACATCTAGATGTGTATAAGAGACAGACCCAATACCTGTAGTTTTTTCAAATTGGATAAACAAGAAATATCAGTTAATTTGTTATCTGTTAATGCCAAAACTTCCAAGTTTGCTAACGTTGCAATACCCTTGATGTCATTATCGTTCAAATCACAACTAACTAAATTCAATGATGTAGTTTTAGTTAATTTTGATAAAAAAGACCAATCTTCACTCTTTATATTATCAACTAATATCTTCTCAGGATTAGCTAGTTTTGTTAACTGGGCAATCTTCATTTTTTGATTGTTCAGCAATGTAATGTGAGTTAAAGCTGAT
Organism: Enterococcus sp. 12F9_DIV0723; assembly: GCF_002174375.1. NCBI lineage: Bacteria > Bacillati > Bacillota > Bacilli > Lactobacillales > Enterococcaceae > Enterococcus > Enterococcus sp. 12F9_DIV0723. Next base: position 585,573 of record NZ_NIBK01000001.1, on the reverse strand, counting down.
AAATTGCTTAACTGACTAATATCGCTAATCTGCGTTTTTTCTATTGTAACGCTCTCTACTTTAGTCAAATGTTGCATACCTTCAATAGATGAGATGTCTCCTGTAAGCCTTGCATAATTGTAAGGATATTGTCCAAAGTTGTTGAACTTATTCAAATAATACAGTGATACAGATTCTTCTTTGTTCTTTCTCATTACACTCGCCATGTAGTCTGCCAAGACTGGATCTGGAAACCACTCACTAATTTTCTTCTCTGTTGTTGGCGTCAACTCTTCCTTTGCCACTGCCAACCCCTGATCTTTAATCGCTTGCAGCTTCACATCACCAATACCATCAACCTTGTCCTTCAACTCATCCACACTCTTATACGGGCGAGCATCGATGATTTTCTGTGCCAGCGGTTCACCAACTCCTGTAAGAAACTGTAGATCGTAGAGGGTTGCCTTATTGAGGTCAATTTCTGTCGGAAAGCTTTCTGCGACGGCTAAGCCTTGATCTTGGATCGCTTTCAATTTTGCTGCACCAATACCGGCCACTTTGTCTTTTAGTTCATCCACCGATTTGTAGGGACGCGCGTCTATGATTTTTTGCGCTAACGGTGCTCCTACTCCTTCTAGCTTTTGCAATTCTTCGATACTGGCGGAATTAATATCTACCTTTTCAGATGCTTCCACCTTATTCCCGCCGAGAGTCATAACCATGCTTACGACCATTACAACAACCAACAAACACTTCTTCACTTGTGCATTCATTCTTTTCTCCTTTTCAGTCATTTTATAATCAACGGATGAGGGCGGCTTCACCTCTCATCCATAAATCCAGTTAATCTTTCAAGCCGCCTCTAAAACTGGCTTTCAAAGAATTAAACGAATAATTTTTGCTGTCCTTTGAGGAATTTAGTTCCCATTTACCTTCTTTTTTTACTAGGTTCACCCGATAGCCTTCTCCTGCCATATTTTCCTCCGTACTGATCGGAGTTTCTTTTATTTTCTCTGGTAATTCTTGAACGAGATATTTTTCTCCTTCTTTTTGAGCAGTGGAGTAATTTGTATACTTTCCTTTGTTCTCTTCTGCAAATTGTTTGACCAACGCATCTCTATCAATTTTATCAAGCAGCACAGTCTCTGGATGAACATAGATCGTTGCTGTTTCTGGGAAGAATTCTTTGTATTTATACGTAACTTGGGCTTTTTCTTTATTTGACGCTTGGAATTGTGCGACGATTTTTTCTGCTTCTTGGGATGTTACTTCATAGCTAGTGAAACTTTCTTGCAGCCTTTTGACTCCGTCCTCCTTAAACATCTTTCGTTCAGCTTCTAGATCGTTGCCTAATTTTAGCTTAGAGTTCGTTTCCTCTTCATCAGAATCGTAAAAGACTGTTGATACGTACTCTTTTACAAGATTCTCGACGTCTTTTGCTTCGTCTTTGTATTGTTTGGTATTTACCTTCAATTCGATCTCATTGGCTTTTTCATCTCCTGAAGGCAGGGAGGGTCTATAATGCAATTCGTACGTGTTGGCTTTTTCGACTTCAAACACCAAGGAACCTGTAAAGCTCTTATCTTCCGATAAGCTTTCACTACCCATTACTCTGAAATTTCCTTCAGAATCGTAGACGCGTTCTGAAGAAACTTTTTCTCCATCTTCACCGTATAAAGCGAAATCACTAACCGAGACACTCAACTCATCGTCTGTTTTATTTTTAACGTTTACAGTCAATGCCAAGAAACCAGTTTCTCCATCCGAGTCTTTTCCGTCAGGAATGACGTACCCTCCTTTATCAATGCTCAGTTCAACATTAGCGTTCTTTGAGGTTTCTGATTCTCTAGGTTTTGACTCACTACTTGAACAAGATGAAGCAACAAAAAGAACACTACTTAATAAAATAATGGTTGATATTACTTTGTTTTTTTTCATTTTTCTCCCCCGTTTTTATAAATACTTGTATAGCCCATAAGAAAGACGATCATCTTCAAAAAGTACTTCGCCACGTTTACATCCAACCGAAAGCGTATATTTGATGACTCCTTCCGAGGGCTTTTTAAAACAATCCGAATGTAATTAGCACCTCCTTTGTTACTATCCTTTTAACAAAAATAACATACCTCTGAATAGTTATAAACCACAATAAGTCTTATTTAAAAGTATTGTTGCAACGGAAAATGCTTCATAAATAACTAAACGATATTATGGGTTTATGATTTTTAATTAATCTTCTTTTTAAGGAACTGACAACACCCTTTCTTTCCTATTTATTTTCTTAACAGTTGGTTAATCCTTCGTTTATATAACGAAGTCAAAAAAAGGCAATATTTTTTTAGTCGAAAAAAAGCCGCCCATTTTCACAGGCGACAGTTCTCTTTTATTCTTATGTTCGTCCTCACACCAACAACCGAATCAACCGGTCTTCATTGTACTCGTTGATCAGCTCGCTGAAGTCGTGCAGCAGTTCGCTCTCGCGGATGCGTTTGCCATCGAAGGATTCTTGGTAGCGCAGGACGATGGTTTGGAGTTTCAGGAAGAGTTCAGCGAGGAAATAGCCTTCGCTGAAGGTTTGGTTTTCTTGTTCTTCCTTCAATTGTGCGACGTTATCTAAGGCCTCGCCTTTATTTTCTAGGTACCAGGCCTTGGCATTGTCCCCGCCAATGGATAATTCTGGGCGGAGGAGCGTGTCGAATTGCTCCAGCAGTTTCTCGAAGGATTTGTAATTGATCGTATAGAATTCTTTTTCGATCATGTATTCAGACAGTGCCTGGAAGGTGTCTGCTAGTTCGGCGTTGCCGTCTGGGTAATGGCTGAGTCGGTAACTGGAAAGAACGAGTTCGCGCTCGATTTCTTCTTTTGTCTGGTTTCTTTGGACTTTGACTTGTTTGGTTCGGAAGAGTCCCTTTTTCGGAACGGTCTCTTCGCTGACGAAAAAGCGCGGCAGCAGGTCATTCATGAAGAAGGAATAGGTGTCCGCGACGCTATAGGCACTGTCTAACTGCTGGTCAGCGGAGCTGTCGAGGGATTCCCAAACGACCTCCACGACCATTTTTTCTGGGTCGTTTTTGTCCTGTTTGTAATACCCGTACACATTGAAGAGCTCCAAGCCAGCTTCGTCTTCGATCCCGATCTGGTTCTTGTCTTCAAAGGGAATATACATATACCCTTCCTCGTAGCTGCCTTTTGAGGTGGGATGGTCCTTCGCGTGTGTCCGAATTTTTTCCCACAGATCAGAAGTCAGCGTCATCAGCATGAATTTCCGATGGCTGCCTTGATAAGGCTCAAAGCCAAAGGATTTCAGATCATTGAGGTAGCTGGTGATCTTCGCGACGTAGCGCTTGATGAAAAAGTCGATCACCACACTTAATTCTTCTACTTCTTCTTCGTACAGGTACGCGACGCTATTGCCAAAATCAACAAAATAGTGATCCAGCTCCTCTAAATAAAGGCGGACATACTTCCGCATGCCCAAATGCACATCGGTCCCTTTGCCAAAATAGAAGAGGTCCAATAACTCGCGATGCCCCAAGGTGATATCCGCTTCGCCTTTTTTCTTGAGGCGTGTCAGTTGGATCGTACAACTTCCCTGGAAAAAGGCATCTTGAGGATCAGGATAGATGGCCGTAAGAGAGATATTCTTGTATTTGATGCTCATTGTTTGATCGGTTTCTTCCACAAGCGGTTTTTCAGAAAAAGACGTCAGCTCGGAAAAAGTCTCGATGTCTTCAGAGATTCGCTTCAGCGTCCCATTGAAGAGATGCCCGTCAAAGGTGTCGATGCTTTCTAAAAAAGCATCCGGCAGCTTTTCCTCTTCTTTTGAGAATACATTGCTTTTAGGAACCTTGAGAACGACTGTTTCCTGCGCGCTAGATAATTCTCTGACTTTTTCAAAAATTTGCGGAAAGGGATCGACCCAATAGAGTTCTTGCTTTTCCACATCGGCGTGTATAAAATACGTCAGCCTTCTTTTTTGCAGCCAATGCCGTACCGCAGCGGTCGTCAATTGGAAAGACAAGGCGTCTTCCTCTTCTTCCAAATTCTCTCCTTCACTGAAATGAAGGTAAAAGCCATTGCCCGCCCTCGTCTCATTCGCTGGCAAGACACAGAAAAAATCACTTCCCGTTTCTTCATTCATTTTGTTCACTACACAGTATTCTGAAAAATAAGAACTTGCCAACGACTGTGCGGTGCACTTACTTCTCTGAGGTACTTCCATTTTTACTAACACAAACTTCCCACCTTTTCTCCAACATTCAAAAAGCCCGGTACGACCCTTCACGTTATTACTCGCTACCAACAAAAAATAATAACGTGTAACCCAAAATAAACCCTGTCACACGAAAAACCGTGTAGGAATTTACAGGGCTCGTTTAATAACATACAATTAGGTCTTTTTTCGCCATCGGGGAACACTTTTTTCGTGTTTTATTTTTCTATTTAACTAATTTTCAGGATCAAAATTTATCATTTAATAATCAATACAATGTTTTAATATCTAATCGTAATTTTATAATTTATATAGTTCTTTGTCAACACTACATATAACTTTAATAAATAAAAAATACGTAAATCACGCGGTTTAAATTTTATTAATTATTATATTGTGATAAAATTTTACTTAACAGAGGCAAACGTTAATTATCTACTTCCACGAGCTTATATGGAAATCGCTTTTTGTGATTGGATGTTGTCTTCTTATTTACGCGTTATCATAAAATAGAAACGAGGAGTGACCAACCATGCAGCAGTTATTAACGTTATTCGATTCACTATCAAAATTGGGCATCATCATTTTTATACTCTTTAGTTTTTTGATCACACTAGGGATCGTTCTGGTGATCTTTTCCTTTTCAAAGGCTATGAAAAAAAAGTAGCTGCCGCTCACTCCCTTCACTCGCTTTAGGCGCTTGATTCCTGCCCTCACCAGCAATCGGTCGTTTCTTATACATCGAAAAAAGAACCCTCTTCACCGAGAGGGTTCTTTGATTTCTAATGGTTACTCTGTTACCCATAGTTTGCTGTCGTCTTTATAGGGCCATTTTTTGGCTCCGTTTTCTACGATGTATAAGCGGGACTCGTCGATTCCTTCATCGATCAAGAGTGAGATCGTGCGTTTGGCACCCCCGCCGCCGCCAGGGCATACGACATAGATTGGGGCGTCCCCATCTTTGAACTCGTCGGCACTATCCACGACCAATTTTTCCAGGTCTTCCGTGTCCACTGGGTAGGCTGGTACGCTGATAGAATTTGGCAAATGTCCTTTCTCATAATCTGCTTCTGGTTGGATATCGATAATTTGATAATCCGTCGCGTCATCCGTCTCAAGAACTTCCTTCATCTTTTCCGGCTTGATCATTTGCCACTCGATATCTGCTTCTGCTCGATCGGCTTTCTTTTCTTTTCCTTCGTTGGTTGAGCACCCTGTCAATACCATCGCAAACACCGCTAAAGCAATCACTACGAACCCACTTACTCGCTTTTTCATTTCTTAGATCCTTCTTTCATTTTCATTTTTTTGTTTGGTGCATTCTTGCTTCTTTCCATCAAAAAGTGAACCGTACAAAAGAACCTGTTTTACGGGTCATTAGAGAACGTCTGGTTGAGGGAAAGAATGCTTGGGAAACGCGCTTAGACACTCTAAGTAAAGCAGCGCCTCATAGTCATGATCGTTTTGGCATTTTTCCACCTCCTGCGCCACTTTGTAAGGGCTATCTTCAAACAAATTATATAGAAAGAGAATGCGCTTTTCAATAACAGATCAATAAATAGTTTTTCGATTCAAAAACTTTAATAACAACTAATGTTTTTGAATAAAATTACATTAATTATAAAAAAAGACATCTGGATTTCTCCAAATGTCTGTCTCTTTAATAGGAAATGCGCGGCTTCAATCCCTCGCTGAAGGCCATCTCCTTATTTTTCGTAATGACGATGCCTTCGATCCCTGCTGTTCGGTTTATTTCCTTCAGTGCTTCCTCTGCTGTTTTTCCAAAGAGACGCGTCGTCCAGATTTCACCATCCACGGATTTCTTAGATACGATCGTCAGACTGGCTAGGTCTGTCTGGATGGGATAGCCGGTTTGCCAGTCAAAAATATGATGATACGTTTGTCCTTCCCATTCAAAGGTTCGTTCATAAATTCCTGAAGTCACAATGGATTCGTCTCGAGACTTCACAACCAGGGCATAATTTCCTCGTTTCAGAAAGGGATTTTGGATGCCCACATGCCATGCACCTTCTGCTCGCTGAGGGGCGGGGCCAAAGGTCAAAACATTTCCGCCCAGGTCGATAAATGCGGATTCGGCACCCGCTTCTTTAAAATCGGCAATGATCTTATCGGCAAAATAGCCTTTCGCCAACGCGCCGAGATCCAATGCCATTCCTGGATGTGCCAAGTATACCGTGTGATCCGCAGCATTCAATTCGATCGCTGCTGGATCGACTAAAGGAAGTACCTCTTGGATCGTTTGGGGAGAGGGGTATCTTGCATCAGAAAAGCCAACGCGCCACGCTTGGATCAGAGGGCCGATGGCAATATTCAATGCGCTGCCGGGGATCAGGCTTTGTTCCTTTCCTATCGCGATCAACTCGAACAGGTCCTCGTCCACCTTGACCGGTGCGATGCCCGCTTGCTGGCTGATGCGTGCCAGATCTGAATCCTTTGAATTCGCGCTGAAGCGGTGTTCAAAATCACGCAAGCGCCCTTGCGCAGCGTTCAACAGCTCCTCGGCGTTCGGATGCAGGATGGAGAGAATGATCACGGTCCCCATCAAGTGTAAAACTTTCTCCTTCATCGTTGTGTTCCTTTCTATAAGTACCTTTGAAGACGCCGACAGCTCGGTGCAATGACTAAAAGCTGTCCCAGTCGTCTTCGTCCTTGGTTTCTTTTTTAGCCGTTGTTTTCGCCTTCACTACAAAAGCTAAAACACCCAGCAGTCCAATCAGCAGCAAGAGAACAAAGATTTTCCCAATAAAATAGCCCATCTTAATTTCCTTGATCGGTCACGACGGTATTGGCGCCATTGACCGTTACCCAGCCATGTTTTTCTCTTGCTTGCGCTTCGGTGTACCGAATCAATTCATCGGTCACAGAGTTGGCTACTTTTTTGTTTGCTTCTGCTTCCGCCTCTGCCGCTTTGGTTTTCTTATAGGCTTCGCTGTCTGCCTGTGTTTTAGCGGTCTCGGCATCTAATTTTGCCTTTTCATTTTCTTGCCCTGCACGTATGATGGCATCGATGGATTTCTGAGTCTCCGCGTCGACATCAGGGACTCCAAGGGTCACGTCTTCGACCAGAAAGCCTTTTTTCTCTACGGATTTCGCAAAATCGGAGAGCACTTCTGCTTCGACTTTCGACGAATCCCCTGACAATACATCCAGCAAACTAAATTTTGCGTAGACTTCTCGGGATACCTTTTGCAGCTTTGATTTTAACCAGCCTGACTCGATGTCTTCGCTGGTTATATTCCCGAATTCCTTGTACATCTTTGCGGCTTTGCTTGGATCAACTTTGTAGTCATATTTGATGCTGATGGTGGTTTTCTTCCCATCACTTGTTGAAACAGATACGTTCTTCGCCTGGATCGTTTGCAGTCGGATCGGGTATTGGATCACCTTGTCGATCCCGACAAATTTCACTCCTTGTGTCAGGGCTTCGTCCTTGATCCCGCCATTCATCGAATAGCGCACACCGACGTACCCATTGTCGATTTTTTCAAAAAACTTAAAGGCTGCGACAACACCGATAACTAGGATCAATACCACTGCCAAGATTTTTTTCACTACCTTATTTTCTTTCATGCCCTTGTGTTCTTTCATAATTTTCTCCTATATTTAACTTATTTTTTTGTTGCTGCAACGTGAATGATTTCACTTTACTGTTGTGTTTTCTCCGATATCCGAGCGAATCGCCCCTGGAAACTCAGAAGCTTTTTCAAGTGTTGATAAAAAATTCTACCACATTCTGATTGTTCTTTACATAGATTCTTTCGCAAAATCGTGGATGACGCGACCCGTTTTTCAAAACAAGTATAAGAATAAAGGGTATCCTGCTTTTTTTCTTCCATAGAACGCTAAGGAAGTCTGATTCTCCCAGTGACACCGCCAATGGAATCGCTTATACTTTTACTTGTAAGTAAAGTGAAGGAGGTTTTTTAATGTTACTTTTATCGCGTGAAAATATCAAACAAGTATTTACCATGGCGGAGGCCATCGAAGCGGACAAAACGGCCTTTCGATTATTCAGTGAAGGCAAAACAAATGTGCCGTTGCGGACCCAGATCGTTTCGGAAAAGCAAAACGGGACCTTTCTGTTTATGCCTTCTTACGCGCCGGATCTAGATGCGGCGGCGGTCAAGATCATCAACATCTTCCCTGACAATATTGAAAAAGGGCTCTCCTCTGCGCCTGCCCAAGTATTGTTAGTCGATGGAAAAACAGGCTATATCAATGCCCTGCTGGATGGGGTGACGGTCACACAGTTCCGTACAGGAGCAGCGTCTGGTGTTGCCTTTGATGTCTTAGGCAGAAAAGACGCCAAAAAAGGTGCACTGATCGGTACTGGCGGACAGGCTGAAACGCAGCTGGAGGCGATGGTTTGCGCGCGGGACTTGGACACGGTCGCTGTATTCGATCAAAATCCTGAGCGGACAAAAGCGTTCGCTGAAAAAATGAATGCCGCACTAAAACAGTATGGAGCCGAGATTCACCCGGCAGCGTCTTCGGATGACGCGATCCAGGATGCGGATTTGATCATCACGGTCACACCTGCTGCCTCTCCTGTTTTCGACGGCAGCAAAGTCAAGGCTGGAGCGACGGTCAGTTGTGTTGGTTCTTATCAGCCCCATATGCAGGAAATGGACCCGGTGATTTTGACACGGGCCAGCAAGCTTTATTTTGATTCTGAGGAAGCCGTTCTTTCTGAGGCTGGGGACATTTTGATCCCGTTGGAGGATGGGACGATCACTAAAGAGGATTTCACAGGAGACATTGGCGACGTCTTGCTTGGGAACCTCGTCGGTCGTGAAAATGACGAAGAGATCATCGTCTTCAAAACGGTCGGCATCGGGGCACAGGATCTCGTTACCGCACAAAAAATTTATGAGAAAGCGCGTGAAGCAGCTGTTGGCACCGAATGGGACTAGTCTTTTCATCTGCTTCTCGTAATAAATAGAAAATAGGAGGACTTACTTATGCCACACGTATCAGTCAAATTGTATCCAGGTCGTTCAAAAGAAGTAAAACAGGCATTCGCTGAAAAATTGCAGGACTTTGTCGTTCAAGAACTGGGCTGTGAACCCAATGTCGTCTCCGTTTCATTTAAAGAGATCGACGCTGAAAAGTGGAAAGACGTGATCGTTGACGAGATCGCTGGTGAAGAGACTTATATCGACGCAGATTTCTAAGGAGGGGCGCAGATGAAAGAACATGCAAGTATCTTTAATGATGTTTTGGGTCCTGTCATGATCGGTCCCTCCAGCTCCCACACGGCAGCTTCTGTCCGAATCGGTCGTGCGCTGCGTCAGATGGTCGCAGGAAAGATCACTTTTTTTCAAGCGGATTTTGATCCAGAAGGCTCTTTGGCAGCAAGCTACATCACGCAATGTTCTGATATTGGACTCGTCGGCGGCTTATTGGGGATGGACCCCACAGACAGCCGCTTGACGAAGGCACTTGAGATTGCCGAGAACGAAGGCATGACGGTCCGTTTCCGGGTCATTCCCTTTGAGAACACCCACCCTAACACGTATAAAATGACGATCAAAACAGACCTCGGCGAAGAACTCGATGTCGTCGCGCTTTCCGTCGGCGGCGGCATGATCGAGATCACAGAGATCAATCATTTCAACGTGGCGATCACTGGCGGTTTTTATGAGACCCTGCTTTTCGGAAAGGATCTCGCTTTACTTGAAGCCGAGCTCCCAGAAAAAATCAGTAAATTTTGCTTTGCGACGGTCTCTGAAAACGAGGGAGAAATCCTTTTGCACCTTAAAACCCAGCAGGCACTTTCTGAAAATGAAAAGGCTTGGCTGATGGAACACATGACCGTCGAACGCATGATTGCCTTCGATCCTGTGTTACCCGTTCTTTCGCAAAAGGAACCAGAGATGCTTTTTTCTACGGTCGAAGAAATGGTTGCCTTGGCAAAAAAGGAGCAGTTAGATTTAGCGGATATGGCGTTGCGTTACGAGAGCCATCGCGGCAGTATCTCCGAAGCCGAAGTCTATCAAAAAGCAGAAGATATCCTCGCCATCATGACCAACGGCATCAAAGTAGGATTGGCGGGAACGTCCTATGACGATCGGATGTTAGGGGCGCAGTCACCGAAGATTCGCGCCAATCGCGCCAAGCTGATCGGAGACGACCTTCCGGCAAAAATCCTCGAAAACATCTCTGCCCTGATGGAGGTCAAAAGCTCCATGAATGTGTTCGTGGCGGCGCCAACAGCAGGTTCCTGCGGTGCACTGCCGGGGACATTGATCGCGGTCAGCGACTACCAGAAGAAATCGAAAGATGACTTGGTTCGCGGGCTATTAGCGGCTGGGATGATCGGGGTCTTTATCGCTGAATACGCCACATTTGCGGCGGAAGTTGCCGGATGTCAGGCGGAATGCGGTTCCGGCTCTGGGATGACCGCAGGTGCTCTAGTCCAGTTAATGGGGGGAACGATCGAAGAAGCAGTGGATGCGGCGGCGATGGCCCTCAAAAATGTCTTTGGAATGACCTGTGACCCCATTGGTGTTCGAGTAGAAGTGCCTTGTCTTGGAAAAAATATGATGTGCGGAATGAACGCGCTAGGTGCGGCGAACATGGCCTTAGCAGGGTACGATGTCGTTGTTCCACTGGACGAAACGATCGAAAGCTTTAACAAAGTCGGACGTATGATCCCGCCCTCTTTACGCTGCACGGGACATGCCGGATTGGCGCAAACAAAAACGGGCCTTGAGATCGCTGAAAAACTAGGCTGTCCGCTGGATTGCTGTTAAAATCAATGAGAAAAGGGAGCGAGACGCATAAGCGTCCCACTCCCTTTATTTTTTATATCGATCCCTTATAAGAATAGCCAAACCAAAAGAACCAGTGTGCCAAGAATACATACAGCACCCGCCGCTTTGACCATTGTCCGACCTCGTTTGCGTGTGCTTCTTCTCGTTTTTCCAGTTACGTTTCGTTTCGTCGGGAAAACGAGCAGCAGCAGTCCAAGAAGGAACAACACCACTGGAGGAAGCACCTTCATCATTTTAGATAAAGGAGAAGCCGATTGCTTCGTATCAGGCAGCGATTCACTTTCCTTCTTGGGCTCTTTGTAGCTTTGAGCCAGTTTAGGCATCGTTTCCGCAGCTTGCTCCTTTTGATTCGCGACGACCACTTGCTTGTCTTGGACTGTCAATTCGGGTTTTGCGTCCTTTTTCATCACCCCATAAAAGTCTTGGTCCAATTCGATCGTTTTCCCGCCGATCTCATGACTTCCCTTCGACAGCAGCAGGCGGCGCTCATACTCATCAAAGGTCTTCTTCAACAGCGCATTGCCAAAGGGATGACGGTAATACTCTCCGTCTTGGTCTGACCAGTCACCGACGCCTAAAATTACCTCGATCACTCGTATCTCTCCGCGCTTTGCTGTCGCGATGTAATTAAAGGCACTGCTTGGCCCCGAACCTGTCTTCAACCCATCTACCCCGTCAAAGCCGTATTTTGCCCCCGGCAAGGAATAATTGTAGGTCTCGAAGGTTTCTTCGTACGGGGTGCCTGCCATGGCCGTGACCTTCGCTTGATTTGTAAATGTCAGCACGTCAGGATGGTCATTGATCAAATGAAAGACCATCGTCGCCAAGTCACGCGCCGTTGAGGTGTTGCTCCCATTTGGGTCATACCCCTTTGGTTCGTAAAGCCCTTCAAAGCTCACGGCAGAAGCGCCGCTGCAATTGTAAAAGGCGGTATTCTTCATCCCGATTTTTTGTGCTTTGTCATTCATGCGTTTGATGAATCCGCCCGCGTCATTCTCCGACACAGTATTCGCCAGCATGACCGTCGCCACATTCGATGACGGGACAATCACCATTTTCAGCAGCTCTCTCACCGGATACTCGACCCCTGCTTTGATATCATTGTTACTGATCGCATACAATTGACTGATCGCTTGATCCTTTTCCGTTGCTTTGATCGGTGTGTCTAACGTCAATTTTCCTTCTTTGATCGCATCGAAGACTAAAAAGACCGTCATCATTTTAGAGATACTCGCCGGCTCCCTCACGACCTCCGCATTTTCTTCCCATAATATTTGACCATTAACTCCGTCAATAACGATCGAAGCTTTTGGTTTGTTCACTTCTAACACATCGGTATAGCCCGCATCTCTGGTAATTTCCATGATATCCGCAGCCGCAAAAACCGATGTCTCAAAAGAAATCATCGCCATCATAAATAATAGAACCACAACTTTTTTAATTACAACTCCCCCTCATTTCATGCATCGTACTTAAAATTTTAGCATAAATAAGAAGAATATTTTAGAACTTTTTTCACATTAGCCCATTATTCTGAAAGAAAAGGGTGCGTCAGGGATTTCCTTCTTCTATCCTTTCATGATCGCCATAGGGACAAGCCTTTTTTCTTGTGTTGAAGCCTTCTTCGCTGTACCTTATCAGAGGATCGATTGCAGGCATCTCTGCGTTTTCCGGTTTGGCCTTGACTGTTAGGCTGACAGAAGTGGTTTCACTCGCGAATGTATGTACTCCTTTTGACAGCCAACTATAAAGAACTTACTTTTCCAGGCAATCGTTCAATGAATCACAAAAAAATCAAAAAATTTCGTTTTTCTATTTCGTTTATTGTTATAATTATAAGAAAACGACCCACGGGAGGACTTATGGCACAGATTATTTTTTATATTTTAATTGGTCTGATGATCTTTCAAGCAATCATGCTCATTCACGATATCATCACTCATCGCGACGATCTAGGACCAGGCAATTGGCTGATTAGCGGAATTATCGGATTCATCACAGACTTTGCGGACACGATCGGGATCGGAAGCTTCGCCATCACGACGATGCTGCTGAACGCGACCAAACAAATCGACGACGACCGCAAATTACCAGGGATCTTGAATGTTGGACACGCGATCCCCGTACTGACGGAAGCCATTATTTTTGTAACAGTGATCAAAGTCGACGCGTTGACGCTTGTATCACTGATTGTAGCGGCGATGGTCGGCTCATGGTTTGGTTCGAAATACGTGACCAAGCTCTCTGAAAAAGCGGTCCAAAAATGGATCGGCTGGGCCTTGTTGATCACAGCGATCCTGATGCTGCTGCGTCAAACCGAAGTCATCGCTTTATTAGGAAAAGGCAATACCGCGACGGCGTTGACTGGGGTAAAATTGCTGGCTGGAATCTTCGGAAACTTCTTATTCGGTGCCTTGATGACTGTCGGAGTCGGCTTGTTTGCACCTTGTATGGCGATGGTTTATATGTTGGGAATGACGCCACTGGCGGCTTTTCCGATCATGATGTGCTCTTGTGCCGGTCTGCAGCCTGTTGCGAACATCAACTTCATTCGTGAGAAAGCCTACTCTAGAAAAATCGCTTTAGCCATTACGATCGGCGGGGTTCCCGGTGTTATTATCGCTTCACAATTTTTATTAGGTTTAGATATTACGATGGTCACTTATCTAGTTATTGTCATTATTTTTTATACAGGAATTCAATACATTCTAAAATCCCGCAAAACAGCGGCAGCCTAATAAAGAAGGCACTGTACCAGAACATTGGTACAGTGCCTTCTTTATTTTTCGAGCTTGCTTTCTCCTTTGTGGAAGGCTTTGACCTTCTCCAGTAAGAAGAGAACCAGGACTAGAACTAAAATCGAGATCGAGAGAAGCAATGAATTTTCTCCATTGCCGTGCGCGAGCAGCAGCTCTCTCAAGATCGCCGTGATACTGATCAGGATCAAATAGCGCACAGGAATGTGATGCCCTTCTTTGATGTAGCGCAGCAGCATCAAGATCACCTCTAATAGAATAAAGAGTGTCGCGATCTCCTCGATCAAAAGTGTCATCTCAGAAACGTTGTTCAAGGGAATCACATGAAGAATGATATTGAAGATTTCTTCCCCCATCACGATCACTATGACAATGATCAATACTGCTAATAGAAAATCAACGATCGTACTGATCGCTTTTTCAAATTTCAGAAAGTGATTGTCTTTCATTTTTGCATTCCCCCTGCTTTGTTCTTCTAAATTATAGCAAGAGTTTTCCTAAATCAGAAAGGAAAAGTTTGAAAGAAAGCCGCCAAATTGATCGGCGGCTTTCTTTCTATGAATGCAATTTTGCTTCTCGTGCTAACGCAAGACAGCCGATCGTCCCAGCATTGTTGCCAAGCTTCGGTGTCACGATGTAGTCTTCTAAGGCAGGTGTCTTCACGTACTCGTTCACTAATTCTTTGAAACGGGCACGAACCTTTTTGACTAAGTGGTCTTGCTGCATCACGCCGCCGCCGAAGATGATGACATCTGGAGAGAACATCAACGTCGTGTTGTAGGCGCATTGTGCGATGTAGTCTGCTTCGATCTCCCAATACGGATCGTCTTCCGCCAAGTCTTGCCCTTTGCGGCCCAAGCGTTTTTCGATCGCGGGACCCGCTGCCATCCCTTCTAAGCAATGTCCGTGGAAAGGACAAACGCCTTCAAAATCATCTTTTGGATTGCGGCTGACTAACACATGCCCCATTTCTGGATGGCTGAAGCCTTCGACAAATGTCCCTTTTTGCAACGCACCGCCGCCGATCCCTGTACCGATCGTATAGTAAACGACACTGTTGACCCCATCGCCGCTTCCTTTTACATATTCGCCATAACACGCGGCGTTCACGTCTGTTGTCCAAGCGATCGGCACATCAAATTCCTTTTTCATCGTGCCGACAAAATCAAAATTCTGCCAAGCTAATTTTGGCGTTGACGTGATATAGCCATACGTCTTCGAATCACGGTGAATGTCGATCGGACCAAAGGAACCGACTCCGATACTGACTAATTGCTCTGTATAGTTTTTGAAGAAGCCGATCACTAACGCCATCGTTTCTTCAGGAGTCGTTGTCGGATAGCTGACCCGCTCAATGATCTCCAATTCTTGATTCCCAACGGCACAGACAAACTTTGTTCCGCCCGCTTCGATTCCGCCAAACAATTTTTCCACTACGCTTCACTCACAATCTGTTAGATTTATTCCACATATAAGGTCACGAATTTTGCGTGCCCAATGTTTTCAAGCTCTATTGTATCATGATTTATTGATAGCGGTTCCTTTGTTTTTTCTTTCAGATCAACTTTTTCTGCTGTCTGGATGTGGTGGTTGAAGGTGATGGTCGCATAGCCCTCGGTTTCCAACGCGCCATTATACAATCGTAGAATATAGCCTGGACGATCTTCCGCCTTTTTCAAAACACTCAGCGTCAGATTGCCTTCAATGTTCAACAGACTGAAGGTTGCCGGCAAGTGTTTTTCAACCTCTCCTAGTGTAAAGATCAGCCGTGAATTTAAAAATTCTGCGTATTGATAGACCTCGATCGGTGTTACGGCTTGTTTCGCTGCTTGCGGCACATCGGCTTCATCAAAACGTTGCGCAAAGTAAGCGACTGAGAAATCAAAGCGCATCGTTTTATGGCATTGGGCATCTGGCGTGGCGATGACAGATTCGCCGGAAGCACGGCCCGGACGATACATCAGATTTTCTTTCCCCATAAAGCCATAGGTACGGAAGATGGTCAAACGGATCGTGTCAAATTCTTCACCAATGATCTCGTATTCCCGTACTCCTTTTGGCATTACGGCAACACCGTGCGTGTCATCAAAGAGGCCAGCGAAAGACTGGCAGGTCTCAATGGCGATCGGTTGTTCGTTCCATTGTTCTTTATTCGCTTCCCAAAGTGCCATTTCTTTTTCAAAGACAACTGGACGCTGCAACGTTCCAAATTGCTGATCTGCGATCGAGAATTTCGAGGCGATCCCTGTATCGAACAGGACACAGACGCGATGACTGTCGACCTGTTGATTGTCCACGGTCAATTGGAAGTCAATGAGCGGCGATCCCTTCTTCAAGCCAACCTCCAGTGTGATCGGCAGTTGCGCAGAGACTTTTTTCTCTTCCCGCTCAGTTAAATCCTTTGGTACAGTGAATAAAAAGTCCAATTGGATCGTTTGGTAAATGGCAGATTGCTTGATCGTGATCGTTGGTTCATAGGTCTGTGAGGAGATCACTAAATCCTTCTTCGGCGGCGAATAATTGAAAGAATCGCCATCGTCCCCATTTTCTTCAATGATTCCTTGATTTTTATAGATCAGCCCATTTGCCTTATCTAAAATATCTAGGGAACCGTTTGGATTGACTGTTATCTGGTAACCGTCATTCTCGATCGTCCGATCCGTTGCCGGCTGCATTGAAGTACGGCTATTGCCTGTAAGATCGATCGTCAATTGCGTGTAGCCCATGCTTGGCACTTCCGTCGTCTCGATCATGATTTTCGCTTTGTAGACTGTTTCCGGTAGATACATTTCTTTGACAGAATTCAATACGTTCCCTTGATTCAAGACATATTCCGTTTGATCAATCAGCTCTAAAATCGTGTAAGGCAATGTATTTCCCGCCTGATCCAGAATCGCAAAATCTTTCTGAGGCAAATACACTTCTGCTTCTACCACACCCTCACGTGATGTGTCGTAGGTATTGAACAAGGTAAATGTGATTTCTTGTGCCTGAGGATTATGGATCGCTGTAGCGAGTTGGCGCAAGGTCAGCTCAACGAGATTCATCGAAATATCCCGGGCTTGTTTGTAACGCATATAGACATCTTCGTTGGTCGTATCAGAGACACATGAACCGATCGAGTCATGGGCCGCATTCTCAAACATCAGCTTCCAGATTTCTTTGACTGTCTCCACAGGATAGTCAAAGCCCAACTGCATCGCCATCGTCAATACAGGTTCCATCACATTGACTAAATAATGCTGGATCTTCGTGTTCATTGCTTTGAGATCCGGGCGTGAAGAAAAGATCGTCTTGTGGATACGCATCAGTTTTCCGTTGATCAACTCTCCCGCAATTTCTTCTAATTCTGGCTGACGCTCTTTGACTGCGGCAATGTATTTTTCGATCGTTGAGAATTGCAGCTCGTACTCTTCTTGATAAAGAGCGTTCATTTGGTCCACCAGCTCAGGTAAATTCTCTCTCACTGGTGCTTGGTCAAACCCATTCGGGAAATAGACTTGATCGGTGGCGCTGCGGCCCCAAGTCGTTTTAAACGGTTCTTCATGCAGGAATTTTGCCAGGTCTGCTTCTCGTTCAGGGATCGCACCGCCAATGTAATAGCCACTAGGGATTTGATACACATTGACGACTGACCCGTCTTCTCCGCGCCACGTATATTCTGTGTGCGCGACATCGTCATCACTCACGCCGCGCCAAAACATCGTATCGCTGATGCCAAACTCGCGATAAATCTGCGGCATGCTGGCTGCTTGCCCGAAGGAATCCGGTACATAGCCGACATTCATGTAATCGCCAAAGGCTTCGCAGATCTTCATGCCGTACAGCATGTTGCGGACGATACTTTCTCCAGAAATGACTAATTGATCTGTTTGTGTGTACCAAGGCCCGATGATCAGCTTGCCTTGCTTCACTAAGGTTTCGATTCTGCCTTTGTCTTGCGGACGCCATTTTAAGTAGTCGTCCAACAATGACGCTTGCCCGTCTAAAATGAAACTGTTGTAGGGCGTGTCTTTTTCTAATTGCTCCAACACTTTTTTCAGATCGTGCATCAAATAAATTTTTGAGCGACTGGTGGTAAAATACCATTCGCGATCCCAATGACTGTGTGGTACGACGTGTACTGTTTTTTTCATGCAAAAATTCCTCTCGTTTGATTAAAATAGGCACTCAACGATTTTCACCGCCAGCGCCTATTAATTTTTTTATTTCTTGTTTCGATTAGTTTTCGAAGCTGACATCGATATCGTCTAATTCAATCTCTTCTGTATCCGTTTCTTGTTTGTTGAAGTTAACGAATAGCGGTGCGACAAAACCGATAAAGGCTGCTCCGATGAATAGGCCTAATAAATATGCCCAGCCGTTGCCGACTGTAAAGAAGCCGTAGATTCCTCCAACTGGCGGCATTTTTGCGTACATGCCGAAAGTAATCCCCAAACCAGAAGCGATCGCGCCTCCGATCATGTTGATAGGAACGAGCTTCAACGGGTTCACGAGTGTGAAAGGAATGGCTCCTTCTGTAATTCCGATGAATCCCATGATAAAGTTGTTCCGACCTGCATCCAATAATTCTTGGTTGAACCGTTTTTTATGGAACAATGTCGCCAACGCGTAACCGAAAGGCACTGCACAGATAGCGACGTTTACAATGATCGCTGGCAAATACACACCTTCAGCCAATAAGACATTTCCAGCCATCCAAGCGGCTTTGTTCACTGGTCCGCCTAAGTCGGAACCAATCATCGCCCCCATGATCATCGCCAACAAGATCTTGTTGACATCATTTTCAATCATGGTACGAATCCAGTCGACTAGGCTCGTGTTGATCCATGCCAGCGGCTCAGACAGGAGTGCCCCCATCACGATCGCGACAGACAAGGTGGCGATCAACGGTAAAATCACTAATGGCATCACGCCAGAGAAAGATTCTGGCAAGTTGATTTTTTCTTTTGACCATTTCACTAAATATCCAGCTAAGAAACCGGCGATCACAGCACCTAAGAAGCCGGCGTTCGTACTAGTTGCCACTGCTCCGCCAATAAATCCGGCACCTAATGCTGCTTTGTCTCCAATCGAATACGCAATAAATCCTGCTAATACTGTGTTGATCAACCCAATACCGGTCCAACCAACCTGTTCAATCATATAAAGTGCGTGTTTCAATCCTTCTGTTTTTGCATATGGGTCTAAACTTGTGATCCCCATCCCCAGCGCGATCATTTTTGGAATCGCGACAACTAGGGAGGCACCAATAATCAACGGCAGTACAAAACTGATCCCACTCATCAAGTGGCCCTTTACCTCTGCTAAAACTTTCTTCATCATGCTTGCCCCTTTTCTTTAATTTGCCTGTCTTTGCTCAACAGCAGCGATACATTTTTTCAACACAGCTTCTGGCGCTTTGATACAGGTATTGATATTTACCCGAAGCTGAGGTTTCCCTTCAAACCGTTCCAGCCCAACGACTTTTTGATCCGTCGCCAGTAATAAAAAATCGGCCTCTTGTGCTTCGGCTGCGGTGATTTTGTTGACCTGCCCTAATGACCCTTGCTGCTCGATCTTCACGTCATAGCCCAATTTTGCTCCGGCCTTCTCTAACGCTTTAGCGGCCATAGGTGTGTGTGCCAATCCTGCTGGACAGGCGGAAATTCCTACGATTTTCATATGATCCTCTCTCCAATCATTTCTTTTTTGATCGTTTCTACTAATTTTGTTTTATCCTCTGATTGCTGAACCTGCTGAATGAAGTCTTCCTCCAATAAAGCCGTCGCCAATCGACTCAGCATTTCCAAATGGACAGTTCCTTCGTCTTTTTTAGGGACCATCAAAGCAAACACATTTTTCACTGCGGAATCATCGAAGGTCTCCCATTCGATTGCCTTCGTTAAACGAATGAACAAAACCGTCGGCGCTAACACCGTCTCTGCTTTTGCATGGGGGATGGCAAACCCTTCCTGCAATCCCGTCGAATATTCTGCCTCTCGTTCATTGAAGGCAGCGCTCGTATCCGCCGCATTCGCGACATACCCTGAGTCATACGCGTAATTTGCGATGACATCAAAGAGTTCTTCTTTTGAAGCGACCGCCACATCTAATAGAATATTTTCTTCTTTAAAATCCATATAGGAAGCCCCTTTCTCGTCGTTTGGGAAATTATTTTTCAAGATCACGAATGGTGGTTCGTTTTTCTTTACACGTTTAATTTACGAGTTTTGCGTACCGATGTAAACACTTCCATTTTCCAACTCATTTGGCAATCACTAGTAAAGCGTTTTCCTAATGAACTGCCAAATTAGTTGGAAAACGGCTGGACGGCAGAACGATTTCAATCTTTTCTTCTATATTGTATGATTGGGTTAAGTACCGGAGGTGAACCAAGTGTCAAAGCTTGCTTATCAACGATTAGATGACCTATTAGAATTATTAGCCAAACAAACGACCCCGCTGCCGATGAAAGAGTTAGCCAAAAGCTTCTCTATCTCTGAGCGAACGGTGCGAACAGATATTGCCAATCTGAACGATCTCTTGCGCAATGTCGGCGCTGCCGTGACATTGGTTCGGGGACAAGGGTATTTGCTGACCGTTCTTTCCAAAGAACAGTTCACCGCATGGTGGCAGGAAAGCATGACCTCCGCCGATTCGTTCCTCACGACTAGCGAAGAACGGCAGGCGTATTTACTTTTCCTTCTATTTAAGAATGAAAACCCTTTATCATTGGATGACTTTCTAGATCAGCTATTTATTAGTAAAAATACATTTTATTCCTATTTGAAAACTGCACGAGACAATTTGATGACGTATCAGCTAAAAGTCATCAATCGCCCAAATATCGGTTTTGAAGTGTTAGGAAACGAATTCGCGAAGCGGCAAGCCATCAGTGACCTGTTGATCGAAAAGGACCTGCAGGAATATTTAATTGGCTTCACGGAGATGGAATTGGCGTTATTTGACACGATTGATCTCGACTTGTTGCAGACGCTAGAGCTCAACGATCTCGCACCGCTAGAGCTGTTGGATTCGGATTATTACCATAAAAATATTCTTTCTCATTTTGCCTTAGCACTCAGCCGCTTTTTATCTGGACATCCCATCACGGAGTTTCCTTTACGTGTGCCGACCCTTAAACGACATGCCAAAGAGGCGCTTTGTCATTTCTTGAACGAGATCGACCGCGCCTACGATGTCCAGCTGACGGAAGGAGAAAAAGATTACTTCACCTATTATTTAGCATTGAATGCGCCTCGTCTGGTCGAAACAGAATCCACAAGCAAGTCTTCCACTGAAACGGCCCAGGCCATCGTAAGTGAACTGCTTCATGCCATCAAACGAACCTCTAATTTTGATTGGCTCGAAGACAAAATGCTGGTGGAAGATCTGACTTCCCACATTGAAGGCTTTATCAATATGAACCTGATGGAGGCGCGACGCAGCAATCCGTTGCTGGAAACGATCAAAAAATCGTTCCCGCAAGCCTACGATCTTTGTTTGACACATCTGGAAACCCTTGGCAAAAAGCATGGGCTGTATTTTTCACAAGATGAGGTCGGCTATATCGCCCTGCACATTGCCGGCGCAATGGAGAGAAATTCTATTAGTCATCATCGAAAATACCGTGTGATCCTCGTCTGCGGAACAGGTCGTGCGATGAGTCGAATCATCGAAGCAAAGATCAAGAAGCACTATCAGGAGACCATCGAGGTCGTGGATCGCGTCTCCTATGTCGAGCTCCAACAATGCGACCTGACAACGGTGGACTTTGTCATTACGACAGTGCCGTTGGAGCAATTGAGTGTGCCCCACATCTACATCAATATGGCGACCTTAGATAAGGAGATCGGCAAGATCGAACCCTTCATCCAACGCTTTGATGAAGCAAACGGCGAGATTTTTTCCTTGTTTCAAGAGGCCTTCTATTTCCACGGAGATGTCGAAAACAAAGAACGATTGCTGAAAAAAATGACCCAACAGCTCGTGGATAAAGGCTACGTGCCTGCTTCCTTCCACGGCAGCATCATGAAGCGTGAGGCAATCAACCAAACCAATATCAACGAATGGTTGGCGATCCCTCACCCGATGTCGCTCCTAGCCAAACAATCCGCCGTTGCCGTCGCAGTCATTCCAAACGGGGTTGATTGGGGAAACGGAGATCTGGTAAAATTCGTCTTCCTTTTTGCCATAAGCAAAGAAGATTACGAAGATACCGAAGAAATCTATAGCCTGATACTAGAGTTTATGGAACGAGAAGAGATCCAACAAGCCCTCTTGCAGCAAAGCGATTATCCCCATTTTTTAACACAAATCAAGACATTATAAAAGGAGCGGGGAAAATTCCCCGCTCCTTTTTAGTTCAATGCCTTCAGCACATCTGCTGTCGAAGCGACTTGTCCTAGCTTCACAAATAATTTATCAAAAAAGATGCGATGCAGCTCCGCGTCGCGATCGGCGCAGGCATCTTCTATGATGATGACTTTGTAACCGTGTTGGTAGGCATCCAAAGCTGTCGCATACACGCCATTCGTCGTGGCTACGCCAGTCAGCAGGATCGTATCCACCTTTCGCCGCCGCAGTTGCACATCCAAATCGGTCCCAAAGAAGGCGCCTGGATTATGCTTCATGATCTTAAGAACATTTTTCGCATCCGCATCCTGCGCGATCGGCATTACAGACTCTGTAAATACAGACGGAATATCCGCGTAGGTCTTCCCGCCACCTTCAGGGTTCAATA
This sequence comes from Enterococcus sp. 12F9_DIV0723, assembly GCF_002174375.1. NCBI lineage: Bacteria > Bacillati > Bacillota > Bacilli > Lactobacillales > Enterococcaceae > Enterococcus > Enterococcus sp. 12F9_DIV0723. The sequence goes on along the minus strand of NZ_NIBK01000001.1, from coordinate 563,103 downwards.
GCTGCATCGTGGTGGGATCGACAGTCACGAGGGTCACCCAGCCTGCCGTATTTTTCATCGCTGCGGCTAATTGATTGTTTTTTTCTACTACCTCTGACGCAGAATACGGCTGCAGCTCACCAGTCCCCATAATGCCTTTTTGCAGATCGATCACAACTAACGCCGTTTTTGCTAACTCTAATTCCTTCATCAAACAAACACTCGCTTTCTAAAGCTGACATACTTTTGCCATTATCTCTTTTTCTGCCAAATTTTTCAAAACATAAACAAAAAAGGAGTCACACAAAACAATAAACAAGCGCCCAGAAAAATTTTCCGCGCACTTGTTTTCAATCTGTATACTTTTCGATAAATTCTGCCAACGAGTTTATATCCTTTGTGGATAATGTCCCGATTTTCTTTGGGCTAAAATTTTCCAGATCAAAACTTGCTGACTCGCCAATATCTATCCACGACGGCTTGTTTAGCCCCGCTTCTTTCCAGTCTTTGATCTTGTAATATCGTTTCTGAATTTTAGCTGATTTCGTCGCGTATTTCGAAGTGATCCGAAATACTTTCACTCCTGAGTGCGTCCGTTGCACAAAGAGTGCGGGACGCATCTTCCCTCTTCCAGCAGCATCGTTAAAGGGTATGTAGAGGATGAGTACATCATTTTGTCTAATCATCATCGTCCAACCAATTGGCTATTTCGTCCATACTACGAAACTGTTTTGTCGGCACTTTGTCTACAGCCTTGGCTAGTCGGTTTTTGGCTTTTTCCCGTTCAGTCAATGCAAGTGAAAAGGGCACTTCGCCTTGTGCAGCGACTCTTTTGTATAATGCTGTGATCAGTACTGTTGGATTCATTCCTAAATCCTCTAAAACAATTTCTACTTCTTGTGCTAGTTCTTTATCAATATTGACCTGCACTTTCTTCTTTTCATTATGTTTATTTTTCACTTCCATTATGAATCACCTCACACTCCCATTATACTACCAGTAGTATAATTTTTGAATACTTTAAGAAAAAAAGCGAATTCACTCTCGCTCAGTCAAGAACTGATAGATCGCCCCAATCAAATTGGCTTGATCCAAAAACCTACAGGGCATAATGTCGGCTGATAACTCCTTCGCGCCATTTTTTGTCAATAAGTGCTGTACGCGTACTTCGAGGTTCGGCAATAAATCGTCCCGTGTCGAAATGCCGCCGCCGATCAGCACACGGTCAGGGTCTAACGAAATCAACACATTATAGATGCCCATGCTTATCGCCTGATAAAAGCGCTCGATTTGTTCTTGTGCCAACGCTTCTCCCGCTGCTGCGAACTCAAAAACATCTTTGCTGGTATATTTTTTGCCGTCTGCTTTGATTTTCGAGTAACGTTTCGCCATCATCACAGGGCTCCCTAACTCGCTCAAGGTCTCCAACGTATCGTAGTTCAATATCTGATAGCCAAATTCGCAGCCAAACAAATGCGCGCCTGTTCGCAGCTTTCCATTCAATGCGATACCGCCGCCGATCCCCGTGCCGATGATCATCAATGCGACCGATTCCAGCCCTTTCCCATTGCCTTGCCAGATTTCAGCTAATGCGGCACAATTGGCATCGTTTTGAAAGGAGACAGGCATTCCTAAAAAGGCTGCCAATTCTTTTTTTATCGGAAAGCGATGGAGATACGCCACCGCACTCACCCCATAGATGACACCCTCGTCTGCATCCACTGCTCCTGGGGCACTGATCGCGACACCCTCGGTGATCTCATAGTCTTCCACCAACGATTTTAAATACGCTTTCATTTCTTCCCATATTTTCGGGGTAGCAAAGCTGGGCAGCTCCGTCAATTGTTCCTGTTCCCATATTCCAGCTTTCACGGACGAGCCGCCGATATCGATGGCTAATAGTTTTTGGGTCATTGGTTTACGCCTCCTGTATCTTTCTAGCTCAAATTTTATCGGAGTCTTACCCTCAGAGCAATCTTTTCCATCTGCGAAAAAACAAATTCCAACAAAAAAACCAATCGCTGCCGATTGGTTTTGTTTGTCAATTTATACTAAGCGATCCACATCATAGGAAAAGCCGTTTTCGTCGCTGAGTTTTTTATAAAACTCGCCGCTTTTCTTGATGGTGCGTTTTTGTGTTTTCAGATCAAGCGACACTAGGCCATAGCGATTCTTATAGGCGTTGATCCATGACCAGCAGTCAATGAAGGTCCACAAATGGTAGCCTTTGATGTTGCAGCCGTCTTCGATTGCTTTCCATAGATAGGCTAAGTGGTCTTGAATGTATTCGATCCGATAGTCATCGATGACTTGCCCTTGCTCATCCATGAAGCGTTCTTCGTTGGCAACGCCCATGCCGTTCTCAGAAATGAAGGCCTCGATATTGCCGTAATTGTCTTTGATATCCATACAGAGATCATGGATGCCTTTTTCATAGATTTCCCAACCGCGGTATTCATTCATGCGACGGCCCGGCATCACATGGTTTTCGAAGAACCAGTCTGGTAAAAACGGGCCTTCTGTGTTGATCGCGGTCAAGCGTGCCTTCACGCGTTTTGGCTCATAGTAATTCAAGCCTAAGATTTGAGCCGTATTTTCTTTGATGCAGTCTAGATCTTCTTCTGTATAATCCGCAGGCAACTGGTCGTATTCCCGTAGAAGAGCGATCAGTTTTTCTGGGTAGATTCCTTTGACCATTGGATCTAAAAAGCTGCGTACATGGAACAGATCGGCAATCTCTGCGGCCTTCACGTCTGCTGGGTTTTGACTCCGAGGAAACGTAGGGCTTAAGTTCAAGATGACCCCGATCTTGCTGTCTAGTTGATGCTTTTTATGAGCGGCGATCGCTTTGGCATGGGCTAAGATGGTGAAATGTGCAGCCTGCGCCCCGCGCTTGAAATCGATGATATTCGGATAATGAAAGTCTTCTAAATACGAACCCAAAATGGGGCCCAACGGTTCGTTAAAGGTGAACCAATGATAGACCAGATCCCCGAACTCTTTAAAGCACGTGTCCGCAAAATGCACATAGGCGTCCACGACTTCTCGTGATTCCCAGCCACCCTTATCCTGCAGCGCTGCCGGCATATCAAAATGATACAAGTTCGCAAAAACCTTGATGCCGTTTGTCGTCATCTCTGTGAATAGATCGCGGTAAAAGGCGATCGCTTTGGGATTGACTTCCCCAACGCCATCCGCTGGAAACATGCGCGCCCATGAGATCGATACACGGAAGGAATTATGCCCAGTCTGTTTCATTAGCTGGACGTCTTCCTTGTATCGATGGATATGATCCGTCGTCGTTTCTGAACTGATTCTTTGATAAAAGCGGTAAGGCTGCTCTTTGTACCAGCGCTCCCACACGGTTTCTGCTTTTCCTGTTTCTCCACGACCTTCTGATTGTTCAGCCGACCAAGCGGAGCCCCACCAAAAATCCTTTGGAAATGTTAAGTGTTGTGTCTTCATAATATCCTCCTCTTGTTGAATGCCATTTCATCATAACATCGCTTACAATAAAATGAAATAGATTTTTTATTAAAAATATATACTTTTATACAAAATGGATTCTTTTCACCGTAAAAGCATTGCTTAAACCCGATAAAAGTATATAATTATTTATATCTTTTACTGGGAACAAGGAGGTTGAAATGAAAAAGAACGCAAAATATATGGAAATCTACTTAGATGTAAAACGCAAGGTCGAGGACGGGACTTATGCGATCGGAGAAAAATTGCCTTCTGGTGCGGAGTTGGCTGAACACTACGACACCAGCAAGCTGACGGTTAAAAAGGGCCTGGATATGCTCGTCTCTGAAGGCGTCCTCCATAGTCGCAGCGGATTTGGCACCGAAGTACTCCGCAAACCGATCGACAATTCAAAGGTCTTTGGCCCTAGTGAAGGTCTGATGAGCGTCGTAGGAGAAGAACATGTTGATTCAGAGATCCATACCTTTTCTATCGAGCTGCCTTCTAAAAAAGTCGCGGAAAGCTTGCAGTTGAGCGAAAAGGATTATGTCTACAACATCGTCCGCAGTCGTTTTGTGGATCAGAAGCCGTATTCCTTGGAGCAAACCTTCATGCCCCTCTCAATCATTCCAGGACTGGAACCGAAGCATCTCAAAAAATCGGTCTATTCCTATATCCGAGACGAGCTCCATCTAGAGATCAATGCTTCTCATGTATGGATGAAGGGGGTTTTGGCAAACGCCTTCGATGCGAAAATCTTAGGGATCAATGCTGGGGACTTCATGATCGAGATTGAAAAAAGTGTTTCTTTAGCCAATGGCACTCCTTTTGAATATTCAATCACTCGCCATTTGTATCAAGACTTTATTTTTGAAGCCGTATTTATGGAAAACTAATCGGAAGAGCTGAGTCTTTCAGCTCTTTTTTTCTGTCTACTTCGATAAAAGTATATATTTTTAAAAAAAGTTGTTTACTTTTACGTGAATCCGTTTTATTATTTAATCAAGGTAAGTGCTTACACTAATTTTTCTAAGGGTACTGGGTCAGAACTGCTCTAGTATTGAAAACACAAAAAGGAGAATCTATCGTGGAGAACAAAAACAAAAAGGAACAAATTTTTGAACGCTTTGGCATCATCGCGACAAAATTGGGCAATCAGATCCACATGCGGACATTACGTGACGCTTTTGCGACATTTATGCCGTTCATGATGCTCGCCGGCTTCGTGACGTTGATCAACTACGTCATTTTAGAGCCGACAGGATTTATGGGGAAAATCGTCAACCCCGCTACCCTGACGAAAGTTCAGGAAATCGGTATATCTATCGCCAACGGGACATTGAGTATCACAACGATATTGGTCGTCGCTGCAGTTTCTTATCATATGTGTGTCAGCAGAAATTATACCAATCATATTGCAGCCGTCTTAGTATCCATCTCAACATTTATGGTGTTGACACCGATGAAAATGATGTTCACGCCTGAAAACGCGACAAAAGCAATCGAAGTGACCGGGGTGATCCCGGGTTCATACACCGGAGCATCTGGAATGTTCGTAGGGATCTTTGTTGGGTTATTGGCAACAGAACTCTTTATTAAATTGTCCACCAATGAAAAATTGCAGATCAAATTGTCTGGAAATATTCCACCAGCCGTCTTGAAGTCCTTCAACGTACTGATCCCGATCATGATCACGGTCACAGGCTTTGCGATTTTGTCTTTTGCAGTCAATCAATTGTTCAACATGGACGTAAACGGTCTGATCACCAAAGCGATCACAGGGCCATTGAGTCATGTAACGACTGGTTTGCCGGGATTCGTCTTGATTACGTCGATCGCGAATCTGTTCTTCGGCTTCGGAATCCACCAAGCCGTGATCTCAGGTTCATTGCTTGACCCGTTCTTGCTGCAAAACATGCAGGAAAATATGGCGGCTTACGCAAACAAAGAGGAGATTCCTCACATCATCAACATGGCCTTTAAAGATACTTTTGCTGTAATGGGCGGTTCTGGAAATACGATCGCTTTATTGATCGCGATCTTTATTTTCAGTCGCCGGAAGGATTACAAAGACTTTGCGAAGCTGTCTGTGACGCCAGCTATTTTCAATATCAGCGAGCCGATCATCTTCGGATTGCCGATCGTCTTTAATCTAAGTCTGATCATTCCATTTGTCCTAGCACCGATCTTCTCATTGGTCACTGCTTATTTTGCGACTGCCGCTGGGTTGATCAATCATGTCGTCGTTCAGATCCCTTGGACGACCCCGCCGATCATCTCTGGTTTCTTAGCAACTGGCGGCGATTGGCGTGCCTCTGTCCTGCAAGTACTGATCATCGCCGTCAGCGTCTTCATCTACTTGCCCTTCTTACGCATTGATGAACACGTCACCGCGAAAATGGCACAGACAGAAGCAGAAACAGCTAAACAATAAACAAAAAAAGCGATCCCCTTTTGTTGGGGATCGTCTTTTTTGTTTAATAAGCGCCAGATATCGAGCCGTTTGAGAAGTCAAAGGACGTGCCTTTGAAGGATGGGAAGCCTTTGTTGGTTACATCGGCCCCATTTCTCAAGACCTTCAAATTGCGAATCTTGACTGGCGTATTCGTCGTATCATGCAAAATGTACGCGCCGCCGCCAGGGCTCAAGGTGGTTTTATATTGACCGACCAGCTTGTTGTTCACAAATGTCTGCATATAGCCAGAAGCAAAATATTTCACGCGTAAATGGACCGATTGCCCATTGTTGATCCGCGGTGCGTTCGTATTGACTGAGTAATACTGTTGACCCGTCACGCCTGAATTTGCTGGGAAATTGATATTGGTCGTATTGATCCGGCCTTGGGCAAAGTTCGCATCCGAGCCTGCTTGATAATGAAGGCTGATCCCGATCTGACCGCAAGCTTTTCCATTTCCGGCGATCACGAATTGTGTTTCATAGTCGCTCTTGTTCCCTGTCATCGCCACATCTGCTGAAAAGTCCACTGTCGCATTGCCGCCTAGATTGGCTTGATCGAAGGGCTTGTTAGAATACAAATAGCGATACGATCCTGGCTGTCCTTGTTCAACGCCGCCGACACCCGTGATGTTCACATCGACTTTTCTAGGAGGAACGCCTTGGTTCGAGTTGCCGCCGCCGGGATTTCCAGTAGACGCCTTTGTCGAATAGAAGCCGACGCCTTCATACCGCCAGCCCACCTTTACCAGATGGTCTTTTTCATACGCATGCAGCGTGTAATGGTGTGTACCGGTCTTCGCATTCGGATTGTAGAGTCGGTACACAGGAATGTTCCCGCCAGACTGCCACGAGATTCCTTCGTAGCGCCAGCCGACTTTGACTAAGTGATTTTTCTCGTTTGCGTTCACCGTGTAATGGTGATCACCGCCGTTGTTCGGGTTGTACAGCCGATAAACAGCCGCCCCTTTTGCCGGTGTCTCCCACGCAGTGCCTTCATTGCGCCAACCCACTTTGACTAAATGATTCCGCTCGTTCGTATTTTCTGTGTAATGATGTTCCCCTGAATTCGGGTTATAGACCCTTAACAAGGTTCCTGCCTCTGCATTTTCAGCATGGACGAGCATCGAACCGCCAATCAAGACTGCTGATGCGACAAAAAATTTCGCTACCCATTTCTTCATGATCCTTTTCTCCTTCACGTTTGATTTTTCATTTGGTCCTACCAATCAACTCACGAAACAATAAACACCTGCTTCCCATTTTTATTATGAAGAAAAACGTTCTCTGCTGCTTATATCCCCTTGTGCATACGATTATTCTGTTTAAATAATAATATTTTTCATTATTATTGATTATACGCTTTCTCAGCCAAGGATGCCATATAAAAGATATTTCGTTATTTATATAAAAAATAAAAAATTTGCTGTCTTATAAATAGGTCTGTTTGATTTCCTCTGCGGCGTTCTGGGCTCCTTTTGCGTGCGTCATCAACTGCTGCATCTCTCGTGCTTTTTCTTGCACCTCACAGGTACTCAAACGACGGATGCAGTGATCCAATGTTTGAGGGGTCAAGCGATTAGGCGGAAGCGCGATGGCGTTGCCAAAGGCTTCACAGTAGGCGACATTGACTTCTTGTTCATACTGCAAGCCGATGCCGACAAAGGGTTTTCCAGAAGCGCAGGCGGTCTGCACGGTTCCCTCTCCGCCGTGGATCACCGAAAAATCAACGTGCTTCGATAATTCAAACGCCGGCAGCCAATCAAACACATGGATGTTGCGGGCGGTAGGCGTGTCTTCAAGATAGCTTTTGATCGGCGCGATCACTTCAAATTCAGTCGTTTCAAAGTAGCGCAGCATCTTTTCAATCAGCGAACGCTCGCCCGAACTGCCCATCGCAAAATACACTACTTGCTTCTTCTTTCTACGGGCTGTCTCGATCACTTGAAGGGCGCGCTCGGGGATTTCATAAGGCAAATGGGCGTATATCGGACCGACAGAACGATAATTAGCGGGAAAACCCAGCTCTGCCGTGAAGGCGGGCAGGGTCGTGATCAAATTCAGGTCGCCATCCAGCATCTCCAATGTATATTTAGGCAATTTTAGGTCGTAGTGTTGAGCCACTTTTTTGAAGGCTCTAGGTTTCCACGTCAGCCGCTGCGACACTTCAAGAAAGCCATGCCAAAGAAGCTTCCCTGGAAGGTACGTCTTCTTCAGTTGGCTGGGGATCACACAAGCCGGCCTATGATTCATATGCGGACGGGACAGCGCCACGGGTTTTACATAAACGAGAGGAATCTCCTTGATCCGAGCCGACAAGAAGATGGTGACATTGCTGCCGGTCACAATGACCGAAGGCGCCGTCTGCTGGATCAGCCTCCCTTCACTTGCCACACGTTCAGCGACGATCGTTTCTGTGAAAGGATTTTTCAAGCTCTTTCCCTGATCGAAGGCCATGATCGCTGCTTCTTGCTGAGTCGTCCATTTAGGGCTCAGCAAAGAACACTCAAAGCCGACCTCTTGGATCAGCGGTGAATACCTTTCGGAAAACCCGCAAAATATACAGTTATATTCCTGACGCAGCACCTTCGCGATCTCGATCATGCGGGTCGTCTCTGCTAAATTGAATGTGGCTGGTGCAAAAAGAATCGTCTTTACCATCGATTTCCCTTACTCAGCCAGCGCTTGCTCGACGGCCTTTTGAGAATGGATCTCCGTCGTATCAAATACAGGGATCGCTGCATCCGCTTGCTGGATCAACAAGCCGATCTCGGTGCAGCCCAAAATCACCCCTTCTGCTCCCGCCGCGATCGCTTCCTCTATCACTGAAACGAACATGGCCTTCGATTCAGACACGATCTTTCCATGACACAGCTCCTCGAAGATAATCTGATTCATCGTGTCGATCTCCGCCTCATTCGGAATCCATACCTCCATTCCGCTATCGATAAGCCGCTTTTTGTAAAAATCCTGCGTCATTGTATATTTCGTCCCTAACAAAGCTACCTTTTTGATTCCCTTCACCTGTAATTCAGCAATCGTCGCATCTGCGATATGCAAAATTGGAATCGTTAAATAGTCGGCGATCTGCGGCGCGACTTTATGCATCGTATTGGTGCATATAACCAAAAAGTCAGCGCCTGCCTGCTCCAAACGTTGGGCCTCTTTGCCCAGGATCTCACCGCTTTTTTCCCATTCATTCGCTGCCTGACACCGTTCGATCTCTTCAAAATCCACACTTGCCAATTTGATCTTTGCTGAATGCAGTCCTCCAAGGGTTTCATTCATCAATTCGTTGATCCGCGTATAATAAGTCACCGTGCTCTCCCAGCTCATGCCACCCAGTAATCCAATCGTTTTCATCCTGCCACCTCTTCTTTTATAATTATTTCTTCATTATAGCAAGAAACAGGCCGCTGATCCTATTTTTTCAGTCGCAAAAAAAAGCCCGATCCTTCGAAGGATCGGACTTTCTGGATCAAGCAGACATCTGCATGGATTGATCCAAGGCTTCTTCTAACTGTTTGTATTGTTCTTCTGTTAAATACGGTTTGTAGGTCCGTTTGAGCTGGTCGATCTGAGTTTGTGTTAATTGTGTTTGCCCACTTCGGATGGCCTCAAGCAAATCATTGAAGTCTTCATCTGAAATGAGGGAACTCTCTTCTTTTGTCGTAGAAAAGATTTTTTCCACTTCTTCGGTCGAGACCGTGTCGGCTTTTTTCGGAAGTGTAACGCTCTTGTCCGAATTTTTCGCTTGATTCTCGATCTTCACATCCGCAGATACAGTGATCCCATTGTTCTTAGCTGCTAGCTTCAACGTTGTTTTTTGCGTATTTTTCTTTGTGTCGATGGTGACCGTTTGCTCGTACTTGGTTAGGTCATCAAGCTTTTTCTCCAAGTCTTTAGCCGTTTTCTTCTCATCGGCATTGCCGTTTTCTTTGGCATATTTGATGAACCCTTGGATATCCTTCTTGGTAAAGGTCCGTGTGATCGTGTCGTCCTTTTTCTCAAAAGAATCAGAGTCCAAGGTTTCCGCGTACTCTCTAAAGAGCTTCGAATTGAACCCTCCGCTGACCACATCCGTATTCGCCTTGTTGGCCCCTTTGTCCTCCAAGTCCTTCTCTTCGATATGGATATATTTCCCCTTCAGCTTCTGAAGGTCACTTTCATTGATCGGCGCCTCAGAGCCAAATTCTTTCGCGATCTGACTGATCTCAGACAACATCTCGGTACTCATATACAATGATTTTTTCTTTTGATCCATGAAGAATTTCACTGGAACCTTTTGACCCAACAGCTCAACATTCATCGACATCTCAAGCAATTCTTTCTCGTCATCCTTGAGATATTCTCCAGAGATTTTCGTTCCATTGATCATTTTAGCTGCCATCTCCATCGATGCTCGCGCAGGGGCATCTGCTTCATCGCCGCCCTTGATCTCGACATTGTCGATCACCAGAGAATAGTTGCCCGCATTCATTTTGCTTTGTTCCGCCAGTGCCTCAGAAAATTCATCCTGAGTCGGCTTTTTACACCCGGCAAAAAGGACCAAAGCGAAGGCCAATCCTATTATCACTCTAAACTTTTTCATCTTATTCTCTCCTTTACGAGGGGATATTCTTTCTCCAACAAAAAGCTTTTCTTAATCATAGTCGTCTTGCCCTTTTTATTCAAACGTTTCCAACTAAAAGTACCTATTTTTTTATTGTCTCTCCTTCGCTTCGCGGCGTCTATTCAAATTCTGCCAGCAAAACAAAACGATCGGTAAATAATTAAAGACAAAACTTAGTCGTTGCCAAAAGCCTAATTGCTGGAAGACAACGAATTGGTTGAGCTGCGGGATGCGTGCCAAGCCATAGATGGCGGCTACTAGCAGACTCAGCAGGAAAAGAAGTAAATAGCGCCGACTTGCGGAGCGATTCGCTTGCTTTCTGTAGATCAGATATAAGACGAAGGGGAAAATCAAAAAGCCCGCGTATCCGATCCCTGATCCGATATTGTGGACCCACGTGGAGAGGTTCCAATGAGCGTCTGCTGAATCAACACTGAACAAGCCTGTAAAGATACAGTCCCCGATCCCGTAAGAACCAATCGCTGCGGCGGCGAGACCGGCAAGGGTCTTGGACGTTTTTTTCAGCGTCGTGTAAATAGCTGGCAAGGACAAGGTGTACAAGCAGCCGGCCACGACGGACCAGATCAGAAAGGCTTCACGAACTGGACTGTCTACATCTCCAAAAAGACTCATGACAGCCGTCATCTGATTCAGTGACGGATAAAAAAGACCGAGTACGTACGGTGTCAAAAAATCGGCGAGGACTCCCGCCAGTAAAAAATGAAACCCGTATTTTTTCAAAAAGTGTCCTTCTTTCTATCTCTTTGCTGCCTTTAGTGTAGCATTGAATGGCTGTTGGTGGAAAAGAAAGCCTCCTGACTGTTATTGATCCAGCAGGTAGTGGAGCATCCGTTTTGGGTCGTCGTAAAAGAGCTTGGTCTCGTTAAAGGCAATGGTTTTCTCTAAAGAAACTTCCTCCAAGCCAGCGTCTGAAAATTGATAGATCACTGCGTCAGGATAAGCCATCAAGATCGGCGAATGCGTCGCGATGATCAACTGACTGCCTCCTTGAACCAGACGATCGATCTCCTGCAGCAACGTGAATTGGCGACTCGTGGCAAGACCTGCCTCAGGCTCGTCCAGCAAATAAAACCCTTCATTGCCAAAGCGATGTTGAATGATCGACAGGAGTCCTTCGCCGTGAGAGCGGGTATGAAGGGACTGTCCACCATAGGAGTTATAGCCTTCTCTGCCCAATGCCTCTATCTCTGAAGCTACATTGTAATAGGTCTCCGAACGCAAGAAATATTTTGTCTTTGGCACGTTTCCCTTTCTCACCAATCGAACATGTTCGCCTAGATCCGAATGGGTCGCCACGGTGCTGAAGTTGAAGTTTTCACTCCCGCCCTCTGGATTGATCCCGTACGCCACAGCGATCGCCTCTAAAAGAGTCGATTTTCCTGTTCCGTTGTCTCCTGATAAAAACGTGACCGGGCGCTGAAAGGACAATCCTCCCTTACGAGAAATCTCCTGAATCGCAAAAACATCGAAGGGGTAGCCTGTAGACGCCTCCCTTTCGGACAGTTTCAATTCATGTACAAACATTCGCTGCTCCTTTCTATCTGGCTGATCACTTGCTTTGCTATGAAACAGTGTATCATTAATCCAGCACAAAAAAACTGTGATCTTTCCCAATAGAAAAGATCACAGCTTTCTTCAATAGGCATACGTGCCAACTGCTTATCTGGTCAATACAGCCCCCAAAAGTACTAGAACAAGCAACAGACCGAACATCCCGCCTAAGCACGCACCTTGAAGGACCGCTAACCAGCCATACAGTCTATTCGCCTTGTTCTTTACTAGCACATTCATCCAAAACGATAGGACTAAACCTGCGGCAGATAGTACCAACAATACCATTAACATCTTACTCACCCTTTCTGGTTTTTGTTTCATATAAAAGTTACGCCAAAAAGGGTGAAACGTTTTTTATTGTAGCCGTAACTGCGCGATCATGTATCCTTGCTCCTTCGCAATCCAGTCCGAAGCGTTCCTTTTAGTTGTTGATACTTCAGGAATTGCCGCCGTTCCCGCTCGATCGCTTTGTACCGCTTTGGTTGTTTTTTGTAAAACTGCTGGTGGTAATTTTCTGCTGGCCAAAAGGTCGCCGCGTCTCGGATCTCGGTCACGATCGGTTTGCTGTATCGGTCAGAGTCTTTCACTGCCTGCTTTGTCTCTTCCGCAATTCGTCGTTGAGACGCATTCGTTACAAAAATGATCGGACGGTATTGTGCCCCTCTGTCTTGAAATTGTCCCCCATCATCTGTCGGGTCCGTGATCTGCCAATAAAGAGCGATCAGCTCCTGGTAACTGACGATCCGTGTATCAAAAATGATCTCCACCGCTTCCACGTGTCCGGTCGCGCCGCTGCTCACTTGATCATAGCTCGGATGTTCCAGCGTTCCGCCAGTATAACCAGATAAAACCGAAACGATCCCCGGGTGCGTCTCGAAGGGCTCGACCATGCACCAGAAGCAGCCGCCAGCAAAAATCGCCCGTTCCTGATTGGAGGGATCGGTCACCAGATGCGCGGCGTCCTCCGCTAGACCGCTAGCTCTTTCTTGACCTGTGATTTCTTGATAAAAGTCCGTCACATCCGGCGTCAAATTATTTCGCGTTGCCAATGGACGCAGCTCTGCTTCCAGTTTGGCTATTTGCTCTTTGAAATTCCCACTATTCTCCAACGCATCCTTTGCCTTCGTCAATAAATAGCGTTCCCATTCGCGGGTGTGGGGATTTAGAATCAAGTTATAGATTTTTCCCAATACTTCTTCCTGTGATGCCGCCATCCGCTTGTCCCCCTCGCTTATTCGTCTGCTAAAATCAACTGCAATTTACCACAATTGCGTCGAATAATCGAATCGTTTGATCGGCCTGACGTCTACAAGCTGTTTTCTTCTGGGGAGGGCTGCATTAGAACCCGCCTTTTTATGCTTCGATTATTTTTTTCTTGATTCCTTCAAGGTCGTGCGTTGCCACTTCATTTCCCGTGATCCATACTACGTTGGCGTTTTTTGCCCGTTCCGTATAGAAGTCCTTGCTGGTTCGAGGAATCACGACCACCTCGGCTTTGGGCAGCGGCTCCGAAAGATCATCACTGATAAATTCGATCGTCCATTCAGGAGCTAGCAAGTCCCTCATCTCTTTTTGAAATTTGTTCGGCCACAGCAAGGCACTCATCCCATTGGGTAAACTCACTTTTTGCTGATGATTGTTGAATGACCACACCCATACCACACGTTTACTCATAGTCTTCAGTCCTTTTTCTATGATTATCCTCGGAAACGTTGGAAGACTCAAGGAGAAAACCTGCGATTTGTATTTCCTTTCTACCTTTCGCAATCGAAAAAAGACGACCACATCTGCGTGATCGTCTTTCCACATTTAAAGCAATTCAAAGGCGGCTTGCACTGTGTCGGCAGAATTTCTACCAACGAATACGAGAAACTCTCCAGCCTCGGTGCCAAACTGCATGTCCTTCATATAGTAGTAAAGGTCGCTGCGTTGAAGTGTAAACGTGACGACTTTTTCTTCTTTTGGACGCAACGCTACTTTTTGATAATCCTTTAATTCTTTGACTGGTCGAACGACAGAGCCTGTAACGTCTTGAACATAGAGCTGCACTGTTTCCAACTGCTCATACTCGGAAGTGTTCTTCAGCTTGATAGAAACGCTCAGCTTTTCTGTCATTTGAGTGGTGCTTAAGGTTAATTCCTCATAGCTCACCGTTCCATAGCTCAACCCAAAACCAAACGGGAACAGCGGTGAGTTGGGACTGTCTAAATATTTCGTAACGAACCGCCCGCGATGGGTGCTGCTGTTTAAAGGGCGGCCTGTTTTGAATTCATTGTAATACATTGGCAATTGACCGACATTTTCTGGAAAGCCCATGCTTAATCTGCCGGAGGGATTGGCCTTTCCGAAGAGAATGTCCACTAATGCATTCCCGCCTTCTGTTCCTGGGAACCAAGCCTGAATGATCGCATCCATTTGTTCAACTTCCTTCGTGAGGGTCAATGGCCGTCCGCTGATCGCAACCAAAATATTCTTTTTGCCCAACGCTGTCATTTTTTCGATAAATTCTTTTTGGATTGCTGGTAGAGAAATGTCCGTGCGGCTCCCAGCCTCTCCGCTTTGCATCGTGTGCTCGCCCATCGCATAAATAATGATATCTGCTTGTCTGCCCGCTTCGAGTGCTTTGTTCAAAGCAGCTTCCTTCTCGCTTTCGGTCATGCCTAATGAGTGGATCTGCTCTTTCGTTGCTCCAAACTCACCTAAAAATTGGTAATCTGCTAAAAGGTCACAGCCTTTCTCGAAGGCGAATGTCTCCTGTGTAAGTTCCTTTTCCAGCGCTGCCTTGATCGACACCACGTCTGTACTTTTCCCGTGGACTGCCCACAAACCGATCAGGTCCTGCTCATCACCATAAGGACCCACTAATAAAATGGTTTCTTTATTCGGTGTCAATGGAAGCAGCTCTTCTTTGTTTTGCAATAAAACGATGGCTTCCTGCGCAACTTTCCGCGCTAATGCCCTATTTTCTTCAGTCAATAACGTGTCTTGTTCTTTCTGGACCGTACTGCCGCGGTAAGGATCTTCAAACAAGCCTAAATCATTTTTCAATTTTAGAACGCGCCACACTGCATCATTTACCAATCCAGGATCAAGAGCACCCTCTTTGACGAGAGGCGCTAACTCATTGGCGTAACAGCCCGTCTTCATGTCAATATCATTTGTAGCCTGCATCGCCAACAAGGTCGCTTCCCGTTCGTCTCTTGCCACACCGTGGGCGATCAATTCTTGAACTGCCGCGTAATCAGAGATGATCACACCGTCAAAGCCCCATTCTTCCCGCAAGAGTTCCTTCAATAAAAATTCATTTCCTGTTACAGGCACGCCATCATAGGTATTGAAAGAGGTCATGACCATTTTTGCGCCAGCATCGACGGCTGATTTGTACCCGCTCAGATACTCCTGCCGCAACCGGCGCTCACTCATATCGACCGTATTGTATTCACGACCCGCTTCAGCTGCGCCATAAGCAGCAAAATGCTTCACACATGAGGCGATCCCTTCGAAGTCTCCACCGTATTCCTGCTGCAAGCCCCGCACCATCGCTGCTGAGAAATCAGCGTTCAACTGCGGATCTTCTCCCGTAGACTCTAGGCAGCGCCCCCAGCGTGCATCGCGAACCAGGTCGACCATTGGCGCATAGGTTACGTGGGCACCTGCCGAACGGGATTCCCGTGCGATGACCCCGTACGCCTCTTCGATGAGGGCCGGATTCCACGTCGCGCCTAGCCCCAATGGAATTGGAAAAATCGTTCGATACCCGTAGATGATGTCTGCCATGAAGAGCAACGGAATCTGATGGCGGCTATTTTTTAAATACTTTTCTTGAATGTCTCGTGTTGTTTCCGCGCCTGTCACGTTCAAGACGGAACCGACAACGTCAATCGTTTCTTGCGTGATCCCCAGCTTCTTCTTCGGTCCCACAGCCAATTCCTCACTATGGAAAAAGTCCCCGGATAGCTGAACCAATTGACCAACTTTTTCAGTCCATGTCAATGAATCAAGCAACGTTTTCAATTTTGCTTCTTGCATTACTTCTTCACTCCTTCAGCCGCTTGCTCTTCTCTGTAGGTCCGCAGATCCAATCGTTTGAACCACGGATACCATAATACTGGCGACAGCACTAATTGAATAAACAGCTGCAATAAGATGATGGAGATACTTCCCTCCACCGCCGCGTGGAATCCGAGCGGCAGTCCAAAGATCGCTTGGACCCCTATGAATTTCGCCACGATCCCTAATTTGGTCAATACATAGGCGAGGATCAAGGCAATCGTATTGTTTGTTATGAAGGGAAAGGCCAGGTCAAAGTTCAAGACTAACGGTGTCCCGAAAATCACAGGCTCCGTGATTCCAAACAAGGCCGGAACGACAGAGATTTTCCCGACTTGCCGGTATTGCTTACTTTTAGCCCGCAGCATCAGCAAGACCAACCCTAATCCTAGTCCGCTCCACGTAATGATGTTGAAAAACGCAAGACCAACAATATTCGGCGGGGTCAAACCTGCCTGAACAGCGTTGAGGTTTTCCACGTCCATCGCCAGCCACAAAGGCGTCACTAACGGCATAATGACATTGGTTCCGTGGATACCGAAAAACCACAAGACTTGTTGCAAGAGACTCAATAAAATCATCGCCGCGATAGAGCCGCCGACGCCCTTCAACGGTTCTTGGATGATGCTGTAAACAAATTGATGCATACTGCCAAACGAAGTCAAACTAAAGGATAAATCAACAAGTGCAAATAATAGGCCAATCAAAATCGTCGGGATCAATGCTTCAAATGTTTTAGTCACCATTGGCGGCACCCCTGCGGGCATTTTGATCGTCCAGCCGCGATGCTTGATCGCTAAGTACAGACGGGCACTGACCAGTCCGACGATCAACGCTGAGAACACGCCCTGCGCTCCTAGCCAGTTTGTTGGAATCCCCATTGAGTCATCCGCCATTTTTCCTAAAGGAGTAATGATCAGAAAGCTCAGCAATGAGATCACAGAGGCCGAGATCGGGTCTTCGTCCTCATCCAATTTCTTCACCAAATGATAGGCGATCAGCACAGCGATATACACCGCTAATGCCCCAAGGGTCATCGTGTTTACTTTGGTAAGCAGCTCAGTCAGCTTATTCAGCTTGGCTAATGCAGGAACCATCCCCATCAAGACGACGATCAAGACCGACATCGAACCGATAAAGAGCGGACCCAAGGTGGCCATCATGGCACCCGATACAGCTTGCAGATAGGGATTCGCTCCCAACTTATCAAACCATGGATTCATTTTATTAAATAGATTGGTTATTTTTTCTTTCACAGTTGTTCCTCCTCATCAAACGTTTGTTATAACGCTTTCATTATAGAATCCTTCCGTCCGTTCAGTCGTTCCGCATTTTTACGACAAAGTGGAAATTTAATTACTTTTTTTAAGAAATTGCTTGCGAAACTTTTGCGGCGACAGCCCAAACTTATTGCGGAAAACATTGTAAAAGGTTTTGTTGGTAGCGAAGCCATTGTTCAACCCGATTTCCAGAATCGTTTTATCTGTATCACGCATTTCTTTGTATGCCGCATCTAACCGGACAGAATTGAGGTATTCGGTAAATGTGATCCCCATAAATTTTTTGTAGAAGCGCGAAAAATAGGAGGGATTGTAGTTAAAAATCGCCGCCACCTCCTCGATCATCAGATTCTGGGTATAATGCTCTTGGATATACTGATTCACCATTTTCATTTTTTCCAAATACTTAAAGGACTTGATCTCATAAATGCCCGTACTGGAAAATGTATTACTTTCGCAAAGAATCGCGAAGAGCTCGTACACCTTGGCCTTAACAGAGAGATGGGCCACCAACTCTTCAGAAGAAAAATGCTGATAAATGAACAACAGGCACGCCAATGCTTCTGAATAATGCTGATCTGGAATAGCTTTAAATAGAAACTTCTTCCAATACTGCTCCTCTGTCACTTGCTGTACGTAATCCAGTGGCAGCTGAATCACCAGACACTCGCCCAAAACAGGGCTTCTCGTCGAATGGACGTGATTGGAATTAATAATGATGAATTCCTGCGCCTTCAAGTGATAGGTCTCGCCAGCAAAAATGACCTCTAATTCACCAGAAAAACAAAAAAGCAGCTCTAAACTATCGTGCCAATGCGGCGGGATCAGGCGATCCGATGATTTTGAATGGAAGGAAAAAATTTTATAGGAATAATTATCTGTAGGAGAGATTTTTTCATACTTCATACAGGGACCCTCGCTTTCTGTATTTTCTTACTTGTAACGTACCCAATCCGCTAAAATGATGCAAAAGAAAAACTCAAGGAAGAACCGCTTGGTCTTTCCTTGAGTCTCTTATTTTAATTGAATGTAAAGGAATTTCAATCCCTTTGTCCCGTCAAATCGCAAGGATTCGTTTGATTTTTCGGAAGGAGAGGGCATACACAAGCGCTTGATAAAGAAAGACGGCGCCCATCAACAGACTGTCCAGCAGCAAAGCGTTGACTTCATTGCTGGTGAATTGACCATCGTTCGCACTGAACATCAAAAGGGTAAAGCCATAGATCAGGAGCGCTCCTAAAAGGGTCGGTAGAATAAATAATTTGTTCAACTGGCTAAGGACACATTTTCGGATATAGTCATTATTGGCGCCTAAACGTTTCAAATCTTCAAACAATTGTTGATTCGACAAGCCGATCGTCAGGCTGCGAGTGTAGGAGATCACTCCGACAGCGGCCAAGCAAATGATTGCGACAAAAATAAAGACTAAAAAGAAGACGGCGACATTTTGGAAAAAGGTATTTTTTACTAGTACCTTCATCGATGGGTAGTATTTCCAATAGTCCATCAAATCCCGATTTTCTACAGAAATAGTCATTCGCTTCCCTGCACTATACGGTTGCTTAGCTGTCTTGGCTTTTTCAGCTTGATAAGCATCGTACTCGTTTGAAAAGGCCATCTGAGGTGAGGCTCTTTCTATGAAGGTTTCGTAAAGCTCTTGAGCAAAGGGGTATGACGCCTCCAAATCTGCTACATTGAAAAGAAGCTGCTTCGTTTGATTTTTCGGAGTGAGGCTTTTCGTGAGCTGCTGGAAATCCTCATCATTCACCACGTAGCGGCGGCTGCCTTGATTGACAAGCGGCTGATAGCGAACGATTCCTTTGAATTTTAATGGACGTTCTTCTTTGGTGACTGGATGCGTCACTTGATCCATGTCGTTGTCTTTTTCAAAAAAGCCCTCTGCTTCTTCTTGTCCCTTCACACGATAATACTGTCCTCGAGGAATTTTGAGCGTGTTTTTAGTCACTTGGTTGAAGGTCGAAGCATCAATAAAATCAGCTAAACGATGGTCTTTCTTATATTCTTGGATCAGCTTTCCATCATCGGTCCAATCACGTTCCACGCCGCTGACGATCAGCTCTGAAAAGAGGAGCTCTTGATAATCTTCGATGCTCACTTGGTGTTTTTTGGCTAGTCGGTAGATGTCCTGCTGATCGACTTCGTTCGCTGAAAAGTTGTAATGCAGTTCGTAATCCACCGGACTATTGAACAGGGAGTTGGTCGCACTTGCCAGTTGAGGCGGATAAAAGCAGGCAAAGAGACTGGCTGTTAGCAGCAAGGTAAGAATACACATCGTACGAACGGTCTGCCGTCCTTGGAATTTCATCATATTCGAGCCGATCAGTTCATTGTAATATTTCTGCGGATTTCTCCCCCGTTTGCTTTTCATGATCCTGTAGGTCATGATGCGGTAGATGCCGATCAGCGAGAGCAGATAGGTCGCATTCCATACAGCAGGGAGCTGGAAGCCTTGATTAGAGACGGCCATCCGTACTACAAACCCCAGTACGATACCCAGTATGAGTAAAATGACGCCCGAGATGCCATAGCCAGTAGTGACCGCACGCAAGGGTTCCTTTTTATGCTCGTGATACAAAATCTCCATCACATCCGTTCGCTGAACGAAACGGTAAAGCTGGAACAAGACCGCTGCCATGGAGACGACTCCAAAGGCTGCTCCGATGGCAACACCTGTAAAGGATACGCCTAACGACATCTCGCCTAAATGAGCCAAAACAAGCTGGAACATCTGCCAGATCAAAAAGGCCAGTCCGATCCCAAGAAGGATGCCCGCGACGATACAGCCCAGCATCAATTGCATGAGTTCGATTGTCAGCTTTTGCGCCAAGTATTTTTTCTTCGCACCTAAGGCTAGAAACACCCCTGTCTCTCTGCTTTTATATTTTAGAAACAGGCTGGCGGCATACAAGATAAAAATAAAACATCCCGCAAGAGCGATCGCAAAGATCATCATCACTTGTTTGCGGCTGTCACCGCCGATGGGCAAGGTCTGCTGAACGATCGTGCTGTAGAGCATCACCGCGTAGGAGGTGATCAAAAGTACCGAAAATGTCATACAAAAAGTAAATTGCAGGTACTGCTGCTGGTTGTATTTCCGCAGCTTTTTTAGTAGATCAGACAGAGATAGCTTCATGGGTGCCCTCCTCCAATTCCTTCAATACGTGGAGCAGTTCGTCAAAAAATTCCTGCCGTGAGCCTTTTCTTACCAATTCAGTAAAAATGTTGCCGTCCTTCATCACCAAGACGCGGTCGCAGTAGCTGGCAGAGAAGGTGTCGTGGGTGACCATAAAGATCGTTGCACCTAACGTCCGTTTGGCTTCGATGAATGCCTCGATCACGGTGTCTCGCGATTTGCTGTCTAGATTCCCGGTAGGCTCGTCGGCTAACAGGATCAACGGGTCATTCATCAGTGCTCTTGCTACTGCCGTTCGCTGCTTTTGTCCGCCGGAGATTTCTACGGGGTATTTGTTCGCGATAGCGTCGATCCCAAACAGCTCTAACAGCTTGGCGGCTTTTTGCTCCATCGGTCGGTACGGTGCCTGCGTGATCACCTTCGGAACACAGACATTCTCAAAAATCGTCAAGCCGTCCAGCAGCATAAAATCTTGGAAGACAAACCCTAATTTCCTATTCCGAACCTCCGCCATCGCCTCCTCGTCAAGCTTCGCCAAGAGCGTATCATCTAGTCGAATCTCCCCTTTTTCGTAGGGGATGAAACAAGAGATGCAATTCAGCAGCGTCGTCTTACCGCTTCCCGACGGTCCCATCACCGCAACAAACTCACTTTTATCGACTGTAAATGAAACGTCCTTCAATACATCATACTGGACCCCGCCAGTATGAAAACTTTTATAAAGATGATCGACTGTTAACATTTTTTCTCCCCCTTGTATTTTCTCTATAGCTTTATTTTAAAAAAAATACCTTACTTTCCCTAGGGGCGATCATGTAAATTTTGACCCTTTTAGTGTCATTTTTGCCAATCTTTTAATGCTATAATGATAAAAAAACAAAGGGGGAGCATTGAATGTTAGAGGTTGTTTGCTGCGATGATGAAAAAGAGATGCGCAAAGCATTGACGAGGATCATTGCGCCTGAATTGCAGCTCCAGGGCATCGACTATCGGCTCCATGAATATTCTTCGGGGGAAGAATTTCTCAGCAGCGGAAGCATCGAAACAGTCGACCTTTTATTTTTGGATATTGAAATGAAGCGGCTGGATGGCATCGAGACAGCGAAACGGCTGCGCAAAAGCAATCCGCGGGCGGTGATCGTTTTTGTTACGGCCTTTGCGGATTTTGTCTTTGAAGGCTACGAGGTCCATGCGTTGAATTATTTGTTGAAGCCCTATGGTGAGAAAAAAATCATCGAGGTCCTCCACAAAGCGTTGGGAGAGCTGGAGGCAACCGACACTCGCTATTTTATGATCGAACATAAAGCCGACCGCTCCAAAGTCGCCTTGAAGGACATCTATTACTTCACTAGTGACAGGCGGCTGGTGACTGTTGCAACTACTAGCGGACCAAAATCTTTTTATGGCAAGCTGAGTGATCTAGCATTGCCGGATTCGTTTCTCCGAATCCACAGCCGGTACATCGTCAATTTAGCCCATGTCGATCAGGTATCGGCAACGTCTCTCACTTGTAATCAGGAGACCTTGCCCATCAGCCGCAAATACCGACAAGGGCTTCTAGTGAATTTTGCTAAAAATATGTTAGGGTAGGTGATCCGATGCAATTGCTTGAATTTCTCATCACTCAAGTCACAGGATTCGCTGGTACGTATTTTCTTTACCGATTGATCGCTGCGTTTATCCCCGTCAAGGACCATTTGTTTTTTAAGCTGCTCCTATTTTTCGTGGCCTTTGTCGCGGTCTCATTGCCTATCTATCCCAATGACCCTGTCAATATCAGTGCCATGTTCGTCTTTTTCTCCATCGCTTTATTTCTCTCCTTAAAGGGGCTGCTGCTTCACAAGATTTCTTTAGTTCTCTCCCTGTATCCCTTCATCGCAGCTCTTAATTTTTTATTGGAGGATATCGGGCTGAGACTGTGGTTCGCTGGCGGGAAGACCCTCGCGCTCGACTTTTTTTTGCATGGGACTGCCCTTTTATTGCGAGGCTTGATTTGGTATGGGATGTACCAATTTTTCCGTTATGCCACTCCTTATGCGAAAACACAGATTTCAAAAAAACTATGGCTGATCCTAGATTTGATTTGTTTGACACCGTTAGTCGCGATGATCAGCTTCATTCTCTTTACACCAGAAAATACAGTCGTATTCTACCCAGCCGCTTTTGCCTGTCTTTTGACCAGCGTCTGCAGTCTCTATATGACTGGGCATCTTGCAAAAAGCTTTCGTTATCAATTGGAAAACCAAAGCTTTCAACTGCAAAAGGACTATTATCAAGAATTGGAGAGTACTCAAAAACAGCTCCGCAAAGTCCACCATGATATGAACAATCATTTCGGTGTCATGCGAAATCTGCTGCGGGAGGAACAGGCTGAACAGGCTGAAAACTATTTAGCGACGCTCACCCAACAGCACACGCTTTCCAATCATCGTTTTTGCAAGAACAGCATCGTCAATGCCGTGCTGAACGCTAAATATCACGTGATCCAGGAAGCGGGGATCACGTGTACGATGCAGGTGGATATCGATACCTTGATCACGATCGATGACATTGACCTGTGTTCACTTTTTGGTAACACCTTAGACAATGCGATCGAAGCTGCCAAAGGCGCGCCGAAAAAAGAGCTTACTCTGAAGGCAAGGTATTACAATGGGTTTTTCAGCTACGAGATCACGAACACGATGCAGCATAAAATAAAAAAGAGCGGGACGCGCTTCTTTTCGACCAAAGCCGCCCCGCAGGAACACGGGATCGGATTGCAGTCCGTTCGCGGGATCGTTGACAGCTATGATGGAACATTGGACATCCATTATGATGAGGAACACTTCTCC
This sequence comes from Enterococcus sp. 12F9_DIV0723, assembly GCF_002174375.1. Lineage (NCBI taxonomy): Bacteria > Bacillati > Bacillota > Bacilli > Lactobacillales > Enterococcaceae > Enterococcus > Enterococcus sp. 12F9_DIV0723. Next base: position 539,703 of record NZ_NIBK01000001.1, on the reverse strand, counting down.
TTGGTGGTCTTGATCGGAAATATTTAAAAAAAGCGAAGCAGCCTGTTTTTTGATCGGCTTGCTTCGCTTTTGATTACAGCAACTCTTTTCGCAGTGTCGCGTCCTCCACAGAAGAAAGATACTTCGGCGGGATATCAAAGACCGTGAACGCGCCAAATTGCTCTTCCTTCGCAAATCGGGCGCACGCTCTGGCGTAGGCAACGAGGACGCTGGCGGTAAATTCAGGGTTGCTTTCTAATTGCAGATTGTATTCGATCACCTGCTTGGTCTGCTCATGAGTGATGCCTGTCCGCAGCACCGTTCCGCCATGAGGCATCGCGTGATGGTCGCGGGCCAAGTCTTCTGCTGAAATAAAATGAACGATCGTGTCGTATTCATCGAAGTAATTTGGCATCGTCACGATCTCTTCTTTGATTGCCGCTTCCTCCGCACCGTCTGCTAAAACGACGAAGCACTCCCGTAAATGCTTGTCTCTTGTCGTCAGCTCCAGCGTTTCCCCCGCCTTCAAGCGTTCAATCACTTCATTTTTCGGAATGGTGTATTGAATCGCATCGGCGACACCGTTGATTCTTCTCAATGCATCCGAGTGGCCTTGGCTGACGCCCTTGCCCCAAAATGTATACGTCTCGCCTTTTGGTAAAATACTTTCAGCGTATAGTCGGTTCAAGCTGAATAAGCCGGGGTCCCAGCCGGTAGAAATGATCGAAACCGTTTGATTCTCCTTTGCCGCCTGATCGACGTTGGCAAAATGCTCTGGGATCTTAGCATGGGTATCAAAGCTGTCGATCGTATTGAAGTCTTTCGTCAACGACGGTGTTTGCACTGGCAGATCTGTCGCTGATCCTCCGCACAAGATACAGACATCGATCTTTCCCTTTTGCTGCTCCAGCTCCGCTAGGGCATAGGCAGGTGCGCCCTCTGTGTGTACGGTACTGGGGTCTCTTCTCGAATAGATCCCCACTAACTCCATGTCCGCGTTCTGCTGCAATGCCCGTTCCACGCCACGGCCTAAATTTCCATATCCGACAATCGCCACTTTGATCATTTAGATTCCTCCTATTTTCCTTTGTATGAGAATTATACTATAAAAATCGTACTTAAAATGAGATTTTTTTCATCAAAAAAACGCGCTCAGCAAGTTCGCTGAACGCGTTGTTCCTTTTACAATAAATGATTGTCCTTCAACACATCTCCGATATACGTGTTTTCGATCTTCTTGACGAAATGCCCCAATACTTTTTTCTCTACATACGGCAGGTCCATCTCAGAGAGCTTCTTGCGGTCGCTTAGGTAATAGACGGAGTTCGCCAGCGTACGAATGTCGTAAGCAGAGGCGAAGACTTCAGGCACTCCCCGTTCAATATCTAAGAAGCTGTAGACGGCTTCCATCGCTGTCCGCACAGAATATTCCGTAGTAAAGACCGTGTCCCGTTCCGTTTCGGCAAAGTTCCCGATGAAGGCCAGATTTTCTGAACCGTTCGGAATGACCAACGGACGATCCCCCGGTTCACGCAGCATGAAGTACGAGGTGATGAAGGGCATATAGACAGGAACCACCACACAGGATTTTTCAGAGAAGGCTTGGATGTCGTCTTCTGGAACGCCTAAGTGGTACATCAATTCCTGCACGATCTCTTGACCCGTACATTGTTCGATCGGCTTCTTGATGTAGTTCCCCGGTGTGTTGGACAGGAGACCGTACACCCAAGTAACTGTCTGCTGATCCGTTTGTTCTTTAAAATGCGGTTGACGATGGGTCGCGAAGCTCATCAGCCAGTTGGAGTCCTTGATGGTGATGATCCCGCCGGTCACGATGCTTCCCGTCCGTAGTTTCCGTTTCGTCAAACGAGAGATATAAGGTTCGATGTCAAAGTTTTCCCATGTCACAGTCGCAGAGACAAACCAGCTCTCATCCGGCAAGTTCTCGCAAAAGACCTCGGGGTGCCCGAATTCATCCGATTGCTTCGCTAAGTTCTTCCACAGGTTCCAACTGCCCCCCAGCTCATGGGTGATAGGTGCCGGAGTATGGTGGTCGCCTTCTGTGGAACTTTCTGTGATGGACCCGTTCGTCACAAAGACGAGGTCATTTTCTGTTAATGTGATCTCTTCTGCTTTTCCTCCCCGTGTCAGCTGGATCTTCTTCGCCACTTTTTTGTCTGGCGCAGCATCGACTTGGATGTTGGTGATCTTCGTTTCATATTGGAAGTCCACGCCATGCTCCTTCAAGAAGGACAACAACGGTTTTACTAACGATTCGTATTGGTTGTAGCGGGTAAATTTCAACGCCGTGAAATCTGGCAAGCCTTTGATATGGTGGATGAAGCGCATCACGTAGCGGCGCATCTCGATCGCAGAATGCCATTTCTCAAAGGCAAACATCGAACACCAATACAGCCAAAAGTTCGATTCAAAGAATTCCTCGCCAAAGACGTCTTCGATCTTTTTGCCGACCAATTGATCCTCAGAAGTCATGAACAAATCGACCAATTCCTTTTGCGCCTTTTTCGATAAGGTGAAGTCGCCATCATCCGCCGCACGTTCGCCGCGGTTATGGATGATCCGACAATTGGATGAATTTGGATCATCATGGTCCAACCAATAAAATTCATCTAAGACCGACGCATCTTCCACTTCCAATGATGGCACGGAACGGAACAAGTCCCATAAACATTCAAAATGATTTTCCATCTCGCGGCCGCCTCGCGTCACAAAGCCGTCGTGTGGAATGAAGGTGCCATCCAGCGAACCGCCAGATAAGGACAGTTCCTCAAAAATGTGGATACGTTCGCCCTTCATTTGACCATCTCTGATCAGAAAAACAGACGCCGCTAACCCAGCTAATCCTGCTCCGACGATATAGGCGCTCTTTTCGTCTACGCCAGCCGGTTTTCTCGGTCTTGCAAATGCTTCATAATTTCCATTCGTATATCTCATGATGATTCCTCCTTCTTATATTCTAAATTCAGAATACCAGTCGGAAAATTTTATTGAAAACAAGACGCCTTCTCGTCTTGGAAAAGTTTGACTAATCGATGAATCTGTCAAAAAACAGCTTGTTTATCACAGCTCTGCGGTCATGTTTCGGACTCTTCACGTGGTTATTTTCGTTTCCTATTCCGCTTGGTTCGGCTGTCCTTTTTCTTCCCCTGCTGCTTATCCAGTCTTCGTTTGAGGTTTTTCTGTCGGTGCTCTTCTTCTACTTGCTCGGGGGTCTTATCGAAACGCACATGAGAAGACTTCGGTTTTGGCGGCAGGTCGACGGCGTTATGGGACGGACTTTCTGTGCTCGAAGCTTCTTCTCCCGGCAGCGGATACTCCGCCTCGACGATCGCCGCAGCTTCTTCGTAAGACAGCTTATTGGCTTTTTTTGGCGATGGGGATGCGGCGGCAGCAAGGACGGGCTGTTTTTCAGTCTTCGTGTTTTTAGGCGCTTCTTCAACGACAGTATCCTCTTCTGTTTGTTTGGCTTTCCCCACTTTGTAGGAAGTCGTTTCCACGTGACCACCGCCTTTGTAGTCGACCAATGCCACGAATTTTCGGACGCCGTCTACTTCAAAGATACTTAACAAGGTCAACACTTCCAGAATTTCCGCCACCAATGTCTCCTCTTTGTTAGGATCAACGTCGCGAATCGTCAGCAGATGGCGCTTGCCCGCCGCATCTTCAAAACGGGAACGAATGTCATAAACGAGGCCTTCTCTGTAAAGGTCCAAACTGCCCTGTCTCTCAAAGGCATTTTTAAAGGAACGGATCGATTCTGTCTGGGCAAAATATTCGGAAGGGCTTCCAAAATACTGTTTGATCAAGCCTTCCCATTCTTTGGATTCAAAGTATTCCTTGAAAAGGGGCAAAAAGAGGCGCAGGGTGTCTGTCGGCTCGACTGTTAAAACGAGGTCTCGAAGCAGGTCTTTGCAGAGAAAAGAAAAGGCTCCCGTCAAATTCAGCGCATTTCTCACCATGACCGCGACCAAATACTCGATCACAGAATCCGCGTCGTCGGATTGTTCGTAGTAAGTCTCGATCTTCTTCTCCAACGATTCCCGTTTCATCAAGAATAACTGCCGCGTGCCTAATTTTTTAACATCCATGTTCCCATCCTCCATCTCTTACGTGTTCATTTAACTAATTATAGGATAAGCTTAAGATAACGCGTTTGTAAACGCTTTTTTAAATACTTTTATTTTTTAAAAAAGTGAAAAGCTTTGGGTAATTTGTTTGTAAGAAAAAAGGAGCAAAAAATAGAAAAAAGAGTCGTTTTAAAATAACAAAAAAAGGAGGAATCGGACATGCTCCGAATCCTCCTTTTATTCATTATGCGTCTTGTTCTGTCATGATCACTGGACCATCCTTTGTGATCGCGATGGAATGCTCGTATTGGGCACAAAAACTGCCGTCCAGCGTGCGGGCTGTCCAGCCATTTCCATCAATGCCAGCCTCCCATGTTCCAGTCGTGATCATTGGTTCGATCGTGATCGTCATGCCTTCTTTTAAGCGCGGGCCTTTACCGGCTGTTCCGAAATGCGGGAAGAAGGGCTCTTCGTGGATCGTTGGGCCAATGCCGTGGGCAAGAAAATCTTGCACGACGCCGTATCCTTTTCCTTCTGCATACGTTTGGATCGCATGACCGATATCGCCTACACGATTGCCGACCTGCGCTTGCGCGATACCGAGCATCAAGGCTTCTTTCGTTGCATCCATTAAAGCCTGATGTTCGGGCGTGATCTCGCCGACTGCATAGGTCCAGCAGCTATCAGAGATCGCACCGTGGTAGTCGACACAGAAATCGACCTTCAGCACATCGCCTGATTTCAAACGATAATTTGACGGAAACCCGTGACAGATCTCGTCATTCACACTTGTACACGTCGCGAATTCATAGCCTTCAAAGCCGATTTGAGCGGCCACTGCGCCTGCTTCTTCGACTTTTTTCTGGACAAATTGATCGATCTCTTTGGTTGTGATCCCTGGAACGATCATGTCCCGTAGTTGTTTATGTATACCGGCTAAAATAGCCCCTGATTCTTTCATTTGCTCGATTTCTCGTGCGGATTTTAATGTCACCATCTGTTTGCCTCTTATTCTGATTTATTTCATTGCCTTGCGCTTTCTATCATAACACTTGAAAAGTTATACCACGAATTGTTTTTGAAGAAAAGGATCGACGCTTTTTTACTTCGGATCGGCGGTTTCGCTTAACGTTAGCTTAAACTCTTTCAAAGGTCCTGCCTGCCAGCGTTCGTCAGTTTTCAAATAGGCCTGTCCATACTCGATGATCCAGCCATGGAGATTCTGTGCTTTGAGCGTGTCCATCGTGGACGGCCACAGGACCGCCCGTTTTAATTGCTTATAGCCGGAAAAAGCAACGCCAAACTTCTCAAACAATCGCTGCGCGTACTTGTCCGCGATGAACGTTGAATGATCGAAGACGTACACCAACAAGGCATCTGCCGTCTCTTCCCCGATCCCCTTGATCGCCAACAGCTCTTTGCGCAGCTCCGAAAACGTCTTCCCAGCTACCGCCTCCAAATCAAAGTGATTCTCCTTCAACCAAGTCAGTACGCCCATGATCGTCGCCGACTTGCCCTTGTAGAAGCCGCTTGGTCGGATCAGATCCTGCAGCTCATCCAGCTCCAACGCTAAAATTTTCTCTGGTAAAAATTGTGTCGCTTCCTCTAGATTGACCAAGGCGTAATCCACATTCCGCCAATTCGTATTCTGGACCAAGATCGCGCCTAGCAGGATCTCCCATTTGTTGTCCGTGTCCCACCAGCGCTTATTTTCCATGACTTGGCGAAAGGCCGCGTACAATTCCTCGATATTGGTGATCATTTTTTCCCCTCACATTCTCTTCAGATGGTGCTTCTTTCTTTATTCTTTCTATATTATAGTAACAATTTATGATGGAAAGTAGAACTATCGCAAATGACGGGGGCTATTTGCGGCGAAAGAATAACAAAAATCGCTCGTTTGAATGACAAAAAGACCCGTCATTTTCTCCTTGAAAAAATAAAAAAAGAGAGGACAGCTTTTTTACTGTCCCGCAGAATTCTTAAGAAATTCTCTCTAGCAAGCAAAAAAACTCCGACTGTCCTCTCCAACAGTCGGAGTTACATCGCTTATAAACGGTTGAATATTCGTAAGGCCTTGGCTACATTTTCTTTGATCGCGGCAGTGGCAGCCAAAGAAAATTCATCAAAAAAGAGTTCTTCTTTCGGCTGCTCCTCGATCGCCCGTTGCAGCGCTTGACCAGCAGCAAGATTCATATAGGTATAATAATTGATCTTGCGAATACCGGCAGCGATCGCCTGTTTGTAATCTTCCTCAGACACACCTGAACCGCCATGCATGACCAGAGGGCGATTCCCAGTTGTTGCACGGATCGCCGCGATGCGGTCAAAATCTAGATTCGGTTCTGCGAAATATTTTCCGTGGACGGTGCCGAAGGAGATCGCCAAGCTATCCACGCCTGTCGCTTCAACAAAGTCTTGGGCCTGCTGCGGGTTGGTGAACAGGTCTTGGTTGCCGATCGCGCCTTCTTCTGACGCGCGCCCTTCTCCGCTACCCACGGTCGAATTCGTCATCTCCCCCAGCTCTGCTTCGACAGACACATTGACGCTATGGGCGATACGGACGAGTTCAGACGATTCCTTTACATTTGTCTCGTAGTCCTTCAACGAGGCATCGTACATGATCGAGGTGAAGCCCAAACGAATCGCCTTGATGCATTCGGCAAGACTCGATCCGTGATCCAGATGTACAGCCACGGGAACTGACGCTTCTTTTGCGAAATGGACCATCACCGGGCCGATCTCTTCGATCGAAATGAGGGATTCATGCACTTCTGCATGCTGAAGGATCACCGGGACCTTCAGCATCTCCGCGGCTTGGATCACGCCCCGCACCGCTTCCAGATTGGGAACGTTGAAGGCGCCGACTGCCCGCTGCTGCTCCTCTGCTTCTGCCAACAATTCTTTGACTGTCACTAACATCCTTTGCCCTCTCTTTCTTCTTCAAAGTCGATCACGATCCGAAATGCTTCCGTATTTACCGCTTCCTCAAAAGCCGCTTCGATCGCACTCAGCGGATAGATCTTCGTAATAAAGGGCTTCACATCCACAACGCCGTGACTGATCATACGAGCGGCACGAATAAAGTCCCGCTTGTTGGAATTCGCTGTTCCTTTGATCTGCTGACCGGTTTTATGGATATGGTCGAAGGTGATCCCCACAGGCTCATCTGGATAATAGGAAGAATAGAGCATCATCGTTCCCGTGTTCGACAGACTCTCCAGCAACCCGGGGATCAAGCCTGAGATCGGCGTGGTGTTAAAAATGATCTGCGCCCCCAGATTCTCCGTATAAGCCAAGACTTTCTCCGTCAAGTTTTCTTTGATGGGATTGACCACGTGAGCAGCGCCCAAGGTTTTCGCTAATTCCAGCCGCGCCTCATTTGGATCAGATACGATCACGATCGCCCCTCTTTTTTGTGCCAATTGCAGATGGAGCATCCCCATGATCCCGGCACCAACGACAAGTACGTAATCCCCAAAATCAACCTCTGCCGTCTCGACACTGTGGAGCACACAGGACAGGGGCTCTGTTAATGACGCCTCTTCTGCCGGGACGTGCTGGTAACTGAAAATATTCGCCGGATCAACGACTAAATATTCAGACAAGCCGCCCATTCCTTTGTGAGGCAAGCCCGGCTGTTGCTTGCTGTGGTCGAAATTCAGGCAATTTTGCTCTTCTCCGACACCGCAATAGTAGCAATGACCGCACGCCAGATTTGTGCCAAAGACCACTTTGTCGCCAGCCTTCCAATCCCCCTCGACAGCTTCTCCTACTTGAAAGATCTCGCCTGCGATTTCGTGGCCGCCGATAAAAGGATAGTCCACTTTTTTGACACCCGTATAGACCCGCTGCTCCCAAGTACAGATAGCACAGGTATCGATCTTCATTAATAGTTTATCCTTTGGAAGCTCTGGTAATGGTGTGTCCTCCACCACCAATTTCTTCACATCATAAAACACTGCTGTTTTCAAAATTATTCGCCCTTTCCTTCTTCCGCCATCAGAAAAAACGACGTTAGATACCTGTGTATCATATTCCTAACGTCGTTTCCAGCTTATATTGAGTTTACGATCAAGCCGATCGCGGCTAAGATCGCGCCGCCAACGATTTGGATGACTAATACTTTGGTTGGTGTGTATTTTTTATGCTTCAATAAATAGTAGGTCAATAAGGTCACGCCCAGCGGCAAGATTCCCTTGACCAGCGCATCCAGTACATCCGTTTGGATCGAAAGGTTTTCCTTCCCACTCAAATGAATGCTTAATGGCGTCGCGATTTTTACGAAGTTCGCTGCTAACGAGCCGATCACGATCGCCCCTAAGGTTTGCGAGAAGGTCATGATGTAGGACAAGCGGCCGCCTGCCATCATCTTTTGAATCCCTTCCTTCCCTTGCTCATACCCTTGAATCCATAGGAAGTAGGCGATGACCGTCATAATGATCCAGTGAAGCGCGAAGAACATCACGGGTCCCATAAAAATGTTCCCGTCCGCGCCAAATGGCAACGTGAAGGACAGCAGGATCGGGATCAAGGTTCCTTGCCATAACGTATCGCCAATTCCGGCTAACGGTCCCATCAACCCCGTTTTCAAGCCGTTGATGGTTTGGTCATTGATGTCCGCACCAAGCGCCCGTTCTTCTTCCATCGCGATCGTCATTGCTAAGATCGGACCGCCAAAGGAAGGCTCTGTGTTGAAGAACTGCATGTGGCGTTCCAATGCAGATTTCATCTCATCTTCGTCTTTGCCGTACAATTTTTTTAAGATCGGACTGAAGGCATGGACGACACCTGTCGCTTGCAGACGCTCATAGTTATAGTTGGCGTGAGAAAAGAAGGTCCAACGCCAGAAGGCTTTCACAACGTCTTTTTTCGTTAATAGCTTTTCTTTTTTTACTTCTGCAGTCTGATCCATTACACCAGCCCTCCATTTTTATCTTTCAAATACAATTCCGTGAAGACATACCCGATGATCCCTGCGAATACAGCGATCGGCACAGATGGCAAGCCAGAGTAGATAGCCAGCATAAAGCCAAAGGTAAAGAACAACAGCGTTCCCTTGCCATTCATGGCACGTAAGTTCATCGCGATCCCTAACGCTGGCAGAATCCCGCCAATCGCTGAAAGAACATCCAACGGACGACCGCTCAACGCGTCTACGATTCCCTCTACTGCATCCGCGCCTAGATAAGCCGCCAGTGCAACCGGTACAACAGTGATCAATAGTAAAAATAATTGCGGTGGAACGATGTGAAGCCAGTTGATCCGATCGATTTTTCCTTCTTCAGCTGCTTTATCCGCCATATGGACGAACGTAATATCTACCGTCATATGCGCTACCCAGATCAGTGTCCCTAATAATCCGATCGGTACAGCCAATGTCACAGCAACAGCCGGTTCAACTTTTGCCGCCATTGCCAACGCCGTGCCCAATGTCCCTGCAAGTGCCGGGTCCATCGCTACAGTCCCGCCGGCTGAGATAAAGGCTAGATACGGCAAGTTGATCGCTGCCCCGATGATACATCCTTGAACGGGGTCACCCAAGATCAACCCTACCACCGTCCCATTGACTAATGGACGCATCCATCCATGGGTCCCCACCAATGACAGCCAGGGGGTCCCATTGATTCCAAGATAATAAACGACACCGATTAAAATTGCTTGGATAAGACTAATTTTCATTTCTCCACTTCCTTTATGAAATTATTTTATAGCAATCCTTCAATTGCTTGTGACCCTTGGTCAGGAATAACATGAATCTTCATTTTTACGCCGTGCGAGATGATTCCTCGGAAGGTTTCCTTTTCTTCTTCAGAAGCCGAGATATTTTTGTGGAACGTCTTGCGGTCTTTCCGTGCACCCATGCCGCCAATGATGATCTCATCGAAGGTCACGCCCTTTTCGATCAGCTGCAAGTACGTTTGCGGCTCTTTCGCCAAAACAATGATGCGGTGGCCGTCTGGAATCGCGGCTAATAATTCCGCGCCGTCTGCTACACCTAAAATCGACAACTTGATGCCGTTTGGTACGGCCATTGACATGATCGACTTCGTGAACTCATCCCCTGCTGTTGCGTCATCCACGATAACGATGTGGTTTCCTCCGGTAAATTGCAGCCAGGCTGTCATTACCTGCCCATGAATCAAACGATCATCGATTCTTGCTAATACGATTTCTCCCATTTCTACACATCCATTCTTCTTTTTATAGGGTCTATTTTTTATAGATTCGCTTTATTCTCCAGCTTCGCCATTTCCTCTAAAAATTCTTTGATCCCATCCTTGCCTGCGGTCATCGCTGCTTGATACATCGTGTCCAGATCCGCACCGATCATCCGCTGATTGAAGGATTCGATGATCATTGGCAGATTCACGCCAGAAATCAAACGGTAGCGGTGGTCCTTCAACTTATTGAAGCAAAGGGCCGCTTGGTTGTAAGGACTTGCTGAAAACAAATCGACCAGCACCAATACCCCGTCTCCTTTATCCAGTGCACAGATCCCTGCTTGGATCTTTTCACTGAATTCTACAATGTCATCGCCGTGCTTCAGACCCAATGTCTGGTATTGCTCCTGTTCGCCCATGATCAGGCTCAAGCTATCCATGATCCCTGTCGCCATCTCGCCATGAGTAACGATCAATATTCCTGTCATCTACGACACCTCTCTTTTCTCGTCTCTGTTACCAATTAAAGTGCATTACTGTTTTGTTCCAGCCTGGGTTCTCAACAAACTTCGCCATCATTTTTCTAAAGTCTTCGCCTGCCGAGATCTCAACGATCTGCTCAGGCAAGATTTTACTCAACGCTGCTCGGTACTCAGGTTTTTTCATGCCTTCAACGACTGCTTCAAAATCACGCGTTGAGGACCGGCTGCTTCCGTGAGCCGTGATGCCCTTTTCCAAAATATCCCGTGTGTCGATCGGAACTAATTCTTCTGTAACACCCATGAAAATGATGTCTGCTAACGAATCCGCGATCTCGATCGCCTGGTTCAATGCACTTTCGCTGAATTTTCCGCCAGTACATTCGATCAAAACATCAAATTTCTCTGTTGAATGTTCAAAATCGTAAGTCAAAACATTTTCTGTTCGCGCGAAATCAAAATTGGCGAGCTTATCATCTGCGGCACCAAAGACAACAAAGCGCTCCGCGTCTACTCCATATAAGTATTTCAGCATCACTGCCGTAAAGTAGCCGACAGGGCCATCTCCAAAAAGTGCCACTCGTGTATCGGCTTTTTTCAATTTGTCTTCAACATGACTGATCGCATGATGAGAAACAGACGAAAGTTCCGCTAACACGGCGATCTCATTAGGAATCTCCTCTGGAATCCGGACCAGACATTCTTCTGGGTGGACCAGACGACTTTGCGCCATGCCATCGTAACCGCTTCCTAAAAAGGCGTTCCCTTTTGAATAATTCACCGGCACATCCGGCTTCTGGTCGATCTCTGGATGCAGGATCTGACCAGGGATATTCGGTACAACAACGACCCGATCCCCCACGGAGAATTTTTCCGATTGGCTGTCTGTCACGACGCCGATTCCTTCGTGCAGCAGCGCCATCGGTAATTTCTTCGCTAACGCCTCTGGACGACGCAGCCCTGCGAAATATCTTAGATCTGCATGGCAGATACTTGCATATGTTGGTTCTACCGCTACCCAACCCTCTGGAAGGGCTCGCGTTTTAGTTACTTCTTTAATTACTCCTGGCTCAACCAGACTAAAAACTGTTGATTCAACCGACTGTCCCATTCATCTTCCTCCTCGTTTTCGAGCGCTCATTAAAACTCTTTATTGCTCGTAAACGAGTATATCATCGAATGTAACGTTTTGTAAACGCTTTATTTTTAAAATATCATGGCGAAAGCCTTCGATTATTTGACTCGTCAATCTTTTTCTTGATATAAAAAAACACGCTTCTGGTTGATTAGACTACTTTAACGCTTTTAGTACCCCGCTCGTCTCCTTAAATGATTATCAGAATAGAGACACTCATAAAAGCTCGTTTTTGCACGTTTAGAGGCTTTATATATTGACACTTTCCATTATTTTCCATAGACTAGGGGATGAAAACGCCTTTCTCAAGTAACAATTGTTACTGTGAAAGCGAGAGGATGAAGAAAAATGCTAACAGGAGAGCGTCGAATAAAATTACTGGAAACCATTGAGAAGAAGCAATTTATCTCTGTATCCCAATTGTCTGAACTTTTTAAAGTGCATGAGACGACGATCCGCAGAGATCTTGATGAACTTGAAGCGCAAGGCTCAGTCGTCAGGATTCACGGCGGCGTCGTTCCCGCAAGCATCAAACAGGACGAACCCGCCTTTGAAGATCGTGCCACTGAAAATATGTTGGAGAAGACCCGTATCGGAAAGTACGCCACGAATTACATCAATAGCGGGGAAGCCATCATCTTAGATTCGGGGACGACGACTCTACAGATCGCACGAACTCTAAATGAGATGCCCCAACTGCAAGACATTACGATCATCACCAACGATGTCAACATCGCCTCTGTCTTGCGCTCCAATCGAAACATCACCACCATCGTTACCGGCGGGACCCTTTTCCATGACAGCTTTATGTTGAACGGACAAATTGCCAATGACTCCCTTAAACAGCTAAGTGTCGATAAGGTCTTCATTGCCACGCCTGCCCTCAATGTCGAAAAGGGCTTGACGCATTTTAATGAGCTGCTGATCACCACGAAGAAAAACATGATCGATGCCTCCGCAAAAAAGATCGTCGTGACCGATCATACAAAGATCGGGCGCCGTGCCCTGTACACCTTCCTGCCGCTTGACCAGATCGACTTGCTGATCACCGACGATCAGACCGATAAGAAGCTGATGGATGAAATGTACAAAAATGGCATCAAACGCATCGAAAGTATTTAAAAAAAGTACCGTCTATGCTGTAGGGAGAGACTACAACATAAACGGTACTTTCTATTTTTTACGCCATGACTTGGTCTTGGATGATCCCCGCCGCTTTTAGGAACATGCAGGTGACTACGGGGCCGACGAAGGTGAAGCCTCTTTTTTTCATGTCTTTCGCGATCACTGTCGCCTCCGGCAAGGTATTCGGAACCTCATCAGACATTTCATACGTATGAAGGATGGGCACACCGCCGACAAAATCCCACAGATACGCTGCGAAGCTGTCGTAATCGTCTAAGAGCCCTACGATCGCACGTGCGTTTTGCACCACTGCCTTGATCTTTCGATGATTGCGGATCATCTCAGGGTCCTTGGCGATCTGCTCGACATCTTCTGGGAAAAAAGCCGCAACTTTGCGAAAATCCATGCCGCAAAAATTCCGTTCAAACACCGTTCGTTTGCCTGCGGCAGCTTGCCAGCTTAACCCTGCTTGAAAAACCCCCACCGTCAGCAATAAAAACAGCAAGCGATCGTCATGTGTCGGCTTTCCCCACTGATCACTGTACCATTGCGATTTTTTCATTCCTCTGCACCTCCTGCTTTTTGATCCTGCGAAACGACACGCCTTTCACAGGACCACGTTGGATTTTTTTCTGACCGATCTCTGTTTCCATTTCCTTTAAAGATACCATGTGCTGCCTTGAGAGACAAAGATCCGACCAGTCTGTCGACTAGCCGGATCTTTGGTTACTTATTTTTTACGTTTGATGTAGACGATCCCTGCTAAAAGAAGCAACACGACAACACCCATGATCACTAGGATCATTGATTTTTGTTCGCCTGTTTTAGGCAGATACGTATGGTTACGACCACTGTAATTGCTTCCGTATGTGGTGTGTGACTTGTTCGTATCCGTCGTTTGGCTTCCGCCCTTCTCTTTAGCACTCGTCCGTTTCTTGACGTTTTCCTTTTTGACTGTCACTACTCGTTTCTTCGCAGTCGTCAATTGGAAGGTCACTGGTTTCGTGTTCAAGATATAGCCCTTAGGTGCCTCTGTCTCTGCTAGTTGATACTTGCCTGGTTCCAAGTCCGATACAACAAGCGTCCCTGTTTTATCGGTCTTCAAATTTTCTTTTAAGACGTTGCCTCGTTGGTCTTGCAAAGCAAACGTCGCGTCGGCTAAGCCTTCACCCGTTTTGCTGTCTATTTTTCTCAATGCCACGGTACAAGTAAGACCGTCGATCGTCTTGCCCTTATTCGTTTTCGTTACGTGTACAGGACTTGTTTGGTCTGCTTTGATGGTAAATGTCACAGGCTTGGCATCCAGTTGATACCCCGCTGGTGCTTTGGTTTCCACAAATTGGTACTTGCCTGGGGCCAATTTTTCCACTGCTAGACGGCCATTGTCGTCCGTACTCATCGTATCCGTTTTGATCGTTTTGCCTTCTTGCGTTTGCAACTCAAATTCTGCGCCAGGTAGCGGCTGTTTCGTCGCTTCATCGACTTTTTCTAAAATTACTGCGCCAGTGACGATGGCCTTATTGGTCTTTTTCAGTTCGATCGTTTCTGCTTGATCCTTCACTGTAAAGGTCACAGGCGTCGTATCCTTCACGTAGCCTGTTGGTGCTTCTGTCTCAACCAATTGATAGGTGCCGGGCGCCTGTGTTTTAAGGACGATTTTCCCTGATTTGTCGGTCACAAGATCAGACTCTAACACAGTCCCTTTCTCATTTTTCAGCTCAAAGGTCGCACCAGACAATGCTTCTCCCGTTTTTTCGTCCGTCTTCGTTAAGGTGATCGATCCGGGTTTCACAGGTGTCTTCGCATTGGTTTTCTCTACTTCTGCGGCTTTAGACTGAGCTTTCGTGATCGTGAATTCTAATGGTGACGCGTCTTTCTCGTAACCCGTTGGTGCTTGGGTCTCCACAAATTGGTAATCTCCAGGAGCCAGATCTGCAACTTCTAATTTCCCGTTGCCGTCCGTGATCAGATCCTCTTGCAGCGTCTTTCCAGCCTTGTCTTGTAATTGGAAGGTCGCGCCTTTTAGTGTTTCCTTCGACTGCTCGTCCACTTTAGTCAAAATAACTGACCCAGTTGACAAGGTGTTGGTTTTCGTCACATTGACAACTTGACCTTGACGTTCGGTGATCGAGAAGGTCACAGGTGTCTTATTCAGCGCGTAGCCTGTCGGTGCTTCAGTCTCCACAAATTGGTAGTCTCCGATCGTCAGATCCTTCACGGTGAAGCGTCCGTCAGTTCCTGTTTCGTGGTTCTCGCTGATGACAGTGCCATCCGCTTTTTCTAGACGGAATTTTGCACCTGCTAAGACGTCTTTCGTTTGTTCATCCGTTTTAGTCAGCTCGACACTGTTTGCGACCGTTTCTTTATTAACGACTTTGATCGCCGCCATATTCTCTGTCAACGTGATCGCTTTTCCATCTTTATACTCTGGATTGATCTCGTAGCCGTTTGGTGCTTTGCTTTCCTTCAGCAAGTACTCGCCCAGCGGCAAGCCTGTAAAGGACAGTTTGCCCTCGGCATCCGTATCTGCTTTCAAGCCTGTTTCTGTTCCGTCTTCTTTAAGGATCTCAAAGGTCGCACCTGCTAACCCTTGATCCTTCTCATTCACTTTCAACACGTCTAGGTCCGCAGTTTTCACCACACCCGTTCCGCTGCCGTTTGTAAAGCTTAGATTGACAGCCGTATTGACTTGGCGGTAATAGGCATTCAGCGCGCCATAGCTTGAAGAATTCACTTGAGAATTGTTTTTTACTCCGCCTGGAAATTCACTGACGGTATTGTATTTTACTTGAATGTTGCTCTCTGCTTTGTAATCAGAAAACGCAATTTTGAACGTATTTCCTGTAAAGGACAAGCGGTAATGGTCGGTGCTGATCTTTTCACCAGTCGCCGTATCCGTCACAACAAAAGAAGTCGGATCATAGGCCGCATTCGTCGTTCCAGGGGTCAATGTGTCCGTGACCTCAGGATCTTGGACAGGCATGCCTGCTGTAATGTTTCTCGTGGTCACGGTCCAGTTCGCTACATTTTCTTTTACTGGGTCTTTGGCAACGGACTTCAATAGCGCATACTCATAATTGTAGGCATACACGCTTGCTTTGTACTCCGCTGGTGTCTTGTCATCATAGGTAACTTTTGCAACGTTGTCTAAGCGATTGTAGACATACCAGTCGCGTTTGACTCTGGTTCGGTATTTCACGTATACCCGTTTGGCGCCTAAATTGCCAAATTCCAGATTGACCTGATTGTTCGCCGTATCGATCTTCGTTGGGTAAGCGTCGGAATTTTCTGGAACCAGATTGTAGTCCGTACCAAGGTAACGCTGGATGTTGTCGATCATTGATTGACTGGTCACTTCTTCAAAGCGGAGTGAGCCTGGCACAAGTTCTGTTCCTGCTGGCAGACTATCTTGCATTTTCGTTAAGTTGAAGTTGGCTCCGGTCGAATTTACAAAGACCAGCCAGTTTTGATAAAGATAATCGCCAGAAGTACTTGCTGTCTGGGCTAATTTTGCCCCGCCTGTGTAGTACGGATCAGTAAATGTCCCTTTCGCATCATACTCGATGACGCCTGGAGAATTGCCGTAGTTCAACGTCGCTTTGTTTTTGATCTCGGTTTTCTCAGCAGAGGTTTCGATCTTCGTTTTGATCGTGATGACTAAGGTATCCTTCAGCTCGTTGTAATCCCCTAGGAAATCAATGCGCACCCCGCCGTTGAAGCTATCTGGAGCGCCGTTGACATTTGGCTTGGCACCAACCGGCGACCCATTTTCATCAAATTTAGTGACTTTATAGTCCACATTCTCAACTAACGGCACCGATTCCGTGTCAGAGATTTTCTTGCTGATCGTTAATCCCGTATAGTCCTTGACCGCGCCAATGAAGTAGTCATGCACCACTGGATTTGTCATCTTGTATTTTTCAGCATTGACCGTGATCTTCCATTCCATCGTACGATTGAAGATGTCGATGGTCCCCGCTTCTTTTGACAATAGATTCGGAATAAGACTCACTTGCGCTTCTTTTGTTACCGTCCCATTCGTTACTTTGTTCTTGATGACGCGTTCAGTAGGATCGGTAATTTTAGTCGAATATCGAACGATGTACGCTTGTGTCGTCGCCGACTTAGGCGTAAAGCTCAAGGAATCCTTCCCATCAGGCGTGATCGTAAAGTCAGAGGTGCCCTCGCCTTCAGAAACGACCTCGTAATTGTTTTCACTCGTATAATTAAATTTAACTTTTTCAATACTGATCGAACCGTCAACCAGCTCGACACCTTGGTCTTTCAAATTGGCGAGCAACTGAGAAGACGTCGTCAGCGGCTGCTCATTAAAGTTGTATTTGATCTCCCAGTCAATGTTTCCTGTGTCTGGATTGATCTTTCCTTTTGCTTCTAACGGCTGCAGCGTCACAAACGCTTTGCTCGCATTGGTGTAATTCAACTGAGTGCCATTTTCATTGGTATAAGAATACGCATAAAAATAATTGTATTCATTTCCCGCGACAGATTCATCAACATAATTGTTGCCGTCAATGCCGGATACGACTGATTCTGCGATGACCGCTTTTTTCCCGATGGACTTCAGCAGCTTGATTTCTGCGACAGGTCGATTGCTGTCTGCATTTTTATAGGTAATGGTATAATCAACGTCTTTTGTTAATAATGTTTTGCTGCCCACCAGCGTGCCATTGAAATCGACATCGCTGGAATAGACATTGACAGACTCAAAGCTCATTTTGCTGCCATAGTTATAGCCTTCCACTTGGTACATCCGATCGTTATTATCCGTCCGATCCAAATTGAACGCGGAAGTGATCGTCGCCTTCTTCGGATTCAATGTATCCATAGTGAGAGCAGTGGTGTTTTTCCCTGGATCAACACTAGATGTCACATCGATCGAGAAGGTCGTTGGTGTGGGTGCCGTGTCAAAAACGACTTTCTGGTTCTCTTCGTCAATGCCGTTGACCTTTTCCAAAGAGGTAGTCAAGGTCAAATCATAAACTTCTGAGGAAACATTGTCCTCTAAAAAAGTGATCGTTAATTTCTTCGTCGCCGCATCGATCGTCCATTTTGCCGAAGTCATTGGACTAAAATCGCCAGATAAATCTTTTGCGATGGCTACTTGAGCAGGCAATTGTGTCGTGAAGGTATCTCCAGTCTGATAATTCTTATTAGAGAACGAGAATTTCAATGCCAGCTTGATCCCAGTCATATCGGGCAGCGTGTCATTCGGCTTTACTTCATCCCCATTGATTTTGTACATTTTTACCGAACTGAAAATATTGTCCGCGATAGCTGCACGCGCTTGTTTCTTTGCTGCTTCTTTTGTTGTTGACGCCGTTGTTGCTTGCGTGGCTTCTGCGGAAGACCCCGTGCTGTTGCCGTCAGCCGTTTGGTCTTTGCTGCTTGAAGTCGTTGTTGTTGCTGTCGTTGCCGACGTTGCTGCGGTCGACGTACTTGCCTCCGGCGGTTTCACCGCTGAAGAGAGGCTCTCCTTCTTCGCCGACTGCGTCGTTGATTCTGTGGTCCCTTGTGCATAAGCAAAGGTTGGACTAAGTATTTGAAGAACAAGTAACATAACCAACCCAACCACAACTAATTTCTTTTTCATTTTTATGAACACCTTCCTTAACTCGCTAATCAACGAAACCGATATCATTTTTTGAACCATTATCTTTCCGTTACATTAGACGTTTTTTGCTTTATTTTCATTATATAAATACCTAAAAATAAACTTTTAGTAATCAATAAATTATAAAACAATGTCAATTGTAAAACAACGTCATAAATTGGCACACACTGTGTTAAATTTTGAACATACCTACAACAAATCTAGATAGAAAAGAAGGAAAGTGGTGACAGTTACAAAAATAGGTCCTTTAGACAAGCAAAAAGGTGCTCTCTATCCTATAGAATAAAGAGCACCTCATCCTTCAATGTGCTTTCCTAGTGAGCGCAGTTTAATTCAGTAGGCGTTAAAAACAGGCACGCCTTTCGGCTAATCTGTGACGCTTTGCACGTGGAATTCTGCTGAAAAGCGGCATAACGTTATAAATAACTTATAGCAGCTTTTCTGTTTACTTAATAATAAAAAAAGTTGCTCCTCACACCCAAGCTGACCGCCCAAATTTAAGGGGAAAAATAATGATTTTGGTGTTTGCTAAAAAGGAGCGAACATTTTAACAAGATTGGATGCTTTTGTCCGCGATTTTGCCGCTACAGCCATACCGCTCATACTTCCGTAAAACGATTGCATGAATAACCGAACGTTCCAATAAACTCATCATTTCTAAGAAAAATGAACGGCCTTCAGCTATGCTAGAATCAACCTATAAATAAGTTTTAATTAAGTAACTAATCGCTGATTTTCTAGACACTTTTTCTTAGATGTCTAAAAAGAACAGCGAATAAATAGCATAGAAAGGTGTGGCTCTTATGTTTAGAGAACTCTTCTTGACCCGCCAGCAGCAGAAGAAGATTCATTTCTTTCAGCTGATGGAAGGGTATCCCGCCGGCGAGTATTCCGTTCAAAGCCTCAGTCAACAGCTAGATTGCAGCTACCAGTCCTTTTTAAACATGTTGCAGGAGATCAACGACACACTCCTTGCCATTCACGAAGAGCCCCTGTTCATTAATTCTTCTACTATTTATTGGGAAAGCACGCCCACTCGTTCCAATAACTTTCTGATCACACAAGTCAAGCACTCGCTGCCGTATCGCTTTTTACTTTCCTCTTTGTTTCACCCAGATAAAAGCCTCCACAGCTTTTGCGAAGAACATCGGGTGAAGGAGATGACCGTTTTAAAACAAATGCGTCCCTTAACAAACTATTTGGAAGAATGCAATATTCGTACGAATTTGGCGAAGATGGCATTGATCGGTCACGAAGCGGTCATTCGAATGTTTTACATCAAAACGCTGTGGTCGGCATCGTTTGGGGATGATCTCAATACATGTGCCATGGATTTCACACCAGAGGACAATCTGGTCCGGGATTTGATGGACGTTTTCCACCTGCCTCTCCATCCTAAACTGGTTCGTCTCATGCTTTGCGTTTCCCGTTTGCGGAATACGCAACAGAAGCACTTGACCGCACTGCCTTTTGATGACCTCTTGTTTTCCCAGATCACGCCGCTGCTAGAGAATTATTTGAGCAACCAACTGAAGACGGCTGAAGCAATCACGCATCAAGTGGAATTTTTTAATTATCTTTTCTATTACTACCCCTACGAAGCAAAGAATCAGCACCCTTCCTCCAATCCTTTGATGTTTTATTACACAAAGAACGTGGAAGAACGCGACCCCTTGTGTTTGGCGATCGACAGCTTTTATCGCTACTGCTCCTGCGAACTGCTGCAAGGAGTGCTGGGGGAGCAGGAGGAACGGATGCTGCTGAACAACGTCGCCCGAACGTTTTTGAGTTATTCGATCCAGAAGAAGGAGATCCCGCTGCTGTTTGAAACCGGCAGCAAAGAAAAATTCGTAGACTCGGAATTATACGGCGAACTCTATCCGGCGATCAAAGCAGCGGTTAAAAAACTTAGTCGCCGCAGACAGCTTGCTTGGCTGGAGAACGTCCTCGACTCCTTAGCCAAAACGCTTTGCTTGAGTCTATTGCCGCTATTTTTCGTCACAGATGAAAAAATTCGTGTCGGCCTCGTGTCGATCCCAAATTATTTGTACCTGCAGCATGTCATCAAATACCTGCAAAGTCTCACGTTCATCGAGATCGTCTTTCAACCGCAGCCCAATGATCAGATCGACCTCTTCATCACGACCTTTAAAGAGCTTCTCCCCAAACAAAACGCGGCCTATTACCTATTGAATATTTTAAATACCAATTACGAAACGGATCTGCTGCCGCTGTTACTGTCTATTCAAAATAAAAAAAGATTTGCCTCATAAAAAAAATGCCTGTACTCAACATTTCCATTGAGCACAGGCATTTTTGTTAGATATTTTGTTGTAAGTCTTCATAAAAGGCAGCTTTGGTAGCTGAGATATACGGTGCCAACCATAAATAAGCGATCCCTAATGTCAACGCTGTGACAAGGTACCAGCCAATAAATGTCACATCCAGCCAGAAGAGGCGGCCCTTGTGACCGTCCATCAAGCGGCGGCTTGCAGTGATCGTATCCAATACTTTCGGTTTTTCTCCCGTTTGTTGGATCTGATCATAGTAGATAAAGTAGCTTTGAGAATACGCGTACGCTTTTACGATCCCCGGAATGATAAATAGCAATGTCCATAAAGAAGTAAAAATGCTCGTAAGCAAGGCTAACAAGATCACTCCGCCAAGGAATACGCCTTGGAATCCACGAAATGCATCCTTCAATGGTTCGATATGCGTGCGGTCTCCCCGTAATAAATCTAAATAAGTCCAAGAAATCCCACTCATGAACAATGCACTGATGATCGAGGAAATGATCCCGGTTCCTCCGCCACTCGCACTGCTTTGATTGTAATCCGAAGCATAGGAGAACATACTGGTGCTATCTCCTCCGCCATGGATAATGTAGGCGATCACGCCGGATAGCAGGAAGAAAAATACTATCGCTACCGTCAACAATGTTGGGATAAGATTCAAAATAACCGCTTGTCCCCATTTCCCTCTCAACGCTTCTTTCGCTTCTGCTTTTAATTCAGCAGTCGTCTTCATAAATAATAACCCCTTTCTATCCAATAGTTTAATCTATTGTGGATTTTTTAGAAAGTGATTTAAACATTTGGCGGCAATTCATCCACTGCATCCAGTGCCTGCCAAAATTCAGACAACACCTGAGAATGGTAGCGGCTCTTTCGCATCACGACAGAAATATCATTGACCGAGCGCCAGTCTTTGACCTTTACTTCCTTCACTTTCCCCTGCTGGATCGCTTCTTGAACCAAGGGATACGGCAACACAGAGAGACCGAATCCCCCTTTGACCGCTGAAAGAAGCGCCTGCGAATCAATGCTCTCCCAAAGCGGAAAAAGCTTGTAGCCTTTTAATACCGCCGCAGACTCAAACGTCTCTCGAACAGCACTCCCGCGTTCACGAAGAAGCAACGGCTGCTGCAAAAGTTCCGCAAAGCTGACTTCAGTCACTTCTGCTGCGGGCGCGGCGACGACACAGAGGCGATACTCCGCGATCTTTTTCGCCTGAAAAGAGTTCTGCAAGACATGCCCTTCAATAAAGGCCAGATCTGCCTCTCCGCTTTCTAGCCGAGTGATCGATTCAGAAGCTGGAAAGACCTGCACCTTAAAATGAACGTCTGGATGCGTCATCGTGAAACAGTGCAGCAACTGGGGCAAGGCGATCTGCGCATAGGTGATGCACGAAGCGATCGTTACCGGTGTCTGCTTTTCCAGACTGGGCAAGCGCGCCTCTACTGATTCAAAGGCTTCTATGATCGGCTGGATCTCCCGCAAAAACAACGCGCCAGCAGGCGTCAGCTTGACACTGCGGTGCAGTCGTTCAAAAAGCTGTGTCCCCGCCTCCTCCTCCAAATCTTTGACTGCGTGAGAAATGGCCGATTGCGTCATATATAGCCGATTAGCCGCCTTAGTAAAATTTTGCGTTTTCGCAATCTCGCGAAAAATGACACATTGCTTGTAATTCATACCTGTCACCTTCCCATGAATTTTATTCATGTCTATAGCTTAATAGTATCATTTCACACATGGCAAACCAACCGATATACTAGAGAGAAAGCAGTAAGAAAGGGGCTTTCCATGACAAAACTCAAATTTTATTTATGGCTAGCAGGAATCAATTTATTCATCAGTACCTTCACCTTTGGCGGCGGCTATGTGGTGGTCCCCATGATTCGGAAGTATTATGTCGAAGGAAAAGACCTGTTCTCCAATGATGAATTGATCGAAATGGCGGCAGTGGCGCAGTCCTCTCCCGGTGCGATCGCCATCAATCTAAGCGTACTAGGCGGAAAAAAAGTCGCGGGAATGCCGGGTGTTTTCATCAGCGCCATCTGTGCCATCATTCCGCCACTCGTCATTTTAGGATTGATCTCAAATTGGTATGCGGCTTTTGCGGCCAATGTAACGGTGATGGCTGTCCTAAAAGGCATGCAGGCCTGTGTCACGGCTCTGATCATTGATTTGGTGATCGATATGTATCAATTGATCCGACAAGAAAATTCTAAATTATTGAGTTTACTGGTGCCTGTCGCCTTCATCGCAAATGCCTTTTTCAACTTGAATGTGGTCTATATTTTAGTATTCAGTGTCGGGATCTGTCTCCTTCACACCTATCGCCAACAGCAAACAAGGGAGGTCTGATCATGGAATTATTCTGGACATTTTTAAAAATCGGCTTATTCAGTATCGGCGGCGGGTATGCCATCATTCCGCTGATCCAAGAGCAAGTCGTCACGCATCAAGGGTGGCTCAGTGAAAAAGTCTTCAGTGACATCATCACGATTTCGCAAATGACGCCCGGGCCATTAGCCGTCAATACGTCTACCTTCGTGGGGATGCAGCTAAACGGGATCACTGGCGCTATCGTAGCTACTGTCGGCTGTATTTTAGGCGGCTGTCTCATCTCTATCGGCCTGTATCAATTTTTTCAAAAGCACCAAGACTCCCTTTATGTTTCCACCGCCTTGAAAAGCTTGAAGGCCTCCTCCGTAGGCTTGATAATGTCCGCAGGGTTCACGATCCTGCTCCTGACCTTTTTTGAGACCTCTGACTTTTCCGGCAGTCTGCTCGCCCACTTTGATTGGAAGGCCGCGATCCTGTTTCTTGTTTCCTTGATTGCGCTGCGCAAGTTCAAGCCCAACCCGATCCTCTTGATGTGCTTCGCCGGAGTTGTCGGCTTCTTTATCTATTGATAATGATCAGCACCCTCTTCTCGTTTTTAAAACTTGTGTTCCCCAAAATCAATGATAAAATAGGGGAATCACAGAAATTAAGGAGAAGCGGAATACATGACCAATGCATTAGAAATAAAAGACCTAAAAAAAAGATACGCGACAGGCGTTGAAGCGCTAAAAGGCATTGATCTCGTCGTTGAAGAAGGCGACTTTTATGCTTTATTGGGACCAAATGGGGCTGGAAAATCGACCACGATCGGCATCATCACCTCGTTAGTCAACAAAACCTCCGGCAACGTGAGCGTCTTCGGCTACGATCTAGACAAGCAGCTCGTTATGGCGAAGCAGCAGATTGGCTTAGTCCCGCAAGAATTCAACTTCAATCCCTTCGAGACCGTCCAACAGATCGTTGTCAACCAAGCGGGCTACTATGGGGTTCCTCGGAAAGAAGCCATGATCCGCAGTGAGAAATACTTGAAGCAATCCGACTTGTGGGAAAAACGCAACGTCCGAGCACGGATGCTTTCAGGCGGGATGAAGCGTCGTTTGATGATCGCACGTGCACTGATGCATGAACCGAAGCTGTTGATCTTGGATGAACCAACCGCTGGCGTGGACATCGAATTGCGTCGTGAAATGTGGACGTTCCTTAGAGAATTGAACGAAAATGGAACAACGATCATCTTGACGACCCACTATTTAGAAGAAGCAGAAATGCTTTGTCGCAACATCGGAATCATCCAATCAGGAGAATTGATCGAAAACACCAGTATGAAATCCTTATTGGCAAAATTACAATTCGAAACTTTTATCTTCGATTTAGAACCCTACGACACGCAACCAACGATCAATGGGTTCAAGCACACCTTTGCGGACGAGCAGACGCTTGAAGTCGAAGTCGTGCGGGATCAAGGGATCAACGAACTGTTTGAACAATTAACAAACCAAGGAATCAAGGTCCTTTCTATGCGGAATAAATCTAACCGCTTAGAAGAACTATTCCTGAAGATCACGGAGGAAAATCATGTCTAATCTTTATCTCACTGCCCTAAAAAGTTTGGCAGCTAAGGAAACCAATCGCTACTTGCGAATCTGGGTGCAGACACTGGTGCCGCCAGTGATCACCACGTCGCTATATTTCGTCATCTTTGGAAACTTGATCGGCGGACGGATCGGAGACATGGCGGGCTTTTCCTACATGGAATTTATCGTGCCCGGTCTGATCATGATGTCTGCGATCACCAGCTCTTATGCAAACGTCTCTTCTTCCTTCTTCTCTCAGAAATTCCAGAAGAACATCGAAGAGATCCTTGTCGCTCCAGTTCCGACCCACATCATCATCTGGGGGTTCGTCGCAGGCGGTGTCGGCCGCAGCGTCTTGGTGGGGACACTCGTGACCATCATCTCGCTCTTCTTTGTGCCGCTGCATGTCTATTCTTGGGTGATCGTCGTCGTTACGCTGCTGATGACAGCGATCCTATTCTCATTAGCAGGTTTGCTGAATGGAATCTTCGCTCAATCGTTTGATGATGTCTCGATCGTACCAACCTTTGTGTTACAGCCGTTAACGTACCTTGGCGGTGTTTTCTACGCGATTTCGATGTTGCCGCCTTTTTGGCAAGGTGTATCAAAGATCAATCCGATCGTTTACATGATCTCCGGCTTCCGCTACGGCTTCCTCGGTATCATGGATGTATCGATCGTTGTCTCTCTGTCGATCTTAGTCCTGTTTATCATTGTTCTATATAGCGTCTGCTGGTATCTGATCGATCGCGGACGCGGGTTAAGAAGCTAAGTAAAATAGAAAAGCGAAACAAAAAAGAACTGGATGTGCCGAATCAATGATTCGCATCCAGTTCTTTTTTGTAGTTTTGTACCGCCTCGATGCCTAGAAGCAGGCCATAACAGGTATCACTGCCGGAGGTATGTCCGATCGCCAGCAAGCCCTCCACGACAGAAGCCAACTCAGCCTCAGAGCTTTCCCGTTGCAAGGCCTGCTGCAACGCGATGAAGGGAGAGCTGGCATAGCCTGAGAGCATCGCTGCTAAATAATCCCCACTCACGTCTGTTGTCCGCTTTTGCGCCGCAGCAAGCGGTTCTGTCAACTTATCCAGGAAGGGATGCTCGTACGACCGAAGCATAAATAAGTACCCCATCAGAAGATCGTCTCCGCTAGGTGTCAGCCCTTTTCCCCTTCCGACAAAATAGGTGACCAGCTCGTGCCAATCGTAGGACTCCTGACCGGGATTCCTGAGAAATTCACTATAGGCGCGCTCTTTTTCTCCAAGAACCAGCCCTAACCGTGTTTCCAATTGTTCCTCTAATAAAACCCGTTTTAACCGTTCAAGGACGCTTCCTTCATAGACCATCGCTCTCACCTTCAGCGAGACAGGAAGGACTTCAGAGAAAACTACCTTTTTGACCCCTGAAGCATCATAGACCGTGATTGAATCTTCAGCGAGTTTGACCACATTGCCTTGCTGACAAAAGGGGCGGAACTGGCGAAACGTTTCTTGAGAAAGCTGAATACCAAAACTAGATAAGAATTCTTCTGAGGCGGTCAGATTGATCAGCTGATCCTTGACGCTCAGATTCAATGACTGATCGAATACACTGTGTACTTTTCCCACCGTACCGAAACGATCTATCGGCAGCAAATACGTGCTGATGCGTGCTGCGTTAGGTTTCATAGCCGATCCTCCTTCCCTTCTCAGATAATCCATAAAAAGGCAGAAGAAGCTCCTGCCTTTTCTTTCTATTCTACTCTATGATGGACACGTGGTGGTCTACTTTTACTGTCACACGACCATTTTTGATCACATACAATCTTTCTGGCACATCAATGATCGCATTGGCTTTTACCTTCGTATCCAATAAAATCAAATCGGCCTTTTTCCCGACACCGATCCCGTAATCCTTCAAACCTAATGCTTTCGCTGGATTTTCAGTGATCATCGGCAGCACCGTCGGCAAATCATCCGCCCCGCCTAAATGTCCTACAGGGATCGCCAACATCGCGATTTGAATCAAGTCGCCATTGCCATACGGAGTAAACGCATTGCGGATATTATTTGTTGCTAAACAAACATTGACACCCGCGTCGCGCAATTTACGAATCGGTGTCACCCCTCGACGAACATTGTATTCATCATTGCGTGCACCGAGATGAAGGTCTGTTGCCGGTAATGGCATCACATTGATCTTGGCTTTTGCCATCTTATCGATCACACGATCCAACTGTTCCTTCGGCATTGCGTGCAATGCGGTCAAATGTCCTACCGAAACGCGTCCTTCATAGCCTTCCGCAAGGATCTTATCACAGAGATACTCGATCGAGGTGTCGTCCGCTTCATCTGCAAAATCCTGATGCAGATCAATGTCCTTGTCGTATTTCTTCGCGATCTCAAACACCAGATCAATATGCTCATTGGCAGGTGCATCGTTATAAGGAATCCCCCCTACCACGTCTGCCCCCATGTCCATTGCTTCATACATCATTTTTTCCGTTCCAGGAGCTTTGAAGATGCCTTCTTGAGGAAAGGCTACGACTTGCATATCGATCCGATCTTTGTATTCTTCTTTAAGCTTCATGATCATGTTGAAGCCAGTAAATCCTTGTGCCGGATCAAACTCTGAATGTGTTCTCACCGCTGTTGCACCACGGCGAATGATCATTTCCAGCGCTTCTTTGGCACGGGTGTACACATCCTCTTCCGTAAACGTCGGCTTCAGCTTCGCCGTTACCTCGATCGCTTCTTTTAATGTTCCAGATTTGTTCGGTTCACGATCCGCGATCAATGCTTTGTCTAAATGGATATGGCTTTCCACCAATCCGGGAATCAGCACACGCCCCGCAGCTTCAATGACTTCTTTCGCTGTTTCGTTGATTTGCGGCGCAATTTCTGTGATTTTCCCATTCTCGATAGCGATATCCTGCAATTCTTCGCCATCAGCGAGTCTTGCCTGTTTGATTAATAAATCCATTTTCCCACTCCTTGTCTAATTAAGAATCTATTTTTATCTTTTTAAGTATCACTCGTCCCATTAACCAAAGATCAAGCCAATGACCAACAGTAAGACAGACGCCATGCTCAACCACTTGATATTGCCCTTTACGACATCCAGAATAGGAATCTGGAAGCCGGATGATAAGGCCTGCATCGTTATATTTACGAAACTCATTTGACTGCCCAAGCCTACCCCGATCGTCACAAAGCCTAAAGCCAACGGCGGGAATCCTAAGGATACAGCTACTGGCAATACTAAGGTCAAGACGGACCCTACATACGCTCCTGCCGGCACCCCGATCAACACTCCTGTCAGGATCGCCACAGGGACCACGACAAATTCTGGCGCGTTCTGAGCCACTCCGGCAATTACCGCAAAGGTGCCTGTTTGAGCGATCACGTTGATGAAGGCTAAGAAGATTCCTACTTGGAACAAGCGCGTCAAGATATACGTCGAGCCATCTACCATTGCTTCGACCGATTGGTTCATGGAGAAATCTGTACAAATAAATACCAACGCCAACGTCAAGACCATATAGACCAACGGCGTGAAGAGTGTGAAACCGATCAGCTCATTCACGATGGGTCCAAAGATGACCGCAAACAGTAAAAAGATCGCAGGCAACGTCAATTTGAACAATTCGCCATTTGTTTTTTTATCAAAGACATCATCGGCAGATTCTTTAAAACCGATCTTCCGACGTTTCGTTCCCCAAAAAGCCAAAATAATTGCCAGAACTACAAATAGCAACCAATAAGGACGCATCGTTGACACATAATCACTCACACTGACATCGCCTAATTTAGAGACGATACTTGATTCTAATGAAGCTGGAGACGTTGTAAATGACACGGCTGCTGAAAGCGACATTGCCGCGATCAACTCAGGTACGACACCGACTGCAGCAAATGCCAAGGGAGCAATAACCATGGCGCTTCCGCCACCGATCCCCGACATATACGTTGCAGCCGCCAGCAAGATGACAATAAAGGCAGAGACATATTCCACTTTTCCTTTTGTTCCGCGTTTCGCCAACGTCAATGCGGCAGAATAGCTTCCTGCCTTAAACACAGCCATGGCGATCGCTGAGTTGATGATTGGGACAGTGATGCTCAACATAGAAGGGATCGTCTCTAATAATTGTGCATTGGCATCGGCCAAGCTGATCCCTCCGATCACCATGGCTAAGACACCCGCAACCAACCCGGCAATGATCATATCTACTTTCAAAAACAGCAATACCAATACTAAGATCAACGGGACAATGACCAATAGGGCTTGAAAACCTGTTGGTGCAGTTACTTTATCCAAAGCCTCAGCAGCGTATGCGTTGATTCCTGATGTCGCGCCAATCAGCAACATCAATAAAAAGAACGTTATTTTTCGCTTCATCGCTATACTCCTCACATTTTTTATGAACAACTTATCCTTGTTCCATAACCATCTACGATATTGCTTAAATTCTCGATCGAGGTGATCACAGCTTCACGTTTTTTACTTTCCTGAACAAAATCAATCGCCGATTCTACTTTAGGCAGCATACTTCCCGCTGGAAATTGATTTTCTTGGATGTACCGCTTGGCTTCTGCGATCGTCAGCTTTTCTAATTTCTTTTGATTCGGTTGATTGTAGTTGATGTAAATATTATCAACTCCCGTCAAAATAATTAAACGATCTGCCTTGATTTCTTTTGCCAAATGGTTGGCAGACAAATCTTTATCAATGACCGCTTCGACTCCTTCGTATTCTCCCTGCTCGTTTTTGATCACGGGAATCCCGCCGCCACCAACACAGATCGTAATGATCCCTGCATCCACCAAGGACAAGATCGCTTCTTTTTCAACGATCCGCTTTGGTTTTGGTGACGCAATGACTTTTCGATACCCGCGGCCTGAATCCTCTTGATACGTGCCATCTCCAGCCGCCATTTTCTCGTCTGCTTCCGCCTTTGTATAAAACGGGCCGATGGGTTTCGTTGGTTCTTCGAAGGAAGGGTCCTTTGCGTCCACTTCTACTTGTGTGATGACACTGACGACAGATTTCTGAAGGTTTCTCTTTTGCAATTCGTTTTGGACCGCTTGCTGAATCCAATAGCCGATACTGCCTTCTGTCATCGCCACATTGGAATCCAACTTCATCATAGGGGTCTTTTCTGAGTCTCCCGCTTTTTGCTGGATCAGCAGATTCCCGACCTGTGGACCATTCCCATGGCAGATAACGACTTGTTCTCCTAATGCAATGAATTCGATAATATCTGACGCGACTTTGCGTACGACCTCCTTTTGTCCCTCGTCAGTTGGAATGGTATCTAAAATGGCATTTCCGCCTAAAGCTATCACATTTAATCCCATATATTTTTCCTTTCTATTCCGTTTTTATGCCGAAAGAGTGCGCATATTCCTCTAGCGCATTTTCGAAACAGGCCAAAGGTGCTCGAACTGTTCCCGCACCGATCTGTCCGATTCCGGCTTCCTTGTGAGCGATCCCTGTATTGATCAGCGGTGTGATCCCCGTTTCTACGACTTTGCGAATGTCGATCCCGAGACACGTTCCTCGGAAATCCCATGTCGGGATCGTCCATGCTGGGTTTTGTCCCACACAAATTTCTGCCATCTCATTTGAGATCGATAAGGCATCCTGGAACCCGCCTGCACCAACGAAACGAGTGACACCTGGAGCGGCCACCATAGCCATTCCGCCAACGCCGACTGTTTCAGTGATAGCACTGTCTCCCATATCCGGGTTTCCATCCTCTTCAGAAAAACCAGTAAAATACAAGCCTTTTGGCAGATTCACGGGTGCGGTGAACCATTGATCCTGTGTCTCGGCGATACGAACACCAAAATCAACCCCGTTTCTCGTAAGCGTGGTGACGATCGTCCCTTTCGCCTCTTTTCGTGCGCAGTCAACGATCGCTTTTCCCGCAGCCATCATGATGTTCAAGAAGAATTGATCCGTATCCGCCAAGAATTTCATGACCTCCTGCTTGTCCTTCTCGTCCATCTCCAAACAAACGATCAAAGGAGCGATCTCCCTCAAGAAGTTCAATGATGCCGCAAAATTCCGTTGATGGAATTCATCTCCCATCGTGATCGAACGCGCGATCAAGACACTTAAATTCAATCCATTCTCGCTTTGCTTCAGAGCGCCTGACAAAGTCGGCCCCAACACATCCTTCATCCAATTCAGGCGATTTACCACCTCTTGGGAGAAGGCGCCGAAGCGTAAGACTTTTCCGATTCCTTCATTCATCGTGCAGTAGCCCTTTGAGCCATCCAAACGGTTTTCAACAACGAATACCGGCATATTAGCAGACGTGATACCGCCCATCGGACCGACCGCATGAACATGGTGGCAAGGAATAAAACGAATCTCTCCTGCTTCTACTAAAGCGAGGACTTCTTTTTCACTCTCAGCCCAACCTTCAAAAATTGCCGCACCGACGACAGAGCCTTTCATTGGACCCGTCATCGCCTCCCACGTGATAGGCGGTCCAGCATGTAGTAAGGTTTTTTGTGCGTCATTTAATTCCGGGATCACATTTTTTGCTGGAACAACATCCGTCAAGAAAGGCTGTGCATTCTTGATTTTATCCATGACCTGTTGATTCTCTTTCCCGATCTTATCCGCGTGCTCTTCTAGTGCATTTAAAATATGGATCATCTTTTTATTTCCGCCAGCCCGTGGTTTCCAATTGAACTGGATCGACTTGCCATCAAAGGCTTGGATCGATTCATTGAAGCTTTGAAGACCGACATTGATCACCCGCGGCTTCGTATTCAGTAATTCTGCTACGCTTGGACTGGCATAGGGGATTTCGATCGTTTCTCCTTGATAAGGAACGACCGGCTTATCCGCCTCTGTTAATTCAATGCCTTTTAGACGCAGGGCAAGTTGCACGGCCTTGGCATTGCTTTCGGCAACCAATACGTGCTGCTCCTGTAATCGCTGAACCGCCTCCTGATAATTTTGCGGATCTTTGTCTGTCCCAACGACGGTCGCGACCACTTGGAGCTCAGGATTTAGTTCTTGTGCGTCCTTGATAGCAGGCAGTAATGCACCGACCATATCTTCATGGGCGCCATACCCCAATACGATATCTACTAATAGAATTCCCGTAGAGGAGTCTTGCGCATACTCTTTAATTTTCTTTACGCGTACTTCAGGGTCGATCATCGGATGAGGTTTTCCTTGAGTATAAATATCGTCGCCTAAATCAATGATGTCATAGCCCTGTGATTTCAGGATATAACCTTCTTCTTTGACCAGTCCTTCTAATCCCAACGCCTCTGAGATAAGCATGCCTGCCTCTGCGGCCAATGTTCCGCCAGAATACAAGCCTTTAATCACTTTTCCCTCTGGAACTGTTCGTTCTGGTGGCGTCACCGCTTCAAAATAATTGGCTTTCACGGAGGCATTGTTCGCGAGATCAACGGCAATTTTCGCCGTTTCTTCAAGTGTATGAGCGAGGTAGACTTTTCCTTCATGAGCTTCCGGTTTTTCACCAAGGAAGATCGCGACAACTGGCTTCGTGATACTTTGTAAAAGCTGTACGACTTCATCACGCACTTCTTTTGCGGGCGGCTTAGAAATCACACAAATCACGTCTGTCGGTTCATGGTTTTCCAGAGCGACGATCGCATCCTTGACGGTAACCGCTCCCACTTTGTCGCTCAGATCGCGCCCGCCCGTTCCAATCGCATGGACGACCCCATTTCCTAAACGGTCAATGATCGTCGTCACCTCTTGAATCCCCGTTCCAGATGCCCCGACAACCCCAATATTTCCTGGTGCCACGACATTCGTGAATGCGATCGGGATACTCGAAAGAATGCCTGTCCCACAATCTGGTCCCATCATCAACAGACCTCTTTCATGGGCCAATTGTTTTAATCGGACTTCCTCTTCAACCGGAATATTGTCTGTAAAAGAAAAGACGTGCAGGCCTTTTTTTAAGGCCGTCTCCATTTCCGCTGCCCCGTATTCACCAGGAATACTGAAAAGAGCCATATTGGCATCGGGCATGGCATCCAGCGCTTCCTGCCACGTCGTTGCGATTTGCGCTTGTTCCTCGCTCCCTTTTGAAGACAGATCTGATAAAAATTGTTCGACCTCAGGCAGGACTTGATCCATGATCGCCGCCTGGTCGCTTTCCACAACGATCATCAGGTCATTGGGTGAAGCCGCAGTTGCCTCTTCCGTTAAAAGGTTTGTATTATTTAAAATGTCTTTATTTGCATTTGTTCCCATCATGATTTGACTCATCGTAACCGTCTCTAAGTCATTGATTCGATTCGTCAACAACATCAAATTGATCGAATCTTGATAATTGTTCTTTAAAATAACCGTATGTAACATTTTATTCCCTGCCTTTCTTCCAACATCTTCATTTTAAATCCAAAAGATTGCGTTTTCATCAGACGATATTCTAAAATGAAGCTATGCTTTTTATCCAAAAGAGGCAAAAAGGAGAATTCGATGAAATTAAAAGAATTACTGACTATAGGAGAGCTAAGAAATTGTAAGATTCTTACGAAGGAGATCGGTCTGGACAATGAAGTAGCGTCCGCGATGGTCTTGGAGGCACTCGACATCGAGCAATGGAGTAAAAGCAATCAATTGATCCTTACTTCCTTTTACGCCTTCAATGGTATTTCAGAAGCAGATCTGGAAGATTTCTTTTATAAAATGCAGAAAATCGGTGTAAGCGGCTTGGTCGTCAAAATGGATCGTTTAATCAAGATCATTCCTGAATGGGTCATTCAATTGTCCTTCAGCTATCAGATCCCACTGATCAAGATCGCACAAGACGTTAGCTATGAAAAAATCTTGCTGACCATTTACGAGCCATTATTGAACCATCAAACGCATGTATTGAGGACCTACTATGAAGTCCGCCAGCGCTTTACACAATTGGAACGCCACCATCCTTCCCTACAGAAAATCATGGAAGAGTTTTACCTTCTTTTTCATTCTCCCTGCAGCCTGAAAATGTTCGATCATCAATTGGAGATCACTTTTGGCGACGTTCCGAAAGCCCCCGTGGTCCTTGATCGGAAAAGCTTGTCGAGCGGTGAGTTCACTAAAAACGACTATACGCTGCTGACGCTTTTCTCTCAGGAACGCAGCCAAAATCAAACGGCGTTAGAGATTAGCTTATTCAATCCCTACTCCAGCCATTGTTTGTTGCTGGTCTACTTAGAGCAGCCTGAGGTCAAGGAGACAGACTTGGTGATCATTGAGAATACGATCGATGTTCTGCAAGAACGATTCAATACAGAATACTTACTAAAAAAGGAACGCTATGAACGGTTGAACAATCTCGCAGATGCCATCTTACAAAATACACCAAATAATCCAGATGAGCTGGAAAGTTTGCTGCAAGAAGCGTCCATGAACCACCATCGTTACTATCAAGCAGTCGCTTTTTCAACCAAAGAGTCCAGCATGAAATTATTGAAAGACAAGACACTCAATCTATTGAAGAGGCTAAAACCCGATTCGATCTTTTTTGACCACCACAATTATTCTCTGATTCTCTTTAACTTTGATCAAAAAAATGAAATTTCAAAAACCAGCGTAAAACGATTGCTTGCAGAAATCCTTGAGCTCCAGCCGACGACGACATTTGTTATCAGCAGTTTGAAAGAAATGACTTAAAAGAAATTTTGATGGAGTGTTTGGACATCTTACGATTCAGTGAGGAATTTTATCAAGACACGGTGGTCAGTCTAGCAGACATCGGCATTTTTCGACACTTTGTGCGTACGGAGCAGCTCCAAGCCATCGACGAAATCGTCCCTGAAAATCTGCTGCATTTATCCCAATCAAATTTCGAACTTTTCGAAACGTTTTATCAATTTTTACGCAACAATCGAAACTATAAGCAAACCGCAGAAGCGATGTTTCTTCATTCAAAAACGATCCGTTACCGTTTAAATAAAATCGAACACCTTTTGGCGATCGATCTAACCGATCCGCTCCAAGTGATGAACCACGAAGTAGGAACATATATTATAAAAATGAGGAAAAACGCCCATGAAAAAAAGCACACACTCGACACCTAATGGAACCATCGACCTGTATGAATCTCCAGAAAACAATCGCTTTGTTCTTTATCTCCACGGAGGCGGACTGGTCTATGGATCAAAAAGCGATCTCCCTACAGACCTAAAAACACGCTTTTTGACTAAAGGCTACTCCGTGATTGCCTTAGATTATCCATTGGCACCCAATCATTCATTGAAAGAAATCCTTGAGGCGCTAGAGAAAACAGTCAGCTACCTGCTGGATACGATCATAAAAGACCGACCTTTTGGTATCTGCGGCCGCTCTGCCGGTAGTTTTCTGATGCTTCATCTAACGAAATACTTACAAAAAGCCCATGTATCGCCACATTTCTTAGTCAATTTTTACGGCTACACGGACCTGCAATTTATCGATGATCCTCGCGAACTGATTCCACAAAAAATCGAAGCCAAACAAATCGAAGGAATCGACTTAAAGAGTCCTATCCAAGATGACCCTTCGCTGTCTCGTTACCTGCTCTATCATTATGCGGTCCAGCAGCACCTGCTTCCAGAATACTATGGCATAGAGACATTGGCTGAGTTTGCATTAACAAAAGAAGCACTAAAACACTTCCCAAGGACATTCAGTACGGCCAGCACTTCGGACAAAGAAATTCCTTTTCGCTACAGCAAATCTCTCGCTCGCAGCATCCCGAACAGCCGCTTTGTTCCCCTGTATTACTTGGACCACGATTTCCTGAAAGACATAGAAAAACCCGAGGTACAACGCCTGTTGGATACGTTGGAGGAGTGGTTGGAGGAACAAAAAAAACAGGTGTGAACACTCACTGTTCACACCTGCTTCGTCTTAATAAAATACCTCATCTAAAAACAGACCTTGCGCCGGTGCAGTCTCCCCCGCAGCTTCTCGAACTTTGTTTTCTAATACGTCATCGATCACGGTGACTGGCAATTTTCCTAAACCAATCTCTAAGATAGTCCCCATCAAGATACGGACCATCTTATGTAAAAAACCGTTACCGACAAACGTGAATCGCAGCATACTTCCTTCACGTTCGATTGAAATTTTTTCAATCGTTCGTGTCGTTGATTTTTTCGATTTCTTCAATGCAGAAAAACCGATAAAATCATGCGTCCCCACTAATTTTTCACAGGCTTCATTCATTTTCTCCATGTCTAATTTATCAGGCACGTAAAAGCTGTGATAGCGTTCAAAGGCGGTTGGAATCGAATCATTCCAAACATAATAGCTGTACTGCTTGCCCTTCACATTATAACGAGCATGGAAGCGTTCCGGCATCTCTTCCACCTTCTTCACGACGATGTCACTTGGCAGATAACGATTAAAGAACGTTAGCATTTCATTCCGCGCCATTTCCGAGTTCGTTTTAAAATTCGCGACTTGCCCATGGGCATGAGCCCCCGCGTCGGTTCGGCCAGAGCCAATAATCTCGATTTTCTCGCCAGTCATTTGCGCGATCACACTTTCGATCTTCCCTTGGATCGTCTTTTCTGAATCCCCTAAACGCTGCCAGCCCAGATAACGTTTGCCATCGTATTCGATGGTTAATTTCATATTTCGCATAGGATAATATCCTCCTCTATAGTTTCCACTGACTCACTGTACCACAGAAGTCTGAGATGCTCTAGTGGCAGAAATGTAGTATCACCTGATAGACTCAGTAAAATATAGTTATATTAATCCTGTCCATCTATATATTATATGCAATTCTTTTTTATTAAATTTAGAAAAAAAACTTAAGTTAACTAACTACTCAGTACTTAGTTTTATTGATATAATGGGGAAAGAAACGAGGAGATGACATGCAATCCGCTGTATTATTAAAAATAAAATCATTAGAATCAAGTTTTACTTCTAGTGAACACGAGATCAGTAAATTTGTAATTGAAAATCCTGAATATGTTATTTCAAATACCATCACAAATTTAGCCAAAAAAACCGATACTTCGGAAGCAAGCATTAATCGCTTCAGTAAAAAAATTGGTTTTAAAGGGTTCAATAAATTTAAGATCGCATTAGCTCAAAGTATGACTCACTTGGAAGATCAAGAAAAGTCTTTCGATGAATCGAACTTGATTGAGTACGTAACGCTTGATTATAAGAAAATGTTAACGAATACATGCGCGATGTTGGATGCTCAAAATATTGAAGATGCTGCGTCAATGATCACGCTCAATCGTAAAGTATTTATTTTATCAATCTATAATACTTCTTTTGTCAGCAAAGAATTTGCCTTCAAATTGCGGCAATTAGGTATGGAAGTTACTACCTTAAAAGAGAACCTAGAAACCCAATTGGCGATTGAAAATATGAGCAGCGATTCGGTCCTAATCGCCGTTGTCCCTTCAGTGATAACCAAAGATATTATTCCTTTCTTAACGAAAATTAAGCGAAAAGATGTAAAAACCATTTTGATTTCAAGTAATGACAATCCGAAAGTCAGTGATATGATTGATATCAAATTCATTATTCCAGACCATATGTCCGCGAATAATTCGCTCGTACTGACAAACTCTGTCATGATCTCTTTGGTTTTCGATATTATTTTCGCAACAATTTTACGAGACAATCGGGGACTACGTCAGCGAAAACTAAGCAGCGATACGATTATCAATTCCTATGAATCTGCTGATTCTGCTATTTACGAGTGGTAATAAAAATACTCAATCAACCGTTTAACGTTGATTGAGTATTTTTATTTAATTGGATTTAGTCAGTACTTTTTGTGCCAATGCGAAATTCCCGACTGTAGCACTAGTGTTATCTTGAAAAGCTGAAGTAACAATGAAATCATCTAATTCTGGGACAGAAACATAACCCGCATTAATCATTACAAATTGTTCGCGTGCCAATTCCATCAATCCTTCATTGATGACTCCCCCTCCAAAAATAATTTTTTCTGGTGCAAAATTTACTCGTAGATTATAAGCTAATTGCGCTAAATAATTAGCTTCAATCGACCAGACAGGATGATCTTGCGGAAGCATTTCACCACGGACCCCCGTTCGTTTTTCAATACTTGGGCCAGCCGCAACTCCTTCAAAACAACTTCCACCATGATAAGGACACACACCCGAAAAATCTACATCATTCTTATGTCGATGAACATACCCATGGCCTATTTCTAAGTGCGTCGTTCCACCAACAAATTGGTCATTTTGGATCACACCAGCTCCGATTCCGGTTCCAACCGTGATATATACGCAAGAGTTCACATTTTTAGCATCCCCCATTGTAAATTCTCCATAAGCGCTCGAGTTCACATCAGTTGTTAGAAATATTGGACCTGAAAACCATTCTTTTACTGCTTGGATAAAGTTAAACCCTTGCCAAGCCTTTTTTGGCGAAGCCAAAATTTTACCATAAGTTGATGACGTTGAGTCAATATCTACTGGACCAAATGTTCCGATGCCCAATGCATCTACTGGGTAATAGCTAAAAAAATCTTTTACTTGCTCCATAGTCTCTCTTGGTTCCATGGTTGAAAAAGTGTTTGTTTCAAGAATCTTAAGTTGTTCATTACCTACAGCACAAACAAATTTTGTTCCACCTGCTTCAATACTTCCAAATCTTTTTTGTGACATCTAATCTTCCTTTCGAAACAAATGGCTAGACGCTTACGCATCTAGCCGATTACTTGCTTTCTAATTAATGCTTTAAATTGATCATGTTCTTCTTCAATATCCTGTAGAGTTATCTGGTTTGTCTTCAAGAGGTATTGATAGTCATAAAAACTTGGTAAATGGCTTAAATTTAACAAATATTTTGCAAAAGCATTCGCTGCTATTTCACTTGTTCGACGAATATGCGCTTTTCGAGAAATTCCTAAAATTTTTGCACTTTCGATCGGTGCAAATTGATCATAGACATGGGTTCTACCTTTTTCTTCTAAATAATGAAAATATTCATGGGATAAAATAATTCGCTTCATTTCTTTTAATCCCAAATGGTTTGCTTCAGCCAATTGAACAATGGATTTTTCATACAAGTAAACAAGATGGTTGCCTTTTCGATCCGATTCAAATTGCGCGCGCATCTGAACCTTATAGAAAACGCCGTCATGTTTTTCTTCTTTTATTTCGATTTCATTGTCCTCGTAAAGTGCAAAAATATCCTTTGACTTTGATTTTGAAGCAAAACTTTTGCCAATTGCCAAAGATTTCTCAAGATAATGCCAAAGATCCTCTGATGGTATCTTATGGAATAGCATATCCTGCTTCAATTCCAAATAAGCTAAAAATTCGTCCGAAAAATAATCCATTATTGCTCCTTTTTATTTGTATGCTACCGCTATGACTTCCTCATTATTATCCAAATTTTCTGTCTCAACATCCATGATTGATGTTAATTGTTCTAATGTTTGCATTCCAGTCAAGTCTAACATTTTTTCTCTAAAGAACAAGAATACTTTCGGAATCGTTGCATTGGCATCTGAATAAATTGTATGTTCATCAATAAAAGAAAGAAACTCTTTGTCTGATTGATTTTTAGGAAATTTGAAATAGTGAGCATTACTATGTTTGAAACGAACAACGCCTTCACGGTCAACTACACAAACATTCGTCCGTTTACTTTTAAAGAAAAGTTTCTTCTTGATGATTGTCGCATCCATCAAGTTCCAACGGCCTACCTTCCCTGCACATTTGATGCTATTCGTGTCAAGTCCCAGTGCTTCCGAAGTAATTGTCTTTAATTGATCCTCATTAACATCTGAAGCGCCTAAACTTTTCTGGCGAAGCTCTGTTGCTCCGGTCGCTACTGCACGAACAATATTACGTTGAGTATCAATCTCGATATTGACTTCAACCGTTTCTTCGTTTGCACCCGATTGAATGATTTTTTCGATAACATCTGCCCGAATCTTCTTAATATCATTTTCGCTTGGATTCGTGATAGATCGCTCGATTTGCTCGCGAACCATCGCTAAAGCGACTCCGATTGTTGAAATATAAGGTGCGTTTTTAGCTAACTTCCATTTATAGTCATAATATTCTGCTAACGCTGGTACGACGATTGCACCAGATCCTCCGCCGCCGACTAGTGTAATGAAATTGCGATCCATCTCGTATTCGTCAATCAAATCATTAATGACTGGTTCTAGTTTTTCCATTGCAAAATTCATGACTTCTTTTGCCACTTCTTCAGCAGATTTTCCAAGATAAGCTCCTAATGCATCCCACGCTTTTTTATTTGCTTCAGCATTTCCTTGGGCGTAATCTCCCTCCGGTACGTAACTTAATAAATTCGCTGCGCCTGCTAATGTATAAGAATATGCATTTGTGCCGGTACCCTGAACGATGACATATTCATTCGGATCGCCGTCACGAGGAGATACAAACTCGATTGTTGGATTATCTAAATTTTCCACGTCAGTAAAGCATTCATATTCTAGACCAGCGATATGGGCACTACGCGGACCAACATCAACGATTTTTTTGTCTTTCACACGGATCATACTTCCACCCGCAACAGCTAATGTACGAACATCCAATGAACGAAGGTACGTTTTATGACCGCCGACCTGGGCGTATTTGATCATTACTTTCCCATTCTTGATGACAGAGATATCGACACTGGTTCCACCGACTTCAAAAAAGATTCCATCGCTGACTTTTTCATACATCAATGCACCCGCAACACCAGCAGCTAATCCTGATAACATCGTTAAAATAGGCCGTTGGCGCACTTCATTGATGCTCATAACTCCACCATCACAACGCATGATCATTAAACCAGACTGAATTTTAGTATCCAATACTGCCGATTCTGTCATATTTGCCGTTTGCATCATTTTCGGAATCAATGACGCATTCACCACCGCTGTTCGCGTCCGCATTTTCAATCCATAAAGCTGGGAAATTTCGTGCCCACCCGTAGCAAATAACTCTTCTTGCTGTGCCTTTTCGATTACCTTTG
Source organism: Enterococcus sp. 12F9_DIV0723 (assembly GCF_002174375.1). NCBI lineage: Bacteria > Bacillati > Bacillota > Bacilli > Lactobacillales > Enterococcaceae > Enterococcus > Enterococcus sp. 12F9_DIV0723. The sequence continues at coordinate 498,945 of NZ_NIBK01000001.1, read as the reverse complement.
TTTCATTTTCGGGATCATCCACAGAATATGCTTCACTGGCAACAATCACCTGACAGTCTTTATTGATTAATTCATGAATATTTTTTTCAACTTCTTGTTCTGTTAATTTCGATGAATCAATGAAAACATGTTCAGAATGCAAATATTTATTGGGAGCTAACTCAATATGCTCGATTGATGTTTCTTTTTTTGCGGTACGAGCGTCCATTCCAGTTCCCATACCCACAATACCGACTTTTGCTACATCACCTTCAAGTAATGCATTTGTAGCTTGAGTTGTTCCGTGGGCAATGAAAATCACATCTTCCGGAGCGATATTGTTTTCAGTCAGAAGTTTTTGGATGATTTTAACGATCCCTCTGGCTACACCATCTTCGTGAGTAGTTGGGATTTTTAATTTTGCAATCACTTCATAAGTTTCATTATCGATTGCCACTGCATCAGTGAAAGTACCACCGACATCAATTCCAATCCTTACTTTTTTTCCCATTTTTGTTTACCTCAATCTCTAATTAATATAGGAAGAACGAAGCAACAACCAAACCGAGGAAGGTTGAAACTGCTACCCAGCCAATTGTTTTCTTCATTACTTCATTAACATCTGTTTTAATAAAATCGGACACCCAAACATTATGCGAGTTGGTTGGGTCGCAGACTGCTTGAACATTACTATCTAATCGTAAAGCTACCATCGCTGCGATTGGATTCATCCCACCTGCAACTAATAGGGAAATGATGCCGCTTCCTAATCCCCAAACATTTAACGGACCACGATAAATTGCTAAAGGTGAAAGTAGTCCAAAAATCAGAACAAACATCAATTGATTTTTAGGGATCATCATAGAGATTGCTGGTTGTAAAATTGTTGATACCTCTGCAGACATTACAGCATTTAGCAGCATTCCAATACCAATCATCAAACCAGCAGCACCAGCAACCTCTTGTATTCCTTCAACAAAGGCACTACTTACGACATGAATCGGATTTTTTGGTGTACTCAAGATCAAAGTGACGAAAATTCCAACAATAATTGCAGCTACCAATGGAACTTGGAAAGCAAAAACTAGAACAACTGGAATGATCGGCGAGATCAAAGCAATACTGCGAACTTGACCATTTCTTCCTTGCTTAGTAGGCATCGCCCAAGCTTTGCGACGCTTTCCGCTGAATTTTACATAATAGACAATCATAATTACTGAGATGAGGATCAACGGTAGTCCGACCATCCATGAATACGAAGTAACTTCACTTAAATTCAAACCTAGTACGTCGATATAAACAGCTAATGTTGATACAGAGAATGTTACACCAATGCCATTTGACAGTAGTAAGATAATTCCACTGACCATTGGCGAAAGACCTGCTGATATCATAATCGGGACAATAATTGTACCAACTAAAATCACCATACCTAATCCATTGCTTGCTGCAAAAATTACAGAACAAACCGCTAAGAAGGATAAGGCAATTGGTAGTGCTCGATCCCCAGCCATTTCTGCCGCTTTTTTTATAATTGTCTCAGTGACCCCAACTTTAGATAATACTTTTCCGAACAATGATCCAAAAATCAAACCTGAAATTGCAGTCGACATTCTCATCGACCCAGCTTCTAAAACATCTTTCACAATTGTGAATTGTTCTGGGTCTTTTGATATCACTGTGATTCCCGCAATTAAAGAAATCGCGATAGCCATTATTGGCAATGCTAGAATCGTCGGGACCTTTCTTGTCATCATCAAACCAACTAAAATAAAAAATACTAACAATATTCCCACTAACTGTACCGTTGCCATTTTTTTCCTCCTAGATTTCGATAAAGCTCTTTTGCTCAATCAATTTATTTTGTAAAACTTTAATATCAATATTTCCAGTTGCTTCATTTTTTGATGCAGCCAATGCTGCTGCTGTTCCGGCTGCTTGTCCCAATGCGGTCATCGTTGGTGTCGTACGTATTGCTGCTTGAGCTTCAAAAGAAGCTGAGACACAACGTCCTGTTACAATCAGGTTGCTGATTTCATTCGTAATCATTATTTCATAAGGAATGCGATAATAGCTGTCGAATACAGTTTTATCAAATTTTTCATGCGCGACTTCTTCGGTCTGATTAGCGTGTACGGAGACAGTACCTTCCCCTTTCGGATTATGAATATCAATTGGATACCCTGAGTGGGCGATCGTAGATTTAAATGGTTTATTTTCCAAAACATCCTGATTCGTCAGCGTATATTTTCCTTTGATCTGCCTTGTTCCGCGAACACCAACACTTGGTCCACTATAAGCAATTTTCGCGTTTTCAAAACCGGGGACTGATTCAACTAAGAAGTGGTATAATTCCTCGCATTGCTTGCGTCCAATCATCTCTGCTCGGGTCAACCCCTCTGCAGATACACCGCTTTCATTAATGATCCGTGATGTGTTCATAATAAACTCTCCCGGTACATTGGTTTCAAAGAAAAGAATATCCTCTCTCGGAATGCTGATTCGACCCTCTTCTTTAGCTTTTCTAAATTCATCATCAAAACCGACGAAAGATAGAATCTCTGTATTCTTCATAACATCTAAATCTCTATTTAGCCGTGGAAACTTGTCTGGATCATTTAACACAGCCTTACGAAGCTTTTGTGTATCAACACCGTAAACCTTAAGATTCATCGTCATCGGTTGCATCGCATTGTCTGTTTCTCGCCCTAATTGGAATGGAACTTCTGACATTACGGCTAGATCTCCGTCTCCTGTTGCATCAATAAATACTTTACTGGAAATTTGTCTGATCCCATCTTTATTCACGATCGAAATGTTCTTGATTGCTCCAGCTTCTTTGTCTAACCCGATTAAGTAGGTATGGAATAAAACATCTGCCCCTGCTTCACTGACCATTTCATCTAAAACAATTTTCAATCCCTCAGCTGAAAATGGCGTTACATAAGAAATATAATTTGTTGAATCCAAGACATGACCTGGAGAATAGCCACGTTCGACTAATCGTTCAACCATTTCTTGTCCCAATCCTAAAATAACTTGTTTATCTCCAGCAAAGTATGTCATCATCGGACCAACCCCGTTTGCTGTCAAGGTTCCTCCAAAGTAACCATTTTGATCAATAATCAATGTCTTTGCACCGTTTCTTGCAGCTGCGATAGCGGCAAATGCTCCAGACATTCCTCCACCAGCTACTACTACATCATAATTTTCCTTCAAAATATTTGAATCCAAAATAATTGCAACCCCTTTCTGTTTGCGTTTACAAAAACAATAATACATCATTTCCAAAAAGTGTCAATACTTATGGAAATTTTTTTCAGATAAAGTTATACTAACTTAAAGGAGGTATCTTATGTTTCAATTATCCTATGATTACATTGATAAAGAAGTAATTTTCACAAAAATTTCACTAAAAAAAGAGTTAGAAGTAACATTTTCAAATCTTGGTGCTTCTGTTTTCGAAATTATATTTTCAGATAATAGCAATAATATGGAAAATATTTTAGTAGCCCCACCAATAGATATTTGGTTAGCTGAAAGAACATTCGCCGGCAGTATTGTCGGACCTCTAGCTGGACGATACGAAGTAGGAAACACTACTCTCGAAAAGAATCGACCCCCTCTTCATTTTCACGGAGGTTCTGATGGATGGGACAAGATGATTTGGAAACAAACAGTTACAGAAAACAATGATTCCGTCAAAATTTCCTTTAGTCATTCGACATCTCTTTATGATTCTTCCGTTATTTACACTATTGATGATAATTGTCGTTTAATTATGGAAATTTTCGTTAACCCTAAAGATACAACTTACCTCAATCCAACAAATCACATGTATTTCAATTTGAATGGTTCCGCTCTCTCACCTGTAACAGATCATTTTTTTCAAATTGAATCAGATTCAATTTTTTGCGAGGAGAATAGCTTGATTCAATCTCCTATTCCTGTAGGCGTTCCCAAACATTTAAACTTTCAGCAAATTAACCGCCTAGACTCATTACAGAATTTTGGCGGTATCAATCATACTTACGAGCTTACTGGTGAGCATTCCGGAGTTTTGAGTCACCCCACAAATGGTCGACAAATCTCTTTTACAACTTCTCTACCAAGTATCGTCGTTTATACATTCAATGTTACACAAAGAACTTTCTCAATTAATAATCAACCTTATCCTGTTTACAGTGGAATAACCCTTGAAGCACAATACCCTGCAAATAATTTGGATCTAGTAAAATTTGGCCCCGCACATCCTTATCATTCTAAGACAATATACAGTTTTTCAGTTATTTAAGTAAGATGAAAAATTATGAGAATGACTAACTATTCGCAAAAAAAATAACAACGTATATTGGGAATTTTTTATTGATCCTAACAAAAAAATCCCGATCATCTGACTCGATGATCGGGATTCTTCTCAGTTATTTTCTTAGTTTTTCGGGAAACGGGCTAGTTTTGCATAGCCTTCTAGTTCTTCTTCGATACGTAGGAATTGGTTGTATTTTTCCACGCGTTCGCTGCGGGCCATGGAGCCTGTCTTGATTTGTCCGGCATTCATCGCTACGGCGAAGTCTGCGATGAAGGTATCGCCTGTTTCACCAGAACGGTGAGAGATCATGGTCGTGTAGCCGTTGGCACGAGCCATCTTGATGGTTTCGATGGATTCTGAAACGGTACCGATTTGGTTTAGTTTGATCAAGATTGAGTTTGCAACATTCTTTTCGATTCCTTCTGCGAAGATCGCAGGGTTCGTAACGAAAATATCGTCACCGACTAATTGGATCGTATCGCCCATTGCTTCGGTCATCTGCTTGAAGCCGTCCCAGTCATGTTCTGAGAAGCCGTCTTCGATGGAGATGATTGCAGGGTATTTCTTCACGAGGTCTTGGTAATAGATCAGCATCTCATCAGAAGACATCTCTTTGCCTTCGAAGGTGTATTTCTTTGTGTCGTCGCTGTAAAATTCGCTGGAGGCTGGGTCTAATGCGATGGCGATTTCTTCACCTGGAACATAGCCTGCTTCTTTGATGGCGCGGTATAACATGTCGATCGCCGCTTCCGTGCTTGCCAGTTTGGGTGCGAACCCGCCTTCGTCGCCGACGGCTGTTTCGTAACCTTCTTTTGCAAGGACACCTTTCAAAGTGTGGTACGTATTCGCGATTTTTTCGACACCGTCACGGAAGCTTTCACGTTTTACTGGTGTGATCAAGAATTCTTGCACATCGATTCCTGAGTCAGCATGGACACCGCCGTTGATGACGTTGAAGAAGGGTTGCGGCAATTCTAGATCGACACCGCCCAGGTAACGATACAATGGAATTTTTTGGCTTTGAGCTGCTGCACGAGCAACGGCCATGGAAACACCAAGGATCGCATTTGCGCCTAGGCGTCCTTTATTGGGTGTACCGTCTAGATCGATCATTGCTTTGTCGATTTTTGCTTGGTCAAATGGAGACAAGCCCTTTAAGGCATTATTGATCTCAGTATTGACGTTTTTTACAGCTTTCATGACGCCTTTACCCATTAGGTAGTCGCCGCCATCACGCAATTCAACGGCTTCGCGATCGCCTGTAGATGCGCCGCTTGGTACTTCTGCGCGTCCTAAAGTACCGTCAGATAAAAGAACATCTGCCTCCACCGTTGGGTTTCCCCGTGAATCGAAAATTTCTCTTGCTTTTACTGTTTCAATTACGACTGTCATGTTTGTTTCCTCCTTGATTTTAACTACTCTATGTGCCCCGATAAAACCGTCTATTTCTGTGTTTCTACCCGTTCTATCCTGCTGGAGCCCGCAAAAAAAGCCTGTTACAAATGGAATACCTCTAAAAAACCTTCAGCGATTTGGCTAAAGTCTTAGAACTATTTCACTCATAACAGGCGCCATCAGCTGATTGAGTCAGCGGTTAGGAGGGGAGCACCATCCCTCTTACAAAAAGAAGGATAGCACGCTTGATTTTATTTGGCAATCGAAAACCCTCGCTGTCATTTCCCAAATAGAAACAGCTCCTTCTTCACGAAAGAGCTGTCTAGTCATTCTTATTTTCCAATTACTAATCGTCTTGTATACACAGCCTGACCCGAATGCATCACGGCATCATCGATCGCCGAGATGAGGCGTACTTGCCGCGTGACTGGCGGGTCCCAATTGGTATCGATGACGTCATCCAGGCTGCGCTCATCCAGTGTCGTCAAATATTCCTGTGTGAAGGCGATACTGTCGGCAAGATAATCCAACACCAATTGCCGATCAGATACAACGACCTTTGCGGCTTCGTCAGGTGTATGGCGATAGTCTTCTGTGTCGTCCGGCAAATCCAAATCAAATTTTTCAGACCAGCCTTTGCTTGTCCACAAGTATTCCGTCCCATTCATGTCGGAGATCTGAATATCTAGCTCTCGTGCCGTATGCCACATCAGCCAAACCACTGATTTGATCAATGGTGCCGGCATTGTATTGGCTTCTTCTGTCGTCATCTGATCGAAAGTGTCTTCAAACCGTTCTTGCGCGCGATCCATCATTTCCCTCGCGAATTGTGTATTGTCCATCACGTCTGCCTCCTCATTTGTAATACGCTACCTTCACTTTACTACGACGCTTTTTTTAGAGCAACTATTCGGGGTTCGTATACAAATAAGCAAAATCTTTTTCCACTTGTTGGGCTTCTTCGCTGTCCTCAAAGACAAAGCGGACTGCTTGTCCAGGCAACTCAAGGATCAGCTCGCGGTCTTGTCGGCGAATCTCAAGCTGCTCTTTTGAAAAGAACGCATGAGTAAAGTTCCCTAGATCGAGGGCTGGTTGGATGACCATCACCCCGGCAGAATAAAAAACCACAGGAACATCTTTGGTTGATTCTAAGAGGGAGAAATTCATCAATTCTTCCTCTGTCAGCTTCGAGTCGACATACGCCTGCAACATTAAAAACTGCTGCGCTGGAGTGAAGAGCTCTTTGAATGCGTCCATCTTCTTACTCCTCGATCAAAATCGCTGGAATACCAAAGCCCGCCAAAATGCGTGCGGAAGTATACGTATCCAAGCCTTTTCTAAACGTAATATACACCTTTTTGTCCCGAGGGATTTCATTGATCCGATCACGCAATTCGTTCATCGGAATATTTTTCGTGGCTTCGATACTGCCGGATTTGGCCTTGCCGGGTTCGCGAATGTCCAAGAAGAAGGCAGTTGCCAGATCTTCTGCTGGGATCTCTGAAGCCTTGACCGTTTCAACAACATTGGTCATTTGATTGATCGCGACGTATCCCGCAATGTTCAATGGGTCGCGGGTGGTTGAATAAGGCGGTGAGTATGGCAATTCCAGATCTGGTAAATCAAAGACCGTCAGATTTCCAGTGATCGCCACTGATAATTCACCCATGCGCTTGTCAACGCCCTTTTCCCCCACTGCTTGACCGCCTAAAATTTTCCCGCTTGTCGCGTCGAAAATGATCTTCAGATTCAGACGCGTCGCACCTGGGTAGAAATAGGCATGATCAAAGGGCGTTACAAAGACTGATTTGTAGTTGGTCACGCCCGCAGCCTTCAACGCATGCTCCGTCATTCCCGCATAGCTTGCAGTATAATCAAAAATTTTCGCGACGCCCGCACCGACATAGCCTCGGTAATGCATCGGTGTGCCGTTGATCATGTCCGCCAGCATATGGCCTTGGCGGTTTGCGGCGCTGGACAGCATACTTGAGGTGGCCAATCCAGTCACTACACTGGTCGTTTTGATGATGTCGCCGATGGCATAAATATCCGAAAGATTGGTCTCCAGCTGATCATTGACGATGATCTGTCCATCGTCCGACAACTCGATCCCTGCTGTTTTTGCGACTTCATTATTTGGTGCGACCCCGGTAGCGAAGAGGATCATGTCTGGATCGATCGTCGTGCCATCAGATAAGACGACCTCTTTTCCGGCTTGACGAATCTCTTCTACACGTGTTTCCAAGTGAACGTGCAACCCATTTTCGATCAATTTATCGTAGATCAAGTCTGCAATTTCTTCATCATAAGGAAAGGCGACCTGCGGCAATTGATCCACTAATGTCACGTCCATTCCGCGATGTTTGAAGTTTTCAGCTACTTCCAGTCCCATCACTCCAGCACCTAAAACCAGGACCTTTTTCGGATCATGAGTATCGATAAAGGTTTTGATCTCCGCTGCATTCGTTACGTTGCGTAAAACAAACCCATTTTCTGCTTTATCTGCGCCAATGATCGGCGGAAGCGTTGGACGCGCGCCTGCGGAAATAACCAATTTATCATAATTCGTAGTCGTTTCTTCTCCTGTTGCCAGGTCTTTAACGACCAATTGTTTCTTATCTGGATCAATAGCGGTCACTTCGTGTTTCGTGAAGACATCGATATTGTTTTTGACTTTTAATATTTCGGGTGTTCGCTCGATCAATGAATCCAAGTCTTCGATCACACCGCCTAGATAATAAGGCAGCGCACAACTGGCATAGGAGATATGTTCTCCACGTTCATAAATAACGATCTCATGTTCTTCATTCAAACGGCGCAACCGTGTGGCAAAGGAAGGTCCCCCTGCTACTCCGCCGATTACTACAACTTTCATGATAAAATCCCCTTTTTTATTCATCCTATTTTCCGATAGTACTATTTTTTTAGAAGTCCCGCAAAGAATTGTTCTTCTCACGAAAAAAGATCGCACATCTTGAATCGATGAGCGATCTTGGCTATTTTTTACTTAATTCAATGAGTTGGTCAGACTGGCCATCCCTTACTATTTTCAATTCCAATTGTTTTCTGCCGGTTCGCGTCGCATGGTATTCGATATTGTTGCCATCATCCGTCATGACCACGCATTTTTTCGTAGAATTAACAGCGACCTTGGCCTGCTTCAACGCGACTTTATTTCTACACTTGATCGTCCAGCTCGTAAATGCTTCGTTTCCAGGCTTAAAGGAATAAGTCACTGACTGGCTGGACCATTTTCCCTGCAGCCAAGCAGAATTATGGGGCATCAGTGTATTGATAAGCGTCAGCAATAGCAGAACACTGATCACTATCAGACCGCTGGCGATTTGCTTTTTCCATCTAAACAGACCGATCACTGCGTACTCTTTTACTAGCTTGATTATTGAACGGCTCGTTGCAGCTATCTTCTTCCACTGTTTCTCCATTGCTTCTCCTTTTCCCTGTCTGGATAGTGAAAATCGTAACATAGCCTGTGGCGTTTGACAAACTCTTTTTGTACAGCGCTTCTTTTCTGAATGAATAAAAAAGCCCCTTCCATACTTTTACGGAGAGGGCCCCACTGCTTATTCGGCTAAATGTTCTTCCAGGATGTCCAGAGCCCTACGAACATACTCTAGACAAGGACGGTTATTGATCAGCTTCCCGCAATACAGCGAGCCGCAGGTTTGTTCAAAGGCCTGCGTCATCGCAACGATACGATTGCCTGCCTTGTCTGCCTGACACTTCGCAGGATCGGATTCGTCAAGGGTTCCCTCGAGGGCGTTCGCGACGATATAGGTTCCCGCCAACGCACCGCAAAGGCCTTGATAGTTTCCTCCGCCATAACTGGCTCCTAGTAGATGAGCCTCCTCCTCAGAGATCCCCATCTCCTCGCAATAGGCCTCGACAACAGCCTGGCAACAATTTTTCCCAGCTTGAAAAGACGTCAATGCTTGTTCTTGATGCACCATAACTCCTCCACCCTTTCGGTTTCACCTACAGTTTTTTTACCAGTGTTATACAAGGTACGCCATCTTCCTCGTAACGCTCGCCCATTCGAACATAACCCAATTGTTCATAAAAGGCGGCCGCCGTTAATTCTGCATGGATCAGGATTTGTTTCATCTGTTTTTCTTTCGCAAATGTCTCTAGCGCGGTGACTGCTTGTCGGCCTAACTGCCTGCCTCGGTAGTCTTTTTGTGTCGCCACACGGCCAATTCGAGCAGTGCCCTCCTCATCCAACAAAAAGCGCGCGGTCGCTACAGGGAGGTCTTCCACGAAAAGGACGCTGTACACGGTATCTGGCGTATCGTTTTGATCGAATTCATCCGTCATCGCTAACGCTCGTTCACGTACAAATACCTCCATACGAATAAAACAGCTCGCAGCTCGCAAATACCCAGCATTCCCCACTTCTATTCTTACCTTCGTCATACGCCCTCCTATTTCCTATAGTATACTATTTTTTTGATATTCTTTGAGGGGCAATCCTGCTTCTTTTAAGAAAGGGGAAGCCGTGACCGTCTTGTTGTTGACTGTTTTAGGATAGGTGACATATAGGTTTTCTTTTGCGCGAGTGAGAGCCACATACATCAGACGTCGTTGTTCCTCCATCGTCGTAGGGGGCGCCGCTTCTTCTTTGGCTCGTTGCAGATCACACTCGGCCTTTTCCACCGTGTGATGATTAGGCAGCGCATCTTGGTAGACGCCTTTAATGAAAACCGTCCTCTTTCCCAAGCCTTTGCTGGCATGGATAGAGAGTAAATAGACTGCGTTTAATTTTTCTTGGTCGTAATCCTGCAGCCGTTTCTTCATCGATTGGTTCTGTTCACTGGCTTGCTGATAGGCCTCCAGCAGACCGGGCCAATCCTTTGCTGCTATCAATTCTTTCCTTAGCCAATCGCTCTCTTCGTCACTCAACTCTTTTTTGATTTTGGGTGTCGCGAGCAGCGCCTCCGCCAGTTCAGCTAATTCCAATTGCTGCTGTTGATAAAACAGATAGATCTGCTTGAAAAATTGCTTTGCCTGCTCCTGTGAAGCCTGAGAAAGGTTTCGTTCACTGACTAAAAACGCGACGAGATCCTTGACCTTGAATTTGTTTTTACTAAACAATTTCTCACTAAAGGCGGCACTGGCACCAAATTTAATAAAATGAAGAAACGCATACTGCTGAATGATCTTTTTCAGCGCCTCGTTTTTCTGCTGGATCGACGATGCCGAAGCCAGCAGCTCTAATTGTTGGAAAAGCGTCTTGAATGGAGGCAAACCGAAAATTCCCAGCAAGTCGTCATTCGAGGGTGTAACAAAGGGAACTTTTTGTTTTTTTAACTGCTTTAACAAAGAACGCAGCTGCACCCTGGTTGGGTATAAGACCATCGTCTCACGATAATTTGGACGCCCATCTTTTCCCGCTGTCTGCCGGGTCAGTTCCTGGATTTTCATTCCGATCCAAGCGGCTTCTTCGTCGTCATCTTTGAATCCAATGCCATAGCACTCATGCTCAGACGTTTTTTTATTGGCGATCATCGTCTTTTCTAGACGATCGTGACCATTGTATTGAATGAGGCGATTTCCCGCTTCAACGATCGGCGCCTCTGACCGGTAATTCGTCATCAGTTGCAGCGACGTTTGCTGATACTCCTGTTCAAACTCTTTGATATAACGAGGTTCTGCTCCTCGGAAATAATAGATGCTTTGATCGTCATCGCCGACGATGATCAGTTTTCCTGCAGCCGTTTGCTTCGAGTGCTTATCCGGCGGACAGATCAAGGCGATGATTTGTTTCTGCAAGGGATTGATGTCCTGAAACTCATCAATAAAAATATAGCGGTACTTTTCCTGTAGGATCTGACGTGCGTCGGCGTCATTTTCCAACATCTGCTTAAGGTTGAACAGCATGTCATCAAACGTAATAAAACGTTGGGACTTCTTCAGCATTGCCAGCTCCGCCAAAAATTGTTGGAAAACGGTACTTAGCGAGTGGTTCAGGATCAGATCTTCATCATCGAAATAGTTTGCCACAAACCCTACCATTTCGTCATCCGAATAGCCCATGTTGCGCCAATAGCTGATTCGAGAAGCAATCGTCCGTTCATCAAATTTATCAAAATTATACAACTTGTACTTTTTGATCAGCTGAGTCAGTGTTTGATAATATTGGTCCTCATCGATCGTTCCTTCGATCCCCCATTGATTCAAGCGAGGGTCGCGGCGGATCAACGCGTTGTATTCCCCATTGAACCAGCCGTGGAATGTTTGAACGTTGATCCGGGCATTGCCGCCCAAATAGTGATTGACCCGTGCCTCCATTTCTAGTTTGGCCTTTCGAGAAAAGGTGCACATCATGATCGCCTTTGGATCAATTCCTTGTTCCAGTAAGAGGTAGGCAGCTTTGGCACAAATCGTTTGCGTTTTGCCGCTTCCTGCTCCTGCGATGATTCGTAAATGTGTCTGCATAGGAAATCGAATAGCCGTTAACTGTTCATCGCTAAAGGCATTGCCGCCATTTGCTTCGGTTAATCGTCGCAGTGTCTCTTTATCTTGAAGCTCATCTGACTTTGTTTTGAACAAATCTGAGCGTATGTCCTTTGAAAACTTTGTAAACATGCTTTAGTGGTTCCCTTCTATGTAAAAAATCATACTTGTCCATTATAACGGAATCAGTGGATTTTGATAGTCCCGAGACCACGGGAAAAGACGAACCTTTAATGAGAGGCGCAGACGCAGCGATACAAGATCGTCGTATTTTTCGTGGATTGTTCCTATAATAGGACCGAGTACCATTTCTAAATCGTAGGAGCGATCATCATGGAAAAACAACGAACACTAAGTAAATCGATTATTATATTAGGTCTTTTCTCTTTTATCACCTCTCTTTCTGGTGAGAGTACGAATTTGGCCCTGCCGACGATCAGCCGTGCACTGATCATTACAAACAATGAAGCCACTTGGATCGTCCAGATTGGCTTGATCACTACAACGATCTTGCTCGTCGCCTTTGGTCACCTCGGAGATTTATTGTCAAAAGAATTCATCTTTCTGATCGGCGGCGTGCTATTCACGATCGGCTCACTCATCAACGGCCTTTCGCCAAATTTTACGATTCTTTTACTAGGACGAGTGGTTCAAGCGGTCGGGTCGGCGATGATCATGGCGAACTCCATTGGACTTACGACAGAGTATTCCACTCCGGAAACACGAGGGACCGCCTTGGCGATCATCTCGATGTTCATCTCGGTGGGGGCGATCTCTGGTCCCGCTCTTGGCGGGGTGCTGCTTTCGGCACTATCCTGGCGTTGGATCTATTTGATCAATGTCCCTTTAGGTGTGATTTTTAGTCTTATCGGCTATCGCGTCTTTCACTTCCCGAAAATGACTAAACAAACGATCGAACAACCGTTAAAAAATGCGAATTGGTTGGGACAAGGAATTTTTTCTGTCGGGATCATTGTCTTATCCCTATCCAGTCTCTTTTTCCAAAGTGCCAGCGCGCGTTACTTGGTCGGCAGTTTGGCCTTCTTGATCGGTGCTGCTTTGACGGTCTACTCCTTCATCCAAGATGATCGCAGCGAAAGTCCCTGGATCTCCCCACATGTGTTAAGAAACAAACGCTTCATGCTTTCGATGTTCGCTTTGTTTTTGGCGATGCTGACAAATGTCGCTTCAAATATTCTGCTGCCTTTCTATTTGCAGAGCTTCCATCGAATCAATCCCATGATCAGCGGTCTCGTGATGGTCTTGCAATCAGTCGTGATGCTGATCATCGCACCCATTGCTGGACGTTTGTCGGATAAGATCGGCTCGAGTAAATTAATCCTCTCTGGAATTTTGGTTTTGATTCTTTCACAGATCGGGTATACCTTTTACCCGTTGCAGCTAAACTGGCTGCTGGTGCTGCTCCCTATTCTATTGAACGGCGTCGGCATGGGCATCTTTTTGTCACCTAATAATTCATTGGCGATGTCCTTTGTTGAGAAACAATTCACCGGCGTTGCTGGATCGCTCACTTCCTTTTTCAGAACGATCGGAATGAGTCTCGGAATCAGCATCGCTTCGGCAGTCCTTTTTGCTCAATTACCTGGTGTGCGGTACATCACACCTCAACTGGGCGCTCACTTTGTCCGTGCCTTCCACAATGTGTTTTGGGTGATGACCTTTTTAGCGGTCGTCTGCCTGCTGCTGTCGATCTATGCCATTTCCACCGATCAAAAGAAGCCGCGCGAACGTTGATTTCCGAGGCTTCTTCCATTTCAGCGCATAAAAAAAACGAGTGCCCGATTTCTCGGACACTCGTTTATTTCGTTTTTTATGGGTGAATATATGTTAGACCTGCTGCACTTAATGTTGCAGTGTTTGGTCCAGTTGGTGATGGGAAGCCCATACCGCCTTGAGTGATCGTGATCGTGTTGTTTGAAGCGTTGTATGATTGAACATACGCCACGTGTCCATAAGTAGGATCAGCATTCCATGTTCCCACAGATTGACCTTGACCAAAGCTTACGATCGCGCCTGCTGCTGGTGTACCATCAACTTGGAAACCGTCAGCTGCAGCTGAAGCACCCCATTGACAACCATTGCCCCAATACGTTCCAGCCCATGGTGCAACTTGTTTCACATACCATGTACATTGACCAACTGCATACATATTGCCTGAACCGGTGTGGTCTACTTTGTTTCCGCCGCCTGTTGAAGGAGTAGGAGTAGGTGCCGGTGTTGGGTCTGGTGTTTTTGAATTTTCAGTAGAACTTGTTTGCTCTGTTTTTGTTTCAGTAGTTGAAGCGGCTGTAGAGCTTTCTTCAGTTGCACTTGATGATGACGCTTCTGTTGAAGAAACTGACGAGCTTTCAGAAGATTCTTTTGCTTGTTCTGCTTTTGCAGCTTCTTCTTTCGCTGCTTTTGCTTGAGCGTCTTCGAAGGCTTTTTGTGCTTTCGCTGCTTCTTTTGCTTGACGTTCTTGCTCTGCTTTTTGTGCTTTTGCTGCTTCTTCTTGCTCTTTCAAGATGCGCGCTTGTTCTGCCTTCGCTTCTTCTTGTTGTTTCTTCAATTTCGATTTATCTTGTTCAGCAGTCGCTTGTTCTGCAGCGTAGTTCGCTTTCACAACATTCAATTCTGCTTGTTTGTTCGCGATTTCGTTCTTTTGTGCTTCTAGTTCTTTTTGATTTTCTTGAACTTCAGCAACTTTCGCTTCGTTGTCTTTAACCTTCGCTTCAACGGCTTTTTCATCCGCTTTTTGTTGTTCCATCAATGATTTGTTGGCTTTGACAATGGTTGACATCGCTTGAACACGGCCAATGACATCTGATAATGAATCAGCATCTAATACGGCTGATACATAGCTGGTCGCTTGACCCTTCACTTGTGTATCACGTGCTTGATTTTTGATAACTTCGTTACGTTTTGCGATACGTACTTTCAATGTTGCAATTTTATCTTGCAACTTCATCGTGTCTTTATTTAATTGATCTTGTTTCGCTTCTAAGTCTTTTACTTGTCCGCTAACTGTTGCGATTTCACTTGTTAATCCGTCGATCTGTGATTGAACACCCGACTGTTTGCCTTGTAATTCACTGATCTTTTGATCTTTTTCTTGGATTTGTTGGTCATAATTATCCGCTAGTGCGATACTAGGAACTGCTGATACAGCGATTGTACACACTAACAATGCTGATAATATACTTTTTTTCACGAATTATTCCTCCGGCTATTATGTAGAATTAAAATTATCTTTCGCATAAGGTCAGAAGTAATTCTAACATAGTGATATATCACGCATATAAAAGAATTGTTACAAATATATTTCAATATTGTTTTTTATTAAATTCATTATTTAGTGAATCACTTTTAAACCTGCTAAAAACATTGATATATCAGTATTTATCTCTCCTGTCGAAGAATTTCCCTTTTTCTCAACTAGTGAATAATTACTTATTTAAACACCATTTTCTTTCAGCCAAAAATCGGTACTCGTCATTTTTCTTCAATTAAGTGAACCATTTGTCTATGTTTTAACGATTTTAATTTTTTTGTTCTTGGGAATCGCTTTTCTACTATTAATAAAGCAACAGTAATTCAACGCGAAGCGATATCGTTGGCGGCTGTTGCATTTTCCTCTAAAATAAAAGTGAAAATAAAGGGGGAACTGTTATGCGTTGGCGAGGAGATCGACAAAGTTCAAATGTAGAAGACCGTTCAGTGGGCGGACGACCGACTGGCAAGATCGCTGCTGGCGGCGGGGTCGGAGTATTTTTGATTGCTATCATTGTTTTCTTTCTCTCAGGCGGAGATCTAGGTACCGTCACTGATACGTTGGGAGGAGGCGTCACACCGGCGACTTACGAGACGGAGAATGTCTCTTCCAAGGAATATACCGATGAAAAGGAATTTGCGGCAGTTGTTTTTGCTCATTTAGAGGATTATTGGAATGGTGAGTTCAAAGAGTTGAATGAGCCTTACCAAAATCCGAAGCTTGTCTTATTTACCGATAGTGTTAATTCTGCCTGCGGACAAGCAACTTCTCAAGTCGGTCCGTTTTATTGCCCCGCGGACCAAAATGTTTATTTAGATCTAAGCTTTGCAGATGAGCTGTCAAACAACTATGGAGCAACTGGTGATTACGCGATGGCCTATGTGATCGCTCATGAAGTCGGACATCATGTCCAAAATGAGCTGGGTATTTCAAAGCAATTGGACAAAATTCGCCAACGTGTCTCTAAGACTGAATACAATCAATACAGCGTTCGCTTGGAGCTGCAAGCAGATTACTTAGCCGGCTGCTTCTCCAAATACCTCTCTGGTGAAACCTATCAGGGACAACCAATTTTGGAAGAAGGCGACATCGATGAAGCAATCACTGCCGCAAACGCGATCGGAGATGACACGCTCCAAAAAGAATATCAAGGCTATGTCGTTCCTGACAGCTTCACTCACGGCACCAGCCAACAACGAATCAACTGGTTCAAGCGAGGCTACAAATACGGAGATTTAGAACACGGCGATACCTTCAATGAAAAAGATTTGAACCTATCGACAGCCGCGTAAAAAGAGGATCGTGCACCCGCACGATCCTCTTTATTTTGTTTCTTTATCGTCTTTCTTTTTGCGTTTGGCCAAGAGCAACCAAATGATTCCTAATAGGATGATCGCCAATAAAATCCCAATAACGATGAAGACCCAACTAGGCAAACGGTCATTGTCTGTTGCCTCGATCGTCGCTTCATTGACATCCTTCGCTTGTTCTTTGGAAATAGTAAAGGGACGATCAAATGTCCATACGTTCTTTTTCGCATCGGAGACTTTTAAGTGCAACTCGTATTTTCCAGCTTCTAACTTCTTATTCTGCCAGTCGATGGCAAAGAGGTACGTTGAATTCGGCGCGATTTGCATTTCGTTGTCGTAGGAAACGGTGCGAACGACCGATCCTGACGAGGCCTTTTTTACTTCAGCTTCGTACTTCAAATGACCATACGCATCCATCGTAGGATTTTTTAACGCTGCCACTACGCTTGTCTTGCCAAAGCTTTCAGCCGCTTTGACACTAGTAAGTGTGAGCTGACGTTTGATCACGGCATCGGATTCTGTCAGTTTCAGCCCAAGAATATACCCATAGTTATTAGAGATGCCCGTCTCGGATTCTTTATCTGTTTTCACGACTTGGATCGCAGCTAAAATTTGTCCATCATATGATTTTTTGGGCATCGAAAGCGTGATAGGTACTTCTTTACTACTATTCTTAGGAACCCTGACCTGATCGTCGACCTTCGCAATCGAATGGATCGCATAGGGATACTCATTTTCTGTTGCTTTTTTGGGATCACTGTAATCAATGAATCCTTGGTCACTGGTATAAGCTTGATTAATGGTGACTTTATATTCCGAATCTTGGTCCGAAGTGTTATTGATCCTTACTGAGATTGTTTGTTTTTGATTCGGCTGCATCCGTAGATCAAAGAAGCTTTTTGTTTTGTCTACCTGATTTTCAGGAATCACCGCCTGGACATCGTAGCCTACGTCCGCTGCGTGGGTGACTGTTGGAGTCAGCAACGGAAAGGTACATAGAACCACTCCCGCCAGTCGCATCAATGAGTGTTTGAACATCGTATTTTCTCCTCGCTTCTTAGCGCCTTATTGGGCATCCGCGGTGTTGAACAATTGATAATCGATCTTCCCTGCTAACTTATCATTTACTCTCAGTGCTTTATCCGTATCCGTAAATCCAATCGAAACCGCGGTCACAGATGTTTTGATCACACCCGTATTATTCGTGTCTGTTTTTGCGGCTTGCGCTTTGGCCACGATACCGTCGACGCCTGTACCGTTTGTCAGTTCTTGATCGTTGACTTTGAAAGAAGTCACTGCGAAGGTCTTGGAATCCCCATTTCGTGTGATCGTATTGCCATCAACAGAGGCTTTGACAGACCAGTCTCTAGCGATCGTATCATTAAAGACATCGATAGACCCGTCCGTGATCGTTCCACTGGCAATCGCGTACTGATTATTTTGCAATTTGGATTCAAAATTGTAATTGCTTGGTACTTTTTCTAGTGTCAATAATTTTTCATTAGGGGCAGTAGGATCAGCCTTCGTATCTGTATCGTCTTGGATCGTTACGACAGTCGGTGTATTTTTTTGCTGATCAGGTGCAGCGGCAGCATGGGCGCTAGTCACGCCAAATGCTACTGCTATTGTGCTAAATGCAACGAAGGACAATAAATAGTTTTTTTTCATGGTGATTCTCTCCTTAAAGTTTTTTTCTAATTTGCTTCTGGGATATTCACTAATGTCACAGTTTGTTTCGCAACAAAGTCTCCTTCAGGGAGGTTTCCCGGAATCGTCAGTTTGATTGCTTGTTTGTTGATCCGATAGCGGTATTCTGATGCCTTCGTCGAATAGGCAGTCACGAGGGTCTTGGTTTCATTTGATCGCAGTGATACCTTTTTTGGCTCCGATGAAACCTCTTGTCCGTTATCTAAGGTGCGTAAGTGTCCTTTTCCTAAATCAAGAAATGCGGCATATTCTTTCCCATTTGAAAAACTGCTTAGCTGGTAATACAGGCGCCATGGCGTTTTTTTATTTTCCCGCAGGTCTTTCACTTGGATCGTTAAGTCGCTTGTTGCTCGCAACTCCTGTGGTCTGACTGATCGTTCATAGGTACCGAAAGTCGGTGCACTGACCTTCTCTAACCGAATCGGCGTTTCCACGATTCTGATCGAAACAGGTGTCTCCTTTTGTGCTTGGACATGCGTCTCAGCGGCAGTCAGACCAAAAAGACACAGTCCTATTAGAACAAACTTAGCGCTTCTTTGTTTCCTCTTCATCCTGCTTCCTCCTTCGTCTCCAAAAAATCAGCAGTACCAGTCCCACTAGCAATGTTCCGATAAAAGAAAGCAGCACTAGGTTTGTATCATTTGTTTTAGGCAGCATATGCCATCTTTTACCAAATATGACTATTGTAGGAGCGCCTTTTTTGATACTGCTGAGTCCTTTTCTCGGAGACAAGTGATCGTCATGCGCAACATTGGGATTTTTATCGATCAAACGGAAGATGACGGACTGTTCATCCGAAGTCACGTTTGATTGTTCAGACGCAAGCACCGATGTTCCGCCGCAGATCATGCTGCCGAGTAATAGAATCCATATGCTGAATGCTTTAAACATGCGTGTTTTCTCCCCTATTCTGGTGTTTCTGTGTCATAAAGGTTCCAATGAACAAGAATCTTCCCGCTGTAATCGCCGACGTGCAAATACTCCTCGCTTTGCAGCAATACTCCTTCAGATTCCTTCCACTCTTTGGAATAGACATAATTTTTTGCTGAAACACTGCTGGCATTCATCACCGGGATCGGCGTATCAGTGATTGGCTGATCCGATGCATTTGCTTGCCGCCAAACCAAATGAAAAGGCGTTTGAGGCTGCGTTTCTGCAGTGACTCCAACCGACCACTCATGATCCTTTTCTCGGCTGTCCAGCACATTAAGTGCCATTGTGTTCCCGGCATCACGCTTCAAAGTTCCTTTTGAATCCCCAGCCAAACGACCAGTCCATTTTAATGCAGAAGGCGCAGATTGAAGGATCAACTTCCCGCTTACATTTAATTTTAATGTGAGACTGTTTTTTTCCTTGATCTCTTTTGCATCCTTGTCTAAATGATAAGCCTCTACTTTCAAATCATTTTCACCATACGTTATTTTGTCGTTCGGGATCGTGAAATTTGCCGTTTGCTGTGTCGGTGTTCCGTTTGTTGTTACTTGAGGCAGTTTCTGAATCGTTTCATTGCCTTTTTTTAAATAAAACTGTACTTTTTCACCGTTGTCTGAGTCGTTCCAAAGAAACGTTCCTTGGTATCCTTGAGTAAGCTCCGACTTATCTACATTGATTTCTTTGACAGGATTCGTCGTACTCTGATCCCAGTCGAGTTGCGTCGGTGCTTCCGCATGCGTCCAAAAAGACACAGGATTGCTTGGAAATGTTCTCGGTGTATTATTTCCTAACTCTGTTGTATGGATAGAGCTAGATAACATTGTTTTTTGTGTTTCTCCCGTCGCTTTCGTCTGTGCCGTGTATTGAAGATCAATCGCTTTTCCTGGCGGCAGCTTCAACCCAGGAAACGTTACTTTGACTTGGCCGCTGACTGCATCCTGTTCAACAACCGTTCCTTGCATCACCTTATTGTCAATGATTGCCTGAACATTAGTTACAGATTTTGTTAAATCAAAAACAGTTGGATTGATCACGGTATCCCAGTCATTGATAGCTAAAGAATCTTCTCCTTGCATCACAGAAAAGTGACTTTTCATCGTCACTGGGTCACCGTATTGCGCAGCAGGAAGCGATGCTTGATAGTTGTCGTTCCCACTAGGGTCAACAATGGAGGCTTGACCACTCGAGACATCATTTTTTAATCCAGCATCTAGATCGACGGGAACTTGCGTAAAGACAAATTTGACCTCGCCATTTGCCGCACCATTCGAGCCTGTAAATCCCCAGTATGCCTTATTATTGTTCTCAGATAATTTCAGCGCAGAACTTAAATCTGACCAAGGGATCGACGTGACAGGGGTTTTAGCCCCTGTCATCGGATTCATCAAATAATAGGTAAAAGAAGCGCTTGTCTTGTCAAAATCGTAACGGAATTCATACCACGTATTGTCCTGAATAGTATCTCCTACAATTCCGTTCAGAAGCTGCGGACTGTAGTGATGGACTTTAGCTTTTACTCCCCCACCAAATTCTGTCCAATTGTTACCGTTAGATCCATTTGAAACATATCCTTTATTCAAATCACCTGGAAAGCTATAAGCCATATGTGGAACTTTAGGAAAATCAGCATCGTACATATTATCGCCGCTGATATTAGCATATAAATCGAACTCAATGGATACTGAGTTCTGAATTGCTTTTTTTTCAGGAGTCGATACTAGAACTCCAAAAAATGCACTTGATCCTGAATCTCCATAAACCCCAAGATTTTGACCATCATTTCCGGATAACGCCTTGGTCAAAGCAGCTGTTTTTCGACTATCATTTTGCATCACAAACGCAAAACCATCCGCTTGTACTGTTCCAAAGTTGACATACGCTCGTCCATGAAAGCTTTTCGAGAAGTCCATTCGATACGGGGCATCCGACCAGATGGATACGGCGTTTTGTTGACCAGATAACGTTACTTCCGAGAAGGGAACCCCATTATTTTCAGTGCTTGGTCCTACAGTGACACCGGTATTCCCACTTGTCCCCCCTGATTTCGTTTGTATATTGGGTGGAGCAAAAATTCCGTCTACGGAGATTGCCCCTTTAGGAACGGCAGGATTTCCTGTGACCGCTTGGATAGTCGGTGATCCTATCAGAAAGACTGAAAAACCAGTAAAAAAACAGAAGAGACAAAAAACAAGGAGGATCCGAACTTTTTTACTAAAAAAAGCCTCTCGCATTTATCACACCTCTTTTCAGTTTTGCAACCAATTGCTCGTTGCATCAGATCTCATCTTCATTCATTTTTATGTTCTTTGGGTAAAAATAAGGATAAAAATAAGAATCCTAAAGATGATAATAACAGAATGATTGTTATTTTAGTAACAATTAAACTCTCATAAATCAATCGTCAACAATTAGAAAAAATCTGTCTGAAAAAGAACATATAAAAGGCTTTAAACAAGTAATTAGGAGGTTTTATTAATAAAATAAATGCTGTCTCTTATACACATCTAGATGTGTATAAGAGACAGATCGTCAACAATTAGAAAAAATCTGTCTGAAAAAGAACATATAAAAGGCTTTAAACAAGTAATTAGGAGGTTTTATTAATAAAATAAATGTAGCGACAGGAAGGGACTTCGGCTTCAAAAAAAGGATAGGTACACACTAGCAAACGCCATTCTTGTTAGCGTTTATTCTTATTTTTGATAAGTAAAATAATTGAATTTTTATGATTATTTTTAAACGCAAAAAAAAGACGATTGAATTAGATACGTCTTTCTAATTCAATCGTCTTTTAAAGCAATAAGCAAAGTGATACATCAATAGCCAGAGATCCGACCATGTCCGCGGGTCTTTTCCAGTCAACTCTGTGATACGCTGGATTCGGTAATTTAGGGTATTTCGATGGATGTGCAGATGCTCTGCTCCGGCCTTGATATTTGTACTAGTCTCAGCCAGACAAATCAGTGTTTCATAGTACTCTTCATAGATTGTTTCCACTTTTTTTAACAGTATAGAGTCTACAGACAGCGGAAAATCAAACAACTGCGCATAATAATAGGACTCTGTGAAAAAGAGCTGAGTCATCGGAATCTTTAAAAAGAGCAGATACAAATAGGTATTCTCCACCTCTTTCAAGCATTCTCCCAAATTCAGACGTGGTGGGCTTACGATCAGGGAGCCTTTCAACTGATCAATCGTTGTCTCTGTATCTACAAAAACCAAATAGCGACCATTCCATTCAAATATTTCATGTAAAGGAAACAGTAGACGCAAATCCTCTTGTTCAGATGCCCAAACACACCGATTCGGCATCAGTAAATTGATGCCATACGCCTCCAACGCTCTGTGGACCGTTGCTTCCTCATACCGTTCTTTCGTCGCAAGCAGTTCATTTAAAAAATCACGCTTCTGCTGATTTTTCTTTTCCTTTTTACTGAATTCATTGAGCTCTTCAACTAAAAGAAGCACGATGGACTTTACAAGCTTGGTGAAGGGGCGCACTTCTTCCGGTTCTCCAGAGATTCCTACTACTCCCAATAATTCCCCATTCAAGATGATTGGTTCATTAGTACCTCTTTTTTCTAAGGATGTATCCTTGTAGACTTCAACCATTTGACCTTGAGAAATGGCTCGCTCAGCGCCGCGGTGACGTTCGCCGATTCGTCCTTTCTTCCCACTTGCAATGATGAACCCTTGCTCGTTCATGATATTAATATTATAAGGAATATCCGACATCAACTTCTGCACGATCAAATTGGCTTGTTCCTTCGTCAATAAATTGCTCACTGTTCTCCCGCCCTACACATGCTTTGCTTTATTCTTAGTTTAGCGATCTTTTCATAGATGACAAAATATCCGCTTCGCTTAGACAGATAAAACACGCACGATATTTTCGACGGTTCGTTCCAAATTGCGCTCTCCTGACTGCAACGCAGCCTCTATGGACTCTGCTTTAGCCAATATCCCAAAAATAGCTGTCATGCCTTCGTCATAGAGCACGTCCACTTGTTCACCAATATATCCTGCGCATGCAAAGACAGGCTTATGATGCTTTTTGGCAACCTTTGCTACACCATAAGGTGCTTTTCCGAACTTGGTTTGAAAATCCATGCCGCCTTCACCGGTGAACACGTAATCCGCCTGCAAGATCGCCTCTTCCAAGTGCGTCAACTCGATCACTAGATCGACTCCTGAACGCATCTTCGCTCCCGCAAAGACTAAAAGTCCGGCACCCAACCCTCCCGCGGCACCAGCACCGGGTTTGGCTTCAATATCTATGGCGAACTCTTTTTTGATAACGGCCGCGTAATGAGCGAGGTTGTCGTCTAATACTTTGACCATTTCAGGTGTCGCACCTTTTTGCGGCCCAAAGACCACCGAAGCGCCATCTGGTCCAGTCAAAGGATTGGTGACATCGCTGGCAATAATGATCTCTGTCTGCTTTAATAGCGGATCTAATGGCTTCAGATCAATCGTTGCCAGTCTTCCCAAGGCGCCGCCGCCAACAGGCAATTCGTTGTTTTCTTCATCTAACAGACGGGCGCCTAAAGCTTGTGCCATCCCGGCTCCGCCGTCATTCGTCACACTGCCGCCGATGCCGATGATGATTTTCTTTACCCCTTTTTCTAACGCATCTTTGATCATTTCACCCGTTCCGTAGGTAGAGGTAATCAGGGGATTTCGCTTATTCTCAGCCAAAAGTTCGATACCGTTGGCTTTGGCCATTTCCATGACTGCAGTCTCTTCGTCCGCCAGCAATCCGTAATATGTCGAAACTTTTTCTGTAGGGATCGGTCCAGAGACCTCAACTGAAACACGTGTCCCTTTGCTGCCATCGACTAAGGCATCTACCGTTCCCTCTCCTCCGTCAGCCATTGGAATATGAATGACCTCCGCGTTCGGCTGGACTTTGCGAATCCCTCGCTCCATTGCCTCACAGGCTTTTTTAGCGCTCATACTTTCTTTGAAAGAATCCGGCGCTAACACAAACGTTTTTTTCATGGTCATTCTCCTTATCTAAAAATAATCTTAACTCTTCGCATACTTACAAGCCAGTTGGTAAAATAAGTTCCTTTACTTCAAAATAAATCCGTATAAAACCGTTGCAACGATCGTCATGACCCCACCTACACAAATCTCATAAGGAATGACTTTCATCCGTTCCTTGATGGACATGTGCATACTATTGGCGGTGATGTGAAAATAGTTTCCTTGCGGCACACTGTCAATCACTGTAGCACCTGTATGGACCATAACTGCCGCTGCTAATGAAGAGGTTCCTGTTGCAAGGATCGCATTTCCGAATGAACCCGTCGCCAAAATAACGGCGGTAGAAGTCGAACCGACTGCCAGTCCCATCAAAATACCTGATATAGGTGCTAAGAATGTTCCTGATATGCCTGTGATGGAGATTAAATGAACGACTTGCTTCGATAGATCAGAGACCGAGATCAAACCCGCGATCGCCCCTGCACCGATTAAAATCAGAACGGTATCTGTCACACGATAGATACCAGCTTTTGAATAATCGCGGATTTGTCGTGCATGTCCCATTGCAATCGTACCAACAACGGATGCAAAAGGTAAGATGTACATGGCATCAATTTTCAAATTCGATAAAGCTTGAATATGGAGCATCGTTCCTATTGGGTTGATCAGCAGCAAGACGATGGACAAAACTGGCGCAATCAAGGCTTTACTTAAAGGCATCAATGGTTTTCCCTCTTCATCTGCGATGTCACTCTCTTGTACCATGATCCCTTTCTTTTTGATCAAACTGGCAATAATGACAGCCGCTGCCAGCCCACAAAGTGCAGGGACGAGCCCAGCGATCATGACACTGCTAAGATCTAATTTGAACCCATTCGCCGCTGCAATCGTATTCGGATTCGGAGAAATGATATTCCCCGCTTTTCCTCCACCAGATAGCGCTGTCAATAATGCTAGCTTACTGATTCCCGTCTGTTTTCCTACTGACAATGCAATCGGCGCAACAATCAATACAGCTACTGGAATGAATACGCCCACTGCCGTGATGATCATCGTAGACAATGCTAAAGATAAGAGCGCTTTGTTCGTACCAAGCTTATTAACGATCGCGTGTGCAATCGACTCTGCCGCACCAGACTCCATCATTACACCCGCCAGCATCCCTGCTGCTAAGACTCGGATTGCAGTCCCCATGATACTTTGCGTGCCGCTAATCAAGATATTCACTGTATCATTTAATGAGGCGCCTCCGATTAGACAACCTATAATCGCCCCTAAAAACAATGAATAAACCGGATTCATTTTCTTTAAAATCAAAAGTATTGCACAAACCAAACCTATAATCGCCGCATACCACGGAATCGTAATACTCGCCATGTGAATTCTCTCCCTTTTTTTTTTGATTACGTTTCCATTTTAATATTTTGACACTCAAATAGAATTGGCAGATTAACAGTATCATTTGTGCATCTGCACAAATGTTTTTTGGTATGAAGCAGAAACATTGCTTTCCTTTTTTTCATCCGTATACTATAAGCTAAACTTCAAAAGCAGGTGATCGTATGTATGTTGTCAAAGTTTTACATGGTTACATCGGTAAAGAAGGCCAACGCACCCGTGACAAAGACCCTGAGAAATTGTTAGTTTTCCCTAGTAAACGAGAATCCGATCACTTTGCCTCAAAAATCGGCGGACGCAGTAAGCATGTATCTAAGATCCGCAAAGATTGACCCCTAATAATAAAAGCTTCGCGGCTCCTTCTGCTGAACAATTTTCTATAGAAAAACGAACAGAATTGCGCAGTTCTTCTTGAGCCGTGCATTTTTTGTTTGCGATTGAATTTAATCGTCGTCCTTCTCGATTTATAAATATTTTTTCCTCACAGACGTCATCCAAATAAAAAACTCCCAATCATCTAAACGTGATGATTGGGAGTAAAGAGAAACAGAAGGGGAAATTTTTCTATAATCATGTCGCTGTTCCCTTTTATTCAAAGTCGTTAATGACTTTTTACTATTAGAATCCTGCTTTTAATACGGTCCATAAAGAACTATCTTTTGATTCGTCGCGCCAGCCATGTGCCACAACGTCTTTATGCTCTTTCAAATCTGTAGTAAAGTTATGGCTGCCGGCAGTGTGTACATCGGGATTGAATTCTCGATATATTTTCACATCGCCTTCTGATACCCAAGTATAATTACTGTCGGTTTCATGACGCCACCCTTTCTTAACAGCAGCATCTGCTTCAGATTTATTCGTCGTATAGAAATGTTCGCCGCTGTTAGGATTGTAGATACGATAAACTGTTTTTTTACCCGCACTATCTGCTTGGACCGGTACATAAAAGGCGGCTCTTCCATAGTCATTTTTTGGATTCGTTTCAACTTTCCAGCCTTTAGCTGCAATTTTGTTTTTCTCATTTTTATTTTTCGTCAATAGATGGTCACCATTATTTTTATTGTATAAACGATAAACCGCTGCGCCAAATTTTGCGGTAAAGGTTGTATCTCCATTAATCGTTACATTTTTAGGATTAACTGCTTTCCCATTTTGGTACCAGTCTAAAAAGTAAATATCTTCTATATTATTTTTATTTGCCACTGTTTTGGGTAAGTCGGTCACTTTTGTTCCTTTAGGGACTTCTAGCGTTGTATTGCCTGACAATGACCCGCCTTTTCCTGCATTAAAAGTAACTTTTGCGGTGTCTGCTTTTTTATCTTCTACAGTTACCGAGATTGATTTGTCCGTTTTAACTCCATAGGAATTTGTGACAGAATAGTTTACTGGGTAGACACCTGGCTTTTTAGTTTTTACATTGTTTTCTAGAACTTTGATATCTTTTGTTAGATCAACTTTATGTGATCCATCCTTCTGTTGATCATAGGCAATTACTTTAGCCTTTGGATCGAAGGAATCGCCTACTTGTATCGTTTGATCCGCTGCTTCTATGACTGGTGCTTGGGCGTTTATCCAATTCACGTAAATATTTGCTTGACCTTGAAATACACCAGCTGCCCCTGTCCAACCAAAACTATACATAGAATTGTTGTTGCCTTGAGGTGCTGTTACTGCCAAAGACTTAATTCCCGCAGTACTAGTTGCGGTGCCATCCCAAAAAGAACCAAAATCTCCATTAAAATAATTTAAGTAGAATGGACTCCCCATTCCCATACCAGACATAAGGTTTAATCCTTCATTCTCTGCATCAGGCGTTACATTGATCGTTCCTCCTTCGTTGAAGGCAAAAGAAACGCTTTTAATAGGTAACGGGATCGTGTAATATTTTTTATCCGGAGCGATTGACCGTACCATCGTTATGTCTTGGACATATTTTTGTCCAACAGCTACATTAGCAGTAGTTAAATTGTACCCTTCCATAAATGTGATATCCGAGATTTGATTTCCCGACGCGTAAAAGGATTGTAAATTAGGATATCTGCTTTGCAGGCCTTTCATAACAGAGATATCTTTTATTTTATTATTCGAGACATCCAACATTTTTAAATTAGTTAATGTAGAATCCTTAAAGGCACTGGTATCTTCAATTAAATTATTTGCTACGATCAACTGTTCAACACTTACGATTTTAGAATGTTTAATAGGTGTGATATCACTAATTTTATTAGAGCTTGCATTTAATATTTTTAGCTTGGGTACGTCTATATTTTCTAGGATAGTTATATCCGTTAGCTGGTTATTAGAGATATTTAACGTTTCCATTTTTGGGAAGCTCGCACCTTTTAGACTATTCAAGTCGGTTAAGCTATTATTAGAGATATCTACACTTGTTAATGAAATCAATTGAGAACTTGCTAAAAATGAAAAATCTTTAAGGTTATCGTTCGTTGCTACAATCGTTTCTAACTTTGTTAAGGTTCCTATCTCTGCCATATTAGCCGTATTTGAAAGGTCAGAATTCGTTACTGTTAGGCTGGCTAAGTTTTTTGCATAAGATATGCCTTTTACATCTTTGACTGTTACGTCGTCAACAGAAGCACTCGTAATAGACAACATGTCTTCTTTTGTAAAATCATTTTTCCCAAGAATCCCCGCTACGATCGCTTGAAGATTTTTATCGGGCATCCAGTCATCAATGGATTCATCGCTTGCATCTTTAGTAGAGTCTTTAGTAGTCACTTCAGCGGCTTTGTCTGAATCTGCCGTCGAATTTGCAGGCGCAGTCTTTTTATTTTTTACTTCATCATTGCTTTGACTGTCTGAATTTTTTATTGAACTGTCCAATGTGTTGCTGATCGTCTCGCTGGTTTCCTGACTCTGCGATGTACTTGAAACGCTCTCATCTGATTGCTGTGTGGTAGCTAAACTAGTGGCAGGCAATGCCAATTGCGAAGTCAAGATAATCGTCGCTGCTAATAATTTAGTTTTATTTTTCACTTATATCCCCCCATGATTCGTTTAGTTAAAAATACTCTGTACTATAGATAATTCGCTTTAAGCAGTGAAAGAAAAATGGACGAACGTACCTGCTTCCTTTGTTCAAAAAGCGGATTCTATTTTTCTTCAAAGCTAGAATTTGAACTATCTGCATCCCTCCAGTTTAAATTCACTAAAAAACAACTAAAAAATAACTTATCAACCCCTTCGATGGATCAATAATATGGTAGAATAACCCCCTGTCTTTACATGTATTAAGGATTTTTTATTACCTAGTATCACGTATACTAGGTAATAACGAATGAGCCTTGATAATACAGACTTTTTTTAACTCGATTGACGGCTGATGACGGGGTAAAACAACTTTAAACCTATTTTTGTGTCTGTTCTTTTTTCATAATTGTTTCCTTCAAACTAATGCTGTCCGCATCTGTATAGATATCTAGCGTCATCTGCGTAGAGGCATGTCCAAGCAATGCACTGATAGCGGTGACGTTTCCTTGCGCCTCCATACACCTCGTTGCAAAGGTGTGTCGCAATTGATGGAAATGGATGTTTTCCAACCCGCATTCTTTTAATAATTGATGAAAATGATAGGTGATCAGGCGCGGCTCTCTTGGACGCTGATTCTCGGAACAAACATAAGGACCTTGAGCTTTTCTCTGTCTTCGTTTTAACCACTGATAGAGATCTGTTCCGATTGGGATCATTCGAACAGAATTGATCGTTTTCGCAGGCGCTAATAACAACTCTGATCGTCCGTGGCTGCTTTCCTTAGGGATTCGTTGATAAGTATTTTCAATTTTTAATACCCGATTATTTAAATCAACATCGTCCCATGTCAGTGCAGCAATTTCCCCAATGCGTAACCCTGCTTTTAACGCTAACAGGATGGGCAAGCCTTTTGATAGCGGGCTCTTCTTCGCCTGATCCTCAAGTTTCATTTCATCTGTTCGCGAAATTGAACGTACCTTCTCTCTTTTTTTTCTAGGCAGCAAAATATTTTTACAGGGAAATTTAGCAATCTTTTCTTCTAAATAGGCTTCGTGCAGCGGCTTTTTCATTATTTGGTACGTTACATGGATGGTCGATGGCTGCAACTCCTCGTTGATCCACGTTTGGACAAGTGTCTGAATCGTGTCCGCTGTTACTTGATTTAAAGGTATCTTCCCGATAGAAGGAAAAACATATTTATTTAACTTATACAGGTATGTTGCATACGTTGATTTTTTCAGAATGATTTTTCTTTTAGTCAACCAGGTCATACAAAATTCTTGATAGGTTACCGTACTCTCTCCGTTTACTTCTATAAGAGTTTGGTATTTTACTTTCTCCATCATGAGACGCTCTTTGACTTCGGTATAATTTTTTCCATAGATATATCCATAATGTATTTTGCCGTTTTCTTTTCTTCCTTTTTTGTATCGGCCTTCCCAGCGCTGATCTTTTCTTTTATAAATATTTTCTCCTCTTTTTGACATGAAATATTCCTCCAAATTTGACGATTATTCTGACGGCGCATAATAAATGTTTATAAAACGGCTATATCAAGCTATTTTTAATCTTTTTAAATTAAAAACAACTGTTATGTTGATAAAAAATAACCTTTAATGTATACTCAGTTTGTAAGATCAAAGGGTTTTTCTTGGTATACGTGATACC
>NZ_NIBK01000001.1:451370-468329 GCF_002174375.1 Enterococcus sp. 12F9_DIV0723 | reverse complement strand
AGATGTGTATAAGAGACAGGTATATACGCCTATTAAAATAACTAATAGACAAGCATGAACTTCTATATAATTATAGAATTGGCAACCGATTTTTTGTTTTGAATCCTGTCTTGTAATTCGTCAATATTTATTGGTTTCAGTAACAAGAGTCGCATAGAAAACCAACACCTCGAAAGAGTCCATCTCTGCCCGTTTATCCTATAGAGATACCAAACTAAAAAAAGTTAGAAAAACACTCCACGCCATACATTCTTCGGGCGGGAGTGTTTTTTTATCCGTGCATCAATAATTGTCTGATCCTACGACAGTATTCAACTCGTGTGCTCTTTCAATAGGTGTAAACTAAATTTATAAGTAAAAGAAAGAAGGTGCGAAAAGCGTATGAGCTTACTAAAATCAGCAGTAAAATATAGTGCGGCAAAATCAGTAACCGATAAAGCTTTTGGCAAAGGTGCGACGTCAACATTAGTAGCAGCTTCACTCGTCAAAAAAAGCAACGCTCGCGGAAGAAAAAAACGTCAGAAATAATTTGATACGGACATAGAAGGACGAAAGGAGGCTTGTATCATGCGTTCAGAAAGAGATGGCGCCAAAGAAAATCGCCGATCCTTTGATCAAGCGAAGAATAAAGTAGAATTTGAGGCTGCAATTGATAAAAATAGAGAACAGGTAGCCGCTAAAAAAGAAGAAAAGGAAGAGAAACGGTACTTAAGAGAACATAAGTAACTTCCCTCCCCAGTAAAGAAAGAGCCTCTTTTTTTAGGAGTGCTCTTTCTTTGTATTAAGAAACAACGATTCAAAACAAAAATTTAAACTATTTCTGTTAGTCTATTCAATAGTTAAGCAATCCTATGAACGAAGAGGTGTATCAATGAAAAAAATAGTCGTTATTGCCGCCCTATCATTAAGTGTTTTATTCATTACTGGCTGTACAAAGGCTAAAAACGAGACCACAAAAAAATCGGAACCAGCACAGCAGTCTGCTGAGAAGACAGCACCTGTATTCAAAGGGACGTTGTCTGAAGCACCCGTTTTAGACAAGGACACGATCGTCTTAACCTTCAAACAGGTAGAGGCTGTCAACGATCCTGATGGCATTGGTAAAGCATTTAACACAGATGGTGTCATTCTAAATGCTGATAAAAAAACAGTGTCCATGGATCACTTATCAAAGAGAAGCGAGATTGAATTTACATTAAAGCACCCCGCTATCTTGACAAATTCGCTCCCTCCCCAAGTTCCGGGAAATTCGATCCAGCAGATCACTGTCATCACATAATTTCCCGAGGTACTCACAGGGAACACAAAAAAAAGAATTCTCGTTTGAGAATTCTTTTTTTGTATCCACTCATCCATGAACACAGTTATTTCCAGAATCTAGTCAACTCGCCGGCTGGAGACGGATAAGCAAGGATTTGCTTTTTCAGCTCTGCTTTCGTCCATCCGGCGTGCAAAACCATGGTTATCTCATTAATCAAAACATCTGCTTCCTGACTGAGTGCAGCAGCCCCAACTATACGATCGTCGCTTCGTCTAATAACTAGTTTTAAAAAAGCGATCGATTCGGCTTTTCGTTTACTATCCAGCCAGCCGCTTCTATCGATCTCTTCGATACGAAATTCTTCTGGAGCCGCCAACGCTTCTTTCGTGGTCACTCCTACTTGTGCGATTCGCGGTTCACTAAAAATCGACATCGCTGCCAATGGATACTTGATCGGCGCCAAGTTCTTGTTTAGCAGATGTGACACGAGATATTCCGCTTGATAAGAGGCGAATGTCGCTAATTTTGGAACGGCTGCATTTGAACAATCTCCACAAGCAAATATATGCGGCTGATTGGTTTGCAGACAATCATTGGTGAGGATGCCGTGATCGCCGTAATTCACGCCGGCTTTATCCAGCGAAAGCTGTTGGATTCTAGGTATCCTGCCTGCCACATTGTATACCTTTTGTGTGTTGAACGTGTGCCCTGAGGTTGTTTGGACCATCAATTCTTCAGAATCTGTCGGCAAGATTTTTTCTACAGATTCGTTGAAATCAAATTGCACGCCGCGTTTTTTATTGATCTCAATCAATTCCTCTACAAATTCCTGATCAAAATCCTTCAGCGCCCGCTCATTATGCTGCAGGATTCTTACTTTGCAGCCAAAAGCGGTCGCAATAGTAGCAAAGGCAAAAGAAATAATACCTGCCCCGATTAACAGCACCTCTTCTGGTAAGTCCTTCTGAGTCAAAAAATCACCGCTATTCGATACATACTCCTGACCTTCAAATGTAAAGAGACGATCTTCCGCTCCCGTCGCAATCACAAATTGCTCGGCAGTATACGTGATGCCGTCTACTTTGATTTTATTGGGTGAACAAAAAACGGCCTCCCCATAAATCGTTTTAATGCCGGCTTCTTTTAAAGAAAGCTGGTGCCGCATGTCCTCCGTATTTTCCATACTATCTATCCAGTTCATCGCATTGTTCCAGTCCAATTGAACCGGTGTCGTGATGCCCTGCTGTTCCAATCGCTGATTTTGCAGCGCATGCTGGGCAAGGGTGACCAGTTCCTTTTTTCTGGTGCTTCCTGCGTTATAGACCACGCCCCCAAAGGCAGTCGATTCGACCACGGCTACTTGTTTTCCGGCTTTCGCCAAGCCAAAAGCCGCGGTCAAGCCAGCGATGCCGCTTCCGATGACAATAACGTCAACATTCATACTTCATTCCTCCTAAACTGGATCTACCGAGATCACTTTGTCTTCAACCTTTATTATTTTTGAATAGCACGCGATGCCAATTAAAACGAGCGCTGTAAACCACAAGGATTTTTCCCCGTAGTTGCTGGTCAAAATCGTTCCTATCAATCCGCCGCCTGCGAATCCTAAGAGAACCGCTACATACAGCCAACAGTTTTTCCAGCCATCTTTCACACCAGTGATCCCTTGGACTAAATAGTTAAACGCCAATTGGACATTTAGTGTGACCGCGATATTTCCATACAGCATGCCGTCAATTTTATGGAACGCATTGCCTTGCATCCCCGCAAGAAATGAAATCGTCATACATAACGCTCGGATACTTAAGCTCTTGTTTACAGGGGCACAGCCCAGAATGACGATGATAAAAGCTTCGATCAGTAGTATTTCCACTGCCCAAATCTTTTTCTTTTTGTTTCCTGCTTTTTCGATTATTGCTGTCACCATAGCACCCAATCCAAAGCAGAGGATCGTAAAGATCACTGTCTTAAAATGGTCCTGATCCCCTTTCGCGATCGTCTGTCCAAGCAGAATGATATTTCCCGATTGAACCGTACTAAATGATTTTCCAATAAAATACGTATAGCCATCCATTGATCCCGCAGCGATCGCTAATAAACAGGCGATCCACGGTAATTCCAACACAGGATACGTTGGAACTCTTCGATTTTCCATTTCTTCATTCCTCCATTTAAAAAACCAGAAAAAGTAAAAAGAACACTTCTTTTTCTGGTCTTACGAATTTATTCTTTTGGTTGTTTGTACCAGACAACAGGCTCTGGCTTGTCAGGATTCGGCAACGATTCTGCAAATTGTTTCGTGACATTTAGATGATCCGCCACCATTTGAGAAGGCGATGTTCCTAACCATTTATTCAACGACACATCGGAATACTCAGGATTTTTGAATACTTCAACAAAACGAAGCGGTTCATCCCCGGTATTTTGTACATAATGTCCAGCTACGATGGGAACCACGCCAACATCGCCAGCCTTAAAGTCAAATGTGCGGGCCAAACCAGCAGAATTGAAAACAGACATTTTCGCGCTTCCTTGAATATAGTATTGCCATTCCGCAGCTTTCGGATGCCAATGCAGTTCACGCATACCGCCAGGTTCTACTTCAACGAAGGCGGCAGAGATTGTTTTAGCCGCTGGAAAAACAGTTTGATCTACGATTTTAACTTGTCCAGCTTCTGAAACGATCGGTTCCAACGTATCAATATGGAAGGTAAAGGGTGATGGCACCTCCCCTTGATTGCTTGGGCGATTCACACGATCGATTGCTTCTGGTACGTTGGCTTTGAAAATGTATTTTTCAGACTTAGGAAAACTTTCTAGGTCACTACGCTGTTTTTTTAAGTTTGCAGCAACGATATCCGCAGGTGTATGCGCCAGCCAATCCGACACAAGAAACGTATTGTTTTCCGAAAAGTCCGGCTCACTGAATACCAGTAAAAACTCGCAGCCTTGATCCAACGCTTGGATGGAATGTGGAATTCCTGCTTCAAAATTCCAAATATCGCCTGCTTCTACATCGTCAATAAAGCTGCGTCCGTGCTCATCGATCGCTGTCACTCGCGCGTTTCCGTAGAGCATCAATCCCCACTCCGCTTCTTTGTGCCAGTGCATTTCCCGATACGCGCCAGGCTCTAGACTCATATTTACCCCGGCAACATCTTGTGAGATGGGTAATTCACGATTGGTGATCTCACGTGTCCAGCCACCCTCTTCCAATCTTTGATGTGCATCCGAATAGCTGAAACGCAAGTTGTTCATTGTTCCGTGGTCTGTTTCAGGCGGCACCAAAATATCTGGGTTTTCTTGATCTCTAGAATGATTCCGCGGTCCGTGATCGATCCAGCCCTTTCCATCTGTTTCTCTAAATGGTTCATTGTTTTTTTGCATGTTCATATTCCCCTTTCTGTACTTACAAGACTTATTTTAGCGATCTACAGAGGGAATACTTTGCGAGTTTTGTCGGATTTCAAGACAAAATTGACTCAAATGAATTTCAACGAGAGACAGCAGTTGAACATACGCAGGGGAAACGACGCCTAAAAACTAAAAAAGGTCAGGCATCTATGATTGGATGCCCGACCTTAAGTAGAACCAGCGGAAAATATGCACAAAGGACATTTTTACGCCGCGTGTTTCGGAAGCTTAAACGAAAGAACTAATGCAATGATACAAAAGAAGGAAGCCACATAAAAGGAACCATGATACCCAGCGAGTAGCGTTTTCGAAGAACTGGATGTATTCGTAATCAGGGTCATTACGCTGATCATGACCGCAGTCCCTAGCGAACTAGCCACTTGCTTCGTTGTTTTATTGATAACAGAGGCATCTCCCAACTCCGGATTCGGCAGAGCATTCATCCCAAATGTGGTGACGGGCATCAATACCATCGAAATCCCGAACAACCTAAAGGCATAAAAAGTGATTATCAGCGCCATGGGTGTGGTCGCTTGAATAAAAACAAAGAGGAAGGTAAATACCGTTAAGAAGGACATACCGACGATACTTAACCCTTTCGCGCCATATTTATCAAATAACTTTCCGCTTATTGGACTCATAATGCCTAACACTAAAGCCCCCGGCAATAAAGAAAGTCCCGATTCCAAAGGAGATAACGCACGGATATTTTGAATGTACATTGGAATAACCATCTCAAAACTAATCATAGCCATATTCGCAATAGCTAATAAAATACAAGAGATCACGTACTCTTTTTGTTTGAAGGGCTCCAAACTCAAAAACGGATTTGCTAATTTCTTCTGTCTGCGTACAAATCGATAGATAAAGACGCTTCCTAACACGATACTCGCACCTAATAACACTTTATTCGCATGCTTGGCCGAGATCAATGACAAGCCATACAGCAGCAAACCCAAGCCCAAACTAGATTCAATCACCGATAAACAATCAAGTTTTGTCCTCCTGATCGGCAGCACTGGCTGCATAAAACAAACTGTCAAAATCAAAACAACAAGAATGATCGGAATCAACATTAAAAAAAGGACATGCCAATCATACTTTGTCAAAATGAAGCCAGACAAAGACGGACCGATCGCAGGGGCTAAGCCGATAACGATGCCCGCGATTCCCATGATAGTCCCACGCTTATTTTTTGGCGATAAATAAAGCAATACCGTTTGAAAAAGCGGCATCGCGATACCCACGCCAATCGCTTGAATCACCCGCCCAAATAATAGCTGAGAGAACGAACCCGCAATAGAACAAAGAATCGTGCCAGCCAAAAAAATAACTTGCGAAAGACTATACAAGTACTTGGCATTTATCTGATGCAATAACCATCCAGACAATGGAATCACCACCGCCGTAACCAGTAAAAAACCCGTCGTCAACCATTGCACATAATCAGTTGAGACCGATAAATCTTTCATTAACGATGGGTATGCCGTATTTAATAGCGTTTGATTCAGGAACATCGTAAACGACCCCAGCAGCAATGTTAAAAATAAACGCTTTGTTTGTTTAGTAGCCATTTCAGAACGTCTCCTTTGAACAATAAATCAGTAGCATTTATTGAAAATTAAGTCATCTTGTCGTTGTAAACGTAAGTATAAGCGATTCAAAAACCAATCAAATTTTGAAATTTGTCTAATTACACGACAATTTTTCTGGAATGTATTGTTTTAAGCAACAACTCAATTGATGTCCCATAAATAAAGCAAATCAAGTGAATACGTGATAATTAAAATAAAAAAGAATTCTCTATTGAAAGAGAATCCTCTTTTACTAATTGTGTTGATTACGATAGAACACACACTAAGTCATTGAAATAAAATATGTTAGAATCCAGCTTTTAAGGCTGTCCACAAAGAACTATCTTTTGATTCATCTCTCCAACCAGCTTTTACTACATTCTTGTGTTCTTGCAAATCAGTTGTAAAGTTATGACTTCCGGCAGTGTGCACGTCTGGATTAAATTCTCGATATATTTTTACATCGCCTTCCGAAACCCACGTGTAATTATTGTCTGTTTCATGACGCCACCCCTTTTTCACTGCAGCATCTGCCTCAGATTTATTTGTTGTATAAAAATGCTCACCACTATTTGGGTTATAGATACGGTACACTTGTTTTTTTCCTGCACTATCTGCTTGAACAGGTACATAAAAGGCTGCTCTACCATACTCGTTTTTTGGATTCGTTTCTACTTTCCACCCCTTCGCTGCAACTTTGTCTTTCTCATTTTTATTTTTAGTTAGTAGATGATCCCCGTTATTTTTATTATATAAGCGATAGACAGCTGCTCCAAATTTTGCTGTGAAGGTCGTATCGTTATTAATAACAATATTTTTCGGATTGACTATCTTTCCATTCTGGTACCAATCTAAGAAGTAGATATCCTCGATATTGCTTTTATCAGCTACAGCATTTGGTAAATCAGTTACCTTGCTCCCCTTAGGAATATCGATAGTCGTCTTCCCTTGTAAAGATCCACCTTTGCCAGCATTAAATGTCACTTTTACTGTGTCTACTTTCTTGTCTTCAATTGTCAATTTAACTACTTTAGACTGACCGTCAGATGTACTCAACGTAACATCATAAACACCAACATGATTGAAATCTACTTCAGAGAAATCGATAGCTACTTCTGTAGGATTCCCGTTCTTGTCTGTAGCAGAAGCTTTAAAGTCAGAGGCAGTAGGTTGAGGATCACCTATAGTCATTGTATAGTCTGCGCCTTCTAAAGTTACAGGTTGCCATACAAATGTTTCTACATTTTGAGAAGGAGAACCTTGACTTAAAGTTTTAGAATCAACGACAATGTCTCCTAGCGGTTTTTCTGCAGTCCCCATACCGATAGTTTGCCAATTCCCTGTGTAATTATCCCCTTTTTGTATTGCAGGAATATAAAAGCCATTACCAGTGTTATTTTTATCTACCATTTTAAAATTAGGAGAAAGGGATATTTTTTTTAAATTCACAGTGCCCTTAAGTAGACTGTCAGTGTCCGCCACTTTATCATTATTCCAATTAGATAAATCAAGTTCCTTTAACCCTGAGTCACCATCGAACATCCCACTCATGTCTCCCATATTGGAAACATTCCAATTGCTTACATCTAATTTCTCAATATTGGGAAGCCATTTGAGCATACTATTTGAAAGAATCACACTGGAAACATCCCAGTTGGAAACATCTAACTCTGTTAAACGTTCAGAAGCCATAAACGTGGCAAACATATTTGTGACCTTTGACGTATCCCAGTTGGAAACATCTAAGCTGGAAAGTCTTTGATTATAGAAAAAAGTTTTGTCTAAACTTGTAACTTTAGAGGTATTCCATTTGGAAACATCTAAATTGTCAATAGAGGTACATCCATTAAACATATTACTCATATCATTGACATTGCTGGTATCCCAGTTAGAAACATCCACCGTTTTTAATTGATAACATTGATAAAATACACCTACAGCTCTTTCTAATTGAGAAACATCCCAATTTGATGTGTCTACTTGTTGTAAATTATAGTCATTTTTGAATAAAAAACCCAGATCTTTTACGCCAGAAACATCTATGTTACTTCCATTTTCGATTGTGGTTAAGTTATTTAAATCTGAAAAAACTCCGTAACGATCAGAATTAACCCATGCAGAAAAAATTTTCACTGGTCCGGATACAATTATTTTCTCTATAGAATCTTTATTTAATTCAGTCATAGATGCTATAGGCTTACTTAACTGCCCCTCAGATAAAGTAAGCGTTCCATTTTCAAAAGTCCATGAAGAAGTACCGTTTACGCCAGTAAGAATCCCCGCATCTACTGATGGAATTGTGTTTTCATTTTCATTAATTTTTTCTTTATTCGTAGTAGGTTCATCATTTGAAGAATTCATAGTTGATTCTTCAGTTTTTTCAAGCGAGACACTTGTATTTCCAAGATCAGAATTAGTTGTCAATTTCTCACCATTTGTTGTAGCAACACCAGCAATGGGCGCCACTATTTGAGACGTTATTAGAAGTGCGAGTGTAAAAATTTTAGTACTTTGTTTCATATTAGTTCCTCCTACTTTTTATTAATTGAGCTGTTAGATAGAATATCGTCACAACAAAAAAGGTATGAAATGATAGAAAATTAGCAGTGCAATGTTAAAACAAAAGGTGCTGTTTCCGAAAAAACCGGTTCCATAAGCTAGAAGCTATTTACTCAAGTCATTTAATCATTGCTTTAAATTACCTTTTTTCGTGTGAAGTATTTTCTTTATTGAATATAGGCAAAATTATGTGTTGTAAAATACAATATATTTTGAAATCGCTGTATAATCTGTCTCTTATACACATCTAGATGTGTATTTTAGGCAAGCTTTTTACACACTCTATTCAAATATGATGTTTTTGATCTAAGTAAATTATTTTTTACGGTCAACGGTTTATGTGCAATCCTTGTATCCAATTTCAAAACAATTTTATTTCTATCACTTTCTGTACTTAACCTATTGATAGTCGAAATTATTTGGTAATTTTTATTATGTCTAACACTTTTATGTCTTACCTTTGTTAGGTAGTCTGTATATAAGATTATTACTAGTGTTTCAAGTTCTAATTGAACATCATAAAAAAACAGAGAATACTTCCTTTTATCTCTCAATTCTGTATGAAAAAAAATCGATACATCATTCATTAAAATCTTATTAATACCTGTATTTACATCAAACAAGATGTTTCTAAATGGGGCAAAAATAATAGTTCCTCTATTTATCCTTGCATAACGATAATAGATACTTAATCTTTGTGACGAAAAATTTCGTTTCCCATTCTCTACATTTTCTTCTAATACAAATATCAAATTCACTTTTCACTCCTGATAGATAAATTTGTAATATGAAATGAAAACTTCATAAATAGTTTCATGTATCGATTCAGATCATTTGTGATTACTTGGTATTACGTATACTTGGTAATTATTTGAAGAGCACTGATAATATAAGCTTTATTGTCACAAATGACGGCTAATGACGGTGCACAAATTTACTTTTTTTACGCTTCTTCTTTTTTCAAAATTGTTTCTATCAAACTAGTGCTGTCAGCATCCGTATAAATATCTAGCGTCATCTGAGTAGACGCATGACCGAGAAGTGCACTAATGGCAGTAACATTCCCACTTGCTTCCATACACCTTGTTGCAAAGGTATGGCGCAATTGATGGAAATGGACATTTTCTAATTCACATTCTTTTAGTAATTGATGAAAATGATACGTAATCAGGCGAGGCTCTCTTGGATACGTATTTTCAGAACAAACGTAAGGTCCTTGAGACTGCGCTTGCTTTCTTTTCAACCACGTGTGTAAATCTTTTCCAATTGGGATTTTTCGAACAGAATTAATTGTTTTTGCTGGCGCTAATAATAACTCTGATTTCACACTATTCGAATTCTTAGGGAGTCGCTGATAAGTATTTTCAATTTTTAGCATTCGATTAGTAAAATCGACATCCTCCCAAGTTAGTGCTGCAATTTCACCAATTCGTAATCCTGCCTTCAAAGCTAACAGTACGGGAAGACCTTTATCTAAAGAACTCTTCTTCGCTTGGCACTCAAGCGTTTGTTCATCAGCCCGTGAAAGAGCACGTACTTTTCTTTTCTTTTTCTTTGGTAATAAAATATTTCTACATGGGTATTTGACGATTTTTTCTTCCAAATAAGCTTCATGAAGCGGCTTTTTCATTATTTGATATATTACATGAATCGTCGATGGCTGCAGATTTTCTTCGGCCCAAGTCTGAATAAGGGTTTGAATAATATCCGGTGTAAGTTGATTTAAGGGAATTCCTCCGATATAGGGGAAGACATATTTATTTAGTTTGTATTGATAGGTGGCGTAGGTGGACTTTTTTAAGATGATTTTTCTCTTAGCCAACCATGCCAAACTAAATTCTTGATAAGTTGTTGTATTTTCACCATTTACTTCGATGAATGTTTGGTATTTCGCTTTCTCAAGAGCAAGACGTTCTTTAACTTCAGAATAATTTTTTCCATAAATATACCCATACTTTATTTTTCCATTTTCATTTCTTCCTTTTTTGTATCTCCCTTCCCAGCGGTGATCTTTTCTTTTATAAATGTTTTCTCCCTTTTTTGACATGAATTTATTCCTCCAAATTTGACGATTATATTGACGGCGCATAATAAAAGCTTATAAAACAGCTATATGACAAGACTTTTAATCTATTTTCAACAAAAACAACTGTTATGTTGATAAAAAATAACCTTTATTGTATACTTATTTTGTAGAACAATAAGAACTTTCTTGGTATACGTAATACTAAGATTTTTTTTATTAGAATAAAAAAATAATTACATCGACTTTATCCATATATACTTATAAAAATAATCTTTCAAAAGATTTGAAATCAAAAAAACTATCCCCTTTCTACAATTATGGAAAGGATGGATAGTTTATTTTTTTTAAAACTGTCTTGTAATTCGTCAAAATTTTAGATTAACAAAGACTTCATAATGTTAACAACATCTTTTGATGTATCTGTTCGTTCACTCCCTCGTGATATAGCGATTTTTTCGTGTATCGAACATTGCTTGGTCCTCCTTTAAACACAAAAATAGCCTAATCACGACTTAGATGATTAGACTTCGGAATAATATATTACTTCTATTCTCATACTTTACCTCTACAATTTTAAAGAGAGACACTGAAAAGCTAAGTCTGACTTTTGCGACGAAATATTCTCATTCACTATTAAAATATTTAGCATCGAATAATTCGTCCAAAGTAACACACTCAGATTGTGTTATTTTCATAAAAAGATTGAACTTCTAATTCTCCTTGTAATAAGCAGTATCAGGAGTCCCACCTTTTTCTTTAGGAGCGAACAACATTGTTCCGCCGTTGTTTCCCATTATAATCCGATCTTTACTCGAATCCGTACCATCTTCATCTAACCCTTCGGAAGGACTAGTACCTTTTAATCCAAGCATCAAATTCATTCCATTTGGAGCCGGAGCTGGATCAAATGATAAATAAATTACGTTACTTTGCTTCACTGGCTCGTTTAATGTAAAGTGAGTTAATCCTCCCGACCCATCTCCAGATAGCGTAACTTCACCATTGTTAAATATTAATTGATACCCATTTGAATTGGTCCAAGTCCCATTCATGGATCTATAATCACCACGCAATATAGCATTCTCTTCTAGACCAGTAGAATTAGTTTGTTTTTTCAAACTACTTGAAGTTACAGCAAATTCTTTTGAGGAAGTTGAACCCGTAATCACGTTCCTTTTCTCATTACTAGCAATTATTAGGCTAGAACTGACTTTATCACTGGTCTTCTTTGAAGAACTCGAAGAATTGGCTGAGTCATTTGTAGAACACCCCACCAATCCTATAGTAATAAATGCTGTCACTAGTAATAATTTTCTATTTTTCACAAGTATTCCTCCTGTCTAATTTGAAATAGTAATTCTAGTATTATATTCAAAAAAATTTTTAGTCAATTCATGTATCGTCAGATTATTCTAAGGAAATATTACTGTTGCTGATACTCCATGTATTGACCATCTTTTCCTACATGAATATCTGGAACTGCTAATGATAGTGTGCCATCTGTAGTATAAAATAAATAAAGCTTTGCTCCTTGCCAATTGGAAAATTCTTCTCCCGAATTTGATAACTGAGTATCTAAACTTATTTCAGTATTTATCCTTATATCCCTTTGAGGAGTTGATCCATACCCTCGAATAAAAATCTTTTTAGTCGTAGTATTCTTTATTTGGCTTTGTAGTCAGAAACATCGTTAAAATCAGTATCCGCATCGTGATAACTATGGGCTAACCTGACAGAATAAGCATCATCCATTGGAGTAATCAAAATAGAAATTCCACTATGAAGCGACCCTACGTCATTTCCTCTAGGCCTAAAGGTCATGTTTTGATTGTTAGTTACATCTACTCCATAAGGATATTCATCTTTGAGTTGATCGCTTGCTGGCTCTTCAGTACTAGGCTGTTGGCTAAAAACAGTTGTATCACTACTTTTTTGAGATTCCATAGTTTCATTCCTCGGTTCAGGATCATTATTAAAAAATACAATGAATAGCAATATCGCTAATATAATCCCTAGAAGAAAGACAATTGCATAGTTAAACCAATGAGATTTATGCTGTTGGCTTCTTGATTTATTCATGTGGTTCCCCCTAGTTTAAAGTACTCCTTCAAATATATTTTATACTAATCCCCTATACTGAGGAACAATTTAAATGTAGTTAAACG
The DNA here is from genome assembly GCF_002174375.1 of Enterococcus sp. 12F9_DIV0723. Classification (NCBI taxonomy): domain Bacteria; kingdom Bacillati; phylum Bacillota; class Bacilli; order Lactobacillales; family Enterococcaceae; genus Enterococcus; species Enterococcus sp. 12F9_DIV0723. The sequence continues at coordinate 455,330 of NZ_NIBK01000001.1, read as the reverse complement.
TGACATCGTAAAAGATAGAACAGAATCATCAAAGATAAATCAATCGTTTTTTGTTACATTCGTGATTAAAATAGCGGCTCAGAAAAATATCCCTATTTATGATACGGCTCCCCCGCATTGATCCGAAACGCGCGATAGATCTGTTCGACTAAAATCAAGCGCATCAGTTGGTGTGGATAGGTCATTTTACCGAAGGATATCAGGGTATTGCTACGTTTTAGGACTTGATCACTAAGACCAAGCGAGCCGCCGATAATGAAGACGAACTGACTTTTTCCACTGGTTTGAAGGCTGTCCAAGGTAGCCGCGAAGTCTTCGCTGCTAGGATTTTTTCCATTGATGGCAAGCGCAAAAACGTATTCTTGATCTTTGACCTTGGCTAAGATGCGCTCCCCTTCTTTTTCTTTGACTTGGGTCATTTCGGCATCACTGAGTTTCTCAGGGGCTTTTTCATCTGGAACCTCGACTAAGGTGATCTTGCAATATTTAGACAACCGCTTCGTATATTCATTGATTCCTTGAACAAGGTATTTTTCTTTCAATTTTCCTACTGAGATAATTTTGATATTCATCGTTACTCTCCTTATTTATAGTAGTTTCTTATTTTTCACGAGATCTTTTCCACGGAATTCGTTGCAATGGCTAGTGGAACTAAGTACTTTTCCACGAAGTTATGCACACTAATCACAGGTTTATCCCCAGATTTTCCACTATTTCAGCCTATTTTTAAGGTATTTAGGATGCAAACACACGTTTTCCACCGAGTTATCCACTTTATCCACATTTCTGTGGATAAGATTCTTCAAAGAATTAACAAACTTTTTCCTTAGTTTTCCACTATCTATGTGGAAAACAAGTTTTTTTATCATTTATCTACATTTTCCTACGAACCTTTTTCATAAAAAAGTCAAATCGGTGTAGTAGACTTAACTTACAAAAAAATACTATACTCAATATAACGTAAATCACAGAAGAGGTGGAGAAAAATATGGTAAGAAGAGATATTACCCCAACTCCCAAAAGGTCTCCTGGTTTTTTTAGACGTTTTGGGACGGGTTTAATAGGCGGGATTTTAGGAGCCGTTTTAACAATTGGAATTTTTTATGTGGCGAATGGTTCGCTGCTTTCTCCAACGAATCAAACGAACAGCGGTTCTCCAAGTGCTGGCAATACCAAAGTAAGCAACATGAAGGTGGATGTGAATTCCAATATCACAGAAGCCGCTGAAAAGGTCCAAGGTGCAGTCGTTTCCGTCATCAACCTGCAAAAACAGCAATCACAGGGCGGCTTAGGCGGCTTCTCTGATATTTTCGGCAATGGAAATGATCAGAAACAATCAGAAGGAAGTGACGGACAGCTTGAAGAGGCTTCTGAAGGTTCCGGTGTTATCTACAAAGTAGAAGGCAATACGGCTTATATCGTCACCAATAATCACGTTGTTGAAAAACAAGACGGCCTTGAAGTTCTGTTAAAAGATGGGGCAAAGGTTAAAGCAAGTTTGGTCGGAACCGATGCTTATACGGATTTAGCGGTCTTAAAAGTAGAGTCTGACAAAGTAGCAGATATCAAGCCTGCTGCCTTTGGGGATTCAAGTGCCTTAAAAGTTGGCGAACCCGCTATCGCGCTCGGCTCTCCTTTAGGGTCACAATATGCAAACTCTGTCACTTCAGGGATTATTTCTTCCTTGAATCGTCAAGTGGTTAATCAAAACGATGAGGGCCAAACCGTCAACATCAATGCGATCCAAACAGATGCTGCGATCAATCCTGGGAATTCCGGCGGTCCATTAGTCAATATGGCTGGACAAGTAGTTGGGATCAACTCCAGCAAAATCGTTCAAACGCAATCAAATGTCAGCGTGGAAGGGATCGGTTTTGCGATTCCAAGTAACGATGTCGTGAATGTCATCAACCAATTGGAACAAGGCGGCAAAGTCGTTCGTCCAGCATTAGGAATCACAATGGTCAGCCTTTCGGATCTTTCTACTGAACAGATTAGCGAAATCGTCAAAGTTCCTAGCTCAGTCACTCAAGGGGTCGTAGTCAATGAGGTTCAACCATCTACTCCAGCGGACCAAGCGGGCTTGAAGAAATATGATGTAATCACTAAAATCGATGACAAAGAAGTCTCTTCCGGTGTCGAGCTGCAATCTGAATTGTACAAACACAAAGTTGGCGACACGGTGAAGATCACTTTCTACCGCAAGGATAAGAAGGAGACTACCTCTGTCAAATTAAGTATTGATTCAAATTCATTAAAAACGGCGAAAAACCAGCAAGGCAACAACTAGAAAATCGATCTCAATTTGCAGCCAAACTTAGTATCCACTAGGTTTGGCTTTTTTGATGCTTCAAACATAAAAAAATACTGAGAACCCCCACGGAAGTGCAACTACTTTTTGATACAAAATAAAAAAGAAAACTTAACAAAATACGTTTCTATAAAATCACAAAGATTGCTACCTACAAATTCTTTAATGGCAATGTATCCGTAAGTATATGAATTTCATTTCACAATTTTGTGCTTGAAATCCTTAATTTGACAATCGCTGGAAATAATTTAGATTATGTGGTCTAAGAAGTTAAGTAACTAGCCATATTGAAGGAACTATAAAAAAAGATAGTACAAATATACAGAATTATTCCTGTTTGCTTTCCAATGTTTTGTGCTTTTTTCAATATCATAGCTTGTTTCCAATTAACTGCTAGTAATTTTCCCTATTATTCCTTTAAAAATTTATAACCAACGAAAAAAATAATACGGAAAAATCTATAAACAGAATGAATAGAAAAAATAGACAGGCATTCTCTAAATATTACTCTCTGGTAATTCTTCGGGAGAGGTAATCTGACCTACTTTACGTGCTTCTTACTAATTGCTCCAAAAATTATGTGATTTTCTCTTGTATGACTATACTTATTCCGTGATTGGACCCGTCACCATAAATAGGGGCTTCTCGCTTTATGACATCATCTTGCCACTGGCATATTGAACAAATTAATCACTGTCTTCCATGAGTGAATAATCCCCACAACGGTTACATTTATAAACCATTCAATTCCCTACCTTTTTTTATTTCTCAATTTGCTTTCTAAAGTACTCACTTTTAAATAATAGTTTACTAATTATCTATATTTTCCAGTTTATTAAGATATCGGTAAATGGTCGTTCGAGAGACGTTCCGACGATCGTATTGATCGGTGTACCACTATCTACTAGCGTCTTCAACAACTCTAAATCTTGTTTAGTAAGTTTTCAGGACTCCCACCAAATCTTCCCCATGCTCTCGCTGCAGCACGGCCAGTAGCCGAACGTTCAAAATTTTAGGTTGCGCTCAAATTCTGCGAATGCTGCAAACAAGTGAAACATTAATTGTCCGGTAGAACTCGATTTGTCCATCGTGATATTTTCTTGCAGACTATGAAAACCAACACCTCGATCATTCAACCTGTTTACAATTGAAATTAAGTCTTTCATATTTCTTCCTAGACGGTCCAATCGCCAAACAACTACAATGTCTCCTTCCCGAACAAAATCAATTGCAGTTTCTAAACATGGACGATTACTTTTTGCTCCGCTCATATGATCGGTAAAAATTTTATCACAACTAATTTTTTTAAGACTATCTTCCTTTAAATCTAAATTTTGTAATCCGGTAGAGACCAGGGCGTATCCGATTTTCTAATAAATCACTCCATTCTCAAAAATATTGCAACATAACTTTCAAACGGGATGTTTAAATGAACATAGATTGTGCTACGGGTTTATGAACATTTTTAAGTTCCAATACTTCATAAAAACGAGAAAAAAGAAAGTGTACAGAAAAGGACCATTTTCTGTACACTTAAGTTCTCCTCAATAATAAAATTTAAAATTTCATAGCTGAGAACTTCTATCTTTCTGTATTTACAAACTAATATTCAGGTGCTTGGTAATTGTAACTATCCCTGTCTATAAATG
>NZ_NIBK01000001.1:437674-450326 GCF_002174375.1 Enterococcus sp. 12F9_DIV0723 | reverse complement strand
GGTTTATAAGTAGTAATATTTTTTATATGAATGATCTATTGATACGAAGATATCTTTTAATTTTTTTATTCTTTGAACGATGTGCAACCTATCAGCCACAAATAACATTGGGGATAGATTGTGATATGCCTTTTTTCATAAAAGAACTTTTTAAGAAAAAAATTGTAAGGCATTTCGAAGGGATTTATAATTTAAACATAGTAGAAACTAAAATTAAATCAAAGAAAAGTAGCTTAATCGTCACAGATCTTATGGAAAAAAATTCGTTTCAGGAAAACAATATTTGTATTGTAGATTATTCATTGAAGTCAAATGATTATTTGATGATTGGTAAAAAAATAGAGAAAGTTCTTAAACAAAGTTTGGATTAGAGTCAATAGCTGAGACACTTTTACGAGAGATTTTTTATGTTAAGCAGCCAGTATCTTTTTCTCAAATTCAACCGGAGACAGATATGCTAAGGCACTGTGAATTCTGTGGTTGTTATAAAATCCTTGAACGTAACTGAAAATTTGTCGCCTTTCTTCTTCAAAAGTTTGATATGTTGGTCGTTGGTACACATGTTCTTTCTTCAATAATGTATGGATGGATGAGATATCAGCTCCCCATTTCTGATTCAACCTAGTAGTAGAAAAATCTGGTTCTGTTGCAAAGTTCAATCCTGAAAAAACAACTTCTTGTCTCAGCATACGATCAAGCAGGAATTCCCAATAAAACGTTTATTTCAGTGCAGACTGAAAACCCGAAGAGCGTTCCATATTTTCGGGTTTTCTTGTATATTCCTCGCAGGGTTTCCATCCCTTTAATTGTAGCTGAAGCGGTGCGAAGACTTTGATAAAATTTACTCCGACGTTTGATTGGTCGATGATCTTGTTCAATCAAATTATTGAGATATTTCACGGTTCGATGCTCTGTTCTGATGTACAGGCCACCTTGTTGCAATTTCTTAAAGGCACTGCAGAGTGAAGGCGCTTTGTCTGTGACAAGAACCTTTGGTTCTCCAAACTGCCTTCTTAATCGCTTCAAAAAAGCATAAGCTGCTTGTGTATCTCGTTTCTTCCGTAGCCAGATGTCTAAGGTAAGTCCGTCAGAGTCGATTGTGCGATACAAATAATGCCACTTTCCTTTTACTTTAATATAAGTTTCATCCACTCGCCAAGAATCACCTGCTGAACGATTTCTTTTCTTCCATAAACAATAAATGATCGGACTATACTCTTGTACCCATCGATAAATGGTAGTGTGACAAACATTGATTCCACGATCGCTCATAATTTCAGAAATATCTCTATAGCTCAAGTTATATCTCAAATAGTAGCCAACGGCTATAATAATAATATCTTTTTTGAATTGTTTTCCTTTAAAATGAGTCATCTGAGAGCTCCCAATCGTCTGTTTTTTATAATTCTACCTTACATTACGATAATTGAGAAACTTTGCAACAGAACCGTATTTTGTAATATCTATTTCAATTGAGCATTTAATTTGTATTAAACTCGTTTTAATTCGGTGGGAGCAATTTGTTGATAAGATATGCCATCTTGCGTAAAGCTTTCACCCTTCATTTGATCCAAATTAATATTGCTAAATGTAGAACGATATCCCTTTCCAACTCAACCTATCATGGTTGATAAGACTAAGAAAAAGGCAAAGATGTGATATGATAGAAGCAGTAATCAAAGAGTGTTGAGGGCATTCTGTATCTCTTAATTGTTCCAGAAAGGATGATTATTATGCTTAGACAAAAAATGTTAAATTTTATTTTTCGTATTATTCGTTTTATATTTATTAGCATTTTAGGCTTACTAATCTATCAAACCTTACTAACTGATATTTTAACTAAAGGCTATCATATCATAGCATACATCATTTTCTGGCTTTTTAGTTCATATATCATTTTACCAATTTTCAATAAATTTGTATCAAAACAATACTTACCTAATTATTTTATTGGACGTGCACGCACCACAGATGGATTGCTGGGAGATCCAATTAATTTAGCCTTCATTGGTTCAGAAGAAGATATTAAGAAACTATTCCTAGAAGTCGGATGGACTTTAGCAGATCCAATTTCTCTAAAATCAAGTATACGAATTACTTTTAGTTCTATTATGAAGAAATCCTACCCAAATGCTCCAGTAAGTTCTCTATTTTTGTTTAATCAAAAACAATCATTCGCTCTTGAGAAAGAAATTTCCGGAAATCCTCGTGAAAGGCACCATATTCGTTTTTGGAAAACACCAAAGAACTGGTATTTACCTGGTGGATTTCAGACAGATTGGTTGGCAGCTGCCACTTATGATAAGAAAGTTGGTCTTTCTTTATTTACTGGACAATTAACTCATAAAATTTCATCGAACATAGATAAGGAAAGAGACTTTGTCATTCAAACTTTAAGTAAAAATCACCAACAATTGACTGTTAAAACCGTAAAGAATTTTACTTCTAGTTACCATGGAAGAAACGGTGGCGGTGATCATATTTATACAGATGGTTCATTACCGTTTATCGATTTAACAAAATGACTATAAGTAGTAGGTCAAAAACTCCTGTCCGAAGTAAAAAAATAAATTACACTAAAATTAACAGTTTCACGTCGATCTCCACTAGTGCTTAAAATTAGAAGTTTGCTACTTTTATTGGCTCGTCTAATATTTTTTTCTATTAGTTGTAAAATTTATTTCTGTTTTAGTACATTTTTAAATTAGTTCTCGATTAATTGATATTCTTCATTTATCCATATTTTTTTAAAGATATAAGTTAACGCTCATATCGCTATTTCGATAAGTTGCTAAATTTTTAAAAATTATTTTTCACAATGGACTCTCCTAGACTTTATTCTGAGAGGTCTAAAGATTACCATAGTTCATTTGTCTTTTTGTTGTCAGTCTGAAAATAATTTATAACGAGTATTTTTCGTAACATGAATAATGATGCTCCACCTTATAGTAATATACGTTATTAGGCGGAGCATAAATGTCAAAAAACAACCAAATTGTTCCATATCTTTTTATGAATTTATAAGAAATACTTTTGAGTAGTGTGATTTATTATTTTGTAATATAGCTCATATCTGCTGAAGGATTAGTGATATCTACACCTACCCACTTCTCATAGATCTTACTCAACTCACCATTTTTTTTCATTTCAACAATAATATCAGAGATTTCTTTTCCTAACTTATCCATCTCTTTACTGCCTTTTCTATATAAGAACGCTGTATCAGTGATGTCCTCAGATTTTCCTACAAATTTTCCATCTACTACTTTATTTTGAATCAATGCTATATTAGTCCCTGCTCCCTCAAAGAATCCAACTACGTCACCATTATTTAACGCTGCTGCTGCTGTATCTTTGTCTTCAAAAATAACGGGTTCAATATTAATTTTCTTTTCTTCAATATACCTTTCTAAAAACTCTCTCGCATTACTTGTAGCAGTAACTGCAATTTTTTTACCACCACAATCTTCTAGTCCAGAAATATCTTTAGTCTTATTTAAAACTAGTAATTTCATAAAACCATGAGCATAAGGCTCAGTAAAATTGTACTTTTCCTTTCTTGTAGGATTAATAGCTAAGTAGCTAGATAAAAAATCTACTTCTTTATTATCAATTTTACCAAAAAGTACATCAAATCCTGCAGGATCAAATTCTATCTTCTTGTCGAGTTTTTTTCCAATATAATTCCAGATGTCTACTTCTGCTCCGACAACTTTGTCATTTTTCATATAAGAAAACGGAGGAACATTATTGTTTATAGCAACAGTGATTGTCCCTTGCTCTTTTTGCTTAGGTAATTCAGCTTCTTTTGAATCTTTCTTTTGGCAGCCTGATAACAAAAATACCATCGTAAAAGCAACAAGTATTGTCCTTACTATTTTTTTATATTTATTCATTCTAACTCCCCCATTATCTTTAATTTACTTGCTTTAAAAACTCTTTAACACGTGAGTTTTCTGATCCATCAAATATTTTTTTAGGACTACCAGATTCAATAAATGAACCATTTTCCATCACGAATATTCTATCGGATACTTGTCTTGCAAAATTCATTTCGTGTGTCACAATCAACATGGTATAACCTTTGTTCCGCTGTTCTTTAATTAAACCTAATATTCCATTAATTGATTCTGGGTCAAGTGAAGAAGTCGGTTCATCAAACAGCATTATTTTAGGTTCAATTGCTGCCGCTCGGGCTATCCCAACTCTTTGTTGTTGTCCCCCAGATAACTGTTTCGGGAAAGAATTTATTTTATCCTGCATCCCTACACTTTTTAAGGCCTTTAAAGAAACATTATAAGCATCTGCTTTTGATAGCTTTTTTACGGTAATTAAAGGCTCCATGACATTCTCAATAGCTGTCTTATTTTTAAATAGGTTGTATTGTTGAAATACCATCGAAGTTTTTCTACGAACCTCCAATGTTTGCTTTTTAGTAATACCCGGAGCTGATACAGATAGGCCATCTATGACCATCTCTAGTTTATCGGGCATCTCTAACAAGTTGATGGATCTTAAAAAAGTTGATTTCCCTGCACCAGAAGGACCTATAATAGAAATTGTCTCACCTTCATCAATAGTCATACTTAAATTATTCAGAATAGTTCTTTCTCCAAAATGTTTACTAAGATTTTTCAATTTAATCATACTTGTACTCCTCAACTTTTTGATAACTTAATTTCTATTAATTTTTGTGCCTGTTCAAAAATTAATATGATTACCCAGTATATCAACATAGCTACCAAATATGCCTCGAACCAATTTCCTGTTAAGGACGCTTCAACTTTGGCCTTTGACAAAATATCTATTACACCGATGGTAAATCCCATAGAAGCTCCTTTAAAAAGCATCACAAAGTTATTACCAATAGATGGTAAAGCTATTTTGAATGCTTGAGGCAAAATTATTCTTCGCATCGTTTGTAAATAGGTCAATCCCATCGAAAATGAAGCCTCAAATTGACCTATATCCACTGCTTCAATAGCAGCTCTAAAATTTTCAGCCATAAAAGCCGTTGTATTTAGTGTTAAAGCTATTATCAAAACCCATGTTGGAGATAATCCTTGAAAAATTGGAAATATTTGTCTCAAACCAAAATACAAAAAGAAAAGTTGAGCAATAAAAGGAGTAGCCCTAAAAAAAGAAATGAGAATACCTGTGATTTTGCTTAATATAAAAATATTAAAAAAACGAATCAAAGATATGACAGTGGAAAAAGCAATAGTCATAAGGAAAGCAACTATTGACACATAAAGTGTTACATAAATACCTGAAAAAGCAATTGGAATTGTATTCAGGAAAAACGACCAATCAATGTTTTGCATATTTTTTACCTTAATCTTTATTTATTTAGTTTTAACTCTAAGTATATCTAATTGGTAGTTTATAGATGAAATTTTCAAAATAGATTAGTAGCTTCGTTAGTGATCGTTTTCACTATTATATTTATAAAAAATGGAACTTCTATCCTAGTACCTCTAAGAGTAAATTCTACTCAATATCATACATGATGTATATTCATATTAACGCCTCCTATTACCTATACCAATAAGATAATACTTATAAAAGTATACCTTTGTACTAAAGCGATTACAATAGCATTCTAATTAGTATTATTAGCTTGAAAATTTTCTTTAACAATATTTTTTTAAGTGTTGCATGTTTCTTAGCGAATAAAAATATATACCAATATTTGCTACATCCCAATCTACCTTTAAATCTTATTAAGAAGATAGTAATGCTGTAGTTTAAAATTCAATTTTAAATTTATACTTATTTACACATGTAATTACCGTAAGTTTTGGAAAAAAAAGAGAAGAATTTATCCTTCTCTTAAAAATCATGAAACATTCTTATTTGTTACTTTCTAATTTTTTTTAATGCATTGTCATTCCACCAGTGACATTAATTGCTTGTCCCGTCATATAGCTTGATAAAGAGCTTGATAAAAACAATACGACATTCGCAACGTCTTGGGTTGTTCCTGTTCTCCCCAGTGGCACTTGACTTATATCCTCTTGTCGAATATCTTCTGCGCTTATCCCTCTTAATAAACCACCCTCAACTCGTTCTCTTTGCTTCATTTCGGTTTCAATAATTCCCGGACAAACAGCGTTTACTAAAATATTATTAGCTGCTGTCTCAATTGCTAATGTTCTGACCAAACCTAGTACTGCATGTTTAGACGCTACATATGCCGACATTCCGCGATATCCGTTTTTTCCGGCTTGAGATGCAATCGCTATTACTCTTCCTTTTTTACCACCGGCAATCATTGCCCGTGTGAAATATTTTGCTGCTAAATAAGTCCCGCGAGCATTAATCTGATAGTTCTTATCAAAGTCACATGTTTGGCTATCCACAAGAAAATCCATTGTCGAAATCCCAGCTACATCAACAAGAATATCTGGAACCCAATTTTTTTTATATAATAAATGGCTTAAATTGGATACTTCTAATTCTTTACTGACATCCAAATGAATCTGGAAATAATTTTCATACACAGCTTGTAATTCATTAGATTTATACGATATATCTGCAGCGATTACTATAGACTTATTAATTAGAAAAGTCTCAACAATCGCCTTCCCGATTCCTTGATTGCTACCAATTACTAATACGATTTTATCTTTTAATTCTGGAAACATTTCTATCACCTAAACCAAATGACGTTTAAAAGCATCATCACTAATTCCTTCATAAATTATTTTTTTTGACCATTCTTTTGCTGAGAACAGAGAATGGTCCCTATAATTTCCGCAACTTATGATATCAGTTCCTTGAACGTCTTCCCATTTAGTTTTTTCAGCAATTTCGCATAAAGACTCCTTTAAAGCCACAGCAACTTCATGAGCGGTAGGTTCCCCCCATACAATCAAGTGAAAACCTGTCCGACATCCAAATGGTGAACAGTCAATTACCCCGATCAAACGATCGCGCAATAAGTCCGCTAATAGGTGTTCTATGGTATGCAACCCAGCAGTTGGAATTGCACTTTCATTGGGTTGGACAAAGCGTAAATCAAAATTTGTTATAATATCACCTTTCTGCCCATTTTCTTTAGTGATTAAACGTACATAGGGTGCTCTCACCTTTGTGTGATCAAGTGTAAAACTTTCTACCTCTGCCATAATTGCAACTCTCCTTTTAGTTTTCTAAATAGTTTATTGGTTTATCAACTTCAATTTTGGTCCCACCAAATTCTTTTTCTATATATTGCTGAATAGATTGATCATGATAGATCTTTATTAATTTTTTAAAGTTATTATCATCTTTTTTTCCTTCAGCAGTAGTTAAGATGTTGATATTATTTTTCGTATTTTGATTTACTTCTTCATGAAATAATGAATCTTTTAGAACATTTAAGTCGCCATCTAGAGCTACAGTATTTGAAATCAAGACTGCATCTACAGATTTTAAAACTCTAGGTCCAGTAGTATCGTCAATTTGTTTGAAAATGAGGTTTTTAGGATTCTTTTCGATTTTTTCTACTCCACTTAAAGCACCAAACCCATCACCTAATTTAATCAGTCCTGCAGTTTGCAAGAGTAATAATCCGCGTGCTGTATTTGCAGGATTATTTGCAATGGCTATCGTTGCTCCATTAGGAAGATCTGACAATGATTTGTATTTTTCAGAATAAATCCCTAATGGTTCTAAATAAGTCGTTCCTAACAAGGTCAATTGTTGTTTACTATTTTGCGAATTATAAGCCTTATAATACGCATAGGATTGAAATGCGTTGACATCGACACTGCCATCCGCTGTCGCCTTATTTAATTGAACACCATCTGTAATTTCTTTAACTTGAATATTTAAGTTAGCATTTTTCGCCTGCTCACTTTTAGCAATGTATTTCCAAATTTGATAATCCGAACCCTGTGATCCAATAATGATAGTTTTGGAGTTATCCTTTTTCGAGTTGCTCATTGCATGTATTCCAAACCCCGCAGCAACAATAACTACTAATACTCCCAAAAGAACTAATACTTTTTTCATATTCTATCTCCTTCTCTAGTTTTAAAACTTAGTAAAGTAATTTGCCATCTGGTCCCCTATAAATTGAATGGCAAATACCATAGCTAACAAAATAACCATACAAACAAAAGTGACATCATTTTGAAATCGTGCGTAACCTATACTAATAGCTACATTTCCCAATCCACCTGCCCCCACTGCACCGGCCATGGTAGTCAATCCAATCAAGCTAATAATTGTCAAAGTAGTTACTCGAATGATGTCTGCCAAACCCTCTCTTAAAAAAACTCGATAAACAATTTCTATATTGTTCAAGCCCATAGACTGTGCAGCTTCAATTACTCCAGGTCCAACTTCTTGCAAAGTAATTTGAATTTGACGAGCATAAAATGGAAATATACCTACTACCAAAGGAACTAGTGCTGCTGTCGTTCCTACAGTTGTTCCGACAAGGAAACTCGTAAGAGGAGATATAATCGCAAGCAAAATAATAAAAGGGATACTTCGCAAAAGATTAACTATCTTATCAAGTATATTATAAAAAATGCGATCTTCAGCAATCCCCCCAGGTTGTGTCAGAGTTAAAACCAGACCAATAGCAAGGCCTATTAAACCAGCAACCAGTGCTGAGATAGTTGTCATATATATTGTTTCCAAAGTAGCATGTAAAATGTCATTTTGCATCGTTATTGCATGAGGAAATAGGTGTTTCATATGTCCACCCTCTTTACAACTTCTTCTACTTCGACACTCTGATCCCTTAAAAAATCTATTCCTGCGTTAACTTCTGAGCCATGTAAGTCTAATATCATGACACCTACGGTCAAGTTATCAATCTGATCAACATTAGCAAAGAGAATATTGGCACTTATATTAAATTTTTGAGCCATTTCAGTAACTACCGCTTGATTAGTCGTCTCACCTACAAACTTTAGGAAATAAATCTTTTGTCGATCATTATTTTTCTGAATACGACTTAATGCTTCTTGGATATTAATTGAAGTATCAATAAATTCTCTAGTTAACTGCTTTTTGGGTCTCCTAAATACTTCAGTAACATTTCCTTGTTCAATAATTTTCCCTTGTTCCATGACAGCTACCCTGTTACAGATTGTTTGAATTACTTGGATTTCATGGGTTATAAGAACAATTGTTACTCCTAATTGCCTATTCAAGTGTTGAAGTAATTTTAAGATAGATAAGGTTGTTTTTGGATCTAATGCGCTAGTTGCTTCATCACTAACTAAAATATCAGGATTGTTCGCTAGTGCCCTAGCAATCGCTACTCTTTGCTTTTGACCGCCAGAAAGCTGTGTAGGAAATGCGTCCGCCATTTCAGTCAACCCTACTAATTGCAATAAATCCATTCCCTTCGCTCGCCGCTCAGATTTACTCAATTTTTCACCAAGTAAAGGAAATTCTACGTTATTTAAAACTGTACGAGAATTCATTAAATTGAAATGTTGAAAAATCATACCAATCTTTTTTCGCATTGCTTGAAACTGGCGTTGTTCTAGATCTTCAAGAACATCACCATCCACGATAACTTTACCTGAGGTTGGTAACTGTAAATGATTGATCAATCGTATCAAAGTGCTTTTCCCAGCGCCTGAATAACCAATTATCCCAAAGATCTCTCCGCGCTTAATTTCCAAAGAAACATGGTCCACAGCAGTGATCAAATCATTTTTCCTTTTGAAGGTGACTACTGTGTCTTGCAGTTTGATTATTGTTTGTCTTGCGTCCTCCATCGATACCCCTACTTTTCTGGCCATATTTCTTCTGCTATACTTTTAATCAGATCGATTTTTTTCCATTGTTGTTCTTCAGTTAAAATATTTCCTTCTTCTGTAGAAGCAAATCCGCACTGAGGACTCAAGTATAAACGATTTAATGGTATATATTTTGTGGCTTCATTAATCCGTTTAATGACTTGTTGGCGGTCCTCTAATTTTCCATTTTTAGAGGTTATTAAGCCTAAAACAATTTTCTTCTCGCCACTAACTTCTGCTAACGGTTCAAATCCACCCGAACGTTCAGTATCGTATTCTAAGTAATAAGCATTTACATTTTCTGAGGTGAATAAAGGATCAGCGACATCTGCATAACTACCGGAAGATGCCCAAGTTGAATGATAATTTCCACGGCATACATGGGTATTTAATATTAAATCTTCCGGTTGATCCGCTAAAACCTCGTTATTAATCCTTAAATATAATTGAGCTAACTCTTTACGAACATCTCTTTCATCCTTATTTTGTTCGTCCATAAACCCCCTTGGTAGAGGCCCAACTAAAACACCCCAAGTACAATCATCTAACTGTATCGTACGAGCTCCTGCATCGTAGAAATCGCTAATGACTTGACGATAAGCTTTAATGATATCTTTAATCAAGCCCTCGTTTGTAGGATAGATCTTTCGAACTTTATCAATAACATCTGGTCTTAATAATTCCACTAAAATTTGCGCCGGTGCGGGAATTGTTTGTTTTACTTCTATTCCTTTACTAGTATGGGCTCGCGTAAATTTGAAGTGATCTATAAAGGGGTGGTTCCCACCAGATATTTTCTCAGTAACTATCACTGTTCCCGGGCGTGTTTCTTCTCCGTGAAAAAAATAGCCGTGTTCTGGAACAAAAAATTCTATACCTTGAAAACCCCAAAAGAAATCTAAATGCCACCAGCTACGACGAAACTCTCCATCAGTAACAGCTTTTAGTCCTGCGTCCTCTTGCTTCTTTATCAAATTAATAATAGATTCATCTTCAATAGCGTCCAATTCCTCTTTTAATATTTCTCCATCTTCAAATTGTTTTCTCGCCGTCTTTAATTTTTCTGGGCGTAAAAAACTTCCCACGATATCATAGTGAAATGGCGATGTTGTTTGTTTAGTCATTATAAAGTTCCTCCAATTTTTAGTTTTTGTGAACTGAGCAAGTAACATTTTTATACTTTTTCTAAAGCCTGTGACAAATCAGAAATCAAGTCTTCTGCATGTTCAAGCCCTACGGATAGTCGGATACTTTCGGGTTTAATTCCTGCAGCAAACAATTCTGTTTCATTTAACTGAGAATGGGTTGTAGATGCAGGGTGAATAATTAATGATTTTGCATCTCCGACGTTTGCAACTAGAGAAAATATTTCTGTTGCACCACAGAGTAATCTTCCTGCTTCTATACCATCTTTTAAACCAAAAGAAAATACTGAGCTAGTACCCTTAGGAAAATATTTTTTTGCACGATCATTATAAGAATTTCCTTTCAATGTTGGGTAGCTAACCCATGAAACTTTTGGATGACCTTCTAAAAATTCAGCTATTTTTTGCGCATTTTCTACATGACGTTCCATTCTCAATGAAAGTGTCTCTATTCCTAGTAATAATAACCATGAATTAAATGGAGACGGTGCTGCGCCAGTATCTCGAAGTAATACCGTTCTTGCTCGTGTAATATAAGCAGAATTTCCAACAGCTTCTATCCATGAGAGATTATGGTAACTAGGATCAGGATCAACAATTTTTGGGAATTTACCATTCGCCCAATTAAATTTTCCAGAATCAATAATTACTCCACCTAACGAGACACCGTGTCCTCCTATATATTTAGTAGTAGAATAGACAACGATATCGGCTCCATAATTTATTGGCTTAAATAAATAGGGGGTAGCAAATGTGTTGTCCACAATTAGTGGGATACCTGCTTTGTGGGCGATTTGGCTTATTTGTTCAATATCAACAATTGTGATATCTGGATTGCCCAGGGACTCGATAAAAATTGCTTTTGTATTTTCCTTGATCGCTTCTTTGATTGATTCTAATGATTCTGCATCAACGAATGTTGTTCTAATTCCAAATTCTGGCAAGGTGTGGGCTAACAAATTATAGGTTCCTCCATAAATTGTAGAAGCTGAAACAATATGGTCCCCTGAACTTGCAATGTTTTGAATTGCGTATGTGATAGCAGCTGAACCAGATGATGTTGCTAAAGCGCCTATACCACCTTCCAACAATGCAAGACGCTCCTCTAAAATAGCTGTAGTAGGATTAGTAATCCTTGTATAAATATTCCCTGTATCATTCAAATTAAATCTATCTGCTGCCTGATCAGCGTTCTCAAATAAGTATGACGTTGTTTGATAGAGAGGTACTGCTCGACTATCTAATGTAATATCTGTAATCTGCCCCCCATGTAGTTGGATTGTTTCAAAATGTTTTTTTACCATTAATATTCTCCTCCTTTTAAATTTGAAATAATAGTGAAAATTAAACTAGCTTTTTAAACAAAAAAAGTCCTTTAATGCTTACGCATTAAAGGACGACTGAACGTGTTACCACCTCTACATTTACAGGGATTTCACAAAACCTGCCTTACCAAGTACTTAGTTAATACTGCATACTCTGACACTATAACGGGTGTTCCCGAATTCGCTTTGCAATTAAGCTCAGCAAACTATCTCAGAGGCCATTTTCTGAATTAACTTCTATAACTTCTTTCACCAAACGAAGTCTCTCTGTTTAAAGATGTCAATTCATACTTTTCTCTTCTACGATTTTCACTATAATTTAATAGAAATCTTAACACCTTGTTATTATTGTTGTCAACACTTTTTTCAAATTTACTTTAAGATGTGTATAAGAGACAGTTACTTGCTTTAAAAACTCTTTAACACGTGAGTT
>NZ_NIBK01000001.1:403663-437574 GCF_002174375.1 Enterococcus sp. 12F9_DIV0723 | reverse complement strand
TGTTATTATTGTTGTCAACACTTTTTTCAAATTTACTTTATAAATTAGTCCTTATTCTTTTCTTTAATAGTTAGCACAATCAAATAATATGAAGGTAAAGGTTCAATTTATTAAGAAATCCTTTAAGAAAAAATAAGTCTAACGAAATAATTTTCACTAACATATTTATCTCCAAATTAATTGAATGAAAAGCTTTAACGATTTAAAACCTCTCGTAAAAATAATCCTATTTATTTAATCTGACCTTAATTGTCATTTTTTATACCTTCTGGCCACTTTTCCAATTTATATGCCATTTCCCAAAAATTGAACTCCATTTTTGCACTTATTACAAATGCTGAAATCATCATTTCTTGATCTACTTTTTTACTTTCAGCATACAATCTATTTAGCAGTGCACGTTCTTTTTCTAATGCTTCACTCGCTTCATCACTTCCATAGGTTTCAATCCATTTTTGATAGATAGATACTGGAGATTTCACGTTTTCATTTTTCAAATTGCGACCGATATCGAAATAAAGCCAAGAACAAGGCAACAAACTTGCAGCTGCAATTGTAGCGTTATGGGCAACCAATTGACGATACATGTGCGATACGTAGTGATATGCTGTTGGTGAAATCTGAGTGAGGTTTATTTCTTCTTCTGTGATATCCAGATCTTTAAAAAAGTTAGCTCTAATAGCAAGTTCTCCCTTTGCTAAATCTGCTGCATTATTCATCATCTGTGTCCGCAATTCAGACACACTTGTTTTTTCAGCTACTTTCCTATACAGCTCTGAGAAGTGAATCAAATAGTATGAATCTTGTATCAAGTAATAACGAAAATTCTCAATAGGCAAAGAGCCTTCTTGCAATTGGACAATAAAAGGATGCTTGAAACTACCCTCCCAATAAGGAGTTGTTTGTTCACGTACTATTTCGGTAAATGATTTTTCCATTAAGTAAATCTCTCCAGTCTAATTAAAATATTTCCTAATATTATTAGGACTGCACACACTATTACAGATCCTCTAGATATTTTCCAAGTTATATAATGAACCCGTGGATTGGTTTCAGAGAACCCTCTTGAATACATAGCTTCTGTGTAATGGTCACGCCAGTTAAGAGCAAGAAAAATAACCTTCACATAGTAAAAAGATGACCATGGATACAATCGCTTTCCCCGTAATAAACTTGCGTCATACATATTTTTTATTTCTTTACGTATATCAGGAACTGCATGTATAACAACCATCAATCCGTAGATGAAAATAGAAGGTATTTTATATTGTTCAAAAACAAGTAAGCAATCTTGAAAATCTATAGTAGTCATAAATCCTATCCCTAAAGCAGCAAAGGCATAAGTTCTTGTAAATAATATCCACGCATCAGTAATGCCACTTCCTTGAATGTATACAGACCAAAAAGTTGTTATTGCTGGAATAAACGGAAGACTAATCAAAAACAATACTGTTCCAATCATTTTTTTATAAACCAAATAAAAAACAACTACAACTACTAAATATAAATTTAACCATACCGAATGTGTAAAAGAAACTTCAATAGTAAAAAAGAATACCCAGACAAATATTGCTGGAATAGAAGTAGTTCTCTCTTCCATATTAGATCATACCTCCTTTAGCGATTTATTTGACAAGTGTAAATGATAGTCGCTAATCCCATCTAATGGATCAAGTCGGTGTGAAACTATTAGAAAATCTGTTTGCGTTCTCTTCTCCTCAATCCATCGAACAAAGTAATCGCAAGTTTTTTTATCTAGTCCAGAAAAAGGCTCATCTAACATTAAAAAATTATGATCTAAACTTAACAAACTAATGAGTTGAACCATCTTTTTTTGACCTTCACTTAAATGAAATAAACTACGATCTAATAAATGTGTGATGTTTAATTCTTCTAGAGCTTGCAATTGCCGCTTACTTATTTCATTACTTATTTTTTTAGGAAAATTCAACTCACTGCTAACTTCAAGGGTGACGAATTGCTGTTCAGCACTTTGAACAGCCAAGGTCAGCAATTTGTATAACCGTTTCTTCCCAAAAATTCTTGAAACTCGTTTTTCCTGAAAGAACATTTTCCCACTATACGGATATAATTGAACCATTGCTTTCAACAAGGTGGATTTGCCTGCACCATTATCACCTGTTAAAGTGGATACCCCGTTGTAAAAAGTAAAATCTTGTTTCTTTATCAACTCTTCACCACCTTGCCCTATTGCTACATTATCCAAGGTGAAAATCGCAGAATTGATTTCCTTATAACTTTTTAACTTAGGTACATCTGTTTTTTCCGGTAAACTTTCCACTTGAGACTCCGTTAAACTTCCATTTTTCATGATAAAAAGCCTATCTATCAGCTGTCTATAGTGTGTCATATCATGGTCAACAACTACAATTAACTTCCCCTTATCTCTTAATTTAGATAACATATTTATTAAGAAAATTCTTGATTCGGGATCAATACTCGCAAATGGTTCATCTAACAAAAAAACAGGTGCATCTAATGCAATCAATATTGCCAACGCTGCGCGTTGCTTTTCTCCTCCAGATAAGGTTGTCAGTTCCTGATACATTAAATGTGAAATTTCCATTTCATCAACAGCTTCTTGTATCCTACTATTGGCATTATAATAAGAAACTCCACAATTTTCTAAAACAAATACAAATTCTCGTTCTAATGTTCGCATAGTAAATTGTTGACTTGGGTTCTGAAACATAAGCCCAATTTTTTGTGCCTTTTCTGAAATAGAGTATTTATGAATACCTAGTCCATCAACTAAGATATTTCCTTCAAATGTCACACCGTTGAAACCAGCTACAGTATGAATAAGCGTACTTTTACCACTTCCACTGTCTCCGGTAAGCAAAATAAACTCTCCTAAGTCCCATTCGCAGGAAATTTTATTCAAATGAAAGCCCCCGAATTTTTTTACTATCAAATCTTGAATTTTAATACCCCTACTCATTAGGAAGCACTTTGTTTCTGTAACTTATTAAGTATGAAAACTATTTGCTTTGTTAAAAAAACTCCAAAAAAGGCTACGGAAATAAAACGAACTACAAATAAAGACAATATCATAATTACGCCATAAGTACCGTATCCAAATTTAAAGAATTCATATGCAAAACTAAATATCGTTGTTCCAATTGCTCCATAGATTAGTGTTATCGTATCATAACGCTTATACTTAGTAATGAAGAAACCTGCTTCTGTGCCTAGCCCTTGAATGAATCCAGAAATCAACACACCTGCGCCAAAGTATGATCCGTATAACATTTCTGCTAAAGCTGCAAACACTTCACCCAACAGTGCACTTCCAACCTTAGGAATAAGCATCCCCGCCACAGGTGCCGCAATCGTCCACATGCCAAATAATATTTCGTTAGCAAATGCTGTTAATCCAAATGGTGTAAGAATAGAAACCAATAATGCATACAAAACGCCTGTCCCCATAAATACTGCACCAAATAAGAAAGCTAAGAATGCCAAAAAAATTACATCAGGTAGTGCCCATTTAAACTTTTCCATAAAAAAACCCCTTTTCCTTTATTATTAAAAATAGAGGCATAAGGGGTTAGAAAACTTAAACTTGCTACTCATTTTAAACAACTCAAAAAAACTATCAAGATAAATTTCATCCGATGATTTTTTTTAGTTCAACAAAAAGCATTATACATTTTCCTTCGACAGTACTAACTGTTTCAGGTTCAATGGGTATAATCTCAGCTTTACGCACCCCAAATGTCATTATATTAATTTAAGTAAATATTACCATATCACTATTGAAAAGAAAACAAGTACCATTGAAAGATTTGAATTGCGCCCCCTAAGTTAGACCAAAAAATCTAACTTAGGTGGTTTTTTAGTGTCTAAATATGATTACGGATTTAAAAAAGTCGTTGTTGAAGCTTACCAGAATGGTGAAGGTGGTTATCAAACATTGGCTCGTAGCTTTGGTATTCCGGCTGATTCGACAGTAAAAAAATGGGTGAAAACCGTTGAAAAGCTCGGTTTTAGTGCTCTAAATCGAAGAAAAGGCAAACAAACTTATTCTTCTCAATTCAAGCAAGATGTCTTACACTATTATTTGACTAGCGGTGACTCTTACCTTGATTTTGCGTTGAATTATGGATTGCCATCTGGAGACCTACTCCTGCACTGGCATCAAGCATTTCTGCGCGAAGTCATGAGAGGTCTTTCACCGAAACCGAAAAGAAGACCTTCTATGCCAAAGAAAAAAAGAAATAGCTATCAAAGAAACCCTTGATGCGTGAGCAGGAACTGGAACGAGAGAATGAACTGCTTCGTACTGAACTGGTTTTCATAAAAAAGCTCCGGACTTTAGGGATGACTATCCCGGATCGACTCAAGAACGAGACGCACGAATCATCCACGAACTCCGAAAAGAGTTCCGATTAGCGATTATTCTTGAGGAGACGAAATTTCCTAAAGCAACGTATATGTATTGGCAACAGCGGTTCGATCATGAAAATCCAGATGCAGAATTAGAAAAAATCATGACAGAAATTTTCGAAGAAAATAATGGTAATTATGGCTATCGTCGAATTCAAATTGCCTTGAATGCGCGTGGACTAAAAGTGAACCAAAAGAAAATCCGCCGATTGATGCGTAAGCTTGGATTGAAGGGCGCAAAGTTCACACGAAAATCTCGTAGATATTATTCTTACAAAGGAACCGTTGGTTGAGTAGCAAAAAATCGTATTCGCCGACGTTTTTATACATCGGTTCCGCATCAAAAATTACCACAGATACTTCTGAATTCAAGTATTACGAACGGGACAATACAGGAAAGATAAGAATTAAAAAACTGTACCTCAAACCATTTCTTGATATGTTTAATGGGGAAATTTTGTCCTATCGAATTTCAGAAAACCCAACTATAAATCCTATTCTCGCTGCTCAAAAAGAAGCCATTGACTGCACCGCAGATTGTCCATACCATCGGACATTCCATTCAGACCAAGGGTGGGCTTACCAGATGAAGCACTATAGAAAACCATTATTGAATAAGAACATATTTCAAAGCATGTCGCAAAAGGGAACTGTCTTGACAACTCGTTGATAAAGAATTTCTTCGGTTTATTAAAGCAGGAAATATACCATGGTGTCGAATATACTAGTCTTGAAAGTTTAAAACGAGCAATTGAGGAGTAGATTGATTACTACAACCATCGCCGAATTAAGACACGGCTTGGTTGTAGTACAGTATCGAGAACGAATGACAGCATAAAAAATACCGACTAGATTTTCTAGTCGATATATGGTCTAACTATTGGGTCTCACTTCATTTTACAAAACTATACACTGCTTGCTCTATTACTTGTTAAACTTCTTACTTCCTAATTTCATATGAAATTGTGGATCTTTTGGTGTGGATGGATCAACTCCGCGCAAATTTGGAATTTTTGCACACATCAGTTGTAATGGAATAATGAAGTTAAAAGTCAACATTTCATTATTATCAGCGGTAGGTAAAACTAGGTTCGCATTATCCGATTCATAATTAGTAATTAAATAAATTGTTTCACTCCATCCCGATAGGACTTCTTTCATTTTATGCGACCGAGATTCGTCTCCGACATCTAAAATGAACACAGTCGATTCATCATTGATTGCATTGTAAATTCCGTGAATAAATTCTTCGAATTCATAACCTGTAACTGGACAACGCATGGTTTCTAATAGTTTTAATGCACTCTCTAGGATGTCTCCATATAATGAAGCTGGACCAGTGATACGAATATCTTTAATCTCTTTTAATGATTCTTTGTGTTCCTCAATCCACGCTTCAGAAGCATCGAAGACCGAACGGAAATGTTTTGCTGCTTCCCTTGCTTCAGCAATTTCACTATTGACCCTTTCTTCTGAGACTGTCCCCTTCTCTAAACCAATAGACAATGCCAACAACAATAAATTCAACTTCGTACAATAGAATCCTTTGGTCTTGGCCCCTGCTAATTCTTCACCACAGTCAACGGTTAAAATATAATCCGCTACCTCATCAATATAGGCTTCTTCTACTCCTGCCATTGAGGCCGTCATGCAGCCATGATATTTTGCTAGCTTCATTGCATTATAAGTGGAGTAGCTACTTCCTCCTTGAGAAATTCCCACGACTAAAGTTTGCTCATTATCCGTTAAAAAAGTCGTTTTTGTAATCTCAAATGGATACATTGCACGAACATCCATTTTTAGTAATGCTTGCATTTTTTGACTCATTTGTAATCCTGAGTGATAGCTTGTTCCTGATCCGGTAATGATAATTCGTTTTACAGAAGCTTTCTTTACCTCTGCAAACAATTTTGCAGATTTCTCAATAATTAATTCCATTTTCTCAGGTGTTTCCAACATGTAACTTTCAATTGTAGCCATTTGTCAATTCTCCTTTTTTTATAAAATTCCAATAGCGTGCATTAAAATCCCAAATATGATAATTCCAATAGTCAGCCAAGTAATACTAACCTTCTTGATCAAACGATAGATCACAAAGGTAAAGATCAGCGGAAGCATGTTAGGTAAAATCTGATCCAGAATATCCTGAACAACTATTTCAGCCCCACTGATTTTTAATTCCAATGGTGTGGATATCGACAACATGGTGGCTACCATACCACCCACTACTGATAATCCAATAATGGTTGCTACAGACATGATCTTGTCCATCAAGCCTTCTTTTTGGATTCGTTCCAGTGAGTTTACTCCAACCTGATAACCTAATTTCAGGCCAAAAATTCGAACAAGAAAATTCGGGATATTGTAAATCAACAGGAATAAAATAGGGCCAAACATACTGCCGTCTTTGGCGATTGACACTCCGATACCGGCAGCGATAATTCGTAAAGTTCCCCAGAAAATCGAATCTCCAATTCCAGCTAACGGTCCCATCAGTGACGCTTTAACGGCATTGATCGATTGTTCATCAAAGTCAACGTTGTTAGCATTTTCTTCTTCCATCGCCGCAGTTATTCCCATGATAGTCGGAACTACTGCCGGTGTAGTATTGAAAATTTCCAAATGCCGAATTAATGCCACTGATTGGTCTTTTTTCTCGCCATATAATCGTCGAATTACCGGAATCATTGAATAGCAATAACCAATATTTTGCATTCGCTCATAGTTAAACGCTCCCTGTAAGGCAAATGAACGCCAGAATACGCTTCGAAGCTCTTTGTTAGTTACCTTAGTCAAAGTCAATCTCTCCCTCCGTTAAATTATCTTGAGCCGAGTCAGTTGCTTCCTTTTTGGGTTCGATATAGAAATGCAAGATAAATGCTAGACATACAGCAAACAGAGCGATCGCTGTGATATTCAAGCCACCATATGCTGCCGCCAAGAAACCGACGAAGAAGAATGGTGCCATTTTTTTCGAAAAGAGCATGTCCATCAATAAAGCGAATCCAATTGCCGGTAACAGTGACCCTGCAACACCCATCCCATCTAAAATTACTTTAGGAATCGAATTAATAAGAGTAGAAACTTGATCTGCTCCCAAAAGAATGGCTAAAAACGTAGGTAAAAATGTACTCAAGAAAAACAGACAAACCGGAATCCACATTGAAATGGCCAGCCCTCTATAATTTGCTTCCTTAGCATACGTATCAGCTTTATGAGCAAAATAAGTATTAGCAATCCTCACTACAACACCCAAAGTTTGAGCCAATACAGCTATCGGTACTGCTAAAGCCAAAGCTACTTCAACACCACTACCAGAAATAATTGCGAATGCTGTTCCTAAAATGCCTCCCGTTACAACATCAGGCGGTGTTGCTGCACCGATACCTGCAATACCCATCCAGATCAATTCTAGTTGAGCCCCGATAATAATCCCTTGTGTAACATCGCCTAAAACGACGCCAACAAAGAGGCCCGTTACTAGTGGTCGATCAAACATCATTTGTCCAAAAATACGGCCATCCAAAATTCCGATTCCTGCTATCAACCCTAGCATTAATGCTTGTGCTACCATTCTATTTTCTCCTTTCTTACAAATCAAAATCCTCCAACGTCTTTCGTTTATCTCTTGGCAACATCCGAAATTCGACTTCCACTCCAGATGCATGAATCGCTTTCAAGTTTTCAATATCTTCCCCATCAACGGCCACTAGATCCGTCAACTTACGTTTGCCCTCGGAAAAACGTAACCCGCCAATATTAATTTCTTTAATGACGTTACCAGCATTTTCGATCAGCTTGCGTGCATCAGCTGTATTTTTTACCAGAACTAAGACATTGCTTTTTTTGGAATGGCTAAATTTCTCGACAATTTCACCTGATTCCTCAACGCTTCGGATATATAAGTTTGCATTGCTTGGCTTTGCCAAATTTAGTGCCATGGCTTTCATTTGATCATTCTTGGCTTCATCGTTTACGACCAAAATGGTGTTGACCCCTAATGATGAAGTCCATCCAAAAGCTACCTGTCCGTGAATCAGACGATCGTCAATCCTCAATAATGATACTGTCATCTTGTACGCCCCCTTTACTTTCAATACATGCATTTACATGTAAGATTCCTCTTTTAGCTTCTTCTAAACTATTGTTTATTCGTTCCTCTATTGAACCTTCTGACAAGAATAAGTTCAATAACATGGGTAGGTTCACTCCCGTAACCAATTGAAAATCATATCCCTCTAATAAAAATTCTGTAAAAAGATTTGCGACACTTCCTCCAAACACATCTGCTAAAACAATTAACGGTTCTTCCTTTACACTTGCTAAGTACCGTTTTACTTCCTTGGAAGCCTCTTCAGAAGATTTTGACTTTGTCATGCAGAAATAATCAATCGCTATATCTTCTCCAATAATTAGTTGAACACTATCAATGACTCCTTTTGAAAACTCACCATGTGTCGCAATTAAATATTTCAACTAAATCCCTCCTTCGCTTTTATATAAAGCAAAAAGCGTGCCAACTAGTGGCACGCTACGGATTATAAAGAATATTGTAGATATATCCGATCTCTGTGAGAGGAACTGTCACACTATAAGTCTGCTCTAGCACACTAAACACTTCCTGGATCACTCTAATCTCCTTTTGATGATCATATGAAAATTTTTCCAAATCAGGAAAGTCCATAATTTCAGAATGTCGGATCAAACGTTCCACCATACAACTGACGTGGACATACATCGCAACTTTGCGAGCATTAGATAATTCTAAAAATAAGCGAGTTTCCAACTGTTGAATACAGCCTTCAACAAGTTCCATAATTTTCTTGGTATCCAGTATCGTCAAAGAATCAATCACCCGAATTAACGAAAAGTTTTTTACCAGTCGATTATTGATTTCTATAATGTCATCTTCAGCCAAGGTTCGTTGAAAAATTTCCGCGATTTTGCTGGAGCCATCACCGGAAATGATGGTTTCTAGAAGAACAAAATTCGCCTTTGGCACTTCTGGATCATCTGTTCCGATAATTGCCAAAAGGTCATACTTGGCTGTTAACGCGGGGCTAATGCCATTCTTCTTCAACTCACTGAATTCTGTTGGGATTATTTCAATATCCACCATACCATCTAAACAATCGTACAATAACTTTTGGATCTGCACAGCTGTTCCAAGCCCAGTAAAACAGGTAGTGATAATTGCTTTTCGTTTACTACGTTCCGGTTGAAAGAGCTGAATGTTCGGTACGGTAACTTCTTTCATTTGTTCAGCGATCTCTGCTAAATCCTTACCTTGCTGAATTAGATTACCAATTTCTAAAGCCATTAAAGTTCCTAATTGATCAATAAATAAAATTGGAATTTCAATATCCTGCTTCAACTGCTCATAAATCATATTCAAAGAGCCCATATCAATTAAAATTACTAACCCACGATTGACCTGGTTTTCTTCTATATAAAGACGAACCTTTTCACTAATATCGTCCAATGTAGCCTCGATCGGCATGTCAATGGATGCAAACGTTGAATTACCCAACATTCGATTACACACATTGGCAATGCTACTAGCAGTGGCATAACCATGCGCTAAAATGATGGCATCCAAATCTGCTTCTTGTTCAGTCTGTTCTAGTGTTGATAAGAAATGAATAAACAAGCTACGATCTACATCATTAAAGGTTAAGTCTAATCGTTTTTCTACTTCTGGTAAAAGTGTAGTTATCGCGCCTTTTGCTAATCGATAGTTCTCATTGATCAACTGTTTTAAACTTTCTGGAAGAAATAACTGATCTGTTTCGCCTTTCAAGACATAACGATAAATGTAATGAGAAAAGAACAAAACAAAATTGCCATCGTATCGGAATTTTGTTTGATAATCTAGTTCCCTAAAAATCTCTTGCATTGTCGTCAAAATAAATTTTTCCAATGACATATGGCTAGCATATTTATCCTGATACACTAACTCATCCATGAATTGAGTCACTTGCTGTAACCATTGCTTTTTCAATTCATGCAACGTTTCTTCACCATTCTCATAATGTTCGTGAAGAAGTATCATTCGAGAAATAAACCCAGTCAGCTCCTTTGCTCGGCTAGAAACCTGCTTTCTCTCATAGGAGCCTGAAAAGATAAGATTAGAACCCTCAAAGGTCGACCATTGTTCATTTTGTATATTATGAGCATAGATTTTTTGTGGCAAATCACGCAACTGAATTTTCACTTGAGTCTGTTCATTACGGGCAATGGCGCTGCCGCAAGCATATTTGATTGTATTCTCAATTTCTCCAATATTCCCCTCGTAATATGTCTGCAGTAAAATATTTAACACTCGCGGTGTTACCTCAATCGGTTGATTCAGTTTGCGGCTTTCTTTACCAAATAAATACTCAATCATTTGTCGTTTTTCCATGATTCCGCGTTCATCCATATTGGGAACGTAAATATGAATTGGAATTCTTCTTAAAAACGTTTGTAGAAATTCTTGAGGTTTTTCCGTCGTTGCAAAAGCCAAACGCACCTTAGCTTTACGCGACTTTGTCTCACCAATTCTTACAAAATTTCCTTTATCCATAAACGTAAAAAGCTTTTCCTGGCCTTCAGCATTTAACCGGTGTACTTCATCCAAAAAAAGTAATCCTTGATCGGCTTCCTCCAACAATCCAGCCCGGCTCTCATAAGCTCCAGTAAATGCACCTTTCGCGTATCCAAATAAAAGTCCTGACAATAGTTCTGGATTATTGTAATACTGCGCGCAGTTTAGCACCTTGAAAGGCGCATCAAAGGGTAACACGCCTGCTTTGATCATATACTCATGCATCACCTGAACAAAATAACTTTTTCCGACACCTGTATCTCCCATCAGCATAATCGGTAATCCATTTTCTGGATAAAAGACTGCTGTCCTTAGTTGTTCCAATGCCTCAGAGAGACTTTTATCCCAACCAATCATTTGTTCAAACACTCTTTCCGCCGGTAGCTTTTTTATCAATTCGACGATTTCCTGCACTCGTTCATATTCCTTATTCAATTCCAATTTAAAATGTTCTTCAAAGACCTTTTTGGGTAAAAATAAAACTGGTCGCGTATTCACTTTAACTAGCAACCCATTTTCAACAAGTCGATTAGCTGCTCGACTAGCTTGGGTCCTGCTTACCTTCAGTAGTTTCTCTATTTCAGGTGTGTCAAAGAAAAATCGCTCTAATTGGTCTAATTGCAGATTCTTACACTTCTCATTTGCTAATTCCAAAATTGCTTCTTCTAATGTAGACATCCCAACCACCTCTATACCCATTCTAACGAAGTCTGGAATGAAATCAATTCTTCATAGGTCAAAATAGCAATAGACCTATAATCAATATCAAACCTAATTAATAGATCGTGTCCATCTATCAATGAGCAGTTAAGTATTTAAAAATATTCATGACGTTTACTCCAAAAGGATTACTAGGTATCCCGGCTTGATCGATAGTAAACTTAAAACAACAGCCTTTAACTAGATATGCTTTGCAACAGAACCTTATACCGCATCATTTATACAACTAGTGTGATTGAGGTATTTCAGTAGCAACTTCGCAAAACAATAAAGTCAAAAAAACTCTTCCCATCGGATGGTTCGCTGCTAAAAATGCTGTATCTCATTACGATAGTTGTTACAAAAAAATAAACCATGAAAGTACAAAATCGAGGTCAGACTTTGTCACAATTTGGTGTTTTTGTTTATACGCCATTCAAAATTAACATATTCTTAGAGCAGTAACCCTGATACAATAAATATCGGATATGCTCCCTTTGGGTACACCTAAAAGTAACAGTTATGAAAGGATGACAAAAAATCAAGTACACTACAAACTTGATTAATCTTAACAGTGATTATTTTTCACTAGTATTCTCCATCCATGCGAAAATTGTTACTGAAGAAATATAGTTTATCTTTCACTTTTCTATTTCATTGAGCTTCTTCCTGGCTTTGTCTTCGTTCTGTGTTTCAATGACTTTTGATTGTCACAATCTGAATTGAGTACTCTGTTTGGATTTTTTCCAAACTATAGGAAACCTTGAATTCTGACAGGTTGCTTCTCTCCAGTTCTTCCGTTAGCATAGTAAACCTTAAGCTATTACTTAGATAGCCCAAAATATTATCTACCTGTCTCTTATACACATCTCAATCCTATTTGATCGTCATACTCAATTAATCTCACTTTGCTATTCCCCTCTTTTCTGTTTACGTTCTTAACCCTTTCCTTAAAATCATTGCTAAATGATTCTATAATTAGATTATCATATAGTGACTGAACGCTCTATTCATTTCTTAGCTTCTATATCATTTTGACACCTTGTTTTTCCTATACAATTACCCCAAACGGTTCTGGAAAAAAGACCTTGCGCTTTAAGAATAAATTTAGCAAAACTTAGCGAAAGAGTGACTCCTTGACTGGATAAATAGTCAAAGAGCTTTTGAGCATCCATTCTCTAATTATGATTGAAAAAAGTATCAATAATCAAGTTTCTAAGAGCTTTGTATTTTTGTTGTCTAGGCGTTGGTTGCTATTTTATAAAGCAATAGTATCCCTGACGGGATACATTTAAGCTCTGACACAACCATTTAATACCAAATTCTTGATTATTTAGGTGAATAAACGCAAATTACCAAAAATTTGGTTCTTGGCAAAGAAGGCGGTCACCTTTTTCAGGAAATTATTTTCCTTTTTGAGCAGTTTATTCTCTTCTCAAGTTCCCGTTGTCGTTGCTCTTAATCAACCTGTTCCTCTGTACGATTGTTTTCATAAATATCGATCCAATTTTTGATAATTCCTTGATCTGTCTCTTATACACATCTAGATCTATTAATGAACCGTATTCAGTTTTAATTCTTCGGGAAGTATCTATAAAGCCACATTTCTTGTATAAAGTTATTGCCACATTGTTTACTGAATTCACAGCTAATACGATTTCATTTATTGATTCAAAATGGCTTCTTATATAGCTAGGAAGTAATTGTAAAGCCTTTTTAGCAAAACCATTCCCTTGATACTTTGAATTTGTAGAAAAACTTCTTAATAAAATAGCGTGCTTATTATCAGAATAGGTTTCTATACCTTCTTTTTCTTGCAAGATAAAAAAAGTAGTCACAATTTCATTATTTGTCACTAACACAATAGGGTGTCTATTTTTTTTCTTAGATGAATCAACTATGGATTCTTTAGGAAGCGCTGAAAAGATTCTTTGATTTTTAAGTAAGTTATAGCTATCTATCTGTTTCATCAATCCTATTTGATCGTCATACTCAATTAATCTCACTTTGCTATTCCCCTCTTTTCTGTTTACGTTCTTAACCCTTTCCTTAAAATCATTGCTAAATGATTCTATAATTAGATTATCATATAGTGACTGAACGCTCTATTCATTTCTTAGCTTCTATATCATTTTGACACCTTGTTTTTCCTATACAATTACCCCAAACGGTTCTGGAAAAAAGACCTTGCGCTTTAAGAATAAATTTAGCAAAACTTAGCGAAAGAGTGACTCCTTGACTGGATAAATAGTCAAAGAGCTTTTGAGCATCCATTCTCTAATTATGATTGAAAAAAGTATCAATAATCAAGTTTCTAAGAGCTTTGTATTTTTGTTGTCTAGGCGTTGGTTGCTATTTTATAAAGCAATAGTATCCCTGACGGGATACATTTAAGCTCTGACACAACCATTTAATACCAAATTCTTGATTATTTAGGTGAATAAACGCAAATTACCAAAAATTTGGTTCTTGGCAAAGAAGGCGGTCACCTTTTTCAGGAAATTATTTTCCTTTTTGAGCAGTTTATTCTCTTCTCAAGTTCCCGTTGTCGTTGCTCTTAATCAACCTGTTCCTCTGTACGATTGTTTTCATAAATATCGATCCAATTTTTGATAATTCCTTGATCAAATTAAATTCTTTGGTGATATTTTCATTTGTTCGGCCTTCTTTAACTACTAAATTTACACAATGTTGTTTTAAATGAAACTTTATATTTCATTGGAATATTCACCTCCACTAATTTTAGTAATTTTTCTATTCCTGTGTCAACTTTTAGTATACTGGATCATTTCTATTTATTTAGACGCTATCAATTCAGACTGTCGAATATTTTTTGGGCGAGACTTTCCTAATTCGATCGTACTTCGACCAAATCCTTTCGCAAATTCTAGATCATGAGTAATGATCACGAACGTTATTCCTTTAGCAGCATAATCAACGATCATCCGCTGTACTCGCCGCATGTTGCCAGCATCCAGGCCCGAAGTGGGTTCATCTAAAATCAGCAGCTCAGGTTCCCGCATCAAGCCAACCGCAAAAACTAACCGTTGTTTCTGACCACCAGACAAAGTCGCCGGATGCTGCTCCTTGAAACTCCATAAATTCAATTCCTTCAACAGTTTTTCTGCTTTCGCAAAATTTTCCTCAGTCTTTTTCGTTCCTAGAAGCAGTTCATTCAAGACGCTGTCGGAAAACAGCTGATAATCTGCATCTTGCAAAACAAACCAGCATTTTTCCCGCCGCTTCTTTATAGATTGCGGTTGTCCGTCAATACTGATTATTCCCGCCTGCTCTCTATTTAATCCGCATAAAGTACGAGCCAGAGTCGTTTTCCCTAACCCATTTTCTCCTGTAATCAGAGCGATCTCACCTTTAGCCAATGAGAAATTAAGCTTCTTAATCAAGCTCGGAGCTAAACGACTATAACCAATCGTTACGTCTTTCAAGGTTAAAAACGAGGGACCATCCGCTGCTTCTGCTCTTAACAATTCCGTGATTGGAACTTCCTGTTTTTCACGAATATCAAAAGAATGCCGCTTTGCCTCTGATAACTGTCGAAACTCCTCGATCGTCCATTGTTCAACTATTTTCCCTTTCGCCATGTAAATAACTCGATCTGCCGCTTCCATCAAATAATGAATTCGATGATCCGCGATCACAATAGTTTTTCCAGCTTTTTTTAACTGCTCCACCGTTGCGGCCAATTGTGTATTGCCATGATTATCTAAATTAGCGGACGGCTCATCCAGCACGAAAATCTCAGGATAATGAACTTCCACTGCGCCCATGGCAACCTTTTGTTTTTCACCACTCGAAAGCTGAGATAGTTTTCGCTTCTTTAAATAGTCCATTTGATTCAGTTTCAGCACATCATCAATTCGCTGTTTGATTGTTTGGGCTTCAAGACGATAATTTTCAGAAGCAAAAGCCAATTCATCTAATACATTCGAAGTAAAAAATTGAGAACGGGCATCCTGAAAGACACTTCCTACTTGTTCACCGTATTCCCAATCCTCCAGTTCCAAGGCATTTTTTCCATTCAATTGAAGTTCGCCGGTCAACTCTCCTTCATAATAGTGGGGAATCAGGCCGTTAATCAAACGGGTCAATGTGGTTTTCCCGCACCCTGAAGCTCCGGTCACGAGTACACATTCGCCCTTCCATATTTCTAACGAAAGATCATCCAACTGCGGCTCTTCCGCGCCGTAACTAAAACGGATATTTTTTAACTTGATCGCTGATTGTACCATCTAGACCTCCAAAAAGTTGAATGTAAAAATACAGACCGTAAAACCGATAAAAAACACAACGAGCAGTAAATCCTTGTTGGATAAACGGGTCTGATAAATCGATGTTCGTTGGCCCGGACAATCAATGCCCTTGGTCATAGCCGCCGCTGTCAACTCATCTGTGATTTTCATCGTCCGCATCATTAAGGGAACAAAGGTGTATTCAAACGCCTGCAATGGCCGTAACCAATTTTTAGGCTGAGAGTATGAAAGACCTCGTAAGCGAGCAGACATTTGGATCGTGTCATTTTCTAATTTGATGATCGGGAAAAAGCGCAAAGTCACTGCTAAAGTGAGAATAAAATTTTTCGGCAGTCTCAGTAACTGCATCGCCGCCATCAAACGACCTGTAGGTACCTCCTGCATTACACGCGCCATTATAATAACTGGCCCAAAACGCAAGACAAGAAAACACAAAAAACCTAACATTTTCACCCACTGCTGATCTGCAGTCACGATATAAATATATAGCGCGACTGTTGCAGCAATTACCGCACTCATCTTAATCGCTGTTTGAATCAAACCTGCATAAAGTAAATAGAATAGTGCAAAAACGTTCAATAAAATCAATTGATCCATCCTTGCGAACAAAACTAAAATACTTTGGACGATCAGTAAAAGAAATTGGATTCTAGGATCAATACTTTTTTTCATAGACGTCTCCTTTTCATTACACAGATTTGATTACACCAGCTTTTACAAAATGTTTATTCAATAATTTGTAGCCGAAAAGACAACCTAAAACAATCGCGGCGATCAAGGCCCCAATAGAGATCATGATCCAAAATGGTTCTGTTAAGTATTTAAGATGATCCCCAGAATAACCCGTGTTTTTAGTCATCTTGGAGTAATAATCAGCGGAGATCGCTAGGATAATATAGTTTGAAAAGCCGTATAGAAGGTTATAGATTGTAAATGCCAGCGTTTGAGCACCCAATTTACGATAGCCCTTCGTCTTAGCTAAAATCACCTCGCCGATCAAACCGCCCAACAATGTGATGGGCAGAATGTAGACCGTTCCCATAATGGCGTAAAACAAGCCATTGATAGCTCCGAAAATTAATAAGGTTCCTCTTTTTCCCACCTTAAATGCCATCAATAAATAAATTGGACAGGTAAAAAACAAAACAAAGGCTGTCGCATAAGGATAAAACCAGGCCATGATCGGCAATGTCACCATCGACATCACCATCATTACAACAAACTCGACCACGGTATATAATCCAATTGTTAAATAATCTTTTGAGATAAGTTTATCCGTCTTTTTCTTTTTCATTTGGTCACTCCTATTTCCTATTAATGAATTACTTTTTCCATGAAAAATTAGTTTTATGTTCAAACCGTATATCCTTTTACTAACTTGCTAAAGCAAGAAGTAAAACTGACATCCTATTTCCTATTAATGAATTACTTTTCCCATGAAAAATTAGTTTTATGTTCAAACCGTATATCCTTTTACTAACTTGCTAAAGCAAGAAGTAAAACTGACATCCTATTTCCTATTAATGAGTTAATTTTTACTAAATTTCCAATTGGTGGCTTCGTTTTGCATATCGACTAATTTGCGATAAAGGTCGCAAGTTTGGTATAGCTCTTGATGTTTTCCCTTCGCCGCAACTTTTCCTTTTTCCAAAACAACGATCTGATCTGCGTTCATAACTGTTTTTAAACGATGCGCGATCACAATCACCGTTTTGTCTGCTACTAGATTTTTAATTGCTCGTTGAACTCCCGCTTCATTCTCTAAATCAAGGGCGGCTGTCGCTTCATCTAATAAAATGATTTCAGATTGTTTGATGAAAGCTCGGGCGATACTGATTCGTTGTTTCTCGCCGCCGGATAAGGTTGAGCCGCCTTCACCGACCAGTGTGTCATAGCCCTCTGGAAGAGCGCTGATAAATTCATGACAATGAGCTTTTTTAGCAGCTTCGACCACTTCCTCAAAGGTAGCCGCTTGATTACCGACACGAATATTATTTAAGATCGTGTCCTTAAATAAATAGACATCTTGAAACACCATCGATAAATGACTATATAAATTTTCTGGATTCACCGTTGTAAGATCTTTCCCACCGATCTCAATCACGCCTGCTTGAACATCATAGAAACGTGCCAATAATTTTACGATCGTAGATTTTCCGCTGCCCGATGGACCAACCAAAGCCGTCAGTGTTCTAGGCTGGATCTCTAGATTGATTTTTTGCAATACAGGATCATCTTTATAAGAGAAGTCAACATCCTTCAAGCGAATCGTATAATCGTCCGTCAACTCTTCTGTTCCTTGAACCTCCGGCTGATTGCGGATATTCATGATTCGTTCACCGCTGATCAGCGCATAACGCATCTCCGTATAATTGATCATCAACGTAGTGAAGGGATCGTAAATACGACTAGCCACCACAATAAAGACTAAGAAAACCGATTCCACTAGACTTCTTTGGGCAAGCAGATAAGAACCCATAAAAACTAATATCGGCAACCCCATCCGCAAGAGTGAGATAGCTACCATTACCACTGGTCCCAGCACCCCTTCAATCCGAATCGATTCCTTCCGCAGCGTATCAAAGGCCTGCTGAATTCGAGCAAACTGTTGACCGCCTAAAGAATAAGCCTTGATCTCTTTGATTCCCTGCAAGTATTCTTGAAGACGAGAAGCACTTTCTACCTTCGCTTGGATGTGCCGTCCGCCCAGTTTTTTCATTAAGATATTCGAACCCTTGACTACTAGTAATACAATCGGCAGCATAGCATACAGACACACGGTCATCCGCCAATCAATCAAGCATAGAGAAATAAACGCCATGACTAGTAAAATGACTGCGCCCAAAGCTTGTGGTACTAAATGAGAAACGGCGCTTTCTAATAGTGTATAATCTCCCAACATCATCGTTGTTAGGTCGCCGGGATCACGGCTGTCTAAAAATCCTAGTGAAAGTTTTCTTAAATGGTTCGCCAAATTCGTACGTCCTTTTTCTGAAACGTTATACGCCGCTGTATATTGTCGGTCGTAAGCAAGCGTAGAAACTAAGAGTTGTACAGCGAACCACACCACACTTGCAAGAATCAGATAAAGATAAAGCTGCATATCCAACGGTCGGTTTTGTTGATAGGATTCAAACAATTCAAAAATTCCGTAAAAAGCAATAACCGCTGGCAGTAAACGAGCAATTGATTCTAAAGTCGCCCAAAAAGTAGACTGTGCCAATGTTTTCGGTTCGCCCGAAGTAATATTATAAATCGCATCTTTCATCCTATTTAACCTCCCAATCTTTCGTCACTTCATTGATCATCCACAATTTCTGATAAAGCGGATTGCTGACAAGTAATTCTTCATGTGTTCCGGCAGCTTGAATCTCACCTTTATCGCAAACCAATATTTGATCGACATGCTGGATCGTCCAAAGACGATGAGCGATGATCAAAACGGTCTTTCCTTTGACCAGTTCGCTGATCGCTTGTTGAATATGCACTTCATTTTCAGCATCCGCGTAAGCAGTTGCCTCATCTAAAACTAAAATCGGTGAATTTTTTAAAAGCGCCCGCGCGATCGATATCCGCTGCGCTTCACCTTTAGATAAGAAGACGCCTTGTTCGCCGATCATCGTGTCATACCCATTCGGCAATTCCTGGATGAATTCATCACAGCGCGCTAATTGGGCGGCCCAGCGAACTTCTTCCAAGCTGGCCTTTTTGTTTCCTAAGCGAATATTCGCTGCGATCGTGTCATTGAATAATGTGACATCTTGGAAAACAAAGGAAACATCCCGCATCAATGTATCGATCGTTACTTCACGAATATCCGTTCCGCCGATCTTTATCGCCCCTGCTGCCGGATCATAAAAGCGTAATAGTAATTGGGCAATCGTGCTTTTCCCACCGCCTGATGGCCCAACTAGAGCATTCATCGTATTGGGCTGCAGATCAAAACTAACTTTTTTAAGTACAGAATTCCCTTCCGTATAGGCAAATGAGACTTCCTCAAAAGAAATACCGTTCCCTGAAAAACCAGATGCTGTCTCTTTTTCTATCACGGGTGCTTCTGCAAAAATTTCATCCACGCGCTTTACCCCTTCATTCACATTACTGAAGGTCGAGGCCGCATACATCAATTTCATAAATGGGCCAGTCGTTCCAGAAGCCAAAATGATAAACAGCATGACTGTCAGTGATAACGTTTTGTCTTGCGGACTTTGGCTAATCAAAAACGCACCAAATGGCATGACAAACAAAACAACAGACGTTATTAATGTCGTAAATAGAACATAGCCTGACCGAAACCCATTGGACCAATCCATGACTAAGTTCCGATAGTCCTTAATACTCTGATGGAATCGTTTGAAGTTTCCGACGGATAGACCAAAGACTTTGACCGCCGGCATTGCGCGAACATACTCAACACCATTACTATTCATGGCTTCCAGCGCGTCATGATATTCCTTTACCTTATTATTCTTCATCGTTTTCCCCATCAGATAAGCATAAATACCGACTGCCAGAAAAAGTGGAACTAAAGACATCAAGCCTAAACGCCAATCAATTTTCAGCATCAAGCCAATATAGATCAATGGAAAGATCAAAGCTGAAACAATATCAGGAATCTGATGTGCGATAAAAGATTCCATTTTTTCGACACATTGATCAATGATCTTCATTAATTGACCACTCGATTTTCGAGTAAAATAGCCCATCGAGACTTTTGATAGATGCTGCAGTATATCCATTCGGATCTCATATAGAATGTCAAAAGCAGCAACATGCGAGCACATCGATGAGGCATACAGGAGAACTACCCCGACTAAGACACTTCCCATTGAAACTAAACTCCAATGAATCAAGCCGCTGGCTGAATAATCACCAACCATCAATAATTCAATGATTTTATAAATACAATAAAAAGGAATAAACTGTACCACTGTTGAAATCGTCGCCAAAATACCTGAGGCCGTTAATAACCCGTTTTTTTTCTTAATGTAACGAATCAATACCGATTCATTCTTCATTTATCTAACTCCTTCCAGATTTTCAACTCATTTACCAACAATCCCGAAACTCAAATGATAATGAAATTCATTCTCATTTAAACATCTTTTCTGGTCGTTTTCAATATTATCTTTAGTTCAGTTACAAAGTTTTCTTATGGTCCAGTGTTGTAGATATTTTGTCGAGCTCGTCTTATAGTTAGTAAATGTAATAATCCGAAGTTCCTTTTTTCTCAATACTAATAACTAATTTATGGGGTAAACAAATACTCGTTTGTCCAGGTTTTGAAATCCATCCAGTTCTTACCGCAATCTGGTCAGGACTATTGTCTTCTTTAACTCGAATTCTTCCACCTTCAACCTCCACAATATTATATTGACCCTTCGCAGGATGATAATTCACGAGTTTATGATTGATTTTATCCAAGTCAAAGCGATCCACTTCCTCGCCGTCAATTCGAACAATGGCATATTTAGTAACATCTCCAGTTATTTCATTCTTCTTTTCAAGAGAAAATACGAATAAGGGAATAAAGGAACTAATAATCAAAATGCCAATAATTATGACATCCCCTATTTTGACACCAGCTTTTTTTAAAAAGTTCATTTCATCGACGATATCTGGCTGAACATAGTAGACTTCTTCCATGGAAATGGTGAAGTTTTTCGGAAATTATCTGCATTCAAGGAATCCGAATCAATTAGACAACCCTCAAGTTGCTTTATAATCCATTGTTGATCCATCTCCATACCAATGAAAACTAGTTCACTAATGCGATCGCCAAACAACGGATGCCAAGCTTCCTTCAATTCAGGATTCTTTTGAATAATCATTTGACGCTCAATTTTTGGTAAACTAGCTACCCAATAAGTTAATGGTTCAATACTTTTGTGACTACCTGCCGTTTCAAAGACCGCTGAAAAATCACTATGTTGGGCAAACCAAAGAAACCCCTTTGCTCTTGTAATGTTGTCGGGAAAATTTTTATCCGCAAAACGGGCAAATTTTTGTGCGTCAAAGGGTAATCGATTGCGATAGACAAAGCTTGAGATACCATATTCTTCTGTTTCAGGAACATGGTTTTGATAGCCAAGCTCTAACTCTTTGAGCCAGCCTGCTGAATAGGAAATCTCATCTATATTAAAAAGATTTGTATTTAGAATTTCCGATAAGTCTACTTCACCTTTGATTGTCCGAATTATTTTGGCATTAGGCTGTAACTTAGCAATTAGACCATTGATTTTATCAATCGTATTGTTTGGCACTAAGTCGCATTTATTCAAAAGTAATATGTTACAACACTCGATTTGATCAATTAGCAAATCGCGAATATCCCGTTCTTCTTCAGCCACATCACCTTCAGCTTTTCTTTTCTGAATTTTTTCGCCAGATCCGAAATTATCCCAAAAACGTTTTACATCCACTACTGTGATAATGGCATCAAT
Source organism: Enterococcus sp. 12F9_DIV0723 (assembly GCF_002174375.1). Classification (NCBI taxonomy): domain Bacteria; kingdom Bacillati; phylum Bacillota; class Bacilli; order Lactobacillales; family Enterococcaceae; genus Enterococcus; species Enterococcus sp. 12F9_DIV0723. The sequence goes on along the minus strand of NZ_NIBK01000001.1, from coordinate 415,165 downwards.
CTCCAATCGCTGGGTCAAATCAATGTCTAAAGGATTCTTAGCTAAAGTAATTGATTGCGCGATTGGAATTGGTTCACTGATTCCTGAAGCTTCAATAATAATTTGATCCAAGTCAGGTAATTGCGCTAATTGATTTAGTTCGACAATCAAATCTTCACGTAAGGTACAGCAAATACAGCCATTGGGCATTGAAATCAGTTTTTCTTCGGTTCTTTTAAATCCTTTCTTATCGACTAATGCTTCGTCAACATTCACTTCCCCCATATCATTTACAATAACGGCAACTTTCTTTCCATGATCACCATGTAGAATATGATTTAAAAGTGTCGTTTTTCCTGAACCAAGATAGCCGGTTAGGACCGTGACAGGTATTTTTTTCATGGGAAACCTCTTTCTGTACATAATAAAGAGCAGATCAAATCCAAATAGGGAAAAAACTGATCTGCTCTGGTGGTACCAATTAATTGACCAGACTATTGTGCCGTTTTGCTAAACGCCTGCTTCTCCCAGTATTGACTTTGATAGAGCGACAGTCAGGGTCTTGTTTTAATCCTCTAGAAACCGTATCGATGCTGACTTTTAAGGTCATGGAAATATCAGCTAACGTACTCCCACTCAATCGCATTTGCTTTGCAAGTCGATAACGTCGATAGGCGTCAATGTTCTTGGGGTCCATGGACAACAACGCTTCTCTTGCCATATAAACTCCTCCAAAAATAGTTTTAATGGGCCAACATCTCTTGCGCAATTTCATGTTCAGACAATGAAACTGGATAGAAAGTAGGCCAGTTGTGCATTTCACTATAAAGCTTTTCCTGACTCTCTCCGCCAAAGAAAATATGGAAGTGAGCGGCCTTACTTGGTGCAATTCCGTGATCACTAAACTGCACATACTTAAAGCGACCGGCCTTAGCGTTTTCTGTTTCAAAATTAAAGCGTACACCACGATTCCCTTTTTCATAAGTCAAAATTTTGTATCCAACATACTTATAGGTATATTTATGGTGTTCCCCTTTGACTACAAAATCCATGGTGTTACCTTCAATGTTAATGGTTTCAACATCAGTCTGGTAACCGGTAGTGTAGTAATCTTTGTATTCAGCTGCCGTCATGTCTTTGTTAATTTTTGCTTTATAATCAAAGACTGCATCCAGACTCCCATCCTTTAATAGAGGATAAACAGATTGCCAGTCACCTGCATAATCGCTTAGCTCGCGATCCTTCACATCATCATCTTCAAAGTAACCGTTAGCAACCGTTTTATCATCCTTTACTTCCTTCTCTGGAGTTATTTCTTCACCAGGTACCGTTGTCGTTTTCTCTAACGCTTTTAAATTGTCTTCCATCACCGAAACATAATCTTCACCATCAGCTATTTGTTTTTTTGTCAAACTTTCAAGTGGATTTAATACTTCCATTTTTACATTTGCTTCATTCGCTAGCGTTTTCGCAATTTTATCATTAGCATTTTTTTCAAAATAAATGTAATTAATCCCATTCTTTTGGACATACTCTTTTAATTCGGCTAATCGACTAGAAGTAGGCTCTTGTTCTGGCGTTAATCCAGCAATAGGAACTTGTGTCAAGCCATAGTCTAAAGCTAAATAACCAAAAGCGGCATGCTGTGTTACAAAGCTTTTTTGTTTCGCATCTTTAAGGCTAGCGGTGTAGTCAGCATCCAAATTTTTCAGTTTTGTCAAATATTTTTCAGCATTCGCCTCAAATACCTTGGCTTTTTTGGGGTATAACTTGATTAACTGGTCCTTGATATTCGAAACTTCTTTAGCCGCCATCTTAGGTGAAACCCACGTATGTGGGTCAAATTCGTGATGATGACCTTCTTCCCCGTGGTCATGGTCATGACCTTCTTCTTCACCACCTGGTAGCAGAATCATGTCTTTCGTGCCTTCTACTACATTAGGTGCACCTTTCTTCCAACTTTCTTGAGCCTTTGGTACCCACGTTTCCATGTTTTCATTATGATAAACAAAAACATCGGCATCGTGAGCTTCTGTCATATCCTTGGCAGAGGGCTCATAGTCATGGGGCTCTGAGCCAGCTGGAATCATTAGCTTCACATTTGCTTCATCACCAACGATGTTTTTCGTGAAATCATACATTGGATAAAATGTCGTTACAATCTCCAATTTTCCATCTTTATCATCCGATACTTTCGCATCCTTATTGCTAGAACAAGCTCCTAATAATACTAAAGCTACTACCGCGATAAGTCCTACACTTATTTTCTTCATTCTTTTTCCTTCCCCAATTACGCTGACTTTTTCATTTTATTTCGTTTATGTTCCTTGATAATTTTTAATGCACGTTTCCTAGTTTTAATATTCGGGCTTTTGAGACGTCGATGCGCACTAGATAAATCCATTTTCTCCAATAGAAACCACCTCCAGTCATTTCTTACCGTGATTTACTTTCAGCAAGTAATTTATCAAAACTCAATTTGATAATTTCTTCATCCAATTTTTTTCCGATTAGGATAATCGTGGTTTGGTCTTTTTTTTGAGTAGTATATTGAAAGATAACCTGTTCATTGACTCCTTGCATGGCGACTACAAAATCATGCTCTTGCAAGGCGATTAATCCTTTAAAACGGTACAATTTTCCTTGATTGGTAAAAATCAGCCAGTCAATCCATTGGAGTAAAAAATTCTTGATAAGTTCTTGGTCTGAAGTTAAGAGGATTGATTGAAAATCATGTTCTTGATGATGGTGATGGTAATGATGCTCACCTTCATGACTATTTTTTGATGAATCATTTTCAAGAATTAAGGGCTGATTGAACTTTTCCAAATTAAAAAAATCCTCTTTTTGAATTAAATCATTATGTGTAAAAGTTCTAATATCAGCTAAAGGGTTGATGTTTTTAATTTCTCTCTGATAGATTTCTCGTTTAGACAAATTTGTATTTTGTTTTTTCGATACAAAGATGCGATCTGCCATGACAAGTTGCTTAAGAGCTTGTGGCTCTCTTTCAATCAATGCAAAGTTTTCACTATCAAAAACAGTCAATAAACTATCAATATATAGATTTCCTCTTAGCTGGGGTGCAGCTAAAAGCGTTTGTACGATTGGTTGCGGGTCTGCGATTCCTGTAGTTTCAATGATTATTTGCGAAATTGCTTGTTGTCTTTCTTCGACAACTTTCAGTAAAGAAGTCAGTATTCCTAATAAATCACTGCGAAGACTGCAACACATACAACCATTATTTAGTTGTAAGACCCGTTCCTCACTGTGAACCAATAATTCGTGATCAATTCCAACCTCACCAAATTCATTTTCAATTATGACAATTTCTTCCTTTGAATAAGGTGAAACTTGTAAAGCTTGATTGATCAATGTCGTTTTTCCAGACCCCAAAAAACCAGAGACGATTGTAACTGGTATGCCCATTTTGTCACCTTCTTACTGTTTACCTATTTGACTTCTTTAAAAATTGCCCGTCTTCGCAGTTTTGGTGAATATTTTTTCAACTCTAACCGTTCCGGGTTATTACGTTTATTTTTACTGGTAAGATACAGGCGTTCCCCTGTTTCAACGCATTCCAAAATAATATTTTGACGCATCAATCTTCCTCCTCCTTCACTAGTTACCGATCTTCAAGATACGTTTCAATCTGTTGAGTGTCTTCGTAAGGCAACTCGCCAGATTCTAATTGCGAAACTAAATTTTCTTTCATATCGACAGGTATCTCCCAATAACCATCGATACATTGAAATAACTCCTCGTCATACTCTTCAAAAATTGGATAGATTTTTAAGAACTCATCAAATGATAACCCTTTGTCCTCATAGTAATCTTTAACTAATCCTTTTTCGATTGCCTGTTGAGTCGGCAACCCAGTTTCAGTAATGATTCCCTTTTCAACCATGGATCTATAAAAAGTGCTTTTATCTAGCAATTGCTTCGTTGTTTCAAGATAATACTGGACCCCTTGTTCAACTAAAGGTGGATAAATAATTTCCATTTTGATTCCTCCTAAAAGTAATCTATAAACTATTCTGAAGTACCTTTAATTACTTGCTTTCCTTTGTAGTATCCCTTTAAAGATACATGATGGCTACGTCTATAATCACCACTAGCTTCGTCAAATGAAATTTCTGGTTTTGCTACGTTTTGGTGAGTTCTTCTTAATCGTTTCTTCTTCTTAGATGTTTTTCTTGCCGGTACTGCCATGATACTTCCTCCTCATAATATGAAAATTACCAACTCGCTTTTTTTACTCCAGGAATCAAACCTTGATGGGCAAGTTTCCTAAATTTGATACGAGATATACCAAACTTTCTCATATAACCTCTTGGGCGACCATCCGTCTGATCACGGAGCTTCAAACGAGTTGGGTTTGAAGCTTTTGGCAATTTAGCAAGGCCCACATAATCTCCTGCAGCCTTTAATTCCTGACGATTTTCTGCATATTTTTCAATCATCGCCATTTGTTTCTTCGCCTTAGCTATTTTCGATTTCTTTGCCATATCTATTTGCGCTCCTTCTTATTTTGATTTACTTGATGCAAATCGTAAACATTATGATTTAGCATTGATACATTATCATTTAAAATCTCTGTTGTCAATAATAAATAACATGAAAAATCATTCAAATGATTAATCAGTCATTTGAAAACTAATTTATAAAGGTGTATAGTGAACAGAAAAAATTAAAAGAACAGGAAAATGAAATATTGAAGAAAAAGATGCTAGTTCTCATTATCTTTCTTCCGATTATTTTGATGATAGGGTATCAAGTTAAACACAAAAGCGCTAAATTTTACTAAAATCCTATTCTGGATATTACAAGAATCAAAGAAGAAAGAGGCACAAAGTTATCGAAGGGAAAATACTTAACCAAAATGGAGAATTTCTTAAACTTACTATTGACAATCAATCTGTCACTGGCTCAACGACTCATTTAAGAATTAAGGATCAAGCATTGTTGAACGAAGATTTATCCAACATTATTAGCGAAAAGCGCGATGGGCTAGCTTTTTCAATAGTTACAGTTTTTCTACTCAATCCATTGTTAGTTGGAAAAACCTCAGGGGGTAGGACTTTCATCGGGTTATGCATCAATTTGCTCTTTCTTTTGTTATCTCTTAGATTTGAAATTGTTTATCATAGCATTCCAACACTATTCGTCATCATTATTTATGTAGTTTTATCTATTATCGTCACTTTTCTATCTAATCATAATATTCACGATTTTCGATTAAATTTGATAGCAGCAACTTATATCGTTGTCATTTTAGGATTTCTGATTTGTTTTAACGCGCTTAAATTTATGGGAAATAAAGGGATTCGATTTGAGGAAATGCAATTTCTAACACGCCCTTATTTGGGCGTCTTCTATTCAAGCCTAATATTTGGTGGTATCGGGTCGGGTATGGACATGATTGTCACATTAGTAACTCCTCTGAAAGAATTGATTAGACAAAAACCGACTATTACTACCTTGGAGTTAATCTCTTCAGGACGACATATCGCTAAAGATGTTAGGTTCTGTTGCAAAGTTAAAAATCAATATAGAGTTTCAATTAATTTCTGATTTTATGCTTAGATACTAATCAAAGTATTCATTTCATGGATCACTGAAAAACCAAAGAGACCTTTGTCTCTTTGGCTGATTTTATATAAAGCATGTATGGTTTCAATTCCTTTAATTGTCTAGGAGGCCGTCCTTATGGACTGATATAATTTGTGTCTTTTCTTGATGGATCGATGATCCTGTTCAATGATATTATTCAGGTATTTATTCGTTCGATGTTTCGTCTTAGAAAATAAGCCTTCAGACTGCAGTCGATTAAACGTACTACATAGTGAAGGAGCTATATCAGTAACAAGAATTCTAGGTTCTCCAAATTGCTTGATAAATCTTTTAAAGAAAGCATAAGCTGCTTGTTTATCACGATTCTTTCGTAACCAAATATCTAATGTTATACTCGAAGAATCAATGGCTCGATACAAATAATGCCACTTCCCTTTTACTTTAATATACGTTTCATTCATTCTCCAGGAATTGCCAACAGATTTATTTCTTTTCTTACATATGCAATAAATAATTTGACTATATTCTTGTACCGATCGATAAACAGTCGTGTGACAAACATTGACCCCACGTTCGTTAAGGATTTCTGAAACATCACGATAACTTAAGTTGTATCTTAAATAGTAGCCTACGGTTACCATGATGATATCCTTTTCAAATTATTTACCTTTAAAATTGGACATGGTTATTCTCCACATGTGTTAGTTTCAGCTATTTTACACTAAATAAGCGTTTAGATAAAACTTTACAAAAGAACCAAGAATACTATCCAGGCAGAAGAATCCATACAAAATTTAAGATGAACCGTCGTCAATTTGAGGCGAAAAAAATAAGTAATTTACCCCACTGTTAACTGAACTATTACAGGCCCCATTTACTGATTTCTAGGAACCCATTTTTGTTCGACTAAGGACTACAATTTATGTCACAGCCTTCTTTTTTTATTGTCTAGCTCGATCCTCAAGTCCCTAGTAACATCAACGATTTGCTGTAAACGACTTGAATCAGTGCCGAATCTGCCTAATAAGACACCATCAAGATCTGCTATTTTAATCATTGTAAAACTATTCTCTGGGCTGACAGCGCCACCGTATATTACACGAACTTTCTCACTTGCTTTTTCTCCAAAAATTCTTGCGAGCGCTTTTCTAATTAATGATGTCGCCATTTTAATATGAGGTGCCCCAGCCGCCTTATTTTTCCCTACTGCCCATGCTGGAGTATATGCAATAACGACCCTATCTAGATCATTTTCGTCGACACAATACAATCCATTGAAAATACGTAAGAAAAGTTCATGTTCCAACTCCATTTCATAATTTGGATATTTCAACATGTCAATGACATTATCTGCATCTTTCTTTTCAAACTCGCCAACACACAAAATTGCATTTAGATCTTTTTTGAGTGCTAGTTTAACTTTTTTATTAATAACACTATCAGTTTCATTAAAGAACTTCCTACGTTCCCAATGTCCTAACTCAACAAAAGTACCTTTCATATCGATAAGTGATTCAATTGAAAACTCACCACTCAACTCACCAACTTCTATTGGAGCAATGTTTTGGGCACCTAACTGTACTGTAGAATTCCTTAATACTTCATACACTGGATACATTGTTCCCATTGAGGGCAAAATGACAACATCAATATCAGAGTTTTTATGCTCACTGATCTGCTTGGCAAATGCTTTTGCTTCTTCAATGTGGTTCTGCCTCATAGACCAGTTCATGATGACGATTGGTTTCTTTTGATCTTTCATTATAATCATCTCCATAGTTACTTCAATTTGTTCTTACTTAAGAATGACTATATAACTCACAGAAATCTATAATTATCTATTGGAGAATACTGCCCAATCTTCTTCAAACTGCTTGATACCCTTATCAGTTAACGGATGACTCCATAATTTTGGGAATAGGTTACCAGGAATTGTCGCGATATCTGCACCTAGTTCAGCCACTTTCTCCACGTGTTCAAGTCCTCGAACACTCGCGGAAATAATTTCTGCTTTGTATCCATAATTGTCTAGTACTGTTCTTAAGTTTTTAATTAAAGCTATACTGTCAGTACCAATATCATCAAGTCTCCCTAAGAACGGACTAATATAGGTAGCCCCTGCTTTTGCGGCCATCAAACCTTGAGCTACGGTAAAAATTAACGTTACATTGGTTTTGATGCCTTTTTCAGATAGATTGTTTACTGCTTTCAATCCCTGTTCTGTCATTGGAATCTTAACAACAACATTGTCCGCCCATTTAGATATTCCTTCTGCTTCAACAATCATTTCTTCTGCTTGAGAACTAGTGACTTCAGCGCTTACTGGACCATCAACAAAGCTGCAGATTTCCTTAATTACTTCCTCAAAATCTTTACCTTCTTTAGCGATAATTGTTGGATTGGTCGTTACACCATCAACTAATCCAAGTTCGTTAATTCGTTTGATTTCTTCCACATTTGCCGTATCTAAGAAAAATTTCATTATTAACCTCTTTCCGTAATTTTCTTTCAGCATTCATTTTTTAATGACGTCATTTTCTTACATTGATAGAGCTAGTTTAAGACATTATTTTCTCTTACAATACTCATCATTTCCAAAGCATGTTTGGTAATCGTGGCAAAATCACCTGTATCAATCAAACGTTTATCTGTTAAATAACCGCTAATGCCCGCACCGCTAAACCCTAGATCAAGATAGTCTTGCAAGTTATCAGGTGTGACTCCTGCTGTTGCAACTAGTTTAATATGATTAATTGGTCCAAGAATATCCTTGATATATCCTATCCCTAAAGCTCTGACAGGAAACACCTTAACATAATCTGCACCAGCTTCATTCGCTGAGATTATCTCGCTTGGCGTTAGCGCCCCAGGCATCGAGACCATTTCTAATTCTTTTGTTCGTTTGATAACTTTTGAGTTCGTATTTGGTGAGATAATATATTCTGCTCCTGCTTGGTGAGCGGCTTCAACTTGTTCAATGGACAGAACAGTACCAGCTCCAATTTTAATTTCATTTCCAAACTCCCTAACTAGCGAGGCAATGGCCTCTGGAGTCTTAGTCAAACATTCAGGATCTCCTTGATCATAAGTAACTTCTACAAGCTTTACTCCGCCATCATTCAGTGCCTTCACCAAGTTAATAAGCTTCTCTCCATAAGTCCCACGACAAATTGCAATTACCTTATTATTTTCGATGAAATCATTTGTTTCTAGTTTCATTAGGCTTTCTCCTTTGTTAAATCCACCATTTGAGTCTTATTTTTCTTTTTTGCTGGTGTTTCTTCTAAAGTCGGCTTTAAAAAGCCAAGTATTAACGCTGTCACAAATGAGCCGATTACAATTGCAGCAATAAACCATAATTTATTGTCAACCACCGGTAATACAACAAATCCACCATGAGGTACATAGCATTTCACATTTCCAATCGCCCCAATTACACATCCTACTGCTGTCCCAATCATTGTTGAAGGCAAGATTCGTTTCATATCACTAACTACAAAGGGAATAGCTCCTTCAGTAATTCCAATACACCCCATGATTCCAGCAGCAACCGCCGCATCCCGATCACCTTCAGTAAATTTCTTTTTAAAGAATAATGTCGCTAAGAAGATCCCAATAGGTGGAATAGCTACGGCGATTCTAAACATACCATTAGGTTCATAAACACCTTCATTCATAAGTGCTAGGGTAAACATCGAAACTGATTTGGTGATTGGTCCCCCCATATCTATTTCTCCGAACAATCCAATAAATACTGCCAATAAAATCGCGCTGCTACCATTGAGACTGCTCATAATACTAGTTAATCCGTTCATTAAAAATGCCAATGGAGTGGCAATGATATAAATGTAAATCAAACCTAGAATAAAAACCGAAATGGTTGGTATGATAAGAATCGGTAGAATGGTTTTAATCGTTTTACTAACTTTCCATTTCTTCATCCACTTGACCAAATATCCCGCAGCAACACCTAGAAGCATAGCCCCTAAAAATCCTGACTTTACTTCCACGTCATTTACAGTAACAGGATTATTAGCAAGAAAGCCTAAAATCATTCCTGGTGCTAAACCAGGCTTACCCGCAATTGAATATGCGATATAGCCACCCAAAATAGGGATCATCATTGCAAAAGCGGCTTTACCTAACAGATTAATGTTCTGCATTAATTCATTAGTAACAACTACTCCTGTATCGCTTTTTTCTCCAGTAGCAAGTGAGATGGCCAACATAATACCACCAGCAACTACTGCAGGCATCATAAAAGAGACCCCACTTAAAAATGATTTTTGAATTTCCTTTAAAGTACCTTTGATATTCATTTTATCCTCCTTTATTTTTACCCATTTACCAACTTCTCAGCCGCATCTAATACTTTCGCAGGATATGAAATGGCATCATTAACATCAGCATTTAAAACTAATTTATCTTCAAAACGTTCTTCATTCTCAATAAAGACAGATACCGCCAAAATGATTACATCTGCTTCTTCAGCTTCTTCCTCGGTAACTTCATTCTCGATCCCGATACTGCCTTGAGTTTCAATTTTGATTTCATGTCCTCTCTTTTTCCCTTCTTTTTCTAATGCTTCTTGAGCCATGTATGTGTGAGCTACTCCTGTGGGACATGCCGATACTCCAACGATTTTCATATTAAATTCCTCCTATGTTTTTCTCTATTTGATATAGTGAAGCCAAAATTGACTCTTTGCTTCCAGTTAATAAATCATTTCTAAATCCTTCATCTAATAGCTTTTTGCTGATTTCAGCGAGTACTTTCAAATGAAAAGTCGTTTTGCTCTCTTCTGGAACTCCTAACATAAACACCAATTCAACTGGATTACCATTTGTATCCCATTCAATCGGTTGATTTGTTCTAAGAAAACAGATAAAAGGATTAATCACTTCTTTTGATTTCCCATGAGGGATACTCACGTCATAGCCGATCGCTGTAGAAACTGTCTCTTATACACATCTAGATGTGTATAAGAGACAGCTTATAGGATTCTTATTAATGGAATTTTCTTCTGAATCATTTAATTTTTTTAATATAGCTTTACTACGATTACGGAAACTTCCATAAACAAATAATGTGTGTTCTAATATCCCTTGAAAGTTTTCTGTAGAATACTTAATGAATTCTGGATTTTCTTGGGTATCCAGGCACAATCTCAAATATTTAATACGTAAAAACAATAAGCTAGAAAGAAGAGTAAAATAAGCATCACTATTTTTATATGCAGAAGCTGTACTCTCACTAATGCTGTCAAGAATTTCATAACGAGTTTTTAATTTTCCAGCGTCTCTTTCTACTAAAGCCAAACGAATAATCATATCTTGGGAGAAATAACCAATTATTGAATACTGAGTATATAATTCATCTACTACATCAATAGCAGAAGATAAATCAGCTATATTTGTGATTTCTTGACGTAATAAAATTTGATCCATTTCTTTTTGAATAACATCTAATTTTTTATTGACGACCTTGAATTGTTCCATAATAACTAGTGTATTCATTGCCTGCATAGCAATGATCGGTGCTACTATAGGTAGCGAAGCTGCCACAGGTATAAAACCAGATTGACCAACAATACGTCCTCCATCCATAACCGCAGAGCTTACTCCTCCACCAGAAAGTTTCATGAGTAACTCTGGATTTGCTGTTGCCATAAATAATTTTGAAGAAAGATTTGTAGAAATAGCAGTAAGCCCTATTCCACTAGTTGTAATTAAGCTTGACATGACTCTTGGAGAAATACTCATTTGGTTTTTCGTATATCTTCCTGTACTAAGATAATTTTGAGATAATTTTTGAATCAGTTGTTCCGTACCCTCTCCCTTTATCTCTAATAGTTGCATACTTTGATGTTCCAAATTATTTTCAGCCATATTCTTCTCCAGTTCTCTTTAGTTTAGTATCAGTTATGATATTAATTACTGTAGGTAATAT
>NZ_NIBK01000001.1:389609-403537 GCF_002174375.1 Enterococcus sp. 12F9_DIV0723 | reverse complement strand
CCTTTTATTTACAGCTTCAATATAATTTGCGCTATTTTTTAAATAGCCTAGCTTTTTTGCCTTTTCTGATAAATAATGAATAATAGATTTTTTATTTATTAATGCCGAATCCAAAACGATTAAACTTTCATCAATCAATTATATGACCTCCTAATACTTCCACTATTTCTTCTTCATCTTTACTAAAGATAAAACGATCGATATTTTTCTTTGTTTCAACGATCCGATAGATTTCTGACAATATTCCCTTAATGTTCTTTAAATCTTTTTCCGCAATACAGATCATTAAAACAGTGTTGATCATTCGAAAATTCCATCGTATTGGTTTTACCAATGTCATAATTACTAACTTACTTTCCTTAACTGTTGATGGTGAAGGATGTGGAATCGCCGCGCCAGTTGGAAGATCTGTCACCCCTAACTTCTCCCTATCCCAAATTGCCTGTTCGAACGACTCTGTAACGTTATCATTTTGCAAAAGCTTTTGAGTAATCCTTTTGATGCATTGTTCTTTAGTAGCAACTGTTTCGTTCAAAAAAATCAAATTTGAATCGATTATTTTTCCTAGATGCTTAAATGGTTGATCGTTTACTTTTTCCTCATAAAATAAATCTAGATAAGTCGCGGAAACTTTTTTTAGATCTTGTTTACTCATTAATGGGGATACATACGTTACAGGAACATCAATTTTTTCTAATTGTACTGAAGAGATCACCAGATCAATCTTATTCAAATCTCTTTTATAGAGTGTTCGTAATGAGACAACTTCAACTATATCCTGCGGAGAGAATACCCTTTTTAAACGATTGGCAATCAGCTCTGATGTTCCGATTCCAGTAGGACAAACAATTAATATCTTACGATTTGCTGATAACCGATCAATTGCCCCTTGAAAATGAATCATCATGAACGCGACCTCGTCATCGGTTAAGCGAATATCTAATTTTTTTTCCATTCCAGCCAATATAAGCCAAGTTGTACTGTATAATACAGAATACTCTCGCTTTATTTCCTCCAAAAGCGGATTACTGAGAGGAACGTTCAATTTAGAACGATATATCATGGATACTAAGTGATAAAGGATGTTCATGTATAGTTTTTCATCTTTGGTTAAGTCAACCTGAATTGAATCACTCATCTCCTGAATCATCTTTCTTACCACAGCATCGTATTCCTTCTGAATTGCTAAATCTCTCAAACGAGGTTCGAAGCCATGAGCGATTAATTGTCGGTTGAGGTATTCGAAATCGTTTGAATCAAGCTTGATACTGTTATCCAGTTCAAGATTTTCTACTAATTCATTTGCTAAGAAGAAAGTTTTGAGCGTTTCAACATTTTCAAATAGGAAATTGTCCTGTTGTTCAATATGAAAACCCTTCTCCAAGCGAAGAACAAATATACTGATTGACAGTACTAACGATTGAAAATGATCATCAGATAATTTATCGGTATCAAAGTGATCATTTGTTTGCAGAAGCCCAGAAACCTTTTTGATAATGTCACTAGGTAAAAAGCTGAATAAAACGCTGGGAAATTGTACTCTAAAACTATTGGTTAAGTCTGATTTATCAATGATAAAGTAAGCATATTGTTTAATTGCTTTTTGTATCTCAGACTCATTTCCGATTACCTTTGTCCCATTATTTTCGGAACGAATCGTAGCCAAACTTCCTTCAATAACAGTATTTATTTGATCTAAATCATTTGAAATCGAGGATTTGCTAACGAGAAACTCATCAGATAATAGTTGGTAAGATACTTTTTTGTTTTTCAATAATAAATATTGCGCCACTTTAATTTGTCGTTCGAGTGGAAGGTGATTTAAATCCATATGAGTTGAGGCTTCACCAAAAATTTTTAATATTTCATCACTCGGCAAATCAGATTTGCGTAGATAAATACCTTTACCTTGTCGTTTTACGATTTCAATTTTCCTTTTTTTTAATGCCGTGTTCAATTTATCAATGTCTTTATACAAGGTACGATCGGAGATAGATAAAATCTTGGAGAAAAAATTTACCGGTAAGAAATCTTTTTGTTCCAAAAGCAATCTCAATAATTTATGCTGACGCTTGCTTATTTCATGCATGATTTTTCTCCCTTCCAGGAAGCGCTTCCTTATATATGTAATTTATCACTTTATTCTACATTTGGATATCACATCTCGTTTCAAGATGGTTCTTGAAGTTTCCTAAACATATTGAAAATATGATTAGAAATTCAATTTCATACAGTAGGAAATGTTTTTTTCAATAGAAAATTCTTTTGAAGTCTGTTTTCTAAATTTCTCTTTTAAAAGAGAAACGGATTGCTCTTATTTGTTTTACAAAATAAGAGCAATCCGTTTCTACTAAATATTTAAGAATTAATACGATAAATCTTCCCCAGTAGTTGCAATAACCTTTTTGTACCAGTCAAATGATGCTTTCTTGAGTCTCTTCTTCGTCTCTTCTACGTTTCTTCACCGTTATTATCCATATCTGCAAAAATGAACCTGTATCGTTTTATCGTTTCCTCGAGTGCTGAACTTACTAGATCAATTGGCGCACATGGTACATATTGTCAAGAGCCGCAATAAAATGTTGGTTTTTTTCATTTTATCGTGACTCACTATACTTCTCCTCTAGAACTTGAAAATGTGCTATTTATCCACTGTATTAACGGTAGAACTATTCAATTATGGATCTAATTAGAGAATTTATCTGTTTTCCAGATTGACTAATAAAATTGGGCTGTTAAAAGCTTTTAAAGGCTTACTTCTCTTAGTGAAGTTGATCAACGCTTATTCTAACTTTCTATTGTTCTTCAATAATAACAGCATTGCCATTAGCCGTTACTCCGAATACATATGGCATGTATAATGTGCCGCCTCTTGCATTAACTGTTTCAGGATCTAAAGTAAGATAATCAAAATCAACACCTATGACGGCATTACAACCTAGTGCATAAGCAGCTTCTTTTAATTCAGATAATGCCTCTCTCCTAATATTTGAAAGATTAGCCATTAAGGCATCTCCTACATTTGTAGGGGACGCAAAAATTCCTTCTTGACCGCGAGATACTTGAACAGCTGCATCACCAGAAATATAACCTGAATATTTTCTGATTTTGTACCCATCAAAATTAAATCCTGACGTTATTAACATTGAAGCTAAAGATTTCTGCTTTTCTGCAATAGCTCTCTCAGCTTCTTTTTGAGAATGAATAGCTTCTTCAACCACATTAGTAAAATCTGAAATAATAGGGTGTATGAATCCGCTGTAACTCTTGCTTAATTAAGCCAAACTCAATATCTGATAACGGTTTACCGTTTAACTTATAGGCATTGTTTTCATTTAGCACTTCACGCCAATGATTTTCTAGTTTTTGAATGCTTACATTGGATAAATCTTTACGATACGTCCAGCCTTCCGCTTCTAGTTTTTTGATTAATGCGGCCTCAAACTTTGCTTCTGCCATGATTCTCCTTCTTTCTCAAAAAGTTGATAAACACAAATCATTTTAACGCCAATACATTTTCATCGGTTGCAATACAATGTACTCCGGTTGTGTCTTGCCAGTATAACAAGTTGGCTTCTGACTTTTTTTTAGTATTTATTTCTTGAAGCTTTTTCATTTCGTGTATGACAGAGCCAAAATCTTCAGTTATTCTATTTTCAATTTCTAGCATTGAAATATATTCTTCCTTAATAGTCTCTATCTTAGTGTCATTCATTTTGAATTTAGTTAGTTTACTTATAGGATTCTTATTAATGGAATTTTCTTCTGAATCATTTAATTTTTTTAATATAGCTTTACTACGATTACGGAAACTTCCATAAACAAATAATGTGTGTTCTAATATCCCTTGAAAGTTTTCTGTAGAATACTTAATGAATTCTGGATTTTCTTGGGTATCCAGGCACAATCTCAAATATTTAATACGTAAAAACAATAAGCTAGAAAGAAGAGTAAAATAAGCATCACTATTTTTATATGCAGAAGCTGTACTCTCACTAATGCTGTCAAGAATTTCATAACGAGTTTTTAATTTTCCAGCGTCTCTTTCTACTAAAGCCAAACGAATAATCATATCTTGGGAGAAATAACCAATTATTGAATACTGAGTATATAATTCATCTACTACATCAATAGCAGAAGATAAATCAGCTATATTTGTGATTTCTTGACGTAATAAAATTTGATCCATTTCTTTTTGAATAACATCTAATTTTTTATTGACGACCTTGAATTGTTCCATAATAACTAGTGTATTCATTGCCTGCATAGCAATGATCGGTGCTACTATAGGTAGCGAAGCTGCCACAGGTATAAAACCAGATTGACCAACAATACGTCCTCCATCCATAACCGCAGAGCTTACTCCTCCACCAGAAAGTTTCATGAGTAACTCTGGATTTGCTGTTGCCATAAATAATTTTGAAGAAAGATTTGTAGAAATAGCAGTAAGCCCTATTCCACTAGTTGTAATTAAGCTTGACATGACTCTTGGAGAAATACTCATTTGGTTTTTCGTATATCTTCCTGTACTAAGATAATTTTGAGATAATTTTTGAATCAGTTGTTCCGTACCCTCTCCCTTTATCTCTAATAGTTGCATACTTTGATGTTCCAAATTATTTTCAGCCATATTCTTCTCCAGTTCTCTTTAGTTTAGTATCAGTTATGATATTAATTACTGTAGGTAATATTATCCGAATTAAATATAGTGCATTTTAAAAATTTATAACACTTGCTTCCATTTAATTATTTTACATCAAAAACCTCTAAACTAACTAGCTATATAACGATTAAGTTACCATAATAAAAATTAGAAAATATATTCTTTGTATTAGGAATGCATCTTACGTCTATTCAAGACAAAATAAATTATCTATAATTACTTGGTATGGTACTATTAGTTAAAAAGCTCTTTGGTGATATTTATGATTAATGAAATGAAAAAGAACTATATTTATCAAATTTCAACGAATCCTATAAAAAGTAATAGTTCTCATTTATTTGGTGAAAGTGAAAACACTATCGGTATTGGTTTTTCTGGAGATTGTTCTATTATTACAGGTATGAATAACTCTATAGGTAAAACTATTGAAGCTATTAAGAATAGCTCTCTGGTTTACATCAATGGTGCTATTGATCCTACAACATTTTTCGAATTAGGGATAGCTATTTCTTTAGATAAAGAAATTTATTATGTAACAGACCAAAAGAATAATTTCTTTAATTCGCAGCTTCCATACCCGTTAGTAATGGTGAAGTCTATTGAATACAAAGAATTTATAAGTCTAGTTGAATCGTTAGAACACCTGTAAAAAATTATTAATTATTGTTATTTAATTTCTTGGTGCACATAATGTATCGTAACCCAGGGTACCCACCTATCTAGCTTCAACATGGGCACTTTCGTGAAATTTAATTAGTCTGCCTTATTCCCTTTTTTAAATTATTTGAAAGAACCATTCTTCTCCTTTCCTTCTTTGTAAAAAGTAGTGTTAGTTGTTAAACGCGAAACTTGTTATCTTCAATCGTATTACTTTTACTCTCTGTGTCCTTTCAGCTACTTCCGAGAGCACCACCATTTTTTAGTCGTTCCCTTTGGCTCTTCTCCCTTATTTGGGATTCTTGTCCGTAGAATGTCTCCGGCTATTCATTTATTTTTTCTGAAGGCATACTAAGGGTTCTGTTTTCAGAGGTTGGCGCAACTCTCTTTTTTCAGTTGCTCCCCAGAAGATATGAAAAAATTCGACGATTATTACAACCAATATTCCATTATCAAAATGGGAGCAGCATTAGCAGATGCGGTTCTGTTTCAAAGTTCAATCCTGAAAAACAACTTCTTGTCTCAGCATACGATCAAGCAGGATAGCCCAGATTACAGACCTCTTTATTAATTTAGTATAACTTACCTGATTATTTATTTTTTTATTACGGATTAAAATTACTTTGCTCATTTGACGTTGTATAAACTTAGTTCTAATAAAAATCAATGTAACAAAAACACACTCTATAAGTCATTCTGTTGCGTTCAAAACGAACGCAACAAATTGTGGCCGAAGAAAAAACGCGCTTTCCTTAGAGCCGCAAGGGATAGAGTCATTTTAGCGAATGTAACTCAATCAGATTGTGTTACATTCACATTTTGTTTAATCTTTAGAGTTCAACCGAATTTTTAAACTTTTAAACCCTTTGTAAAATTCTAGTTTACTCAACGTATTATTTATCGCCAATAGCAATCGAAGAAAATAGTTTAATTATTTAAAGTAATATTCTATTAATCATGAATATTCTTGCACCGATTTTAAAAAAAAATAGTGCACAAAGCTTTTAATCTTCTGTGCACTAGATGCTTTTTATTTGCTTATCTGAGCAATTAAGATAAGTAATCTTTTTCTTATATATTATGCCCAAATATCTCCAATTGTGAATCCTTCTGTAAATGGATCAGTCGAATCTAAAACAAGGTTGTTAAATCCATAAATCCATGAACAACCAGTAATAGTTGGTACAATAGCTTTGTATTCACCAATTGTTGTTTCCTCGACCAATTCACCCTTATAAACTACGCCTAAAAGTCCTTGGTGTCTGAAGGCTTCATTTAGTTTTAATTCACCTTTAGCATACATTGCCGCCATACGAGCACAAGTTCCTGTACCACAAGGACACCGATCAAGCGCACCAATCCAAGTAGATCGATTATCAAAATCTACTTCACCGCTTGCTACTGTTACCGCATTTCTGATATCTGCATTTGGATCGTCCGTTTGCCCAAATAATTGAGAAATAGTAATTCCAACTCCCGGATAGTCAGGATGAGAGACTTCTAGTTGATCTTGTGCTGCCTTTAAAATCAACGAAGAAATACGTGTAATTTCACGGCCTTCGTCAGGTTCTAATTGTACCCAAGGAAATTGACGAATATCTGCCATGACATAGAACATTCCTCCCCAAGCAACATCGACGGTTACTTTTTCTACACCGTGACCAATATGTGGTACATCAATAACTGTGTCTGTATGAACAGCAAATGCCGGAACATTTTTAAATGTGACTTCTGTTGCTTTTCCATTTTCGCATTTAGCTTTGATCCCGATCAATCCCGCGGGGGCTTCTAAATTGAATTCAGTGTACGGCTCCTGCATAGGAATAATTCCTGTTTCCAATAATGCTGTTGCGACTGAAATCGTATTTCCTCCGGACATCATAGGATACTCCACTTGCTCCATGATAATAAAACCTGCCGCTGCATCAGGATGCTTGGGCGGTACTAAAATGTTGCAACAAAGAGGGGGATATCCCCGTGGCTCTCTAAGTAGAAATTTGCGTAAACCATCGTCAGTTTTCTTCAAATTCTCCATCATTTCGTAAACACTATCACCTGGAATATGCCCTACCCCTCCAGTTACAACGCGCATTGGTTCACCGTCATGCGTCTCTACACAATTAATCATTCGTTTAAATGTCATTTTTTTCGCTCCTTATTATTAAAAATTTGATGAAATAAATAATTTGTCCGGGTCAATCTTGTCTTCAACTGTGGTCTTCCAGTCCTCTGAAGCAACATCTTCAATAGAAACTGAAAAATATTTTTTATCTGCGCCCATTTCTTCAGCCAGAGCAGTTTGCATTCTTTTTGCAATTTTAGCTTTAGTTACTTTGTCTCTACCTGGATACATTTGAATAGCAATATGAGGCATTATGTTCTCCTTTCGACTAATTTGATCTCTTACTTGTTAGATGTTTCAGGGGCGTATTTTTGACAAAATAGACCGCCGAATATCAGAACAGCTGCACAGACACCTAGTGCTGTATAAGCACTAAACCGATCTACGATTATCGGCAAAAGGAAAGTTCCCAAAGCTGCACCAATACGACTTATCGCAATCACAACACCTACACCTGAAGCTCTTAATCTTGCTGAAAATAATTCGGGTGGATAGGGATTTTCTGCAACAACTGAAGCAGCCATTCCTAGAGCAAAGATTGAAAAGAATATAATCGTAATACCGATAGGAGCCTTTTGAAAAATAATCATACCTATAACTGCAACAGCTGGTACGTAAAAGGTTGACATTAAGAACGCTCTTCTTGAAATTCGATCAAAAAGAATCACACCAACAATCGCGCCAACTACAACAAAAATATTGTAAATAGTACCGGATGCAGTACCATTACCCATATTCATATTTTCTACCAATATTGGGATAAATATACTGACACCAAAATAAGGAAATACTTGACAGCCGTAAAAAATACTACCTACTAAAGTATTTATTCTATTATTCTTATCAAATAACTCTGACCAACTTACTTTCTCAGATTCTTCATTTTCAACAATCGGTAAATTATATTCTGATCCCAGCTGTTTATGAATCAAACTTAAAGCTTCTTTCTTTTTACCAATAGTAGTCAACCATTCCGGTGATTCTGGAATATTGAGAACCATTCTTACTATTGCAGCTACAATACCAAACAGGGCTGATGACATAAATATCCATTTCCATGTTCCACTACCTAGATTATTCATAGTACTTCCGACAAAATAAGAAGCAACAAAACCAATACTCCAAAAAATAATTAGATAACTTTGGAATTTGGCAGCTAGTTTATCCGGTAACCATTCCGTTAACAATGCGCTACCTACCGTATAATCCACTGCGATCATCAAACCCAATGCAATTCTTAATATAAACAAGCTTACTGGGCCAACAACAAAAAATTGAGCAAGAGAAATAATCGTAAATAGAATCATGTCTAAATTGAAGAGTATCCGTCTTCCAATATGATCTGCTAAATTTCCAACGACAATACTACCCATTAAACCAATCAACGTTCCTGCACCTATTAACCCCATCCAAAAACTATTTAGTCCCAAAGGTCCAGAAGCTTGTGCCAATGCAGTACCCGCGATACCTAGCGCATAAGAACAAGCCATTTGTCCTAGAAGCATACAAAGAAATACTTTTTTGTGGATAGACATTAAAGGGGCACTTTTATAGCTCATATTTGTTTTCATAGTTATTTATCCTTTGCCTCTTTATCAAGACTTTGATAGACATAGATCGACAAACCAATATCTAATACACCGGATCCCACACTCTCGTATAAGGTAATTTCTTTATCATTATCTCTTGCAGAAACTTTTTTCGTTAAAGCATCTCCAATAGATCCTGTCACATCATCTTTGGTAACTTTTCCACTATTAAATGGAATCAAAATATCCCCAGCAGCTTCCCACAACCCATCAACATGTTCAGTCAAAATCTTAGTTGCCCTAAGAACGGTATCTTCATCAATTTCTTGCATGAACGGCGTAAATGATCCTATGGCATTTACATGAGTACCAGGCTTAAGTCTATTTCCTGAAAAAACTGGTAATTTGGCTGTGGTACATGTACAAATAATATCTGCTTGTTCAGCACATTCATCTCCCGACGTAGCAGCAATAATTTCATAATTATGATTTTTCTCATTTTCTAATAAAGAGATAAATTTATTTATTCGTTCTGGAACGACATCATAAACGTATACCTTTTCTAACTCTCTTACTTCTTGAATAGCTAGTACTTGAGAATATGCTTGTAATCCAGTACCGATAATTGATAAAACAGATGCATTTTTCCTAGCCATTAAATCAGTTGCCACAGCAGCACTCGCGCCGGTCTTAATCGCAGTTAAATAATTCGCATCAATTAAAGATTGCAGTTCTCCTGTTTTTGCTGAATAAAGACTAATTTTTGAAATTGTACTCGGTAATCCAACAGTCACATTATTTGGAAATACTGATGAAAATTTTGAACCAAAAAATGGCTGACTAAGGGAGTTTGCTACTAACCATTGCCCTACACTTTCTTCTCCTCGAATAGGCATGTATATTCTATTTCCAGCATATATTTTACCTTCAGTAGATTCTATATATAATTTTTTCACAACATCGATAACATTTCTCATACTTAGAAAACTTTTGACTTGATTCTCACTAATTACTCGCATGGTAACCCATCCTTCCAATACTCAATTTATTTACAAGATCATTCTATCTATAGGATTTACCTAAATAAACTGACAATAAGTATTAACGGATATCATTTTTACTAATATCAAATTATTTTGTTCTAGACTTCACAATTCAAAGAAGTAATATTAGCATTTTTAATTTTGGGTATTAATATTTCTGATACCTATACTTGACATAACATTGGAAAAAGATGATAATTTTTTAATTCATACTACTTATTCTTTTGGAGGTCAAAATGGATAAATACGATGTAATACTTGAAGTAGTCAAAACGAGCAATATTTCTCAAGCTGCAAAAAATTTAAACTACAGCCAATCTGCTATAAGTCAAACAATTAAATCATTTGAAAATGATATGGGCTTTCCAATATTTAAACGTACGAACTCAGGAGTAAAACTTATGCCTAACGCAAAACCCATAATAAAGTCACTTGAAGTTATTCATCAAGAAAATCTCCAGTTGAAACAACTGTCCGATGCTATGACCCAAACAGAGATTGGAACTGTTCGTATTGGTAGTTTTATTAGTTTTGCAATGACGTATCTACCCGATATATTAAAAGAATTTACATCAAAATATCCGAAAATAAAATTTGAAATATTCACAGGAAATCAACAAGAAATTTGCGAAAAATTACGTTCCAATGAAATCGACATTGCATTTACATCAATGTTTGGTATGGACGAATTTTCTTATCAAGTATTTTTACAGGATGAGTTTGTAGTCGTATTACCATGTGATCATCCGCTGGTTACAGAACCAAATATTTCTATAAATCGTATAGTTGATGAGACTTATATACTATCCGGCGAAAGATTTGATTTTGAAATTGGTAACTTTATTCATTCACTTGGTCTAGAACCACAATATACGTTCGAAATTTTTGACGAACTTGTAGCTTTGAAACTCATTGAGGCTGGATTTGGTATCAGTATTTTCTCAAAGTTTTTCTTGAACAGCATACCTAATCATGTAAATGTCGCTATACGTCCAATTAATGAACATTATTATCGTTCGTTAGTCATTGCCAAGAATCCGAATGTATATTCTTCCGCTGCTTCTGATATTTTTAATAGATTCGCATCAACATGGCTTGAAAGAAATAGTTAAATATACTAGAAGAATCTAAAATAAATTTCATACCATTTTGAAACAAATAAATATAATGAATAAAAAAATCCAGAAAGAGAAAAGCTCCTTCTGGATTTTTTTGAATTTAATTTAATTAATTTCTCAAAAAAATTTTATACGAATAGGTAATATTTCCATCTGAATACAACTCAATCAGTTCGTGTTACGTTCATGGCTTCTATTTTCGTTTGGTTAACTAATAATGATTTTAGTATTTTTTATTGTCAGAAGTAGGGAAAGTTTTATTTATTTCTGTTAACTCGTTCTTTTTTACAACAAAGCTTTTAGCACCATTAATAACAATGAAAGAGTTAGTCATTATCTTTGAGATTTCGCCACTTACTAATTCACCGTGACAGTCGTTCCCGCTAAAGGAATCACCGATTTTCATTTCCATTTGTATGCCTCCATTTTTCCCTCTAGGTGCGATAGGCGCTTCCGTTAGAGTTAGTAGTCTTCTACTATTGATCGTCTTTTAGTGTCATCTGAAGCCTTCTTGTGTGCGCTCAACGATCATATCACGTTCCATTTCAGCTACGCTCAAAAGCGTACGAACGATCATGCGTCCCATAGGGGTATTTTCGATCGTTCCTAGATTAAGCACTTTAATTGTAATATCGTCGTCAAGCAGAGGTTCAATAATTTCCAACGCTTCACGAGTATTTCTAGCAAATCGATCTAACTTTGTAACAACAATCATATCACCTGAACGCAATTTGTCTAGCATGGTAGTTAATGCTGGGCAATTACTTTCGTACCAGTAAACTTATTTGAATAAATATTTTTCTTTAACACGCCGAATTCGAGTAACTGCTGCAGCTGCTCGTTGGTGCTTTTAAAAAGGGTAGAGACCCTAGCGTAACCATATTGCATTTGACAAATTCCCTTTCTAATACAAATTATTTCTAACTTTTTCCAACTGTTCGACTGCGAGTGAAAAAAACTCTTTTTCAGATAGGACAGAAATAGGGCATCCTTCTAATTGGTATTTTGTGCTAAGGCTTCTTTTTTAGAAAGAGTGTTCGTCTCAAAACTAGTCTGATGGTGAACACCGACGACAAAAATATCTGTCTTTTTGGTGACGGCATGTTGCACGTCACAATTTAGAATAGAAACAAAATATTGCGCTTTTTCTCGGGTCATCGTTTCTAAGGAACCTGTAAAAAACAATTTTCTTTTGATAGAGAAAATTTGTCTCAGAGATGAAAAATCGACTGGTACATAAGCTTCACACGTTTTCGAATAGTAGTTAGCTTGTTATTAATGGTTTGGATTGGATTTTTACACACTTTTTTTAAGTTGCTTTTTCTTTTATCTGAAATTTGAGTTTCCTTCAACGGTTTCTTAGAATCCTTCATTGTAGTTGTTACATTTCCTTGAAAATGTTGGCTGACCAACTCCGAGATTTTTGTCAATAGACGAAATAACGATTCAGCTGCAAAAAATAGAATGCTTAGTAAGGTTCTGTTGCAAAGTTTTCCGATAGTCTGAATTTAGGGTACACTGGTTGAAAAAATGCTGGAGGAAACGAAGATGAATCATTTTAAGGGTAAACAATTTCAAAAAGACGTAATTATAGTAGCCGTCGGCTACTATCTTCGCTATAATCTCAGCTATCGAGATGTTCAAGAAATACTTTATGATCGTGGAATCCATGTTTGTCACACCACGATTTATCGTTGGGTACAAGAATATGGCAAAATCCTGTATGAAATTTGGAAAAGGAAAAATAGACAGTCCTTCTATTCGTGGAAAATGGATGAAACTTATATCAAAATAAAAGGGAAATGGCATTATTTGTATCGTGCCATCGATGCAGACGGTTTAACCTTAGATATTTGGCTGCGTAAGAAACGCGATACACAAGCAGCGTATGCGTTCCTAAAACGATTACGGAAACAGTTCGGCGAACCAAAGGTTCTAGTAACAGACAAAGCGCCCTCTATTAGCAGCGCGTTTAAAAAATTACAGAAAAACAGTCTATACATGAAAACCGAACATCGAACCGTCAAATATCTCAATAATTTGATTGAGCAAGATCACCGACCAATCAAACGTCGGAATAAATTTTATCGCAGTTTGCGAACGGCCTCAACCACGATAAAAGGTATGGAAGCAATTCGAGGAGTCTACAAAAAAAGCCGAAAAGAAGGCACTCTTTTCGGCTTTTCAGTCTGTTTAGAAATCAAGATTTTACTGAGTATCCCTGTTTAAATGAAGACACGAAATTCTGGTGAAATTGTTCGTTTTAAAAGTTTGCAACAGAACCATTTTTTAAATATATGAAGAAAGAAGAGCCCAAAAGAAGAACATTTTCTTCTATTCAAAAGGTACAACTTTCGTGTTTTGAATACATCGAAGGCTTTTATAATACACAACGGCCTCATGGCACATTAGATATGCTTACACCCAATGAAATGGAGGAAAATTATTTTGCTCATCTATAAGTATCTGCTATTTTTGTGTCTACTTTATTGACATCTATCCACTTTACTTACTTTTAATAACTGTTAAAATAAATAGTAGAGTAGCAGAATTTCCCCCAGAGAAACTTCCCCAAGTTCCCTGATTCTGCTACTATTTTTACAAGGAGTGATATAAATCACATAATTGTATTCTAACGAAAACTATATTTTTTTCAAAAAATACGAAAAAATATAGTGATAATGATTCATAGAGACACCTATACCAACATAAAAATTAGGGTTGTTCATCATAGCATTAACAACTCTAACTATTTTTTTGTCAAATACGCAAAAAAAATAATCCAATGTTCAGACT
>NZ_NIBK01000001.1:383617-389509 GCF_002174375.1 Enterococcus sp. 12F9_DIV0723 | reverse complement strand
TTGATTTATCCAACGCACCGACACAGATTATTTCCCTTTTTCAGGTAAAACTACACCGAGATCAAACGCAATCTTTCTAATTCTATCCCTGGTTTCTTCGTATTTGTAATTTAGATTGATCACTCTGTAATAGGTTCTGCGTGTAATTGCTAACTTGCTTATTGCTTCAGTTATCGGAACACGTTCCTTTTCTTTATAGATAAGCAATAACCGTTCAATTTGCTTATCGGTCAATTGACAGCCACCACGCCTCTTACTATCAAGGGTATTTTTTTTATCTTCTGGATTCAGCCCTTCCCCCGTTCTTTTCTTTTGGTGAAAAAATGGTTTTATAGTTTCTAACTCCCTAATCTTCTTCTTTTGAACGAGTATCTCACTTTTTAAATTACTAATCTTTTTATTATACACTTGAGCAGAGTTCGCAATTTTTTGATCACTATCATATTCTTTTAAATCGAGAATTTTCTTTTTTCTATTTAGCTGATCCTCTAAATCTAACGCTCTATTATAAAACGCTATTTCCTCTTCACTTCTTTTTTTCAATTTTCCTTTCACTCTTTCGAGTTCATTTTCTAGTCTATCTGCTCTCTCTTTTTCTTCATTACATTCCCTCTCGAGTTTTTCAATTCTTTCTTTATATGTTTTTTTATTTTGGAGGTGAATCTTTCTTAACTTCCTATTTTCTTTTTTCAAGCCTTCTGCCACGTCTATCCATGAAAATAAAAGACTATGAAACTCCTCATCACTTCCAGCATATATCATAAATCCTGGTCCATTTTTTTTAGTTAATTTCAGCAACAAGTCATAAGTACTTTCCTTCTTCTCGTCCGCGTTATCATTCCTCATACCATCCACCCTCTTTTGTATCTTTTATATTAATATAAAAGATACACATAAATGCAAAAACAATCAATGCTTCTATTGATTTACAGCTTCCTTTCAGTACATAATATCCTCTTTTATGAAGGATGTTTCATCTACCCTTAGACACTATTTTTTTCACAAAATTCTGAGAACATGACAATTAATTTGCTGATCTATTTAAACTCAATTCTTGATAGGGTAGAACAAACCATCATTAATTACATCAAATTTATCCACTATCCTCGGTTTTTTATTGTTTTTTTATTCAATCAAATTGAAGAAAATAATCGTAAGAATAAGGCAGTAGAAATAAGCAATCTTAACTAATCCTATTCTCTTAGTAATACTTTGAAAAACCAATAAAAATAATTTTTCTCTATTTATTTAGGTAGTTCATTTAGTTCACATTAAGTAATAAATTCTTTTCTACTGATTAGATCTTTCATAAATCAACTAGAGAAAAACTGTGGGTACCATTCAAAAAATGAATGGCATCCACAGTCTAAACTATCTATTTTTTTAATATAGTACTTCTTATGAACAGTTAATGAGCGCGTCTACTCCCAGGACATTACGCCATAGCTTCCTGTAATTCCTTGCATCAATAAATTGTCTGCGTACCCTTCAATAAAGGTAGTTGCTTCTGCTTCTGTTGAAAACAAACGCGCTCCCTTTTCAATATTTGTCGATTGGTCATCCCCCTCGGAGACGTAATACCACACGGTATATTGAACTTGCGGTTCTGGTTTTGGTGTTGGTGTTGGTGTTGGTGTTGGTATCGGAGCAGGCGTTGGGTCTGGTATTGGAGTGACATTTGTTCCCTCTCCATCATTAGGGGTTCCATTAGACGAATTTTCATTGTTTGTTGATCCATTCCCCTTACTATTTTCAGTACCAGATGGTTTAGATGCACCAGTATCAGCCGATTCAACAGTAGATGGATTCTGTGTACCTGAAGCAGCATCTGTAACCTGTGAAGGCTGACTGACAGATTCACCAATTGGTTGATTAGGTACTACCTTATCCGCTTCAGTAATAGATTGTTGATCCGTTATGACACCATTTTGATTTTGAACAGTCACTACGTTACCTTCAAACACCAACTTGTTTCCTGCATAAATCAAATTGTAATTTCCAATGCCATTCAACGAAGCTAATTTGTCCATGGCAACGTTCGTTGCCAATGAAATACCGCTTAACGTGTCTCCCCAGACAATAGTATATTCTTTTTTCCCTTCAACATCTTTTTTGATTTGATCAATTGATCGTGCTTCCCATTTACCATCAGTTTCGGATGCTTGCATATCTTGTCCATTTAATATAAAAAAACCTCCAATTACAGTGGCACTTGAGATCAACATCTTTCCATATTTTTTTCCAAAGTCTTTTATATTTTCAATAATCTTTCGCTTCTTTATATCCCGTCTCTTTTCCATCATAATTCCCCTTATTAAATGTTTTTTTCTTTTGAAGTCACAACACGAATCCTTTTTTTATGATTTTCGCTAGGATCCCCTTCCAATTTCTTAGATAATTCTTCACTTCTCTTCTTGTAATGGGTGCAGCCCATTTTGAAATACTCAACTTGATGTTCTAATCTTTTAATTTCACGGTTCATTCGTCCAATAATCTGTTCAAGGTTATGACTATTATTTATTCGTAAACGTTTCTCAACACCTTCCAAACTTTCACATTTTTCTTCGCAACTTTCGCAGATTGTAAAAAGTTCTTTATCAATAGCTATTTGCGAAACCGAGTAATTACCACACCATTCACAAGTCATTTCACTAGCAAGTTCTGATTCGTATAAGATATTTTGAACCTGAGAAAGACATTCATTTGGCTTTAAGTCGGCGGTGAGAATAAGAATACCTTGCTTTTTCTCCACTCGTTCAATCGATACACCAAATTTGCTAAGTTCCTTTTCAGCATTTACTAATATTCGATACCAGCCGTGTCCTATCCGGTGGCCAAACCTAATAAGAGCCAAACAATTTAAGTTTTCGTAATTAATCGAATGTTCTTCCATCAGTTATCTCCCTCTCAAAAATTCATATTTTTTAGTAATCAATCACTATCAAATTTGTAAATTAACTACTCTATCCACATTTCCTTATATACAAAGAAACCTAGTAGAGACATATCTCAATTACTACAAAAATAATATACCACATGAATAGGTTTTTTAAAACCTATATTTAGTAAAAAAATAAAAATTTTAGGATATTAAAGACCTAATAAAACGACTGACAAACCTTTAATCTTTAACTAATGAAAGGTTGTGGGACCGATGCTTAGCGCAAAAGTAGCAGCAAGAATAAAAGAGTTGCGTTTACAAAATGGATTGACTCAGGAAACTTTGGCTGAGTTAGCTGGACTAGATCTATCCTACTTAGGAAAAATTGAACGGGGACAAATTGAGAATATAAAAATTGAGACACTTGATAAAATTATTAAAGCATTCAAGATTGACTATCCTTCTTTCTTTGCCTTCAAAAAGGAAGATAATGATATCAGTAGAATAATTCCTGTCTCTTATACACATCTAGATGTGTATAAGAGACAGCACCTATACCAACATAAAAATTAGGGTTGTTCATCATAGCATTAACAACTCTAACTATTTTTTTGTCAAATACGCAAAAAAAATAATCCAATGTTCAGACTATCTAGTTGCTTATTAGAAAATACTTATTCTTCCTAAGCAAATACATGAAATACCTCATCCGTTTTTTTTACATTCTTCAATCAATTTCGGAAATCTAAGTTCATTAGACTTCGAGATACCTTGCTTAAAATCCTGAATGAAAATCTTTTGATTTTTTTATTATTAATTGATATGACGAAAAAAGCTGCGGAACTTCTCCGTAGCTTTTCTTAGTAATTCCCTTTGATTTATCCAACGCACCGACACAGATTATTTCCCTTTTTCAGGTAAAACTACACCGAGATCAAACGCAATCTTTCTAATTCTATCCCTGGTTTCTTCGTATTTGTAATTTAGATTGATCACTCTGTAATAGGTTCTGCGTGTAATTGCTAACTTGCTTATTGCTTCAGTTATCGGAACACGTTCCTTTTCTTTATAGATAAGCAATAACCGTTCAATTTGCTTATCGGTCAATTGACAGCCACCACGCCTCTTACTATCAAGGGTATTTTTTTTATCTTCTGGATTCAGCCCTTCCCCCGTTCTTTTCTTTTGGTGAAAAAATGGTTTTATAGTTTCTAACTCCCTAATCTTCTTCTTTTGAACGAGTATCTCACTTTTTAAATTACTAATCTTTTTATTATACACTTGAGCAGAGTTCGCAATTTTTTGATCACTATCATATTCTTTTAAATCGAGAATTTTCTTTTTTCTATTTAGCTGATCCTCTAAATCTAACGCTCTATTATAAAACGCTATTTCCTCTTCACTTCTTTTTTTCAATTTTCCTTTCACTCTTTCGAGTTCATTTTCTAGTCTATCTGCTCTCTCTTTTTCTTCATTACATTCCCTCTCGAGTTTTTCAATTCTTTCTTTATATGTTTTTTTATTTTGGAGGTGAATCTTTCTTAACTTCCTATTTTCTTTTTTCAAGCCTTCTGCCACGTCTATCCATGAAAATAAAAGACTATGAAACTCCTCATCACTTCCAGCATATATCATAAATCCTGGTCCATTTTTTTTAGTTAATTTCAGCAACAAGTCATAAGTACTTTCCTTCTTCTCGTCCGCGTTATCATTCCTCATACCATCCACCCTCTTTTGTATCTTTTATATTAATATAAAAGATACACATAAATGCAAAAACAATCAATGCTTCTATTGATTTACAGCTTCCTTTCAGTACATAATATCCTCTTTTATGAAGGATGTTTCATCTACCCTTAGACACTATTTTTTTCACAAAATTCTGAGAACATGACAATTAATTTGCTGATCTATTTAAACTCAATTCTTGATAGGGTAGAACAAACCATCATTAATTACATCAAATTTATCCACTATCCTCGGTTTTTTATTGTTTTTTTATTCAATCAAATTGAAGAAAATAATCGTAAGAATAAGGCAGTAGAAATAAGCAATCTTAACTAATCCTATTCTCTTAGTAATACTTTGAAAAACCAATAAAAATAATTTTTCTCTATTTATTTAGGTAGTTCATTTAGTTCACATTAAGTAATAAATTCTTTTCTACTGATTAGATCTTTCATAAATCAACTAGAGAAAAACTGTGGGTACCATTCAAAAAATGAATGGCATCCACAGTCTAAACTATCTATTTTTTTAATATAGTACTTCTTATGAACAGTTAATGAGCGCGTCTACTCCCAGGACATTACGCCATAGCTTCCTGTAATTCCTTGCATCAATAAATTGTCTGCGTACCCTTCAATAAAGGTAGTTGCTTCTGCTTCTGTTGAAAACAAACGCGCTCCCTTTTCAATATTTGTCGATTGGTCATCCCCCTCGGAGACGTAATACCACACGGTATATTGAACTTGCGGTTCTGGTTTTGGTGTTGGTGTTGGTGTTGGTGTTGGTATCGGAGCAGGCGTTGGGTCTGGTATTGGAGTGACATTTGTTCCCTCTCCATCATTAGGGGTTCCATTAGACGAATTTTCATTGTTTGTTGATCCATTCCCCTTACTATTTTCAGTACCAGATGGTTT
This sequence comes from Enterococcus sp. 12F9_DIV0723, assembly GCF_002174375.1. Classification (NCBI taxonomy): domain Bacteria; kingdom Bacillati; phylum Bacillota; class Bacilli; order Lactobacillales; family Enterococcaceae; genus Enterococcus; species Enterococcus sp. 12F9_DIV0723. The sequence continues at coordinate 383,986 of NZ_NIBK01000001.1, read as the reverse complement.
AGATGCACCAGTATCAGCCGATTCAACAGTAGATGGATTCTGTGTACCTGAAGCAGCATCTGTAACCTGTGAAGGCTGACTGACAGATTCACCAATTGGTTGATTAGGTACTACCTTATCCGCTTCAGTAATAGATTGTTGATCCGTTATGACACCATTTTGATTTTGAACAGTCACTACGTTACCTTCAAACACCAACTTGTTTCCTGCATAAATCAAATTGTAATTTCCAATGCCATTCAACGAAGCTAATTTGTCCATGGCAACGTTCGTTGCCAATGAAATACCGCTTAACGTGTCTCCCCAGACAATAGTATATTCTTTTTTCCCTTCAACATCTTTTTTGATTTGATCAATTGATCGTGCTTC
>NZ_NIBK01000001.1:188002-383517 GCF_002174375.1 Enterococcus sp. 12F9_DIV0723 | reverse complement strand
TATCCTACTTAGGAAAAATTGAACGGGGACAAATTGAGAATATAAAAATTGAGACACTTGATAAAATTATTAAAGCATTCAAGATTGACTATCCTTCTTTCTTTGCCTTCAAAAAGGAAGATAATGATATCAGTAGAATAATTCATGATTTGAATTCTATAGATAAACGAAATGATATAATTAGAGTATTTAAGCAGATAATAGCGATTAGTAAAAATTGAGGATTACTTGTTTATTAAATTTATAAATCAACGTACATACCTCTACATTTTCCTTGTTTTCGACATAATAAAGATGTGGCAGAATAGCATCCTCTTCTCATTCATTTATGAAGAATTAATCCTTAAATAGACGCACAAAGAAGCTGCAGAAATTATCCGCAGCTTCTATTTATTTCTAATCCAATTGATGTTACCCATTGCCATTATGAGGCTAAAAATATTCTGTTCGACATGCCCAATCACCTCTCATTGGGATGTTGCTAAATTCAAAATCATAGATTACTTCCCGTCTTCTATGATTGAGTTGATCTTGTCGTGCACGTAAACGATCACTCTACTGTCCATTTTGTAATGAAGCTAAACCAACTTTAAATTCAATCCTAATTTTAGCGCCATGTTCCTTCGATTTCGTATAATCGTTCAACACCTTCAGCTTCGTTTCAAGAGTTGCAGTATAGCGTAGATTCCACATATCGCATAGTATCCGTTTTTTTTTTCATAAACTCGAATTAGGCTTCTTTGAATTGCTTTTGAAACAACAAAAAAAGGGGAATGATTAATAAATGAAATCCCTCTTCAGTTTTCGGCGAAGTGTATTCAAAAATATGTATTAAGATCAAATCCAGCTTAATTTCTTGCACGCTTTATAGATTCCGTCATCGACAGTTAGATCCGTTACATAATCCGCCAGTCCCTTTAATTCGTCCACCGCACTACCTATTGCGATAATAGTCCAGCTCTTATCAAACACCACCAAATCAATCATGTCATCGTTAAAGACCACCACATTTTTTTATGGTCGGTTAAATAATCAAAACATCCAGGATGCCCTGCTTCTTATTGCCATGTTGATGCTCGCATATTCTTAAACAAAATGCAGCTTAGCGAACTTTTTCGGTTCAGGGAACAGATTATCCTGCTCGTTGGATAACGCCGAGTAAAACTTGAAGATGTCCTTCACCCCACCTATGCTAAAAAGTCGAATCAATGAAATGCTTTATCGGTTCTTGTTTTGATCTATATAAGTGATCGCGATTTTCGACTGTTAGATTCCACAAGAATTCTCTGAAGAATCATTCGCTGACAGCCTATTCAGAGGAGAAATTATCCGCCAAATTTGTTTTTTATTTCCCTATTTCGAACAGTTCCCCTGTTTTAGCATCGTCGTCTAAAACGAGAATGCCTTTTTTCTCAGGTGCGTTTGGCAGGTGTAATTCTTTGGCTGAACAAATCATCCCAAAGCTGTCTACGCCGCGTAGGTTCCCTGGCCAAATCATTTGCCCGTCTGGCATCATCGCGCCTGGTTTTGCGACAACGACTTTTTGTCCCGTTTCAATATTTGAAGCACCGCAAACGATCTGCAAGGTTTCACCGCCATCGACCTCTGTTTCCGTGATATGCAGATGGTCTGAATCTGGATGGTCCACGCAAGTCTTCACATAGCCCACCACAAATTTTGGAGAAAGGTCTGCTGCTAAGCGCTCTTCAAAGCCGGCACGTTTCAATTGTTCATTCAACACGTCAATGTCTTTTTCTGTTAGCGCCACCTGACCATTTCCATGGATCATTAAGTAGTCTGAAACATTGAAAAAATTCCAAGCAACGGTTGTTCCTTCTTTTGTTTGGATGCGTGCGACATTCTCTTTACGCTCCGCAATGTTTTCTTTATTTTCGTCATTTTTGACGATCACCATTAATGTGTCGCCAACATTTTCTTTATTATACGCAAAAATCACGTTTATACCTCCAGTCATAGTCCTCTCGTATCTTAACAAATCTAGTGGGACTTTTGCATGAGAGTTTTTTCATTTCTAAAGTTGTGAACTAGCTTTATGAACACTAAAGCAAAAATTAGAACGTATTTGTTGAGAAATTTGAGACTGTCACGTTCCTCTCATAGGCGTTCGATTCTTTTTCTCCAAATAAAAAGCTGGTTAGACCAGCTTTTATTCGGCACTTGGATGAACGATCAAGACATCGCAAGAGGCTTCTTTGATCACGTAGCTGGCTACACTGCCGGTCATGAAGCGTTCTACAGCATTCAACCCCGATTGCCCAACCATCACTAAATCAATGTTGTATTTTTCCGGCAATGTTTTAGCCATTGCTTCTTTGGCAGAACCATATGCAATGATCCCTTCGATCTTCGTATAGCCGAAGTCCTTGCCGATCGCTTTACATTGATTGATCAATTCTTTTGCATCCGCAGCCAATTGATCCATAATATTCTCATTTAAAGGCGAATAGCTCATAAATGTATAGATTTGATGATCGATCACATTCGCTACATAGACCGTTCCTTGGTTTCGTTTAGCAACGGCCAACGCTTTTTTGAAAGCCTCTGTGGCTTGATCGCTGCCATCGATCCCAACTAAAATATTTTGATATGATTGTGTGAACATGACAATCTCCTACCCTTCCACTCGTTGCAAGAAGCCAGCGATTTCATCCTTTGTTTTACGATTTTTATTGACCAATCGACCCAATTCTTCTCCGTCATTGACTACGACAAAACTAGGAATCCCAAAGATACTCCACTCGGCTGCCACATCAATGTACTCGTCCCGATCCACTTGAATAAATTGAAATTGTGGAAACATGGATTCGATCTCCGGCATTTGTGGTTTGATAAAATTACAATCGCCGCACCAATCCGCAGTAAAGAAGAAAACATTCTTCCCTTTTTCTGCATAACCAGCTAGTTCTTCGATACTTTTAGGGATAATCATTTCGTCACGACCTTTTCTTTTACTACCTCCAATTATACACGTTTCATTCTTTTTGAGAAAGAAGCTTACTTCAAGACAGCCTTTCGATGGTCGGATAGTTTTACAGCTCTCTCACTCAGCCTTTCGATTATTTTGTCTGTAAGAATGGCATATATTTTTCAATTTGCTTTGCAACAATGGTAGAATAGAGCGTAGACAAGGAACAGACAGGGATTAAGGATGTCTGATCCTAACATAGACATAGAAATTTCATGATCTATCACGAGAAAGCAAGGAGGTTACACTGTACCATGGAAAAAGCAAAAAAATTCGCGCAAGGTCTCGCGGTAGGGTCATCCATTGGCTTAGCTGCTGGAATTGCCGCAAATCACTATTACAAAAAAAATCAAAAAATGTCTCCAGACAAAATCTTAGACCAAATCAAAGCAGACTTTTTAAAAGAAGGACCGATCGAAGGTTCTTGGATCTCTTTCGATACGGAGCATCTTCAAAAATTTGCGATTACGATGGATGTTCTCTCAGGTGGGATCACTCGATCCGAGGATGATCAGTTAGTCGCTTACGAATTCAAAGCAGATGCTAAAACAGGGGCTGTTTTAAGTATCGATCGTATCATCAATGACTAAAAAAGCGTATGCCGTAATCCTGGCATACGCTTTTGCTTTCTTCTAAAGATTGATTGGTTCCCCGCCGGTCACTCCGTAAATTTGAGAGGTAACGTAACTGGCATCATTTGATGCTAGGAAAACATACACTGGCGCTAATTCTGCAGGCTGTCCCGCACGCTCTAATAATGAGTCTTGACCAAATTCAGGCAAGGCCTCTTTTGGTTGTCCGTGGTCCAACTGCAACGGCGTCCAGATCGGGCCAGGAGCCACACCGTTTACCCGAATGCCTTTTTTCGCTAGCTGACTGGCTAAACTGACCGTGAAATTCGCGATCGCTGCTTTGGTTGACGCATAATCCATCAAATGATCGCTTGGATTGAATGCTTGAACAGAGGTTGTTGTAAGGATGCTGCTTCCTGCTGGTAAATGTGGCAAGGCTTCTTGCACGATCGCAAACATTGAGACAATGTTTACTTTGAACGTATCCTCCACTTGCTGAACAGGCAATTCTTCAATAGATTCTCGTGAAATTTGTTGCGCGGCATTTAATACAAGTGTATCTAGACCGCCGAATGCTGCCACCGTTTTTTCTACCATTTCTTTTGGTGCATGATCTTCACGCAGATCATACGGCAGCAACAGGGATTTTCTCCCAGCTTTTTCAATATATTCAGCCACTTCTTTCGCGTCTTTATCTTCTCCAGGGAAATAATGGATCGCAACATCAGCGCCTTCTCGCGCATAGGCGATCGCAGCCGCACGTCCAATCCCAGAGTCCCCTCCGGTGATCAATACGCGTCGATTTTCTAATTTCTTGCTTCCGACGTAGCTGTCTTCGCCACAGTCTGGTTTAGGTGCCATATCGTCTTGTAGTGCAGGAGTATCTTGGTCTTGTTTCTTAAATGGATTCTCATGAAACATTCTTCTTGGGTCGATCAAGTTCGGTTCGTTCATCGTCTCTCCTCTTTCACACGTTAGATTTAATTTTCCTAGGATAATTTCCTTCGATTTTTATTCCGTCAATCATTCCAATGATTTTCCACTTTCACAGCGTGAACTGGCAGTCAGAAAAAGTTAGAATATGGAACTGGCATCTTCACTTCCTAAATACAACCCTACGTGATATTTTCAAAAATTGACAATTATCTGCTTAACGCGACGAAGATTCCTTTATTTTTGCAAAAGTATCGACAAACCACTCCTCAAACTGCTTTGGCTCTACACTTACCGCAACTTCTGCATTGGCTGGCAACTGGAGATACCCTTCCAGATCAATCAATGACGCGCCATACGTCAATGATGGTACAGTCTCGATATCAATCCTTGTAGAAGTAAGTTCAAACATGTCTGGTCTTACAATCAAAGCGATGGCAAGAGCATCATACATATTTAGCCCCTCTTGGTAACTGCCGCTGCGGTATTTCGTAAATAACTGGTAAACCATTTCCCCAATCTCCCCGAAGCTTCTCACCTTATTTGTGATCTCCGGTAAAATTTTTGCTTGATCGCCTACTTCCAGCGGCGCAACTTGAATGGGCACACCGCTATTGAAAACGATTTTGGCCGCTTCAGGGTCTGCCGCAAAGTTAAATTCTGACAAAACGCCATAATTCCCACGACCCAAACTGCCGCCCATGACGACGATGCGTTCGATCTTCGCTAAATCTTCCGGATAAAGATGAAGGAACAACGCAATATCTGTCAATGGGCCAATACCCACTAACGTCGTTTTTTCCTCTTGCTGGACGACCTCATGCATCGCCGCCACTGCGGTAAGAGAATCGTCTGCAAAAACAGTAGTAGGCGGAAAGTTATAGCCGTCCATGCCAGATTCGCCATGGATCTCACTAGCATCGATCGCTTCTCTTAAAAGCGGCCGATCACTTCCTACTACAACTTTCGGTGCTTTCTTATATAAGGTCAGTAATTTCTCTGTATTGGCTTTTGTATGTGCCAGACTGACATTTCCGAAAATAGGACAAATCAATTTGATCTCCAACTCGTCGCTAAATAACGCCAGTGCAATCGCTACTGCATCATCGATCCCAGGATCAGTACTAATAATTAATGGTTTTCGCGTCATTTTTACACTCCTTCTCTTCATGAATGAATCCCTCTCAAAAATCATACAATACCTGCGGCTATTCTGCCAATCAAGAGGCGGCATACAAAAAAGCCACTTACAATTTTTCATTGCAAGTGGCTTTTCTAAAAATCTATTTTACCAAACGATAGATGGCATCTGCATAAATGACTGCAGAATTCAAAATGTCTTCAACTGACATGTACTCATTTGCTTGGTGCATTGTATCTTCGAAACCTGGGAATTGAGCGCCGTAAGCAACACCGCGTTCTAGTAAACGACCGAATGTTCCGCCGCCGATAACTTTTTCTTCCCCTTTAATACCTGTATGTTCTTCAAACGTATCTAGCAAAGTAGCTACCAATGGATCATCCGCTGGGACATAATGAGGCAGCATGTGGTGCGCGCCTTCTGTCACTTTCACGTCTGAACCGAATAATTCTTCTAATTTTGCTTTGATTTCGTCATTCGTCGTACCTTTAGGGTAACGGAAGTTCAATGTAATATGGTTATCGTTGTCTTGACCATCTTTGAAGCTGAAGATTCCAGCGTTCATGGTTAATTCGCCCATTTTTTCATTGTTGAAATCAACGCCTAGTTTTTTACCATACACATCTTCATGGATATAGTTTGCGCTGTTTTCGATGAAGGCTTTTGCCCCTTTTTCGAAATCATAGTTGTTCAAGAAGACTGCTAAGAAAGTACCAGCATTTGTTCCTAATTGAGGAGAAGCACCATGCGCTGCTTTTCCGTCTAAATGAAGCGTGACTGTTGAACCAGCTACTTCAGCTTTTCCGCTAACTGGGTTGTTTTCTACATAATCTGCAAAGTCTTTCGCTAATTTTTCAGCAGCGTCTGCATCGGCAACTTTCACTTCTGCCATTGCATTGCCGGGAACCATGTTTTCACGAAGACCAGCTTCGAAGTTCACTAACACATAGGATGTGCCGTTTGTGCCATCAAAGTGAGGGATCATCGTTACATTCCCTTTTTCACCATTGATGATTGGGAAATACGCATCTGGTGAGAAGCCAAAGTCAGGTTTTTCTTCATGTTCGAAGTAGTAATCCATATCTCCCCAGCCACTTTCTTCGTCCGTACCAAAGACAAAACGGATTTTTTTAGAGATTGGCAAGCCTAATTCTTTGATGATTTTTACTGCATAGTAAGCCGCAACTGATGGGCCTTTGTCATCGCTTGAACCGCGGGCATACAATTTGCCATCGCGAATTTCTGGTTCGTAAGGATCTGAATCCCAACCGTCGCCAGCAGGTACCACGTCTAAGTGACCGAAGATTCCTAAAGTTTCATCGCCATCACCATAATCAAAGTGGCCGGCATAGTTGTCGACATTTTTTGTTGTGAAGCCATCGCGTTCTGCGATCTCCAGCATTTTTTCCAATGCTTCCACCGGTCCAGGTCCGAATGGTGCTTCTTTTGTTACTTTGTCGTCTTCACGCTCACTTTTGATACGCAATAAAGTGAATAGATCTGCTAATAGATCGTCTTTGCGTGCTTCGACCTCTTTCTTAAAATCGATTGTCATTGAAAGATTCCTCCTTATTCGTTTTAAAGAATTAATTTTTCAGGAAAAATTAGTACCATTCGAATGCCGGTCATCTTTTTTTAAATACGCCAAAGCGTAAAGAAAAACGGGCAAAGTTGAATGGACATTCTTTAATTTAAACCACTCTAATGATAGCATTCTATTCAATAGAATAAAAATGAAAACTCTTTAAGAAATGCTAGGAAAATTTCTCCTTTTTCCCTTATAATGATACCCATAGCGAGTTTTGTTTTACTCTTCCTACTGAAACTAATCATTCAACGAAGGCAGGTGGCTCGATGGTTCAATTGAGCGAAAACATTTTACATAAAGTCATCACGAAACGACCGGAAATTTCTCATAAAGGAACGTTTGGACGGGCCGTGTTGATTGGCGGCGATCATCAATATGGCGGCGCGATCATTATGAGTGCCGAAGCTTGTATCAAGAGTGGTGCTGGTCTCACAACAGTCATCACTGCAGAAAAAAATCACGCACCGTTGCACACACGTTTACCTGAAGCAATGGTCGTTGATCTCAGTGAATCACAGACGATCTATGATGTCCTAGATACCGCAGACGTCATCTTGATCGGGCCAGGTCTTGGATTAGCCAAGGAAGCACTAATGCTTTTAAAATATGTCTTAAAAAATCAAAAAGAAGACCAGTGGCTAGTAATTGACGGGTCCGCTATTACTCTATTCAGCGAGCAAGAACTCGAACTAAAGGTTGCTGACCACACCATCTTCACTCCTCATCAAGCCGAATGGGAGCGGCTGAGCGGACTAACGTTTGTACAGCAGACAGACGAGAATAATCGTGCCCAGCAAGCCTTGTTAGGGGCGCGAATCGTTTTGAAAAGTCATCGAACGACCATCTATGACGAAGCGGTCGCTTATTATCAGAATCCGCTCGGGAACCCTGGCATGGCTACTGGCGGTATGGGTGACACCCTGGCTGGTATGATCACTGGATTTTTAGCACAATTTGAAAAAAATACCGATACGATCGGTGCAGCTGTTTATCTTCATAGTCTGATTGGCGATGCATTAGCTGAAAAAAACTATGTTGTTCTTCCCACTGCAATCAGTGAAGCCTTGCCTCACTACATGAAAAAATACGCCGTTGAAAGGAAATAACCTAATGGAAAAATATCCCGGCTACCTCCGCAAGCCCTTCTACTACGAAACAGATAAGATGGGCATCATTCATCACTCAAATTACATCCGTTGGTTTGAAGAAGCCCGCGTGGATGCTCTGACCTTTATGGAGTGTCCCTTTGAGAAAATCGAGGCTGATGGCATCATGATCCCTGTATTAGGTGTCAGCTGCGAGTATAAAGAAATGGTTCGCTTTGGAGATCAAATTTTGATCCAGCCAATCGTCACGAAATATACCGGCACGCGCCTAGACTTCGAATACCGCGTCTACAATGGTGAAAAATTGGTCACTACAGGCACAAGTCAGCATTGCTTTATGTCTTATGAAACCAATCGTCTAGTCCATCTGAAGAGAACGCACCCTGCGCTGCATGAATTATTTTTGACCTATTATGAAACAACCAAAGAAGACGTTTAAAAAAACACGCTCCGATGATGGGAGCGTGCTTTTTATCGTTTACTATTTGTATTTTTTCTTCAAGTACATATAGAAAGGAATACCCAATGCTGTGATCAAAATACCGATCATCGCTAATTGGAATTGGTTGATCAACGTCATTACTAAGATGAAGAGTCCACCAATGATCGCAACAATTGGAATGATTGGGTAAAGCGGCACTTTGTAAGGACGAACCAAATCTGGTTCTGTTTTTCTCAATTTGATAACCGCGATAAATACGAGCGTGTAGAAGATCCAGATTACGAATACTAACATATCTGTCAGCATATCGAAGCCGCCGATCATCATCATACCGATAGCGATTACTAATTCCAAAATCCCTGCAATGTAAGGAACTTGGTTTTTATTCAGCTTCACTAATTTATCAGAGAATGGCAATTGTTTTTCAAGACCCATTGTATACGGCAAACGCATACCAGTCATGGTGTAGCCGTTGATCGTCCCGTAAACAGAGATCAAAATACCGATCGTTACTAACTTACCGCCCATGCCGCCAAAAATCGTGTTGGCTACTTGCATCGCTGCATTGTCATTTCCAGCTAAGTCAGAAATATTCATCGTACGTAGGAAAGCAAACTGAACCAATAGATAAACGACCATGATCCCTAAGATTCCGCCAGCAATGGCACGAGGAAGGTCACGTGCTGGTTTTTTCAATTCTCCAGCGATATTCCCAACATGAATCCAGCCATCATAAGCGAACATTGTAGCTAATAGACCTGCACCTAAAGCTGGAGCAAACCCACCAACAGCAGGACCCGCAGTGACTGGGAACAAGCTCACCGTTACATCACCCTGACGCATCAATCCGAAAATAACGATCAATGCCAAAGGAACAAGCTTACAAACTAACGTGATTGATTGGAACATCCCGCCGGCTTTTGATCCCAAGAAGTTGATCAGCATGATCGAAGTCGCAGCAACGATCGCGATCGGCACTAATAATGAAGGACTCATACCGAACAAGTTGATAAACTGTGTTGAAAAAATGATTGCCAAAGCGGCTACATTTGCCGGGAAATAAATAATTACTTGCGCCCAGCCTAATAAGAAACTCCAGAATTCTCCATACGCGCGTTCGATATAGCGCAACATCCCGCCTGTTTCTGGGATTGCTGCAGCTAATTCCGCACCCGTCAATCCGGCACAGACACTGATCAAACCACCTAAGAACCAAGACAACATGTGTAAGCTGGTGGAGCCTGTCACTGCAGCAACACTGGCTGCTTTAAAGAATACCCCTGCACCGATTACAGTACCCATTACTGTTGAAAGTGCCGGAAAGAACGTCATCGTTCGTTTCAATTCACCTTTTGGCGAACCAACGACTTCTGTTTGGTCGACTGCCATAAATTTTCCTCCTTAAAATTCGAAGTGACTGTTTGTTCACTTCTTAACTTGACATCCAAAACAAATAGTAAAAGTTATTAGACAATAGAAATAAGACAAAAAATTGCGATATACCAAGGGTTCAATAACTTTCTTTATTTGTTCGGACATTATTTTAACATGGAGAAAGAAAAAGGGAAACGTTATTTTAAACATTTCCTTTTTTCTTATTTCCCCCTCATGTTCTATTAAGAAATCCTTGCCATTTTATGAATTGACTTTATCAAAAGAAATCTTTGTTTCTACACCTTCAGCCTTAAATTTTGCTGATAAACGTTCTAACATTTCATCTGTCATTTTATCTAAGTCAAAATTAGGACTGAAATCCCATTCTTTACGAGCATCACTATCATCAATCGAATTTGGCCAAGAATTAGCGATTCCTTGACGAACTGGATCTACATCATACTTCATTTCAAAGTCAGGAATACGACGGCGAATTGACGCTGCAATTTGTTCAGGTTCAAATGCCATTGCCGTAATGTTGAATGAATTGCGGTGTTCCAAGCGATCTGCATCCGCGTTCATCAATTTCACGATTCCTTCGATCGCGTCATCCATGTACATCATATCCATATAAGTCCCTTTGTCGATGAAGGACGTGTATGATTTGTTTTTCAATGCTTCATAATAAATATCTACCGCGTAATCTGTTGTACCGCCGCCAGGTTCCACTTTGTATGAGATCAGGCCTGGGAAGCGAACCGAACGGCTGTCCACATCATACTTATCATGGTAGTAATTTTCTAATAATTCACCTGCAACTTTTGTCACTCCATACATGGTTGTAGGGTGCATCACTGTATCTTGCGGTGTGTTGTCTGGTTCGCAGTCTGGACCATAGGCTGCAATGGAAGATGGTGCGAAAAATTTTGTTTTCGGTCCGATTTCACGTGCAACTTCTAATGCATTCATTAATCCTGTCATGTTCAAATTCCATGCAAATGCTGGACGTTTTTCAGCAGTTGCAGATAATAATGCTGCTAAATGGATGATCGTATCCACTTCATAACGTTTAGCGATATCTAAGAAGCTGTCATAGTTCGTTACATCTAATTCTTCAAATTGACCATTTTCAACAACTGGGCTGCCTTCAACAGTACGAATATCTGTTGAGATAACATTTTTAACACCTAGATCTTTGCGTAATCTTTCTGTTAATTCTGAACCGATTTGTCCTAATGCGCCTGTGATCAATACTTTTTTCATGAATGTCTCTTCCTCTCTGTCTCTCGTATAGTTGGTTTTTATTTGACTGTTTCTTTGATGATTCCTAATTCTTTACCGACTTTTTCATATACTTTGATAGCATCGTCTAGCATTTCTTTCGTATGTCCTGCATTCGGCATGTTCCGTACACGGCCTGTTCCTAATGGCACCGTTGGGAATACGATAGGTTTTACATAAACACCGTTTTCTAATAATTTCTTAGAGAACTCTTGTGCTAATTTTTCATCACCGACGATTACTGGAGTAATTGGTGTTTCTGATTGACCGATATCGTAACCGATTCGTTTCAATTCGTCTTTAAAGTAATTGGCATTTTCCCACAATGTATCCACATATTCTGGATGTTCTTCGATTAAATCAATTGCTTTGATACAAGCACCAGCAGCACCAGGCGTTAAAGATGTAGAGAATAAGAATGGGCGTGCTTGCGATTTCAACCAAGTGATCAATTGTTTTGTACCAGCCACATATCCGCCGACAACACCGATCCCTTTTGATAATGTTCCCATTTGGAAATCGATATGATCTTGCATATCAAAATGTTTTACTGTTCCGTGACCATGACCCATAACACCTGTACCATGTGCATCGTCCACATAAGTAATGACATTGTATTTTTCGCAAATTTCTACGATTTCAGGAATTTTTGCTACGTCGCCGTCCATTGAGAAGACACCGTCAGTAATATACATCACCTTGTTGTATTCGCCGCTTTCTGTCGCAGCCTTTGCTTTCGCTTCTAAATCTTCCATATCTTGATGATTTACACGAATGATCTTCGCACCAGATAAACGACACCCGTCAATAATAGAGGCATGATTCAATTCATCTGATAAAATCGCATCCCCTTTTTTCATTACTGCTGAAATGGCACCCATGTTACAGTTGAAACCAGATTGGAACGCGATCGCTGCTTCCGTTCCTTTAAATTCAGCGATTTTTTCTTCTAATTTTTGGTGAATGTCTAAAGTTCCATTGATTGTTCGAACAGCGCCTGCGCCTGCTCCGTAATGTTTTGTTGCTTCTACGTCTGCTTCGATCATTTCAGGTCGAGTAGCAAATCCTAGATAGTTGTTAGAAGCCAGGTTGATCATTTTTTGGTCATTGACAGTAATGATTGGACCATTGCTTCCCTCCAAAACATCAATAGTGTTGAACAATCCTTTTGCTTTTAGATCTTCCAAGTTCGTTTCTAGAAATTGGTCAAGAACTTTTGAACTCATAACGATTCTCCTCCATACTTGTTATTGCGCAAACCGATTTGTTATTTTTTCCACTCAAGCAAAACGAAAAGCTGAGTTGCTGTTTGCGCTTTCGTAACTTACACCCTTAGTTTATAAGCGATTGATAACGTTTACAACCTGTCTCTTATACACATCTAGATGTGTATAAGAGACAGGATTATAAAGTTCATATATTCACAATAAAATCCCAAAACGGCTTCGATAATTTTTAATATACCTTTAAAAGCTAGTATACCAATCGCTATAAAATCATTTTGTTAACGATTACAATCACAACTTCTACTTTGTTGTGTTTTTACTGGTTCAAAAACAGCCTCTTTCCCCTCCCTCCATCCTTCTAATCATTTTCAAATAAAAACCGTTATTATTTTCATACAAAAATTCAAATTCATCTTTTTTTATCGAATCACCCAAAAATAATATGAGATTCTTATTAAAAAAGCGCTCTTTCTCTTTGTCGCGTGACTCCTTTTCTTTTAGTTGATAGACCAAAGCCTTCTTTTTAGAAGCAAGCTCTCTTTGATTGGTCTCTCGTTATTTCGTAAAAAGCTTTCTATTATATAGATGAATAATCTGCTTGTTGCTTATCTATTTGTCTTCAACAAAAAACCTCCTCAACGGTAGAAGAGTTCTACCACTGAGAAGGTTAGTAAACAGGTATCACTTATTACGGCAAATCATTCCCTGCCGCAAAGTACACATCGTACCACTCTTGTTTCGTCAAGGTCACATCGCCGCCCGCTGCGCTTTCCTTGATTCTCGTCGGATTCATCGTACCGAGGATCACTTGCATATTCGCTGGATGACGTAAAATCCAAGCAGTCGCGATCGCGTTTTTGTTCGTGTCGTATTTTTTAGCCAGTGTCGCTAATAACTCATTCAATTCTGGGAATTTCTCGTTATCCACGAAGACGCCTTCGAAGAAACCATATTGGAATGGTGACCATGCTTGGATCGTCACACCTTTGCGACGAGAAAATTCTAGTACGCCACCATCATGATCGAAGGAACGTGTATCGGTCATGTTCGTATGCATACCATAATCGATCATTCCTGTGTGCATAATTGAAAACTGCAGCTGATTGATCAATAATTTTTGATCAACATGAGATTGCAGCAACTGAAATTGTTCTGGATTAAAGTTAGACACGCCGAAATGACGTACTTTTCCGTTTGCTTGCAACATGTCAAAGGCCTCTGCGATTTCTTCCGGTTCCATCAATGGATCTGGCCGGTGCAATAAGTAGCTGTCTAAGTAGTCAATACCCATCCGTTCTAAGATGCCATCTACAGAGTCTAGTAAATGTTGCTTTGAAAAATCATAGCGCTTGTCATCGCCTGTGACAATGCCGCCTTTTGATTGAATAAAGAAGTTGTCACGAGAAATTTTTGCTTCTTTTAAAGCTGCACCAAAAACTTTTTCTGATTTTCCATCGCCATACATATCTGCTGAATCGATGAAGTTGATTTTACTTTCTAATGCTGTCTCTAAAACCTCTGCCGCTTTTTGTGGCGTTAGCGCTGTCATTCGCATGATCCCTAAAGCAATCGCTGAAGTTTCCCAATAGCTGTTCCCGATTTTTCGTTGTAACATCGTGTCCATCCTCTCTGATAAAACATTTTTACTTACCTATAGAAGTATAGACTATTTTAATGATAAAAAAAATCCCAAACTCTTGTGAGTAAGGGAACCTTCTTCTAAACGAGTAAATCCTTCGGCTACAATACATCAAATACGTCGACGCTGACTTCCGTATGTTTGATGTCTGGTGCAAACCATAATGCGTTCCATTCGGGCAAACTTCTTTCAAAACGCGTTCTTTCTTCAAACTCTTCCCTCGAATTGTAATAGATATCTAACACGATATAGACATCTTCTCCATCCGTTCGTTGAAACATCTCAATTTTTTGATTGGTTACCTCTGAATGAAACTTGGGATTGCGGCCTGATTCAGCAAATTTTTCCATTAACTCAGGTAAATCTTTTTTAGTGGTTCGATACGTAAACACAACTTTGATCATAATGATCTCCCTTTCTTCTATAATACTTTAACTCAGAACTTCAGCCTACTTTACCATACAACCAAAAAAACCCCTACTTTATATACCCACTCGAATAAGGTGCAGCTTGACCTACCCCGCCCTTCTTTCGTATGCTTATTTTTGAAGGAGGGTTCCTCTATGTATTCCATGTTAAAAAAAATCATCACTGAAAAAGATATCTATCGTCAAATTTTACTTTTAGAGCAACTTCTCAACCATTCACAGTTAACAGCTAAAGAATTAGCAAAAAAAATCGGTACTACGGAACGAACGATTTTTTCTGATCTCCAGCTTATTCGAGGGTACTTGCCCGAAAATTGGCAATTAGATTCTGATAACAACGGCATTCGATTAACGGCCCAAGAACATTCCCTGACTAATGAAATTTGGGAAGCCTTCTTGCCGCATTCCGTGAGCCTGCAGTTGGTCAAAGACCTTTTTTTCACCAAAGAATTGAATGTTCCGCGATTTCTTGATGAGACGGGTGTGTCCTATGAAACACTCAAACGTCAGCGAACCAAAATCAACCGCGAATTGCAGCCATTTAATATCAGGATTCGCTTAACGTCAACAAGTGCCTATCTTACAGGTGAGGAAAGCGCGATCCGAATTTTTTATCATCGTTTGCTGGTACCTTTCACTCACAACAATTACTTTTTTGAAGATTATTCCATCCACGAGGAGCACTACTTGTACTTTTTGACCAAAGACCTCAAGGATGAGCTCACGGTGGATACCGAACAGATTTTTGGAATTTGCTGGTTTTTTATCAATAACATTCGGATCAAAGCCGGATGCCCCATTGATAATTTTGCTTTTGACGCCAACGATCCTTTGTTTAGTCTTTATGGTCCGCTTTTAAAGAGGCTTTACGAAAAAGAAGGTGTTTACTTGCGAGACGAAGAAATCTTTTTTGCTTTTTTCTGCTTTTTAGAAAGTTGGAACTACAATAATTTTCTAGGAAATCGGGTCTCAGAGGTTTTGAAGACTGAGTATTCCGAATTACGTGAGAAAGCGGAACAAACCGTCCAAGAAATCGCCGACGAACTAACATTGAAATCGCTCCTCCAAACAAATCTTTCCACAAACATCTTACTGCTGTTATTGAAATATGCAGAATCGCCTACTTTATCGAGACAATTTCAATTAGAATACCAGGAACTGTTGGTACAAAGAAATGAAGAATACACCATTTTAAGCGAGAAGAGCACGCTGCTGTTTAATAGCTTGCCACAATTTTCTACTATCGGGGATCAAACGTACTTTATCAATCTTTTCTCTCTATTGAGCCAGCAGGCAATTTTTATGATTCAGCCCCATATGCGGACCGTCTTCTTTGTATTTCAAGGAGAACCTGCCTGGAAAGCCTTTCTACAACAGGAATTAGATGATCTTTTGGGAAAACGGATCAATTTGATTCCGCTCGAGCCTTCGCAACTAAATGGTCTGCGAGTCCATTCGGGAGATATGATTCTCTCAAATATTCCATTGGATTCTACGCCATTACCAGTACTCTATATTTCTACGATGCCAACAAAAAATGAGCTCAGTCAATTGACTGAACTCACCTCTCGTTCCTATTTATAAGCAACTCGGTTAGTCATTTTGGTAATGACTGACCGCTTTTTCTTTTCTTTGGAAAATCCCTTTGCTGATTCGCTTCTCGATTTCTACAACCAAGAATAATAGTAGCGCATTTCCAGCAATAATCCCCTGTTGGACCAAACTAAGTGCGGTCGTTCCAATTAATTGTTGTCCAATTGGTAAGAAGACGACGCCTAATTGAAGAACAAAGAGGATTCCTAATGAAAGGAACAAGAAGTTATTTTCGAAGAAACGACGATTAATTGCCCGATCAAACATTTCACGACAATTGATCATGTAGACTGCCTGTCCCAAAACGATGCTTTGTAAAAGAATCGTCTGTTGCAGTGCGACTCCCTCGAACTGCATCGATAAGAAGTAAGCTGGGATCATGATCAACAAGGACACATATAGGATTCTGAAGAAACTATATCCTGACAGGATCCCCATCTTCGTGTCTCTTGGCGGACGTTTCATCGTGTCATCACTTGCTTTTTCAAAGCCTAATGCGTAAGACAGCGTGATGGTCGTCACCATATTGACCCATAAAATCTGGATTGGCGTCAATGGCAATGGTTGATTCATCAATAAGGCTAAAATTACGATTAACCCTTGTGCCAATGCGGTTGGTAAAAAGAAGTTAATTGTCTTTTGCAGATTATCAAAAATCCTGCGGCCTTCTTTGACCGCTTTTACGATCGTGTAAAAATTGTCATCCGCTAAGACCATATCTGCTGCCTGCTTACTGACCTCACTGCCTTTGATTCCCATAGCGATTCCAATATCTGCTTGCTTCAAAGCGGGTGCGTCATTGACCCCATCGCCAGTCATCCCCACAATTTCCTCTTTCTTCTGCAAGGCTGTTACGATACGCAATTTGTGATCCGGTGTTGTCCGAGCGAATACATCGACTTTTCCAACAACCTTCGTTAGCTCTTCATCCGTCAGGCCATCAATATCTGAACCTTCAAGTACTTTGGATGTGTGCTTCAAGCCAATTTGCTCACTGATTGCTTGTGCGGTCGCCTTATGGTCGCCAGTGATCATTTTCACTGAGATGCCCGCCTCCTGAGCCTGGGCTACTGCACGAATCGCGCTTTCCTTCGGCGGATCAATAATCCCTGCCAACCCAGCAAACGACAATTCTTCTAATGCGTCATGCGTCAATTCGTCACTAGAGGATACTTTCTTGTAAGCAAATCCCAAGACCCTTTGACCTTTACTAGCTAGATCTAGACCGCTTTTCTCCCATTTGGCTTTTTCTTCCGTGGACAATGCAGATTTTTCCAATAGAACTTCTGGGGCACCTTTAACAAAAATCACCCGTTCCTCATTCTCATCATGCATCGTTGCCATGTACTTGTAGCTTGAGCTGAAAGGAATTTTACCTAAAACAGGCTTTAATAGCTGCTCGTCTTCTGCTACATAATTCAGCAACGCTAATTCCGTTGGGTTTCCATGGATCTCTTCTATTTTCTGACTGTCTTTCGTCTTCAATTCTTGCGTGTTGTTCATAATTTCTTTGACTATAGGCAACTTGTCCGTTACAACTTCCTGTACAGTCATCTCATTTTTCGTAAGTGTTCCTGTTTTATCCGAACAAATGACAGTCATTGATCCTAACGTTTCTACTGCTGGCATTGCTTTGATGATGGCATTCTCATCCGCCATTTCTTTCACGCCCATTGACAAGATCATGGTCAAAACGGCTGGCAGTCCTTCCGGGATCATCGCAACGATCAAGGCAATACTTGCCGAGAACATCAAGCTCCAATCCATCCCGTACCTGAAACTCGTAAAGAATAGCAGGAAAACGATCAATGCTAAAATGCCGCGAAAGATTTGCTGGTTTAATTGATGCATCTTTTTTACTAACGGTGTTGTCTGTGCTTGGATCGATTGCAGCGCATGATTGATTTTTCCTATTTCAGTAGCATCTCCAGTCTCGACCACTAAACCACGTGCTGACCCGGTCTGTACGAGCGTTCCAGAAAAAGCCATGTTCAACTGATCTCCCGCCTGTGCCTCTTGAGAGATTGCTTCCACCGATTTTTCAACAGCTTCAGATTCCCCCGTCAAGATAGACTCTTCTACAGCAAGATCATGAACCTCGATCAAACGTAAATCAGCAGGGATGATATCCCCGGCCTTTAAAACGACGACATCTCCTTGAACTAAGGCTTCAGAATCAACCGTTATCGGCTGACCATCATCCAAAACGGTCGCCTCTTGTCCCATCATTTGCTTTAATCCATCTAAAGACTCTTCTGCTTTGCGTTCTTGCCAGTAACCGACAAATCCGTTGACGATCACCACTAAGAAAATAATTCCGCCTTCAACCACTTCACCCGTCGCAAATTTCAGCAAAGCAGCGGCGATCAATACGATCATTAACAGATCGGTAAAATGCTTACCAATTTTTCGCCACAGTTTGACCTGCTCCTTTTCTGCCATCTTATTCGGTCCATGATTTTCTAAACGGGCTTTACGTTCTTGTTTATTTAATCCCGTGGGTTTCGCTTCTAGTTTATTCAAAACTTCTTCAGTTGATTGTTTATACCACTTCATATTCATTCCTCCATCTCATTTATCTGATACCTTAAGTATACGGATTTCTGGCATTTTTTAAGGTCGATAATTTCATGGAGCCCTGAAATAATTGTGTTTACGACAAAAAACAGTCACGCACCAAATGAAATGGCACGTGACTGTTCAATGATTAATAGAAAAAGATTAATGTAAAAAGTTTTGCAGATCGTCCCCGTATTCATCAATCTTCTTCGTTGTGAAAATAGTTCCTGCAACCAATACGCCGCCTACGACCAATGTGCTGGCTACCATAAATTTAAACAATGTTTTCATGCTATTTCCCTCCTAATACTTCGTTTATGACCAAAGAAAATGAAACAGTACAACGAAATAACCGTTCAAGTTATTCTATGTATTAACCATAGCACAAGTGTTTCAATGTATCTTCTAATATGCTTGCGCACACGTGCCTCTTGCTCTTCATTCAGACAATAAAAAAAGCCCGCTCACAAGAGCAGGCTAAAAGATTGTTTCGCAACAATTATTTGTTTAATGAATCTTTTGCTTGGTCAGCTAGTGCAGTGAAAGCAGCTGCATCGTTAACTGCTAAATCAGCTAACATTTTGCGGTTGATTTCGATACCGGCAACTTTAAGACCGTGCATTAATTTTGAGTAGCTCAAGCCGTTCATACGAGCTGCAGCGTTAATACGTGCAATCCACAATTTGCGGAAGTCGCGTTTCTTTTGACGACGATCGCGATATGCGTAGTTGTATGAATTCATTACTTGTTCTTTAGCTGTTTTAAATAGAGTGTGTTTAGAACCGTAGTAACCTTTAGCTAGTTTTAATGTCTTTTTACGACGTTTACGAGTTACAGTTCCACCTTTAACACGTGCCATGTTTAATTCCTCCTAATAAATAAATCATTGAATTTTTAAAGTTGTAAAGCGGGTTGCGCAATTATTTCATGCGTGCCAATTGTTGGCGGATACGTTTGTAATCGCCTTTTGATACCATAGACGCTTTACGTAATTGACGACGTTGTTTTTTTGTTTTACCGTGGAAACGGTGACTTGTAAATGCGCGGAAACGTTTTAAACCGCCGTTACCGGTGCGTTTTACACGTTTTGCTAAACCGCGATGTGTTTTTTGTTTTGGCATGACTAAAATTCCTCCTACTTTTCATTTCGCATACTCTTTAACCAGAGTCAAAGATGCATTCTCAAAATTATTGCTAGTCTTTCTTCTCTTTCGGTGCAAGCACTAAGAACATGCTACGTCCGTCCATCTTCGCTTTTTGTTCCACTGTCGCGATATCGGCAGTTTCTTCAGCTAAGCGATCAAGAACTTTTTGACCAATATCTTTGTGGGTAATGGCACGGCCCTTGAAACGGATCGAAGCTTTCACTTTGTCGCCTTTTTCCAAGAATTTACGTGCATTACGAAGTTTTGTATTAAAATCGTTCACGTCGATTGTTGGGCTCAAACGAACTTCTTTAACGTTGATCACTTTTTGCTTCTTGCGCGCTTCACGTTCTTTTTTCTGTTGTTCGAAGCGATACTTCCCATAATCCATAATACGTGCTACAGGTGGTTTCGCACCAGGAGCTACTAGGACTACATCAAGGTTTGCTTGTTCAGCAATTTTTAAGGCTTCAACTTTTGATTTAACACCTAATTGTTCGCCGTCTTGTCCGATCAAACGTACTTCACGTGCACGAATGCCGTCGTTAACCATCATATCCTTTGCTATGGTCATTCACCTCCAAAATTTTTGAGAGAAAAAAAACAAATAAAAAAACGAGTTCTTTACGAACCCGCACGTAGTCGACTCATCGAAAAGATCAGTCATTAACTATCTAGCCCAGCGAGATATTCGCGTAAGGCGAGAAGCGGGTGCTTCTGCTTTCATTTCTCAACTTTACAAGTATACAATCTATTCTATGGAATGTCAACCTTTTTTTCTTAACAAACAATCGTTTTCAGAAAGTTTCTATTGAACTTTCTTTTATTTTTGTGCTAGCCTATATAAGAAGGATGTGATGAAATGGAGCAATCTTTTTTTAAAGAATTGATTCATTATAATAAAACAAAGGATTCCCCGTTTCGCTTAATTGGCGCCGGCCTTTGTATGATCAGCGTTTTACTCACCGGGTATTTATCCCATCAACTTGCCATCTCCAGTTTTGGTTCTTTAGGTATTTTTACTTTTCTCTATTATCAACGACTTCCATTAAAACAATTAATGTCTCGCTTGATGATTGTTGGTCTTTTTTTGATCTCGAGCAACTTTTTAGGAATGCTCTCCACTCATGCAGCCTGGACAGCACCTATTGTGGTCGCTCTTGTCGGCTTTTTGGGTCGCTTTTTCTTTCGTCTTTATGGCATTTCTAAGCCAGGACCATTCTTTATCATTATGGTTACAGCTATGGGTACTAGCACAAAGATTCCTTTACATAAAATCCCCGTGATGAGTGGCTACTTTTTTCTCGGTGTATTGTTTGCATTGATCATTGCATTGCTTTTGCACTTTGTAGAAACATCCCCCCTACCGGCCGAGACTGCCTCACGATCATTAAAAAGTCGGATAAATGATGATCCTGCAGTTATTATGGACAGTCTTTTGTATAGCGGGATACTCTTTTTTGCTGTGTATTTGAGTGTGGGCCTGCAACTAAGAAATCCTTATTGGCTAGTCGTTTCCTGTGCCTCTATTTTGCAGGCAGATAATCTGCGCGCGATGGCGCATCGAAATGTACAGAGAATTTTCGGAACTGCAGTCGGATTAGCAATTGCTGCTTTACTGTTAAATTTACACTTATCCATTTTTGCAACCTTACTCGTGATCACCACCTTGTTCGTCACAGTTGAATATTTTATTAGACGTAACTATGCGATCGCCCAATTCTTTTCTACGCCGATGGCATTGATGCTTTCGTTATTGGTTCGACAACAATATCTTTATAGTTTAATCCAATTTCGTTTCTTAGGAATCGTGATTGGTAGTTTGATCGGACTTTTAGCCGGTTGGCTCATGAGCACCAGTTTGACATTCTACAATCGGAAATTTCATTCTAAGTAACTCTCATGTCCCATATTGGACAGTAGAATATTTACATAACTTTACTTTTTAAATTAAGCGCGTGGGGAATAATTCCTGCGCGCTTTCTTTTGTACTTTTCTTATTCAAAATAGGCTGAGTTCAATAAAATAACTAAGCGTATTTTTTGAAATCGATTTCTTTCTGTGCAACACTGAATATAATCAATTATTGGAGGTTATTACTAAGGAAAGAATTTTTGCAAGTCCGTCTCGTTATGTTCAAGGCAAACGCATGTTGCAAGACGGCATAAAGTACATCAAAGCCTTAGGAGAGACCCCCTTACTTATTACCGACGAAGAAGTTTGGGAAATCGCCGGCAAAGAACTTTTTAAAACAATGGAAGAGAACGGGATGCATCCGGTCAAAGAAATTTTTGGCGGTGAAGCCTCAGAAAAAGAGATTGATCGGATCTCTGAAGATGCAAAAGGAAAAGATCTTGACGTGATCGTAGCCTTAGGAGGAGGAAAAGCGATCGACACAGGAAAAGCCGTCGCCGATGATGTTCAATTACCGTTAGCTGTTTTACCGACGGTTGCTTCCACTGATGCTCCTACCTCTGCGCTTTCCGTCATTTATTCGCCAGAGGGCGTTTTTGAAGGGTATCGTTTCTATGATAAAAACCCTGATCTAGTATTGGTTGATACCGAAGTCATCGTAAATGCGCCTTCTGAACTATTGGCAGATGGGATCGCTGATGCTTTGGCTACCTTTATTGAAGCACGCGCTGTCGCACAAAAGCGTGGGAAAACTATGGCCGGAGGTTCTCAAACTTCTGCCGGAATGGCGATTGCAGAAAAAGCAGAAGAAGTACTTTTTGAAAATGCGCTCAAAGCAATTGAGGCAAACAAGGCGCATGTGGTCACTGAGGCATTCGAACAAATCGTTGAAGCCAATACCTTGTTAAGCGGCCTTGGCTTCGAAAGTGCTGGATTGGCCGCTGCACACGCCATCCACAATGGCTTCACTGTCTTAAACGGCGATATCCATGAGCTTTCCCATGGCCAAAAAGTAGCCTATGGTACCCTCACTCAACTCATGCTAGAAAATGCGGAAGAAGCAGAATTGAATGAATATATCGACTTATATCAATTACTCGGATTGCCTACCACGTTGGAAGACCTGCATTTAAAAGACGCTTCTTATGACAATCTTTTAAAAGTAGGCAAACAAGCAACCATTGACGAAGAGACAATTCACGAGATGACCATGAACGTTACCGCGGAAGATGTAGCAGCGGCTTTAAAAGCAGTTGATACATACGTCACGACTTATTTTCCAAAATAAGCACTATACTAACACGCCATGAAACCGGACAACGCGTCCCTTTCATGGCGTGTTTTTCTATAGAAAGTTTGTAAAACCAAATACCTTCCCTTGGTTTTTGCTATAATGAGGACAAGAAAAATGAAGGAGGCTCTTCTATGTACCGATTAATTGCTTGTGACTTGGATGAAACATTATTAGATAAAGGCCGACATGTATCCGAAAAGACACGAGAAACGATAAAAAAAGCAGAGGCAAACGGTCTTGTATTCGCACCTGCGACTGGTCGCGGATTTTATTCGATCAAACAAACTTTGGAAGAATTGGACGCTGCAAATAAAGCGGCGCATTACATGATTGGATTCAACGGCGGTGTTGTCGTGGAAAATCAAGGCCCGACGATTATCAAAGACTTTCCCATGAATTTTGAAACACTTGCTCGTTTGTTTGAATTTGGATCAAATTACGAAGTGGCAATTCATCTTTACACGTTTGATCAAACCTATGTTTATCACAGTAACCCGGATGAGGACGCCTACTTATTAACGATTCCCCATGAAAAAAGACTAGATGATGATTTTGGTTTTCTAAAAGATCAGACTTGCTACAAAGCTTTATTTCAAAATTTAGATCGCAGCTATTTAGAAAAAATAGAAAAAGAAATGCCTCTTGACCTGCGGGAATCATTAGAGATCAGTTATTCTTCCAACCGCTACATTGAGTTCAACCCCAAAGGTGTGAATAAAGGGATTGCGCTACAGACACTGGCGGAACACTTAGCTATTCCGATGAATGAAACCATTGCTATCGGTGATAATACCAATGATCTGGCAATGATTCGTGCAGCAGAATTAGGAATCGCTGTGGCAAATGCCGTACCCGCAGTCAAAGAGGCGGCACAGCATACTACTAACGCCAATCATGAACAAAGTGCGGTAGCTGAAGTCATCGAATCCTTTATACTTTAAGTTAAATCCTGCTTTCTTCGTTATTAACACAAAAAAAGCGAAGCGATCGATGATCGCTTCGCTTTTAACGTATTCTTCGCCATAAAATCAAAATTAACCAGATTGAGAGTGCCACACTAATCACTACAGTAACGATCCAACTCGCTTCTGAATGCGTAAAAGGAAGCGGCATATTCATCCCAAAGAACCCTGTTACAATAGTCGGGATGGTTAACAACAATGACCAAATCGTCAAAATTTTCATCGTATCATTCAAATTATTGTTTAATAGATTATTGTACGTGCCAGATAACTGATCTAAAATCTCACTAGACAATCTTGTCATTTCTACCGCTTGTCTTGCCTCGATCAAAGCATCATCTAACTCTTCTTTTTCCTTATCAGTGAAGCTAGAAAAAATCGCCTGCGCCTTCACTTGTTCTAGCAGCACCGCATTCTGCTTAGTCGCGGTCACCAGATAAACCAATCCTATCTCCAAATCAGAAAGTGCCAACAGATTTTTGTTGGTGGTCTTTTCTCGAAGCTTTTTATTCAACTGAATTCTCTGACTATCCACTTCTTCAACTAATGGAAAATAATAATCAGAAATCAAAAATAGCGTGTGGAAGAGTAAGCTCGCAGTGCTTTGATTGGGTTCATTCGACAATAAGTTCTCGATGATATTTTCAACATACGCAGTTCGTTCATTCACAAAAGAAAAAAAGTATTGATCCTTTAAAATAAATGCCATGGGACTAGTCTCATAATGATTGTCCTTTTTCAAGAGGTTCGGCACATTAAAAATTAACAAAAAGGCCTTTTCCAACGGGTCATACTCTACCCGCGCGCGTTCATTATCATCCAAGGCATACGTCAGCATTTCATCACTAATCGCATAATCAGCTCGTAATTTTTTTATTTCATGCGCTTGGGTACTATCTACGCGGACCCATGAATACATCCCCTGATTGAACGTCTTTTTTATATCCATTAGAAACCTCCTTACTCCTAAACAACCTTACTTTAGTATAACAAAAAATATCTTATTGTATTCATTTCAAGTCGTTCATTTATCGCAGTGTTCAGTATGTCCTTATTATTTATGAAATCTCTCTCTTAGTTTTGATTAAATCAAAACTAAAAAAGCTTTACCAGAAAAAAATCTGGCAAAGCTTTTTTAACTTATTAATCTACGGAAACTCCTTGAACCTCTAAAATTTTTTCATCAATCAAACGAATCACTTCGTCCCGAGCAACTGCATCGTCAACAAAATTCAAGCGATCGCCATCAATTTGGATTTTAGGGCTTTCGTTATATTCTTCATACCATTGGTCATAACGACTATTCAATTCTTTATAGTAATCATACAAAGTTGGATCAAATTCCAATTGTTCATATTCCCGTCCACGCTTTTGGATACGTTCCATCATCGTTTCAAAAGAAACACGAATGTGAACTAACAGATCGGGATGCTTCTTATGTGCAGCATATGGTAGTTCTTGCATCATGTTAGCCAATAATTCATCATAGACCTTTACTTCTGTCTCTGTTGCTCGACCAAGATCGGCATTCAGATGGAACAATAAGGAATCCTCATAAATGGAACGATCCAACACATTATTGTCATCTTGCATCGCCTTTTTGATGCTATCAAAACGCTTATTCAAAAAATAAATCTGCAATAAAAAGGCATATTGTTCTGGATCCGCGTAAAACAACGGCAATACCTCATTATCTTCAATTGATTCATAAAAAGCTTGACTGCCTAAATGTTCTGACAACATCGCCGTCAAACTTGATTTCCCTGCTCCAATAGTTCCTGCTAATACGATCACGCTCATAAACCCCCAGCTCATTTCATACAAAATATAGTGCGTATTTTTCAACTTATCTAATATACCCCCAATATCTTGTGTCGTCAAACAAAATAACCAAAAAAATCTGATCACTTTTTCTTCTAAAGAATGTTTAAAAAAGCGTTGATTTTCAAAAACTTTTCAACGCTTTCGTTTACTTGTCCGCTGACTCTGAGTAAAATGGAAAGAGACAAAAAACAGACACCTACTGATAAGTAAAGATTCTTACAGTATTTTCTTCCAAAAGATAAAAAGAAAACAAATTGTTTTTGCTATAAGAACGATTCAATTAAAATGAATATTGAAGAGAAATAAATTATTTTCTAATATCTACTTACTCTAAAACGAAACAGGGGTTTTTTTATGAAATCGATTGGCTCGGGTTATGCCAGCGGAAAAATCATATTAATGGGAGAACATTCGGTTGTCTATGGAGAGCCAGCCATCGCTTTTCCGTTTTCCGGGACAGGCATCCAAGCAACCATCCAAGCGAATGACTTGGAATCATGGATTGAATCTAGTTTCTTCCACGGGCCGCTTTCTAAAGCTCCCAATACAATGCGTAATGTAACGGTGTTACTCTGGTACTTAGTAAAACATTTCAAGATTCCAGAACCGTTCTATTTAAAAATCGACAGCTCTATTCCAGCAGAACGCGGAATGGGGTCTAGCGCAGCGGTTGCCGTTGCGATCACCCGCGCCGTTTTTGATTGGATGGAGGAAGCTGCAACTCAAGAACAAGTGTTGCATTTCGTAAATCAGGCAGAAGCGGTTGCTCATGGGAACCCTAGCGGTATTGATGCGACAACCATCAGTGGTACTGAACCCATTCTTTATCAAAAAGGCATTGGATTTCGGCCTTTTCAACTAAATATGGATGCTTTTTTAGTCGTTGCGGATACTGGTGTAAAGGGTCAAACACGCAAAGCAGTCAAGGACATCGCAAAATTGATGGAAATGCGTCCTTACGAAACGAATAAACAAATGCGGTCATTGGGGAAACTGACTGCTCAGGCGCAACAGGCGATCTTAAAAAATCGACCACAGATTCTAGGGGATTGTATGAATCAAGCACAAGGTCTATTACGTTTGTTGGGAACTAGCAATTCCCACTTAGATCATTTGATTCAAACGGCTTTAGAAAACCAAGCATTAGGTGCTAAATTAACTGGCGGCGGACGCGGCGGCTGTATGATTGCTTTAGCCGAAAATGAAACTAGCGGACGTCGGCTGCAACGTATTTTGTTGGATGCAGGCGCCCGAAATACATGGATCGAAGGGTTAGGTGTGTACGCACATGTATAGTGGTAAAGCTCGGGCTTATACGAATATCGCCTTGATCAAGTATTGGGGCAAAGAAAATCAGGAATTGATTATTCCGATGAATAATAGCTTGTCGTTAACACTGGACGCTTTTTATACAGAAACGGAAGTTACTTTTTCTAAAGAACTAAAAGAAGACCAATTTTATTTAGACAACCAATGGCAAGATTCGAAAGCGACCTTAAAAGTGAGTCGCTTTCTTGATTTCGTGCGTTCAAAAACAGATTCCTCCCTACGTGCAGTCGTCAAAAGTAAAAATTTTGTCCCAACTGCGGCAGGATTAGCTTCTTCTGCGAGCGGCTTGGCCGCTTTGGCTGGCGCTGCGAGTGATGCCCTGAATCTAAATTTGACTCCTGAAGAGCTGTCTCGTTTGGCTCGCCGCGGTTCTGGATCTGCTTGCCGTAGTATTTATGGCGGGTTTGCAGAATGGCAAAAAGGAGATTCCGACGAAACTTCTTATGCCGTACAAATTCCAAGTTCGGATTTTGAGAACGACTTAAGCATGATTTTCGTCGTGGTTAACGACGCTCAAAAGGACATTTCTAGTCGTGACGGGATGCAGCGTACTGTGGAGACCTCCGCTTTTTATGATGGCTGGTTGCAAACTGTACCACAAGATTTAGCCAAAGCAAAAAAAGCTATAAAAGAAAAAGATTTTATCGCACTCGGTGAAGTTTCTGAGTCCAGTGCCTTAAAAATGCACGGAACAACTTTGGCAGCAACCCCGCCATTTACCTATTGGTCGGCGGAAAGTATGAAAGCTATGAACCTTGTTCGCCAGATCAGAAACGGGGGCTTACCCTGCTATTTCACAATGGATGCCGGTCCAAATGTTAAACTATTAGTAGAACGAAAAAATGAAGCGGCCCTACTATCCGCTTTGAGTGCTCATCTTGATGCCAAGCAATTAGTGGTCGCTCACGCAGGACCCGCAATCGAAATCTTATCGAAGGAGGATGCCTAAATGATCGAAGTATCCGCACCAGGAAAATTATATATTGCCGGTGAGTACGCTGTCGTAGAACCCGGACATCCCGCGATTATCGTAGCGATCGATCAATTTATTTCCGTTTCTATCGGTCCGGCAAAAAAAAGCGGAAGTATTCAATCTGCGCAATATAGCGACCTTCCTGTACGATGGACACGACGCAAAAACGAATTGGTTCTGGACATCCGAGACAATCCATTTCATTACATTTTAGCGGCGATCCATTTTACTGAAAAATTCGCTCAAGAAAAAGGGAAAAAACTCGCCTTCTTCGATTTAAAGGTGACTAGCGAATTGGATAATTCCAATGGTCGAAAATATGGGTTGGGTTCAAGTGGTGCAGTCACTGTAGCTACTGTTAAAGCGTTGAATGCTTTTTACGATTTACAGCTTTCACAACTTGAGCTATTCAAGCTAGCTACATTGGCTCACTTAAATGTCCAAGGCAACGGTTCTTGTGGCGATATTGCCGCAAGTTGTTATGGCGGCTGGTTGGCTTTTTCCACTTTTGATCATGAATGGGTGTTAAATAAACTGGAATCCGAAAAAATGACGACATTGATCGAAAGTGACTGGCCAAATTTAAAAATAGAACCTTTAAAAGTCCCAGAGGATTTACGCTTATTGATTGGCTGGACTGGAAGTCCCGCATCCACATCTGATTTAGTGGACCAGGTCCATCAATCTCGCGACGAAAAGAAAACCTCTTATGAGAATTTTTTACGCGACAGTACAGACTGTGTGGATCAAATGATCCAAGGGTTCAAGCAAAATGACATTACTCTGATTCAAAAAATGATTCGGAAAAATCGCCAACTATTGAATCAATTGACCAGCTTGAGCAATGTATCTATTGAAACAGAAGAATTGAAACGATTGAATGATCTCGCTGAAAAGTACGGCGGTGCAGCGAAATCTTCGGGTGCTGGCGGCGGTGACTGCGGTATCGTTATTGTTGATAAGCGTGCTGGCATTCTTCCTCTGATGAGTTCTTGGGAAAAAGCCGGTATTACGCCCCTGCCTTTACACGTCTATCACTTCACGGAGGATCGCCATGAATCGTAAAGATGAACATGTTTCCTTAGCTCGTGCATTTCACCAAAAGCCAAAAGAAAATGACTTTGATGCTGTTCGCTTGGTACATTCTTCTTTAGTCTCTGTACGACCGGAAGAAATCGATTTAAGTACAGAAATTCTTGGGCTTAAGCTTACTGCACCGTTTTATATCAATGCGATGACGGGCGGTAGTGAGAAAACAAAAAAAATCAACCATGATTTAGCAATTATCGCACGTGAAACAAACTTGATGATGGCAACAGGCTCTGTTAGTGCCGCATTGAAAGATCCAACTGTCGTAGACTCTTACACTGTCGTTCGCGAAGTCAATCCGAACGGGCTTATTTTGGGCAACATGGGTGCCGGCCGAACAAGTGAGGATGCACAAAAAATCATGGATCTGCTGCAAGCAGATGGTATGCAGATTCATTTGAATGTACCGCAAGAGCTCGTGATGCCTGAAGGAGACCGAGATTTCCATGAGTGGTCTCAGAACATACATGATACCGTTCAGAAATTGTCTGTCCCTGTAGTCGTTAAAGAAGTTGGATTCGGTATGAGCAAAGAGACGATCCGACAGTTACAAGCACTCAGTGTTCACGCCGTGGATGTTTCAGGTCGCGGAGGGACAAGCTTTTCACAAATTGAAAATGCTCGTCGAAAAAAGAGAGAATTGTCTTATCTAGACGATTGGGGCCAATCAACAGTTATCTCTCTCTTGGAAGCACAAGCCATTAGCGATATGACGATCCTTGCTTCTGGCGGCATTCGCGATGCCTATGACATATTTAAAGCGTTGTGTTTAGGCGCAAAAGCCGTTGGTCTTTCTGCGACAATCTTGAATCATCTAATCAGCAATGGTATCGATGATACGATCGAAATGATCGAGGATTGGAAAGTTCAGCTTCATCGCTTGTATCTTATGACAGGCAAAGCCACGACAGCAGAATTGACGCGTAACCCTATTATCTTGAGCGGCGCGCCAAAAGAATGGTGCCAGGCAAGGGAAATTGATTATACAGCATTCGCTTTACGTAAGTAATATGCGGACGCACAAAAAGGAGGAGATCAAGCGATCTCCTCCTTTTTGTTTTGACTGATCCGTCTTGCATATCGGACCGGCCGTATCTATCGTTTAAATAGGCGTTGAAGCCAACTCTTTTTCTCACCAATTCGAATGTTGCCGCTGATTTTTTTGTCATCCAGCATAGATTGGAAAAAGATATTGTCTTGCAATAGCAATTGATTAATAATTTGCAACCGTCTAAAATGTTTCTTCTTCCGTTCGTCGAAAGTCAGATCTTCTGGTAGATTCCCTGAAACTTCAAGTCGTGCATAGTCTCTTCGAATAAGCTTCATTAATTCATACTGTTTAGTAAGCAAATGATTGATTTGTTTGATTTCTGGCAATGTCACCGATACTTTCGAATCTGAGGGAGCGAGTCGCCCTAATGCCGCCACATAGTCTTGCATATCCAACATAAAAATGTGGTTTGCTTTACTTGCCATTAATTTCTTTTCATTTGCTAAATAATCAATCAATGCACCTAATCGCGCATTCGATTCAGCTAACTCATTTATCTCTCGTTTCAGTTTCTCCATGACCTCGAACCTTTCTTCTTATCCTGATTTCTAGTCTATCGTTTTTCACAGGCTATAACAATCAAAGAGATTCATTTTATCTAAAAAAAATGAATGTTTTAAATAAAAACAATCAAATTTATTTTTTTCTAAAAAATAGGAAAATTACTCTGCCTATCATGCACTAAAAAAAGGCCCTCATCTCATGAGGACCTTCCTGAATTTCTAATTTACGCTTTGTAATCGTACGCTGTTACGATAATTTCTTTTAGTTCGCTGATCAACGGTTCTTTCGGATTCGCTGTTGTACATTGGTCTTCGTAAGCCAATTCAGCCATACGATCAACCGTTGTATTCAACGTCTCTTGAGTCACGCCTTGTGCCTTCAAGTTCATGTCGATGCCTGTAGTTACACCTAAGTTGTAAACTGCTTCGATCAACGCTTCTACTAATTCTGCTGTTGTATTGCCTTTAAGTCCTAAGAACTTCGCAATATCTGCATAGTCAGTATCCGCACGGAAGTAGTCGTATTTAGGGAACATCGCATGTTTTTGAGGGTCCTTGGCATTGTAACGGATGATATGCGGCAATAGAATTGCGTTCGTACGTCCGTGAGGAATACCGTATTCTCCACCGATTTTATGTGCCACTGAGTGACAAATTCCTAGGAATGCATTGGCAAATGCCATACCCGCCATCGCTGATGCGTTATGCATTTTTTCACGCGCTTCTGGGTCAGCTGTTTTAACTGATTTTTCAAGGTTTTCGAAAACAAGCTTGATTGCTTGTAAGCTCAATCCACGAGTATAATCAGAAGCCATTACAGATACATAAGACTCGATCGCATGTGTTAACACATCCATACCAGTGTCTGCTGTTACTGAAGCAGGCACTGTCATAACAAATTGAGGGTCAACAATCGCAACATCCGGTGTCAACGCATAGTCAGCCAATGGATACTTCACGTGTGTTTCGCTGTCTGTGATAACTGCGAATGGTGTTACTTCCGCTCCTGTACCAGAAGTGGTTGGGATACATACCAATTTTGCTTTTTCAGGCTTCGCAATTCCGTAAGTACGTTTGCGAATATCCAAGAATTTTTGTTTCGCGCCGAAGAATGACGTGTCTGGGTGTTCAAAGAACATCCACATTCCTTTTGCCGCATCCATTGCAGAACCACCACCAAGAGCAATAACTGTATCAGGTTGGAAGTCGTTAAACATTTCCAGTCCTTTATAAACAGTATTCGTTGAAGGGTTTGGTTCAACATCTGAGAATACTTCAACCTTCACATCGTTTTCACGACGGCCTAATACTTCACGAACGATGTCTGCATAGCCGAATTGAACCATTCCTGGGTCACAAACTAACATGACGCGTTCAACGTTCTCCATTTTTGTTAGATACAATAGAGAGTTCTTTTCGAAAAAGATTTTTGGTGGAAGTTTAAACCATTGCATATTATTTCTCCGTTTCGCTATAGTTTTAACATTGATTAAGTTAATAGCAGATACGTTCTTAGATACAGAGTTTTTACCGTATGAACCACAACCAAGAGTCAATGATGGGATCATTTCATTGTAGATATCACCGATACCGCCTTCAGCAGATGGTGAGTTCACTAAGATACGGCAAGCTTTCATACGTAAGCCGAATTTTACTTGTAAGTCTTCGTCTTCGGTATGGATCACTGCTGTATGTCCTAATCCGCCTAATTCCAACATGCCTTGGCAAAGGTCGAAGCCATGTACATGGTCGTTTGCTTTAATCATAGCTAAAACTGGAGAAAGTTTTTCACGAGACAATGGATAATCTGCACCCACACCGTCTAATTCTGCAATCAGAATCTTTGTGCCTGCAGGAACTTTGATGCCTGCGCGTTGCGCGATATCTTCAGCTGAATGACCAACGATCGCAGGGTTTACTGCGTATTTGCCTTCGTTCATTACAGCGTCTTCTAATCTCTTCAATTCAGCTTTCTTCACTACGTATACTTGATGCGCTTGGAATTCCGCTTTTACTTCTTCGTAGACTTCTTTGTCAACAATGACTGCTTGTTCAGAAGCACAGATCATCCCGTTATCAAAAGATTTTGAAACGATCAAATCGTTTACTGCACGTTTGATTTTCGCCGTTTTTTCGATGTATGAAGGGACGTTACCCGCACCTACACCTAAAGCTGGTTTTCCAGTTGAGTAAGCTGATTTAACCATGCCTGGTCCGCCAGTCGCAAGAACGATGGCCACACCTGGGTGGTTCATTAACATTGATGTTGCGTCGATCGATGGCTTTTCGATCCATTGGATACAGTTTTCAGGAGCGCCGGCCGCGATAGCCGCATCACGAACGATACGCGCAGCTTCAGCTGAACATTTTTGAGCACTTGGGTGAAACGCAAAGACGATTGGATTTCCTGTTTTTAAAGCAATCATTGATTTGAAGATGGTTGTAGAAGTTGGATTTGTTGTAGGTGTTACACCACAAACAACACCAACAGGTCCAGCAACTTCGATCAACCCTTTTTGCTTATCTTCACCGATGACACCCACTGTTTTGTCATGTTTGATGCTGTTCCAGATATATTCTGATGCATACATGTTTTTGATGGCTTTATCTTCAACAACACCACGGCCGGTTTCCTCAACCGCCATTTTTGCTAACAGCATGTGTTTGTCTAGGGCAGCCATCGCCATTTCGTGAACGATATGGTCTATTTTTTCTTGATCAAAATCTTCCATTTCCTTCAGTGCAACATTTGCTTTTGTTGCTAATTCGTCAATCACTTGCTCAACGCTGACTGCGTCTTTTTCTTTTTCAATCGCTTTAGCCATGTGTATCCTCCTAAAAATTTTTGTGTTACTTTTCACATACACATCATACAACACACACAAGAGTTTGTAAATACTTTTTGTGATTTTTTTCACACCCGTTTTTATTATTCACAAAATCCATAATATACAGGCATTCTTAACATTTGCCTTTAAAGTATTTTAAACCTATAGCAACACGCCGCTCTTAGAACTTTTTTCACAAAATTGGGTTGGTTTTTTTCTAATGAATTGATTTCTCCTTCTTTCTAATTCTTTAGACGCAAAAAAGGCACGTATTTACATACGCACCTTTTTTAAAATTCTTTACGTAAGAGCTTCGTCTTACTTTTCTTCTGTTTTGTCTTCAGGTTTTTCTTCTACTAATGGTTCAGTTGGTTCTGTTGTCTCTGGTTCAACGACGTTTGTTTCAACAGGAGCAGCCACTGGACGAGCACCAGATTGTACGGTTCTGATTGAAGAACGGTCGAATACTAAATAGATACCTTCACAGTCTAATGTAACTGTTTTGTCGTCACTGTTGATCTCTGAGATCACGCCATGCAGACCGCCGATAGTTACAACACTATCTCCAACCTTCATTGCATCTAATAAACCTTGACGTTCTTGCTGTTGTTTCTTTTGAGAGCGGTTCATCATAAAGAACATCCCAAGCATCAACACTAGCAAAATAATCATTGAAAAGTTTCCCATTTTATATTTCCCCTCGCATTCATAGTAAATCCACTTTTAACTGTAACAAAATTTGTAAGCTTACACTAGCATTTTTAATCATACTTTAGAAACTTTTTGCGTTTTGCTTATTAAATCCGTACTCTTCAAAAAAGGCTTGGCGGAATTCTAATAGGTTGTCATCCATGATTGCTTGACGAACTTGTTTCATTAAATTAATCAAGAAGTATAGGTTGTGGTAAGAGGTCAATCGAATCCCAAAGGTTTCATCACAATGGATCAAGTGGCGAATATATGCCCGAGTATAATTCCGGCACGTATAGCAATCACATTTTTCATCCAACGGACGGAAATCATGGGCATACTTCGCATTCTTAACAACTAAACGTCCGCCAGAAGTCATGCATGTTCCGTTACGAGCGATACGTGTCGGCAATACGCAGTCAAACATATCCACCCCGCGGATTACACCGTCGATCAATGAATCTGCTGCACCAACACCCATTAAGTAGCGAGGCTTGTTCTCTGGGATCAACGGTGTCGTAAATTCTAAGACACGGTTCATTTCTTCTTTTGGTTCACCCACTGAAAGTCCGCCAATCGAGTACCCTGGAAAATCCATACTTACAAGATCTTTCGCACTTTGGCGGCGCAGGTCTTCAAAGCCGGCACCTTGAATGATTCCAAATAATCCTTGTGTCGCTGGATTTGCGTGCGCTTTTAAGCCGCGCTCCGCCCAGCGTGAAGTCCGTTCCACAGATTTCTTCACGTAATCATAACTTTCATCAAATGGCGGGCATTCATCAAAGCTCATCATGATGTCAGAGCCTAGTTTATTTTGGATATCGATTGCTTTTTCTGGTGACAAGAACATCTTTGAGCCATTCAGATGGTTCTTAAAATGGACCCCTTCTTCTACGATATTTCGCATATCTGCTAATGAGAAGACTTGGAAACCACCAGAATCCGTTAAGATCGGTTGATCCCAATTCATGAACTTGTGCAATCCACCGGCTTCTGCAACTAAATCTTCTCCGGGACGCAGCCACAGATGATACGTGTTACTCAAAATAATGCCTGCCCCCATCTCCTTCAAATCTTCAGGAGACATTGTTTTTACGGTAGCCAAAGTTCCTACGGGCATAAACATTGGTGTCGGGAACGTTCCATGAGGGGTGATGATCTCCCCTAAACGC
Organism: Enterococcus sp. 12F9_DIV0723; assembly: GCF_002174375.1. NCBI lineage: Bacteria > Bacillati > Bacillota > Bacilli > Lactobacillales > Enterococcaceae > Enterococcus > Enterococcus sp. 12F9_DIV0723. The sequence continues at coordinate 347,875 of NZ_NIBK01000001.1, read as the reverse complement.
GCCCCTGTATGTTTTTCTTTCTTTATTAAACGATAAGAAATCGCAGGTTCAGTCATTCAATTTCCTACTTTCTTCTATATATGTATAAGTGTGCAACTTGTATCATAATACTGGTTTTAGAGCGCTTTTGCAACTTTCTACGAACAGCTTAAAACTATTTATAAGATAAGGAAGAAGGATTGTTCAAAAAAACACAAAAAACGTCTTTTTTATATTTTTCAAATAAAAATAAATTCATCCTTATACCTTTTACAAAAAAATGGTTGCATACTCATTGATAAAAAAGCTTATTGTAAAAGATAAAATCTATACCAATACATATTGAATACTATATTTATGAGACAACGCACATGAAAACTCTCACATTAAATGAATTGTGAAATAAATATTTATTAAAAGATAGCGTTTACATTGCTAACTAGACCGATTAAGATGGAGGTGTTAAAAAATATTAGGAGGTAAGAAATGGTTAAAGCGGCAGAGAAGAAACAGGAACCAATCAATGTTGAGGCAATGATCAACGATCTAGCACAGAAAGGCAACGAGGCATTAAAGGTTTTATCTAGCTTTGATCAAGAAAAAGTGGACCGAATCGTTCACGAAATGGCGATGGCTGCATTAGACAAACACATGCTGTTAGCAAAAATGGCGGTCGAGGAAACGGGTCGCGGTGTTGTTGAAGACAAGGCAATCAAAAATATGTACGCTTCTGAATACATTTGGAACAATATCAAAAACAACAAAACCGCTGGGGTAATCTATGAGGACAAACAAAAGCATCTTGTTCAAATAGCTGAACCTGTAGGGGTTGTTTGTGGTGTGACGCCGACGACGAATCCGACCTCTACAACGATCTTCAAGTCCTTGATTGCTATCAAAACACGGAATCCTATTGTCTTTGCTTTCCACCCAAGTGCTCAAAAATGCTCAGCCGAAGCGGCACGAATCGTTCGTGATGCAGCCGTTGCTGCGGGTGCACCTGAAAACTGTGTACAGTGGATCGAAAAGCCATCTCTGGATGCGACACAAGGATTGATGAACCATCCTGATATCGCGATTGTATTAGCCACAGGCGGCGGTGCCATGGTAAAATCTGCCTACTCGACTGGCAAACCGGCTCTAGGAGTAGGTCCAGGGAATGTACCTGCTTATATCGAACGGACTGCCAATATCAAACGCGCAGTGAATGATCTGCTTGTTTCCAAAACCTTTGACAGTGGAATGATTTGTGCTTCTGAACAAGCGGTGATCGTTGACAAAGAAATCTATGACGAAGTGAAGAAGGAATTTCAAGCGCATCAAGTGTATTTTGTTAAGAAAAATGAATTGCGCCAATTAGAAGCCGTCGTAATGAATGAAGGAAAATATGCCGTTAATCCAAAAATTGTGGGCCTCTCTGCAATGACGATCGCTGAATTGGCTGGGATTGGTGTCCCAGAAGGCACAAAAATGCTGATTGCTGAAATTGACGGAGTTGGACCGGATTATCCACTATCCCGCGAAAAGCTTTCTCCTGTTTTAGCCATGATTAAATCAGAGAGTCGCTCTCATGGCCTTGACCTATCTGAAGCAATGTTGGATCTAGGTGGTTTAGGCCATACCGCAGTGATCCATACAGAAGATCCTGATATTGAATTGGATTTCAGTTTGCGAATGAAAGCTTGCCGTATCTTGGTGAATTCGCCATCCTCAGAAGGCGGGATCGGCGACATCTACAATGAATTGATTCCATCATTGACTTTAGGGTGTGGATCTTACGGGAAAAATTCAGTTTCTCATAACGTATCTGCCCTTGATTTGATCAATATCAAAACTGTAGCGAAACGGAGAAAGAACATGCAATGGTTTAAACTTCCACCTAAAATCTACTTTGAAAAGAACTCTTTACTGTATTTGACTCAAATGGAAAATGTGGAACGCGTCATGCTCGTTTGCGACCCTGGAATGGTCCAATTTGGCTATGCGGACATTGTACGTGATGCGTTAGGCAGACGTTCAAATGATGTGAAGATCGAAGTCTTTTCAGATGTCGAACCTAACCCATCGACCAACACCGTTTATAGAGGCTTGGAGATGATCGTGAACTTCCAACCTGATACAATCATTGCATTAGGCGGCGGCTCTGCGATGGATGCGGCAAAAGGAATGTGGATGTTCTTTGAACACCCGGACACCTCCTTCTTCGGAGCGAAACAAAAATTCTTGGATATTCGTAAACGGACATACGGCATCGCACCACCTGAAAAAACACAATTAGTATGCATTCCAACGACCTCAGGGACTGGGGCCGAAGTAACACCCTTCGCGGTTATCACAGATAGCGAAACACACGTAAAATATCCATTAGCAGACTATGCGCTGACACCAAATGTAGCGATCATTGATCCACAATTTGTACTAACTCTTCCATCTTCAATCGCCGCGGACACTGGGATGGACGTACTGACACACGCAATCGAATCCTATGTATCCGTGATGGCCTCAGATTACACACGTGGTTTAAGTCTGCAGGCAATCCAAATCGTCTTTAATTATCTGGAAAAATCAGTAAAAAATGGCGACGAAGAATCTCGCGAGAAGATGCATAACGCGTCTGCGATGGCTGGAATGGCATTCGCCAATGCATTCTTGGGAATTTGCCATTCCATTGCTCATAAGATCGGTGGAGAATATGGTATCCCTCATGGCCGTACCAATGCGATTCTTTTGCCGCATATCATCCGCTACAATGCCAAAGATCCGCAAAAGCATGCGATGTTCCCTAAATATGATTATTTCCGGGCAGATTCAGATTACGCAGACATTGCAAGATTTTTAGGCTTAAAAGGAAAGACGACTGCGGAATTAGTCGAAGCATTAGCCACTGCTGTATATGATCTAGGCGTATCGGTGGGCATCGACATGAGTCTGAAAGCGCAAGGTGTCACACAAGAAAAATTAGACACTACTGTAGACCATTTGGCCGAACTTGCCTACGAAGACCAGTGCACGACTGCCAATCCGAAAGAACCATTAATCAGTGAGCTAAAAGACATCATCGTGACTTGTTACGATTACAAAGTCTAGCAGACACACAAAAGCCCCCTTCGATGACGGTCATCGAAGGGGGCTTTGCTAGCTATTAAATATTCTCTGGATCAACTTCTGGTGCTCTATGGAACTTAATCAGTTCCGTCACAATAATCGGAACAATTGAAAGCAGGATCGCAATCATCCAGTGTGTCATACTGATCGGAACCAGATAGAACAATTCTTGTGTTTGTGGAATCAAGGCAATGGCTGTTGTGATCGCTAATGCTAACCAAGCCATTTGTGCTAACGATTTATTAGTCGCCAAATCTATTTTGAAAATCGACTTACTGCTGCGTACGTTGAATACGTGCAAAATCGATGAATAAGCCAATACTAGAAAGGCAACCGTTTGACCTACTTCTAAACTAGGCGGTGTAAAGTAGCTTACGTGCTCAACAAAGGCGCCTACATAAAAACCAATAAGAGTCACTACGGTAAAAATAGCAGCATTTAAACCAATCTTTTGCCACAATCCCCGTGCAAAAATCCCTTCATCACGCGGAATCGGCTTCTCATCCATAATCCCAGCTTCTGCCGGTTCTCTTCCTAAAGCAAAACCAGGCAATCCATCAGCTACTACGTTAACAAACAATAATTGAACTGCTGTAAATGGCGCTCCCCATCCTAGCAGCATTGCGATAACTACGATAAATATCTCGGAGATATTACAGCTCAATAGGAAATTGATTGCTTTACGAATCCCTTGGTAAACTGAGCGTCCTCGCGCTACAGCATCAACGATCGTTGCAAAATTATCATCGGTTAAGATCATATCAGCTGCACTTTTCGCTACGTCTGTCCCGGTAATTCCCATGGCACAGCCAACATCACTAGCCTTCAGCGCAGGGGCATCATTCACCCCATCACCGGTCATTGCGACAACGGCTCCAGTACGCTGCCATGATTTAACAATACGAATTTTATCCTCTGGCGTTACTCGTGCGTAAACAGATAAATCCTTCACGCGTTCATCCAGTTCATCATCGGTTAATTTTTGTAATTCTGCGCCGGAAAGAGCTTCTTTCCGAGACTTCATGATCCCTAATTCTTTGGCAATCGCTCCAGCCGTCACCACGTGATCTCCGGTGATCATAACTGTTTTGATTCCCGCCTTTTTAGCACGGGCAATGGCATCTTTTGATTCTGGGCGCGGTGGATCGATCATACCGATCAGTCCCATCAAACGCAAATCTTTTTCCAACGCCTCGGAAGTGATCTCTTTTGGTTCTTCATCGTGAATCGCAAAACCTACCGCAATCACGCGCAACGCCTTTTTCCCGAAACGGTCATTGACAATTGCCGCTTGGTCAACATCTCCATAATGGAATTTCGGCAAAAGAACGTCAAAAGCCCCTTTTGTAATAGAGATAAACTTTTTCCCGCGCTTATGTACAGTCGTCATCATTTTCCGATCAGAGTCAAAAGGAATTTCACCGATTCGCGGATATTTTTCTTCAAGTTCAGCTTTTGTATGGTAATTTTCTTCTACAGCGCGAACAATCGCCGCTTCCGTAGGATTCCCTTTGATTTCAAGTTCGTTGTCGTCATTTTCTACGAGGACATCGGTACATAAAGCTGCGATACTAAGAACTTCCATCGCCTCATCGGTCATGCCTTCTTCAGTATCTACCACCGAATCGCCATGCGTCCAGACTCGGCGGACACGCATTTTATTTTGCGTCAGCGTTCCTGTCTTATCTGAACAAATCACATTCGCAGAACCTAATGTTTCAACAGCAGGCAATTTGCGGATAATGGCATTTTTCTTCGCCATTTTTTGTACCCCATATGCCAAGGTTAATGTAACGATAACTGTCAGCGTCTCTGGAACCGCGGCGACGGCTAATGAGATAGCTGTAATGAACATGTCTAGCATAGGTTCGCCTTGCATTTCACCAATAAAAAACACAAAAGCCGCAGCTGCTAAAGCGATTAAACTAATACGCTTCCCTAAGTGATTTAATCGTTTTTGCAGAGGTGTTTTTTGCGTCTCATCACTATTCAAAAGACCTGCAATTTTCCCCATCTCGGTTTGCATGCCTGTCGCAGTAACAACCGCTTTTCCGCGTCCGTTCACTACGGTTGAGCCTTTGTACAACATATTTACTCGATCGCCAAGGGCTGCTCCATCCTCACCTATGTATTCAGGATCTTTCATCACAGGTTCACTTTCACCTGTTAAAGCGGATTCTTCCACGCGCAACTGAGAGGCTTCAACAATACGAGCGTCAGCGGTAATCAATGAACCAGATTCAAGCAATAAAGTATCTCCCGGAACTAATTCTTCCGCATCCACTTGCTCTTGCTTTCCATCTCGCATGACACTTGCGGTTTGCTTGTTCATGTCTTGCAAAGCAGATAATGCCTTTTCCGCATTTCCTTCTTGTACAATGGCTAATACAGAATTAATTACTACGATAGCAATAATCAAAAAACTCTCAAAATAATCGCCATGGTCAGTAGCAATCGCTGTATAGAGCGAAATTACTGCCGCCACTAATAAAATAATCGTCGTAAAATCAGTCAAACTAAGAAAGAATTTTTTTGCCAAAGATTCTTTCGGGGCTTCTTCAAACTTATTTTTACCGTTATTTTTTAATTTTTCTTCAACTTCTGAGCTACTTAAGCCATTCTCTAAATTGGCATCATATTCATTAGTTACAGTTTCTATTTTTTCTTTGTATGGATCCATCCTATTCCTCCTTATGTTATAAAAATACCGCCTATATAATTACTATAACATAGAAAAGTCAGTGAATTCAAAGTATACACCTTGAAATTTACTCAAAAAGTAACAAAATAAATTATTCAAAATAACTAAGTGAAATCGCTTCCAAATTTAAATAGGGTGTGCTATATTATAGATACAAGGAAGGAGGAACTTAGATCATTCGAAGGATTTCTCGATAAGAAAGTAGAAAAAAGTAAACAATAAAATTGTTAGTAATACAAGATTCACCGAAAAAGTTGTCAATAGTATGCGTGTGAAGTATTTCTTTATAAATAGTGAATGCGTATCACAGGTTGAGTAGTACATCAAACACACAAGTAAAAAAGATACGTAAGAAAAAAAGTTTCTTTAAAACTGAATAAAAGTGAAAACGTAGTAAAAACAAATATTTATGTTTATAGTCAAGAAATTCATGTAATACTTTGCATGTATCATTAAAAGTAATATAAAATTCGAATGAACTAATCCTTCCGATATTCTAAGAGCCAGGCAGTCGAGAGCCTGGCTTTTTTTTACGCAAAAAAACCAGCGAACAGATCGCTGGCCTCCTCTTTTCCTCTATTTTACGAACATCGCATCTCCAAAACTGAAGAAGCGATAGCGTTCTTCGATGGCATGGTGATAAGCCGCCAACGTCTTTTCACGACCGGCAAACGCACTGACTAGCATGACCAATGTCGATTTTGGCAAGTGAAAGTTTGTTGAAAAGGCTTGGACGACTTTAAACTCATACCCTGGTGTGATGAATATGTCTGTCCATCCACTGTCCGCCTTGATCTCTCCATTGAATTTCGTACCAATTGTTTCTAGTGTACGAATCGATGTCGTCCCAACTGCGATGATTTTTCCGCCGCTGTCGCGCACATCATTTAATTGTGCAGCAGCTTCTTCCGTCAGACGATAGAATTCACTGTGCATCTGGTGTTCCGCAATATTGTCTACACTGACTGGTCGGAAGGTCCCTAACCCTACGTGTAAGGTTAAATAAACCAGCTTCACTCCTTTTGCTGCAATTTTCTCTAACAATTCTGGTGTAAAATGCAATCCTGCTGTTGGTGCCGCTGCAGAACCGTTCTCTTTAGCGTAAACGGTTTGATAGCGTTCAGGATCTTCTAACCGTTCTTTGATATAAGGAGGTAACGGCATTTCCCCCAGTGATTCTAAGTTCTCTAAAAAGATGCCTTCATAAGAAAACTCCACGATCCGTCCTCCGTGTTCAAGCTCTTTCTTTACCTCCGCACGTAAACGGCCGTCTCCAAAAACAATCTCTGTTCCTACTTTTGCACGACGGGCAGGCTTGATCAACGTCTCCCACTCATCCCCTTGCGTATTGTTTAATAGCAAGACTTCTAAGTGTCCCCCCGTTTCAGGCTTTTCTCCATATAAACGAGCAGGCAGTACACGTGTGTCATTCATGACCAACGCATCTCCAGGGTTCAGCTCTTCAATAATTTCATCAAAATGTTTATCCTCAATATCGCCGGTTTCACGATCTAAGATCAATAATCGCGAACTGTCCCGTTTTTCTAGAGGGGTTTGGGCAATTAATTCTTCAGGCAACTCAAAATCAAAATCTTCTGTGGTTAACATAGCTTCTCCTCTTTTCCTCCGCTATTCTATCATGGGAAATCGGCATTGAAAAGTACGAGGCTGTCTTCTGTGACTTAAAAAAACGGATAGCAATCAACAGAAAATGCAGAATTGTTTTCTCGACTTAAAAAAACGTTTTTTATCTCTACGATTTATCGTCTTTAACTAATAAATAATCCCGACATCTCTCTTTATGAAAAGGTTATTTTATAATCAAAAACAACTTGTGACAGCGCTTAGTTCTGACTAAAAATGAGCTAGTTATTTGTTTTTAATCAGGCTTTATTGCATACTAAAATTATAAACCTGTTCATTTTTGTACAGGTAAATTGTCAGTTTTATATACTGTTTGAGAAAAATATTTTATGAAAATAATTAAGGAATCCTTTTCCTTAACATGAAGAAGGAGCGAAAAAATGATTAAATTTGACCATGTTTCTAAGATATATAATGGAAACAAAGTAGCTGTCGAAGACGTTAACCTCTCTTTTGATAAAGGTGAATTCATTTGTTTGATTGGTACTAGTGGTAGCGGAAAAACAACGACGATGCGAATGATCAATCGAATGATCGATCCAACAAAAGGGACCATTACCATCAACGGTGAAGACATTCAAAAGAAAAATCCTGTTGAGTTGAGACGCCAAATTGGGTACGTGATCCAAAATATTGGGCTTATGCCCCACATGACGATCCGTGAGAATATCACGCTTGTCCAACGGTTATTAAAGGTAGACAAAGAAGAGCAAAATAAAACCGCAGAAAAAATGATCGATTTAGTTGAATTGCCTCGGGATATGCTTGACCGTTATCCTCATGAGTTATCTGGCGGACAACAACAGCGGATCGGGGTTGTTCGTGCGCTCGCTGCCGATCAAGATGTCATTTTGATGGATGAACCCTTCGGTGCTTTGGACCCAATTACCCGTGACTCTCTGCAAGACCTTGTGAAAGACTTACAGGAACGTCTAGGAAAAACCATCGTTTTCGTTACACATGACATGGATGAAGCATTAAAATTATCGAGTCGTATTGCCATCATGGATGATGGAAAAGTGATCCAATTTGATACACCCGAAAATATTTTGCAAAATCCTGCGAATGATTTCGTGGAAGAATTATTAGGAGAAGATCGCTTGCTTCAAGCAAAACCCGACACAACGACTGTTGGCGAGATCATGATGAACACTGCCGTTTCTATTACTCCTGAGAAGAGCCTGCAAAATGCGATTCGCTTGATGCGTGAGAAACGTGTAGATACGTTGCTGATCGTGGATGAAGACAACATTTTGAAAGGCTTTGTTGATATTGAAACCATCGACCAGGAACGACGTCGTGGAAAAGCCTCTAGTATCGGAGATATTATCAATCCGAACGTCTTTTATGTAAAAGAATCTGCGCTGGTTCGAGACAGCCTGCAGCGTATTTTGAAACGCGGCGTAAAATATGTGCCCGTAGTAGACGACGCGAAACACCTTGTAGGTATCCTTACAAGAGTCTCATTGGTAGATATCATTTATGATGTGCTATGGGGCGAAGAAGAAACTTTCGGAGATGCGGCTGAAAGCATAACAAGCGAGGAGGCGTAATCATGCAAGCATTCTTCAATCAATACGGAAGTCAAATGCTGACAAAAAGCGCGGAACACTTGTACATCTCCGCTCTTGCGCTAGGACTCGGTATTTTAGTAGCCGTTCCTTTGGGCATTTTGTTGACACGTTTACCAAAAATCTCTAGTTTTGTGATCGGTGTTGCCAGCGTCCTGCAAACAGTCCCATCACTTGCTTTACTAGCACTGATGATTCCCATCTTTGGCGTCGGAAAATTTCCCGCAATCATCGCGCTATTCATTTATTCGTTATTGCCAATTTTGCGTAACACCTTTATTGGGATGAAAAACGTCGACAGCAACTATCGCGATGTCGCTAAGGGCATGGGGATGACAAACTTGCAGTCGATCTTTACTGTGGAACTCCCCATTGCGGTTCCAACAATCATGGCAGGAATTCGCTTGGCCGCTGTCTATGTTATTGCATGGGCGACGCTTGCTTCATATATCGGAGCTGGCGGGCTGGGAGACCTGATTTTCAGTGGTCTAAACAACTTCCAGCCTCCGCTAATCATTGCAGGTACGGTTCCTGTCATTTTGATGGCACTAATCGTCGACTTATTGTTGGGGCTCTTAGAAGACCGTATGACACCCGCAGCGCTAAAGGAGGAGGAGTAAAGAATGAAAAAATTAAAAATCTTGGCTTTACTCGGACTCTCGCTGCTCTTTCTGAGTAGTTGCTCTTTTCCTGGATTGGCCTCGAATGATAACGAAGATACGATCGCGGTTACGGGCGGGATCACTTCTGAAATGCAAATATTAGGAAGTATAGTTGCAGGCATGGTGGAACATTACACAGACAAGGACACCACCGTGATTAATAATTTGGCAACAAATATGATCAATCATCAAGCCATGTTGAAAGATGACGCTTCGATTTCTGCCGCGCGTTATACAGGAACGGATTTGTCTTCGATTTTGCAATTACCGGCTGAAAAAGATCCGAAGAAAGCCTTCGATATCGTACACAACGAATTTGAAAAGCGTTTTGATCAAACCTGGTTCCCTTCTTATGGATTTGACAATACGTATGTCTTTTTAGTTCGAAAAGACACTGCGGAGAAATATAATCTAAAAAAAGTCAGTGATTTGAAACGCGTAGCTGGTGAGTTAAGTGCAGGTGTGGATACCTCGTGGATCACTCGTAAAGGCGATGGCTATGAAGGATTCAAGCAAGCATATGGATTTGAATTTTCTTCGATCTTGCCTATGCAAGTCAGCTTGGTCTATGATGCATTAGCAGCCAAAAGAATGGATATCGTACTAGGCTATTCTACGGATGGACGGATCGCAAGCTATGATCTTGTCATGTTGGAAGATGATTTACGTTTCTTCCCTCCTTACGATGCAGCACCGATCGTATCTAATAAATTATTAAAATCCGATCCAAAAATCAAAGATGCGATGGAGCGCTTAGGTGGAAAAATATCTACTGAAGAAATGCAAAAATTAAATTATAAAGCAGATAATGATTTGGTTGAACCGCAAATTGTGGCAGAAGAATTTCTAAAAGAACATAACTATTTCGAAGGGGAGTGAGCGTAATGGAAAATCTGAATACCTTTCAACAATTTATCCAATATTATCAAACAAATGGCAGCATCATTTTCGCTCAATTTGTCCGCCACTTCTTGATTTCGATCTATGGTGTGATCTTCGCTGCGATCGTGGGAATTCCACTAGGGATTTTCATCGCCCGCCACACGAAGCTGGCTAGCTGGGTCATTCGTTTGGCCAATGTGATCCAAACGATTCCCTCATTAGCCATGATCTCAGTCTTAATGATTGGAATGGGACTTGGTGTCAATGTTGTAATCTTAACGGTTTTCTTATACTCCTTGTTACCGATCATCAAGAACACCTACACTGGAATGCGGCAGGTGGATAGAAATGCCTTGGATGTCGGAACAGGAATGGGCATGACGAATTGGCAACGATTATATATGATCGAGCTGCCGCTATCTGTCTCAGTTATCATGGCAGGTATCCGTAACGCGTTAGTTGTTGCGATAGGGATCACTGCAATCGGTGTATTCGTTGGTGCCGGTGGACTTGGTGACATCATTATTCGGGGAACAAATGCGACTGACGGAACAGCCATCATCTTAGCTGGTGCGTTACCGACAGCTTTAATGGCCATCATGACTGACTGGCTCTTAGGTCTGGTAGAACGCAGATTGGACCCAGCAACAAAAACGAGTAGATAGTTACTAAATAAAAATCCCTTCAAGCTTTCGAGCTTGGAGGGATTTTTTAAGCGCCACTCTCTTTCATCTCACAATCCCTCCATGGTATCATTTACTAATAGCAACTGTCTTAATGACGTTGCGAGTAGAAAATAATTGGGGAGTAAACTATGAAAGGGTTAGTTTGTAAGTATTGTGGCGGCAATCACTTTAATAAAACAAAAAAAGGGTATGAATGCAATTACTGTCACACCGTATATGAACTAGATGAAGAGGAACACCCACAGGAAAAAAACAGGCGTCAAAAAAGACCGCCAATCATTCGGATCACGTTATTGGTCCTCGTTGCCCTGCTGGCACTCACTTCTAGCCTTATTTCTGAACCAAAAAAGGTTCCACGGACAACTAAGCCCCACTCACTCACCTCGTCCGAGTCGAAGCCTCTTGAGAAAAAAGAGTATTCCGCCAATGAATTGAGCAACCCGGAGCGGAATGTCCGAATCGCTGAGCTTTCACTGAATCAAGAAGCCATTGAATTAGCCGAAGCTTCGATTGCCGAATATGGTGGAGAAAAGACCGCTGAGTTTGAACAACGCGTAGCAGCTGCTCAAAAGGATCATGACACATTTAAAAAGGAACGCGTGAAGCAACCACCAAAAGAGGATATGATCATCGAGAACCCGGATTCTGAATTTTCCGTTACAATGTATTACCGCGAAGGAGGCTTTTTTACTGCTTACGGACCGGACTTCGATCAATACTCCAGCCAAGATATTTTAAAGCTTTGGGGGAAGCCCGATGAAATCATCACCGACGCTGAAAAAATCAAACAAAATTTAACGATTTCCTTTGACGAGAATAACAAATCCTCTTCTTATGAGGTCAAAATGATCAGAAAGAGCTGGCAGCAAGGACTTTTAACTTGGCGGGAAGTCCGAGCACTTCTCATTATTGCCTATGATCGTTCTCATGGAAATTATTCCAAACAATTCGTGTATGAAAAGCAGGGAAAGCCGAACGTTTACTTTGAAGGGGATAAAGTAAGCTACGTGACACCTCTCGTGAGATACGTGGCGTTTAATCGCCTCCCGGAAAAATACCCTCGTGCTGGATTAGGAAAATATCCAGATGATTTCCCTGAAAATTATGGATCGGATGGCCGTTATCATGAAAAATAAAGAATGTATGAACTGCGGGAGCAAAACGTTTCATCAGGTGGAAAATGGTTGGAAATGCGATTATTGCGGAACGGTTTATCTGAATCCAAAAAAACCTTCAACTAAAACACCACCTGTCGACGTCTCCCCACATAAAAAAAATAAGTCGAGAATTATTCTAGGCATTGCTTTTCCCATCATGGCATTACTACTCGGGCTTATATTTTTCAAAGGAAATGAATCGCCGAAACAACCTTATTCGCCAACTTCCCCTGCTGCTAGCCAATCCAAACCAGAGGACGGTTTCCCTGGTGGTTGGACCCAAGAGCTTTACGAGGGGGTGGTTGTTGCTACGAAAAATTATGATGCAGACAATGAAAAATATTCATTCGAAAATGGGTCAAACTTTGAAGAACTGGAAAAGCAAGTAGGAAAGCCCGATACTGTCACCAGTTGGGAAAAGGAAGACTATGGAATGCCGCCAAGAGCCAGTGCTACGTGGAACAAATCAAAAGCTGGGGAGTACTCAGGCCATTCCATCACGATCACTTATAATAAAAACACAGGAATGATTACCGATAAAAACCGCTACTAATTTCTTTTATCAAAAAAAACGATCAAGCGCGCCCTATCAGGCATGCTTGATCGTTTTTATTCTGTTTATTCCTCAAACTGCGAATTATACAATGCCGCGTAAAGACCATTTTTAGCCAAGAGTTCTTCGTGGCTTCCTTGCTCCTTGATGTCTCCATTTTGCATATAGAGAATCTTGTCTGCATCTTTGATCGTTGATAAACGGTGAGCGATAACGAAGGAGGTTCTGCCCTTCATTAAATTGTTCATCGCTTCTTGGATCAGTCCTTCTGTTCGTGTATCGACAGACGAAGTAGCCTCATCCAGAATCAAGATCGGTTTATCTGCCAAGATCGCACGCGCAATTGTTAATAATTGCTTTTGGCCTTGGGAAATATTGGAGGATTCTTCATTCAACTCCATATCATAGCCGCCAGGAAGCGTCTTGATGAAATGATCCACGTGAGCCGCTTTTGCTGCTGCGTAGACTTCTTCATCCGTTGCATCTAAACGACCGTAACGAAGATTGTCCATGATCGTCCCTTTGAACAACCATGTATCTTGTAACACCATCCCAATATTTTTACGTAAATCTGCACGATTGAAATCTTTGATGTTATGCCCATCAATCTTGATCGCACCAGAATTGACATCATAGAAACGCATCAATAATTTGACCATGGTTGTTTTTCCGGCCCCTGTTGGACCAACGATCGCAACTGTCTGACCTGGATCGACATGAGACGTAAAGTCTTGGATGACGATCTTGTCAGGTGTATACCCGAATTGAACATGCTCAAAATCAACCATTCCTTTTGCCTTGTCAATTTGGACAGGATTTTCAGCCAGTTGATCTTCTTCCTCTTCAGATAAGAATTCAAAGACTCGTTCAGCCGCTGCAGCCATTGATTGCAGCATATTTGATACCTGGGCCAATTGTGCAATTGGTTGTGTCAAATTACGAACGTATTGAATAAACGCCTGTATATCCCCAACGGTGATCGAACCATTATACGCCATGATCCCGCCGACGATCGCCACGCCAACATACCCTAAGTTACCGACAAAGTTCATGATCGGCTGCATCAATCCAGAAAGAAATTGTGATTTCCATGCTGACTTGAATAAGATATCGTTTTGTTCCTTAAATTCAGTCAACGAGTTTTCTTCGTCATTGAACAAACGAACGATGGTGTAGCCGCCAATGGTTTCTTCTACTTTTCCGTTGATCACACCAAGGTATTCTTGTTGTGTCTTGAAGTATTTTTGCGAATTTTTTACAACGATCATGATCAAAATCAGTGAGATCGGTAGGATCAAGATCGCCACACCCGTCATCTTCACTGAAATCGAAAGCATCATGACGATAACCCCAATGATCGTGAAGGTTGAAGTGATCAGTTGTGTCAAACTTTGGTTCAAGGATTGTCCGAGCGTATCCACGTCGTTTGTGATGCGAGACAACACTTCACCCGTTGTACGGCTCTCAAAATAATTCATCGGCATCCGATTGATTTTTTCAGAGATTTCTTTTCGCATCCGGTACGTGATCTTTTGCGAGATCGTTGACATGATCCATCCTTGGATGATCCCAAATACAGAAGCTGCCACGTAGAGACCTAGCATGAATAATAGGATACCGCCGATTTTATCAAAATTGATATCGCCCGTTCCTTGATATTTTTTGATTAATCCATTGAATAATTCAGTAATCGCCTTTGATAAGATTTTCGGGCCCCAAATATTAAAAATCGTTGAGGCAATCGCGAAAATCATTACAAAGAACACACCGATTTTATAAGCACCCAGATAAGAGACTAATTTCTTAATGGTTCCTTTGAAATCTTTGGCTTTTTCTACTGGTGCGCCCACAGGTCCATGTCCGCCACCACGAGGGCGATTTTGTTTTTGTTCTGCCATTCTTTTCGCTCCTCCTAATCTGCTTCTTCTATGCCCAATTCAGCATTGCTTAATTGAGACTGTGCAATTTCTTGATACACTTTTGATGATTCCATCAATTCTTCGTGACGTCCTTGTGCAACGACACGTCCTTCATCTAAAACAATGATGTTGTCTGCATGAAGGATCGTTGATATTTTTTGCGCCACAATGATTTGAGTCACACCTTTAATGTTTTCAGCCAATGCTTTTCGCAAAGCAACGTCTGTCTTATTATCAAGTGCTGAGAATGAATCATCAAAAATCAAGATCTTAGGATTTTTAGCAATGGCACGTGCAATAGATAACCGTTGCTTCTGACCACCAGATACGTTTGTTCCGCCTTGAGAAATCTCACGGTCAAAGCCTTTGTCATTTGCATAGATAAATTCATCCGCCTGTGCAATCTCAGCTGCCTTTTTCATTTGTTCGTCTGAAATAGTAGCATCACCAAACTTGATATTTGATGCGATATCGCCTGAGAAAAGTACCCCTTTTTGCGGAACGAATCCCATGATCTCATGCAGCTTGTGCAAACTCATCTGGCGAACATCGACGCCATCAATAGTGATGCGCCCACCTGTTACATCAAATAGACGCGAGATCAAATTGACGATGGTCGATTTACCAGATCCCGTCGAACCAATCAAGGCCGTCGTTTGTCCAGGTTTAGCGATAAAGTTGATATGATGCAACACATCCGCATCTGCGTCACCATAGCGGAATTCAACCCCTTCAAATTTCACTTCTCCTTTGAAGTCATGGTCGTCTTCAGGATGTTCAGGGTCTTTGATGGTAGGTTCCGTGTTCAATACTTCGTCGACACGTCCTGCTGCTACATTAGAACGAGGCAAGATGATCGATACCATCGACAGCATCATAAAGGCCATAACGATCTGCATCGTATACGTGATAAAGGCCATCATATCTCCGACTTGCAGTTGACCATTATCCATATTGTGTCCACCGACCCAAACGATCAGCACAGAAATACCATTCATCAATAGCATCATGATTGGCATCATCAAGGACATCGCCCGGTTTACGAACATTTGTGTGTTCATTAAATTCGTATTCGCTACATCAAAACGGTCTTCTTCGAATTTTTCACGAGAGAAGGCGCGAATAACAGGGAGACCTGTGATGATTTCGCGAGAAACCAAGTTAACACGGTCAACTAAGTTTTGCAGAGCTTTAAATTTCGGCATCGTTGTTAACAGCAGTGTCAATACTAGGACTAAAACAGCCCCTACTGCTACACCAACGATCCAGCCCATCCCCGTTCCCGTCTTGTAAACTCGATAGATCCCGCCGATTCCGAGAATTGGCGCATACAGAACCATCCGCATGATCATGACGATCCCCATTTGAATCTGTTGAATGTCATTCGTATTACGAGTAATCAATGATGCGGGAGAAAATTTATCCATTTCGTTGTTTGAAAAAGACAACGTCCGTTCATATTGTCCGACACGTAAATTTTTACCGACAGTCGCGGCTACCAATGACGCAATCAGTCCAACGATGATTGCTGCTACCGCAGAGACCAAGGTTAAACCGACCATCTTAGCTCCTGTCTTAATCATATAATCATTTTGGATCGTCTTCGTATTGACATCCAACGCTTTGTATTCTGCCAATGTCATCTGAATCCCGACAGTCTTCAACGAATCTGCGCCTAAATCGCCTAAACTTTCTTTTGTCGCTTTTCGAGCAGAGTCAACCTTTGCTGGTAATGCCTCATTTTTAGCTTTGATCGCATCTCCAAGTTTCTGTGCCTCCGCACCTTTGGCTTGTGCCTGTTCCGCTAAGCTTTGTGCTTCGGCGCCTTTTGCTGCAGCCGTTGCTCCGTCTGTGGCTGTGGCTGCTGCTTGACCAGCTGCTTGGGCTTGTTCACCTAATGTTTTGGATTCTTTTCCAAGCGCTTGTGCTTGTGCGGCGTCTTTCGCAATTGCTTGGTAGTCTTCCATGACGCCCTTCGCTTCTTTCGCATTATCGACATCTTTCGATTGAGTCGAAGCGATCATCATCATTGGCAGATTGAAGATATCTGCTAGTTTTTCTTTCGTCATACCTTTTTGAAGATCTAATTTGTAAATGTCGACTTTTTTACCGTCAACGGTTTGAGTTGCTTCTTTATAATTGTCTTGGATCGTCTGCTTCTCTTTTTCGGTCATGAAAATTTCAATTCCTTGAAGCGTAGACTTTCTAATTTTGTCAGGCGTTGATTGTTCTAGTCCTCCTTGTTGGATACCGACGTCGACGATATCTGACGTTAAACTCGGTAAGCTCAAATCACTGGACGCTTGTACGATTAAAAGTAATAACACTGCGATGATTGCATACCAGTATTTGATAAGGTATTTAAAAATTTTCACTATTGATCACTTTCCCCTTCCGCAGATAATTTTTTAGAGTAGTCAACGAACTTAGCCGTCAATTCAAGATACTTCTTGGTATCTTCTTCACCCATCAGCTCGAATACTTGAATGATTTTATTCCGCATCTCCTGCTTTTCCGCTTTTGCTACTTCTTTTCCGCTTTCCGTCAAACTGACATTGATTCGGCGACGGTCATCAGGATCCATCGTCCGGCTGATCAAGCCACGCTTTTCAAGATTACCTAGTACGGCTGCAATGCGTGCGGTGGACAAATTCAATGTATCCGCCAAATGTTTGGGATTAGTGGGTTCGCCTAATCGATCAAGCACTTTAATAACGATATTCGCGCCTTTGCTGCTCTTTTCGATTTTGCTGAATGCACCATGACGATTCTTGACCATCAACTGCATCAGTTCACGCTCCGCTTCTTCCGCGAATGACATAAGACTCCTCCTTCTCTCAATTCATTTCTTATCCATTAATACCTAATAGTGTTAGTAATTAATGCTGTTTGATATTAACTCTATTTGGAATCAAAATCAACCATTTTTACTCAAAAAAATAAATGAATCCGTTTTATTTTTATATTCTTTGATTTTTTATTTATATGTGCCGCAACGTCTTTTTCTGAACACAAAAAAGTGCATCGATTTACCGATGCACTTTTTGTATTTATTTCTTCAAATGATAATTGTACGTACTGATGATAATGTCATCTCGATAAGATAAACGGAAGCGTAAACGCAACGCCGTTTGATTATGCAAGGAACGTTTCCATGTTCGATTCGGAACAAATTCTGGAATTAAGACAGTCGTTGTATAATTATGTTGTTTTGCATTTTTACATACGCGATCGACGTAACGGCTGACCGGATTAACGATCGAACGGTAAGGTGAACGAACAACTGAGAAACGAACATCCGGGAATTTTTCGCGGAATTCTCGGCGAATCTCTTTTTCTTTCTCCTCATTTTCCTCTAAAGAAACATGCATCGCAATGACATAATCCCCAATGGAACGTGCGTAGTTGATGGCGCCGATATTTACCTGCGTGACATTTCCGACTAATACAATAACGGTATTGCCGTCGTATTCATGCAGTTCGACATCGTCTGCCAGACGCAACTGTTCAGCGACGTTTTTATAATGTCCATGGATTTTATAAAAACCAAATATCAGAATTGGCATAATGATAAAGAAGGGCCAAATATCAGGTAAACGATACACAAACAAAATCACTACGATCGCAAAGGAGATACAAGCACCGATAATGTTGGCGATTGATTTTCTGATCCAATGGTGCCCTTCTTTGTGCCATTTCAAGACCATCCCTGTTTGAGAAAGCGTGAATGGAATAAACACACCTACTGAATACAATGGAATCAAGCGCTCTGTTGACCCTTGGAAAATCAACAATAGCACAATAGACCCTAGAGCCAAGGTAATGATCCCGTTAGAGTACCCTAACCGGTCGCCTCGGTCCTGGTAACGGTGAGGCAGGAACTTGTCCTTCGCTAAGTTGTACGCCAAGACAGGAAAGGCTGAGAAGCCTGTATTGGCTGCCACAGCTAAAATCAGGGCTGTTACAAATTGCAGCACATAATACATGATCCCTTTCCCAAAGACAGCTTCACCGACTTGTGATAAGACGGTTACTTCAGCCGTTGGTACGATCCCGAACCAATAGTTCAAAAACGTGATCCCAGTGAAGAAGAACCCCAAAATTAGTCCCATCATAGCTAACGTACCAGCCGCATTTTTTGCACGTGGTTTTTTAAAGAACGGCACCGCATTGCTGATCGCTTCAACACCAGTCAACGAAGAAGAACCCGAAGAAAAGGCTCTTAACAAGAGCGCCATTGAGATCCCCGGTACGACAGCTCCAACCTGAGCAGTCGAGTGAAGAGGTGCAGCCCCTGTAACAATTTTGAATACTCCTACAATAATCAGAATTGTAATAACCGCGATGAAGCTGTACACCGGCGTCATCAACAGGCCGGCACTTTCACGCAGGCCACGTAAATTCATCAGCATCAATAATAAAACTATAATGACAGAAATCAAGACGCGATGATGATACAACGCTGGAATTGCCGAAGCAATCGCCTCAGCACCCGCTGATACGGATACAGCAACTGTCAGCATATAATCGACCAGAAGCGAGCCTCCAGCGATCAAGCCGGCATTCTTCCCTAAATTCTCACTACTGACGACATAGGCGCCGCCTCCATGAGGATAAGCATGAATAATTTGACGATAAGATAAAATCAATGATGCTAATAAAATCAGTACCACAAATGCGATTGGCAATGAATACCAAATCGCCGCTGCAGAAAGGGTAACCAAAACGACTACAATCTGTTCTGTCCCGTACGCAACAGAGGATAACGCATCTGATGAAAGCATCGCCAAAGCCGCAAAACGAGATAAATTTTGATCATCATTTTCAGAAGACTTCAGTGGCCGACCAACCAGCAAGCGCTTAAGATAATCCACTAGACTCACTCCTTGTTCCTATTAATATATTTTTTCAAGATATTATTGTCTTTTGCATGCACCGATTTCCCAATCGAAAAAAATGGAAAAGGATCTTCTTTTATTCGCTATAAACGCCCTTAAAAAAAATGCAAACAAGCGAAATATTACTCGCACTCCAACCAAATGTCAATGACTTTTTTCAACGACTTTTCGTACCCTTAGTAAAACACGAAAACAGGCAAAACAACAGTAATACGCTGTTGTCTCACCTGTTCATTTTTAATGGAATATTTTACTTTCATGAGCGACTTTCGTCAGCTTCGTCAAATGCGGTTGCAGCACTGGATATGCCCATGTTCCTAAAATACCGAACACTACGAATAATCCGATCATAATAAGAATATCTCCTGTCGCATTTGGCCAATAGATCCCGCCCGCACTCTCGCGTAACAAGTTGACCGCGTGAGTGAACGGCAACCACGGATTGACTGCCTGGAAGAACTTCCCTGATACTTGAATCGGGTAATTCCCCCCGCCTCCGGAAATGGAGAGGACAAGGATAATAATCGCGATCCCCTTACCGACTGTGCCGAACAATCCGACGAGTGTATAGACGATCATCATGAAGGCCAAAGCCACTAGCACCGCAAAAAGCACACTGTACACGGGGTTCTTGACATAAACACCTAATAAGAACATATTTCCTAGCGTTACAATCAACGCTTGCCCAATGCTTACGACTAAATAAGTCAGCATACGAGCACCAAATTGTTCACGTTTCGTGTATTTGCCGCGGTCCTTTTTGTCTAAGAAAAATTCTGTGGTCGTAACACTTGAGAATAATACTGCGCCCACCCATAAACACAAAGCGGTATAGAATGGGGTACTGGCAGAACCGTTATTCTCGATTGGATACATTGTATTGGTTTGCAGATCTACCGGTGTCGTAAAGAAATCACTCTCTTTTTGCGCGTCCAGCTTCAACAGTTTCAAGACTTGACCAAAGTCGATCGTTTGATCCCCTTGTTGGATTGCATTGGCAGCTTTTTGAATTCCTGCACGCAAGGATGGGTAATCATTTTTGATCAAATCTGTCGCAAGGTTCAGAGCACTTTCTACCTCAGGCATTTTATCATTCGCTACTTTTAATCCACCTGTTAGATCACTTTTCACACCCGGCCAATCATTTTGCATAAAGTCCGCAGCCAATCCTAATTTCTGTTCGACAACGGGCAATTCATTGTTGTAAAGGTCTACGCCGGTATTGATGCCATTAACGATATCGTTCATATGACCATTTAATAGTACGTTTGCATCGTGCACTTCTTGACCAATTGCTGGCAATTGTTTTTGATATTTCTCTAAGAAGGTAATGGCATTGCTGACAGTTCCCTCAGTAGAGTTCAGCAGAGAAGCAAAATCAATTTGCTGTGCTTGAT
Organism: Enterococcus sp. 12F9_DIV0723; assembly: GCF_002174375.1. Lineage (NCBI taxonomy): Bacteria > Bacillati > Bacillota > Bacilli > Lactobacillales > Enterococcaceae > Enterococcus > Enterococcus sp. 12F9_DIV0723. The sequence goes on along the minus strand of NZ_NIBK01000001.1, from coordinate 326,721 downwards.
TCAAAACGCCTTGCGCAGTAGTAATCGTCGCTATCAATTTATCAAGGATCGTGCTGACCGTTTGTCCGACTTGTTCTGGGTTGATACTGCCGACTGCGGAAGCGACATTATTCGCTGCATCCTGAACTTGCTGTAAGAAATTTTTTGCTTGTTCAATATTTCCACTTTGAATGGCATTGTTTAAGTCTCCCAAACGACCGTTCAAATTATCTAGAGCTTGTTTAGCGTTTGTTAGCAAGGTTAAAATGTTTGCAAGTTTTTGACTCGCATCTGTGTCACCATTTTTATCTGCTAAGTCTTTCATATTTTGAATTAAATTTGCAACTGAATCAATTGCTGTCTGCTGATCTTTATTTCCTTGAATGAGGCTATTAATCAGTTTGCCTAAATTATCTTTTTCATCTTGAGTCAACTGATTATCTTCCAATGCAGTTTGGATCGAAGCAGCTAGGGAATCTGTCGTTTTAGCAACTTCCCCAATCGACTCCAGCGTCACTTGAACACTGCTTGAGATACTTGGAACAGCTGTCTTCAATTTTTCTGCACCATCTTTTGTCGTTGAGGCTAAATCGTTCGCTTGATTGCCTAGTTTTTGAATGTCTGGCAGAATCGTTTGGACTTGCTGGATGATCGTTAACCCTTGCTTGGCTTCGTTGATGCCGTCATTCAGCGTTTTTTCGATTTGGGCAAAGTCACTATCCACTTGCGCCAATTGATTTCCCGCCTGTTGAATCTCTGGTATTTTTTGCTGCAAGGTTAAAATCACACTTGCCTGTTGTTTGATCTCCGGCATTTTTTGATTCAATGCGATCAATTTTTGGCCCATTTCATCAACTTGCGGCAAGTATGCCTGCAATTCATTGGCTTTTGCCAGCTTGTCCTTTAATTCCGGTAATTTTCCTTGAACTTCAACTACTTCTTGTGTGTATTTATTGATTTCGCCCAAATTATCATTGGTTGTCAAAATCAGATTTTTTACTTTATTAATGCTGACTAAATTTTCATCAATGTTGTAGCCAATCTCATTAAAAACCTTTAACAATGTTGAACTAGCCGTTTTGATAAATTCTTGACTGATTTCTTGCTGGATCGAGCCAGCTCCCTTGTCGGTAATTTTCGGTGCGATCGCATTGATTTTTTGGTTCAAATAATATTCGATCTTCGGCTTTTGTATATCTCCGGTAGTAAAACTCAGCAGATCTTTGGAAAATTCTTTTGGTAAATAGATCCCCGCGTAATACTTGCCGGACCGGACACCGTCCACCACTTCTTTTTTTGAATCGACAAAACGCCAACCAAGTTGCTTGTTCTCATGAAGATTTTTGATGACTTCATTCCCGATTTCTACATCCTTGTCTTGGAATTTTGCTCCAGCATCCGCACTGTATACGGCGATTGGAAGCTCCCCAGTATTGGAATATGGGTCCCAAAGTGCCTTGATATTAAACCAAGCATACAATGATGGAATGATGATTAATGCTGCCATTAACAAAACAGCGATCGGGTTTTTAAAAATTCGGCGCCAGTCTAATAAAAAAAGACGCCACGTATGTTTAAGAGATTGAATAACTTTCATTGATTTCACCTACTATTTTTTCTCGCTGAACTAATGTAGCATGGAATTTCGGCTAATTTCAATTCTAGTGAGTGCCTGAAATCACCTTTTTTGACATTCCTAACGATTTGTCATAATTGTATCCCTTTTCAACAGCGAAATACTAAAGAAATGCTTAAAGACTAAGGTTTTTAATCTTTATGAAACGGTCTAAAAGCTGATCTGTCAGCTCTTCGATCTTCTCGCCGTCGCCCGTTTCTTTGGATAAATTTAAGATTGGGTTTGTTTCTAAATCTCGTAGACGGACTGGTTGGACTTGATTTCCTTCTTGGCGCAAGGTCACCTGTGGATGAGGCAGCTTGTCACCACATGGTCCAGCCGTTAAATACGCTAGCTGATACTCCCCACCCTCTACTGCGCGCAACCGATAATAACCATCGGCTAAGTCTTCCGTTCCCTCAAAATTTGCTGTTACTAACAGCCATTTTTGTTGATCCATATCATTCCATCCTTTTAATAATGATTTTTCCTGCTGCGGGATGCCCCTCAACGGTTTCATGCGCTGCGATCACATTGGCTAAATCGAATTGACGTACCTCCGCAATCGGCACATGAATTTCATCTGAAAGTTCTGTCAATGCAGTTAACGCTTCGGCATCTGAATAGTCTTTGGATGGACCGAAAGCAACATAGTTTCCAGCTTTCTTCTGCTCTTTTGGCAACTCGTTCAGCGCTACGAAGTTTCCTCCAGCCTTCATGATTTTCATTCCTGCCTCACTGGCACGTCCACCTTTAGTGGCATCAATTACTGTATCTGCCATGTCCGCAAATACCTCTCCTGCATCCACTTCATCGTAAGCAGCGAATTGATCCGCACCTAGCTGACGTACAAGTGCTTCATTTTGTTTAGAGGCAGAAGTTAAGACCCTCTTTCCTTGATGTTTTAAGAATTGAACCAGCAATGAGCCTACTGCACCAGAGGCACCTTGAACCATTACTGTCTCGCCAATCCGATCCTTCAATAAATGAGTAGTCAGATTATACGTTGTCAGCCAAGGTGTCACTGCACCAGCCGCGGATTCCCAAGTCATTGATGCGGGCTTCTTCACTACTTTTTTACCAGGAACGACAATTTCCTCCCCGTAAGTACCACTGACTGCATGAACGATCACTTCGTCACCCACAGTTACATGCGTGACCGCGTCGCCCACTTCTGTCACGATGCCTGCACCATCATTTCCTAAAACGTAAGGAAATTTCACGGTTCGAAACGCACGCATCGCACCTTGCCGAAGCGCGATATCATAAGGGTTGATCGCAAATGCTTGTATTTCTACACGAACATGGGTCTCATCGACGGTTCGGGGCTCTGCCTCGATCGTGATCATTACATCCTTCGCTACCCCGTAGTCTTTTATCGCAAAACGCTTCATTATATACACCCTCTCTAAAAAATCTCTCTTTCCATTTTAGCGGTATACACCGATTTGTACCAATCATATCCATTTAAAAGAGATATTTTTTTCGATAAAAAAAAGCGCGACTTGCAAATGCAAGTCGCACTTCCGAAAAAAGTCACTAATCTAGTTCCACTTTTCCTGTGTACAATTGGTAATACATGCCGCCTTCTGCCAGTAGACTGTTATGGTCTCCTCGTTCAATGATTCGTCCATGATCCATCACCATGATGACATCCGAATTTTGGATCGTCGACAAGCGATGGGCAATCACGAATACTGTGCGGCCTTCCATTAAACGATCCATTCCGGACTGCACGATGCTTTCTGTTCGAGTATCGATACTTGACGTCGCTTCGTCCATGATCATTACTGGCGGGTCAGCGATGGCTGCACGGGCAATGGCTAGCAACTGCCGTTGTCCCTGTGACAATCCTTCGCCATCACCAGTGATGACCGTCTCATATTTCTCTGGTAAATGTTGAATAAATGTATCGGCATTGGATAGTATTGCTGCTTGATAAACTTCTTCATCCGTTGCTCTCAGATTTCCATAACGAATATTCTCTTTCACGGTTCCTGTGAATAGGTGCGTGTCTTGGAGTACGATCCCTAATGAAGCGCGTAAAGAATTCTTTTTGATTTTCTTCACATTCACACCATCGTAGCGGATTTTTCCTTCTTGAATATCATAAAAACGATTGATCAGATTTGTAATCGTCGTTTTACCTGCACCCGTCGCGCCTACAAAGGCCACCTTCTGCCCTGGCTCAGCGTAAAGATTAATGTCATGCAAAACTAAATGATTATCTGTATAGCCAAAGTTAACATCCTCAAAGCGGACATCTCCTGTTAAACGAACATAAGAAATCGTTCCATCCTCATGAGGATGTTTCCACGCCCAGATTCCTGTTCGTTCCGCAGTTTCGACGAATTCTCCATCCACTTCTTTGACATTTACCAATGTAACGTACCCGTCATCCACTTCTGGTTTTTCATCTAGCAATTGGAAGATTCGATCTGCACCCGCTAATGCCATAATAACGAAATTAATTTGTTGCGAGATTTGACTGATCGGGCCATTTAACGAGCGGCTTAATTGTAAGAAAGAAGCAATCATTCCGACTGTCAATGCAGAAACACCATAAACCGCAAACAGCCCGCCGATGATCGCGACTAATACATATTGAATGTTCAAAAGGTTCATCATGATCGGCATCAAAGTATTCGCCGTCGCGTTGGCCTTAGCTGCACTTTCCTGCAACTGGTCATTGATCACATCAAATTCTTCCATCGCTTTTTCTTCATGATTGAAGACTTTTACTACTTTTTGTCCGTGCATCATCTCTTCAATGTAGCCGTTGACTCGCCCAAGCGAACGCTGCTGTTCCCCGAAATAACGCCCGCTGCGGTTGGTAATGAAGCGCAACATCACAAACATCAAAGAAACAGAAACAATTACAAAACAAGTCAAAGGAATACTTAATGAGAACATAGCGATAAAGACCGAGATGAAGGTCACGAGCGCCATCATCAAATTCGGGATACTTTGTGAGATCATCTGTCGCAAGGTGTCCGTATCATTGGTAAAATGACTCATGATATCGCCATCAGCATTTGAATCAAAATATTTGAGGGGCAACGTTTCTAAATGCTCAAACATCTGATCACGAATTTTTTTCTGAGTTCCCTCTGATACCTTTACCATAATCAGATTATACGAGAGTGTTCCTATGATCCCCACGACATAAATCAATGCCATCGTTGAAATTGCTTTTAACAACCCGCTGAAATCTGGATTGTTCTGACCAACTAGCGGCGTGATATAATCATCGATCACGACTTGCAGGAACAACGAGCCGCGAACATTGGCAAAGGCACTCAGCAAGATCATAAAAAAGACGATCACTAACTGTGTTTTATGTTCCTTTGCCATGATTTTCAGCAGACGTTTGATGGTTTTTACAGAACCGGATTTGGGTGCTGGTCGTTTATTCATCATGATCACCAAACCCTTTCTGTTGCGAATTGAAGACTTCCTGATAGATCACATTGCTTTCCATCAATTCTTCGTGTGTGCCGATACCGTTGATTTTCCCATCATCGAGAACAACGATGCGGTCGGCATCTTGGATCGAACTAATTCGCTGAGAAATGATGAAAGTCGTCGTCCCAGGAATTTCCTTGGCTAAGCCTTCACGAATCGCGCGGTCTGTTTTTGTATCCACCGCACTCGTTGAATCATCTAAAATCAGAATTTTCGGTTTTTTCAGCAATGCTCGAGCAATCGTTAAGCGTTGCTTTTGCCCGCCGGAAACATTGTTCCCGCCTTCTGAGATCATCGTGTCATACTTATTTGGAAACTCCTGGATGAATGAATCTGCTTGAGCAATCGTCGCAGCACGAACGACTTCTTCTTCAGTGGCGCGAGCATCTCCCCAACGCAGATTATCGGTGATCGTCCCGCTGAACAGAACATTGTTTTGCAAAACCATTCCGACTTGATCTCGAAGTGTCTCCAAATCATAACTGCGCACATCATGCCCGCCGACCTTGATTTCCCCGTGGGTGACATCATACAGACGAGGAATCAACTGAACCAAACTAGATTTCGAACTGCCAGTTCCCCCGACGATCCCAATCACTTCACCAGAAGCAATGGTCAAATCAATGTTCTCCAGCACTAATTTATTCATATCATCTTTGTAGCTAAAACAAACGTCGTTAAATTCCACCGAACCATCCGGCACTTCAGTTAACGGCTGGTCCCCATTTTTCAAATCACTTTCTTCACTCAAGACTTCTGTGATCCGCTCAGCAGAGGTACGAGCAATCATCAATTGCACAAATGTCATAGACATCATCATTAAACTCATTAAGATCTGCATTGTGTAGTTGAACATGCTGACCAATTCACCCGTCGTTAAATTTCCTTTGTCTACGATCAATTCAGCACCCAACCAAGACAACAGCAGCATACAGGTATACACTGCGATCTGTAAAAGCGGCATATTAAATGCCACGATCCGTTGCGCTTTCGTGAAATTATCATAGACCTTCTTTGATACTTGGCTGAACTTTTCTTCTTCATGCTCTTCCCTGACGTAGGACTTCACGACCCGAATCCCTTGAAGATTTTCTTGCACGACATTGTTCAAACGGTCGTATGTCCGAAAAACCTTTTCAAATAATGGATGGGCAAAACGAATGATCAATCCCAGCCCCACGATCATGATCGGCACAATCACCAAATAAATCATGGACAGTTCTCGGTTGATATGGAACGTCATCACCAACGAAAAAATTAAAATCAGGGGCGAACGAACCAAGATTCGGATCACCATTTGATACGCATTTTGTACATTGGTCACATCTGTCGTCAAACGAGTAATCAAACTCGAACTTGAGAAACGATCAATGTTTGAAAAAGAAAAACTCTGAATGCGTTCGAATAAATTATGGCGCAGATTTTTCGCAAAACCAGCTGAAGCAATCGCCGCTGTTCGCCCGCCCAAAGTTCCCATTGCTAAGGCAATTAGCGCGCACAAAAAAAGCAAACCGCCATAGCGCAGGATCGTATTCGAATCACTTTTTTCGATTCCATTATCGATCAATCCCGCCATGATCAAGGGCATGATCACGTCCATCAATACTTCCCCCATTGTAAATAGAGGCGTTTGCAAACTTTGCTTTTTATATTCACCGACATTTGCCAGTAATTTTTTTAACACGTACTCACGTCCTTTCATTAACAATTGCTTACTATAGTATAGAGAGTTTTGCTCAAAAATTCTAATAAATCATCTCTTTTCTCATAAAAAAGAACCCTCCCGCTTTTAGGAAGATTCTTTCTGCCTGCTGAATGGTCATTCCTCGTTACAATCACTCATTGGCCACGTTCGTTGTTCGTCAAAATAACGCGCCTCTGCCCGTGCCAGATCTACTATTTTTTAACGAATTTCTTTTACAAATGTTCCGATAGAGGATAGGTCACTTTCTGTTAAAAAGTCGTCAACAATTTTTAGGTTTCTGTAGGAGTAATTTTTGATTGGATAGTTTGCAATGACAAGATCGTACGCTTTGAAACTCTCGTCGTGTTGGAAATCCAATGCCGAACCTTTATGCGTCTCAATGACGACTCGATAATAAAAGCGGCTTCGGATCAGTTCTGCGATCATATTCGCATGACTCTCTCCAGAATCACTTACTACGAAAATCTTGACCTTCGATGAATGAACATCCAGGGAATGCGCCAGTCCCTTCCATTCCTTAAAAAGAACCGTTAAGACTGAAAAATAAAATTGGCTGAACCATGGATCGCCTGTCGTTCGTTCCATTTTCAAAAGCAGCTGTTGAATGCATTTAGTAAAATGCGGGTACTGTACCTTCGCATTCCGAGAAAAGTAAGCGGCTGAATCAAATAAGATTGAACGCGGATAGGGACACACTTGATACGCTGCTTGAATTTGCAGAAGCTTTTGCAGCATGCTTTTCCTTCGTTTGCCAGATAGCGTCAACCCATAAAACTTTGACAACTCATTTAAAAAAAGTTCTAAATATTTTAATGTCAACGCGCAACTAGGATCAAACCGGCTAATGAAACACGCACAAAATAAACTGTTCGCGACCTCATAATGCCAATCCTTTATCACGATGTATTCTGAACCTTCCACCGTTTCATCTGCTATAGGCCGTAGGGACAAGAGCGCAGTGATCATAGGCGGTTCCAGCTCCAATTTTTCGTGTTCTGTCAAAGCGAATCCCTGCGAAGCTCTCACGATGATCACTGCCAATAGGTAACTGCTCTCCAATAATTCGCGATCGTTGTAATCCATATCGAATGAGTGCGTCGCAACTCTGATAAAATCAATGATCTTCTCGCGTTCCAAATTAAAGGGCCACTCATTGACACCATACTTTTCTAAAAACAATTGCACATAAAATACACGTACCCATCCTTCATTTTTCGCAGTGATCCGAAATGGTCTGCGTTCAAGAACAAGTCCTTTTTCTTTCAACACTTTATCAAGTTGTTTGATCATTCGATAAAAGGTCGCTTCACTGACAAATAATTCATTGATCCAGTAATCCATATCCTCATTTGGCTGGAAGAAGATTCTTTCCAAAAAAGTAAATGCTTCCGATTCATCCATCAAATCTCGCGCTAACTGACGCGTCTTATTATGAAGAGCATCATTTAATCTTAAGCCATTCGTACGGGAATACTCAACGCCAACATGTTCTCCCCAATGATCATTGATTGCATCAACATCTGATAAGATTGTTTTTACGGAACAATCTAATAGATCTGCAATCATTTCTGGATTCTGCCACCCTATTAAATCTCTTAAAACACCGATGATGGCTAGACGCCGCTGTGTTGTGTTTTTAAGTAATCTTCGCACAAAAGTCCCCTCCTAAGCCGATCGTCATTATTCTTCAAAAACGATAATATTTTTTCATTATTTGGATTATAACATTACTTGGTCATTATATCATAAAATAACTCTACGAAAACGGAAAAATATCGGTATTTATTTAACTAAAATTCACAAATAACAACCAATATTAATAAATATGTTATTTTTATTTTTTTTTTTTTGCCCTGCTTTATTATCTAGGCAAATAAGAAAAAGGAGTGTTTTTCTTGAAAATCCCCAGAAGAAAACAATTCATCACTTCCGTTGTTATTGTATGTCTCTTATTACTGGCTGGTCCCTTCCATTTTTATTCTGTCGCTGAAGCGAAAGCGACCCCTAAAGACAAAACAGCACAGGAAAATCAAGTAAAAATCCATGGTGATGATACCATTACGATCGTACCAACCGATTCCTTTCACCCTTACCAATACTACAAAGCGGTTAACGAAAACCTCCGTCCAATAAAAATGACCTTTAATACGATCGATGCAAGCAAGCCAGGACACTATGAGTTGACCCTGAGTGCTAAAAATAAGCAAGATTACGATGAGCGGAAAGTTTCGATCATTGTTGAAGAGGCAACCACTGAAAATAAAGCGGCGACAAATCAAGTAAACGAATCGTCCATTGCAAAACCAAGTGCTCCAGAGCCTTCCTATCAAGCGCCAGTAGAAGCAACGACACCAACTGAAACGCAGCAAAAAGACAGTGAGGGAACACAAGAAGCACCTCCTCAACCAGAGCAATCCAATACACAGCCGTCGGTTCCACCTCAAGAAACGCCACATGAAGCAAAGACAACTGAACCCACGGTACCAGAGACACCCGCAATGCCCGCAAATCAAATTTCATTTTTAAGCTATTCTCTGCCTTACCAAAATGCCGGTCAGGGGAGTGGGCAAGGAATCATTGATGGCGGCGGTACCGCAGCAACTTGGGGCGGCAGTCCAATACAATCCGGCAGTGGCAATCAAAACACTCATTTCATCGGACATAACCCAGGCGTCTTTTCAGCGATCCTATCCCTCAGCGCAGGACAATCCATCACTGTTACTGATCAAGCGGGCAACGCGGTATTCTATGTCGTAACTGGCGTAGTCCAAGTAGACGACAGCGGACGAGATATTCATTCGGGTCAGGATCATTGGGGCCAGATTACTTCAGCCGGCGGCGGGGAACGCATTACCTTGCAGACCTGTTTAAGTGATACGGTTAATCAAATCGTCTTTGCACAAGGATAACTAAAAAACAGTCTGACACTTAATACATGTCAGACTGTTTTTGTACTTTTTTCTCTAAAATAAAACGGATGCTATGCGCCAAAATCATCGTAGAAAAGACGAGGATCGTTATGAGTTTCAACCATGCCGGGATATAGCCAGTAGGAGCACCAATTCCTCTCATGTGTCCAATAAGGATCAAACACAAACCGCCCAAATTATACGTGACTAGCAATAACTTATTGAGTATCCTGATCTTTTCCACGCTCTTCTCCTCCTTCTAAAAGAGATAGGCCATCCAATCCAAAACCTCTTACGACACTCCGCGGATCTGTTAAATAATCCAAAAAACTAGGTTTGGCTTGTCCCAACAATGCATCTGTACTTTTACGGAAAATTTTACTCAGAGCAATCAATTGATCATAATCTGGCGCGCTTTTGTCCAACTCCCATTTTGATACTGTTTGTGGTGTGACATGCAAACGGTTCGCGAGTTGTTTCTGACTCATTTTCTCCTTTTGCCGAAAATATCTAAGCTGTGATCCGATCTCAACCATGATTTCCCCCACCCATCTCAATGTTCCTTCTATAGATAGTATACAACGAAATATTTCTATGCAGCTACAAAGGAGCGGTAGACAATTCATTGAGTGGACAAAAAAAGGACGCAACGAATCGTTGCATCCTTGATATTTAGCGAATGTAAAAAATAATACCACTATACACACGTCCCTAATTATACGAACTGATTGAAAACACAAGTTCCGTACAGGCAGAATAATTAGATTCGCAAATCACTAACATTTGGCTCTTTTATGTAAGGTTCGTAGTAACTGCTGACATCGTCTCGATGCCAACGCTGATACGCAAAGCCGCATCCACTTCTGCCATCAAACAGCGATCCAAGTGGCAAACCTTTTCCTTCAAGCGAGATTTATCGATGGTTCGAATCTGCTCTAATAAAATGACCGAGTCTCGTTCGATCCCCGTACCGTTTGATTTGATCCCAATATGTGTCGGTAATTTAGGCTTTGCCATTTTAGCCGTGATCGCCGCAATAATGATCGTTGGACTAAAATGATTGCCTAAATTATTCTGGATCACCAACACTGGTCGGATCCCCCCTTGTTCAGAACCAATCACTGGCGATAAATCTGCGAAATAGATATCACCACGCTTAACCATAATTTTCCTCCCAAAGTTTCGTAATAGTTTCATTCATACTTACTCTTGATAAATTCTCGGTACACGTTCTGAAAGAATACAACATACTTCGTAATGAATCGTTCCTAAATGATCCGCAACGTCTTGCATCGTGATTTCTTGCCCATTGTTCCTACCAATCAATGTCACTTTTGTGCCAACCTTGAATTCATGAGGCAGACGAATCATTAATTGATCCATACAAACACGCCCAATAATTTCACAAAATTCGCCGTCAACTAATAATGAAAAACCTTGCATCTTCCGTACCCAACCATCCGCATAGCCGATTGGCACCGTTCCGATCCATTCCTTTTCAGGCGTATCGTATGTTTTCCCGTAACCAACACCTTCACCACTTGGCAGCTCTTTAACTTGGATCAGCTCAGAAACCAGTTCCATTGCCGGGATTAATGGATAGGTCTCAGGCAATTCATGTCCAGATGGATTCAATCCATACATCCCGATCCCATACCGAATCATGTTTCCAGGCATTTCTTTGTCATGCCATAAAGCCGTCGCACTATTGCTGGAATGAACATAACGAGGCAAATGAGCCAAAGCTTGAATAATTCCATTGAAACGATCTGCTTGTTTGTGCCAATAAGAAGTGTCCTGCTCATCAGCCGTAGAGAAATGCGTAAACAATCCCTCCCAAGTCATATCAGGGGACGCTTCGATAAACGCAGCCGCTTCTTTGACTTCGTCTGCTGTCAAGAACCCAATTCGTCCCATCCCAGTATCTGCTTTGATATGAATTTTTATTGGAGCAGTCGTTGTTTCTTCTAGATCGTTCAACACTTTTTGTGCTTCAATCAACCAGTCCTTTGTTGCGACTGTGATAGATAGATCATAATCAATGACTAACGATAAATAACTTGGAAACACGACACTTAATACTAAAATCGGCTCAGTGATTCCCGCTTCCCGTAGTTCAATCGCCTCATCTAATGTCGCGACGCAAAAACCAGTCGCACCCGCAGACAAAGCAACATGCGCTGTCGCTACCGCACCATGGCCATATCCGTCTGCCTTAACAACAGCGAACAATTCAACACCTTCTGGTAACCGTTCGACTTCATTTTTGATGTTCTCTTTCATTGCTTTCCTATGTATGATAGCTCTCGTAGGTCGATGATACGTTACAACCATAAAGTACGTGTCCTTCTTTCTATTCCTCTAGCACTACTTGTGCAATTGCTAGCTCCTCTGTGTGCGTCAAACTGACAAACACGTTTCCCTTGTGAGGTGATTTTGTAAAGGCCGGCGCACCATGATCATCGCGCAAAATTTCTAACTCTTGAAAACTAACTTTTCCAATACCCGTTCCCCAAGCTTTAGAAAATGCTTCTTTGCATGCATACCGTCCTGCTAAAAATTCTACCTGACGATGGGGAGAATGGCTAGCAAAAAGGGTCTGTTCTGCCGGAGTTAATATCCGATCCACAAAATGCGGCCGACGTTCTATAATTTTGGCGACCCGCTCAAGCTCTGTGGCATCAATTCCAATTCCTTTAATCATGCAATCCTCACCCCTTTCAAGTAACACTCTTATTTTACCAAAGACTTCTTTAAATGCTACGATTTTTTTCAAAGAATCTTTTCAAAGTCTGTCATAACAAGAAAAAACCATCAATCAAAAAGATTGATGGCTTTGATAGTCGCTGATAATTAGTCGTTCGAGTTCGTACGAATCACGAAACCACGTTTTTTATCATTGCTGCGGTTTGTATTTTTGTTGTTGTTGTTGCTGCGTTGCTTGTTGCCACCGTAGTTTTTATTTTTATTACGGTCGCGATCACCGCCACGGTCTTTACGGTAATTATCTTTGCCACGGCCGCCGCCACGGTTATTTCCACCGCTGCGTTTTCCTCCGCCACGATTGAAGCCGCCTTTTTTATTTGAAGGCAATGGGCGTTCTGGAGTGATTTTTACTGGTACAGCATCTGAAGGATCTTTTGCTGTCGTTTTCAACAATAAAGCAACAAGCTCTTCTGGTGAATACGCCGCTAATAATTCTTTAGCAGACTCATTGTATTTTTCAAGGCTGTCGGAATTTTCTTCCATTTGACTTTGAACTTGTTCCATCGCTGCACCTAATTGGCCTTTGAAGGCTTCTTTTTCGGTTGGCGGACGCATTGGGTTCATGCGTTTTTTCGTCAAGTTTTCAATCACATGCAAGTAGCCCATTTCGTTTGGTGTAACGAATGTGACAGACATTCCGCCTTTACCAGCACGGCCTGTACGACCAATACGGTGAACATAGCTTTCTGGATCTTGTGGAATATCGTAGTTGTATACGTGGGTAACGCCAGAAATATCCAAGCCGCGGGCTGCTACGTCTGTCGCTACTAAAATATCAAGATCGCCACGTTTGAACGAACGTAATACGCTCATCCGTTTTTGCTGTGACAAGTCGCCATGGATACCTTCAGCTTTATAGCCGCGTGCTTCTAAGCCACGAGCCAATTCGTCTACACGGCGTTTTGTACGACCGAAAACGATCGCTAGGTCTGGTGTTTGAACATCAAACAAGCGCGTCATGACATCGAATTTTTCATAATCTTTTGCCCGAACATAATATTGATCGATCAAATCAGCCGTCATTTCTTTGGCTTTGATTTTCACGTGTTCAGGGTCTTTCATGAATTTCACGCCGATTTTTTTGATTGCATCAGGCATTGTTGCTGAGAACAACAATGTTTGGCGTTCTGCAGGGACCTTACTGATGATTTTTTCGATATCTTCTAAGAAGCCCATGTTCAACATTTCGTCTGCTTCATCCAAGACCAATGTTTCAACAGTTTCTAATTTCAATGTGTGACGGTTGATGTGATCAAGCATCCGTCCTGGTGTTCCTACAACGATATGTGGACGATCTTTCAACCCACGAATTTGACGGCCAATATCTGCGCCACCGTAAACTGCTTGTACACGAATCTTTTTATCGCGTCCTAGACGATACAGTTCTTCTTGCGTTTGAATGGCAAGCTCACGAGTTGGTGAGATAACCAGACCTTGTAACCCATTTTTCGTTGTATCGATTTTATCTAGCATTGGCAAGCCAAAAGCGGCTGTTTTACCTGTACCTGTTTGTGCTTGACCAATAACGTCTTTTCCGGCTAATGCTAAAGGAATAGTTTGTTCTTGGATCGGTGTTGCTTCTTCAAATCCTGCGCGTTCAACCGCTAGTAATAGTTCTGGTGCTAATTTTAATTCTTTGAATTTCAAATGATATCCTCCTATTGTCTGTTGACCTTATCATTTAGAGCGTGTGGTTTGGTATCTGCGTTTGGTCTGCAACGGTCCCTTTAGTTGCCGACCTTGGCGATACTACCGAAAAACCGCTCCGCGAAGTCAGGCGGAAGGATCATCTCTCACAAAAAGGGGCTGCGACATCGTTCAACTGAAAAATGCCCCAACCGCTTCTCAAAAATAATTGGTAAGCCAGCGAAACATTCGCTAGCGAATCTTTAATTTATTGGATGACTCATTCAATCATTACTTCATTTCTCGGCAATGGCTCATTTTAGCACATCATTTCGTTTTCTGCAAGTTTTCACTACGACTGCAAAGTTTCAACAACTTCGATCAAGCCCATTCCGTTACTGCCTTTTAGAACCACACTGTCTTGTGCTTGCAAACTCTTTTTGACAGCGTCCATCATTTGCTGTTTTTCTTCTTTGTTGAAGTAATGAACAGCCAAAGCTGGATAACGATCTGCTAAAGCCACCTTTAATCCCTTTATGTCATTACCATATAAAAATACTTCATGAAAATCACGATCATTCAAATGCTCCACCATACTGGTGTGAAGAGAAAAGGAATCGGAACCCAATTCCAGCATATCCGCTAACACAGCCAAGCGGCGGCCTCCTGTCGGAAGTTTGGCAAATGTATCTAGTACTAGACCCATCGCCGTTGGATTCGCATTGTATACGTCACTTAAAATATCGGCGCCATTACTAGCCTTCAGCCACTGCGTCCGATTTTGCGTGACCTGTACATAGGCTAGTCCTTGAAATATCTCATCATTGGACAAGCCAAACCAGCGGCCGATTGCCATAGCGATCAGCGCATTTTGCACATTGTAATTTCCTGGCAGAGGAATTTGATAACCCTTGTCATCTACCGAAAATACGGTTGCCCCTTTGTCTTCATTTAGGATCGTAGCAGAAAGATCGCCTGCTTGGATGCCAAATGTTTCAATTGTTTGAGGCAAGGAGCGTATACGCTCCTCTAATAGAGGTTCCGCAGCCGGAATGATCAATAATCCATCTGAGGCTAATCCTGTTGTGATCTCCATTTTCGCATCAGCGATTTTTTCACGGGACCCTAGATTTTCAATGTGTGCTTCCCCAATAATGGTGATCGCAGCAACATCCGGTTCAGCGAGTTCAGACAACACACTGATTTCCCCCGCATGATCCATTCCCATTTCAAGAATCAGTTTCTCTGTTCCTTCAGGCATATGTAAAATTGTGTAAGGCAACCCAATATCATTGTTGTAGTTCCCTTGTGTTTTATACGTCCGAAACGTTTGACTCAGGACCGATTCAGTCATATCTTTTGTCGTTGTTTTGCCATTCGAACCAGTAATCGCGATCACATCTGGATTTTCCTCCAGTAAATAGTAACTCGCTAACGCTTGGAAAGCAGACAGTGTGTCTTTGACCAAGATCACTGCAATCCCTTCAGGGGCAGTTGCGGGATCTTGACTCCATAGCGTAGCCGTTGCGCCATTTTCGATCGCCTTGTTTACAAACGTATGGCCATCATTCGTTCCCTGCAATGGGACGAACAAATCACCGGCTTCAATTTTTCGTGAATCGAATTCGACACCAGTAACGGTCACCTCATTTTCCGCCAATACTTCACCTTGAACGGCCTTGCTGATGATTGTCGTTGTAAAATTCATGGTGTTCCTCCCAAATGTTGTTTCTGACTATAGGCGTTGCCAACGTACTAAATTTTGAGCAATTCGTCAAAAGTTAGCCCGGCAAGCCGAACGATAAAATGAACTTGAGACCGCCTCTTTAAGAAGAAGATCTCAAGTTCTGCTAGTAGTGATAAACAGCGGCCGGACTATTCAAATGCGGCTTGCTGTTCGTAACGCTTCAGGCCTAATTGAATCAATTCTTCTATTAAATCACCGTATTTTAATCCCATATTTTCCCACAATAATGGGTACATACTAAATTCAGTAAAGCCAGGCATCGTGTTCAATTCATTCAAGAACAATTCATTCTTGTTCGTCAAGAAGAAGTCAATCCGAGAAAGTCCCGAACCACCAAACATGGTATAGGCAGATTTAGCATAATCTCTTGCTTTTTGCATAACCTCTTCCGGCGCTTCCGCAGGTATAGCCATTTGTATTGTGTTGTCAATGTATTTGGCATTGTAGTCATAGAAAGCTTCTTCTTTGACAATTTCTCCTGGTAACGTCGTCCGCACATCGGTATTTCCTAAAACTGCTACTTCAATTTCACGCGCGTCGATTCCCTGTTCCACTAAGGCACGAGAATCATAACGATACGCTTCTTGTAATGCATTTTGCAGCTCTTCACGATTTTCGGCACGAGAGATCCCTACGCTTGAACCCATATTTGCAGGTTTTACAAACATTGGATATAGCAACATGCCTTCGCATTTATCAAAAATTTGTTTTGGATTTTCTTTCCACTGGTTTTTCAAAACAGGCACATAAGGAACCTGTGGGATTCCTGCCGCTTGCAAGATGTATTTGGTCATAATTTTGTCCATAGCACAGGCACTTGTCATAACACCCGCACCGACATATGGCATATCCAATGTTTCAAGAAATCCTTGGATCGTTCCGTCTTCTCCATTGGGTCCGTGTAAGACTGGAAAGACGATCGCATCCTCTTCTTTGATATCACCAGGCGCAATGACCTTGCCATTAAACCCTTCAACTTCATGCCCTGTTGGGTCCCAAGTTAAGCGCAACGTCTCATCTGTTTCTGGTGCTTCTGTCAACAACGGGCCTTTGACCCATTGACCGGTCTTATCAATATAAACAAGTTGTACTTGATAATAATCAAAATAAACCGCAGAAATTACTGAAAAGGCCGACAAAATTGATACATCATGTTCTGGACTTTTTCCACCATAAAGTAAAATAATTTTCAACTGAGTATCCTCCATTACTTTCTGATCCCTCATATTTTAGCACAAAAATCAAAATCCCCAAAAAGAAATTTTACAAGTGTTACAAACCTTATCATTTAGATTACATTAAAGTCTGTTGAATCAAGCTTTTCAGGACCTCTTTAAACTGTTCCCGATCCTCATTCGTAAAAGGCTTCGGTCCTTTCGTACGCTGCTTCGCTTGCCGCATTTTACTTCCGATAAAACGCTGTGTCAATAAGGCATCTATATTCATTTGCGTATATTCCATCCCAGATTGATGCAGGACATGCGCCGCTTTAGTCAACGTCAAAGAAGCTAAACCGTAATCCTGTGTGACCAAGATATCTTCTGGTTGGATGACCGAAACAATCTTAAAATCTGCTGAATCTGCTCCACGGTCAACATAAATGAATTCCACAAAAGCTGGGTATTCTTTTTTTGAATAGTGATCGATACTTGTTACGATAACCACGGGCAAAGCATATTTTTCAGCCACTTCGATCGTGGTATCTTTTACTGGCGAACCATCGCCGTCAATGATCAAACGCATGTTTCCCCATCCTTCCAACTAGCCAGACTCCAATAAATAGAATGATGATTGAGCTGAATTTAACGATATCCATAGTCATAAGAATATCCGAACCATGCAAATGACTCAGTAAAAAAATATCTTCTATAGGCAGTTGTTTGATTCGTAATGTTAAAAGCAGCAAGAGCATCAAGATAAATTGATGCGTGATACTTCCCTTATTGGATGTAGAGTATTTTGCTGTGAGCCGCTGCTGTTGCTCGATGCTTTCTGTGTCATAAAATAATCGATTCAGCCAACCGCTCGTTCCACTTTGGAAAAAAGTCAATACTAGAATTGCCAATGGAAACAGAACACGGACACTCAACAGCAACAATCCAGCTGCTAATCCAGCCAGTTGCACCTTTAACGGATTGTTGAACGAGCGGCGTATTTTGCCAGCAAAGAGGATCGAACTGATCATCCCTAAAAGATAAGGCAGAAACAAATACACGCCCTGTGAAGCCGTCCCTTTATAGACTGCGATATAAAAAGCACCAAATAAAAAGATGAAATTGCCCAACATCCCATTAAGGAACGTTAGCGCATTTTGCCAAAGCGGAAGCTTCCACCGGTTTTTCACCTGATTAATAAGAACTACTGCCACAATGAAGACGCCCGCAAATAATAGAATCCCTTGATTCAATAAAGACTCATTAAATAATAATCGTCCGCTTCGCAACAGGAAGAGTGCGATAAAAAACAACAGAAACCATATTAATTCTGAAACAGAGAAAACATGCTTTGTTAATTCTTTAAAATCCATTTCGTAGTGTGGATAATGCTTCACCGTATGATAAGCACAAACAAAATAAAATGCAACCACACTTGGTACGATGACTGCTTGGATCGGAAAAGACAATGTTGTAGTAACTAATAACGGTGTCAAAACAAGCAGGGCGATCAAATAACCTTGATTGCTCATTGTTTGATACCCTTTAGATTTTTCATAGAAAGTCACGCTGGTATTCGCAGGAGGCAGCCAAGAGGCACTCAACCCCCACAAGATGCTTCCCAACAAATAGAACGCAAAATTAATTGTACCCATCAACGTCAAAAATGACCCAATCCCCCCCAGTAAAAGAGAAACCATCAATAACGTATACTGATCGATGGATCGGTACAATCCGCGAATCAGAAAGACACCTGTCACTCGAAAAGTATAAAAAAGCACAAACGGCAACACTGTGACAGACTGCTTCGGGTCAAGCAAATGCATAAACAATAAATACGGAATGACGATCATCGTGTTCGCTAACACAAACGGGGTCGTCTGAGTAAACTTTAGAAAAAATTGTTTGATTGTTTCCATTAGACATGTGTCCTCCTGCTACTAATAAGAAATTAACGTTAGTGATTTTTTAAATTCTTCGATCAGATGTTTTTCTTTATACGCATCGAATTCCGTCCGATGTTCGTTTAATAACCGACGCATCTTCATAGGAATAAACACCTCTGCCAAATGATTATCTAAAATAAAATCACGGGTGATTCCCCACTCGTAATAATACCCCAATGGCCGACAGCTATAAACCGTTCCTTGAATCGTTTGGTCAGAAAATCGTCTATGGGTATGGCCAAATACAACGTGTTGAACATTGGGATATTGATCCAATAATTCACCTAACGCTTTAGATCCTAAAAAAGCATTCAATTTATTCCAAATTTGATAGTCACCATCCAAATGAACGATGAACTCTTCTTTTGGAACGAAATGAGTTGCTAAAATAACTTGATAGTTCTTCTTTGCTAAATCATCTAATGTACGGCGCAACTGTCCCAGAATCTCGTGATCTACTGACTGATCATCAGAAAAGCGTTCAATGATACGGTCAAACCAATAAATATTTTTTATAGAACGAATTTGCTTTGGATCATTTAGCTCAGAGAAGCCATAATCATACCAGCCGTTAAAGCCTAGCAAAACCGTTTTCTCATTCAAGGCTAGATAGCGAAGATTTAAGAAATGACTATCTGGATAATGCTCGATCATCTGCTCTCCTTTGATATTTCCCATCTCGTGATTCCCCAAGTTAAACGTCGTCGGGAGTCCACGTTTCCGAAAAAAATCATTGATTGTCAGTGTCTGAGCGATCTTATTAGCAGTATCGCCAGCAAAGTGAAGACGCGTGACGTCCTGTTCCTTCAATAAATTAAAAAGCTTTTCTAGTTCCTTTACGCCAAAATGATTGATATCCGCGTGCAAATCCGTGATAACAGCTAATTTCCCCATTTTGCCGCCTCCTTCCCGTTTACTTTACACAAATCAATCTAATAATGCGAGTCAAATGCTGATTTCTCCGTGAGTAATTTTACGTCTGTGCTATACTTATTTTGAAGAGATTATTAAAGGAGGGAACGCGATGGTCACCTATCAAAATTTACAAACCGATTTATTGCAAGCGCTTGATTTGCACATTGATATCCTAAAGGAAGTCGATGATATTGAAAAAGAGGAATTGCCTGGTTTCTTATTCATGATGAGGAGTTTAGGCTTTATGCTCGACCGCGCAGCATTAGTTTTAGCTAGCAAAGATGACGAAGAAATGTATTACATGATGTTCCAATATTATAGTTTGCTAAAGGAATTGAATTTGAATTTGGCGATGCATTTTCCTCGGGCTACTATCCAAGGTGAGCCTCTGATTGATATGGTCCATCGTTTTCCAGATACTTACGGAAAAGAGATGCGGGTGTGGTGGGAAGCAAAGACTGGCTTGACTGTCGAAGAAACAAAGCAAACGATTGAATTGAACGACTAATGTGCTTCGAAAATCATTGTCAAAATCACGTTCTGCGAAAGCTATTTTATGGAGGAATCGGTACGTTAGAAGAAATCACGGAAGCCTTCTCTTGGGCTCGGGTTGGTCAGAATAATAACCCGTGCATCTTCTTTGATGTAAATGAATACTATCTTCCCTTGCAACATTTTTTTGATCAAATGGTCGAGCAATCCTTCTTATCGAAAGAAGACCGTGAGCGCGTGCTATTCTCAAACTCTTTAGCCGAGATCGACAAATTTATCCATACAAAAAAATAAACCGGGCCGCTTACGCAGTCCGGTTTATTTTTTTAGATCGTCATTTCTGGATATAAGAAACGCAATACGTCCGTAGTTAATCGGCGGCTTTTGCCAATGTAGGGATAAATATGCATGTGCATCATCGGATTGAAATTTGCTTCGATAATCCCATAATCTTCTGCTGTTTCGTAAGGCTTGTCCATGTTCGGAATGATCAAATCAATCCCGCTGATACGGGCGCCCAAAACAGCCACTGCTTTGACAGCAAGGTCCTTATAGCTGTCATGCATCTCATCAGTCACATCGATGGAGTCGCCGCCCGTCGAGACATTTGAGTTTTCTCTTAAAAATACTTGCTGATCTTTCTTAGGAACGCTGTTGATCTTCAAGCCTTGTTCCTTTAGCATCAATTGCTCCAATTCACCCAATTGGATTTTTTCCAATGGTGAACGGTGGTTATTTCCTCGCAAAGGGTCGGCGTTTTTCTCAGTCACTAATTCTTCAATCGTCTGTTCTCCGTCTCCAATCACATTGGCAGGAATGCGCAGCAGTACCGCCTTCACTTGATTGTCGATTACGAAGAAACGATACTCCGTTCCCGGTAAGAACTCTTCAATAATGATCTCATCGTCTTCCGCAAAAGCGATCGATAGACCACTATTAAAATCCGCGATCGAGGTCTCGCCTTTGAAAATCGTGATCCCCAGTCCATAATTCGTCGATTTTGGTTTGATGACAAACGCTTTTTGAGCAAACCTAGGATAGGCCTTTTTTGCTTCCGCCATCGTCCCAAAGGTTTCACCATCTGGCACTCGGAAGCCCGCACGCGCCAGCATTATTTTAGTTACTGTCTTATTTTCCATCAGCAAGGGGGCAATGTACGTGTCCTTACTTGTCATATTTCCGTTTTTTACTAATTCTTGGTGTTCTCCATGCTGCAGCTTCACGAATTGATCCTGTCGGTCTAGCACTTCTGTCTCGATCCCTTTTTGAATGGCATCGAACAAAAGATTTTGCGTCGACAATTCCATTTCTTTGAAGCCCGCTAGCTGGTAAGGATGCGCCCAAGCCTGATCATAAAATTGGCGTCCCAGTTCTACTGCCACTGCCGCTTGCCCGTCTTTTTCATCTAAGGCAAGAATTCGTGCAGCCAACGTTTCTTCAGGATGATCTAACCAAGTCTCATATCTTTTAAGCAGGTCAACACCCTCTAATTCCAGTTCACTCATCATTTCCAGCATCTCAGAAAAAATCATCTTTCCTTCTGCCAGATATGCGGTCGGTTTAGCTGGATGTTCCATAGAAACGGCGTCGCTGATGTCATTTCCTTCGGCTACCCATTCATCCGCTGCTAACTTCTCATCGGTCCATAACAGGTACAGCATGAATAAATGAATGAACGCAATCTCATCTGCATCAATCCCCACACGGTCAAAAGGGTTCAAATCAATGTTACGCAATTCTACGTAGCGAATCCCTGTATGAAAAAGATCTGCAACCTTTTTTCCGCCACGCATTCGAATAGGTGCGTAGAACTCTTTCTCTTCGGATAAACGTCCTTTTGCAACATTCTCAGCTAAATCTTCACTATATCGAGTCAATGTCGCGTAAGAAACTTGTACATCTGGTTTATTTACATATCCATAATGACTCGTCCGGATACTGCGAACTGGCTCTTTTGGACGATCCTCATCCTCAAAATACCGTGCCTCGCTCAAGGGACTGGCTCCAAATAAGTAGGTCAACAACCAGCGATACCGTAAAAAATTACGCGCGATTTTCATATATAAACGAGTCTTAAAGTTTTCCATTGATGCTTCTTCGGTTTGTGCCAAAAATAATTGCTTGATCAGGTCCAAGCCATATTCAAAGTTAAAATGAATCCCACTTACCATTTGCTTACGTTTGCCGTATTCCCGTGCTAAGTAGCGACGGTACAACACATCTGCATGGCGCTCCAATTTTGCAATATGGATGGCTTCTTCTTTTTCAGGAAGCGCTGGCGGCATAGAAAACGGCCACATCATTTCCTCTTTTGACATACTTCGTTGAGCCACATCATGGATCGCTTCTAAATAAGCCAAAACTTCATCTACTGATTCCGTGACTGGCGTAATCAATTCTAATTGTGATTCAGAAAAATCTGTTTGGATATAGGGATGGAAGCTGCGATTTCCCACAGAAGCTGGATGATCCGTCTGTACCAAATCTCCCGCTAGTGTGACTCGTTGACTTTCCTTTTCAATCCCATACCGTGCTTGCATTAAAAAAGGTTTGACCTTTTCGTATGCCATCATTTCTTTTGTATTCATTTGTCCACAACCCTCCCATGCTACATTATATAGAAGAACATTCAGAAACAGAACGGAAATGCTTAAAAAAAGCATAGCGTTTTAAATGATAATATGATTAACTATTAGTAATAAATTAATAAATGCACAAATGAAATCAGCTAGTGATTTCTCACTTAGCAGAATGGAGGACTTCCTTATGTACGGAAATTTACAGACCACCACAAATGATCTAGCTCCCCTAAATCAGGAGACCCCTGATACAAAAGAGATCGTCTTATTACGGCCGCACCAACAACATCAATTTCATTGCGACGAGGTTCATCGGGTAATGGATATCAACATGCGCTATACGGATATCAGCCTCCACTTGCCGCCTTATTTTCAGAATAAAAAAAAGGACTGCTGAGAAAAAAATCTCAACAGTTCTTTTTTACTCTTCTTTCAATAAGCCCTTAAATAATCCAACGGCAAAGTCATTGGAATCAAATGCTTCTAAATCATTGATCCCTTCTCCTAAACCAACCAGTTTTACTGGCAGATGCAGTTCATTTCGAATCGCCAAGACAATCCCGCCTTTTGCTGTCCCGTCCAATTTGGTTAAGACTAGGCCAGTAACATCGGTTGTTTCTTTGAACTGACGTGCTTGTACGAGTGCATTTTGCCCGGTTGTCGCATCGACCACTAATAATACTTCATGAGGGGCTGTTGGAAATTCACGCTGGATTACTCGCTTGATTTTCTCCAGCTCATTCATCAAATTGACCTTATTTTGCAGTCGTCCTGCTGTATCGATCAATAAAATATCGTAATTTTCCTTTTTAGCTTTATCTACCGCATCAAAGACTACGGCTGCCGGATCGCCACCTGCATTGCCACGAACAACTTCTACACCAGAGCGCTCGCCCCAGACGACTAGCTGATCGATCGCACCTGCACGAAATGTATCGGCTGCAGCTAATAGTACCTTCTTGCCTTCATTTTTGTACTGATTGGCTAGCTTTCCGATGCTCGTCGTTTTTCCTGTACCGTTCACACCGACAAACAAAATCACGCTCAAGCCGTCATTCTGCAAATTAATTTTATTATTTTCGTTGATGCCTTCCGCTTCGTAAATCTCCACAAGCTTCTCAATAATAACATTTTGAATCTGTGCTGGCTTTTTAGCGTTTTTCAATTTAACTTCTTGCCGCAATGAATCTGTTAATTTGATCGCTGTATCAAAGCCTACGTCCGCTCCGATCAGAGTCTCCTCTAATTCTTCAAAGAAGTCTTCATCTACGCGGCGGAATCGGGCAAACAGCTCATTCATGCGATCGCCAAAGGATTTTCGAGTTTTTTCTAATCCCTTATCGTATTTTTCTTGCACGGTTTCTTCTGACTGATCCACATCAGAGGACTGCTCGATCTCTGGTTCTGCTTCTGGAATCGTTTCTTCAACTTCTGGTGCTTTCTCATCTTCAACGGCTTCATTTTCTGTTACAGATGTATCGTCATCCTCATGAGTCGGTTGTGCCACTTCTTCCGTTTCTTCAGTTAAGTCGGGAATTTCCGGTTCAGCAGGCAACACTTCTTCTGCGGGTACATCTATTGTTTCCGCCGCTTGTTCTAGCGCTTCTTCCTCTTCTTCTGCACTTCTTTCAGCAACCTCATCAGTCTCCAGCGCGTCTTCACTGTCTGTATCTTTCGTTACTTCCGTCGTTTCGACGCCATCGCCATTCTCAGAGGAATCTTTCGTCTCCTCAACGACCTCTTCTTGCTTTTCAGGTTCGTCTGTTTGCTCACCGGTAAAGGCTTTTTTTATGCGGTCAAATAATCCCATTTAAAATCCCCCTTATATCAAATCTGATCCATCGAATACAAATTTTTGGATCGCATGTGCCACACCATCCGCTTGGTTCGTTTTCGTAACAAAGTTCGCAGCAGATTTTACACCATCCGTCGCATTTTCCATCGCCACGCCCATTCCTGCGTAAGTGATCATGGACAGATCGTTTGCTTCATCCCCCAAGGCCATCATTTCTTGAGGTGTGATTCCCAGACGTTCACCTAAAACAGAAAGGCCAAATGCTTTCGTTACACCCTTTGGCATAAATTCTAATAAATTTGGACGCGTTTTAAAAATCTCAAAACGCTCATATTCTTCTGAGGGAATCAAGGGGATCTGCTGATCTAGATACTCAACATTAACCGCTGCGACAACTTTATTGTACAGGGCTTCTTCCTTTAATCCTTCTATTGTTTTAGGAACATAGGTCAACGCTTTATTCAACGTTGGATAGATAGAAGGATGATCCTTCGCTGTCTCAAATTGTAAACACAGAGCGTCTGATAAAACATCCATTGGCAACTGAATCTTGGTCAACAACTGATGGAGATGGGTGACATCGGCTAACTCCATCGCCGTTTTGCCCAGGATCTCTCCTGTATTGGTTTGAATCAACCCGCCATTAAAGGTAATCGAGTAGTCATCTGCATCAAGTAAATTCAATTCTGCTAGATACTCCTTGATTGCAATCAACGGACGACCGGTACAAATGACGATCTTCACTCCTCGAGCTTTCGCTTCGGCAAGGATTTTCTTGTTTGTATCAGAAATAGTTTTCGCATCCGTCAATAAAGTCCCATCTAAATCAATCGCAACTAATTTTATCATTTCAGTGTTTCCCCTTTCTTCATTTGGAATTTCCCGTCATCCTTCACTTCTTCAAGGCGCACCGAAATAATTTTTGAAACGCCTGACTCTTGCATGGTCACACCATAAAGCACATCTGCTGCTTCCATTGTTCCTTTACGGTGAGTGACTACAATAAATTGCGTATCGTTTTGAAACGCGCTCAAGTAACGGCCAAAACGGGCTACGTTGGCTTCATCCAAAGCTGCTTCGACTTCATCTAGCACACAAAAAGGTACCGGGCGCACCTGAATAATTGAAAACAGCAGCGCGATAGCCGTCAACGCTCGTTCCCCACCTGAAAGTAAGGACAAGCTTTGCAGTTTCTTACCTGGCGGCTGTGCCTCGATTTCGATTCCCGTGTTCAACAAGTCGCTTGGATCTGTTAATACCAATTCTGCTCGACCGCCGCCGAACATATTGGGAAAGACAACATTAAATTTCTCGCGAATCGCTTGGAAAGTTGTATAAAAACGTGTTTTAACTTCATCGTCCATCTCATCCATCGTTTCAAACAGCTGCTCTTTCGCAGACAACAGGTCATCTCGTTGTGTCGTTAGAAAATCATAGCGTTCTTCGACTTGCTGGTATTGTTCAATCGCATTTAAGTTGACTGGACCAAGTTTTTCAATCGCCTGTTTCAAGCGACTCACTTCGTTTTGAGCAATTTGCTGATCAATTTCATCATCAGCCTGCGTCGCGGCTCCTTCAAAGGTCAAGCTATATTCCTCCTGCAGGTAAGCCAACGCATTGTCCAATTTTAGTTCGTAACGATTCTTCTGGACATCTGCTTGTGATTGTCTGGCCAGCAATTGTTTTTGATCGCGGTTCGCCTCTGTTAGCGCACTATCCGCCTGATCCACTTGCTGCTGCAGACTCTGACGATTTTCTTTCCAAATCATCAACTGCTCCTGCAAGTGTTCGCGGGCAGTCGCTAGCTCTGTCAATCGTTGATTTAGACTTTCTTCTGTTTCTTCGTGATCTGAAGAATCATTTGATAACGCAGACAGATGATTCTCCAGGCTTTTGATTTGTCTATCCAGCTCATCGATCTGATTTTCAAAACTCAAGGACTGCCGTCCAAGATACAGCAGACGTTCATCCAGTACGGCGTAATCCGCTTGTAAACGGCTTAATTCAGCATTGATAGCTGCACGCTTTTCTTCTAGCTGATCACTTTCCTCATTTAATTGTTGGATTTCTTGATTGATTTGCTCTTGTTTCGTTTTTAATTCCACTTGTTTAAATGCTAATTCTTCTTTTTGTACCTGATAATCCGTTAAGAAACTTTCCAATTCCTTCGCTTCATAAGAAAATAACGTTTGCTCCTTATTTAAACGCGTCAAATCAGTGCGTACATGTTCTTCGATGCTTTGCGCTTCTTGATAAGATAAACGTGTCTGCTCCCCTTGCGTTCGCAGCATCTCTAAGTTTTCCGTTTGTTCCGCCACTTTTGACTGCAACTCTCGGACAAATACTTCCTTTTTCTGCAACGCTTGGTTGATTTCCTCATAACGCTTCGTCCACTCCGCAAGTTCATGCCCTTGATTAAACAAGTTTCCACGATTTCCTTGTTTCGTCGCACCACCGGTCATAGAACCACCGGCGTTCATCACGTCGCCGCCTAAAGAAACCACTCGAACTTGATAACGCAACTGACGAGCCAATTGGTTGGCACTGTCCAAATCACGAGCAATCACGATCGCACCTAGTAGATTCTGCACAACCGGCGCAACGTTTTCTGAGAATGAAACGAGTTCGCTAGCAACGCCTAAAAAGCCATCTTGCTCCTTAATCGCCTGATACTGATGCGTACCGAGACTGCGAGGCTTGATTGTAGTTAACGGTAGAAATGTTCCACGGCCACTGCGTTGTTTTTTTAGAAAAGTGATCCCTTGACGCGCATCTTTTTCAGTTTCTACAATGATATGCTGTGCCGAAGCACCAAGCGCCGTTTCGATTGCCAATGTATATTCTTGTGGTACCTGAATCAATTCCGCCACGGCCCCAACGATTCCGCTTAATTGGTCTTTATGCTGCAAGACGCTGCGGACACCTTGATAAAAGCCGCTATAATTTTCTTGAATCTCTTGTAAACTTTTTTGACGCGCACGGGCTTGCTGAACCTGACTCATCAGGTCATACATCATTTGCTGTTCTTTTTGCAATTGCTGTTGTGTGGCGTTCTTCTCTTCAGTTAAGCGTCGATACTGTTCTTGCTCTTCGGTTAATCGACCTTCAAGCTCCTGTGTTTTCGCTTGTGCGTCGCTTTGCTTAGTCGTCAACTCTTCCAACTGCTCCCGCAAAGCTTCATAGCGTGTGACACTTTGCTGATTTTTAGCTGTTTCCTGAGTGTACTGACGATCTAAATATTTCAGCTCATTACTGACATTTGCCGACTCTTGCATCAGTTCTACATAAGTCCCGCGCAATTCCTCTAATAATTCTTTCGGTGATTTTTTGTATTTCTCTGCTTCTGCTGTCAGCTGTTGAATTTTTTCTTCTAATTCACGCTTTTCCGTTTGTTTTTCATCTTGCTGTACTTGTACTTCCTGCAAGTTCAATTGAGCTGCTGTTTGTTTTTTACGATGCTCAGCTAACGTTGTTTGATACTCTGAGCTAGTCTTCAATGTGTTCTTTGAGCGTTCGCTTAGTAAGTCCTTTTGACCTTCCGCTTGCTTCAAGGCTTCTGACAGGTGAAGCAATTGCTGCTGTCCGGTCTCTAATTGTTCATCTAAAGAACCACGTTTTTCTCGCAGCTTTCCTAATTGCACTTCTGTCTGCTGGATAAAACGACTTTTTTCTTCGGTTGTTGCAGATAGTTCATCAAAATCCGTCTTTGCTGATTGCCAAGAATCTCGTGTTTTTTTGATTTTCGCGACGGTCAAACTGATATCCGTTGCCGTCAATTCTTTTTTTAACGCCAAAAACTCCTTCGCTGCTTCACTTTGAGCAGCTAAAGGAGTCAGCTGATCTTCTAATTCATAAACAATGTCTTGAACCCGACTCAAATTATCCTCTGTCTCAAAAAGTTTCTGCTCCGCTTTGCGTTTCCGCTGTTTATATTTCAAAACACCCGCAGCTTCTTCAAAAATCCCACGACGGTCTTCTGGCTTACTGGCAAAAATCGCCTCGACTTTCCCTTGGGAAATGATTGAAAACGATTCTTTTCCTAAACCAGAGTCCATAAATAAATCCTGAATATCCTTCAACCGGCAGGCTTTTTTATTGATAAAAAAGTCACTTTCACCCGTTCGACGATACCGTCTGGTCACACTGACCTCGCTAAAGCCCAGCGGCAGATAATTGTCAGTATTATCCAATACCACTGTGACTTCCGCAATATTTAATTGTTTTCTTGATTCCGAACCCGCAAAAATAATATCCGGCATCTTACCTCCGCGCAAACTCTTCGCAGATTGTTCCCCAAGGACCCAACGAATCGCTTCGGTAATATTGCTTTTCCCGCTGCCATTTGGTCCAATGACCGCAGTCACGCCTTCTTCAAATTCGATCTTGGTCCGGTCGGCAAAAGATTTAAAGCCGGCGATCTCAATTCGTTTTAAATACAAAATGTTCCTCCTAAATTTCATAAAAAGCCACACGAACTCGCGCAGCAGTGTTCAAAATTATCTGTTAAGCCGGACGCAAGCAGTGACTGGCAACAGGATCTGTCGTGCGCAGTCAGTCTATTTTTCTCTATACTCGATCAAATAAACTATTTTTTCGCAAGCTTTGCTAATGCTTTCTCTGCTGCATCTTGTTCAGCTAATTTTTTGGATTTCCCTTGACCTGATCCGATCATTTGATTGTCGGCATAGACATCGATCGTAAAGATTCGTTCATGTGCGGGGCCTTCTTCATTGACCAATCGATAATCGATCGTCACATCGCCGCTTTTTTGTAGAACCTCTTGTAGGCGAGTTTTATGATCCATTTCACGTGTAAAAACGCCTGCTTCGATTTTCGGAAAAACAACCGTTTTAATGAAGCTTAAGGCCGTGTCATATCCCTGATCTAGATACAAAGCGCCCAAAAATGCTTCAAACAAGTCACACAAAAGCGCCGCACGATCACGACCGCCAGAGTTTTCTTCGCCTTTGCCTAACATAATATAGTGATCAAAATGACACTCTTTTGCAAATTTCGATAAACTTTCTTCGCGTACGATCGCCGAACGTAAACGTGTCAATCGTCCTTCCGGCAAGTTGGGATAGTGGTGATACAAATAGTCCGATACTTGAATTTCTAAGACAGCGTCCCCTAAAAATTCTAACCGTTCATTATCTGAAATATTCATGTTACGGTGTTCATTCACATATGATGAGTGGGTAAACGCCTGTTCCAATAAGTTCACATCGTGAAAGACGATGCCATAATTTTCTTTCAATTCATTGATCAACTGTGTATCCATGGGCTCATTCCTTTTTTTGAGATTTCCATCACGCTTTATTATACTGTTTTTTCCACAAATTTTAAATCAGAAGTGATGATAGTAAGAAATTTTCAAAGATTCATCGAACTTTTTCCTTCTTATCCAAAAAAATGATAGAGTGGACAAAACGAGTGGAGGATGTTCAATGGAAAAGCTGTCCGACGCATTACTGATCATCGATTTGCAAAAAGGTGTTTGCTTTGAGAATGGAACGATTGATCATTTTTCTGAGTTGATCGCGCTCGTGAATGAAAGAATCAACCGGTATCGTAAACAGGAAAAACCGATTATCTTCATTCAACACTGTGACGAGTACCTTCTCGAAAACTCAGAGGCGTGGGAGATCGTAGAAGAACTAGATCGGCGACCAGACGACCCGACGCTTCAAAAAACGCATGCCAATTCTTTCTACCACACAGAGCTGCAAGAGCTCTTGCAGCATCTTAAGATCCAAAGCCTAGAACTTTGTGGTGCTCAGACTCAATACTGTATGGACGCTACCATAAAATTTGCGCACGGATCAGGATACTCCTTGTCGATGGCAAGACAGGCTTCAACTACCTATGACAATGAGTTTCTCTCAGCAAAGGATACTATCTCTTTCTATGAATCCATTTGGGACAAACGGTTTTTAACTTTTATACAATAAAAAAACTTCGTCCGCTGCGACGAAGTTTTTTCTTTATTTTCCGTACCAAGCAATGCCCTCATAACGCCAGCCGACTTGTTTTAAATGATCGCGCTCGTTTGTGTTCAGCGTATAATGATGGGTTCCTGTCTTCGCATTTGGATTATACAATCGATACAACGGTTGCGTACCACCTGAGTACCAAGAAATCCCTTCATAACGCCACCCCGCTCTTTTCAAGTTGTCTCGTTCTGCGGCATCCAGTGTATAGTGATGGTCTCCTGCATTTGGATTATACATCCGATAAACCGGCGCACCACTTTGCGGAGCATTCCAAGCGACCCCTTCATAGCGCCAGCCGGCTTGAAGCAGCGTGTTTTTCTCATTGCTATCTCGAGTATAAAAATGTTCACCGCTATTTGGATTGTATACTCGATACATGGCCTCTGTTCCAATCGGTGTCGGATCGGATTGAAAAATCCCTGTATAATCCGCAGAAACATCAAAAGTCCCATTAACATTTGGAAAACTTACCAGTGACGACCACTGCCACGCACCGTACTCTGTATAAAAGTTTTTGGCAGATAAAGAATAAGGATAGGCTGCAACCCAGATGTTTTTATTTCCTAGTGCATGTGCATCTAATAACCCTTCATTGAACCAACCCAAACTAGCATAATGTCGGACATTTCCGTACCCCATTCGGTTCAACTGATTTGCGAACGAGGCAGAGTCATTCGTGTGGTTCCCTTGATTTCGAATAGTCGGCGCCTCAATGTCATTGACCATCACTGTTGATGAAGATAAACCCAATTGGCTCGCATAAGATGCAAAATAATTTGCCTCGGCTCTTGCACTTGCATCTGAAGTGAACCACGCATAGTGATAGGCTGAGACTTTTAGTCCCGCTGCTTTAGCGTTCGCGATTTGTGTTGCCGCGTAAGGATTCTGATAGGAGGTTCCCTCTGTCAGCTTCACTACAACACCGCGCACCCCATAAGCTTTCATTTTTTGAAAATCAGCTACACTAACGTTCCCATTATAAGAAGCGACATCAACAAAACTTTTTGAAGGCAAATTTGCATCCGCCGCGGATACTGAGGGCAATGAGTACAATTCTAAAGCAAAAAAATTAGCTGCTTTCCCTTGATTCGCTTTTTGCAAATCTGAATGTTCTGTTCCAGCAGGTAAATAATAACTCCCTGCTTCGTCTTCACCGCTGATTAGATTCGGATCGGCTTCAGGATCTTTTTCTTCAGCGGTCTTTTTTTCTTGCTCGACGTTGCTTTGTACGCTCGCTTGCGCCTGTTCGTTTTGTTGCTTCACCGTTGCTTGATCTAGTCCGTCTTTCTGAGCTTGATCCGCAACTTGCTGCTGTTCCGAATACTTAGCATTTTCGTCTACAGGATTGTTTTCTTCAGCGGCGACATTTCCCACTGGAAAAATCCCCAGCAGCAAAAGAATGCTTACCCATCGTTTCTTTTTTTTCATTGCTTGCTTACTCCAAACGTTTCAAATTATGTTCACTATACGCTCAAGTAGTTGACCTGGCAAATCCGTATCGTTTTTACTCTTTTTCACTAAAAAAAGGATAGCAATTCTGAAAAAAACAAGTGCGCATTCGCACGCCTTTTTCTTTTACGGGATCATTCAAAAATGTACAAAAAAATACACCGGCATTCGCCAGTGCATCCGTTTTGTTAAGCTTGGTTGTTTTCCATAATGTAATCAACTGCAGCTCCAACAGTTTCAATTTTTTCAGCATCTTCATCAGAAATTTCTGTTCCGAATTCATCTTCCAATTCTAGAACGAATTCCATGATACTGATTGAATCTGCATTTAAGTCGTCTTTGATACTCAATCCAAGAGTCACTTTATCTTTATCGATTTCAAAGTGATTTGAAATTATTTCAGCAACTTTGCTAAATACTTCTTCACGAGTCAACAACATTCACCTCCACTTGATCCACTATTATTCGTCTATGTTTTACCAGAAGGTCAATGTTCATTTTACTGGTGTTTGCCCTCTTTGTCTACCTTTTTTAGCAAAATTGCCGAAGGGGCTATTCGCCTTTTGGGGTTTCAAAAAATGCGACTAATTGTCCAACGACATCCGTATCAAGCATCGTATGAATTTGGTCGATCGTATTCGCTACCGCCTCTGGTCCAGTTGATCCATGCGTTTTGATTACAGGAGCTTTCAAACCAAATAAAACTGCCCCCCCATGGGAAGAGTAATCTAGTTTATCTTTTAGACCATACAGCGTATCTTTCAACATTGCCGCACCGAGTTTTCCTTTGACGCCCGCATCGTTGATACTGCCTTTTAAGAGACTCATCAAGCCCATCGCTGTTCCTTCAATCGTTTTTAAGACGGCATTGCCCGTAAACCCGTCAGTTACGACAACATCCGCAGCACCATTTAATAGCTCACGCGCCTCCACATTGCCAATAAAATGAATACTTTCTTCCGCTTGTAAAAGTTTGAAGGCTTCTTTTGTCAATTCACTGCCTTTGTTTTCTTCCGTACCGTTGTTCAATAGTCCAACACTCGGATTCGCGATTCCCCGGACATGCTTGGCATAGAAGGAACCTAGAATAGCATACTGATGAATGTGCTCTGCTTTATTTTCTGCATTTGCGCCTAAATCCAGCATATCAAACCCACTGTCGCCATTTAAAACAGGGAGTGTCGACATCAATCCCGGACGTTCGATCCCTTTGATTCTTCCTACTATAAACAATCCCGCTGCTAATAAAGCTCCGGTATTTCCGGCTGAGAAAATCGCATCGGCTCTGCCTTCTTTGACCGCTTGTGCAGCTAGAACCATTGAAGCATTCTTTTTACGGCGAATGGCTTTGACGGGTTCGTCGTCACTGTTGATTTTTTCATCTGTATGAATGATCGTGATATTGTTTTCGTTCGTTACATATTCACGAATCGCTTCTTCTTTTCCATATAATTGAAATTCAATTTCTGGGTGTTTTTTTTGCGCTAACATGACACCTTCCACGATAGCTTTTGGTGCAAAATCGCCACCCATTGCATCTACAGCAATTTTCATGAGAAAAATCTCTCCTTTTAGTTGTTCGTTATGTTCTTAAATTTGATTTTATCACTCTATTTAAACAGAGTAGCAATGAACATAACACGCTAATTTTTTTTATACAGTATAGCACACACTAGTCAAAGTATGTTTCCCCAGTTTCAGTTGGTTTTAACGTCTTGGCTAATGGGGCAAAGGCTGGCTGTTCTCGCCAATCTTCCACTTGCCAAATTTGATTAGCCTCATCCCGCGCCACCTCTAATACATTGGCGTCGTTCACAAGATCGGCGATCAGAAATTGCGGCAAGCCCGATTGACGAAAACCAAATACTTCCCCAGGGCCGCGCAGCTCTAAATCTTTTTCACTCAAGACAAACCCATTGGTCGTCTCTGTCATGATCTTCATGCGTTCTTTACCCATTTCATTTTTAGGACTAGCCACTAAGATACAGTAAGACGCATCTGAGCCGCGTCCGACCCGCCCGCGCAATTGATGCAGCTGGGCAAGACCAAAGCGGTCGGCATCCATGATAAACATGACTGTCGCGTTTGGAACATTGACGCCTACTTCAATAACAGTAGTTGAAACTAATATCTGACTTTGATTGTTCTTGAATTCCTCCATGATCGTCTCTTTTTCAGCATTCTTCATCTTTCCGTGCAGGAGACTGACCTGGTAATTCGGCGCATAGTATTCGTTTAAATGCTCATAGATTTCTGTCGCATTCTTTACATCTAACGCTTCGGATTCTTCAATCAAAGGACAGATCACATACAACTGGTGTCCTGCCTGCAGCTCTAATTTTGCCCAATCCAGCGTATGCTCTAATTGTTTGGGCTTGATCCAACTTGTTTTAACAGGAATCCGTCCTGCCGGCATTTGATCGATGATCGAGACGTCCATCTCCCCATATGCAGTAATTGCTAGCGTTCTAGGAATAGGTGTTGCGGTCATGAATAGAACATCTGGATGAAGTCCTTTTTCTCGTAACACTCTTCGTTGGTTGACCCCGAAACGGTGCTGCTCATCCGTGATAACCAATCCAAGATTCGCAAATTGTACGTCGTCTTGAATCAACGCGTGTGTCCCGATCACAACGTCAATCTCACCATTTTGCAGACCAGCCAAAATGGCGCGGCGTTCTTTGGTCTTGGTAGAACCAGTCAGTAAGGCTGTAGTCATTTCCAACGGATCAAACAAATGATTCAAACTTTCCAGATGTTGCTGTGCCAAAATTTCTGTCGGTACCATCAAAGCGCCTTGAAAACCCGCAGTCATCGTGGCATACAATGCAATGGCCGCAACCACTGTTTTCCCGCTCCCAACATCTCCTTGTAATAACCGCTGCATATGTTTCTTGCTGCGTAAGTCATAACAGATCTCATTGGTTACACGTTTCTGGGCATCTGTAAGCTCGAAAGGCAGTTGCTGTGTAAATCGCTTGAGACGCTCAACGTCATAACGAATCGCAAGCCCATTTTTTTCGCTTCGTTCGCTTTTTTTTAATCCTTGCATACGCATTTGGAACAAGAAAAACTCTTCAAAAACTACGCGACGTTTTGCTTGCTGATTCTCTTTTGGATCTTTGGGAAAATGCATTGCCCGCATCGCTTGATTGCGTGGCATCAAACGATATTTTTCTAATAAATAATCCGGCAGATTTTCCGTCACTTGATCGCCGAATTTTTCGAATCCGACTTTGATCAAATCAACTAACGTACTTTGTCGAATCGATTTTGTCACATGATAGATCGGCGCATATTCTTCTGTTTGTTTGCCGCCTAAAATTTTCATTCCTGTGAGGGATTTACGCTTCGCATCCCATTTTCCATAAACAGCTAATTCTTCTCCGACTTCGACTTTGTCTTTCAAATAAGGCTGATTGAAGAAGGAGACCATGAAGACTGCATGATCTTGCATCATACGAAACTGCAGTCGACTCTTTTTGTAGCCAAAACGGCTAACCACCGGTGCCGAGACGATGACACCCTTTAAGGTAACTTTTTCTTGATCATTGATTTCCAAAAGATTTTTTTCTTGGATATCCTCATAGCGAAACGGATAATAGCTTAATAGATTTTCAATCGTAACAATCCCTAACTCAGCTAACGTTTGCGCTCTCTTAGGACCGACTCCAGGCAAAACCGAAACAGTTTCTTCAATCGACATCGAAATCCTCCTTTCAATAAAAATAGGCTTCTCACCACGCATACGATTCCACTAATTGCGATAAAGCGCAAAGTGGAACTCGCAGTAGTCTCATTAACCTGAATGAATTTTCTTGAGAAAATTCTCTTACGTTCGACCACATATCATTATGCTAAACTGCACATTTATCTATTTGCCATCAACGCAAATAGTCATCTTCGATTGTTAAATACTGCAAAAAGCATAACTGACAGCTAGCTCAGAGATACGGTACTCATTTTCCTCAAAAACCAGGAAAATGAACTACTTTCACCACGCATGCGATTCCACTAATTGCGCTGAAGCGCAAAGTGGAACTCGCAGTGGTCTCATTAACCTGAATGAATTTTCTTGAGAAAATTCTCTTACGTTCGACCACATATCATTATGCTAAACTGCATATTTATCTATTTGCCATCAACGCAAACAGTCATCTTCGATTGTTAAATACTGCAAAAAGCATAACTGACAAAAACAGGAGCGAGCCAGATATTCTTGGCTCGCTCCTCCGACTTTTTCTCATTATTCTGCTGAAAGCAAGTATGGGTAGACAGGTTGTTTTCCTTCGTGGATCTCTACTTCCAAATCAGGATAGCTTGCTTCAATTGCTTCGCTTATTTTTTCAGCTTCAGCTTGCGTACCTTCTTCACCGACGATGATCGTGATGATTTCAATATCTTCACTGATCATTTTAGTCAATGTGTCTAACGTTGCTTGGTACTTATCTTCTTCAGAAAGAACGATTTTACCATCGATCATTCCTAAGTAGTCCCCTTCGTGGATCTCTACTCCGTCGATAGAGGTGTCACGGATGGCATTGGTGATTTGTCCACTGACTACAGAATCAAGCATTTCAGTCATCGCTACTTTGTTCTCTTCTAAACTTTGATCCCCATTGAAGGCCAGCATCGCTGTCATTCCTTGAGAAACAGTTTTACTTGGTACAACTGCTACAGGAATATCCGCTACTTCTGCGGCTTGATCTGCTGCCATAAAGATATTTTTATTATTAGGTAAAACAATCACTTGGTCCGCATTGACTTCCTTGACTGCTTTCAAAATATCTTCCGTACTTGGATTCATCGTTTGTCCGCCACTGATGACATAGGCAGCACCTAAACTCTTGAACAATTCTTGAACACCTTCACCAGCAGCGATCGCAATCACTGCATACGGTTGATGCGCAACTGGCGCTGCTTCAAAAGCGGCTACTTCTTCATCGTGTTCTAAAATTGTTTCATGTTGTTGACGCATATTATCGACTTTGATTTTAATTAACGCACCAAATTTTTGACCATAATTCATCACTTCGCCTGGATGTTCTGTATGGACATGCACTTTAACGATTTCATCATCGTTAACGACTAATAATGAATCCCCGATACCGTCTAAATAATTACGGAAGGTATCATAATCAAAATTACTGTCCACAGTAGGACCTTCACCAAGACGAACCATGATTTCTGTACAATAACCGAATTTGATATCTTCGGTTGCTAGTTGTCCTTGGACGCTGCGGTGATGCTCTGCATTGACCATTTCATCCATTTCAGCCGGACTTGGTTCATAGGCATCATCCACTTGGAATTCCCCATTCAATGCACTCAAGAAGCCTTCATAGATAAACAAAAGACCTTGACCGCCACTATCGACAACGCCGACTTCTTTTAAAACAGGCAGCATATCAGGGGTTTTGTCTAATGCTTTTTTCCCGTATTTAACGACCGCTGTCATCACTTCGATCACATCGTCCGTTTGTTTAGCTTTGCGTTCACCCGCTTTTGCGGATTCACGAGCCACAGTTAAAATAGTTCCTTCTACAGGCTTCATTACTGCTTTATAGGCCGTTTCAACACCATGAACGAGCGCTTTCGACAGATCCTCTGCATTTAATGTATCTACCTCTAAAATGGCTTTTGAAAAACCGCGGAATAGCTGAGACAAGATAACGCCAGAATTTCCTCGCGCGCCCATCAACAATCCTTTTGCTAATACATTGGCTAATTCGCCGACTTTCTCTGAGGTAGAGTTAACAACCGCAGTCGCGCCGCTGGTCATAGATAGATTCATGTTGGTCCCAGTATCGCCATCAGGCACGGGGAATACATTTAATGAATTGACATATTCTGCATTGACTTGCAGACGTTTAGCGCCAGCCTCTACCATTTCTTGGAATTGACTCGCGCTGATCTCTGTTACCTTCACTTACTTAGTCCTCCTTAAGAACGCTGCCTTTAGTCAGGCAGAACACGTACACCTTGAACATAAACATTCACTGAGTTAGCTGTTACTCCAAGCATCGTCTCCAAATTGTATTTCACTTTTTCTTGGACATTGCGCGATACTTCTGAGATTTTCGTGCCGTAGCTGACGATCGTATAGACGTCGACTGCGATTCCGTTCTCTTCTTGACGTACAACGACGCCGCGTGAATAATTTTCTTTTCTTAAAATCTCTGTAATATTGTCTTTGATTTGTTTTTTACTAGCCATACCAACGATACCAAACACGTCAGTAACCGCACCGCCGACAACCGTCGCGATGACGTCGTTTGAAATTTCGATCATACCAGTCTGTGTATTGATTTTCACAGCCATAGTTGTTAGCCTCCTTAAATAGGCAAAAATGCCCATTTTTTCTACTATAATAGTTTATCATAGCCCCATGACAAATAAAAGAAAGTTCCATTGCGTTTCGCTGATAGGGCGATCCCTGCTTGCTACAAAATTATGCTGACTTTCTTACATCAAAACTTTTACTAAAAAATTTTATGCTAACAGACTATAATTTACCTTCAAATGCACTGAATGTCAATCTTTCTAAAAAAATTCACTTGCACATCTTGTTAAGATGTGCTATTTTATTTTAGTATGAGCCAAAGAAGCGCTCCAATATCAAGGCTAAAGGAGGAAACAACACATGGCAAAAGTTTGCTATTTTACTGGTCGTAAAACAAGAAGTGCAAATAACCGTTCTCACGCTATGAACGCTACGAAACGTACTGTAAAACCTAATTTACAAAAAGTTCGCGTTTTAGTGGACGGAAAACCTAAAAAAGTTTGGGTCTCAACTCGTGCTTTGAAATCTGGAAAAGTTGAGCGCGTTTAATATTATCCAATCAATCAAACCGTTCGATGACGAGCGGTTTTTTATTTTTTTGCGAGAAGTATTAAGTACGCTGCGATTCCATTAAAAATCTACATATAAAAAAGCCGACACTGTCGGCTTTTTTGTTGCTTCCTTTTGTAGCAGCGGCAATAAAATAAGGGCAATTCTTTGTCTGAGTTTCACACCTCTTTCACAATATTTTTTTGTATCTATGGTAAAATTTGGATAGTCTGTTGAAAGAAGTTTGGTGATTTTTATATGAAAAACTATCTCAAAGAAAATCGTTGGTACTTGTTGGCCAGTTTTTTTCTACCGCTCGCCTTGATGGTGATCGTCTACTTAACGATCGGCATTTATCCTGGATCGAGTCGTAGTGTCTTAGCCAGCGATGCCTTTTCGCAATTTTCAAATTTCCACGCAAGTTTTCGCAATATGCTCTTAGGCAAACAAGGGCTTTTTTATAATTGGAACACATCCATGGGATTGAATTATCTTTCTCTTGTTTCCTATTATCTTGGCGGCTTTTTTACACCGCTGGTCATTTTCTTTCCGAATCAACTGATGCCTGACGCGTTATATTTTTTAACACTGTTAAAAATTGGTGCCGCAGGACTGGCTTTCTGGTTTTACGCCAAGGGAAGCTTTAAGCTGCCCGACTGGTCAAGAGTAGCTCTCAGTGTTTCTTATGCACTCATGTCCTTTACCATCGCGCATTCTGAGATCATCATGTGGTTGGATGCCTTTGTTTATCTGCCTCTGATTATCTGGGGAATCAATCGTGTGATGGACCTGCGAAAGCCGACGGTACTTTTTGTTTCCTATTTAATGTTGTTTTTAACAAGCTTTTATATGGGCTTTATGATCGGACTTTTTTCCGTTCTTTATTACGTCGCACGACTGATCACAAATTGGAAGCTTTATAAAAAAAGTATTATCCCTTACGGCTTTACTTCCCTCTTGGCTGGCTTCGCCTCAATGATCATGATTTTACCGTCCATTCTGGATTTGCGGACGAACGGGGAGGAGTTAACACAACTAACGACCTTTAAAACAGAAGCCACTGGCTGGTGGGATTTTGTTGCTAAGAATATGATCGGGGCTTATGACACGACAAAATATGGCTCCATCCCATTTATTTATATTGGACTGTTACCATTAGCACTATGCCTGTTTTTCTTTATCTGCAAAAAAATTCCATGGAAGAATAAAATCGCCTATGGAGCGATTGCTGCAATTCTGATCGCAAGCTTCTATATCCAACCGATGAACTTATTCTGGCATGGAATGCATGCACCAAATATGTTTTTATTCCGCTACGCCTACCTACTCTCCTTTTTAGTGATTACTTTGGCTGCCTGGGGATGGGAAAAAGTAGACCGTGATAAC
Organism: Enterococcus sp. 12F9_DIV0723; assembly: GCF_002174375.1. Lineage (NCBI taxonomy): Bacteria > Bacillati > Bacillota > Bacilli > Lactobacillales > Enterococcaceae > Enterococcus > Enterococcus sp. 12F9_DIV0723. The sequence continues at coordinate 286,368 of NZ_NIBK01000001.1, read as the reverse complement.
ATTTTGCAGCTAGTCGCCGCCTGTCTGATATTGATCGCTGTTTTCGCAATCTTCTGGGGGATGAAAGGAAAAGACTACAACTACCTTAAAAATATCTCTCTTTATATCACGATCGGCTTTTTGGCCGTGTATGCGTTGGTACTCACAGGGTATTACTTCAATAAGATCCCTTTAAAAGTATTGAGCATCTTGCTGTTGCTGTTGATGTCTACAGAAGCCTTTGTCAACAGTGATTTTATGGTACGAGGCATCTTGAAGGATTGGAATTACGCTTCTCGAAGCTTGTATACCGAACCCTATCCTTCCATCAAGGCGTTAGTCGATAAAACAAAAGATGAAAACGACACCTTCTATCGGATGGAAAATCTCGATCCAGTGTCTTCAAATGATGCCTTTAATTACGGCTATAGCGGCATCAGCATGTTTTCTTCGATTCGTAACCGGCATTCCTCTGGCTACATGGACCAGCTCGGATTCCGTTCAAGAGGAACAAGCTTGAACATTCGCTATCAGAATAATACGTTGCTCGCAGATGCCTTTACAGGGATCAAATACAACATCGCAAAAACAAAGCAATTGAATAAATATGGTTTTGACAAAACGGACACTGTTGGCGAGTACAACTTGTTTGAAAATAATTACGCATTGCCGTTAGCCTTCACAGCCCCAACCACGATCGATAAATTAAAAGCTTTGCCAAACGATAACCTTGGGACACAAACACAATTATTCAATGCTTTATCGCAGGAACAGTTTCAATACTTCCACTTCTTGCCGATCACACAAATAGATACAAAAAATGCGAACGTTACAAATGCAGGCAATATTATGACCATTGCAGAAAAACAAGGGAATGTTGCAAAAGACGTTACGTGGAAAGTGCAAGTTCCCGCGAATACTCAAGCTTATTTGAGTCTCTACCCTTATGACTTTGCTGAATTGGAAAGCTCAACCGCAACCGTGACTGCAAACGGTCAGACACGACAAGCCCAAATCGGTATCAGCGGACAGTATTATGATCTAGGCTATTATCAAGAAGCGACCACGGTCACATTCACAGCGAGTTTTTACGGAACCAAGTCAATCAGTTTCCAAAATCCGCAAGTCCTTGCTTTAGACACCGTCGCTTACCAGTTAGCGGTTGACAAGATCAAAGAAAATGCCGTAGATATGAAGGTTGGCTCCCGTAGCGCTGAAGGAACAGTAGATGCAAAAGAAGCTCGAACGCTAGTTACAACGATTCCTTACGATGAAGGCTGGACAGCCAAAATCGATGGAAAGAAAGTTGATACGAAAGCCTTCCAAAATGCGTTCGTCAGCATCCATGTACCAAAAGGCAAGCATAAAGTCACCTTCAGCTATCTGCCTAAAGGCTTTATCGCTGGAGCGATTTCCTTTGTCGTCGCGATCGCTATGTTTATTCTTTACCTGCGAGCCTTAAAACCTAAAAAAAATCACCGCCATTAACGTACAAAAGAGGCTGTGACATAAGTCTCTAAGTAAAAAGCCAGTGAAATGACGAGAATTCGTTCATTTCACTGGCTTTTTTGGGTAAACTAAAAGAGTACGAGATGACGCTCGTACTCTAAATCATTCAACCCCCGAAAGGATCAAAATCATGCATACAAATTATAACATGAATCAACTCACTTTAGATATCACAACTTCTTATATTCCAAAAGAAGATAGCACTGCTTGGTTTATCAATGAACTTGTCGAATCACTTGAAATCAAAGAGCCTTATCTTTTTGGCCGACCGCGGAATTATGATTTAAGCGCGATGTTAAAACTAGTTCTTTTCGCTTATACGCGGAGTGTATTTAGCAGTCGGAAAATTGAGCAATTAGCTGAAGAGAGCCTACCGGCTCGTTGGTTGACGCAAGAACAGATGCCGACTTACCGAACCATTGCCCGTTTCCGCGTGTCTAATGAATTAGAAGCATTGATCGAAAAGGGGCTTGATTCATTAATTCATTATCTTAGGGAGCAACAATTGATTACTCATTCAATTTTTATCGATGGGACGAAGCTTCTCGCGGATGCCAATAAATATAGTTTCGTCTGGAAAAAGAGCACAATCAAGTATGACAAAATGAACCGTGAGCAGCTCGTCTCTTTGATGTCTGAACTCAAAGAGGCGCATTTAGCGAGTCATGTTCCTGAAGGAACCTCACTCACATTAGATATGTTGGATGAAGTACTTACAAGGTTGGAATTACGGTTAGAAGAATTGGAACAAGAAGTACTTGAAACCAGAAAGGTTTCACCAAATCCAGCCAAACAACAACGCCGTAAATTAAAAGCACAAAAACGAAAACTAAGCGAACGTCGGGATAAAATGGCGGAGTATCAACAGCGCTTAGCTATTTGTGGTGCCCGTAATAGTTATTCAAAAACAGATACAGATGCCACCTTTATGCGTGTCAAAGAAGATCCTATGCGTAATGGGCGATTAAAGCCTTCGTTCAACCTTCAAGTAGCCACTAGTAACCAGTTCATTTTAGATTATGATGTCTATCAAAATCCAACGGATACGAAAACCCTCCCAGCATTTATAGAAAAAATGAACGGGGCGGGTCGACTTCCTAAGTATATTGTGGCGGATGCCGGATATGGCTCAGAACAAAATTATCGGTATCTTGAGGATGAACTACCGAATCATATCGCATTGATTCCTTACTCTACGATGTTGAAAGAGCAAAGTAAGAAATGGCAGTCGGACGAACGAAAAGTCATGAATTGGACGTATAACGAACAAGAGGATTATTACATTGATCCCAAAGGAGTTCGTTTCAATTTCAATACATATAGAACAGATACGGATAAAGTCGATGGGTTTGTTCGAGACTTCAAAGAGTACAAAGCAGAAAAATATACGGAAAATAAAGAAGTGATTCAAGAAGCGTTGACCCAAGGGGGCAATACACGCATCATTAAGGTCAATCCTTCGTTAGAATACTTTAAAGCAAAACAACGCACCTTGCTTTCAGAACCTGAAAATGGAAAAATCTACGCACAAAGAAAAATTGACGTAGAACCAGTCTTTGGGTGGATGAAGGCTTGTTTGCATTTCACTCGATACCATGTTCGAGGCCTAGAAAAGGTGAAAAAGGAAACGGGTATCCTTATCATGGCATTAAATATGAGAAAGTTAGCCGCAATGAAACGGCTTGGCACCTTGAGTACATAAAAATTGGCTTCCAGAAATCATTAAATGATTTCTGGAAGCCAATTTTTGTTCGATTAAGGATTACGACTTATGTCACAGCCTCTTTTTAATATTTCCGAATACACGCCTCGACTAAATCCCAAAATGTTTCTGTATCGATTTTCTTACCAACTTTTGCATTCGCTTTTTGCTCTAAAACATTGAGCTCATCGCAAACCGTCCGACCATAACAAGGTCCGCGATTGCTATCGACTTCAACATACATTTCCTGTGTTTCAAACGCTTCAGGAGAAATCAGATACCCCACGCAGGTGGCATCATGTAACGGCCCCGCTTCCAAACCAAAGCATTCAAACTGACTCTTTAAAGTAAAGCGCATGATGTCACCGAATAGTTTCCCCGCAACATTTTCCACTGCTTCCATTCGTTCAATGATCTCCAGTGTACAAAGTGTCTGATTCGTCAGATCAAGCCCCATCATAACGATCGGTGCCCCTGAGGTAAAAACCACATGTGCCGCTTCTGGATCAGCAAAAATATTAAACTCGGCAGAAGGTGTGAAGTTGCCGGTTCCATAAGCCCCACCCATCAAAACAATTTCTTTGATTTTCGGAATGATCAATGGCTCCATTCGCATCGCAACGGCAATATTTGTTAATGGACCAACAGGCACGAGTGTAATGTCCCCCTCACTTGCCATCAAGGTATCGATGATATAGTTAACCGCATTTGTCTTTTCTGCCTGACGATGCAATGGACCAAAGACCGGACCATCTAAGCCAGACTCTCCGTGAACATTCCCCGCTACCACTTGCTCCCGTACTAGTGGCTTTGGCATCCCAGCATAGACGTTTGCATCAATTCCCAATAACTGACAAACATTCAAGCCATTGACCACTGTCTTGTCCAACGTTTGATTCCCAGCTACAATGGTGATTCCTAACAAATCAATTTTCGGGTGTGCCGCCGCCATCAGTATCGTTATGGCATCATCATGCCCCGGATCACAGTCTAAAATAATTTTCCGTTTCTCCATTTGAAAGCCTCCTAAGAAAATATTGTTCCTTTATCTAGTTGCATTATAGTAAGTTCCTGCTTATGATAAGTATGAGAATTCTCATATAAGGAGGCAGAAAAAATGAAGAAGTTGCAAAATGAAAAATTGAAACAGCAGTTCATTCAATCCTCTGACTACCTTGATCAATTTTCCTTCGATATCAGTTTGGACACACACTTGTTTTTCTTCCCGGCCAATAGCTACATCGTAAAAGAAGACAATCCGCCTTCCCATTTATTTTACTTAGTAAAGGGCAAAGCGAAATTATATGACACCTTAGCAAATGGAAAAGTCGCGCTGATCGATTTCTTTTCGCCCCCTTGCTTTATCGGTGAGATGGAACTCGTCGATGAAAATCAGACTGCCTTTAGTGTACAAGCGATCGAAGACTGCTGGTGCTTGGCTGTAGCAAGAAAAGATTGCCAGAAACGCTTACTACAGGACACACTTTTTCTTCAAAAGCTTTGCATCTATTTTGCCCATAAAAATTATCGCAATATCAAAGCTTCGACCCAAAATCAAGGCTTTCCGCTTTCGCAACGTCTAGCCTCTTTTATTTTATTGACGCAAAATGAAGGAACCTATCGCGAACAACACACACAGGTCGCCGAATATCTGGGCGTTTCCTATCGCCATCTACTCTTTGTGATCGCTCAATTTGTAGAGGCGGGGTATCTGGAAAAAATAGAAAAGGGCTATCTCATTCAAGATATTGAAACATTGACCCGACTGTCGAACGAAGTGAAAGCCTAACTCGCAAAAAAAGCATCCTTCAACAATCAAAAGACTGTTGGTGGATGCTTTATTGTCTAGTCATATTTTACTTCTGCCAGGTAGAGCCCCTCTGGATGGGCAGTTGGTCCTGCTGCATTTCGGTCCTTCGCTTCAAGTATTTCAGGAATACTGTCCGCTGGGATACGGCCGTTCCCAATTTTTAGCAATGTACCTACTAAGATTCGGATCATTTTATACAAAAAGCCGTTCCCGCGAAAAACGAAGGTCAATTCTGTCTTCGATTCATTCACCTCTAGATCCGCTTGATAAATCGTGCGGACTTTATCTTCAATGGCGCCGCCTGTCGCACAGAACGACGTGAAGTCATGCGTGCCTACTAAATCGGATAATGCCCGTCGAATCAATTCTAAATCCAATGGATACGGATAGTACGCCGCATAGTAGCGTCGAAACGGACTGCGAGGCTTTGCGATCTGGACTTTAAAATGATACGTTTTCTCCACAACATGATAGCGTGCATGAAAATCATCCGCCACGATCGCTACAGAGGACACAGCGATATCCTCAGGAGTCTGGGTGTCCAATGCAAATCGCATCCGTTCCAACGGACGCTCTTGCGGATAATCAAAATGAATCACTTGCCCGATTGCATGAACACCCGCATCGGTCCGACCTGAACCAAAAATCGTAATCGGAGACCCATTATTCATTTTTTTCAACGTCTTCTCCACTTCCTCCTGCACGGTTCGTCCATTCGGTTGTCGTTGAAACCCGTTAAACTGTGTACCATCGTAAGCAATCACTGCTTTATATCTGACCATGTTAGTTCTCCTTTTTTCTATTGCAGGAGTCATTATAACAGCTTTTCTATTCGGATTCCAACGCAATCAGAACCATTTGAGACCTCAGAAAAGTTTCCTCGCGGTACTAAAGTAAACGCTACTCTCTGCTGATGTAGCCCTTTCATTCAATTCTACTTGCCGAAAACATAAAATAAAGCGCAAAAAAAAGCTTGGATCACTCCAAGCTTAACTGCGTAAAAAGACTAAAACAACCGTTACCGCAGCAAAAACTACCAAGACAAGGGTATCACGAGACGCCCATTGCAATTTTCGATACTTACTACGTCCCTCGCCGCCACGATAACCCCGAGCTTCCATGGCAGTCGCTAGATCTTCCGCTCGGTTGAAACTGCTGACAAATAAAGGAATCAGCAATGGTACGATTGCCTTCACCTTTTGAATCAAGTTGCCATCATTGAAATCCACCCCGCGAGCGCGCTGCGCATTCATGATTTTTTCTGTTTCATCCATCAATGTTGGAACAAACCGTAAAGCGATGGATAACATCAAAGCAATTTCATGTACCGGTAAATGAATTTTCTTCAGCGGGTTTAATAAAGATTCGATTGCATCAGACATTGATAACGGCGGTGTCGTTAATGTCAGTAAGGTCGACATAAAAATAATCAAGACGAACCGGCAAAAGATAAACAGTCCATTCTGTATCCCATAGGAAGACAAACTGAAAACACCCCAGGACCAATACAATGTCCCACCGCGAGTAAACAGCATTTGCAAAGCAACCGTAAAAATAATCAACCAAATCAACGGTCTCACGCCTCGTAAAAAGAAGCTTAGACTTATTTTTGATAAAAATACCGCAAACATCGTGAAAATCCCCAAAAATAAATAGCTTTGCCAATTATTTGCTAAGAAAATAATCCCGATAAAATAGAAACTAGCAACCAATTTAGCACGAGGGTCCAGACGATGGATGACTGAATCTCCCGGTATATAACGTCCAAAGATCAATTTATTCATCATGAGCAGGACCTCCTGCAGCTTTTACGATCCAGTCCGCCAATTCATTTTCAGTCAATGGCAGCGTTTCAAAAGAAGCACCCCTTGCTTGCATCTTCTCAGCAAAAGCACTCGCTTGCGGCACGCCTAATTGCTTTTCCTTCAGCCATGCAACATCTTGAAAGACCGATTGTGGATTTCCATGCTTCACCACACGACCTTTTTCCAAGACATAGACATAATCTGCGAAATTTGCAACGTCATCCATCAAATGAGTCACTAAAACGATCGTTATGTTCTTTTCATGATGCAAACGCCAAAACATCTCCATCATTTCTTTTCGTCCAAGCGGATCTAAGCCCGCTGTCGGTTCGTCTAAGACTAGCACTTCTGGCTCCATAGCCAAGACACCTGCAATAGCAACACGCCGCATCTGACCCCCTGAGAGCTCAAAAGGGGAGCGCTCAAGATATTCTTCCTCTAAGCCAACCATTCGAAGATTTTCCTTCGCCAAAGCATAAGCTTCTTCTTCACCGACTCCAAAGTTCTTTGGACCAAAAGCGATATCTTTAGCCACAGTTTCCTCAAACAGCTGCGCTTCAGGAAATTGAAAAACGATCCCAACTTTTTTGCGGACTGGCTTCAAATTCTTATTATCTGTCGTTGGAGTGATTGTCCGATCACCGATGACCACTTTTCCATCCGTTGGTTTCAATAACGCGTTCAAATGCTGCAATAATGTAGATTTCCCACTACCAGTATGGCCAACCAACGCTGTATAAGATCCTTCCTGGATATCTAGATCGATATCATAAAGTGCCCGTTGTTCAAAGGGCGTGTTGGGTTGATAAACGTAGCTTACTTTTTCAAAACGGATGTCCATAACCAGTCCATCATCCCTTCTTCATCTAAATAGCCCTTAGGAACCTGTATACCGCGTGCGTTTAATGCAGCTTTCAGCTTCTCAGGAAATGGCAGATCCAATCCCAGCGAAACCAATTCTGGTCCCGCAGAGAAAATTTCATCCGGTGTTCCTTCTTGATAAAGTTCCCCGTCTCTCATGACCAAAATTCGATTCGCACTAGCCGCTTCATCAATATCATGAGTAATTGAGATCACAGTCAAATCGCTCTCTTCTTTTATCTTATGAATCGTTGAAATGACATCATCTCGTCCTTCAGGGTCTAACATGCTTGTCGCTTCATCCAAAATAATGATGTCTGGACGCAAAGCCACAACGCCAGCAATCGCCACTCGCTGTTTCTGTCCACCAGATAAACGTGCAGGCTCTCGCGTCGCAAATTCTTGCATTTTTACTTTTTCCAAAGCATCCTGAACTCTATGCTGCATTTCACTTCGTTCGATCCCTTGATTTTCCAAACCAAAGGCAACATCATCTTCAACTGTTGCACCTACAAATTGGTTGTCAGGATTCTGGAAGACCATCCCTACCATTCGGCGAATATCCCAGACGGATTCCTCAGAGAGTTGCATCCCACCGACAGCAACGGTTCCCTTTTGTGGCAAATGAAGACCATTGATCGTTTTTGCTAACGTTGATTTTCCTGATCCGTTATGACCCACGATCGCTATCCATTCACCTTTATTAATTGAAAAGCTGACATCCTTCAAAGCAGGTGTCGCTTCTTCTTGGTAGCTAAATTCAATTTGATTGATTTCAATAATTGGCTTCATGGTTGCACCTTTCCACTTCTTTGCAAATCTGTTCTAAGCCTAGCAAAAAAGCACGGTTTTATCAATCCTTGATACTCAATAAAATGCTTTTGTATACCGACCTGTCTTGACAGTGTTTTTGGGTATAAAAAAACACTTTATGATGAGTGCCGGCTTCCCAGACATTCTGGGAAGCGGCGCTGAGCTAGACTCGGAGAAAATCTCCAACATCATAACACTCTAAAAGAATCATCTATAAAGTGAAGAGTGATTATTATACAAGTTCTAAAACGACCATAGGGGCGTTGTCGCCGCGACGAGGTTCAGTTTTTAAGATACGAGTGTATCCACCTTGACGTTCAGCGTAACGAGGAGCGATGTCATTGAATAATTTTTGTAATGCAGATTCAACAACAACAGCTTCGTTTTCTTCGCGAACATCAGCGACTTCATTACGTACAAAGCTAGCAGCTTGGCGACGTGCATGAAGATCCCCGCGTTTTCCTAAAGTAATCATCTTTTCAGCAGTTGAACGAACTTCTTTCGCACGAGCTTCAGTCGTAACGATACGTTCGTTGATAATTAAGTCAGTTGTTAAGTCACGCAACATTGCCTTACGTTGGCTAGATGTGCGTCCTAATTTACGATAACTCACGTAGGTTTCCCTCCTTTGTCAACAATATTAATCATCTTTACGTAGTCCTAAGCCAAGATCATGCAATTTAGCTTTCACTTCTTCAAGTGATTTACGTCCTAAATTACGTACTTTGATCATTTCAGGTTCGGACTTATTCGTTAATTCTTGAACCGTGTTAATACCAGCGCGTTTCAAACAATTATACGAACGTACAGACAAGTCTAGTTCTTCGATGGTCATTTCCAACATTTTTTCTTTTTGAGTTTCTTCTTTTTCAACCATGATTTCAGCATTTTTAGCTTCATCAGTAAGATTTACAAAAATATCTAAATGTTCTGTTAAGATTTTTGCTGCAAGACTTAATGCTTCTTGAGCAATAATAGATCCGTCAGTCCAAATTTCCATCGTTAATTTATCGAAGTCATCACGACGACCAACACGCGTGTTTTCAACTTGGTAGTTGACTTTACGTACAGGTGTGTAAATAGAATCGACTGGAAGCACACCAATTGGCATATCTTCCTTTTTATTTTCGTCTGCTTGAACATAGCCTCGACCAGGTTTTACCGTTAGGCGAGCATGGAATGTTGCGCCTTCAGCAACAGTACAAATGTACATATCTTTATTTAAGATTTCAACGTCGCTGTCAACGATAATATCGCCGGCAGTTACCGTAGCTGGTCCAGTAATATCGATCTCAAGGGTTTTTTCTTCTTCCGCAAATAATTTCAACGCTAAACCTTTGATATTCAAGATGATTTGTACAACGTCTTCTCTTACACCTTTGATGGTTGAAAATTCGTGTAACACCCCATCGATTTGAATATTGGTAATGGCCGCGCCCGGTAAAGAAGAAAGTAGAATACGACGTAGAGAATTACCTAAAGTAGTTCCATAACCTCTTTCCAAAGGTTCAACAACGAACTTGCCATAATCTCTGTCTTCATCAATTTTTGTGATTCTTGGTTTTTCGAATTCAATCATTCTTGTCTTTTACCCCTTTCAAAACGAAAAGTGTCTTGTTCAATGACATTCCTGTAAAACTCATAGAGTTGGGCACTCATTAAACACGACGGCGTTTTGGAGGGCGGCATCCATTATGAGGTACTGGAGTCACGTCACGAATTGCTGTTACTTCTAAACCAGTTGCTTGCAATGAACGAATCGCTGCTTCACGACCAGAACCAGGTCCTTTAACAGTTACTTCAACACTTTTCAATCCATGTTCCATTGCAGCTTTTGTTGCAGTTTCAGCAGCCATTTGAGCAGCGAAAGGAGTTGATTTTTTACTACCTTTGAAGCCTAATGAACCTGCAGATGACCATGCGACAGCGTTACCGCTAGCATCAGTAATCATGATGATTGTATTATTGAAAGTCGAATGAATATGAGCAATACCTGTTTCAATATTCTTCTTCACACGACGTTTACGATTGACTTTCTTTGCTACCATGAAGATTTATACCTCCTTCACTAATTATTTTTTCTTGCCTGCAATAGCGCGAGCTGGGCCTTTACGAGTACGAGCGTTGTTCTTAGTGTTTTGTCCACGTGTAGGCAAGCCACGACGATGACGGATTCCACGGTATGAACCGATTTCCATCAAACGTTTGATGTTTAAGTTAGTTTCACGACGAAGATCGCCTTCAACTTTTAATTTATCAACTTCAGCACGGATAGCATCTGTTTGTTCATTCGTTAAGTCACGAACACGAACATCTTCAGAAACGCCTGCGTCGGCTAAAATTTGTTTCGCTGTAGTATTTCCGATACCGTAAATATAAGTAAGTGAAATTACCACGCGTTTATCACGAGGAATATCTACTCCTGCAATACGAGCCATACTTAATTACACCTCCAATTATCCTTGACGTTGTTTATGTTTTGGGTTTGCTGGGCAAATCACCATAACGCGTCCATTACGACGAATTACTTTACAATGTTCACACATTGGTTTTACTGATGGTCTTACTTTCATGATTATACCTCCTGAAGTTTTACGGAGTACAACTTACTTAAAGCGATAGGTAATGCGACCACGACTTAAATCATACGGAGAAAGTTCTACTGTAACTTTATCTCCAGGTAAGATTCGAATATAATACATCCGGATTTTACCAGATACGTGTGCAAGAACTTCGTGTCCGTTTTCCAATTCGACTTTAAACATTGCATTCGGCAAAGTTTCGACGACTGTTCCTTCGATTTCAATCATATCTTCTTTTGCCACGCAGAGTACCTCCTTGTAGTTGTTTCGCATTTTCACACGATAAAATGGCGGAAACTGCAGTTCCCACCCTAATTCTAAAGTTAACTCCTAAAAAAGCTAGAAGTCGGACTGACAAATTCTATCATAAAACATCGAACTTGGCAAGATAAACTGCATCTCAAGTCGGCAGGCAAAATTATTTTTTGATAATCTTTTCTACATCCGCAAATACGGCATCAATTTCACGATCTCCATCAACTGGATACAACAGACCTTCTTCATCATAGTAAGCTAAAATTGGTTCGCTGTTTTTAATGTTTACAGACAAACGGTTTTTAACAGTTTCTGGCTTATCGTCTTCACGTTGATAGAACTCGTGACCGCCGCAACGATCGCAAGTGTCTTCTACTTTCGTAGGGTTGAAGATTTTATGATAAGTTGCACCACAGTTGCGGCACATGAAGCGTCCTGCCAAACGTTCAACTAACACTTCTTCTGCTACTTGAATTTCAATAACAGCATCAATTTTTTTATTCAAGTCCGTCAACATTTCAGCTAATGCTTTGGCTTGATCTAAAGTACGAGGGAAGCCATCCAATAAGAATCCTTTATCTGTATCCTTTTGGGCTAAGCGTTCCTTCACGATACCGTTAGTAACTTCATCTGGAACCAAATCCCCTGCATCCATATATGATTTTGCTTTCAATCCGAGTGTTGTCTCGTTTTTGATTGCTTCTCGGAACATATCCCCCGTGCTGATGTGCGGAATATTGTACGTTGCAACAATTCTTTCTGCTTGTGTCCCTTTTCCTGCTCCTGGCAGTCCCATTAAGATCAGGTTCATTGCTTTCCCTCCTAAATATTCGAAGCGAGAACGGCGTTGAGGAAAACCCTCAACACACGAATCTACTCTTCATCCATGAATCCGACATAACGTCGTTTCAACATGAGTCCTTCTAGTTGTTTTGCAGTTTCTAATGCCACCCCAACAACGATCAAAAGACTTGTACCACCTAATCCAATTGATTGAGGCAGGTTCCAAACCATTTGCGCGATAATTGGAATCAAGGCAATCAATCCTAAGAAAATAGCACCGACTACACTTAAACGCATTAAAATTGCAGAAACATATTCTTCTGTTCCTTTACCTGGTCTTACACGAGGAATGTAACTTCCTTGTTTTTGTAAGTTCTCTGCTAATTTTTCAGGATTAACCTGGACAAATGCATAGAAGAAGGTGAAGGAAACAATTAGAACAGTATAAATCGCAGCACCTGGAACCGTGTTATAACTAAATAGTTTAGTTAACACATCGTACCAGCCTTCCGCGCTATATTTGCTAGCTAATGCTTGCAACACCGCGTTGGGTGTAGCAATGAATGAACTGGCAAAGATAACTGGAATAACTCCGGCAGCATTTACTTTTAATGGTAGATAACTACTTGTCGGTGCACCAACGACTTGTTTTGTATATTGAATTGGAATCTTTCTTTCCGCTTGTTGAAAGTACGTTACAAAAACGACGATCAATACAATAGCGACAAGTAAAATTACAACAAAAATGATTGATTTCCAAAGATCACTAGATTCGATATTGACGAAATAATCATCATAGATATCTTTGATACTTTGTGGCAACCGTGAAATGATCCCCGCAAAAATTATCATTGATACCCCATTACCGATTCCTTTTTCAGTAATCTGTTCTCCCAACCAAGTAACAAACATGGTACCTGCGGTAAGAATAAGCCCAATCGTAACGAACGTTTGAACATTACGGTTTGGCACAAATCCAAATTGTGCAAAATAATCAAAACCAGCTGTAATACTTACAGACTGAATGAAGGCTAGTACCAAAGTTAAATAGCGAGTGGCTTGATTTAACTTTTTACGACCAACTTCTCCTTGTTTAGACCATTCGACAAATTTAGGAATAATATCCATCTGTAAGAGTTGGATAACGATTGAAGCCGTGATATACGGGGAGACCCCCATCGAGAAGATCGAAAAGTTTTGCATTGCTGAGCCACTAACCATATTCAGCATTCTGAAAAATGGCATTTCACTCAACCCTTGCAGTCCTTGTGCATCGACTCCCGGTACGGTGATTTGCGCACCTAATCGGAAAACGAATAGCATTAAGACGGTAAACAAGATCCGTGATCGGATGTTCTGAACTTTGAATGAATCCTTTAAAAGTTTGAACATTAAATCACCTCGATTGAACCACCGGCAGCTTCAATTGTTTCTTGAGCATGTTTAGAGAATTTAGCTGCTTTAACGGTTAGTTTTTTGTCTAATGATCCGTTTCCTAAAACTTTGATTCCAGCTTTTTCATTTTTCACGATTCCAGCTTCGACTAAAGCAACAGGTGTTACTTCAGTTCCATCTTCAAAACGATTTAGGACATCTAAATTGATCACAGCGTATTCTTTACGATTCACGTTAGTAAATCCACGTTTTGGCAAACGACGGAATAAAGGAGTTTGACCACCTTCAAATCCTAGACGTACACCACCGCCTGAACGAGCCTTTTGACCTTTTTGACCACGTCCGGCTGTTTTTCCGTTACCTGATGAAGTACCACGACCAACGCGGTTGCGAACTTTACGTGAACCTTCGGCAGGTTGTAATTCATGAAGTTTCATTATATTGGGCACCTCCTTAGATTTTAATCATCATTGTTTTATTAAACTTCTTCTACGTCCACTAAATGAGACACTGTGTTAACCATGCCTTTGATTGCATCATTGGCAGGTTTAACAACTGTGCTGTTCATTTTTTTAAGACCCAACGCTTTAACAGTATCACGTTGGTTTTGAGGACGTCCGATAACACTGCGTTTTAAAGTAATTTTTAATTCAGCCATTTCTTTCGTCCTCCTTAGTTAGTTAAGTTTTCAACAGAGATGCCACGTAATTGTGCCACTTCTTCTGCTTTTTTCAATTGAGTCAAACCTTCAACAGTTGCACGAACAACGTTGATTGGTGTGTTTGAACCTAAAGATTTAGAAGTTACATCGGCAACCCCAGCTAATTCCAAGACGGCACGAACTGGTCCACCAGCAGCAACCCCAGCACCTTCAACGGCAGGTTTCATTAAGATACGTCCGCCGCCGAATACACCAATAACTTCGTGAGGAAGCGTAGTTCCTACCATTGGTACTTCGACTAGGTTTTTCTTAGCGTCTTCGATTGCTTTACGAATTGCTTCAGGTACTTCTTGAGCTTTACCTGTACCAAAGCCTACGTGGCCGTTCTTGTCACCGACAACTACTAGTGCTGCGAAACGTAGACGACGTCCACCTTTAACAACTTTAGTAACACGGTTGATCGCTACAACGCGGTCTTCTAATTCCAAATGTTTTGGATCGATATAAACCATGAATGGTGTTCCTCCTTCTCCTAAAATTCTAGTCCATTTTCGCGAGCTGCTTCAGCTAAAGCTGCTACACGGCCATGGTAAAGGTATCCACCACGGTCAAAGACTACTTTCTTAATACCTTTTTCTGAAGCACGTTCTGCTACTAATTTCCCAACAGCTTGTGCTTGTTCAGTTTTGTTTCCACCTGAAATTTCTTTATCCAAGGCAGAGGCACTTGCTAGCGTCACACCCGCTACGTCATCAATAATTTGAGCGTAGATGTTTTTGTTAGAACGAAAAACGTTCAAGCGTGGGCACTCAGCAGTACCAGAAATTTTTCCGCGAACGCGCATGTGGCGTTTTTGGCGTGTTTTATTCTTGTCTGGTTTTGTAATCACAATTGTCACCTCTTTAATTAAGCTGGCCTAAGCCGCGTGTAGGTTCGACCTACTATTTACCAGTTTTACCTTCTTTACGACGTACATATTCGCCAACATAACGAATACCTTTGCCTTTATAAGGTTCTGGAGGACGAGTTCCGCGGATTTTCGCAGCTAATTCGCCTACTACTTCTTTGTTTGATCCTTTAACCACTACTTGAGTGTTCGCAGGAACTTCGATTGTAACGCCTTCTGGAGCTACGATCTCAACTGGATGTGAATAACCAACGTTCAATACAAGTTTTGAACCTTGTAATTGTGCACGGTACCCAACCCCGATTAATTCTAATGCTTTTTGGAACCCTTCTGAAACACCAACAACCATGTTATTGAAGTTTGCACGAGTTGTTCCGTGGATTGTTTTCATTTCTTTGCTGTCGTTTGGACGAGTAAATGTTACTTCGTTTCCTTCGATGCTCATTTTGATATCAGAAGAAAAAGTACGAGTTAATTCACCTTTAGGTCCTTTAACAGTCACATCGTTCCCGTTTTGAGTTACTTCAACTCCAGCAGGTAAAACGACTAATTTATTACCAATACGGCTCACTTAAAGACACCTCCTCATGGATTGTTTGATCTTACCAAACGTAAGCTAGCACTTCGCCGCCGACGTTTTTACCTCTAGCTTCTTTGTCGGTTACTAAACCTTCAGAAGTAGAAATGATTGCGATACCTAAACCGTTTAATACTTTTGGTACTTCGTCAGCTTTGACATAAGCACGCAAGCCTGGTTTAGAGATACGTTTTAAGTTTGTGATAACACGTTCGTCATTTTTACCGTATTTAAGGAAAACACGGATCATGCCTTGTTTGTCATCTTCGATGTATTCAACATCACGTACGAAACCTTCACGTTTAAGGATTTCTGCGATGTCACGTTTGATTTTTGAAGCAGGTACTTCCACTGAATCGTGCTTTACCATGTTGGCATTACGAATACGAGTTAGAAAATCTGCAATTGGATCTGTCATGACCATTGAACTGTTTACCTCCTTTATGCGAGTTTATTTTACCAGCTAGCTTTCTTCACGCCGGGAATTTGACCTTTGTAGGCAAGTTCGCGGAAGCAAATACGGCAAAGATGAAATTTACGATAAACTGAATGTGGACGTCCGCAACGTTCGCAGCGAGTATACTCTTGCGTTGAATGTTTTGCTGGGCGTTTGTTTTTAGCAATCATTGATTTTTTAGCCAATTTTTTCGCCTCCTTGATTATTTTTGGAATGGCATTCCAAGTTGTGTTAATAATTCGCGAGATTCTTCGTCTGTTTTAGCAGTTGTAACAACAACGATATCCATACCACGGACTTTATCAACTAAATCATAATCTACTTCAGGGAAGATCAATTGTTCTTTCACACCTAAAGTAAAGTTACCACGGCCATCAAAGGATTTTTTGCTTACTCCGTGGAAGTCACGTACACGGGGAAGTGACACAGTCACTAATTTGTCTAAGAATTCGTACATTCTTTCTCCACGTAGTGTTACTTTCGCACCGATAGGCATTCCTTCACGTAAACGGAAACCAGCGATTGATTTTTTAGCTTTTGTGATAATTGGCTTTTGACCAGAAATCAAGGCTAATTCTTCAACAGCTTTGTCTAAGTTTTTTGCGTTTGATACCGCATCACCAACACCCATGTTGATGACGATTTTCTCAACTTTAGGAACTTCCATAATTGAATCATAGTTAAATTTTTCCATCAAAGATGGTGTAATTTCACTTACAAATTTTTCTTTTAGGCGGTTCATCTATAAGATCCTCCTTCCTTGTTTAATTATTTATCTAAAGCTTCGCCGGTTTTCTTAGAAACACGGACTTTCTTGCCGTCAACCATTTTATAGCCAACGCGTGTCGCTTCTCCATTTGAAGGGTCGATCACCATAACATTAGAAGCATGAATTGGTGCTTCTACCTCTACGATTCCGCCTTGAGGGGCTTCTTGAGAGGCTTTTTTATGTTTTTTCACGATATTGACGCCTTCAACAACGACTTTATCTTGTTTAGGAAGGGCTTCTAATACTACGCCTTCTTTATTTCTGTCTTTACCAGAGATAACTTTTACTTTATCGCCTTTTTTAACGAACATTACTGTTGCGCACCTCCTTTGGTTGAATCTTTCGATTATAATACTTCCGGTGCCAATGAAACGATCTTCATGAAATTGCCTTCGCGTAGTTCACGAGCGACAGGTCCGAAGATACGTGTTCCTCTTGGGCTCTTGTCATCACGAATGATAACAGCTGCATTTTCATCAAATTTGATATAAGAACCGTCAGTACGACGAGCGCCTGATTTAGTTCGAACGATAACGGCTTTAACAACCTCACCTTTTTTGACAACACCACCTGGCGTTGCTTGTTTAACCGTAGCAACAATCACATCACCGATATTTGCAGTTTTGCGACCAGATCCGCCGAGAACTTTAATAGTTAAAATTTCACGTGCGCCTGAGTTGTCCGCGATTTTTAAACGGCTTTCTGCTTGGATCACTTGTGTATCCTCCTTTCAGATTTAAAAAACATCTATATAGGAAAATCTCGTGTGATTAGATAATCACTGCTTTTTCAACGATTTCAACCAGACGGAAACGTTTGGTAGCTGATAATGGACGAGTTTCCATGATTTTCACGATATCGCCAATTTTTGCTTCATTGTTTTCATCGTGAGCTTTGTATTTTTTAGAATACTTCATACGTTTACCGTAGATTGGATGGTTCTTTTGGGTTTCAACGACAACAGTGATCGTTTTGTCCATTTTGTCAGATACCACGCGTCCTTGATAAACTTTACGTTGATTTCTTTCTTCAGTCATACTGGAATGGCCTCCTTCCACTATTTGTCAGCTTGTTCATGCAACACAGTTTTAATGCGTGCAATCGATTTACGTACTTCTTTAATACGTGCAGTGTTCTCTAATTGACCTGTTGCTAATTGGAATCTAAGATTAAACAATTCTTCTTTTAATTGTTTTTCTTGATCAATCATTTCGGCAGTGGTTAATTCTCTGATTTCTTTAACCTTCATTCGATTCACCACCCATTTCCTCACGTTTTACGATCTTAGTTTTCATAGGTAATTTGTGAGAAGCAAGACGTAATGCTTCACGAGCAACTTCTTCAGGTACGCCGGCGATTTCAAACATGATCTTGCCGCGTTTAACTGGTGAAACCCATCCTTCAGGAGCACCTTTACCTTTACCCATACGTACGCCGATGGCTTTAGATGTATATGATTTGTGAGGGAAAATTTTGATCCATACTTTCCCACCACGTTTCATGTAACGAGTCATGGCGATACGTGATGCTTCGATTTGGCGGTTAGTAATCCAATGTGATTCAACAGCTTGTAAGCCGAATTCACCAAATGCGATTTCTTTTCCACCTTTAGCTTCTCCACGCATTTTTCCGCGGAATTCACGACGGTGTTTTACACGTTTAGGTACTAACATGTCTATTTCCCTCCTTTCTTAGTGTTTTTCTTTGTAGGAAGAATTTCTCCACGATAAATCCACACTTTAACTCCTAGTTTTCCGTATGTTGTATTCGCTTCTTCCCAAGCGTAGTCGATGTCGGCACGCAATGTATGAAGAGGAACAGTTCCTTCAGAGTATCCTTCTGAACGAGCGATATCCGCACCATTCAAACGACCAGATACTTGAGTTTTGATTCCTTTAGCGCCAGAACGCATAGTGCGTTGGATCGCTTGTTTTTGTGCACGACGGAAAGCAACGCGGTTTTCTAATTGACGCGCGATTCCTTCGCCGACTAATTTAGCATCTAAATCTGGTTTTTTGATTTCAACGATGTTGATGTGAACTCGTTTACCAGTTAATTTATTCAATTCTTTTCTTAGGCTTTCGACTTCAGATCCGCCTTTACCGATAACCATACCAGGTTTGGCTGTGTGGATTGAAATATTCACACGGTTTGCAGCGCGTTCGATTTCAACAGTTGACACAGCGGCATCAGCAAGTTTCGTTGCGATGAACTTACGGATTCTCAAATCTTCGTGTAGAAATTCAGCATACTCTTTTTCGGCATACCATTTAGCATCCCACTCACGGATGATGCCTACACGCATTCCAATAGGATTTACTTTTTGACCCACTGATTATCCCTCCTTATTTTTCTGATACCACAACGGTGATGTGACTTGTACGTTTGTTGATTGGTGAAGCTGAACCTTTTGCACGTGGACGGAAACGTTTCATTGTTGGTCCTTCGTTAACAAATGCTTCAGAAACTACCAAGTTCTCAACATCTAAGTCAAAGTTGTTCTCTGCGTTAGCAACTGCGGACATCATCACTTTTTCGATGATTCCAGCAGATTTGTTTGGTGTGAATTTCAAGATTGAAATTGCTTCTGCTACGCTTTTTCCTCTAATAAGATCGATAACTAAACGTGCTTTACGAGGAGAAGTGCGAACTGTTTTTGCAGTTGCCTTAGCTGATGTAATTTGTTCTGCCATGTTAATATCCTCCCCTCAAAATTAACGTCTTGTTTTCTTATCGTCGGCGGCATGCCCACGATAAGTTCTTGATGGTGCAAATTCACCTAATTTATGTCCTACCATGTCTTCTTGGATGTAAACTGGCACATGTTTGCGTCCGTCATAAACAGCAATAGTAAATCCTACAAAATTAGGAAAAATTGTTGAGCGACGAGACCAAGTTTTGATAACTTTCTTCTTTTCAACACCTTGTTGCGCTTCAACCTTCTTCATCAAATGATCATCAGCGAAAGGTCCTTTTTTCAAACTACGACCCATGGTGTACCTCCTCTCAAAATATGCGACACATAGTCAATGATATTATTTAGTCTTACGACGTACGATAAGCTTGTCTGATGCAGCTTTCTTATTACGCGTTTTGTAACCCAATGCAGGTTGTCCCCATGGAGATACTGGCGCTTTACGTCCGACTGGAGCTTTACCTTCACCACCACCGTGTGGGTGATCGTTAGGGTTCATTACGCTACCACGTACAGTTGGGCGTTTGCGCATCCAACGAGAACGTCCAGCTTTACCAATGTTGATCAATTCGTGTTGTTCGTTACCAACAGAACCAATAGTTGCACGGCAAGTAGCTAAGATCATACGAACTTCGCCAGAATTCAAACGTACTAATACGTATTTTCCTTCTTTACCAAGTACTTGAGCACTTGTACCGGCTGAACGGATCAATTGTCCGCCTTTACCAGGTTTCATTTCGATGTTGTGAACAACAGTACCAACTGGAATGTTTTCCAATGGAAGAGTGTTCCCAATTTTGATATCTGCATCTGGTCCAGAAACAAGTTTCATGCCAACTTCTAAGCCTTTAGGTGCTAAGATGTAAGCTTTCACTCCGTCTGTATAGTGAACTAATGCAATGTTTGCTGAGCGGTTTGGATCGTATTCGATCGTTTGTACTGTAGCAACCACGTTATCTTTGTTACGTTTGAAATCGATAACACGGTATTGACGTTTATGTCCGCCACCTTGATGGCGTACAGTGATGCGACCGTTGTTGTTACGACCGGCGTTGTTTTTCAATGGTTGTAAAAGTGTCTTTTCAGGCACTGAAGTAGTGATTTCAGCGAAATCAGAACTTGTCATATTACGACGACCATTTGAGGTAGGTTTGTACTTTTTAATCGCCACGTCTAGTTTCCCTCCTATTTACTAGTGATTTTCTAACGCTTATTCAGCAGCGTCGAAAAGTTGAATTTCTTTTGAATCTTCAGTTAATGTCACAACAGCTTTGCGACGTTTTTTTGTGAAGCCTTGGTATTTACCCATACGTTTTGCTTTTGGTTTAGCATTCATAATGTTTACATTTTTTACTTTAACGTCGAAAGCAGCTTCAACCGCTTGTTTCACTAAAGTTTTATTCGCACGAGTGTCAACTTCGAAGGTATATTTCTTTTCGTCCATGTCTAACATAGATTTCTCAGTGATCACCGGGCGTTTAATTACGTCTAGTAAGTTCATTATGCAAGCACCTCCTCAATTTGAGTAAGAGCAGTTTGCGTTGCTAAGATTTTGTCATTAGCGACTACATCTAATACAGTAACGTTGTCTGAAGTAGTAACAGTTACATTTGATAAGTTACGAGCAGCTAAGCCTGCAACTTCGTTTTCTGTTTCTAAAACAACCAATACTTTAGAATCAATAGACAAGCTAGTTAAAACTTGCTTGAATTCTTTTGTTTTAGGTGCGTCAAAGCTTAAAGCATCAACAGCAACTAAGTTATTTTCAGCAACTTTTTCTGATAAAACAGATTTGATTGCTAAGCGACGAACTTTTTTAGGAAGTTTGTAGCTGTATGAACGTGGTGTAGGTCCGAAGACAACGCCACCTCCACGCCATTGTGGTGAACGGATAGAACCTTGACGAGCACGTCCAGTTCCTTTTTGACGCCATGGTTTGCGACCACCGCCACGAACTGCGCTACGATTTTTCACAGCGTGTGTTCCTTGTCTTAATGAAGCGCGTTGCATAACGATTGCATCGTAAACAACACTTTCATTTGGTTCAATTCCGAAGATTTCTTCATTTAAAGTGATGTCACCGTTTTGAGTTCCATCTTGTTTGAATAATGCTACAGTTGGCATTCCTTAGTTCCTCCTTTCCTCTAACTAATTATTTAGCTTTCACAGCTGATTTGATAGTGATTAATGATTTTTTAGCGCCAGGAACATTTCCCTTAACTAAGATAACGTTGCGGTCAGCGTCTACACGAACAACTTCAAGGTTTTGAATTGTTACGCGATCGCCGCCCATGCGACCAGCAAGTTTTTTATTTTTAAATACGCGGTTCGGTGCAACAGGACCCATAGATCCAGGACGACGGTGGTAACGAGAACCGTGGGCCATTGGGCCGCGGCTTTGTCCGTGACGTTTGATAACGCCTTGGAATCCTTTACCTTTAGTCGTTCCGGTAACATCAATGATGTCTCCAGCTTGGAAAGTATCAACTTTCACTTCTTTACCTACTTCATAGTCTCCTAGCTCAACATCTTTGAATTCTCGAATGAAGCGCTTAGGAGCCGTGTTTGCTTTTGCAACATGACCTTTCGCAGGTTTGTTAGACAAAACTTCACGCATATCTTGGTAACCTAATTGAACAGCTTCGTAGCCATCGTTTTCCATTGTTTTCACTTGTAAAACAACGTTTGGAGTAGCTTCGATAACAGTTACTGGAATAAGTTCACCAGATTCTGTGAAGATTTGAGTCATTCCCACTTTTTTCCCTAAGATTCCTTTGGTCATGATTACACCTCCATCTTCTTATTATAGTTTGATTTCAATATTCACACCTGATGGTAAGTCAAGCTTCATTAAAGCATCAACTGTCTTCGGTGTTGGGTTCACAATGTCAATTAGACGTTTGTGAGTACGCATTTCGAATTGTTCGCGTGAATCTTTGTATTTATGAGTCGCACGGATAACAGTGTAAAGACTGCGTTCAGTTGGTAATGGAATCGGACCAGACACGCTAGCTCCAGTTCTTTTTGCAGTTTCAACGATTTTATCCGCTGATTGATCTAAAATACCATGTTCATACGCTTTTAAACGGATACGAATTTTTTGTTTTGCCATCTTGTTCCCTCCTTCGCCTATTTTAAAAGTAGACATAGCTCCACGAAAATCTCCGTCACGCTCGTTCGTGGCAAAGCGTCCGGGCGTGTCGCAACCTCTCGTTTCAAAGCCGGCGGATTCATACTTGAACCCCCCAGTGTTATTCACACTCCTGTAAACAGCACCTTTATGATTATATTACATGGGGTCAATGATTGCAAGGATTTTCTAAGTGAATTTCGATTTTCTGTCAAATTTTCAGAAAACGCTCAATTATCGGTTGTATAGAATAAATGTGTTTCTTCTATAATAGTAGAAAACTCAATAATTTTGTTTCAAACGTTGATAAAACTTCTTTGCAAAAGTACGGGCGTCACCTGGCCATCGTGCGGACACATAATTGCGGTCTTCAACCACAAAGGCTGGTCCCTCATTCTCCAAGGAATCACGATTCATTGACAAACTTCCCGATTGAAATTGACGTACGTTTTTCAGGACTGATTTTACTTCATCCTCTACAGTGATTGAATAGGTTCGATAGTAATCCTTCAACCACAATGCTGTTAGGTAATATGCACCCATTTCCTGAACTTTAAGCAACGACGTTGTTTCATAATCATAAAGGACGGATTTATTTGTTTTCGAATTGATCGATCTAGCAGCTAAAACAGTCCCATGACAGATAGCACCAACTGTTTTTTCGGTTAAAAAGAATTCAGAGACTTTCTCTTGCAAAACTTGAGATTCCAAGTATGTCTTCATACCTTTATCATGCCCTCCTGGCAGCAGAATTCCTTCAAAGTCGCTTGGATAAATATCAGCGTAACGAAGCGGCCGCTTGAAGGATTCGCTTGCGATCATCCTACGATAATTAGTCAAAGCATTCGAATCTGCCATGAGGAATTTTTTTAATGGTCCAAATCCTCTTCCAGTAAGCAATCGTTCATCGGCAGACGCCATTTGACCATCGGGTGTCGCAAAAACGATTTCTACTCCCTGCTTGTCTAGATAGTCCCATGGAACAGCAGCTTCTGTCGGATCGAAGCCATAGTGGGGTACAGGAATAACAATCACATTCATCATCCTTCCGATTTTCCTTCTGCCATCGTACTAAAATTTCTTTCAGATATAAACTGATAACCATTGGAATTCCCAGCTCTCTTAACACTATCAGAAAAGCTTGCTGCAGGAGTATCTTTTCAGGATCACAAAAAAAGAGTCACCGGAAATCCGGTGACTCTTTACGTCCGAGCATAAATTATTAATTGATTGTAGAGTTGATTAAGCTTTGATTGTAGTTACAACGCCTGAACCAACAGTACGTCCGCCTTCACGAATAGAGAAACGAGTTCCATCTTCGATCGCGATTGGGTGGATTAATTCAACTTCCATAGTTACGTTATCACCAGGCATTACCATTTCAGTGCCTTCTGGTAGATCAACTACACCAGTTACGTCAGTTGTACGGAAGTAGAACTGAGGACGGTAGTTAGTGAAGAATGGAGTGTGACGTCCGCCTTCTTCTTTAGTTAAAACGTAAACTTCTGCAGAGAATTTTGTATGTGGAGTGATTGAAGCTGGTTTAGCCAATACTTGTCCACGTTGGATGTCTTCACGTGCAACACCACGTAATAATGCACCAATGTTATCGCCAGCTTCAGCGTAATCTAACAATTTACGGAACATTTCAACACCTGTAACAGTTGTTTTAGCAGTTGCTTCAGCGATACCTACGATTTCAACTTCGTCACCAACGCGAACTTGTCCACGTTCAACACGACCAGTTGCAACAGTACCACGACCAGTGATTGAGAATACGTCTTCGACTGGCATCATGAATGGTTTGTCAGTATCACGAACTGGTGTTGGGATGTATTCGTCAACAGCAGCCATTAATTCTAAGATTTTTTCTTCGTATGAAGCGTCGCCTTCTAAAGCTTTCAAAGCTGAACCTGCGATAACTGGAGTGTCGTCGCCTGGGAAGTCGTATTCTGTTAATAGGTCACGAACTTCCATTTCAACTAATTCAAGTAATTCTTCATCGTCAACCATATCCATTTTGTTTAAGAATACAACGATGTAAGGAACACCAACGTTACGAGATAACAAGATGTGTTCACGAGTTTGAGGCATAGGGCCATCAGCAGCAGAAACTACTAAGATAGCTCCGTCCATTTGTGCAGCACCAGTGATCATGTTTTTAACGTAGTCCGCGTGTCCTGGGCAGTCAACGTGAGCATAGTGACGGTTTTCAGTTTCGTACTCAACGTGAGCAGTGTTGATAGTAATACCACGTTCGCGTTCTTCAGGAGCTCCGTCGATTTGCGCGTAGTCCATAGCTTGTGCTCCGCCTTGTTTAGCAAGTACAGTTGTAATTGCAGCAGTTAAAGTAGTTTTACCATGGTCAACGTGTCCGATAGTACCAATGTTAACATGGGGTTTTGAACGGTCAAATTTTTCTTTAGCCATTTAAAATGTTCCTCCTAAGTAAATGAGTTTAGTTTTTTTATCTGATAGGTCCGTACCACAACAGCAGTACGAGCCCATATCATCAGTTAATTATTTTACATGAAACGTTGTTAAAAATACAGTTCTTTTAGAAAAGCTGTAAAAAACAGCTAATTCTTAAAAATTAGTCGGCTTTACCGCCATTTTTCTTAATAATTTCTTCTTGAACTGATTTAGGTACATCTTCATAGTGGTCAAAGACCATCATGAATGTTCCGCGTCCTTGAGTAGAAGAACGAAGCGTTGTAGCGTAACCAAACATTTCAGCTAACGGCACAATTGCGTTAACGATTTGCGCGTTACCATGTGCTTCCATTCCTTCAACACGTCCACGACGAGCAGTTACATGACCCATAACATCACCTAAGTAATCTTCTGGAACTGTGATTGTAACTTTCATCATTGGTTCAAGGATCGATGGGCTAGCTTTCTTCGCAGCCGCACGTAGAGCCATAGAGGCAGCTACACGGAAGGCTGTTTCATTTGAATCGACATCATGGTATGAACCATCATAAAGCTTCGCTTTGATATCAACCAATGGATAGCCAGCTAATACACCGTTTGCCATTGCGTCTTCTAATCCTTTTTCAACTGCTGGAATGTATTCACGAGGAACCACACCACCAACGATTGCGTTTTCGAATTCGAAGCCGGCACCTTCTTCGTTTGGCGTAAATTCGATCCATACGTGACCGTATTGACCTTTACCACCAGACTGACGTACGAATTTACCTTCTGCATTGGTAGCAGCACGGAATGTTTCACGATAAGATACTTGAGGCGCACCTACGTTAGCATCCACTTTAAATTCGCGACGCATACGGTCGACTAAAACGTCCAAGTGAAGTTCACCCATACCAGCGATAACAGTTTCGCCAGTTTCAACGTTTGTTTCAACGCGGAATGAAGGATCTTCTTCAGCAAGTTTTTGTAAAGCAATACCCATTTTATCTTGGTCAGCTTTTGATTTAGGTTCAACAGCGACTTCGATAACTGGATCAGGGAATTCGATTGATTCTAAGATAACCGGTGCATCTTCAGCACAAAGAGTATCTCCAGTTGTTGTATCTTTCAATCCAACAGCGGCAGCGATATCTCCTGAGTAAACAGTATCGATTTCTTTACGTGTATTCGCGTGCATTTGCAGAATACGTCCGATACGTTCACGTTTGCCTTTAGATGCATTCAATACGTATGAACCAGAGTTTAAAACGCCTGAATAAACACGGAAGAATGTTAAACGACCTACGAATGGGTCAGTCATAACTTTGAACGCTAGTGATGAGAATGGTGCAGAGTCATCAGCTGGACGTTCTGTTTCTTCGTCTGTTTTAGGGTTGAACCCTTGGATCGCTTTAACGTCAGTTGGCGCTGGAAGATAGTCGATGACTGCATCCAGCATCAATTGAACACCTTTGTTTTTGAAGGCTGATCCACAAAGAACTGGGTAGAAGTCTACAGATAGAGTAGCGTTACGAATTCCTGCTTTTAATTCTTCGTCGGTGATTTCTTCACCTTCTAAGAATTTCATCATTAGGTCTTCGTCAGTATCAGCAACAGCTTCTACTAATTTTTCACGCCATTCTTCAGCTAATTCTTTATACTCTTCAGGAATTTCAGTCTCTTGGATTTCAGTTCCTAAGTCGTTTGTGTAGATTTCAGCTTTCATTTTAACTAAGTCGATGATACCAGTGAAGTCATCTTCAGCACCAATTGGTAATTGGATTGGATGAGCATTCGCTTGTAAACGATCGTGTAAAGTGCTTACTGAGTAAAGGAAGTCCGCACCAATTTTGTCCATTTTATTACAGAATACAATACGAGGTACTTGATATTCTGTCGCTTGACGCCAAACAGTTTCTGTTTGTGGTTCTACACCTGATTGTGAGTCCAATACAGTTACTGCGCCATCAAGAACACGTAATGAACGTTGTACTTCGATTGTGAAGTCCACGTGTCCTGGAGTATCGATAATGTTTACGCGGTGACCCTTCCATTGTGCTGTAGTAGCAGCAGAAGTGATCGTGATACCACGTTCTTGTTCTTGTTCCATCCAGTCCATTTGAGAAGCGCCTTCGTGCGTTTCGCCGATTTTATGGATTTTACCAGTGTAATACAAGATACGCTCTGTTGCTGTAGTTTTACCTGCATCAACGTGGGCCATGATACCGATATTACGAGTGTTTTCTAGAGAAAATTCTCTTGCCATTTCTTTGTTTGCTCCTCTCTTAAATTAAATTTAACATTGTCTGATCGTTTTTCCGCTGACGATCGCCAGCAGAAAAAATCTTACCAACGATAATGAGCAAATGCACGGTTGGCTTCCGCCATTTTGTGTGTATCTTCGCGTTTTTTCACAGAAGCGCCAGTGTTGTTAGCGGCATCCATGATTTCTTTCGCTAAGCGTTCTTCCATTGTGTGTTCCCCACGCAAACGAGCGTAGTTTACAACCCACCGAAGACCTAAAGTAGTACGACGTTCTGGACGTACTTCAACGGGTACTTGATAGTTAGAACCCCCAACACGGCGAGCTTTAACTTCTAATACAGGCATGATGTTTTCCATTGCTTGTTCGAAAACTTCCAATGGGTCATTTCCTGTTGATTCTTTAATAGTGCTAAAAGCGTTGTATACAATATTTGAAGCAGTTCCACGTTTCCCGTCAACCATTACACGGTTGATCAAACGAGTTACTAGCTTAGAGTTATACATAGGATCAGGCAAAACGTCACGTTTTGCGATAGTTCCTTTACGAGTCATACGTAACTCCTCCTTCCGAAAATATGTCTTATCTATTCGTTTGATTAAGCTTTAGGTTTTTTAGTACCGTATTTAGAACGGCTTTGTTTACGATCGTTAACACCGGCAGTATCTAGTGCGCCACGAACGATATGGTAACGTACCCCTGGTAAGTCTTTTACACGACCACCACGTAATAGAACAACACTGTGTTCTTGTAGGTTATGGCCGATACCTGGAATATAAGCTGTTACTTCGATCAAGTTTGACAAACGAACACGAGCATATTTACGCAATGCTGAGTTGGGTTTCTTAGGTGTCATAGTCCCCACACGTGTACAAACTCCACGTTTTTGTGGTGAGTTCACGTTTGTTTGAGCTTTTTTAAAGCTGTTATATCCTTTGTTCAATGCTGGTGAATTTGATTTTTCCACCTTTGATTTACGAGGTTTACGTACTAATTGATTAATTGTAGGCATTCCTTGTTTCCTCCTTCCTCGATTCGCTTTCTAGTACCACACATCCTGGTGGTTCTTTTTCAGCGATAAAAAATAATGCATCCCTGCATTCTCTATCAAGCGTACTTCGACACAGTCAGCACGTCTCAGTCGAGAGACCTGTTCACAAAGCACCTTTGATAGCATACCATGATTGATTTTTACTGTCAACAAACTATTTAGACTTTTTTCTTCTTTTAGAATAAAGACGTTCTTTCTGTGAAATTCGTCCAGATAAGAGAAATCTTATTTCCATCCAAAAATTTTTTATTCCTTGAAATGACAATAAATAAAACGCCTTCACTTTTTTGGTCTTTTTTACTTAAAAGGCTATCTTTTTTCTTTTTTTACTATTACAATGAACGTAACTTAACAAAAGGTGGGATTTCTCAATGAATCTAAAAGAGTTAGTTGGAGTCGAGGCAGCAAAATTTGTCAAAGACGGAATGGTCGTTGGATTAGGCACTGGATCGACTGCCTATTATTTAGTAAAAGAATTGGGTCGCAGAGTGAACGAAGAAGGCTTGAAGATCACGGGTGTTGTGACGTCTTCAAAAACAGAAGAGCAGGCGAAGGAATTAGGTATTCCCTTAAAAGCAATTGACGATGTAGAATCCGTTGATATTACTATTGATGGCGCGGATGAAATCAGTGATGACTTCCAAGGAATCAAAGGTGGCGGTGCCGCCCTGCTTTTCGAGAAAGTAGTCGCAACTTACTCAAAGGATTGTATCTGGATCGTTGATGAAAGTAAAATGGTTCCTAAGTTGGGGGCATTCCCTCTTCCTGTAGAAGTCGTCCCATTTGGAAGTCGCAACGTTTTCCGTTTGTTTGAATCCAAGGGATACAATCCTACATGGCGTATAAATGACGAAAACGAACGATTGATAACGGACGGCGGACACTACATCATCGACCTTCACTTAGAAGTGATCGAAGACCCGCACGCGCTCGCATCTGAGTTGGACACGTGTGTCGGTGTTGTTGAACACGGTTTGTTCATTGATATGATTTCACGAGTAATCGTCGGTACACCAGAAGGACCCAAAATTTTAGAGGTTCCTTTAAAGTAATTTGATTAAAAACCCTTTAAAGCTCACGATTTGGCAAAAAACACGCTCAATTTAATGGAAATCATGGCAGAAACATTGTACAATGATTCAGGAATTGAAAATTTCAGAAATTTCAAAAGGAGAGAATGTTATGCCAAAATTAGTTTTTTCTCGTCACGGCTTAAGTGAATGGAACAAATTGAACCAATTTACAGGCTGGGCAGACGTTGACTTGGCTCCAGAAGGTGTCGAAGAAGCAAAAGAAGGCGGACGTAAAATCAAAGAAGCGGGAATTGAATTCGATGTTGCCTATACATCTGTTTTAACTCGTGCGATCAAAACATGTGACTTGCTCTTAGAATACTCTGATCAACTTTGGGTACCAACTGTAAAATCTTGGCGCTTAAATGAACGTCACTATGGTAAATTGCAAGGTTTGAACAAAAAAGAAACCGCTGAAAAATACGGGGACGATCAAGTTCATATCTGGCGCCGTTCATACGACGTATTGCCTCCATTGATGGAAGCAACTGATGAAGGTTCAGCAGCTCAAGACCGTCGCTATGCAATGTTAGATCCTCGCGACATTCCTGGTGGGGAAAACTTAAAAGTTACTTTAGAACGTGCGTTACCTTTCTGGCAAGATGAAATTGCTCCTGCATTGAAAGATGGCAAAACTGTTTTAGTGGCAGCACACGGAAATTCATTGCGTGCATTAGCTAAACACATCGAAGGCATTTCTGATGAAGATATCATGGACTTAGAAATCCCAACAGGTCAACCACTTGTTTATGACTTGAACGATGACTTAACAGTTGCTAAAAAATACTATCTATAATATTTGTTCTCGGTTCGTTTCTGAACCGGGAATTTTTTATTATTTGCGTCATCTTTCCTGTCATAACTATTTTTTTATGCTAAAATAGAAAAGTACTTCTTTTGCGGTCGTGGCGGAATTGGCAGACGCGCTAGCTTCAGGCGCTAGTGGTAGAAATACCGTGGAAGTTCGAGTCTTCTCGGCCGCATCAAAAAAAGCACGACAGAAATTTAACCATTTCTGTCGTGCTTTTTTTAGTCGTGATTCAAGAAACTAGCTACTTTGGTCGCAATCAAATCGATCTAAATACTAAAATTATAGCTAAGCATATCTATGCTAGTTAGCTATAAGACTATTCTTTTTCGGTGATTTCGTTAATAACTGGATATAACTAATTTAAATAGGCGGGGCAAAAGCGGGGCAAAGATGATACAATATTTCTATATTGATTATTGTTGGAAAGAGGGAGAAACATTTGAAAAAGATTGTTGGTGTTTTATCACTATTACTACTTACCGTAATAGTTACAGCGTGTGGAAACAATGTTACAACTAAAGATTTGAAAGCGCATGATTGGCAAATGGATATGGAAGAAAATAAAGAAGATATAAATTTTAAGGTGTCCTTTAGCGATCATATAATGACGTGGGCTCCAGACATGTCCACTATGAAAAGCGAAGCATCTAATGAGTGGGAAAAAATTGGAGAAGATTTAGGCAAGCAAATAGCCGGAGAAATAAAATATAAAGTCGAATACGAGTTGAAAGGAAAAACAATCCATCTTAAGGAAGATGATTTGAAACTAGATGATGATTATACTATCCAGAGAGACGGTAAGGATATTATTCTTACGCCGGATAAAAAAGATGCAAAGAAAATAGTTTTAATTCCCTATTCAGATAAAGCTTCTAAGACAAACTCTTCCAGTAAAAAATCGACATCTAAAAATAAAAAGTCTGC
The DNA here is from genome assembly GCF_002174375.1 of Enterococcus sp. 12F9_DIV0723. Classification (NCBI taxonomy): domain Bacteria; kingdom Bacillati; phylum Bacillota; class Bacilli; order Lactobacillales; family Enterococcaceae; genus Enterococcus; species Enterococcus sp. 12F9_DIV0723. Next base: position 255,144 of record NZ_NIBK01000001.1, on the reverse strand, counting down.
AGACTTGAATAGCGTAATTGATAAATTCGAAAAAGATGGACTAGAAGTAAATGAACCAAGAAAAATGACCAAAGATGATTACGGGATGGCTCCTCTGAAAGCAAAAGAAGGATTGGTATTCGGTGTGCAGAAAGGTTCTGACGGGGAGTATCAAAATGCTAGGATTTTTTCATTTGAATCAGAAAGCGATCTTAAAGATACACAGAGTTATTACGATGACCTTGGAAAAGCATCCTCAGCCACCTTTTCTTATACAGCTGCTGATAAAGACAAGCTAGTTTTGATGCAGTTTAATGGAGATTTGCCTATAGAGGTTGTAGATAAATATGTAAATAATGCGGATCTTACTTTAACACCAGTAAGTTTCGATACAAATTCTTCAGATTCTCAAGATATGCAAGATGAGAGCATAAACAGTTCTTCTGTTGAGACGGAACCCGAGCAGCAACCGACGCCTCAACAACAGCCGACTCAGCAACAATCAGAACAACCAAGCCAGCAAGCAGATGCTCAGCAAACAACAATTAGTGAAGATTCACAAAATGAAGCAAACGCCCAGTATGGAACCGTCCAAGCTGGCGAAGGTCCTAAAGAGGTCGCAGGTAGATACGGTATGAGCGTGGATGATTTTTTGCAAATGAATGGAATGGATCAAAATAATTACTATTTTAATCCTGGTCAAGAGGTCAGAGTCAAATAATATAAACACATCTTCCACAACTGACTAAAGTTGTGGATTTTTTTTGTTCACTATCAATCAAAATTTAAGAATCTGTTCGCTTTACATCCTAGAACATATGTTCGTATAATGTCACAAAGAGGTGAACGTTATGATCTACGATGATGAGTCAGCTATCAAACTGTTTTTAGAAGCTAAAAAAGTTTACGAGGACCGGAACATGCTTAAATGGATCGGATTTTACCTGTCCGACCAAACAGCAGCAATCAATAAGGATGTAACTGAACGGTCTAAGGTCAATAATCAAAAACCGTTAATGCAAAGTGAAGAAATCGAAAATGTCTTAAACGAAGCTAGACTAAAAAGCAAACCTGTCTCTGTTCAGTTAGAAGCCCTCAATGAAAATGCACAGTATTATGATGATGTTATAGGAATGATTCGAGGTTACGATGAGTTAGGAATTTACATAGGTGATCAAAAAGTACATTACGATGAAATTAGAAATGTTGAGGTTTACAACTGGAAAAAATGGAGTGAACTGAAATGAATCCTATCTTCTCTTATCATCTAGGATTGATAACATTCGATCGTCTCCAAGTCTTATTGTGGGATTTCGGTCCTAACGCTATAGATGAAATCGGAGAACGATGCTTTGCTTTCTACTGCAGCAAAGCCAACGGTCTTCATAATTTTGATTACTACATACTAAAATATGGGAGTGGTTTAAATGCTAAGCATGAATGGTATTGTGAGTAGCGTAAAGATTCTAAAGTATTCGGAACGTCCCCTCGTCTATTTTAAGTTAGATGATACTAGCTGCTTGATTGCTGGTCACTCGTTGAATTTTCTTGCAGATGTAGAAGACGGTATGCGGATAGCTGTTGCTGGGGAGTACAATAGCAGGAAACAGTTTGTGGTGAAGAAATACGCGGTCGTTGGCAAGACGAAGATTATGATGGAGATAGAAATGATGAGAATATAAAAACCCACTCTCTAGTAAGGGTAAAGAGTGGGCAAAAGAAAGTGAGAGTGGACTACTCTCTACTTAATAGTTTATCACTTTTAGGTTTCAGCGCAATAAAAACAGGCACCTTTCGCCAGGGTGCCTGCCCCTCCTGTTAGTTGAGGTTTGAGGATACTTAGTAAATTCATCATAATATAAAACGGTTACAATGACAAATAAAATGATCTCTGAAATTAAAAGGAGCACCCGATTATTCGAGTGCACGCAGTTAAAATGAAAGAAAAGTTTCTAGGATACTTGTATTGTAATTTAAAACGCTTACATTAGCAAGAGATAAGTAATGCAAATAAAAAGAAGCACCCGATTACTCGGATGCTCCTTGCAGAAAATAAAGATTTTCTTGGATTGGTTTTATTATACAATGTAACGCTTACATGTGCAATAGAAAAAAGACCTTAGCTCTTGTTAGGATCAAGATTATCATGAAGTTTGAAATGATGAAAGCCCGATTTTTCAAGGTTTTTATTTAAGAAAAAAGAAAATGCTAACCTCTTGGGTTAACATTCTCATAATAAAAGTGTTTAAACGTTTCAGAATAAATCCTTCCACGCCCAACGTTCCAACACGTTGTTTCTACATATATATAATATCAATCATTTTTAGAACTTGTCAAGAATTATTTACTGAATTTGATAAGAGTCGAGTAGTTTCTTTAGTACATAAAAGAAATAGACGATATCATTATCTTTATCTAAACATTTAAAACGCCCAATGCTTCTGTCAGTTAAATCAGATAACTCTTTATGTCTATACTTTCTAGAACCCTCGCCCTTAACGAAAAAATCATGTGAATAAAGAACTGCAATAATATCATGAATTTTTGTACATGAATAAAATGCTTTTCCTATCTTTGCCTTTTCAGCATAGTCGACAATATAGCTGTTCGGATGTCTTAATTCATTTTTACTCACATAAAATAGAAATGCATTATTGTGTGCACAACAATTTCTAATCCTTTTTACTGCGTTTAATAAACCGCCCATGATAGATAAATCAAATTTTGAGGTTGGATATTTTTTAAAATAGAACTCAAATAGTCGTAGAAACTCCCCGAAACTCATAACCTCTACAAGAACCCATATAGAAGGAGTATCTTTGTGAGCTTCGTACAACTTCCTTTGATAGTGGCTTTTGTGTTTTACTTTTTGTAAAACAGTCTCTTTATTCATTTCGTAATCAGCGCCAATTGTAGAATGAAAAAACCTATCAACAATGAGATATCCATCAACATCTCTATTTTCAGTAATATGTGTAATTAAATAAGTCTTCATAGCATGTTCAATATCTAGAGTAGCAGTTAAAAGTAAATATCTTAGCTGCATATCAACACTAGCCAAATCTGCCAGATAGCTAAACTCTAAATTTATATATTTCCCGTCTAGACCTCTCTTAAAATTTCTTCTATAAACAGATAACTTATAGTAATAATTTAAATCATTCAATATCCCTTTAGCATTTTCTTTGTTTATCAAATTAAACTTAATCCCTTTTGCAGACAACTCGTTTATAAGATCATCAAAAGACGCTTTGGGATGCCTCTTTATAGCCTCAATCTTTTTAATTGATTCTAACTCTTCTTTAACCATACTTAATTCACGTTTGGCATTTTCGTCCATAGTTGAATACCTTTCCTATTAAATATGTAACACTTTTGGTAATCACTCTGTATAGAATTTCAAATATATGTCTCTCTACTATTATAGCATTGCGCTTTCACTCTTTACAATGTAAATCGATTTGTTGAAAATTGAAACTACATCTATATTTGAATGTTTAAAATAAATATAGTACATGTCCTCCTCTCCTACACTAAGCGAACATGTATAAAATATCCTGCATTGTGAACTTAACACGGCGAGTATTGATAAATATTTTTCGTATCCTTTCATTTTTACGTACCCCGCAGGCCTCGAACCCGCATCTTCCGATATGAACCGGAGTATTCTACCAAATTGAACTAGGGATACTTTAAATAAGTATTATTATTTTTTAAACGTGTTACAATATAAAAAGACGGAACGTCAGATTTCCCCACAGTCCACTTCCCCAACTAACTGTATCTGACGTTCCCTTTTTTATGGGCGAGTGACTTCCCATTACAATAAACTTACCCATAACCCGTTTTCTTTGCAAATGATACACTCATGACAAAGTGATACACTACACAAAGAAACAACCAGCCCGCACACGACTGGTTGCCGATCAAGATGAAACTTAGTTATGAAAAAGAAGTAAGTTCTGGCAAAACTTACACATTCATAATAGCTCTTTTGTTAATATCTTGCAAGCGTATTCTAATACTTAAATCCTTTAATATGTGCCGGATTAATGCCAACATCCTTTGCTTTACCCATCTCTTGAATCTCTTTCAATACAATAGGCGCATCTGTATTGTTGAATCCTTCTCCTTTAACGCGAACGTCATAGGTTCCATAAGAGTTCGCTTCTGCGTATGTTTGACCATCCAGTAGGATATCTTTCAAGAAGTTACGCATGTGGCCTTCCATCTTCTTGCTTTGCTCATCATTCAAATTTCGTGCCTCGATCTTGATTATAGGTTTGTCTCCATCAACGATCGCAATGTTTTGCTGCATATAGCCCGGATAATAGGTTTTAAGCTCCTGCTTCAACCTGTTGACCGCATTTTCATACTTCCATTTTGAATCGCAAGTGATAACCAGCGTATAGACTTTGTTCGGCTGCAACACTCGTTTCACTTGGTCACGAAGTAACGTCCAGGCGTATTTCGTTTGAATACGCTGAACCATTTTTATCGCCTGATCTTTGGTGACATTATCGATCGCAATGCCGTTTTTATTTCCAGATGGTTGAGGCTTGGGCGCTGGTGCTGGACTTGGATTTGGTTTAGGCGTGGACTTTAAACGATACGCATAAAAATAAGGACACCCAGCCATTACCCATCGTTGATCATGATTGGCAATAATTGTTGTATCCTTCCATCCTGTGCATTCTATCCAATTTTGATTATCTAGTGCAATCCCTGTGTGACCGCCGGCACCGGCAGAGTACCCTTTTTGTCCCCAGATGATGATATCTCCGCGTTGCATCGGAAAGTCGCTGTTCTCGGCGATCTTTTCATACCCTAGCTTCAAAAGGTAATCATGAAGTGTTTCGGTACTTGGGATATACCCATAATCAAAACCGCCTGATTCACGTAAAATACGATAGACAGACCCCGAACAATCACAAGTGCCGTCCGTATAATATCGTGAGCCATACATGCTGTAGCTACAGTTGTTTACGAAACGCTGAACAACAGCTAAACCCGTTTCAATATTAATGGCCATTATTTTTCCTCCTTCTTTTCTTCGATCTCTTTCGGTTGAGGCTGCAGACCGACATTTTTATCATCGGATTTTTCGTAAGCTTCTTTTGCTTTTTTCATATCCATATTATTTGTCCTCCTTCTTCGGTTTCGAATAGGTCAATGCCTGATCGCTATCAGACATCCCGTGCGTTGTAGGATCGGCAGTAATTCCCAAGAAAGCCAGTAAAGCGAACAGCGCGTTGATTACAGCTAATGCTTTATCTCCGTATGAAGAGAGATCTAATGTATAACCAAATGACGCTGCGACCGCTTGGGCTAATAGAATGACCAATGGAACAACGCCTACCCAAAATGCTTTCGATTTGATTCTTAATTTCCAATTGATTTTCATTTTTATACACTCCTTTAGTTAAAAATTAAATTTAAGATCACCGTAATCAAGCTGCTTGCTCCGGCAATCCCTAAAATAAGCTTCCAGCGATTTTCCGTATTTAGCATCTTTAATTCATCTGAACGCTTCTCAGCATCCGTGTTCCGTGTCAGTATTGCGTTTAAAATTTCATTATTTTGTTTCATCTGTTCAGTGTTTTGTTCACGCAAGTATTTATTTGATTCATCCACTCGAATCAAACTTTCATCCATTGTTTTTTGCATTGCTAGTGAGCGCTCATTCAAACGACTAAGCTCTTCATCATGTTTCTTCAGTTTGTCTTCATGTTGCTGCACCTGTGTTTCTAGTTCCATCCACTTGACTCCCCCTTCCAATCAAAATAAAAAGCACACTCGGAAGCGTGCCGATGTACCTGTAACCAATTTATTAATCCAACCAATACTGCAAGCTGTTCAAATAGAGATAATTCACTGATTTGCCTGAATTTTGACCAACACCCATATTCCCAGCAGTAGTAATATGAACTCTGCCAACAATGCTTAGATTATTCGTCGCGCAATTGGCCATTATCGTTTGACCTGGTCTTAATTCGGATGGAACAGTAAACGCACTCGTTGTATTATCAGAGCTTGGTATGGTTCCTCCCGTAAAAGTTACAGCCCCTCTGTATTCTATGAATTTCTTTGTTTTACCTTCAAATTTGTAGACGGTAACTCGATATTGTGGGATTGTACTATCTGCTGCAATCACACCAGAGTTAAGTGTTAACGCTACCCAATCGCCAATAACCAAAGGTAAATACTGCTGTAGGGTCGCTGGCGAAACGAGTTTTTCTGTTGATGCCCCGGCAATAATTTCATCTTTCGTTGCCATCCTCTTGTCGATTTGCTGCTTAGTTCCTCTAGGCGTTATTGATTTAACATTATTTGTTGCAGATTCAGCTTCTATTTGACTCGCAGTGTTTTTTACAAGTTGAGTAAGGACATTTTCCGAACTTTCTTGTTTAAGGGTTTCTAGATCCTCTTTGCTAGCTAGTTTGTTCTCTTCAATAGATTTCAAGATAGCCGCTTGGGCCTGTTGAATATTCTGCGTTTGAGTCTTTAAAGTATTAATATCAGCCTGAGCAACAGTAATTGAATTCTGAGCTGCTAAAATAGTTTGATTTAGCGTAACGAATTGTTCATTGTATTCAATAATTTTTTCGTTAGCGTATTCGGTCAACGAAGCTACAAGTTTGTCGAATTCTGTTTCCATTTCTGGAATCATACTATTTAACTTTCCCTTTACATCATCATATACAGTTTGAATCTCAGTCACATAATAATCGCCAGCTTTTTCGTACTGTTCTTCAAATTTTGATCGTTCAATAGTGAAAGTAAATCTACATTCGTCTGTCTGAGATTCGTCTGGAAAACGTAAACAAACATATCCTTCAACTTGACCTTCATAACCGCGCAAATGATCAGGGATGATATAACGAGCATGACCTTTAATCCGACTCATTATTGATAGCTCACTATCAATAACTGGAAACTCTTCTTGAGTATCACCCTTTTTTATTAGCAGCAACAAAGCAATCTTCGCGTTGATCAAATCCGTCTCTGATCCATCTTGATTTTTAAAATAAAAATCAATTGCTGCAGAGTTTTTATCAAGGCTATAAAATTTTATGCCTTTTCCGGTAGCGTCCGTTCTGCCATTTGGGCCTGCTTTGATAACAATATCTGCTACTTTTCTTATTGCCATAATAGGCCTCCTTCTTAAGCAACGCCTTCAATTTTTCGAATACGCATATTACTAGTCGTATCTTTTCCGGAAATATCAATGGCCTTATTCAAAGCCACTTTTGCTTGCAGATTTGAAACTCGATCAATACGCATTTCAAAAAAGATTGTACCAGTAGAACTGTTGAAAACATCAAATTCTCTGAGCGCGAAGGACTTATTTGCTTCGAATTCCTTACATATCAATGACTCTCCATCATCTAGTTCGTACCAAACACGGATTGATTTAAAGTGCGTCATTTGTTGATTAAAGTCAATTAGATCATTTACATTTTTAGCTGTCCCGCTCCACACTTCTTGGATTCTAGGAAGCCTTGTCCACCCTTCAGGATTGTAGCTTGCCGCAGTCGTGTGTGAAGTGTAATACCAGAGGGTTCCTGCATACCCTTGTGTCAACCAAATTTGCTTCCTTTCACCAACACCTCGTTCTACTCGAACGTGTATGACAGATCCTCCACCAGCTCCTTCTGGCAAATCAGTAAAGTCTCCATACGTCTCATACAACCCAGCAGGCAAATCGAATATCGACGGATATTTATCGGCCAATGCTCCAGCAACTCGTATCCCCATTCCAGTTTTGAACAGCTCTTTAGATGCAAATCCACTGGTGTCTTTTGTAGCATTTTTATGGGCTTCCTGTTCATTTGAGCCCACATGATTTTCAATGATTTCTATTAATTTATTCAATGTTGCTTTGATTCCTAGTTTTTCCCATTCGAACTTCATTTCTTCACCTCTCTCAATAGCTGAATTCTCGATTTGTCGCTCGCCCAAATCCAATGACAGATACTTTCTTTGCTGTTGAATCAATAGATAAAACAGACCAAGCATCTTCGGTTAAAAGATCGATTTGCTGCGGGTCAGTAAAACAACTGTTAAGACAACGAATTTGGGTAAACTGCTTGCTTGAACCAAATTTATTAATCCCTTCATCATGCCAATGCCCACAAATGTATCCAATAAACGTTGAAGGACCTTGCGTTGTAAAATCAGCAGTAAAATTCACTTCGTGATCCGGATAAACACTTTCAATATTTTTAGAGGTTCCTAGCATATAAGTTTCGATAATGTTAATTAAACACTCTCGATTATCGAAAATTTCTTCTTGTAATGGACAATGGCCAAACATAACCACTTGGTATCCAGTTGGTATTTTTAGTGCCTTTTCAGCCAACCATTTCAATTGTTCTTGTTGCATAGCAAAATGATCGTGAGAACCATACTTATAACTTCCATCAGAATTGAGAACACTTTGATTATTGTCATTCGTATTAATTCCAATTACACGGATCTTCTTGTCAGGAAAATCTTTATAAAAATAGAGGCTATCGACGTTTCTTACTTCGTCAAATAACCTCTCTTTGGCAGCATAAAAATCTTTGAACTCTTCATTGGTAATGATCCCGTCTGGAAATACTTTCCCGTTATAATCCCGTTTCCATGTTGGCGAACCATTGTCATGATTACCAAGGTTCACAAATGTAGGGATCTCAGCATTTCGTAACGCTTTTAACGAGAATTTGCGTTGCTGGATTTCTGATTGTTCCTTATCCGCTAGATAACAATCCGCGTTGTCACCGTTGTAAATCGCACAATCGGCTACATCCTGTAAATACTGCATGTTTGTCATATGACTGAAAAAATATTCGGCATACTTATATCCGCCAGCACTGAACCCATAGTCTGTGTGAACATCTGTCATATGAAGAATATTGAATTTTGACTTATCAACCTTCGATTTTAACTGATCCAGTGCTGATTGAAAGGCTTTTCTCGGCATGCCGCCACCAATTTGAATCCCTGTGTTTAAGGTATAGCTCTCTTTTAATTCTGCTAAATCCTCTTGTTGTTTCTTCAAATCATTTAATTGATTTAAAAGCTCCCCGTTTGGATCAATGGACTCTAAAATATCTTTGTTTTCTTGAACAAATTTTTCCCAATCTTTTCTGAACTGATCTAAATCATCAGAGGAGTTAGCCAACCCCTTTTTGAATTCATTGATCAATTCTTCTAAAGTAATACTGTACGCTTCCCCGTTGAATGAGGATTTATAGATTCCGCCAACCACTCGAAATTCAAAATCTTTTGTCGAAAACTTTTCAATCCCGTCTTCATTTCTAAAACTGAGATAGGCTTTATTTACTCCTAACCATTGGAGGTCTCGATCGTACAACGTGTACTCAACACGCCCTTGCGTTGGATAACTTACCTGTGCGCGTTCTTCCACGGGCATACCTTGATCTAGTTTTGTTTTGTTCACAAAATAGGGCGTCAAGCCTTGAAACGTTTTGATTTGCCCATTTTCGACAATCTCCATCTCAAATACCTGCGTGCCTGTGTCTTCGTTTCTCACTCTTACGATCCCGATATAATTGTTAGGTTCTGTAATTGATAGTGTAAAAGGATATCTTACTTGTGCCATTTTTATCTCCTATTCTTCCATCGGCGCTTGGCCGTGGATAAACTCTGTAGGTGTCCCGCTAAAATCTGGCGGAATAATGATAGAGGCGATTGTATTTCTTCCGAAATATGCCCGATCGTACTCAGCGACAAATTCACCTTTCTCACCTTTTTGCTCATACGTCTGAATTTTGGTGCCTTCTAGTCCTCTGATTATGCCACAATGGCCATATTCTTCATGAGTAGTAAAACCATCACTTATCTGAACACCTCTTTCAAAACAAAGAATAGAGCCGACCGTTAGGTCTTCATACCGCGGATTCATAATTACTGACCAACCAAACTCATGCCACTTGTAGGCAATCCCGATATCTGATGCTGAATAGATCAACTCATCGTTTACGGGGTCAAGCTGGTCATAATACGTTCCTGCTCCAAGATCGGGGCCACACATAATTCCACTAAATTCAGCAGCTACCGCATAGCATTGGTAATTCCCTATTCCTTGATTCATTTTGGTTTTCAAATGATTTAATCCTTTATCGTAAATAGCCATTACTTTCCTCCTATTTCACTGCTCTAGCCAAGCATCTATCCCCACCTAATAGTGATCCAAAAGAGTAGCCAATCGTTGAAGTATTTACGCCGCTAAAACGACTATCTCCCCCCATTTGAATGATTTGAGTGTCGTTCCCACGGTAGTTCTCTAATAAGATTGCCGTGTGCCCATTTGCCCCAGCACCTCCACCAACGTTGTAAATCACAACATCACCTGCACGTGCTTCATTCTCGCTGATTTCTTGGAACCAATTATGTGTACTTCTCGCATCACCAGCCATGCTTCCTGTATACCATTGCATGTTTGCAGGCACACGATAACCAGCCTTAGCCAGAACTAACCAAACAAAACCTGAGCAGTCCGTACGACCGTTTCGGTCTGGGTTGGCGACTGACCCAATGTAGGCTTCTCCATGAATTAATTCGTAGGTAAAATAGTCTAATAAGCTTTTGGCTACTGAAACAATATCGCTATTCGCTTGTGGGATTTTCAAGTCTTTGAACTTGTTATACCAAGTAACAGCGAAACCTTGTCTGTCGGGATGTGAATCTCTTGGTCGTTCGAAATTCTTTTCAAACACAAAAGCCGCTTGACTAGGATCAGTCATAGCTTTAAAACCTGCAACAGTAGTCGGAGCTACAGCCCCTATCCACTGACCATTTGAATTCGCCCAATCAACTAATCTCATTTGGGCAGCCATCGTTTTATAATCATCTGTAATTCCGGCAGCTCTCATTAAATTCTGAACATAGACGCGACCATCATACGTAGCCGGTGGAACAAGAGGGTACGCGGAACCATCAAATTGAATAGCTCCATATGCTGGGCCACCAATTTGATCAATGTCAGGATTCATTGAAGGGCCGGCTTCACCGTTAATATTCCCTAGAATACCAGCGGCTGCAGCTTGGGAATATCCTAAACTTAGTAACATCACCCAAGCCTGCCATGCGAACTTTTCAGCATCTGTTTGCACTTCTGGTGGGTATTGACCGTTCCAACCATTCCCTTGACCACCGGTTGAGCCACTAGACCCACCGCCTTGACCCGGGAAGACTTCACGACCACTTAGAGTCAGCTTTCCTTTAATATCAACATCTTTGTAAATTTGTACTTTACCTTGGATGTTCATATCTCCAAAATGTATCGTTGTTCCATTTGACAGCATGACAAAGCCTTTTCCCTTATTTGGTGAAATGAGGATATATTTCCCATCTCCTTCAGTCCGAATGACTAATGCATTGTCGGGAATCGGAGTTGGTGTTGTCGCATCTGGAAATGGGTTCCCGGCCGAGTCTGTGGTGCCGATCGTTCCTATTTGTTTATCGGAAGCCCAAAACTCCATTCCTTTTTTGGTTAATTCCATGATCTTTTTATTACTATTTACTACCTGAAGAGCGCCTTCAACTAATTTCAGTTGATCCCCAACATTGTTAAACGACGTCTCGAAGATATCGGCTCGAATACGACCTGACTGTATATAGTTTGCATTAAAGTTTCCATCAATCGTCCACGCTGTTTTAAAGTTCGACTCATTAAAATCTCCATCAATGAATCCAATACCTTCAGAATTAGCTACTAGAAAATGATTTGACGTAGCGATTGAATCGCCGTTCATCCACACCATTTGGTAAGGCTGTCGTGATGTACCTTTTCCATTATCTTCCGGATTCATCATGATGATTGATCCACCATGTGCACCTCGAATAATGTCCGATTGCCATTTAGATACCTCAGAAGACTCGTAGAAAGTCATTTTCGTATTATCTAGCGTCTGCAATGCATTCTGTGTATTTGATGCCTGCCGTGTAGATGAGCTGTTTAGATTATCACCCAGGCCTGTCTCGACCTTCCCTGTTAAACGATCAATTTTTACACTGAAAATTCGTGTTTCATAGTGATAACCGCGATCTGCACGGTGGATGGTTAAAATATTTCCTAGTGCATCCCCACCAAAAACAGTCGATTTGAACTGCACTAACGGTCTCGAGTAGCTCACTAACGCTTCATAAGTAAGCTTGATTAGTTGATATGGGTCTTCACAATCCTCAAAGATTTCAACTTTTTCACGCTTGCGTCGGTTCCCACTTTTCGTTGGAATACCATACTTTTCTGTCATTTCAGGAAACTCGAGGTTGATTTTGTTCATCGGTTTGTCCAACGGATCTCCTTTTGACTTTTGCCATAGGACTTGGTCAAACTCAATACGCCTGCCATAACCATCTCCGACTTCTTCACCCCGACCTCTTCCAATCAATGATGTGTAAATGTTACTTCGGTCTACTTGTTTCTCAATAGTGAGCGCTTTACCCCCAAACTCAAATCGCTCATTGCTGTATTCGCCAATTTGACGATATACTTCAATCCATTTATCCGTAACGCCTTCTCCAGTGAGATTGCATTTAAAAAGAATCTCAACACCGAGTGTTTGCAAGTTTTTAAGAGCTTCGCGAACGCTACAATAGTAGAATGTCATCGTTACTGCTGGAAGCGTGGAGTCTAAGTGTCCAACACGCCATTCTCCCCCTGTAAATGCCAACAAGCGATTAATCGCGTTTTGAAAAAACTCTTGATTTGGTCGAATGTCGTTGATGATAAATGCGTCAAGCTCATCTGGCCCAAAATTGACGCCGGTAAAAATCAACATGGTGCCGGGATCGGCGGTCCCGACAATGCGATACAAAGAAAAAGACGATTCGTCTTCACGAACCGCCATGTAGATTGCTTCTTTAATTTCATCATCAAACACTGTACTCACTGATAGTTTGTCGTTAATCAACTCATCTTTGTTGTTAGTTATTTCCTTTTCTTGGATTACTGAAAATAATTTATCTTCGCCAACGATTTTTATTAATTTTTGATCATCGCTAAAAAAATAAACACTCTCCGCCATCACAACCACACTCCTCGATACTTAATTTCAGGAGTGCCGTTATCACAATAGATCGTGTCGTTTTGATAAATCACAAAATTTGAATAGTCGCTCGTAATATCTAAAATTCTAGACTTGTTCTCACCATTGACTAAAGCTATCCCTTCCTTAACTAGAAGCTCAACTTTGTCTCCTACCTTAATCATCGAATTAATGATTACGATCGTTTCACGCCCGTTCGTGATTCGTACATTCTTATCTTTTGTAGCGATAAATGTAATTGATTCTGGAACTGCACCGTATGGCAGGTATGTTTTGACATCCTTTTGTATTGTGTATTGCTTCGTATATTTTCGAGGGTCTACACATTTAATCGCAAAACTAGAAACGATGCTATTCGTATTACCAGCAACTGTTTCTGATGATTCAAAACGGCCGAAATAATGTAGTTCTCGTTGATCGTTGAACTGAATGTCCACATCGCTCGTTTGAAATAGAAATCGCATTAATGTGTTAAATTTTTTTTGAAACTTTTCTGGATCTCTATCTTCTAGTTTGTAATGCACAGTCAAGATTCTAGCGGGCAAACGTTGTGTCAACACATATTCGCCTATTGTCAGCTTCTCTGTCTCCATCTCGAATGATAACATCTCTCGTCCTTCAACGAACAGAGTTTGATATCCTTCGATTTCTTCTTCAAAAATTCTGTTTCCATAAATCATGGCGGAAGAAGGAAGCCACGATTCATACTCTTCGAATGCCGTTGTATCTCTAAATTTGTACATTGAATTTTCCCATTCTTGCACGTGTCAACCTCCTTCTAAAACGATAAATTGATATCTATTTCTTGGCCTTGCGCTTGACTGATATCATTTACGAAGGCTTTGAATTGCTGGTTGCCGAAACGAATGTTGAACGTTGCCGGTTGTTTGTTAGTTCGATTCTCATTTCTTGTTGTAATAGAATGTTTCACCCCTAAACTAGCATTCAAGTTGCTCAGCGCGGGGATATCCATTACAGAAGCCATGGCTCGATTTATTTCGCTTTGTCCAGAATAAATTCCTGTTGAAATAGTTCCGCCAAAATTCAATTGATCTAGATCACTTAGTGGTCCCTCTTTTGCTGGTGAAAATGGTAAATACCGTCGTACTTTTGATACTACTGCACTTATCGCCTTCACCGGCAAACTTATTGCAGACCAAATTCCATCAGCAATCATCTTGACCAAATTCCAACCAGCGTTTTTGAAAATAGAAAAGAAACCTTTCACTACACCGATTACAGCTTCTAACGCTCCAACGACTAATCCACCCAAACCATACAGGATGCCAGAAGCCGCTTCTACCATACCTTCCCAAGCCATTGACCAATCTCCAGAAAGCACTCCGAGAACAAATTTGATTAAGCCTTGAATCACACGCAAAGCCCCTTCAATCACGCCCGAAATAGCTGTCCATATACCTTCCGTAATACCTTTGATAGCAGTCCAAACACCTACAATAACACCTTGGATCACACCCATAGCATTTCGAATGAATTGTCCGATTTTTCCATTCCAAATAGCATCTACTGCGGCTGCGATTTCCTCGTTATTTGCTTTCCACCAAGCAACGACCCCTCCGAAAATTCGCTGAATCGTGTTTGATACAGTTTGAACAGCGAAAGAAATTGTATTTTTTATCGATTCCCAAATAGCAGTAACTGCATTTCTAAATCCTTCACTCGTATTCCACGCCAATATAAATGCGCCTACTAACAAAGCTATGATTCCAATAATTATCCCGACAGGCCCTGTTAACGCAGTAAATACGCCTCCCAAAGCTGGAAATGATGTTGATAAAAATCCAACAGCTACCTTAAGTTTTGCAAACCACACAAGCATAGAGCCACCAATAAATAAGAGCGGACCGATAGCGGCAACTAAGCCAGCTATTACTAAAACCATCTTTTGAATTGGAACCGGTGCATCAACGAATTTTTTAACCATAGCCCCAATTGAATCGGCAGCAGATTTTACCATCGGCCCAATTATCATTTGAATTTTAATTGCTGCAGACTCAAATACCCCCAACATTTGTTCGATGGATGAGTTCATATTTTCTTGCATGATCCTTGCCATTTCATCCGCGGCACCGCTAGAGTTTTTCAGGGAATTTGTAAGTTTCCCTAATGCGTCTGGTCCTTTGTCAATCAACGCCATCATTCCTGAAAGCGATTCTTGACCGTATAAGGTTACTAAGGCATTTTGTTGTTGTTCCGGCG
Source organism: Enterococcus sp. 12F9_DIV0723 (assembly GCF_002174375.1). Taxonomy (NCBI): domain Bacteria; kingdom Bacillati; phylum Bacillota; class Bacilli; order Lactobacillales; family Enterococcaceae; genus Enterococcus; species Enterococcus sp. 12F9_DIV0723. The sequence continues at coordinate 239,884 of NZ_NIBK01000001.1, read as the reverse complement.
TTAATCCTTTAAACGCTTGCTGCAACATCCCAACTTGATCTTTTAATGATTTCATGTTTCCTTCTGCATCGTAAAAGCTCAAACCGAGCTCTTCCATTTTGGCGATCATCGGATCTGTAGGCTTTGCCAAACGAGCCAATGCACCGCGCAAAGACGTACCAGCTTGCGATCCTTTGATATTCGCGTCTGATAAGATACCTACTGACGCTGCTGTTTCTTCTAGCGATATTCCCATTGCATTTGCGACTGGCGCAATATATTTCATTGCTTCCCCCATGTCAGCGACTTCCGCATTAGTATCCGCTGCCGCACGTGCGAACACATCAGCTACATGTCCAGCTTGTCCGGCATCAAGCCCGAACCCTCGCAATGCTGCTGCCGCATTTTCAGACGCTAAAGCAACATCACCACCAGAAACAGCTGCCAAGTCCAAAAGCCCCGGCATTGCTTCCATGATTTCATTAGCATCAAAACCTGCAGATGCCAAGTTTTCCATACCTGCAGCAGACTCTTTCGCACTGAAAGCAGTCTTAGCGCCTAAATCAATCGCTTGTTGCTTTAACTGATCGAATGAACTTCCTGTAGCGCCAGATATCGCCTTTACTCGACTCATTTGTTCTTCAAAGTCGCCACCGATCTTAGCAGCAGCTATTCCTGCACCCAGAATGGGAACAGTAAGAAGTTTTGTCATTGATTTCCCAGCAGTTTGCATGGTTGACCCGACAGCCATCATCGTACTATTTGAATCTTTTTCGAAGGTTTCGACAGCAGACTGAGCATCTTTAAATGTTTTTACAAATCCACTGTCTGTGGCTTTCAGATAAGCTTCAACTGAAAATGATTCTGCTATATCGTCCCCCTCCCTTCTCTGAATTCACGAAGGCGTTTAGCTACTTGTGTTAGTTCTCGTTTGCGTTCTTCATTAAGTATTTCTTGTTCGAATATGGACCCTTCAAGAACATTGCTTATTCTTTCTTCATAGTCGTAAAAATCAGAAAATTGTTTGTAAATGGGTTCGCCTTTTTTATTTTTTGCGCGTACCGCATCATTTAAAAAGGCTTGCTGATGCCGCTTCATTTCCTCGTCTACTTGCGAAAGGTTGAAAGCGAGCATTCGTAGCTCATATTCTCTGATAGTCATTTTGTTAACTTCTTCAAATGTTTGACAATCAAGAAACCGAAAAGCGTTTAAAGCTAATTCTTCATAGAATTCTCGACTATTTTTTTTTAGTTTTTGCTCGCTGCTTTTCGTGTCTGAGCTTTCAGTTTTTTTATCATCGCTTTTGTTAAATCCTGCTTCCCCAACTCTGTTATTAAGTCTCCCGACATTTTTTCAATATCTTGAGTTATTAGCCATGCTTCGATTTCAGACTTGCCAACTTTTGCATTGTTTGCTTGCAAAGCCATAATGATATTTCTCAAAACGACCGGATTACATTGCTGTAAATAAACAAGCGCTGAACTGATCCCCATGCCAAAAGAAGCACCTCCGGTGTGGACTTCATACATCTGATCAAGTGCTTCGATAGCACCAATGGTAAATTTCACATCAATAATTTTCCCATTAATATCAAAGTTCATATTTTCCTCCTAAAAAAGAAGGTTAGACTATTTGTCTAACCTTCAGTAGTTGTTTTGGTAGTGTCTTGGAATGCGTACTGAGCCTCTTTAATTGTGGATTCAGAAACAGTGGCAAACCCGTCTTTTGGAGTTCCTTCGATGGTTGCTTCTGTTTCAATTTCAATCAAATCTTCAACATTTGCTGGTAATTTCCATTTACCAACTTTTCCACGGCCATAGATTGCAGGATATTTTCCTTCTTGTTTCTCACCCTTCAAATCAACATCCCAAAACTCCATTGTAGCTCCGTCTTCTACCGATTTCTTCATGTACATATTTTCGTCATCGTAAGATGCAAGACCTTTTAGCGCCAGAGTCACTTCCAAACCACCAGAGGTAGGAACACTACCGTCTTTCGTTTGTTCTGACTTATTGTCACGCGAATACTCCCATTCGTGTTCAATTTGATATAAAGGCTTCGTCGCATCTTTTGAACCTGCTTCATCTAAACGACGAACAAGCAAAATTCGGTCTTTCCCTTGAATCACTGTCATGCTTTTCCCTCCTAGTAAAACCGCATCTCTAACGGTATTACACAATGCCAGAGTGCGGTATTTGTTGTTGTATCCTGCAGCATTTGTGGCTGCGTTTGGTTATTAGATATTTTCCAATTAAAGTTTTTCGATTGTCTTAGTTTCCGAAGTTCCCACAGAATCGCGCCTTTCATATCTGAGACCTGCTTGCGCTTGGTGTGCAATCCATAGATATGGATATTTAATTGAACAGTACCCACTAAAACAGATTTAGTCGCTTGCGGTAGTTCTTGAGACTCGCCAATATACACAAACGGATAAGGCGTTTTGTCTGGCGGCAGGTAAGTAAATACGTTATACCCTAAGACTTGACAGATTTTGTAGACTTCATCGTATAATTCTTGATCCGGTTGTTTTTGCATTATCTTACCAACCCTCTCATGTCAGCTAAAAATTTAATCTTTTGATAGTTAAAAGCGTTGCTGACAAAAGGCTGCGCAGCTTGAAATCTCGTACCGAAATTGACATAAGGCGCATATTCAGCAGTCGGTGTCACCATCCCGGACAACCCGCCGTCTAATATAGACTGTGTGATGGATCGCCGCATAAATCCGGTGTCAACAGGAGCGCGCCTCTGCATCTGATTGGCCATTTCGGAAGTATTTGTGGTAACCACTTTTTTCACATCTTCCAGAGTCATTTTTTTCTCAAGATGTCGTATTAGTTGGTCAATACCTTTAAATCCAAGACTAGCCTTCACTTTGCAGCCACCTCCTGAACAATAAACGTATTTTTCAATCGAAGGTTACGGTCGGTGATAATCTCGAATTTCTCGGTTTTGTTTAGTAGATTGTTGAAAATTAAAACGTAATCCCACTCTTTTTTGTAAGGACGTAATAAACGAATGACCTTAGCCCCTTGTTTAATATCTCCGAATAACGCTTTCGATCTGTCAGTCCCTAAATCGGTAACGTTAGCAAATTTTAATTTTTCGTCTAAACTTGGTTCTATATGTTCTCCTAACTCAGGATCGTAATAGCCGTCTTTTTCGATAACAAAAGTTACTTCTGTGTCATATCTCATACGAATCGAGCCACCCCTTTACGAGGTACTGTATTTTCTTTCTGTTTATCTTTATAAGCTGTTATATCATCCTCGAACTCATCCAATAATTTCCCATAAGTAATAGACTCGCCTTCTTGGCTATAGGAACTCATTCCTTCATCACCTTTGCGGTTGAATCTCTTAATGGTGCATTCGACAACAATGTAGTTTAACGCCTCAGGAACGCTCTCTAAGAAGCCCAAGCGTACACGCAACTGGCTTGAGATTCGTTTGATAAAATCGATTAATTGCTTATCCAGCTCCTCATCATCAACTTCGAGCGATCGTTTCACTTCTTCCAAGGTTTCGTCCATGACTGCCCCCTTTCAAAAATAAAAAGGCTAGTCAAATGACTAACCCTCCGGTTCTGTTAATGTCAATGTATGGATATCTTTAAATGATCCATCCACCGTTGTTACTGTGGTAGTATAGACACCTGCCGGAACAGCGTCTGTCCAAGTTACTAGCCCGTTATTAGAAACTGTTACCCCTTCAGTGTTTGGTTGGATTGAAAACTCAACAGTTTTATTTGTCGCATTTTCAGGTAATACCGCAACCGTCAATTGTCTGTTCCCAGCAGTCCCCGCAACTGCTGTTGATGTTTTAGGTGATAGAGTTAAACCTGTAGCGGGGATAACTACTCCCCCACATCTAAAATGCATACAGCCTCTGATTGTTCAAATGAAGGTAAAGAAATCATGGATACCTTCGTTTCGACGTTTACTGGGTCTGCTTTCTTCATCGTTGTAATTGCAACGCCTGTATCCACAATTGAAACATTCGCAACGTTTGGACTAGACATCAAGTCTGCTTCCTCAGGTGTTGTACCAAACCATGTTTTACCCAAAGTTTCTGCTGGCAATAACACAAAAATATTGTCAGGAATGAACTTGTGGGTTCCAGATGTGTCGGTGTACACCTTGTCATAAACGACAATTTCCAAGTTAAATTCTTCTGAAATATAGTCTAGAAGAGACTGCTTCGAAAGTTTAGCAGCTTGAGCATTCGCGTTGTTCCCTAAAATTGTTGCTTTGATTGCTGCATTCTGGCGGAGGTAACGGAACGTTTTGCTGTTTAAAACAGCACGCGCTGGAGTCACACCATCTTCTTTCATTGCCGTCACGGCAACATCAATATCTTCTACAGGATCAGCATTTTCAATATCAGACCATTTAGTAGCAGCTTTTTTCTTATGCCCAGCAGGTAAGTCATAATCAATATTGTACTGTTGCCCATTTTCATTGATTTTAATCGTCCCCGTTGTCAGCATTTGCATGCGCATAATTTCGCGACGCACAGCAGCTCCACGAAGTAAATCCGCAACATCATCGAATACACGATTAAGTAAAACATCCTGGTATTCTTTGTTGTTAGTTTGGTTAACCATTTGCAACTGTTGACGCAATTCTTCGTCAATGTAGTATGATTCCTTGAAGAAAATCATTTTCTCAATTAACTCTTCAAAGCCTGCACGTCCACGCGGGATCACATCAGCGTCAAGAGCAGAAGGGCGCAACGCTACTGGTGATCCAGTTTTCCCTTTCAACCAAGACAATTTCATTCCTAGTTGCTTATCCATAGGGAATAATTCTTCTCCCAAATAGGGTTGAGTTTCATTGGTTTTTTCTGCCCAATAAGTTGCTACATTAGGTGCTTGAACCAAATCAAAAATATTTAACGTCGCAAATGTTTGCAAGTTCATTTTCATTAAAGTTTCTTTTCGTACTCGTACGTTCATTTAACAGTTCCTCCTTATTTATTACGTTTAACAAAGTAAACTTTGCCATCTAACGCGGTTTTTGCTTCAGCAACAATAGTTAGTCCGTCATTCAAGCGTAATTCGTTCACTGTTCCGAAATACACCAATGTGCCGTTTCCAACAGTTGACCCGATATCAAAAACAACATCGTGTAACAAGACTCCAACAGTTTTATTTCCATTCCCTGCATCATTTGTTACCTTTAGTAACGCCTGCTCATTTGCAAAAGGATCAGCATTACCTACGGGCGTTCCAGCAGGAATGTATTTTTTTCCTTCGCCATTTGTTGCCGTTACTCCTGTAGTATCAACAACAACCGACAAACTTTTATAATTGTTAACGTCGGCTAAGATTTGATTTTTAGATCCGAATACTCGTTTCTCCATGTTTTATTCCTCCTAATTTTTGAAGTAAGTGCTTTTCTTTGTTTCTGTTTTGGTTCTTTGCGCCAACCTTTTACCATAATCTCCGACGACACCATCTTTACTTGAACCGTCCAGTGGGATTCTTCCACCCAATCGTTTTTCTAAATCAGCTTTGATTGATTCCCGTTCCAATTCAATGGCCGCTAGATACGTTTTTACATTGCTTGACGTCGTTTCTGCATCTTCTGACACTACTAGACTAAGAACTTCTTTAGTAGGCGTAGCGCCCTTGTCTGATAGCATTTCACTGGCTTGATCGGACATCTTAGCTAGATTGTCTTTTCTTTCATACTCAGCGATCTTATCCTCAAGTTGCTTTCGCTCGTAATCTGCTTTATCCTTGTCGTTCATTTCAGCCAATTTATCAGCCTGAGCTTTCTCATCACGCCATTTTTCTTCTGCTGCCGTAACTGCTTTGCTTGTTTCAGCTGCGACAATTTTTGCTAATTCGTCACGAGAAAATGTTTTGCTTGTCTCTTCATTGCTTTTTGAATCCGTTGAGGTTGTTTCTTCTCCCGATGTGCTTTCTTCTACATCTTCAGGATCAGCAAAGAGTTGCAAGTTCATCGGTAAAAATAGTTTTTCTTTTGAAAATAATGTTGGCATTGTCAATCCTCCGCGGTTACGCCGCTACCCGATAAATTTGATCAGTTACGCCGATCAATCGAAACAGCTCAATTTATACCGCCCTGAGCAGTAGAGGGCATAATAAAAAGCCGTTAGCGAATGTGCTAGCGACTTTAAATGACTTTGATATATTTGCTATTGTTTTCTTCGAAATCGCGCATAAACCACCAAAATGTATCTTCTGCTAATTCTTCATTGAACAAACTTTGAAATTTAATCTTGAAAGAATACCAATAGAAGGGAAATTTGAGTTTAATTTTAAGCGTGAATGTTTTTGGCATAATATTCTCCTTATTCAATAATCCTCTTATAATCAACTTTCGCACCCATCCGCTCATACCAACTAGTAGTTTCTAAAAGGTTAGGCAGTGTGTGCGAAATAATCGAAATGGTTAATTGATCTTTAGTAGTTCCTTCTGCAACATTTACAGATGCATAATTGCCATTCCACACCGGTTTTAACTCATTACTAATCAATTCTTTATTACTGTTGTAGATTGGATTCTGTTTCCATTGAGTGCTATTTTCAGTTTCAATGGCTTTTTTATAAGCTTTCCCCAACCCTTTTTGAACTTCGATGGTTAAAATGACTTCGTTAAAATCTTTCATCTTACCCCTCTCTTTCCTTTATCTGCTTATCAATATGTTTTAATACGCTTATACAGTTGGTTGCCAATTCCAAAGTTTCTAATTTCAAATCCTTCACGTTGCAAAAACCTTTTGTATATCCTCGCTCTGCGATTGTCTTCCCAGTGAACTTGGATGTAAGTTGGGAGGGGGTTTCTTAATGAGTGCTTGGCATATTCCTCAAATTCCCTAATCTTTCGTATAGCCCACACAAAAGGGTAAATACCGTCTTTGCCTGTCTGATGCAAAGTATTATCGCTAATCTGCTTACGTTTGTGATAAACATTTAGATAAACATTCGCAACCGCTATATTGTATACCTCATAAAGGCAAAATTCGATTTGCACCGTCATACCACTTGGTAACCGCTCTTTGGCCATGATAATAATGTCGCCGTCTTCGTCTTTATAATCAATGAATTTCATAGCAATCACCTCTACATAGAAGCGCTTTGGAACATGCTTTGATTGGTATTGTTTTGCAAAGCTTTGAAAAATTCTAGGTTAGACTGAACTAATTCGGTTATTGATTGCACAACGGGCTCAATAACCTTTCTAGCAGCCTCATATGCTTCTTTTACAATTGGTTCTATAACTTCAATCACATGCTGTTTAACGGCATCATAGTCTTCTTTAAATTGAGCATCATTTTGATACAAATACAAAAGTTCTTCTTTGCTTTTTCCATATGCCGTTTTTAAAAATCTGTCAGATATGATTTGGAATGATTCTTTATCCACTGCTATGCCCCTCTTTCCTTAAATGACTTCTCAACTTCCGCACGATCAACATATGGCGCGGTTGAACACCTACAATTTGCATGCATCGGGCTAGCATTTTGACCTGGAGATAAATCTTCGACCTTAAATATCTTTCCGTTCAATGGTAAACAGACAGGGCACGCTGTCGGTTCTGCGATATACTCGTATTCATCGATGCCGTACTTTTTATAACTTTGATTCTGTATCTCAGTCTGAACTCTTGCAGATTCTGTGCGCATCAACCGCTCAGCTTCGTACTTACTAGAATCAAATAAATTCCGCAGCTTTCTAGCCATGTCTCGCGGGTTTTTACCCTGCGTAACTGTTTGGACTAACAATTTATCTAACTCAGCTTTAAACGCCTCCATGTTGCCCCAGATACGTTCAGAAAACGTCGCAGAATGAAAAGACCCATTTACGACAGCCTCTACAAAATCTTTGTAGCCATCGAAAATGGTTTCACCTAATATGCCAGCTTGTCTTTTAGCTTCAGCAATTCCCTCATTTGTAAGCAAGTCAACAGTGTACTTATCAAGATCATCCGATAAAGCAATCAATTCAAGCCCTATTTGTGACTTCAATAATTCAAGTCGATTAACTCTCATTGTGACATTGTAAAGACGCAGCTCATCGTTAGCTGTCTTAGAAAAATCCTTCGTCTTAACATATTGTTTGGCTTTCCTGGCAAAGGCTTTAACGTCCATCTCCATTGAAACCTTTTTAGCTTCGGATAACGACACACCTTCTTTACCAGCAAAACGTTGCCAGTTAGCGTCAATTTCTTTGTTGATATTGTCAATCGCAACTTGAAACCTTTCAGCGATAGCTTTCTTCATTTGCTTTTCGTGTTTAATCATTTGTGCAATATGTTGTTCTTCGCGTTTTCTCCAGTAATCAGAGGAGTTCATTCAACGTCCTCCTTTAATAGCTGCTTAACGGCTTTTTTATAATAAAAACGTTGAATCTGTATTGTTACAACTACTAATATGAATTGGACTACTGTAATGAAAATAGTCAGCTTGTTGAACCAAAGTAACATGGCCACGCATAAGATCAACAATAGTACTAGCGAAACCTTCTTTAGAATAACGACTATTCCCAATGCTAAAATATCTCCTTGTAAGTCTACGTCTAAATCATCTAAATCAAACTCAACGCCTTTTAGCTTACTCATCTTCCCGCTCCTTAATTAAAGATACCTCTGCTACAAGATTTGATATCAGCCAAATAAGTGTTAATTCATAGCCAAATATTTTGAAAAAGAGGACTGCACTCATGAACATAAACATCTTACGTATTATTCTCTCGCGGCTTTTCATTTCGATCAGACTCCTTTAGGCCTTTTGGCTCTTTCTGGCCACCTTGTTCAATTTCCGTTGAATTATTGTCACTCGGAAAATCATAATCCAACACCGGCACATTTGGTTTTTCTTTATTCACACGTTTGAGCTCTTCTTCAGCAGACACGCCGGTTAGTCGTTCAGCCATTTCGCATAAAGTCTCTTCTGAAACAATTCCAAGCATCCCTTTGATTACATTCATAATCTCTTCATCCGATTGCGGAACATTCGGTGTAAATAGAATTTGAATATCATTTACTTTGTTGTAAAGATCCTCTTGCTTTTTATCGTCCGAAATAAAAAAAGCTTTGACATTTTCTATCAAGCCTTGTGGTTTATTCAAATCATCTTTGATGCTCCACGAGTGTGTAAGTAACCGTAAACGCCGCATGATAGCTTTCTTAACCATACGTTCTTTATTCTTACGGTCGTTGTCTGATCCCCAACCTTTGAAGCGAAAACCGATTCCTGATTGGTTAGATCCGATGTTCTCATCTGTGAAGTCAATCAAAGACGTAAAACGCAAGATGTCAGCAACTGTCCGACTGTCGTTAGCTTCCATTCCTGCAACGTCATACTCTTTTTTCAAATAGTAGGCGTCAGGCGTGTCACCTAATTTGCCTTCGCCGTAATCTTTTTTATCACCTAAAACAAGCATTCTTGCTTGCATCATAGCTTTGAATACTTCCATCTTGCTATTGTCACCCTCGTCGTCCGTTGCTGTGTCAGGGTTCCCTTTAATCACCAGGTACGCTTCAGATGAATCTTGTTGAAAGTTTGCCATCTCAGACCTAGACAAATCGTATGCGTCGATTGAATCAAGTACGCGTTCAAAATCGCTTAAGCGTTCCTCGTTATTTATCCATTCGTTTACTTGGACAGAATCAAAGTAACTTTCTTCTTTTCCATCTTCTTCAATTGCTGCATTTTCTAAATCGGCGCCATCTGCAACAAGATAGTAATTAAATCCACTGTTCGTATAAAGCTCTACGCGGGTCCATTTATCATTTAAAAATTCTTCTTCATAATAATGAACTGCACAAATAGAATTTTTGTTCTTCGTATTGTCGTAAATCACAAAGGTTTGTTCTGCGTCAAACTTGGCAATAGTTTCCTTGCCGTACTCATCTCTGCCAATCCATTCGTAAGCTCTACCTAGACCGAACATATCTCTGCCCATCAGTTGATTATGGTAGTCTTCGTTCGATTGACTTGCAAACTCGTTGATTCGGGCTGATATGTTCTTTTCACCAGTATATTTAAGCTGGTTACCTAACAGAACCCCAAGTTTGAATGACACGATGAAATTTGGGAAATCGCTTGCGATCCGATTATCTGCTCGTCCTTTCGGTTTTTCTGAACGATAATTAATATTCCCGTCACCTAACAAGTATCTTTTCAATTGTTTAAGCCTTGGAACCTGCTTTTCTTTGTGGTGATTGATGAATTCGACAATCAACTTCCAAACTTCTTTACTCTCGAAGTCAATCATTTGTTCGATTTGACCGGTTCGTTGGTTAAGTACTTGAATATGAGGCAACCTGGAAACTGGTATTTTATAAATTAGATTCGCTTCTTTATCAAACCGTTGTCCGTCTAACAATTTAACATTTTGTTCCACTGTATCACCTCTACAATCCTAATTTTTTGAATGCATTTATTGTCTTTTTGACGTTGACTGATTCTGGCTTCTTTCTCATATCCTCGTTAAAAGCATATCGAGTAGCATCAATGGTGTGGTTATCCTTATCCTCCAGTCGAGGTTTTGGGTTCCCATCTCGATCCGTTTGATAATCAATATTTTCGAATTCCTTCGCAATATTTGGTGTTCGTGAAGGATCAATACAGATAAAATCCAAATCATCTAGCCATTGTTCGCCGTACTCTACAGAATCAGGTCCTTTCTTGACCCCTCTAATATGTTTAATACCATGTTCATTTTTTAGCTCAGCATTGCTTTTTGGCTCTGCCGAATCTGAAAATATCTCATCATTTTGGTATCCTCTGTTTTTCAATTCTTTCGCTGCTTCTCGATTGCTTATCTTCTGCCCATATATTTCATCGATGGCATAAATGCCATTTTTCTTTTTGTCATAGTGCCAGCGTACAAACGCTAACGGGTCAGTGGCATAACCGAAATCAAGACCGTTTCTGATATTGTCGAAATTCGCGACCATCTCATCAGTGATACAGCCGGCTTTTACTTGAAGATTATCAAACGGAACAACTCCTGAACCGATGGCTTTGCCTAAATACTCCCAATCATAACGTCTTGAATTTCGCCCGTTTGTCGCTTCTGCCTCTTCAATAAAGGCTTTAGCTATAAATGGATTGTCTTTGTACGTTGTATGGTGAACATATGTATTTTTAGGCTGAAAACTGGTCTCATATTTTTTATTTACCCAGCTCTGTTTTCTTTTCGGTGGGTTGTAACTATAAAAGAATTTATAAAAAAGACCATCATCAAGCTCGCCACGTAAAAGGGAGTTTGTAATGGTCGTTACATCTTCTTCTGTTTTAAACTCTGCTAATTCTTCAATCCAAGCTATTGCGAAAGGAAACCTGCTATCTTTTAATGATTTTATCCGTTCTGGATTTTGTGCACCTCTAAAAGTAATGTAGTTCCCTCTAGGCAGATATGTAATTCTCATCGGGCTTTTGTTGACCTTGAAATAGCATGATACGCCTTGCTCTTCAATTGCCCACTTCAATTGTTCAAAAACCGATAGTTCAATTGTGTTATCGACGAACCTAATAGCAACCGCGTTGACTGGATACCTCATGATTAATTGTATGATTACATGTGCAATGTCAGAAGATTTGCCTGATCCACGACCGCCTTTTTCAACAATATGAAGAATCTCTGGATCAATCGCTGCTCTCCATGTACTATGAAATGCTTTGGGTAAATATTCAGATAGTTTAACCATCTGGTTCACCACCGATATCATCCTCAAATACAGGTGGCTCAATTGAAGTGATTTCCTTCTTATCAACAGGAGCGTATCCTCCACGGTCAAGAATATCTTTAGCCGCATTAAAACGAACCATTTCAGATCTAGCTGCTAAAAGCTTCAACATCGTATTCAACGCTTTGCCGGAGGACTTGCCCATAATAGTTTTTACATATTCATCATAAGCATGAGTGAAATCTTCGTCCTTTAACCAGTTGTAAAGTGTCTGTTCGCTTATCTTTAGTTCTTCAGCGATTTCAATCCGCTTCAAAGACCCTTCGAACAGTAATTCTATAGCCTTATTATGTCTTTTAGTAAGTTTCATAAAATCACCTCCAACCTAAAACAAACTAAATGTATTTCCTAACGTTCTCTTGGATATGATCCTCTTTCCAATGGCCGTATCCACAATAGACCATCTTACACTGATCAATCTCAACTGGTGTTGCTTCCCTGATCATTTCTACGATCGAGTACTTCGCCTTCATCTGAACAGACATCACCACCCGTTTATGTTGACCTCTCATTGGTAAAGGATATTTATTGTTTAGTGACACATACCAATAGTTTCTCATTCTTATATTCCTTTTCCGCATTGTCCTGTAAGCGTTACAATGATATAATCTCTTTAGGGTGAATCCTTTAAAAGTTTGTTTTTCATTTGGCCGCTGCGGAAACAGCGGTCTATTTTGTATCCAAAATAAAAAGACCGCCGAAGCGATCTTGATTATGTATTAAGCAACCTACTCCATTATGGAATCCACTGTTTATCCATGCCTGGCAGATAGGAATGCTCGGTTGCTAATTCTGGGCGCTTATGTCCCGATGTCGAACACTGGATCAGAATACCGCTCCTGATCAAAGCTAACTCATTTAACTATGATTGCATCGATTTATCTGCTCATAGACCGCTCACAAAGCCTGCGTATGGCAACTTACCGTGTTCCTGGCAAGTCCAACTTAATGTTGCTCCCCTAACCTACAACTGAGAGCGTCTCACGTCTGAGATAGTATTCTATGCCTTTTAACTGAGTCCCAGCACGCTGGTAAATGCAGCCAATCAATCGGCATCCGATAAGATTGATTGTTTCCGTAGGTTCTTTATTGACGTGGCCGGGATCGAACCGACCTCATTTCCAACTCTGACAGTCAGATGCATCACCATGATGCTACACGTCAACTGGAGGAGCTACCTCCTGCAAGCTTGCTGTTGAGATTGACTAATCGGCAAGACTATCTTAAATCCTAGAGTCTACTAGTTACCTTTATCAGCTCGCTGACGATACTGATATGGTCACATTTAAGTTACCTTTCGTCTAAGTCACTGGAGTGGCACCGCCCCACTCACGAGGGTTCCGTGTGGTGCTAACCACCGCTCATCAGTAAACACCCTCTTCATAGAGTCTTCATGCGTCTTCTACTTCCGCCACAGCGACTAACCTATGAACACATCATAGTGGACTGTAGTATGTCCTACCTGTGGGTATTCTCCACTCTGATTTAAAATAAATCAGCCTCAATTAAGTCACTGACAAGGATTCGAACCTTGCACTTCGGGAACCGAGTCGTCACCTATCCGTCCCTCATATAAGCTCCGACACCCTACGTTTTCAGTGATGGCTACTTATACGTCTACCCTTTCCGCCACAGTGACATAAAGACGGCATGCTCAATGTAGAAATCATTATTTCATGCCGCCAATTGTTTGCCTACTCTGTTTCCGCAAAGTGGCAGTGTAGTCAAAAAGAGAATAACCCACCAAGCTAGACGAATGTATGTTAAACGCTATAAGGAGAAACTTCATGCCAATAAAGTTAATTTGAGTCGTCTGCTTGATGGATTATCTACTCTATCATTTTAGCATCTTGACACACCCCGAAAGTGCAATGATAGTGCAAAGATCAGTTTATTTCTCCAAGCTCTTTAGCAAGAGCGTCTAAAAATTCATTTCGCAACAGATGACACATGCGCTTTGAGTATCCGACCTCTTCTGCAATGCCATCCCAAGTTTTTGTTCGCGGCTTAATCCAATACCACATTCTGATAATCTTTATTGTCTCAGGCTTTGAAGTTTGAACGACTTTATCTAAAGCTGCTTTACGTTCCCTCAACAATCTTAAGTGTTTGTCTGTAGCCAACTTCATTCCTGTTCGTTCTGTAATAGAAGTAGCAGAGTTCGACCGTGAACCTCCTATATTATCATCCGTTTCTTGCCAAGGGTATTCGATTTCCAATTCAACACGTTTTATATAACGATCCATGGTCGGATAATCTTCTATTAAATCTTCTAACATTTTGAATGTGCCTTTTTTCAAATACATTGCCCTCCATCTTTCTTTTCTTGACTTAGTCATAATCTCATTCAATTTCTTTATACATTTGATAAAATCACGCCAGAAACATTTTTTTAGTGATAAAAAGTAATATCACCAATCTTATTTCCATTTTTGATTAACTTAAAAGAAACAAATACTGGATGTTCAAGATATTTCTCTAACAGTATCCCTTGATTACGCATGTCTTTTTCAAAATTATTCACAAACATATCTCTGGCTTCTTGGCTATCAAAGAATTGTTCAACAGGAACTTCATTATTCAACTCCATGCGAACTTGGTACATGAGATTCCTCCTCTATTGGCGACGTTAGTTCATCTACTTAAATATTGAATAGTCCAATAAAAATTCTATGCATTCCAACCAACCTCTGCTGATTAACTTATTTTCGAAAAATTTTTGCTTTTCATACGCTTCGTTTAGCACCAAATGCATTTTGGTTTTACAATTTATCCACCCTAATATATAAGCAGCCCCACCCAACGCTATTAGCAAAATTACAACAAATATTTCATTCATCCTTATCCCTCCTGTTTGCTATCGCCAACTCAGTAAACCTTGCTTAAATCAGTCATTTTAGTGGCCAGGTCATAGACATCAACGTGTATTTTTTTCGTTGTGTTTAGTTGCCCAATCCTTGCTAAAGCTTGGCTGGTCTGCATTTTTGAAAATACTATGCCACCCTTTTCAAGATTGTTTAGCAAGTATGATCGATGGAATTCATCGCTAAATCCGTCATATTCGGTAATTTGTATTACATTCTTACTCAACGGAATCACTCTCCTCGTTAATATCTAAAAATAAAGTAATGTTTTTGGATAGCTTCCGTTTAACCTTTTGATATTCTTTAGAATCTACTCGGATTCGAGTATCATCTTCAAGAACCACGAAGTATTTACCATCTTTTTTTGATACCGCTACTACCTCTTTATCCATTTATCCATCTCTCCTTTAGTTTGCTATCGGCGACGTTTCCAGATCTATTATGGTAACCCAATCCACACGATAATTACTTTTTCCCATTCATAATTCTTGACTGCTTCAATTGCTGTAGTCTCAGCTATCTTGTCATCAACTTCTGCCGGTATTTCGTCTAATATATTTTGAATCAATTCATCCTCATCGTGCGAGTCGATGTAGATACGTTCGCCGTTATTCCAGATATGATCGATTTCAACTGTTCCGAATGAGCCTAACCACGATGTGTGTTCATCACTAGCAACAATTTCACCGTCAACCATCGGAACGATCGGCAAATCAGGATTTTCTTTGATTAAATCAAGCAATATTTTCACGTTTTCTTTTTGAATTTCTGTTTGTGTCTTCATTAATTTTCCACCTCCAACAACTCTGGGTTCTCGTAGATGTTTCCTAGAATTTCATATTCCACTGGATCAATTGACGAATAGCCCCACTTTGTATAGACATTAAAGCCAACGTAGTAGGCTAGATTTCCAAAGTCTTCTTCGTATTCTTGTTCTCCAAATGAGACAGTACGCTGCATTCCATTCTCAAGAACTACATCCCCCTCAAATATCTCAACGCCGTTCTTGTCTTTCAGTCCTGTTGATTGCATGAGTACCTGCTCATGGTCAAAACTTGTAATCACTTTATTTTCTTCATATCCGATCGCATAAAAATCTTCGCCTTTTTCTTTTGTTAAAATAAGTTCCATCCAACTTCGCATAACGTTATCGTTTTCATCCCAAGCTCTAAACTTCGGTATCATTGTTGTCCTCCGATCGATATTTTCTAACTTTATCTTCGTAAATGGCAATTTCTTCTTTGGTTGCCGGAACCAGCCTATACGTGTCGAATCCAGCTCCAAAATGGCAGTAGATATTTTTATTGGCCCATTGATACCAATCTCCCCATGCAAGCTGCGTTAATTCGTCATCTTCTAAAATATCGTTCCAAACATCATGATTAGAAATTTTTGTGATTTTGGCAAAAGCTGGCGGCTTAGCATCAGATGATTTATAAATTTTCCCGATTTCGATATCCAGTATCATATGTTTCACTTCCACTTCTTATTTGATGTACAATACATATGAGCTGGTACTCCTTTTTTATTGATCCTTTCAATGTCCAGCTCATTGACCGCTACTAAATAGCGGTCTTTTTGTGATAAGATACTTATGTCTAGCGGAAACTAGACGAAAGTTTCTTTTTCTCAGACAGCCAGTGGTCGGCTGTCTTTTTCTATGCAGTTGGGTCGGTTTACTGACTTAGGCTCTTAGCCAAAGATTTTAGTTGATAAGCTGCTTTATTGGTTTGACGATAGACTAAAATAACTAAACGGGTATCAATAACTTTTAAGTCGACATATTCAAAAACGTCATCCGGATTATTTTCGCTTTCCTTTTTCAGAAATGCTGGGATGTGTACGTCATATGGTTGTGCATTAAACTCTTTAAATTTAATCATTCCGCCACCTCTTTCAAGTCCTTTTGATGAATTATCTCCATGTAGCTGATCATTTCTTGCAGATAATTCTCGTTCAACTTCGTTTCTTTATATTGCGGTTCTGGCAACTTGTTTTCTCTGAGAACATTTCGAAAAGCGACTCCTATATTTCTTGTCGCATAATCAAACGTTTGCCGATATTTTTCTTGAGCCATTTCTTCAGCTCGTTCAAAAAGTGATTCCATCCGATCCCACCTACACTTTCTCGACTTCCAAATTCTCTTTCCTTGCTAACAATCTGAAATTTTTATAAAAATAGCTTACCGATTCATCACCGACAGCTCGTTCTGGCATGTCCGTAAAAAATTCATCCTTAATGCCATTCACCAAAAGTATTCCATCTTCGTCAACTGATTCAACAAAGTATACTTTTGCCCCATGCTCTCCTCTATGGATAACTAGGTCGCCATCATTTACAACCCACTTCGGCTCTTCCTCGACCTCGTAGCCGTTCCGGACTGCGTTGATAGCAACTCCTTTGTTCCAGCAAACCCAATCAGAAAGAGTGCTGGAAGTTCTGTCGTTGTTAACATCTTCAAAGCCATTGCCGAAACCAAACTGGCATATTTTCCATAACGCAAATTCCTTAGCATTTTTACTCCATCTTTGTTTAATCTGTTGATACCATTCATCAAATTCTTCTGGCACTTTGACTTTCTGCGGTTCGTCTAGTTGGCTAATGAGCTCAACAGCCTTGGTGATTTTCACATACCTGTTTGTTTCAAGCCATTCGCCATTCGCTTTTATCTTTTCAATCAATTCTTTTTTATCCATAAATACCTCTTTTCTTACTTGATAGGCTGAGTTACTGCTCTTTTAATTTAATTTATTCTATTTACCATTCACGACAAAAATGGTACCGTTTGCGGTTGCTTTCATAGTGCGCTCTGTGACTATAATCTCCTTATCAGTGAGTGGTCCACTGAAATGAGGCAGAAAGGAGATACAAAATATGAACTTGATCCCAGTTTCATCTAGTAATTTAGTTGCTGTCGGATACAATCAAGCAAATCAGGAACTAACGATTCAATTCCATAGCGGAGTATACACCTATACTGGAGTCCCAGAATCTATTTATAATGGATTGATGACAGCTCCCTCAAAAGGAAGCTACCATCACCGCTATATTAAGAGATATCCATTTAGACGCGGATACTGATTTTTTTAATTCCATTCATCCGTTGGTTCTGACCAATCAACGGATGTTTGTTGAATTGAATCTGATGTAATCTCAATTTTTACATGTGGATTGGCACATTTTTTCAACAACTTAGAAATTTCCTCAGATAATTCAATAATTTTTTCTTTCGTTTCTTGCATATTTTTCCTCCTTAATTGGCGTGGTTACTGGAACTTTTCAATTTCCACTATTGCCGCAAAGATGGGATAAATTTGTTGAGGCATTACAGCGTTGCCTAGTGATTTAAGTCTGTCCATCCCTTCGGAAATCCCATCATCGTTTCTATGAACTCTGATGCTTGAATCGGCGAGTATTCTAGTAGCGCGAGATAATATACTACTCGCTTTTGTCCTCTCCTGATCCCTGGCTTGCTTGTTAGTGCAATCCTCACAGAACGACCTACATCTGCTTTTCTCGTGTATTTCCAAGCAATCCCGTCGCTCGCTATCGGTGTTGGCCACAATAAATGTTCTTGATCGCTGGTGGAATGCCCCCATGGCTGAAGCTGGTAATACAAACGTCCTTGTTTCGTAGCCCGCAGCTTCCAAGTTAAGTAATGTGCGGTCGAGTTCCATATTGGCAAAGTTAGCAACATTCTCTCCAACGACCCAACCCGGCCTGAGTTCGTCGATAATTCTAAACATTTCTGGCCAGAGATCGCGGTCATCTTCCGTGCCTTTTCGCTTCCCAACCGGACTGTAAGGCTGGCAAGGGAATCCTCCGAAAACAATGTCAATTGTTCTGTCTCGATCAATCACACCTTCTTTCTCTAGTAAATCTTTATTAAGTTGTTTTACGTCTTTGAAAATTGGCACATGCGGCCAATGCTTTTTTAAGACTTCTCTTGGAAAATCAGCATACTCGCAGAATGCAACAGTCTCAATGCCTGCCCATTCTGCCGCCAGGTCAATTCCTCCGATTCCCGAAAAAAGAGATAATGCTCTCACTGACTTTCCTCCGTTTCTTCATTGATGTCGTGTTTACATGATATTTTTATTCTCTTCTTAAGAGAATATTCTTTACGTATTCAAATCTTGATGATACTTTTTTCTCGTGCCATCAAGACCGCAAAGAAATTTCTCTCATGGCACCTCTTAACGGAAAACAAGTTTTATCTATGGCAGCGCGCGGTCCGCTGCCTATTTCCGTTATACCCGTCGTTACTGGAACTAATATTCTGTGCATGCAATGACATAAGTACCAACGCCTTCCTTTTTTAGAACCTCTTTGAACGCTGTATACTTGCACAGTTCGCCAGCAAATGTTCCATATGCCCCGAAGTCAGGTTGCTTTTTTTCGTGCCATTCTAAATGTTTAGGTGGTTCATACAGTTTCAATTGACCATTCGCAAATGAAATTTTTTCTTCCTCAGTAACCGTATAGCTATCCCACATACCTTCTTTATCAATACTAGATTGTTCAACATCTTGAATTTGCGAGATATCAAGCTCGCCGACTTGTTCTTCTAAAAAGGCTAGTGCATGTAGTAAAGTTGGTGCAGCTACCCATTGCATGTCGTCAGTCTTAAATACCTTCATATCGTCTACTTCAAATTCATTCATTTCTTTAAGTTGAATCATTTTATTTTCTCCTTTCAAATTTCACTTAATCTGTCCGTTTTTGTAGTTTGTAACCCTCAAAAATGATGGTCAAAAATTATTTTTACTTAGGGCATCAAGTCTTGATTCGTTTAAATCACATTGATAGTTAAAATCATTTTCAAATTGCAGTTTTTCTTGTTCTTCGAGAAGCTCAATTTCATCTTCTTTTGTTGAGTAGACAATATCTTTATTTTTAAAATCAGTGTTGTTTTTTATTAGCATAGCTTTACTTTCCTCCTTGATTTCCTCCATTAGCTGACTTCTTTTATAAAAACAGTCCAACGTGTTTTACTCCGTTTATCACCAAATAAAGGCTTGTAATCGATATAGGATAATACTTCTCTAAAACTAATTTGATCCGTATTCCACTTAAAAACTAGCGTTCCATTAGGCTTTAAAACTCTCATGCACTCATTAAATCCATCATGAATCATTTTTGGCCAGTTGCTATCTAGCTTGCCGTACTTTTTGGCCAACCATGAATTATCACCAGCATTGACCATATGCGGCGGATCAAATACTACTAAATCAAACTCATTGTCCGAGAAAGGCATTTCTGTGAAATCTGCCAAAATGTCAGGATCAACATTGATTACGTGTCCTGTATCTAATTCCTCGTAATATTGCCTTTTATCCATAAATGTTGTGATTGGATTTTCCTTATCAAACCAGAACATCCGACTTCCACAACAGGCATCAAGTACCTTTGCCAAATGATCATTCCTTTCCTACTTGATTTCCTCAGTTACTATATTTATGCTAATTTCTCCGATTGCGGAACTTTTAAAACGGTTTTTCTGGCTCAAAAGGCAATTCTAAAATGACTTTCTCGTTGAGAAACGTTTTAAACACAATCACTTTGTTTTTTATCTCATAATTTATTCCTAAAGCCATACACACACCGAACAGCTTGCCTTCTGCATAAGTGATTTCTCTCGGTTGACCTAATAATGTATTTGAATAGTTGCTTTTTGCACTCACATAATCATCTACAACGATTTGTAGCAATTCTTCCCGATCAATATTTGCTCCTTTGAGAAACATAGTATTCACTTCCCTAAACTTACTTGATAGCCCCAGACTGTGGAGCTTTTAATTTTCAAATAAATAGAAATTATCTTCTAGATGATTTGTGCCCAAGAAATACTTCGAAACGATCGGCACGAATTCATTTTGCATATATATCAATGAGAACCTGAACTGTTTAGCAAGCGATTCAAATTGTTCATTCAATGTATTTTCTCCTTCGTGCAAATAGCAATTCCAGCCTAAACACAAAACAGAGATAGCTAACTCTTCTTTTTTTGCTTTCACTTCACATGGGAAGCGTCCCATTTGATATTCATAAATATCACTATTCCACATGTCTTCTGAATTAATTTCATCAATGCCACGATAATTAATTCCGACTTGATAAAATACCTCTGATTGATACCCAAAGCAGCATCCTATATCAAATACATTTTTAAAGTTGTTCTTTAAGCAAAAATCCCTAATGAATTCATAATTCGAAATACACTCCATCCCACATAATAGAGAGTAAGTCCTTTGGTCATCATAATTGCTAGGCTTTTCTAAATTAATCAATTTAGTGTAATAATCGTTCAGCCTCTGATAATTCCCCAAGATGTTCCCTCCTATCGTTTCCCTGTACTGCCAAATCCACAAACACCACGTTCTGTATCGTCAAGTTCGTCAACTTCTTTTAAATCTACAGGCGGTAAAGGTTGAATAATTAATTGTGCAATTTTGTCGCCATGATTGATTTGATACGAGTACGTCTCTTGTGTTCCAGCAATCTCATCGTTCTCAAAGTAGATAAAATCTTTGATCTCACAGATAACTTTTACCTCACCGCGATAATCAGCATCGATTGTTCCTTCAACCACACGTAATAATGATTTTAGTGATAGTCCGCTCCGACATTTCAACTTGCCGTAAAAACCGTGATCTATTTGTATAGCAATCCCTGTTCTTACGCCAATCGTCTTGCCTCTTCTAATTTCAATATCTTCGTCCGCGAAAATATCAAATCCAGCATCTGTTTTATGTGCTTTAACTGGAAATTTCGCTGTCTCTGTTAGTCGCTTTACTTTTACTTGCATATTTCCATTACCTCTTTCTTAACTGCTACTATCTGATTGTCTAAATTTTTCAGTAACAGTTTATCCGATTAAAAGAATTACTCTTCCCAACTTTCAAAAAGAATTGCATAGTCGGTAATATCTAACTTTTTCGCGATTTGTTGTACCGTCTCCAATGTGATATTTCCAGTTTTATTCACCGCTCCTGTTGTTTGCCCTCCGACTAATTCCGTCCAACTCAAGGCTTTGTTCACACGATGCCAGTTGACGTTGGACCAGAATATTTCTTTTATACCCTGCATAATTCCAACGCTTCTTTCTTTTTGACAGATATACGGTAGCCCAGCATTCGCAAAACCGCTTTGTCCGAGTCATGATATTCCACGACTTCAAAACTTGCTGATTTACCATACTCATTAATCAATTTTCCTACACATGGGAAATTGCATTGAGAATAGTTCAACTCATAAAGAACATCCAGTTTGAGTTTAGGTCGCTTCGGTGCCATCCAGTTCTGTCTTTCTGTAAATTTGTCTTTCTTCGGCTTTTTAGGTTTCTCTGTGCGTTTTTGCATTCGAAGTTTTGCCGCGCAGCTTTTGCAATGCGTAAGTTTCGACATGTTCTGATTCTTCACTAATCGCTCCTTACCGCAGGCACATCTAGCTACCCATTCTTTGTCGATTTCTCCTGGTCGAATAATAGTAAATTCCCCATACTTTTCGCCTGTCCGATCTCTTTTCTTATTTTGCATTTTCTTCGCCACCATGCTTTTATAAATTTTTTCAGCTTCGTTAAAGACTCTTTCGTTCGTCCAATAATCTGTCCGGCTTAACAGCTCAGCTAATCTTTTCCTTTGATCCATAATCAGAACGGTAGATCATCGTCATTGATGTCAATTGATGAACCACTGAAAGGATCGTCAGATTGATTGTTATTTCTATTAGCCGGCTGACTACCAGTTGAGGTATTTGATTCGTTATTTTTATGTTGTTGATTCATGCCTCTTGATTCCAATAATTGAAAATTCTCAGCAACAACCTCAGTCACATAAATGCGTTGTCCCTGTTGATTCTCATAGCTGCGTGTTTGAATACGTCCAGTGACTCCAAGCAAAGTCCCTTTGTGTGCGTAGTTCGCAAGAGTTTCGGCAGATTTACGCCAAATCACACAATTGATGAAGTCTGCTTCTCGGTTTCCATCTTGATTCGTAAAGTTTCTGTTCACTGCTAATGTAAAGGTTGCTACACCTGTTCCATTCGCTGTATATCGTAGGTCAGGATCTTTTGTCAATCGCCCAACCAAAACTACATTGTTGATCATTTGTTTTCCCCCAATTCATAAATTTCAATCTCTATTCGTGGATCAAGTGAATACAGCTTTTGTGATGACACTGCTGCGACTTGCCCATCATCCTTAAAAAGGATTTCGTTACTACAGTCCAAAATAGCTTTGATGTAATTATCAATGTCTGGTCGTTTGTCTACATAAATCGTCTCTGATTCGAGTTCTAAGCGTTTCTTTTTTACCTCTGCTATCCGTTTAGGCGGATAGATGTAAAAGGTCATAGAAACGTATACAGGCCCATTTGGGATCATTTTAGGATTCAGTAATCGCAATTGACTCACGCAATTTCTTTTCCATTGCGTCATTTTCCCGTCTTCATAAGCTCTGTTTCTCCCAAATCGAGGTCTTGACTGCGGTTTGGGTTCTAAATGTAGTGTGTAAAGACTCATTCTTTTTCCTTCATCTTTCGTTGGATTCCACAAGTTGCGCATACATTTTCTTAGCAAATTCAAGTTGCACCTCATATGGTCGGGCGTTTAATTCCCAAAAGTCATATTCTTTCTGTTTTTGCTGATAGTGAAAGATGAAGTAACCAACCCAATACTGTCTGAATAGTTGCTTCGCACGTTCATCTGTAAAGCCTCCACCTTGAGCGAGAAACTGGCTATATCGTTTTAGATATGGGACCTGCACTTCTTTATAGGCTTGTGGCAATTTGTTATGAACAGCCTTCAACAGTTCAAAGTCATTCACTATCCTCACCTCTTTCAGCGAGAGATCTTTCTGCCTCAGCCACCCAATCTATTTCTGGTTCAACTTTCTTTGGTGTTTCAGTTATATGACTAGGCAATTTCTCAACTCTTTTGTTTCCATATCTATTACCTGCATGATCTTTTTTCGCCCAATTCTTAATTGTTGCAAAATAGTTCTTATATGACTTGCCTGTGGATTCACAGTAAGAAGACACTCTTTCTATACGCGCTTCCCAATCAGCAGGGAATTCTTTTTTCAGCTTCTCAAGTTGTTCATCACTTAATAAAACATTTTTGTATTCCCCGTATTTATGACGTGTAGGCTTAGCCTTCGTTTTCGAAGGCGCAACATCTTTCTTTTTATCTATTTCTTTATCTAGTTCTAATTCTTTATCTATATCTATATCTGTTGCGTGACTGTCACGTGACTGTCCCGCTTGGTCACTTAGTAATTTTTGTTTTTCCCGTTGCCGTTGTTTTCTCAACCTATTCTGCTCTCTTACCTTTTCCATGCCTTCAATATTCTGATGTTTTTCCCAGTTAGCAATCGCTATAACACCATCACTGTTTAAATCGATCATATTGAAGCTAGCAAGTGTTTGTAATGCTAATCGAACTGTATTTACGGGCTTGTCAAACAGTGTTGCTAACATTTCTTCTGTGTAGGGCATGTTACGCTGTATATATATCAATCCGTCGTCGTTCGTTTTCCCTGCTAAAACTAGCAAGCGAATCCAAATGACTAAAATAGCATCTGATTCAGGAACAGCTTGGATCAGCCGTATTTTTTCATCATCAAACATTGTAGTTTTTAGTTTGATCCAACTTATCTCAGCCACGTTATCCCTCCTCTTTTAGCTAGTCCTCACTGGAGTCACTAAGTAGATATATTTAGATTCATCAATAGTGAAAACAACTGGTCTTATAGGACTAAACATTTTGATTGTCACGTCATCAAACGCATATCTTCCCTTTGCATCCATGAAAAATTCGCAGCATTCTTTGACATATTTCGCCATAAAAGTAATATCAAACTGTTCACCCTCGATTTTTGCATTTGCTGATATTTCTATAGGTTCCCCATAATAAATTTTGTCTGATTGATTGCTAAAAACTATTTTGTCACCTTTCAGACTCCATTTGACGGTTTCAGCAGCACTAGTACCTAGAGCTTTCATCACTCTTATTAAGACAGATAAGCTGATAACAATTTCCGTAGTGAATTCATTCGGAATCAATCTCTTCGTATCTGGATAGTTCCCATCTAATAAACGCATCGATGTTAAGTCTTGATTAAACTCTTGCTCATGTTCATGGAAATCGTTGATCCGTAATAACCGATGAGAATCAGTAACACTAATACTCCCATCCTTATCAAAATGAACACATTTTAAAATAGGCCGTGTTTCCATATTTGAAGCTGTTCTTTTTAAGTGTTTATATAGGTTTTTTATCTCTTTATTTTTCTTTGACATTTCTTCACTACTCCTTCTTCGGCAACTGCCAATCTTTTATTTCATAATCTGGATTATCATCCAGTTCTTTCATGTGCTTTTCACTCATAAGACCGAAGTCTAATACTTGTTGATCAGAGAGTTTGATCGCTCCTACATGCCATTTTTTGCAAAACTCGTCGTACCCAAGCTGATGTATTTCATTGTGAAGCTCAGCCCTTAATATCATGTAGTAACGTCCACGATGATCCACTTTTGAACGTTTCCCCATCCCTACAGCATTTACATGGTGGATGTGTAGAACGGCATCCTGACGGCGAGCTTGAGTTACAAAGCAGCGATTGTGGAGCGCTGACAAGAACATTTTTCTATTTATGTCATGGACCAAATACAAATCTTTGCCGTCAAATGGAATGCCATAATGAAAGCAGTATTCGACCAACCATGAGATAAACTGTGTTGCTAAATCTTTACTGCAGTTTGACAGTGAGAATAACTTCTCATACGAGAATCCACGATCAATACAAAACTTAATTTTTAAATCATCTTCAGTATTTTGAATAAACCATTCATTATCCGTATAGCTGTCTATGTCCTTAATCAACGCATGAGCGATTTTTTGCTGTGGACGAGTTACTTTATTCGGATTGAAAGCTTGAGCAGTCAGCAACGTTTTACGCTGTTTGACGAGCAATTCTAACTCTTCTTTACTGCCATCAATCGGGCGAACTACAAAGTCGCCGTTCGACTGTTTTCCTACGATTCGTATTTCTAACATAGAGTCACTTCTTGTCCTTAGACTGCTTTTCAAAATCTAACTGAATTTTGTTTACAGCAATTTTAAAGAGCCCGCTTTGGTCATATGTCATTTCACCTAGTTCTTTGACTTTCTTACCTAGACGAGAATCTTGAACCGTATACTTATTTACAGTGTTTATTAATGTTTTTTTGTTATCTTTACCCGTAGTTTCATCTAATCCAGCTAGTAATTTTTCTATCTTTTCAAGTTCTTTGACATCGATTTTTGGTTGATCTGGAAGGTCTTCTCCTTCATATAGGTAAATTGCAATGCCGTGTTTGGCTAGTGCTTTGACGTAAGCCCTCTTCAATGCTTTATTGATATCTGTCGAAGTAGGTTTCAAGATTGGCTGGCCTCTAAAATTAATAATCGCGTAATTTTCAGTCTCAATCTTACCGAAAAGAACAACCGATACCTTCACCATATATCCGTCTCCCGCTTGTCGATAAGGCTTCAATTCAGTGATTAGAAAGTCTTGTTGCTGACCACTCATCACATGGTAGTGCTCAAATTCGTGTTCAATAATTTCTGCATCAGGATCGATGAGCTTCATGATTTTATGCGCTGCTGCCCAGCTTAGATATTTTAGGTAAATTTTTTCGCCAGTCTTTTTGTCAGTTCCACCTTCTTTTGTCTTTATGTCGTTCTCGAAATTCATTTGAGATATTTCTTCAAAAGTCTTTTTCTCACTCACCGAATATCTCCTCCATCTCTTTTAGTGCATCTTTCTTTTCCTTTTTGAAAGTTTTACCATCACTGTGTTTTGAAAGTTTTGCCGCTAATAGTTCTACTTCAAATTCGTCAAGTAACTCCTGGGCACGCTCGAACAGTACAAAAAATACCTTTGTACCTGTTTCTGTCTCAATCAGCAAATGATAAACTGTGTCAGTATCATAAATTGGCGCTCCTGTGTCATCTTGATAAAATTCAACTGATTCACCAAAAGCGTTTTTACGAGTCTCTGGCTCAATTTCAAGCGGTTCAGGAACTGCGGTTATTTTTTTATCTAACTCTGCTTTCTCTTTTTCTGATAGCATGTTATAATCACCTCAAATTAATATTTCTTTGTTTGCTCACTATTTGCTTGCCGGCGTAGTGAGCTTTTTTTGTTCCCACGCTTTCCTGCGCTCGATATTCTGTTTTGCTAAGATTGTTGATTCGTTTCGTTGATACCACCGATCAGCGATCGTTTTCCCAATTTGCAAAGCTTCTTTTCTACTCATAGTCAGCCCCCACGGTTGGCTTTTTCTTTTCCCATCCGATCACTAAAAAGAAAAGTAGAATGTAGCCGTAGGCCAGCCAAATATTGACTAACGTGAAAACTGGTATTGCGATCATCGAAAGCAGGATCGTTTGAAAATTTAGTCGTTTCATCATTAAACCTCCTACTGGCCCAACTCGTTTACTTTTTGTTGGCTCAAATTTGCTAACTCCACCATGCGTGCGTCTTTTTGCGCTGAATCATTTTGAGCGTTAGATAGATCGTTACGTAGCTTATCCGCCTCTTGCTGTTTCTGCGTGACTTCCTGTTGCTTAGATTCGACTTCACGTTGTTTGGCTTCGATTTCAGACTGCTTCGCATTGACCTCGTTTTGTTTGTTTGCCAATTGCTGTTTCAAACTGTCTAGTTGATCTTGCAGGTTCTTTTGTTGCCCAGTCGTTTGATCAAGTTTGCTTTGAACGTCCGCTGCCTTCTGTTTGTTCTGCGTAGCAATGTTAGCCAGTTTGTAGATGTTCTGTTCAACAGTTGTTGCGTTATCGAAGAAACCAGCGCCTGCTGCGAATCCTACAGTTGATCCTAGAAACAATGCAGCGGTAACTCCTAGTGCGATTTTTTTATTTTTCATGTGGTACTTCCTTTCTGTTGTATAATTTTCTTATCAGTGTGACAGACTGAAATATGTGATAAGGTGGTGAATAAAATGTATTTTGTTATTCGAAAAGCGACAGATGGTCAATACTACTTTGTTCTCAAATCCGCAAACAATGAAATAGTTGCAACTAGCGAAACTTATCGCTACAAAGATTCTGCTAAAAAAACAATCGACTCTATTAAACAAGGAATCAATAGAGGTTGCTTAGTTGTCGATATGACCGATTAATTTATAAATCTCATTTGCTAGAGAGTTCATTTCAGCTGCCTTCTCCAAAAGTCTGTCTGCAATGCTTTCTAGCTGTTTTTGTTTTTCTTCATTCATACTGTCCCCTCCTAAAATTCGTTATCCCACACGCCATACTTAACCGCGAACTCTTTGACAATCGCTAGGTAAATCTCTAGTAAACGCTTGTCTTCAGCAATTACATCCAATTTACTCAACTTGTCGCGCTTGGATTTTGAAACACCTTCATCAGCCATTCGACGTCGCTTGTTCGTAACCCGTGTATTCAGTGACGATCCCGCTCTGCGGTCTAGCTCTTGGTAAATATCCGCTTGGACTTCACGATAAGCTTCATAGCCACCTTGAGCCTTAGCCATCTTACTGATAAGTGTGCGTGAATCTTTACGCCAATCTGTCGAGTTAAGAGCAACAATCTCAGTAATGCTATCTACTTTGTTTTCGATACGCTTCGTTTCTTGTTCTTGTTTCGCCAACGACTGCACGACACTATTCATAAATTGAAGCTCAGGGCTTAAGTTTGATGTGTCTAGTTGTTCTATGATGTGTTCTTCCATTTGGTTGAAGCGATTCACATATTTTGCAGTGAATTGAACGCCTTTAGGACCTGTCAGTTTGTTCGAGACCATTTCACAACCTTGTTTAGTTAATAAGTAGTTCGGTAAATCTTTGTTTTGTTCACTTTTATAAGTTGATTCGATAAAAAAATCGGACGAGCCAATTTTGGCTTCTCCTAAATAACCAATGTAAGTACGGATATCTCTAATTAATTTGCTATGATCTTTCCCGATCATTTCTGCTACTTCATTACTTGTTAATGTTTGTGTTAACTGATTCATTTTGTCGGCTCCTTTACTTTTTATTCCGTTCGCAAAACTCTAACCAACAATCTCTAATTTCTGGATACTTCCACAAATGTTTAGTTGTAGGCGAGCATTCTAAAGATTGTGCCTCTGGAGTGATGATGAAATTTTGTTTTAAATAGGAATCGCTATGGTTTGTGATTTGAACTAATATTTTCATATCAATCGTTGCAAAAATAATTTCTTTAGGTAGTAATTTTTCTACCTCTTCTTCAATGCAACGTTTCGCATATTCGACTGGATCAAATAGGTTCCGCTGATCTAACATGCTGACCCTCCTATTCCAAATCTAATGCTGCTTTGATTTCTTTAATCTTCTTTTGAGGACTTCGTTTTCCATTCATAATGTCGGACATATAAGCATCAGAAATCTTTAATTGTCTTGCTAGCCATGTTTGATTTTCTCCTTTTGTTACTAAAGCAATCTTAATTTGAGTAATTAAATCTTGTGACATTTCAGCCATTCTCCTTTCTATTACTATTTGTAAGCTAAAAAAATTCGCTAATTTTTATTGCAATTTTTACGCAAATGTTTTAGAATGAATTCATAGTTAAAAAAGCCTAGAAATATCCTATTAAATCAACATTCTTAGTTTGGCGACGTCGAATTGTTTATTTTTATTAGGTGTCTTTCTTATTGCTTATTAGCTTATTGAATTAGCTTACACAACATATATTAAAACATATGCATAAAATAGTCAATGATTTTTACTGTTTTGTTTTAATTTATTTTGTTAAGCGGTTAGGAGAATGCCGTAATGACGCTATTTGAAAGGCTAAAATTTTTGGCAAAAAAACAAGGAAAATCAATAAATGATGTGGAAAATGACATGGGATATTCCAAGAATACGTTGTATAGATTTAAAAATACTAACCCTAGCGCAAAGAAACTCCAAGAAATAGCTGACTACTTCCAAGTCTCAGCTGATTATCTCCTTGGTCGGACCGATAATCCTGCTATGAGTAATGAAAAACCAACGTTAACAGTTGAAGAAGCGTTGTCATCGGTCATGAGTAGTGACGGTGAGCCTTTAACAGATCACGATAGAGAAGTTTTAACTGGAATTATTGAAGCATATATAGAAAAAAACAAAAAACGCTAAGAAGGTGGCTTGTTTGGATAGAGAAATCAGTAAATTGATTAAAGAACTCGGCGTCGATATAATTTATGTTCCAGAACTGGACTCTGACGGGAAATACATTGCCGCGATAAATACAATTGTAATTGACGGCAGGCTTAACGATCGACATAGACAAATAAAGTTGTTACATGAATTAGGGCATGCTGCAAAACATCAAAATAATTACGACTTATACAACTGTGCATATTCGCTTCATTCTAAAATGGAGAACGAAGCAAACCAATTCGTAATCGACAATCTTGTTAAAAGCTACATTTATTCAGTCGATATTGATGGTAAGTATCTAAACTATATGAAATTCATCGAAGATAATGAGATTGATACTCGGTACGAGCCTGTTGTCAAAGATTTATTTATAAAATATATTTACAGAGCACAAATGGTCTGATTATATTTTTTTAACAAAAAGCGAACATACGTTCGCTACGAGGAGAGGTATTCATGAAAGATAAAAAGCAACCTATCACCGCCAATGAACTCATAAAAATCTTACAAGAGGTTCCTCCCAATACAGATATTTACGTTGATGGATGTGTTATTTGGGAACATAGTTTTGTGTATGTAGATTTTCCTATAACATCAGTACATCCGCTAAAAAAGTACACTGATACAAATCAAACTTATATTGAATTATATGGAAAGCGAAAAGAAAGAGAGGAGTAAATTCATGGCAACATTCAGAAAAAGAGGAAAAAAATGGGAGTATCGTATTCGTTACGTCGATCCAATCACAGGGAAAAAAACCGAACATAGTAAAGGAGGATTTGGAACGAAACCGGAAGCAGAGTATGCGGCTGCAGAAGCATATATCGACGTTAAAGACGGCATAGTGGCTAAAATGCCAAATATTCTATTCAGAGACTACGCTGATAGTTGGTTCGACATCTATAAAGCTTCTGTAAAAGAAACGTCTATACGGTCACGTCAGACCTATTTAAACGCACTGAAAGATACTTTTAACCAATTACGGTTGAGTAAGCTTTCTCATAACCTTTATCAAAAAAAATTGAATGAGCTAGCTAAACGTTATAAACGCAACTCATTAATAGCGATTAATCAAGTCGCGCAGATGATTGCAAAGCAAGCTGTTAAAGATGGCTATTTCAAAGCAAATCCCATTGCCGACGTAAAAATCCCCCATTACGAAGATTTAGAGGAAAAGATTGAATTCTGGGAATTAGTTGATATTCAAAAGTTTAGAGAGTTCAATTTATCGGAAATAACTAAGAAAAGAAAGAAAAGTAGTTATTACATTACATTAGAGAAACAACGTGATTTAGCATTGTACTATTTATTAATTTATGGGGGATTTCGTATAGGTGAAGCTTGTTCGCTGTACACCAATGACTATTATCCTATGACCAAAGAAGTCTCTATTTCAAAAACATTAGGTTCTTCTGCATCAAACCAACTAAAAAATAGTTATAAAGTTTACCCTCCAAAAACAAAAAGCGCTTATAGAACAATTCCCTTGCCAGAGATTGCCTATAAGCAACTTGAAAATTGGATAAACTTACGTAACGAATATGCTGAACTCTTTCCACTGGTCTTCCGAGAATCACATTTTTTATTTTGTAAAAAAGATGGTTCCCCTATGACACCCAGGGATATGCGAAATAAATTTAACGTAATAATCAATAAAGCAAAGCTATCAAAAATTACTTTACATGGATTGCGCCACACATACACTGCTCTACAAATTCAAGCTGGCACTGATCCTAAGTCATTACAATTGTTGCTCGGTCACTCTAATGTTAAGACTACCTTAGATATATATGCCCATATCACCGGAGACAAGCGTAGAGAAACTATTTCCCAATTCGATAAAATGCTTAAGCAAATCGATAGCGGGGCAAAAGCGGGGCAAAGCCAAAAATCCGTAAAGCCAGACATCAAAAACACCGCTATATAGAGCCTTTACCAAGGTAAGTTCCTACTTTGGTCGCAATCAAATCGATCGCTACATGATTCTCTCCGCCTTCAGGCACGATGATATCTGCATAACGCTTGGTTGGCTCGATAAACTGATGGTACATTGGTTTCACCACTGTCAGATATTGTTCTATGACAGATTCCAGTGTCCGACCACGCTCGTTCATATCGCGTTTGATTCGTCGAATGATCCGGATGTCGTCATCTGTATCTACATAGATTTTAATATCCATCATGTCCCGCAGACGCTCGTCCTCTAAAATCAGAATCCCTTCCAAAATAATTACTTCTTTCGGCTCTTGCACATAAACTTCGTCACTGCGTGTATGAGCGACATAATCATAAATCGGCACTTCCACCGATTGATAGTTCGTCAATTCTTTTAGATGCTCGATCAATAAATCCGTATCAAACGCAAAAGGATGATCGTAATTTGTTTCTAATCGTTCTTCAAAGCTGATCCCGCTTTGATCTTTATAGTAAGAATCGTGCTCCAACATCATAATCGAATGATCAGGAAATCGATTGAAAATCGCACGGCTGACGCTCGTTTTTCCACTTCCTGAACCGCCCGTTACGCCAATAATGATCGGCTTGTTTTTCATGCAAATAAAACCTCTTTCGTTTTTCATTAGTCCTATTATAGCGAAACATTGTCAAATTGCTATCAAAATCCTAAAATTCTTCTAAAATCTGGTAGAGATCGGTTAATTTTTTGATCTGATACGTCGGTTGGACAGCATCTGCCTCTTTTTCTTGAGGATTCATCCAAATGGTATCAATGCCCGCTGTCTTTCCTCCCAAAATATCTGAGGTCAAGGAGTCGCCGACAATCACTGTTTTCTCTTTGTCTAAGCGTGGGATCTCAGAAAAAACAATATCAAAAAATTCTCTCATAGGTTTATGAACACCCATTTCTTCTGAGATAAAGAACTTTTTGAAGTAAGGCGCCAATCCGGATTTCTCCAGCCGTTGATGCTGCGTCACAGAAACGCCATTCGTTACGACGTAAAGATCCTTTTTCTGACTCAACGTGTCGACAACTTCCAAGCTGTTCGTCATCAATTGATAGCCTTGATTCAAGTAATGCCGGTACCGTGCCTCTGTTTTCGGACCATCCACATCACGCTCATACATTTCGAAAAACAGACGAAAACGATTGTCCAGTAATTCTTGTCGAGAGAGTATGCCCGCTTCGTGATCCCGCCAAAATCCTTGGTTCATTTTTTTGTACTTTTCTTTCACAGCCAACGTCGGTTCAATATCCATATCTTGAAACAACCATAGTAACGCTTGTTCTTCTGCTGCTTTAAAGTCTAACAGCGTATCATCAATATCAAATAAAATCGTTTCATAGCTCATCTTCAAACCTTCTATCTAAAGTATATTTTTAATTGCTTCAATTCATCCAATGTTAGCGAACGATAGCTTCCTACTGGCAGTTCTTCTGGCAATCGCAAGGGTCCCATAGAAAGACGCTCTAAACGCGTTACTTTTTTCCCACGGGCCAAAAACATTTTTTTAACCTGATGGAATTTCCCTTCTTTTATTGTTAATTCTACTTCCGAATTTCCTGGTTCAGATTGTAGAATCGTCAGTTTTGCAGGCTGGCAGCGAATGGCGCCATGAAAGACGATCCCGGCTTCAAATGCTTCGACATCTTCTGAGGTCACCCGTTCGTTCACTCTAGCACGATAGATTTTTTCAACCTTTGCTCCTGGCTGCAAAAGGTCGTAACCCAATTGACCATTGTCGGTCAAAAGCAACAATCCTGTCGTATCCCGATCTAAGCGTCCTACTGGATAAAGATTCTCTGGCCGTTCTTTTTCTGCTATTAATTCTGTGGCTGTTTGAAATTGGTCGTCTTTCTTTGCTGTCACAACACCCGCAGGCTTATTCAGCAAATAATAGACGTGAGTTGTTTGTACGCTTTGTCCGTCTACTTGAATATCATGGAGCTGACTATCCACATTACGCTGAGGATTGCGCTCAACGCTGCCATCAATAAACACTTTTTTCATTAGAAACAAACGCTTCATTTCTTTGCGTGTTGTTTTCAATTGCTGTTCGATCACTTTGTCCAATCGCATGTCTTTGCTCCCTCAAATCTATCGGATTTATTATACCGAAATTCCATTAAAAGACAAACTCTCCAAAGCTGTTCGAGCTCTTTGTTTTCATTTTATAAAAATCATTTGATGCTTTTTGCTTAAATACAAAAGCGTTTTTCCTTGCAATTTGTCTGAAGGAGTCCTACACTTTTAATATACGAGTTAGAAAATTCGTATATTAAGTGAATCGACACTCTTGTGTCAAAGGTTTCTCATACACAGCGTTATGACCTGGTAGAGAAAGTTGAATTCAGACTTTTTTTGGACAGTTGTGTATTCGACTGTCTTTTTGCGTTTTCGCAAAGCCATTGTGCTGAGAATAACCTATCACTTAAATAAAATCTGTCTGAACAACCACAGACAGTCACATTTTAAGGAGGAATTTGGTTATGGCAGTATCATTGAAAGTAGAAGAAAGAGCAACTCGTCCCCGTTCCCTACGCAACAAATTGCGTCACGAAGGAAAAATCCCAGCAGTCGTCAACGGATACAAAGTAGAAAGCACAACGATCTCAATCGACGAACGTGAATTTTCTAAATTATTGCGTGAAAATGGCGCAAACACTGTATTTGCAATTGAACTTGGCGGAAAAAAGGTTAATACCTTATTACGTGAAACGCAAGTAGACACCTTTACACATGATTTAACACACGTTGAATTATTATCCGTAAACTTAACAGAAGAAACAGAAGCTGAAACAGAAGTAACACTTGTTGGTGAAGCTGCTGGTGTGAAAGCAGGCGGCGTTTTAACACAAACACTTTATACAGCTACTGTATCTGCAACACCAGAAAAATTACCAGAAGGCATCGAAGTAGATATCTCTGGATTAGAAATCGGTCAATCGATTTCAGTAGGTGACCTACCTAAAAATGCGGACTACACCATCGTAACAGATGCAGAAGAACAAATCGCAGCGATCCAAGAAGCCCAAGAACTTCCTGAAGAAGAAGAAGTTGCTGAAGGCGCTGAACCAGAAGTTATTGGTGAATCAACAGAAGAATAATCCATTAACTGGGTGTGCCGATGGTTTATCGACACGCCTTTTTTTAACGACTTCTCCCCTTTTTAAATGAGGATGGTTTGTTTTTCAGATAAATGATACTTTTACTTTTTCTTATACATCAAGCACTATGAGTGGTTTTTTTCTCTAAAAAGAATTACAATAAGTCACTACAAAGCTTATTTGTACTTTAAGTAAGTGATTCCAACTAAAGGAGGAAAATCTATGTTTGAAACATTTGATTCTAAAAAAAGTCGTTACGCCTCTGTCGGTGTGGTGTCCAGCTTGCCAGGCGAGCTGATTGATAGTATCTGGTATATCATTGACTTAGATTTAAAGGGATTAATTCCATTAGACAATATCTTAAGTTTCGATCTTCTTAACAATGAGGGGCGTGTCACGATGTACTTCTCACAAGAAGGCAGTGAAGTTGAGATGGGGATCGACTTACCGTTTGGCTATTCATCGGACTTTCCACAAGAAGTCTATGCATATGATGACGGAAGCCGTCAAACGATTTTATTACCAAATGAAATTCGTCAACGTTAAATTAGTAGGCAGCCTTTCTTAAGGGTTGCCTTTTTTTCTTAACTTTTTACGCGAGACCCTTGCTTTCAGAAAATTTTGTGGTAATATCAATCAGAAAATTTTATTAGAAAGCGGGAAAAAGATGAAAGAGTTGACTCATGGAAATCCGGCAAAGCTGATTATTTTATTCGCCTTGCCTTTGTTTGTAGGAAATGTATTTCAGCAATTTTACAGTATGGTAGATATGGTCGTCGTTGGTCAAACATTGGGAAAAGATGCTTTGGCTGCTGTGGGTGCCACTAGCAG
This sequence comes from Enterococcus sp. 12F9_DIV0723, assembly GCF_002174375.1. Classification (NCBI taxonomy): domain Bacteria; kingdom Bacillati; phylum Bacillota; class Bacilli; order Lactobacillales; family Enterococcaceae; genus Enterococcus; species Enterococcus sp. 12F9_DIV0723. The sequence continues at coordinate 204,238 of NZ_NIBK01000001.1, read as the reverse complement.
CGTCAGTTTTTTAATCATCGGTTTTGCTCAAGGTCTAACTGCAGGATTGTCGATTATCACAGCGCAACGCTTTGGTGCCAAGGACGCACAAGGCGTGCGTAAAAGTTTTGCTATGTCGATCCTTATCAGCCTGGGTGTGAGTGTTGTATTAACCGTTTTGAGCTTAGTGTTTTTACGTCCTTTACTACTTTTAATGCAAACACCTCCTGAGCTTCTCGACCAAGCGCAAGAATTCATTTCCGTTATTTTAGGTGGGATCTTTGCTTCCATGGCCTTCAACCTTTTATCCAATATGGTGCGGGCATTAGGGGATAGTCGAACACCGCTTTTCTTTTTAGCGTTTGCGGTGGTCATCAATGTGGTATTGGACCTGGTTTTCATCATCTACTTCCACATGGGCGTTGCAGGTGCCGGATTTGCTACAGTCATCGCGCAAATCTCAGCTAGTTTGATGTGTATTTGGTTTATTCGCAGAAAGATTCCCATGCTGCAAGTAAATCGAAAAAGTTTTACTTTTGATAAAGAAGAATTGCGTGTTCATTTGAATGCTGCGCTGCCTATGGGCTTCCAATCATCGATTATCGCGATCGGAGCGGTCATCTTACAATCCGCATTGAATACATTGGGAACAGATGTCGTGGCTGCTCAAACAACGGCTGCCCGGATTGATCAATTTGCTATCTTGCCTATGATGTCTTTTGGAATCACCATGGCGACATTTACTGCTCAAAATCTTGGAGCGAAAGAATATGGCCGAATTTTAAAAGGTGTCAAACAATGTTTGATCATGAGTGGTGCCTTTAGTCTCTTTGCAGGCCTCTTGGTTATCACTTGCGGAAAATATTTTGTCGCATTATTTGTTAATCCTAGTGAAACCCGTGTCTTTGAACTGGCGCAAACCTATTTTAATATCAACGGCGCTCTCTATTGGGTATTAGCGATCTTATTTATTTTACGCTATACCTTGCAAGGGTTAGGACAAGCGAAAATCCCGACATTCGCCGGGATCATGGAGCTCGTTATGCGCTCCTTTGCCGCGGTGATTTTGACCCATTCCTTTGGTTTCGCAGGTGCTGCATTTGCTTCACCGCTTGCCTGGATCGGTTCAACCGCCGTTCTATTGACTTCTTATTTTAAAGCAATGCGCAATCTAAAAAAATTGGATCAAGAATACCACCAAGAACCGTTGCAACCACAAATAAAGAGTGAGGCGTAAGCCTCACTCTTTTGCTAGTTGCTGGTACACAGCCGTCATATTCCGCACAAATTCTGGTGTGAATTCTTTGGTTGCTTGAATGATCTGACCGCACCTTGAAAAATACATATGGAAATAAATATGTGACTCATCTTCCAAGATCCGAGCCACTGCCGAAGCATAATTTACTAGCAAGAGATTTTTGTTCTCCCCATCGCCTGCTCCAAACATGTTCATAAAATCCAATCCGCATTCCACATAATATAATTCCACGTCAATCAATGCACGCTGGTTTTGACACCTTTTACGAAACAACCGCAGCAGCTCTTTTGCATTCGCCAAAGAAAGATCAATTTTTTCGTGGGGAAAAAACGCTTGATCCAGCTTCTGTTTCATCTCCTGTGCGATACGCACCCCATAATCATCCCCTAAAAAACGAGAATCGATCATCTGTTGCGAAACCTCCGAATGCTTATACAACTGGCAGATCAATTCTCTAAGCTGCTCCTCATCGGTGTTTACCAGTTTTTCACGCAAACCTGAAATCGTCATTTCCATCTCGCAACCCTCGCCTTCACTCTTTTTTAACCTTAATTTAACGTAATTCAAATAAAAAGAAAAGAGCTTTTGGCAATTCTTTCCGCCAAAAGCTCTTGTTAAAAATTAATTTTTTGAAAAAACGAGCGCACTTTTTAACGTTTTCGTTCTTTCAACCACGTTTTTCTCGTTTCGCCGACAATCAGCGGCACCGTTTCATACGTGACCTCACTGTATTCAATTCCAAACCACCGTTCCGGTGTTACCGTGTGGCGCTTGATGGCTAAACGTGCTTGCATGACTTGACGATCCCACTTATCGATCCTCGTCATATTCGATAATTCTTCATTGATGATCACAAATCGGAAGTCCCCTACCTGACGGCCCGGAGTCAACGAATAATGCTGCGGCTGTTTAGGCAATCGTCCTTGCTTCATCAAATCATGAATGATCTGGCGCAAGTAAACATTGACGTCTTGTGCGATACGGAAGCCAAGGTAAAGTTTGACCTTCACAATAAAGTCAGTCCCCATCATATCCACACTATACTCTTCTGTATAAGGTTCATCGGTTACTTCAACATTTACAAACCAATAAACTTTCGCCCGTTTTAAGCGTTTGTCCAAAATAGAATAGATAAATTGCTGCGGTATCGTGTCCCCTTCCAAACGCGGAACCAAAAATACTACGTTGGTTTGGTAATAAGGAATCTTATCATCGTCATGAAGTTCTTGTAATTGCGGCAAATAATCTTTAAATTGAACATCCTGACTGGCCTTTTCCTGCACGCGATTGCTGCAATACCAGATGTACATGACACTCAGGATCAATAAGGCCATCGCAACGGCGACAAACCCGCCATGGAAGAATTTCGTCACACTTGAGATGAAAAAGAAGCCTTCTAACGTTCCGAAAAATACGAGCATCAAACCTGCTAGAATTTTAGAGGTTCCATTTTGCAGCAGGTAATGGTACAGCAAGAAGGTCGTCATCAGCATCGTTACCGTAATCGACAGTCCATAAGCAGCTTCCATATGCGTCGATGTACGGAAGGTCAACACGATCACCGAGCAGGCACCCCATAGAATCATATTAACGGCCGGAATATACATCTGACCAATGCTTTTACCAGGATAGATGATCCGCATTCTTGGCAACAGCTTCAATTTGATAGCTTCTGAAACAAGAGTAAAGGACCCCGAGATCAAGGCCTGTGAAGCAATGACCGCGGCAATCGTCGCGAAAACGACCCCAAAGATCATCCAGCCATCTGGTAAAATTTGAAAGAATGGATTCAAGTTATCAATGGCTTCAATTGAAGCATTCCCTTTTGCGTGCAAGATCCACGCGGCTTGCCCTGCATAATTCAGCATCAAGCAAAGCAGTACATACGGCCAACTGAAATGAATATTTTTCTTCCCTACATGCCCCATATCCGAATACAACGCTTCCGCACCCGTTGTTGCTAGAAAGATGCTCCCTAAAATAAAAATCCCCATCTTATTGTCTGGATTAAACAATAAGTGAACGGCATAATACGGGTTCAATGCTTTGACGACACTAAAATCATAAGGAATATTCAACAGACCCATCAGCCCTAAAAATGTGAACCATAAAAACATGATCGGACCAAAAGCTTTTCCGACAAAATCTGTACCAAAACGCTGGATCAAAAATAGAAAAAGTAAAATGATCAGTGTGATGATGACAATGACGTTTTGATTGTTGCCAAATTTTTGATAAAAATCAGGGATGCCTCGCAATCCTTCAATCGCCGTGGTGACAGTTACCGCGGGTGTCAGTACCCCATCGGCCAACAATGCTGCGCCACCGATCATGGCAGGAATGATCAAATATTTTCCACCCTTACGAACCAAGGTGTATAGAGAAAAAATTCCCCCTTCACCATGATTATCTGCTCGTAATGCGATCAGCACATATTTGACGGTCGTCAAGAGCATCACAGTCCAAAAAACCAATGAGACTGTTCCCAAAACGAAATCCTGTGTCACTGTGCTCAATCCGCCATTTTCTTCTAAGATCGCCTTCATGACATACAACGGACTCGTTCCGATGTCGCCGTACACGACACCTAGCGCAATCAGCAATCCTCCTGCCGAAAGCTTTTTCATATGATCTTTCTTTTTCTCCATTTTACACGCTCCTGTTATCGCCGTTCGCTGAATCGGTAGTGAGTTCTATTTAAAAAGTTTTAGGAAGTTTCACGATGCTGATGATAGCGCCGTACTTTTTTATTCATGACACCTTGGATCGATTTTACTAATTGCATCGATATTTTGATACACACTCGCAGCTAATTCGTTTTAAATGAATGCACTTTTTCAAAAACCAAAAAGTGAATCAAATTCTCATTACGCATATCATTATGCTAAACAGCACAAACGATTATTTTCTATTTAAACCAAAATAAGCTTGATTGTTACATACTGCAAAAAGCATAACTGACCGCTAACTCAGTTCCAATGAATCCATTTTTCCAAAATCGGGAAAAATGCTTTTATTTTCGTACGCATACGATTCCACTAACCAGCTAAAGCAGGGAGTGGAATTCGCAAAAAAGACCTAAACAACAGTTTCCACTATTGTTTAGGTCTTGCAAATTACCTTTTAGACCAGCGCGCTTTGCACTAGTTGTTGATCTAAAAGCATAGAGAGGACTCTATGTTGCTACTCCCCTAAAACTTATCCATATTATCCAAGTTTCAGAAAGAAAAGTCAAAGACTAACCGAAGGATCGGTTATTTTTCTTCTTTTTTGCTCTCTTCTTCTTTCAACAAGGCTTTACGAGACGCATTCACGCGTCCTTGGCGATCAATTTCTGTTACTTTCACTAATACTTCGTCGCCTAATTTCACGACATCTTCTACTTTATTTACACGTTCATTCGCAAGTTGAGAAATGTGGACCAACGCATCCTTGCCTTTGATCAAGTTCACGAAGGCACCAAATTTTTCGATACGAACGACTTTACCTAAGTAAACTTCGCCGACCTTGACTTCTTTGGTCAATTCTTCAATGATCTTGATTGCTTTTTGGATCATCTCTGCATCAGAAGAAGCGATGCTGACATTTCCATCTTGATCGATATCGATCTTCACGCCAGTTTCTTCAATGATACCGTTGATCGTGTCGCCGCCTTTACCGATGACTGTTTTGATCTTATCTGGGTCGATTTGGATCATTTCGATCTTCGGAGCATATGGGCTCAACTCTTTGCGCGGTTCAGCGATTGTATCTGTTAAGACTTCCAGAATTTCCATTCGTGCTTTTTTCGCTTGTGTCAACGCTTCAGAAAGGATTTGTTCTGTGATCCCTTGGATTTTGATGTCCATTTGCAAAGCAGTGATTCCGTCTTTTGTTCCAGCAACTTTAAAGTCCATGTCGCCAAGATGATCTTCTAATCCTTGGATATCTGTCAAGATCGTGTAGTTTTCACCATCAGAGACCAAGCCCATAGCGATCCCGGCAACCGGCGCTTTGATTGGCACACCTGCATCCATCAATGCCAATGTTCCAGCACAGATACTTGCTTGAGAAGACGAACCGTTTGATTCCAATACTTCCGCAACTAAACGGATAGTGTAAGGGAAATCTTCTTCACTAGGAATGATTTGCGCCAATGCACGTTCACCTAATGCACCATGTCCGATTTCACGACGACCTGGTGAGCCAGCACGCCCTGTTGAACCAACAGAGAATTGCGGGAAATTATAGTGATGGATGAATCGTTTGCTTTCAACGGTTCCTAATCCATCAATGATTTGATGTTCTCCTAAAGGAGCCAACGTACAAGCAGATAATGCTTGCGTTTGTCCCCGTGTAAATAGACCTGAACCATGTACGCGCGGCAAGATGCTTGTTTCTGCATCTAACGGACGGATTTCGTCTAATTTACGACCATCCGGACGAATCTTATCGATCGTGATCAATTCACGGACAACATCTTTTTCAAGGTCTTCTGCGATTTGTTTCACTTCTTTTGTGATTTGAACCAAATCTTCTGTTTCAACATTCGCAAATCTTTCCGCGTAGACTTCTTTGACTGTTTCTTTTACTTTTTCAATTTCGTCTTCACGTGCCAATTTGTCCATTGTCATTACAGCCGTCTTCATGGTTTCGTAATAGCTGTCAAAAATTTCTTTTTTCAATTCAGGGTTCACTTGTAATAAAGAAATTTCCATTTTTTCTTTGCCGACAGCAGCAACGATTTCAGATTGGAAAGCGACCATTTCTTTGATTGCGTCAAAACCGAACAACAACGCACCTAGCATATCTTCTTCGGAAACTTCTTTTGCACCGGATTCTACCATGTTGATGGCTTGTTTTGTTCCAGCAACAGTCAAATCGATATCTGATGCGGCGTGTTGTTCCGTCGTAGGATTCAACACATACTCCCCGTTTACGCGGCCAACATCAACACCTGCGATTGGGCCTTCAAAAGGAATATCTGAAATAGCTAATGCCAATGAAGAACCAAACATTGCAGCCATCGCTGGTGAGCAATCTTGTTCCACACTCATTACAACGTTTGTTACTTGCACTTCATTACGGAAGCCATCAGCAAACATTGGGCGAATCGGACGGTCGATCAAACGAGCAGTCAACGTCGCATCTGTACTTGGACGTCCTTCACGCTTGATGAAGCCTCCAGGAATTTTACCCACGGCATACATTTTTTCTTCGTAATTGATCGTTAATGGGAAAAAGTCGAAATCTCTCGCTTCTTTTGATGCAACAGCTGCACTTAACACAACGGTATCGCCATAGCGAACTAACACTGCGCCATTGGCTTGTTTGGCAAGCTGACCGATTTCAACTTGCAGAGGGCGCCCGCCCCAAGTGGTTTTAAAAACTTGCTTTTCTGTCATAACTTCTCCTTTTTCCTTTGACCAGTGCGACGCTACTAAACAAATGGAAACAGCGAAAACCTTCGCTTCTTGCATTTGGTTAGTAGAGTGACAACACGCCAATCAAAGGGGTTTATTTTTACCGAGAGAACCTCGGTGTTCGATTAATTTAGTCCCCTTCGCAAATACATTAAATAAGAGACGAATGTTTCTACATGTATACTAGAATTTAACAGCTAGCTCATTTTAAGTGAAATCATTTTTTCTATAAACCAGAAAAATGAACTGATTTTCGTACGCATAACATTAGGCTGAAACTGCCTGTTCAATACAACGCATAAAATCTATTACTAGAACGCATACTTACACTATTGCGAAAAGCCTAACTGTAAAAAAAGTGAGATTCCTAGGAACCTCACTCTTAAATAGTAGTACGAATTAACGACGTAGTCCTAGACGTTGGATTAATTCACGGTAACGTTGTACTTCATTCTTACGTAAGTAAGCTAACAAGTTACGACGATGACCAACTTTTTTCATTAGACCGCGGTATGAATGGTGGTCTTTTTTGTGGACACGTGCATGCTCATTTAGTTGATTGATTTCTTCCGTTAATACAGCGATTTGTACTTCTGGAGAACCAGTATCTCCTTCATGGCGAGCATATTCATTGATGATTTCGTTTTTACGTTCTTTTGATAATGCCATGGTTTTCACCTCTTCCTATTTTCTTCCTACGACTGAGTAGAGCGTTGGTGAATCGCCCAACCAAGTGATAGGTGGTGCGCTTTGCACACTCTAACACTTTACTTGATTTGCTCTAAAAAATCAAGCTGTATAGCAATTTAAGGCTGTCTTTTGTAATCATTACAATTTTTTTAAAGAACCGTCGTCTCAAAAACAGTTTTTTTACCTTACTTACTTTTTGTGTTAAACTAACGTGATGAAAGACAGCTTTGAGAGGAGATTTTTTAATGATCACAATGGATGATATTATTCGGGAAGGCCATCCGACCTTAAGAGATGTTGCGAAAGAGGTCCCGATTCCTCCAACTGCTGAAGACGTGGCCCTTGGAAAAGAAATGCTTCAATTTCTTAAAAACAGTCAAGATCCCGTGAAAGCAGAAGAATTACACTTACGTGGCGGTGTCGGTTTAGCGGCTCCCCAATTAGATAGTTCAAAACGGATCATCGCGGTCCATGTACCAAGTGTTGACCCAGAAAAACCGGAGAACGGTATTAGTACGGTGATGTACAATCCAAAAGTTTTAAGCCACTCTGTACAGGAAGCTTGCTTAGGCGAAGGCGAGGGCTGCTTATCTGTTGATCGTGAAGTTCCCGGCTATGTCGTTCGGGCGGCACGCATCACCGTTTCTTATTATGATGCTGAGGGTGAAAAACACAAGATTCGCTTGAAAAATTACAATGCGATCGTCGTCCAGCATGAGATCGACCATATCAACGGCATCATGTTCTACGACCATATAGACGAAAAGAACCCGCTGCAATTGAAAGACGGCGTTTTAGTCATCGAATAAGCAAAAACACCATTCACTACGAATGGTGTTTTTCTTCATATAAGATCCCTTTTTCTGAGAGCGCCTGTTTGATCTCTGCCAAATCATCCAGTGTCTCATAGGCGATCGTGTGGAGGTGAATGCCGCCTGTCAGCTCCGACAAAAGTGTCGCCCGCAGCCCACTGGTTTCCTTGATAAAGCTATCAACGTCTTGCTGCGTCATCAAATGCAGTCCGCCGACTAATTCGCCATACAACGGATGCTCCACTACAACATCAATGACTTCTCCGCCTTTTTCGATTATTGTGCGCAATTCTTCTTCTGTTTGCTCCGGTCCGTGTTGAACAGCAATTTTACTGATCAATTTTTCTGACTCGCGTTCCAATAGGTAGCCTCGTGCAGTGGCAATGATCGTTTCACCTGCTGCTCGTAGCAACGCCACATCCCCCACTACGATTTGACGGCTCACGCCGAATTCCTTTGCAAAACGAGTCGCACTGATCGGTTTATCCGCTTGCTGCAACGCTTCTAAAATCTCGGCTTTGCGTTTATCGCCATCGACCATGTTACTCCAACCGCCCTTCTTGATAGTTACGCGACTGCTTCATGATATCCTTGAATGTCTCAACGATCGTTTCGCGATAATTTTCGTCCTTCACTAAAGCAGCAACGTTCTCTAACACGTTTTCTTCACGGCTCGTATCTAAAACGGCCTTTTTTGTTTGCGCCTTGTACGCGATTACTTCGCTGACAGCGGACAGTCGTTTTTCTAAGAGACCAACGATTTCCTGATCGATCGTATCTATTTTTTCTCGGGCTTGCACCAATTCGTTCTTTTCATTTTCTTCTTCGATCGTCTTTAGGATACGTGCAGGATTTCCACCAACCACGACATTATCTGGAAAAGATTTTGTCACCACTGCCCCCGCGGCCACTACGACATTGTCCCCCAACGTTACCCCAGGAACCACCACACACGAACCGCCGATCCAAACATTGTCGCCGATCGTGATCGGCTTGCCGAATTCTTGCCCGCTATTGCGCTTTCCTGGTTCTAACGGATGGCTAGCCGTATACAATTGAACATTGGGTCCGAACATACAATTGTCGCCAATCGTAATTGGACAAATGTCTAAAAAAACATTGTGGAAATTACAATAGAAGTTCTCCCCAACAAAAATATTGTAGCCATAATCGAAGGAAATGGTTGGTTCAATGTAGACGCGCTTTTTGGTTCCCCCAAAAGCAGATTTTACATACATTTCTCGTTTTTTCTTGTCTGTTTCTTGGTTGATCGCTCGTAATTTGACCCGTGCATCTTTTCGATCGGCTGCTAATTCAGGATCACCTGCAAAATATAATTTACCGGCGATCATCTTTTCTTTTTCTGTTAACTCCACACATCTTCCTCCTCGTAGATAAAAACTGGTTTCACCCAATGAATGTATTATAGCTTTTCAAATACCTCCACTCCATTCGCCTGTACAAACGTATAGGCACCGGCTAACTGGATCGGCGTTTGATTGATGACCATGACTTGCGCATCTCTGCGTTTTTCATAAATTAAATCACAAAACGGATGAACTTGAAAGCTCGTCCCGACGATTACCACAAGTTCCGCATTTTTGACTGCTGAAACGGCTTGTTGAATGACGCCTTCTTCAAATCCCTCACCATACAACACGATATCAGGACGAATTTGACCGCCGCACTCCTTGTGACGATCGCTTTGCAGATAGTCTGATACGGGTACTGATTTTCCGCACTTCCGACAATAGCACTCGTACAGCGACCCGTGGAAATTAACGAGTTTTTCGCTGCCAGCCGCCGCATGCAACCCATCGATATTTTGGGAGACGACCCAAATGTCTTTTGTCTTCTCCATCACTGCCATGGCTTGATGAATGACATTAGGCCGCGCCTCTTCATGGTATAAGTGTTTGACAAATTGATAAAATTTTTCTGGTTCACGTACCAGGCATTCGTTGCTTAATAAATACTCTGGTGCCTCCAGTCCGTGGTACACGCCTTGGAGCGAGCGGTAATCTGGGACTCCTGATGGCGTGGAAACACCTGCTCCAGTTAGAAAGGTCATTTTTTTATGCTGCTGGAGCATCTCTGCAGCCAGATCAACTGTGATTTCCATTTCTATCACCTCAAGAATCAGTATAGTATAAATGGCGCGTAAAATAAAAAGTCTCACTTCTTTTATAGAAGAAAGGAAGAATTCTTCGTATCATCGAAGAGCTTTTTTGCTCCTTTGAAATAAAAAGACTGAAATTTCTTAAAGGATGTATCTTCGTATTCTTTTTTTGTCTTTTTAAACAATCAAAACGTTTCAGATTAAAAATTTCAAACAATTTTTTTGTTCGTTTCAAAGGATTCCCATTGACTTTTTCATTTATAGGCTTTAGACTGTGAAACATAATAACTGAATACGAGATGCCTCAGAACAATGAGGTAGAGGTCGCGAACCTTATTAACCCTATGGAGTGCAGAGACACGTGGAAATAGGTCTAGGAAGTTTCGCCGAAATGTACAAAATTCTCTTTGTTTTGTATGTTGGGACGCAAGCAAATAACTTGCGGACTGTCTTAGCAGTGATGCTAAGTTGCGCTATGTTTTTGTGAGAGGGAACACCATCTTCTTATTATCTACAAGCGGCCTTATACACAAATCGGCGGCTTTTTTTGTTGTAGATTTTCAAAGACAGCCCTACCCAATCTCGTGAGTTCAAGAAAGGGAGAAACTATGAATAGAAGAAAATTTTCAGTTATCGCACTTATCGCATTATTCATTTCTTTTTTAGGAGCGCCGTTGATTACACACGCGGATGACAAAACACCTGAAGGAGAGTTACGGGTCGGCATGGAAGCCGGCTATGCACCGTTCAACTGGACGCAAAAGGATGATCGGAATGGCGCCGTTCAGATCCAAGGAGATCGAGCTTACGCTGGCGGTTACGATGTCCAAATGGCGAAAAAAATTGCGGACAAAATGAACCGTAAGCTGGTCGTCGTCAAAACCGAATGGGACGGCTTATTGCCCGCTCTTCAATCCGGCAAGATCGACGCGATCATCGCCGGGATGTCTCCAACAGCGGAACGCCGGAAGGAAGTCGACTTTTCCGATCCTTATTACGAATCACAATTGGTTATCGTTACACGGAAAGATACAAAATATGCCAAAGCGACAAACATCAAAGATTTTGCGGGGGCAAAGATCACCGCACAGTTAAGTACATTCCATTATGACGTTATTCCTCAGATCCCTGACGTGAACAAACAGGAAGCCATGGACAATTTCCCAGCAATGCGTGTTGCTTTGGAATCGGGAACGATCGATGGCTACGTCAGTGAACGACCAGAAGGTGTGACGGCGGAAAGTGTCAATCCTGACCTTAAAATGGTGGAATTTGACAAAGCAAACGGGTTCCAAACCAACCCTGAAGATGTTCAGGTGTCGGTCGGCATGCGTAAAGGCGACGCTAATATGGCCCAGGTCAATCAGATCTTGTCCGGCATCTCTCAAGACGAACGGGTGAAGGTCATGGACCAAGCCATCAAAGATCAGCCAGCGACGGATGAAACGCAAAACGCTTCTGGTAAAAAAGAAAATGTCTTCGTTCGTATCTTGAAACAAAACGGTTCGATGTTTTTACGAGGAACAGGAATGACCTTACTGCTTGCTATTGTGGGAACAACGGTTGGGACTTTGATCGGTTTATTGATCGGTGTCTTTCGGACGATCCCTGAATCAGACAATTCTGCAAAACGCGGCCTGCAAAAAGTGTTTGGCTGGTTATTGAATGCCTACATTGAAATTTTCCGCGGCACACCGATGATCGTACAATCTGCCGTTATCTATTACGGGATCGCGATGGCTTTCGGGATCGACTTGAATCGAACGGCTGCTGCATTGTTTATTGTTTCTATTAATACGGGGGCCTATATGTCTGAGATCGTCCGCGGCGGGATCTTCGCAGTCGATAAAGGACAGTTCGAAGCGGCTCATGCGATCGGGATGACCCATGGTCAAACGATGCGTAAAGTGGTCTTGCCGCAAGTGTTACGAAACATTCTGCCAGCAACGGGGAATGAATTGGTTATCAATATTAAAGATACCTCTGTATTGAGTATCATCTCTGTTTCTGAATTGTTCTTCCAAGGAAAATCCGCGGCTGGAACGAACTATATGTTCTTCCAAACGTATTTCATCATCTGTGTGATCTACTTTGTCTTGACCTTCACTGCCACTCGTCTCTTACGTGTCGTTGAGAAGAAAATGGACGGTCCTTCAGCCTATGTTCGTATTGAAGAGGTTGATGTAGCTGTCGGAGAAGATAAATAATTCCAGATAGATTAAGGAGGCCCGATAGACCATTTTGCTTCTCGCTTTAGCAGAATGGTATACGGCATGAGCATCGAACGTATTTAAAAAAATGCGTTCAGCAATAAGAATAAGGAGGAGCAGACATGAGCAGTATTATTGAAATCGAACATTTGAAGAAAAGCTTCGGCGATAACCTCGTCTTAAAAGATATCAGTATGAACGTCAACAAAGGAGAAGTGGTAACGATCATCGGTGCCTCTGGTTCCGGTAAATCTACCTTTCTACGTTGTATCAACTTACTTGAAACACCAACAGACGGCAAAATCTTATACCAAGGGGACAATGTTCTAGCCCCTGGTTACAACCTGCCGAAATATCGGACGCATTTGGGAATGGTTTTCCAATCCTTTAACCTTTTCAACAATATGAACGTGCTGCAAAATTGCATGAGCGGTCAGGTGACCGTCTTAGGACGAAAAGAAGAGGAAGCCAAAAAAGTGGCGTTGGAAAACTTGGAGAAAGTGGGGATGGCACGTTTCGTTGATGCGAAACCGGCACAGCTTTCTGGGGGTCAGAAACAGCGGGTCGCAATTGCCCGTGCCCTTTCAATGAACCCGGAAGTGATGTTGTTTGACGAACCGACCTCCGCGCTAGATCCTGAAATGGTCGGCGATGTCCTGCATATTATGAAGAAATTGGCAGAGAGCGGCTTGACGATGGTCATCGTAACCCATGAAATGGCCTTCGCAAAAGAAGTGTCGGATCGCGTTATCTTCATGGACCAAGGCGTCATTGCTGAACAAGGAACCCCTGAAGACATCTTTGTCCATCCGAAAGAAGCACGGACCAAAGAATTCTTACACCGTGTGTTGCATCCAGAACCGTAAAAAGCCTTTTGGGTTGGTGCAAAACCAACAAATACACGTAAAAATCGCGACAGAAGTTACGCACTTCTGCCGCGATTTTTTTTGCCGAAAACTTTGTGGTAATATTCGTCGGCTTTCCGATATGAAACGATCCAAATCCCTGAAACTAAGAAACGTCCAAAGATCCCGATCGGCGGATAAACAAACACACCTGCCAAAACTGCTAAATTGATCAGCATAGATAATCTGCTGCGGCGATCCCGTGTCAAAACTTTCACAACATGACTCTCTGGGTCATTGGCGGTAATGACTTTTTTTGATAACACCCCGTAAGAAAAACTCCACATCGTGTAGACCATGACATAAGAAACCTCTGGCCAAAATTCTCCAGGATTGCGTCCTACCCAGCTCGTGACGGCCGGACATAACGTTAGCCAAAATAACCAAAAAATATTTGCCCAGATAACCTTATAATTGATCTTTTCCGCCATCTGCATCATGCGATGATGGTTCACCCAGATAACTGCCACGAAAATAAAACTCACCGTATAGGCGAAAAGTGTGTTGGTTATGCTCAGCAATGAAGCGAGTGTTGGCGCGTCTGGTATCTGAATATCCAACACGAGGACTGTCAAAACGATCGCAACCACGCCATCGGTAAATGCTTCTAAACGCGACTTTGTCATTTTTTCACCTTCTTTCTTAGAATAGCATGAAAAATGATTTTCCCTATATAATTTTACTCACTTTTTACCGGTTAATAACTGACAGGTTTATGTAAATAAAGTACAATATAAAAGAAATATGCTTAAAAAAATTCAGATTAATCGCCTAATTTAATAAAGGAGGAAAACAGATGTTATATGAGGAACTTATGTTTGATGCGTCGCTCCTCTTACGTTTTAATATTTTTAAATATTTAAATCAGTCCACCAAGCAAGTGTTAGCAATCAGTCAATTGTCAGAAGATTTAGATTTAAACTACCAGCAAAGTGTGATTGAATTAAATGAAATAGATCAAGAATTGGCGGAGATTCGGCCCAACCATGAAACGATCATGATGCGCGCCGGCAAAGTGAATTTAGAAAACTTAAATGCTACGATCGATGAGTATCGTTACCACTTGTTGCAACAGGCCGTCCCATTCCAGTTTATCTTATACTTCTTGAATGAAGAAAATCCAACAATTGAACAATTTTGTGAAAAATATTTTGTGAGCCGCTCCACCGTTTCCCGGAAGATCGACAAACTTAAAAAACACTTGAAACGCTTCAATATTCGCTTTACATACACAGAAGCCGGCATGTCCGGTGATGAACGCTTGATTCGTTTAGCGTTATTCGACCTTTTATGGCTTGGAACTCGCGGAATTGAATGCCCGTTAGATGTTGACCAGCATCAATTGGCGAAGATCATGGATACGTACAAGGATTATTTCCCTCTGTCACGCACGTATTTCGGCAATCAGGAGATCAAGCTATTCACCAGCATCAACATGATCCGCGTCAGCAATAAAAAGTTCGTCAAATACGATCCTCGCTATAATTTCTTGATGAAGGACAATCCTTACTATGATTTTACGTCCTTACGAGAATTAGTAGATGTTCCCATGACGACCCGTCAATTGAAAGGTGAATCCAGTTTTATTTATTTCTTGGCGCACTACTCACCCTTCTATACGATTCGAGACGATCAAAGCATGAAACAGACGATCCATGACTTCGATGCTCGTCCAAATCCGGTCAATGATTTTGTTATGGAGTTCTGTACCTTTGCCAAAAAGGCATTGTTCCCAGATCGTCCGGAAATTATGGATGACCCTTTGGTTGTGGCAAATATGCTGAACATCACGTTCGGCTACTTTATTTTCCGTCAGCCGTTTCCTAGCATTATTGAATTGGTGCTGGACCCAGAAGCGAAGCAAACACGAGGCGAATACATTTTATTCCAAAACATCCAAAATTTCATGCAATTAGCTAAAGAGAATCCTTCTTACAGCTTTATCAGTTCGATCCATCCAATGATCACACGTGCCTTCAAGCGCTTGTTATTGCCTTACTTTAATCAGTTTCCTTATGCGCATAATTTGAAAGTAGGGATCGCGTTAGAGCATAATGCAATTTTCGTTCGCGACTTGTACCGTTTCTTGGAAGATCTGCGCTTCATTGATGCCGAGCCTTACGACGTGTCCTTGAAAGACGATTATGATCTGATCATCAGTTCTTCTTCCTTATTGAAAAAGGAAAAACCAAATATTCAATTGTACCAACTGGATTTCCCTTATACTAAGAATGAACTTGTCCCACTTTATTTAGAGCTGCGAAATATTTACGACAAAAAGAACCGAGTATACGAATAAGCTCGTGTCATTCTCAAGCCGAAAAGGAGCGCTTTCTAGGAAGCCCACCTCCTTTTCGGCTTTTTTGTCTTTTGAAGTGAGTGCTCCCTGCTAAAAAGCCTTCTTGTTTCAAAAGAAAAAGTAAGTACACTCTTGTTTATACTAGTTAGAAAGATTTATTTTCGCTAAAATTAATTGTTTCTCTAGTCTTTTATCACATTTTATTCATAACTACTTGCTAATATATAAGCATACCAACAAACAACCCTAACACTTTTTCATTTTTTAACTCCTTTGCTCATCGGCCACCCACCGATGAGCTCTTTTTTTATAAAAATAAGATTAAAAATACTTGTCAAGTTAATTAATAACCATATTCTTTATAAAATTTTTAATTTTCAAACAATCCTCGTTCACACTTTTTTCACATCTCCTTGCTATTATATAAGTATACCAACAAACAACCCTAACACTTTTTCATTTTTTAACTCCTTTGCTCATCGGCCACCCACCGATGAGCTCTTTTTTTGTCTCTAAAATATGGCGGTGATTTCATGCGTTTCATTCGCATTTTCTCTGCTGG
>NZ_NIBK01000001.1:0-187902 GCF_002174375.1 Enterococcus sp. 12F9_DIV0723 | reverse complement strand
GGTTAATAACTGACAGGTTTATGTAAATAAAGTACAATATAAAAGAAATATGCTTAAAAAAATTCAGATTAATCGCCTAATTTAATAAAGGAGGAAAACAGATGTTATATGAGGAACTTATGTTTGATGCGTCGCTCCTCTTACGTTTTAATATTTTTAAATATTTAAATCAGTCCACCAAGCAAGTGTTAGCAATCAGTCAATTGTCAGAAGATTTAGATTTAAACTACCAGCAAAGTGTGATTGAATTAAATGAAATAGATCAAGAATTGGCGGAGATTCGGCCCAACCATGAAACGATCATGATGCGCGCCGGCAAAGTGAATTTAGAAAACTTAAATGCTACGATCGATGAGTATCGTTACCACTTGTTGCAACAGGCCGTCCCATTCCAGTTTATCTTATACTTCTTGAATGAAGAAAATCCAACAATTGAACAATTTTGTGAAAAATATTTTGTGAGCCGCTCCACCGTTTCCCGGAAGATCGACAAACTTAAAAAACACTTGAAACGCTTCAATATTCGCTTTACATACACAGAAGCCGGCATGTCCGGTGATGAACGCTTGATTCGTTTAGCGTTATTCGACCTTTTATGGCTTGGAACTCGCGGAATTGAATGCCCGTTAGATGTTGACCAGCATCAATTGGCGAAGATCATGGATACGTACAAGGATTATTTCCCTCTGTCACGCACGTATTTCGGCAATCAGGAGATCAAGCTATTCACCAGCATCAACATGATCCGCGTCAGCAATAAAAAGTTCGTCAAATACGATCCTCGCTATAATTTCTTGATGAAGGACAATCCTTACTATGATTTTACGTCCTTACGAGAATTAGTAGATGTTCCCATGACGACCCGTCAATTGAAAGGTGAATCCAGTTTTATTTATTTCTTGGCGCACTACTCACCCTTCTATACGATTCGAGACGATCAAAGCATGAAACAGACGATCCATGACTTCGATGCTCGTCCAAATCCGGTCAATGATTTTGTTATGGAGTTCTGTACCTTTGCCAAAAAGGCATTGTTCCCAGATCGTCCGGAAATTATGGATGACCCTTTGGTTGTGGCAAATATGCTGAACATCACGTTCGGCTACTTTATTTTCCGTCAGCCGTTTCCTAGCATTATTGAATTGGTGCTGGACCCAGAAGCGAAGCAAACACGAGGCGAATACATTTTATTCCAAAACATCCAAAATTTCATGCAATTAGCTAAAGAGAATCCTTCTTACAGCTTTATCAGTTCGATCCATCCAATGATCACACGTGCCTTCAAGCGCTTGTTATTGCCTTACTTTAATCAGTTTCCTTATGCGCATAATTTGAAAGTAGGGATCGCGTTAGAGCATAATGCAATTTTCGTTCGCGACTTGTACCGTTTCTTGGAAGATCTGCGCTTCATTGATGCCGAGCCTTACGACGTGTCCTTGAAAGACGATTATGATCTGATCATCAGTTCTTCTTCCTTATTGAAAAAGGAAAAACCAAATATTCAATTGTACCAACTGGATTTCCCTTATACTAAGAATGAACTTGTCCCACTTTATTTAGAGCTGCGAAATATTTACGACAAAAAGAACCGAGTATACGAATAAGCTCGTGTCATTCTCAAGCCGAAAAGGAGCGCTTTCTAGGAAGCCCACCTCCTTTTCGGCTTTTTTGTCTTTTGAAGTGAGTGCTCCCTGCTAAAAAGCCTTCTTGTTTCAAAAGAAAAAGTAAGTACACTCTTGTTTATACTAGTTAGAAAGATTTATTTTCGCTAAAATTAATTGTTTCTCTAGTCTTTTATCACATTTTATTCATAACTACTTGCTAATATATAAGCATACCAACAAACAACCCTAACACTTTTTCATTTTTTAACTCCTTTGCTCATCGGCCACCCACCGATGAGCTCTTTTTTTATAAAAATAAGATTAAAAATACTTGTCAAGTTAATTAATAACCATATTCTTTATAAAATTTTTAATTTTCAAACAATCCTCGTTCACACTTTTTTCACATCTCCTTGCTATTATATAAGTATACCAACAAACAACCCTAACACTTTTTCATTTTTTAACTCCTTTGCTCATCGGCCACCCACCGATGAGCTCTTTTTTTGTCTCTAAAATATGGCGGTGATTTCATGCGTTTCATTCGCATTTTCTCTGCTGGTTGGGGCTCAAAAAGCGTAGGATTGTTGCCAATGTTAGCCATAACGGACCCGGTCCAATCCTTATTTTTAGACGCAGCAAAAAAGAAGTCTCCGATTGAACGGACACTTCTTTTCTTTATATTCCTATTAAACTTCTAACATTTTCTCCGATATTTGTGTTTCAGACCCCACACCATTTACCAGACGGTCATAAATTTTTCCATCCTTCAAAAAAAGCACCTCTTTAGCCGCCTGCGCGACTTTACTGTCGTGGGTGATCATGACGATCGTGATGCCTAGTTCTTGATTGATTCGTTTAAAAATATTAATGACTTCTGCTCCGGCATTGCTGTCTAAATTTCCAGTTGGTTCATCGGCTAAAATAATTTGCGGTTCATTTATCAGCGCTCTGCAAATCGCCGCTCGCTGCTTTTCTCCAACAGATAATTCCTGCGGCAGCTTGTCCAAGAGCTGCTCGATCCGCAACAGTTGAAAAAATGGCGCCATTCGTTCTTCTGCTTTCGTGATGTCCTGTTTATCCAAAATCGCTGGCAAAAGAATATTTTCCTTTACACTGATACTCTCCATCAAGTTAAACTCCTGAAACACAAAACCGATTTTTCTCCTGCGAATATCCGAAAGCTCATCTGGAAAAAGCGACTGCGTCCATCTGGATTCGAAGACAACTTCCCCGCTGGTCGGAGGATGCATCAGGCCTATTATTTTCAGTAAGGTCGTCTTCCCGCATCCGGAGCGCCCCATGATACACAGGAAATCCCCAGGAAGAATCGCTAGATCAATCCCTCTTAATACGTTCTGCTGCCCATAATTCTTCTTGATTGCTACCGCTTCAATGATCGGTTCCATCTAGTTACCTCCACTTTTCAATTCGACGATAAAGAAAGACCGCCGTCAGTGCCCAACAAAACAAATACAGACTGTAGTCTATTAGAAAAAGACGGGTAAATTGCTGCCATTCATTTATCTCAAAGAAACGCAGCGTGCCCATGATCCAAATAAAGCCCAAACTGATTACTAACCCGACAAGTATGGGGACGAGCAGGAAAAGTCCAACTTGCTCTTTTATTAGTTTCCGCTGTTCCTTCTGACGCATCCCTAATTGATCCAACAATCGCCGGCGTGCAAGCAGATCGTCGTGATCACTTTCAAATTTTGCTGCAAGTATCCCGACACTGATGAACAGGCAAACGAACACGGTAAACAACAACAATAAAACGTGTAACTGATTTTCAGTGACTACGTTTCGTTTTCGTTGAACCTTCTCATACACAGGTTCGATCGCTGCGTCCCAACGTTTATCCTCCGCGTACTGCTGCTTCAAAAAATGCAGCGACGCGCCGACGGCTTGATCCCCAGTGATCAAAAACAACTGGCGAGGGGCCTTCATTTTAGCGAATTCCGCAAATTCCTCATCGGCGAACACAAGAATATTTTCTTGCAGGCCCCGTTGAAACATCCCAGTTAACAGCAGACGCTCCTGACTCTTGATTTGGCGCATTGGAAAAATCTGATCGACATTGGCAGTATTGTAGCTTTCTAAAGGCGTCCCGATTCTCAAACGCGGACGGGCGCTTTGAGGGTCCCAGTCAATCGGTTGTCCACGAATACTGATCGCCTGTTGATAAACGACATGCCACTGCCCCTTTTTTAATCCCAAAGGATGCTGCCCCAAGTGATTCATCTGACGAAGCTGTTGATAGGTTGCTTCTGAAATCCCGATATGCTGTCCTTGAATGAACATCACTGGTCGTGAAGTCCCGAAAAATTCCCACTCAGGATCGCCATCCACAGATGTGACCGGCACATAGGGATACGTTGTCCACTGCGCGTGTTCCTGTTTCAACGCTCGTTCTACCTTTTTCACTTCCGGCTGTTTGACTTTTGCGACGACGTCATAAGGAAACAAAGAATTCACCGTGGTCAATTGAAGGGGGATCAAACGCGGCAAAAAGAAGCCCACTATCAACAACTGCAAAAGTGTGGTTAGCACAAAAACATGGATACTCTTGCGGAAACGATAGAAAAAATCGTTTCGAGAGAGCAGAAACACTCGTTTCTTATACTTACGTTTGACATATGCGCCCCCTGCGCTGTAAAACAGTAGAAATAGTGCGACCGTCAGAGGCCCGATCACTAGCAACGTCTCCGCTGATTTTCGACGATGAAACCACCAAAAAGTCACTGCAAAAAAAAGCAGACCGAGCGTCAGGAATACGGGTAACCAACGATCGCTAGGTTGATCGGGGCCTCGCCGCTCTCGTGGTTGAAACTGGATCAGCCGTAAAATCTTTTCTTGATGCACAGCCATCGCAACTATCCACAGCCCTGTGGATAACAACACGGCCCAACCAAAGCCTTCCCCGCCCCGAGTTATCAACAAGCTGGCGATACTCCCCAATCCGATTCCCAGTAATCCACAAAGACCAAATTCTTCCAGCAGAAGAAGAAGAAATGTCTTTTTCCGAATCCCCAGTTGGATCAGCAGCTCCATATGCTTCGCTTTAAAATCAATAAATAAACCGTCCATAAAACTCAAAAACAAGAACAGCAACAGGAGTAAGACCCCACCGGATTCAATCATGATCCGAAGAAGGCCCGTTCGATCAAAGAGAGTCTCCAGGCTGTGCCCGCTGCTAAATTCGTGATACGTGAAAAAGAGCAGGCGCACTACGAAAAACACCAGCGCATTCGATAAAACCAACAGCAGATAGTCCTTATAGTAAAAGCGGATATTTTTACGAATAATCTGATGCACCACCGGTGGGTAGCTTCCCGGAAAAGCCAGCCGCCGCTTCCGTTCTTTCAAATAGGCTTTTTCAACTTTTTGCGCTTCTGCATACTTTCGGTCCCGTTCAACTTTGTCCTCAAGGTACCGATTCAGTAGAAATTCCAACGCACACAAAATCAAAAAAAGGACCAGCCACATACTGCTGGCATAAAATTGAATAAAAATAAAATAGAAAAACATCGTAAAGTACAACCAAGCTGCTTTTGCTGATTGCACGAAGGAAACGTGGCGGTGACGAGTAATCAGCAGTGCATCGAGTCCGTATAGAAGAACTAAGACCAAAAAGAAACCAGATCCTACTAAAAGACCGACTCCTGCGGGAAAAGCGGTTTGCCAAAAGTGCAGAAAATGACCACTCAACAAACTGCGAACCCAGACCTCGATCAAGCTATACCGTTGACCTGTTCCGCCAATAAGTTTAAAAAATAAAGCAATGATGACTACACCGTAGCCAACGACCATAGAAATACGATCCATCCACTTTTGCATATGTGCCTCCGTCCTCTCTGCTACGTCCTTCTACTTACTATCATATCAGAAGTACACTCAGGTGAAAGCGCTTCTCCAAATTTCTTACAAGTGATAAAAAAAGACACCCGGCAATTGAACGCACAAAAAAACTAGATACCCTTCTATAGAGTATCTAGTTCAACAACTTTATTTTTTATGTGTTTCAAACAATGGGCTAACTGGTTTGTTTTCGTGGATACGTTTGATTGCATCCCCCATCAATACACCCACACTGATTTCATCGATCTTGTCGATTTTACGTTCTTCAGATAAGTAGATCGAATCAGTTACGACTAAATGCTCGATCGCTGAATCTTGGATACGCTGCATTGCTGGACCAGATAAAACAGGGTGTGTACATGACGCATACACTTGTTTAGCTCCCGCTTCTTTCAGCGCATTCGCTGCAAGTGTGATCGTCCCTGCGGTATCGATCATATCATCGATGATGACACACGTTTTGCCATCGACTTTCCCGATAATATTCATGACTTCAGCGACGTTTGCTTTCGGACGACGTTTGTCGATGATCGCGATCGGCGCCTTCAAGAACTCTGCTAATTTACGTGCGCGTGTTACCCCGCCATGGTCAGGTGAAACAACCACGACATCGTCGCCGTAGATTCCTTTTTCTAAAAAGTAATCCGCGATCAATGGTGCACCCATTAAGTGATCCACAGGAATATCAAAGAATCCTTGGATTTGAGACGCATGCAGATCTAGCGTCAACAGACGTGTTGCGCCAGCTTTTTCGATCATGTTGGCTACAAGTTTTGCAGTAATTGGTTCCCGTGCACGTGCTTTACGATCCTGACGGGCATAACCATAATAAGGCATTACGACGTTGATTGTTTTTGCACTCGCCCGTTTCAAGGCATCGATCATAATCAACAATTCCATCAAGTTATCATTTACCGGACTACTTGTTGACTGAACGACATAGACATGACAGCCACGAATACTTTCTTCAATGTTTACTTGAATCTCACCATCGCTAAATTGGGTAACGGAACTTTTTCCGAGTTCAACACCAACTTCTTCAGCGATTTTCTCAGCTAGGGGACGATTTGAATTCAAAGCAAAAATTTTCAATCTTGGATCAAAATAATGTTTCGACATGGGGACCTCCACTTTCTTTTTAAACGTACGCTACCGATTATATACCATTTCAAATAAAATACTAGTCATTTCCTTTTAAGAAATCAAGAGATTTTCCTTAAAATGGCAGATGATTTGCATACCCTTCTTTGTTCACTTGACGTGCACGGGCGATGGCCATGTCGCCTTCAGCGATATCATTCGTGATCGTTGAACCGGCCGCGGTCGCACTGTTGTCAGCGATCGTGACAGGCGCGATGATATTGGTACCTGAACCGATGAAGACATGGTCGCCGACATGGGTATGGTGTTTATTTTTGCCGTCATAGTTGACAAAAACAACGCCGCAGCCCACATTGATATCTTTTCCAAGTGTCGCATCGCCTACATACGTCAAATGACCGACCTTCGTATTTTCACCGATCGTTGCTTTTTTGATCTCCACATAATTCCCGATATGGGCATTTTCCCCAATATCCGCTTGTGGACGTAAGTGAGCATTTGGACCTACATCTGCATTTTTTCGCACGATGCATTCTTCTAAAACAGATGCTTTGATCTCGACATTGTCTTCAATCGTACTGTCGACGATTTTTGAATGTGCACCGATGACACAGTCTGAACCGATCACTGTGTTTCCTTGAATCTGCACGCCGGGTTCGATGATCGTATCAGAACCGATCTCGATTCCTGCATCAATGTACGTCGTTGCCGGATCAATAAACGTTACGCCATTGACCATGTGTTGACGGTTGATGCGGCGGCGCATACTTTCATTGGCATTGGCTAATGCAATGCGGTCGTTTACCCCTAAAGACTCCTCGAAGTCTTCCGTTTGGTAAGCGGCCACTGTTTGATCTTCGTTTTTTAAGATCTCAACGATATCCGTCAGGTAATATTCTCCCTGTGCATTGTTCGTTCCGATTTTTTCCAGTGCCGCAAACAGTTGTTCATTGTCAAAACAGTAGGTTCCTGTATTGATTTCTTGCGTCCGTGCTTCTTCTGGAGTGGCATCTTTTTGTTCAACGATTTTCTCTACGATGCCGACATGATCACGTAAAATACGGCCATAGCCGGTCGGATCGTCGGCATGAGCGGTCAGGATCGTCGCGCTGGCCTTCTTGCCTTGGTGATAGTCAAACAAATTGTTTAAGGTTTGGGTCGTAAGCAGCGGCGTATCGCCACTGATGACCAACGTTGTACCTTTTTTTCCTTTTAAGAATTCGGCTGCTTGCATCACAGCATGGCCGGTTCCTAATTGTTCCGCCTGCAGCGCGTATTCACTGCGGTCGCCTAATTGTTCCTTGACCATTTCCGCACCGTGTCCCACGATGGTCACGATCTCTGTTGGTTGGGTCTCTACCACCCGCTCGATAATATGTTCAACCATTGGTTTTCCTGCAACAGGATGCAGGACTTTGTATAATTTTGATTTCATGCGAGTTCCTTTACCCGCTGCTAAAATAATCGCGTAACGATTTTCCAAAAGAAGTCACTCCTTATTCGTTTAAACTGTTTTTTATATTTTGGGAAGTTTCTAACGAGACAGACCGTGCAACAACAAACAAAAACACGTTTTCCTTCCATTTGCGGTCTTTCGTCGATCCGTCATTTTCCGCGCTTCTACCATTTTACTAGCCAGACGCAAAAAAGGCTAGCCCGTTAGACTCCATCCATTAAAAAATAAAGGGAGTCCACTCAGCATAGCACTTCTATATTTTAGTTATCGAAGCAATTTCCCGGTACGACGGTAATGGTTTTCGTACTCGTATCGACATCTTGGACGAACAGCAATGAATTGTAATCATCGATGGCGCGTTCACCTTTGAACTTCGATTCTGCAAAAACGGTAATACCCACAAGCTCCGCTTCAAATTCTTCGATCAGGCTCTTC
Source organism: Enterococcus sp. 12F9_DIV0723 (assembly GCF_002174375.1). NCBI lineage: Bacteria > Bacillati > Bacillota > Bacilli > Lactobacillales > Enterococcaceae > Enterococcus > Enterococcus sp. 12F9_DIV0723. The sequence continues at coordinate 179,445 of NZ_NIBK01000001.1, read as the reverse complement.
ATTCCGTTAACGGTCCCGCCGCCCTTCATGAAGTCATCCACGATCAAAACTTTTGATCCGCGTTTCAAGCTGCGTTTTGACAGTTCCATTTTCTCGATTCGCTCTGAAGAACCTGAAACATAATTCACACTGACGGTTGAACCTTCCGTAATCTTTGAGTCACGGCGAACGATGACAAATGGCGCGTTCAAGTAGTAGGAAACAGCCTGCGCGATCGGTACCCCTTTTGTGGCAACCGTCATGACGGCATCCACATTTTTGTCTAAATATTGCGCTGCGATGATCCGTCCTACTTTGCGAAGCAAGTCAGGCTGTCCCAGCATATCGGACAAATAAACATAGCCGCCAGGTAATAAACGGTCTTCTTCTGACAGACGTTCCGCCAAAGATTCGATATATTCTTGTGCTTCTTCGTCTGTGATACTTGGTGTGAAGACAACACCGCCCGCAGCACCAGGGATCGTTTCTAAAAAGCCGGTTCCTCGTTCTTTGAATGTTTTCTTTACGATGGCTAAATCTTCACTGATCGATGATTTGGCCGAACCATATCTAGCTGCAAAAAATGTTAGTGGAATCAAGTCATGGGGATGATCCAACAAATATTGTGTCATGTCGATTAATCGTTCACTTCGACGTACTTTCACGTAATTCACTCCTATTTCAATTTAATGTCCTATTTTTCAACCGGAAAATAATACTTGATTTTGAGCGTCTATCTGTTCATAGAAAACGAATAGCACGCATTTGATCGTCTTTTCTGATTTATCGTTTCTCATTATAAGGGTTTAGCGAATAAAATTCGAGCATTTTCTTGTTTTAAAGTCGAAAAGTTCGGAATTTATTAATTATTGCGCAAAAAAAGAGGAAAAGCTTTCGCTTTCCTCTACTTTTGAACCTGTCTACGTTGAATCATGATTCGGAATTGGCGAATCCCGTTAACGATTAGGAACAATAAGATAAAGCCCAGTGTAATCGTTGCGCCCGGCGGTGTGTCTAAATAGTACGAGCCGGTCAATCCGCCGATCATTCCTATGAAGCCGACGAAAACACTGACGAAAATCACGATATTAAAGCTTTTGCCGACGCGCATCCCGATCGCGGCTGGCAGCACCATGATCGCCGAGATCAGCAGCGCCCCTGCGATAGGGATCATTATGGCAATGGCTACGCCTGTGACCACATTAAAGATCATGGACATCATGCGGACAGGCAACCCATCCACTGCGGCGATGTCTTCGTCGAAGGTCAACACGTACATCGGACGTTTGAATAATAGGAACAAAATACCTACCAACACAAATAAAATCCCTAAAAAGACGACTTGCTGCCAAGTGATCGTAACGATCGAACCAAACAGATACGACTGTATGCTGACTGCCGAACTCCCCGGAGCCAGACTCATCAATACTAAGGCCACTGCCAAACCAGCCGCCATTAAAATCGCAATCGATATTTCCGAATAGGAGCTGTACATATTTTGCAAATACTCCATGATGATCGCTGCGACGACTACGACTAACAAGGTCGTTCCGGTCGGGTTCAAATTCAAGAAGAACCCTAAGGCGACCCCTGCTAACGAAACATGAGACAGGGTATCTGCCATCAGTGATTGGCGGCGAATGACTAGGAAGACACCCAGCATTGGGGCAATTCCTGCAATAAAGATCGCGGCTAGAAAAGCCCGTCTCATGAACTCATATGAAAGCAACGCCATTTTGAATTCTCCTTTCGCACCAATCGAATATGACGATCCATGTATTTTTTTGTATCTTCATGATCGTGGGTGATCATAAGAATGCTTTTGCCATGCGCGTGGGCGCTGTGGCGCAGCAATTCATAAAAAGCATTGCGCGATTTCTCATCCATTCCCGTAGTCGGTTCATCCAAAATCAGCAAATCAGGATTTTTAGCAAACAAACGCGCCAAGCTGATGCGCTGTTTTTGCCCACCAGACAATTCTCCGACCTTTTTGTGGCGCATATTCCACATATCGACGGATTCTAGTGCCTTTTGCACATGCTCGTGATCTCGAGGAGAGAGTTTTTTAAACCATTTCCCTTGCGGATAACGCCCGGATTCTACTAATTCCAAAACAGTGCTGGGAAATCCTGCGTTGAAGGAAGCGACCTGTTGCGGAATATAGCCGATACTCAATTTTTTCCCTTGGGAATTTTTTTTCGCAATGGTTACTTTTCCACTGCTGGGTTTTAACAACCCCAATGTCGCTTTGATCAATGTCGATTTTGCGGCACCATTTTCTCCAGTTAAAATGACAAACTCACCGGGGTCTACATGGTAAGAAACGTTTTCCAATACCGGTTCGTTGTCATAATAAAATGAAAGATCCTCTACCTGGATATACGACATTTTTTTCGCCCCTTTTTCCTATAAATGACTCGCTTTTCCAAAAAACGGAAAGCTTCTATTTAATACTTTCTTTTAATGCGTCTAAGTTCTCTCTCATGACAGAAACGTAATTTTCACCGTTTTTGAGTTGTTTGTCCGTCAAGCTTTCCAGCGGATTCAAGACTTCCAGCTTCACACCGGTCTCTTTGGATAAGGTTTCTGCCACTTTTGAAGAGGCATTTTCTTCAAAATAGATGACCTTGACGTGATGATCCTCTACATAATGTTTCAATTCACTCAAGCGGCTCGGAGACGGTTCTTGGTCTGGAGAAATTCCAGCGATGGCTTCTTGCGTCAGCCCATACTGATTGGCCAAGTAGCCAAAAGCCGCGTGTTGTGTCACGAATGTTTTGTTTTTCGCCTCTTTGAATGCTGCCTGATAGTCTGCATCTAAGGCTTTCAATTCTTCGATATACTTAGAGGCATTTTTCTCAAAAGCTGCTTTGTCCTCTGGGTATTTTTTACTTAACTGATCGTGGATCGTTTCCACTTCTTTGATCGCTAACGCTGGGTCCAGCCAGACATGGGGATCTAGATCATGGGGATGCCCATGTTCGTCGTGCTCGTCGGAGTCATGATCGTGTGTATCTTCATGGTCATGCGCTGTCCCTTCCATCAATTTGATGTCCTTCGACGCTTGGATAATTTCAGTCTTCTTCGTATCGACCGTATCTGTCAGGTTCTTCGTCCACGTTTCCAATTCTGGGCTGTTGTAAACAAATACATCTGAATCGGAGATTTTAGCCAAATCTTTCGCTGACGGTTCAAAGTCATGGGGTTCTGTACCAGCGGGGATCAACAACTCCACCTCGCCTTTATTTCCTACGACCTGCTTCGTAAATTCATACATTGGATAGAACGTCGTCATGACTTGCAATTTTCCTTCTGATGACGCTTCTTTTTTCTCTTGACTGCCGCATGCAGTCAGCAAAATTGATAGTACCACAGTTCCTAATAAAAGTAGTCCTTTTTGCATCTTCATCTATTGAAACACCTTCTCTTTACTTTTTAAGACAAGAATCAATTTACCAAATGTTTTTCTATCCGTCAACACAAATCGTAAAATTTACGATTTACCACATAAAAACGCTGATAAACCGTAATACAAATGAGGTTTTGTTCATATGAAAAAGGATACCTGTATCCGGTTCATTTGTGATTTTACGTTATTTAATCCTTGCTTATAGAGAAGAAGCCAAAAAAAATAGACCCCTGAGGATCTACTTCAGCGTGCGAACGAGATACACTTCGTCGCAAAACCCTTTTAATGCATTCAACACATGCTTGGCCCGCGAATATTTATGACACAGTGCATAGACCGTTGGACCACTGCCGCTCATCATCGCCGCGTCGGCACCATACTTCAGCATTCGATCTTTTAATTGTTGGATCACCGGATGCTTTTTGATGGTTACGACTTCCATCGAATTGCCTAGATTCTCAGTCATTTTCTGATAATCATTTTCTTCAATGGCAGACACCAGCGCCTCGATGTCTGGATGATACAGATCCTCCATGACGATCTTGGCAAAAATCGTACGCGTCGAAACACTCATTCGCGGCTTGACCACCACTACCCAGCATTGAGGCATTGGTGCGATCGGGGTCACCTTTTCTCCAAAACCTTCTACTAAAGAAGTCTGCCCATACACACAATAAGGCACGTCGGACCCAACTTCCGCTCCAAGGGCTGCTAATTCCTCAATTGAGAGCCCCAAGTTCCAAAGGCGATTGACCGCTCGCAAAGCCGCCGCCGAATCCGTTGATCCGCCACCTAAACCAGCCGCTACTGGAATTTCCTTATGGATTTTGACCCGCAGTCCTTTATCTATGTTAAAACGCTCTTTGACCAGCTCCAGCGCTTCATAAACGTGGTTCTTTTTATCCGTGGGTAAAAAAGCCTTATTGGTCTCAATGATAATTTTATTTTCGGGAATCTCTTCCAAATACAAACGATCCGCCAGATCAATACTTGCCATGACCATCGCCAATTCATGCAAGCCATCCGGTCGTTTGCCTAAAATATCGAGGCCCAAATTGATCTTCGCTGGGGCCTTCTCCATAATCTCCATTTTCTCACCCGTTCAAATTTTTCACTAGACGATTCTATCATAGCCCATAGTAAATGTATAGATAATTCATTCTAGCATAGGCGCTTTAAATAAGTTGAATATTTTCACCTGAGGCTTTACCATGAAAGAAGGAGCTACTTTCAAAACTCAACAAGAGGATTACCCGCGACATGTTCCAGATTTTTAGCACACGTTCGATTGCCGTATGAAACAAGGCTATGACAAATGAGGAGGAATACTGTATGAATCTATTACCGAAAAATGACTGGTTGGATGGAGAAGATTTGGTTGGCAAACTGGTGAACACCTTTTGGGATGATCGCAAAATGAGTGTGGATATTCGCGACATGGATGACCACTATGAAGTAAAAGCGGATCTCCCTGGTTTTGAGAAATCAGAAATAGCGATTCATTACAACAATGACATTCTTTCAATCGACGCAGAACATTCTACCGAAAACGAAGTGAAGGATGATGGTCGTTTTGTTCGCAGAGAACGTGCCACTAGTGCGTACCATCGCCAATTCGCTGTCCCAGACATCGCCGACGAAGAGATCCGTGCGACCTTTGAAAATGGGGTCCTGACGTTGACCTTGCCGAAAGAAAACTACGAAGAGAAAAAAGGCAAAGCGATCACGATCGATTAATTTCTGCATACAAAAAATACGAGCGCGCTTTCGCGGCTCGTATTTTTATACTTCGATCATTTCTTCTGAGATCGTAGCACCCTTATTCTTTCCTCTACCGATCAAAAATAATAATTGCAAGGCGGAAAACAGGAAGCTGCTGTCTTTCATGTAGGCAAAATACCTTGGGCGCCATTGATCCACGTAGACATTTTTTTCCTCTGCTACCTGTTGGAAGGCGTAAATCGAATGACCGTATTTATAAATCAAATTCATGATCCGCTCTCCTAAAAAGGCAAAGGACGTCTCGCCCACTTTTGCTAACGGAGCCATGCCTTGATAGACCTCTGTGTAGCCTTGTTTTTTCAGCTCATCCATCAAATGCAGCTTCAAGAACGTCGGCAGCTCATTCGGCACGTCATTTCGAAAACGCAGAAGATCAAAGGAAGCCTGTGCACCGTTGATCGGCTGTTCAGTGATGAAGCCGACGACCCGGTTTTGCGGATCACGTGCGATCCCCACATTGCTTGTTTTGATATAACTGCGGTCAAAACGTCCAACGGAGAAGCATTTCTCTTTTTCTCCATTTAACCATTCATCAGAAATTTCCTCTAACTCATCGAAAACTTCTTCCGGCAGCTTTTCAAAGTAAATGAACTGGTACCCCTCATTGGTCAACCGTTTGAATTCAAAGCGATCCGAGAAAACATCTAGCCTGTGCCGCGTAAAGTCCGTCACACCTGTTTCGCCGATCTTATCAAAATGGAAGCCAAGGTCATGTAGAAGCAGCACGTATTCTTCAGAGATCTTATAAAACGCCAACTGGTAGCCCAATCGATCCGCGTGCTCCATAAACGCAAACGTCGCGGCCTGCCACTTTTCAGGATTCCCCACAGGATCCCCTAACACAAAACACTTATTGGCACGGGTTTGAAAGCCGAAAATAATTTGATCATTGCCATTTTCCTGATAATAAAAATACTGATACCCTGAAACGCGCAGGTAGTGACTAGCGGGTGTGCCACCATACCGGTTGATTAAATAATTGAATCGTTTTTCATCCCAGGAAACACCTAATTTTGTCTCACTTTGTGTTAAATAGTGGTACAAAATTGCCAAACACAAAATCGATAGAATCAAACCGATCAGCCCCGAGAACCAAATATCCCCTGAAGGAAAGGCAAAATACTTCGTCGACAAGCGTTCGGTGCTCCAAAGCTGCCCACTGTGATAGCCTGCTACCGCGTAGAAAATAAACAACAGGCCGAACAAAATCCCGTCAAACAGCAAGGCGCCCCAAGAATAAACAAAACGTTCCTTGTAAAACTCTTTCCGCGACATCCATACAATCAGCAAAATCACTACGTAAACAACGATCAGCCGAATCGAGGCTGTTCGCGCCACCGTATTGACGATGCCAAAAATCAATAGCAAGATCGTCGGCCAGAAAGCACGCTTGACCTTTTGCGAGATGCCTCGCGCAAAGCCTAAGAGTAAAAAGCCGACCAGCAGATTCAACGTTTGATCTAGAAAATCGAATGAAAAAGGCAGCAACACCTGAAACAAGCGATTGATGTTGGAGAGATTGGTCAGTGTCGATAATAGAATCATCATTATTCCGGCAAAATACACCGCCGTCACCATGACAACATGCGCGATTTTTTGCGAAAGCACACGTGGCAGATTATCAAAATAGCGATTCATTTTAACACTTGTATTGGTCAAAAAGAGAACGATCCCTGTGAGAAACGGAACCAAATAATAAAAGATCCGGTAAAACAAGATCCACACGACCGCCGTGCTTTGATCCAGTCCCAAATGCCCCAGACCTAAGATCATCATCACGTCAAAGGTTCCTGCACCTCCCGGAACCATCGTCAGCATCCCTAAGCCAGTAGCAATCACAAACATCGGGTAAACTTCCCCGATCGCGATGCGTACCCCCATCAGATAGCCCACGAGTAAGAAGACTGCCAAAGCCCCCAGCCATTGTCCCAAAGACGCTAGATACAATTCAAAAATCTGTTTTACTCGAAATTCTTTAAAAATCGTTCGCCGACGTCCATAGACAAAGCCGAAAAGCAGCGGCGCAAACGCCCCGCCCGCAAGCAGCCAAAAGCGATAGCGAACAAAAGCATTCTCTGTTCTTAGGAAAATCAGATCCAGCGCGGTGATGAGGGCCATGATCGAAAGTCCTGCCAACATAAAGAGCGCGATCTTGGAGATCACCGCTAGGACCTTTTTCTTTTCCATCCCCTTGCCATAAAAGCTTGACCGCAGGCTCACTCCGACGACCCCGCCAAAGCCTGCCAAGTTATTGATCGTATTCGTGGTCCATGCAGACACGAACCACTCTTTGCGGTTCATTCGCGGCCGCCCCGTTGCTTCGAGAGTCGTGATAGCCACATGATCGTATAAGAGCATAGGCAGGACTCCGCACAGTCCAATACCTAACATGCTTAATAATGTTAGTTGATCTTGTTCTTTGATTGTTTGCCAAACCGTTTGCCAGCTCATTCCATGGGCAATATTTTTCAATTGATTTGCTACGAAAAATAAGACGATCCCAAAGAAGATGATTTTAAGTAACGTAGCATGTCGTTTGAACCAGCGACTGATAGTCGTCATCCTTCTACACCCATTCTTTCTTTTCTTGTACTCTATTTTAAATGAATTCTTGTTATGAAGCTATCCTTTTAGAAGAATGGGGACATTAAAAACATAATTTGTTATTTATTTTTTGAAATAAAACGCCCACTTTTTATGTGAAGGCGGCGTAAATGCCCACAAATAAAACAGTCAAACGAATTTTGACCATAAGAAAAAGCCTCAAAAATGAGGCTTTTTGCTATTTTGCATAATCGGTTGCTCGTGTCTCACGAATAACCACAACTTTGATATGTCCTGGGTAATCCAATTCGTCTTCGATTCTGCGGCGAATGTCGCGAACCAAACGAACAGAATCCAAATCAGAGATCTCTTCTGGTTTGACCATGACACGAACTTCACGTCCTGCTTGGACTGCGAAGCTTGATTCTACACCATCAAAACTGTTTGAAATATTTTCTAAGTTTTCTAAACGACGAATATAGTTTTCCAATGACTCGCTTCGTGCACCTGGTCGAGCAGCAGATACTGCATCGGCAGCGGCGACTAAAACAGAAATGACAGATGTCGCTTCTGTGTCTCCGTGGTGAGAGGCGATCGCATTGATCACTACTGGATTTTCACGATATTTCGCGGCAAGTTCCGCACCGATTTCCACGTGAGACCCTTCGATCTCGTGATCCAGTGCCTTCCCAATATCATGAAGCAATCCTGCGCGTTGCGCCAATTGAACATTTTCGCCAAGTTCTGCGGCTAATACACCGGTTAATTTGGCTACTTCAATTGAGTGATTCAACACGTTTTGACCATAGCTGGTACGGAAATGCAAACGGCCTAAAATCTTGATCAAATCTGGATGCAAGGTGTGGGCGCCCACTTCAAAGGCTGCCTGTTCCCCGTATTCACGAATACGTTCATCCATTTCCTTACGTGATTTTTCAACCATTTCTTCAATCCGAGCTGGATGAATCCGACCATCTTGAATCAATTTCTCTAACGTCATCCGGGCAATTTCCCGTCTGATTGGATCAAAACCAGACAACACGACTGCTTCAGGCGTATCATCGATAATCAAATCGATCCCCGTCAATGTTTCCAATGTCCGGATATTACGGCCTTCGCGTCCAATGATGCGACCTTTCATCTCATCATTCGGCAACGTAACGACCGAAACCGTCGTTTCAGAAACAGCGTCAGCGCCACAACGTTGAATCGCCATCGCTAAAAGATTTTTCGCTTTGCGATCGGCTTCTTCTTTCGCCCGTTGCTCAGATTCCTTGACCATTACTGTTAACTCGTGGTTCAATTCCTCTTCTGTCGTCTTCATAATAATTTCTTTTGCTTCATCTTTCGTTAAAGAAGCAACTTGTTCCAGTTTTGTTTGTTGTTCATTAATCAGTTGTTCTACATCTTTTTCTCGCTCGTCAATTAATTGCTGTCTAGCACTGATCTTTGTTTCTTTTTCTTCCAGTGAGTGCTCACGCTTCTCTAAAGAATCGTCTTTACGATCTAAAGTCTGTTCTCTTTGAAGCAAGCGATTTTCTTGCGATTTTAGTTCTTGTCTGCTTTCTTTCAACTCACTTTCAACTTGTGCGCGATACTGCTGGTTTTCTTCCTTGGCTTCCAACAAAGCTTCTTTCTTTAAGGTCTCCGCTTCTTTATTCGCATGCGTAATGATCCCTCTAGCTGTGTTTTGTGCCCCATCAATTTCTTTTTCATGACGTGCTTTCGCTGCCATGAAACCCAAACCAAGACCGACAATTAAACCGATGATAGCGAGGAGAATAGGAACTAACATTAAATCCACCTCCGTACTATCTTATTTACCTATCTGTAGTTTTTTGATAAACGAATGTCTAATATTATCAATATGCCTACTTGCATATGTGTGAGTGTCACACAACTTTATTCTAATGTTTGTCTGATAGCGTGTCAACTTTATTTCTCTTTTGTCAGACTCGATAATAAAGCGCTTTGATTTATGTGAAATCAATCGTAAAAAAAACACTAATGACCGTACAAAAAATGTCTGGTCATTAGTGTCATTTCGTTTTTTATTCTTCCAATGGCAATTCTTCTTGTCCAGCCTCGTCTTCGACCGATTCGCCTTCCTCACCGATCCCGTATGCTGCACGCACACGTGTCGCAACTTCAGCCATCATTTCTGGATGATCAGCCAAATATTTCTTGGCGTTTTCACGCCCTTGTCCGATACGGTCCTCTTTATAGCCGTACCAAGCACCGCTCTTGTCGATGATGTCCTGTTCAACAGCCATGTCTAGCAACTCACCTTCTTGTGAGATCCCCAAACCGTACATGATGTCGACTTCGGCAACTTTAAATGGCGGAGCCACTTTGTTTTTTACAACTTTGATTTTTGTGCGGTTCCCGACGATGTCCGTCCCGTTTTTCAATTGTTCCGCACGACGCACTTCTAAACGAACCGTCGCGTAGAATTTCAATGCCCGTCCACCAGGAGTCACTTCTGGATTCCCGAACATCACGCCCACTTTTTCACGGATTTGGTTGATGAATACGGCGATCGTTTTGGTTTTGTTGATTGAACCCGATAATTTACGCAACGCTTGCGACATCAAACGAGCTTGCAGCCCAACGTGTGCGTCACCCATTTCACCATCGATCTCAGCCCGAGGCACTAATGCTGCCACGGAGTCAATTACAATGATGTCGACAGCGCCACTTGAGACCAGCGCATCCGCAATTTCTAATCCTTGTTCCCCTGTATCTGGTTGTGAAAGCAGCAATTCATCGATATTCACGCCCAAACGCTGTGCGTATTGAGGATCTAATGCGTGTTCGGCATCAATAAAGGCAGCCGTTCCGCCGTGTTTTTGAACTTCTGCGATCGCGTGCAGTGCAACCGTTGTTTTACCAGAACTTTCTGGTCCGTATACTTCGATGATCCGGCCGCGAGGGTAACCACCCACACCTAACGCCACGTCCAATGCCAAAGAGCCGCTTGGAATCGTTGAGATTTTTTGGTCGACCTTCTCACCTAATTTCATGATCGAACCTTTTCCGTAATTCTTTTCAATCTTCTTCATTGCAGCATCTAAAGCTGCCTTGCGATCATTAGCCAATAGCTGATCCTCCTAATTCCTATTTTAATAGTTATTTTCAGAAAAATAATTTTGATGGTCCTGATGTACATCCATTCACTGCGCTGCTGGGGATTCGATTGGAGCAGTTCCCCTCCTTCTTAACACCCGTTTTTGTGCTTCTTACTCGGGAAGACAGCGCTCAACTAATCATACGTTCGACACATTTTGCTTTTTCAATATCCCTAGTTTATCGGTTTGAAATCAAAAAAGCAAGCAAAAAACGAACAAACATTCGCATTTTTAATTTTTGTTTAGAATTGCTCGTCGCAACATGTCTAAGCCCTTCATCACGGAACTGTGGCGGACATAGTCTCGATCTCGAGCAAAGTGATTTTCACTGACAAGCGTCTCGCCATTTCTTTGTGCCAATGCGATATAGACGGTTCCTTTAGGTTGTCCTTCTAGTTCATCTGGACCCGCAACACCTGTAAAGGATAAGGCAAAATCTGTATCTGCTAAGCGCCGTGCGGCTTCCGCCATCTCTCTGGCGCACGCTTCGCTAACGACCCCTACACGTTCTAATAACGCTGGATCAATGCCTAAGAAGCTGGCTTTTGTTTTTTCAGAATAGGTCACAAAGCCTCCCGGAAATACCTCAGAAACGCCTGGAATCGTCCCCAGAGTCGCTTGGAATTCTCCCGCAGTCAGACTTTCCGCCGCCGTAATACTTAACTTCTGCGCCTTAAGCAGATCCACAACGACTTCGACCAAACTATTCTCTTCCCCGTATCCGTAGAAGAAGGCGCCGACCTTAGCCATGACTTCTGCTTCTGCTTGGTCCAATAACGCATTGGCTGAGCGCTCATCCTCGGTCTTTGCAGTGATTCGCAAGGTGACCTCATTGGGTTTCGCATAAGGAGCGATCGTTGGATTCGACTGGTGTTCGATCATTTCTGCTAATTCCGTCACCAATTTTGATTCCCCGATCCCAAAGAACCGCAATACTCGAGAGGTCAGCTTTTCCGTCGTTGGAAATTCCTTTTCCAGTAATGGGCGCGCTTGCTCCAAGAACATCGGCTTCAATTCACTCGGTGGTCCAGGCAATAAAATGTAATTGTTCTTTTCACCTTTGTACAGACAGCCAATCGCCAACCCTGTACGATTCGGCAACGGAATCCCATCCTGCAATGTCTCGATCTGACGCAGGTTGTTAGGCGTCATTGTCCCTTGACGTTGCGCAAAGAAAGCATTCAAAGCATCTAATCCTGCTTGATTTTGAACCAACGGTACCCCAACATGATCGGCTAAGACATTCTTGGTCAAGTCATCATCGGTCGGTCCTAAGCCGCCGCACAAAAGAATCAGCTCGCTGCGAGTGTCTGCTAATTGAAGCAATTCTTCTAAACGTGTTGGATTGTCTCCAACGACTGTATGAAAATAGACTTCCACCCCCATATCCGCTAATTTTTCTGACAAGAACGTCGCATTCGTATTTACGACTTGTCCTAACAAAAGTTCTGTTCCTACCGCAATGATCTCTGCTCTCATTTCTTCCTCTTCTTTCTAAGATACGCCATTTTTTCTCAACTATAACAGAAAAAACGATCAGAACGATAGATTTTCATACCGTCCTGACCGTTTTTATTACATTGAGCCTTTAAATAGCGCCGTATTTTTTGCAAAGTAGTCGTATCCTGAATAAACGGTGAAGAATAAGCAGACATACAACATGATTTGATCCATCGGAATCCCGATGAAATTAAAGGGTACATTGTTTAAGTAAAGCAGTACGATCCCGACCATTTGAGTAGCGGTCTTGATTTTTCCGGGCATCGCTGCTGCCATGACACCGCCGCCTTGCTCTACGATCAAAAGGCGCAGCCCTGTGACTGCCAATTCCCGGCAAACGATGATGGCGATCACCCACGCTGGGGCTTTTCCTTGTTCAACCAAGATGATAAAAGCGGTCATAACCAGCATCTTGTCTGCCAACGGGTCAGCAAATTTTCCAAAGTTCGTCACCAGTCCTCGCGCTCGGGCGATCTTACCATCCAGATGATCCGTGTAGCTGGCTACTGCAAAGATGATGGCACCTACTAGCTGCGTGACTGCAAGACTTGTATTCCCTACTTGCAACGTTCCCCAATCCCATGGAGCCAAGACGATAATCATAAATATCGGGATCATGAAGATCCTGAGAACGGTCAATTTATTGGGTAAATTCATTGTTGATTCCTCCTAATTCTGATTAACGACCACACTAAGACGCATAGGCAATATTCAGTGTCACATTTTTTTGCAACAATGAATCTCCTGGTTGGAAATCAAGCGCCTGATCATTGACTTTGACTTCCGCATATTTTGCCATACCAACAGTGATGACAGCCTGCGCAGCATCCGCAGGCAATTCTGTCGTTTGCGATTCTCCCTTTTGCAACGTGTATTGATACGTCAAAGCACCATTGATCTGGACTCCGACCCACACACGCTCTGTACCAGTAAAGGTGATTTTTAGTGGTTTTTCAGCGTGGTCTACTTTCATCGTCGCGGCATTAGCCGTATTGTTTTCCATCGCAAACGCCATTTTTGGTTTTTCTGGCTTCTTCGATGATTCCGTCGTTGGTTTTGGCTGTGACGACGACACTTTTTCTGCGGACGAGGAGGAAACATCTGAACGTTCGACTTGAACGGAACTATTTTCTGGAATGATTGCCGTTTCTTGATGATCCAGCCAAGTCATATAACCGACCACAGAAATGATCGCCACCGCCACCAATCCCAAAATAAGCATTGGCAATGTTGCTCTGAAGCGGGCGCGCGTAGGACTTTCCGCATGTTTATTTTTTCTCAGCCCATCCACCGTCTCCAGTTCAGGATACGTCGGCAACGGTCGATCCTTGCCATCCAGCACATCGATCAAATGATTGCCGTCAAGTTTCACCTCATCAGCATATTGTCGAATAAACGTCCGCAAATAATAGTCACTAGGCAATTCTTGAAAGTCATTCTCTTCAATTGCCAGCAAATAACGCTTTTGGATCTTTGTGCGCTGCTGCAATTCATCTAAACTGATTTTTTTATCGATACGGGCTTTGCGTAGCGTTTCTCCAATATTAATACTAGCCACTTGATTCTCTACTCCTATTTCGTAATTATGGAATAATTTTAGAAAAACTATTTCCGATTCTTAACACGTTTATCCTTCTACTTAAACCCGGCTGAAGCCAAGAGTAGATTGGACATCCTATTGCCATTACAGAACAAGCATCGTTCCGCTTCTTATTCCATCCAGCCGCCAGCAACAGGTAACACAATGCCGGTGGTATAGCTGGCTTCTTTAGAAAACAAGTAGGTACAGGCGGCTGCGATTTCACTTGGGTCGGCGAGTCGTCCTAAAGGGATCTCAGACGTTAATTCTGCGATTTCCTGCAGGTCCCAATTTTCGTTCATCCTCGTTTGGACAGCCCCGGGAGCAACAACATTCACTGTGATGCCCAGCGTCGCAACTTCCTTCGCATAAGCTTTCGCGAAGGCCTCCTGCGCGCCTTTCACAGCACTATAAACGGTCTCCATACTACTGCCGCGATGGCCGTAAACCGACCCGATAAACACGACACGACCTCTTTTGCTCTTCGCTAATTTCTCCTGTAACCCTTGTAGTAAAAGCAGCGGTGTCTTCAAATGGACTTGCCATAAGGCCTCCATTTGATCTGCTTTTGTCTCTGGCAGCAACTCATAAAAAGTAAAACCAGAAGCAAAAACAATCCCGTCTACTTGGAATAATTGGTCTAGAAAGTTGGGGATTTCCGCTTCCCTCAACATGTCTAAGGATACCATAAAAAAATCTTGCTGAGGATAACGTTTCTGTAAGTCTGAAACGAAATTTAAGACTTTTTCTTTTTGCTGATTAAAGTGGCAATACAGGGACCAGCCTTGCCCCGCTAATTTTTCGCAGACGGCTTGACCAATATCCCCGCTGGCCCCCATCACTAAAGCGTAAGGCATTTTATGCCTCCTTCTCCATATAAAAGCGTGTGAAGGCCTCTTCCTTGATAAAGAATCTTCCGGCCTCAAGCACATCGGTCAATTCAATCTCTTGAATAATTTCCGGCATGTCGAATAACGTCCATTCGCCAAACAACGACTGTGTGAATTGGTTGGCTACATACTCCAATGAGTTTAACGATTGGAAATATTTACCCAGCATTTTTTTCTTCAGCAGCGTCAGGTTCTCTTCACTCACTTCCGGATCACTGTCGAAATGCAGCAAGATCTCTGTCAATCGATCGGCCAACGTTTCTGGCTCTTCACTATCGCCGCCGAAATCAGCAAAATAGAAACTGCGATCCAATGAAAATTCATAACCGAAGCTATCATCCAATAGCCCTTCATTGTACAGCCGCAAATAATTTTGCGAGGTCGCCCCGACCAGCATTTGAAACAGCAGTTCTGCTGAAACCTTGAAAATCAATCGCTCTTTATCGTCCTCCGGCAATTCGGAAAGACCTTTGACCCCGACGATCGCCTTTGGTATCATGATAGGCATTTTTTCTTCGCTGTGTTTGATGATCTCCTCTGGTTTTTCTTGTGGGAAACGACGTTGGATCGGTTCCGGTTTGTCGAACGTCTTCGCCGCTTGATTCTCCCGAATGACAGTCATCAACGCTTCCGGCTCCAAATTTCCGACAACGAACAATGTCATGTTGCTTGGATGATAAAAGGTATTGTAGCAAGTATACAAATCTTCCGCTGTGATCTCTGCGATCGAATCGATCGTACCTGCGATATCAATGTGCAGCGGGTGCTTTGGATACATATTCTTCAAAATAGCGAAAAACTGCTGCCAGCTAGGATCATCTTGATACATTTGGATTTCCTGTCCAATGATGCCTTGTTCTTTTTGCACAGACTCCTCCGTGAAATATGGTGCTTGAACAAAATCCAGCAACGTCCTTAAATTCAATTCCAATTGATCCGTTGTTGAAAACAGGTAGCTGGTACGCGTGAAGCTGGTAAACGCATTTGCGGATGCGCCCTGTTCGCCAAATTTTTGGAAAACGTCGCCGTCTTCTTTTTCAAACATTTTGTGCTCTAAAAAGTGCGCGATCCCGTCAGGAACCTTGACATAGTCTGTCCCGCCGCGGGGAATAAATTCATTGTCGATCGACCCATAATTGGTGCTGAATAAGCCGTACGTTTTGTGGTAGCCTGCTTTCGGCAACAAATAAACGGTCAACCCATTCGGCAACACTTCTTTATACAGTGTTTCATTGATTTTTTGATAGGTTAATTTATCCATTCTGCTGTCCTCCATCTAAAAAGAAGATGGCTTGCAGACGAATATTCTTCGCGACTTTTTGGACATCTTCCGGTGTCACCGCGGTCAAACGCCCTAACCATTCTTCGTCTGTTAGTTTACTTTTCGGCAGCCATTGCGCCAAGTAAGTTGTCTCGATCGTATGCTGCATACTGTCTAATCCTAATAAATAGTGATTTTTCAGCATGGCTTTTGTTTGTTGGAAGGCCAAATCTGTAAAGTTCCCCGCTTGCAATTCAAGCAGCTGCTCATTGATCAAACGCAACACCTTGTCACGGTCGTTGCTGTTGATTCCCGTTTGCACCTGTAAATAGCCGCGGAAGGTATCAAAGGAGCTTGAGGCATAGTACGCCAAGCTGGCCTTCTCCCGTACATTCATAAACAGCTTCGAATGAGGGAATCCGCCAAAAAGACCATTGAAGACTAGCAGCGCAAACCGATCCGTATCTTCGTAATAGACATCTGTTCCATACGCCAGATTTAATTTGCCTTGTGTGACCGTTTCTTGCATTTGCTGCTCGCGAATCACATTGTCGTTGTTCTGGTAGTAATAGATAGCCGGTGACGTTTCGTCCCGATCCGTAAATGGCAGTTGTTGGAACAATGCAGCCATCTCCGCCTCGTCCACATCGCCGATCACAAATAGATCCACTTGATCTTGGGTGATCATCTCATGGTAATAGGCAGCCAAACTGGCACTCGTCTCTTTTTGAAGGTCCGCTACCGTGCCAAAGCTTGGCAATTTTTGGGCCTCGTCAGTAAAATAGGTTTCTTTGATCTTCAAAGAAGCCATCGTTTGTTTATCTTCATGCAGACTCTCAATGTAGCTTTGCAGATTTTCTTTTTCTAATTGAAAGGTTTGCTCGTCAAATTTGCCTTCACGAATATTAGGATAGAATAGGACCTCACGCAGAAAATCCATGGCTTCTGGCAAGAGACTCGGATCGTCTACATAGTTGCCATTGACCGTACCTAAACCAACATCTAGCCAGTGCAGATTGCCCTTGCGTCCGACACTCAAGCCGAAACTCGCCCCATAAAGTGCCGCCAACTGCCCGCTTAATTTCGTTTGATCAGCATAACGTAAAGAATTGGTTTCCAATAAGTTTGCCAAAAGTGCGCGCTTCGTCATGATTTCTTTCGTTAACCGAGTAGTAAATCGTCCATACAGTTGGACCGTCTTATATTTTTTTGTTGAGAGAACATGCAAACGCACGCCTTTTTTAAGTTCAATCATTCTAAAGCTCCTTTTCCATCGTAATCAACGGGCGCTTCCAAGAACGCCGCGTTTTATTTTCAAGCTAAATAGACCTCGCCTGCCCGCTGAAATCAGCAGATCAAGCGTCAGAATAGATAGACTGATTTTGTCTTATCACTAAGGCTAATTATAGCACAGGCGTGGTCTAAGAACTGAAATCAGCATTGACGGATAGTTTCTTTTATTTCAAATTTTTTTCTTCTTTCGTTATACTAAATGAAGCATGAGAATACCCGCCAGCGTTTCATCAGTCTTCGGTGCTGCTCGTTGCTTTCACGTCTAGCCATAGGGTCAGACAAGCAGCCATTTTTTTAGATTTGTGCTACCGCATTCATTTTTTTGACGAGTGAAAGGATGAGTTGTTGTTGGAGGTATTCCCGTGAAAGGGATTCTTTTGGATCACTAAGAGGAGAGGAGTGACATCATGATTAAAGAATTTAAAGAGTTCTTGATGCGAGGAAATGTTTTAGATCTTGCGGTTGGTGTAGTTATTGGTACGGCGTTTACTGCTATCGTGACGAATGTCGTAAATGGGTTGATTACTCCGCTAGTCGGATTGATCGTTTCCTTATTTACTAACGGAAAAGATTTAAATGAGGCAATGTCTGTTTTAGACTGGAAACCTGTCAAAGGAGTAGTCTTTGCATTTGGCGATGTTGTCAGTGCATTGATTACCTTTGTGATCACTGGTTTCGTTTTGTTCTTAATTGTTAAAGCTGCCAATAAAGCCAAAGATACCGCAAGCAAAGAAGATGCGGAAGCGGTGGTACCGGAAGTACAGATTCCAACAGCGGAAGATTACTTAGCGGATATCCGTGATCTTTTAGTTGAACAAAACAAAGCCGCACAAAATACCGAAATCCCTAAAGATAAATAAAAACCATGGAGCAAAGGCTCCATGGTTTTTAAATTGCTTCTGTTAGAAATTCGATTTCTACTGTGCGAGTCAATACATCGGAATAGCTGTATGAAACACGTTCGAAAGAATTCTCTTCTGGGTCCAAATCAACGACGAATACGGAAGGGTATGTCTCAGTTAAGATCCCTTTACGCTGTGTTTGACGCTTGCGTCCTGTTTGAGCGACGAGCATGATTGGAGCACCAATACGATCTTCCAAGTTTTTCTTGATAGACGCTAAAGTTGTTGGCATACAGTTCACCTCAACATACATTATAGCACAAATTCAAAACTTTTCAATGTTATCATAAGATAAAAAAATTTGCAACTTTTCCTTCGATGAATCTCTTGGATGTCCCTTGCTCATTCCTCTTCTTCATACAGCTTCTCTTTTATTTTCTTTTTCGCACGACAGAGCGCATTGTTGATTTTCTTCACCGATCGATTCAGACGCTGCGCAATCACTTCCGGCTCTTCCCCTCTTAAATAGCAAAGCAAGACATGGTTTTCTAAAGGAGAGAACCAGATTTTCCCGGACAATAATACGTCACTGATGCAGACATTTTCCTCCATGCAATCATGGTACTTGAAATACGTGTTGTAACGCTCGCCGCTCACTTTTTCGATCGATACCGCCTGCTGATGGATCAAGCGCTTTTTCGCTTGCTGACGGCGTATAAGGGAACGAACACGGTTCTCAAAAATCATCTTATAGTAGAGTCCAAATGTCGTTCCGTAGCCTTTTTTGTAACTGCGCAGCGCATCATTTAGCGCGATCCGCCCTTCTTGCAGCCAATCATCAGAATCGAATCCCTTGATCAAATAACGTGACTGCATTTTATACACAATCGGCAAATATTGAATAAATGTTTCCTCAAAAGCCTGTACTTCCATTTTTCCCTCTCCTTTCTGATATGTAAGAGCATACACATTAAAAAGGGGAGATTGGAGAGTAAATGGGCAATTTATTTTTTATTGCTCAATTCGTCCAATTTGTGGGACAATTTTTGCAATTGTTCATTATTCCACGGAGAATTTCGGCGAAAATTTTTAAAATGCGTATCTTTTGTGTCCCCAGTAATCAGGTCCTCTGTCTGTTGGACCGTCTTGTACAGTTCACGCGCAGAGGTACGCAGCGCCCCTTGAGAAAAAATGGTCCATTGCTCGGCAAGGTCACTCGTCGCTACCGTCACTTGGGTCAGTCGATCGTTTAATTCCCCCGCGATACGTTCAATGTAGCTGTCGGCTGTCTCGTCCTCTTTTGTAAAGACGACCGTCAGTTGGTATTTCTTATAGCTTTGCGTAACCCCAGGAACAAATTGCGCATCAAACACCACGATTGTTTCTAATCCTTGGTATTTCGCGAAATTTGATAATCGAAAAAGCAAGGCTTCCCGTGCTTCTTCTAAACGGTCTTGATTTTTCAATGCGGTCAGCTCTGGCCAGGCACCGATCATGTTGTAGCCGTCAACGATCAACAATTGTTTTTTCATTGCGTACCACTTCGCTTCCGAAAGACTTCGTACATCAAAAGACCTGCCGCCACACCCGCATTCAAGCTTTGAACGTGACCGGTCATGGGAATCGTTAGCATCTCATCGACGTCTTTTTTCAATCCCGCGCTCATGCCTTTGCCTTCATTTCCGATGATCAGAGCGATAGGCCCCGTCACTTTCCATTGACGATAATCCGTGCCGTCCATATCCGTCCCGAAGACCCAATAGCCCGCTTCTTTTAACTGCTTGATACTCTGAGCTAAATTGGTCACCCGCGCGATCGGTACGTACTCTACGGCCCCGGTGGACGCCTTCGTTACAACAGGCGTGATCCCTACTGAGCGGTGCTTCGGAATGATCACTCCAGAAACCCCGCTGGCATCTGCTGTACGTAAAATCGATCCGAAATTATGCGGGTCTTCTAAACTGTCTAAAATCAGCAAGAAGGGCGCTTCTTCCGTCGCCGTCTTCACCATCAAATCCTCCAGCGTCAAGTATTCATAGGGCGTGATCCCTAGAACGATCCCTTGATGCACACCGCCGTCGCTTAATGTATCTAATTTTTGTTTTGGTACCCATTTGACGGGCACTGCTTGCTCTTTCGCGAGACTCTTTAATTGGTCGATCTTATCTCCATGAGCATCTTCTTGCATGAATAACTTGTTTCCTCGACCCGCTTGTAACGCTTCGACACTGGCATGATGCCCAAAAACAAAATTATTTTCTTCTACTTCGGCGAGTTCTGCCGGTTCTCTGCGCCGATCGTTTGGCCGGTCATTTTTTCGCTGATTGCGACGGTCATTTCCTCGTCGTTGTTTTTTATCCTTCATTTGCTTCGCCCGCTTTCTCTAAACACCACGCGATCAGTTCTTCCAATCGCTCGTTTCGTTCCAATAAATGCAGATAACCCATCAATGCTTCAAATCCAGTAGACATGCGGTACGTCATAATATCCGTATTCTTAGCGGAGGTATAACTTTTCGCATTGCGTCCACGGCGATAGATTCCCTGTTCTTCTTCTGTCAGCATACCATCATCCATCATTTTTTGGATCAGTGTTGCTTGAGCCTTAGCGGAAACATAGTGTGTAGCCATATGGTGCAGCTTATTCGGACGGGTCTGGCCGTTTCGTACCAGAAAGTCCCGTACATACGTTTCATAGATCGCATCGCCAACATAGGCAAGTGCTAGCGCGTTTAACTGTTTATAATCTGTCATTATGCTCGTCTCCAACGGACGCCTTGAGGGGTGTCTTCTAAAATAATTCCTTGTTCCTTCAACTGATCGCGGATCTCATCACTGCGGGCAAAGTTTTTGTCTTTGCGCGCTTGATTGCGTTCTTCGATCAATTGATCCACTTCTTCGTCCAGTAATCCGGCTGTTTGGAATTCGATCCCGAAGACCGCCAGCATTTCCGTGAATTCTTCCAGCGCATTCGTTAATACGGCTAGCGAGACCGTTTCCTGTTCGCTATAATTATTCAACCATTTTGCGGCTTCATAGACGACGGTGATCCCATTTGCGGCGTTGAAGTCATCATCCATCTCTTCAAT
The DNA here is from genome assembly GCF_002174375.1 of Enterococcus sp. 12F9_DIV0723. Classification (NCBI taxonomy): domain Bacteria; kingdom Bacillati; phylum Bacillota; class Bacilli; order Lactobacillales; family Enterococcaceae; genus Enterococcus; species Enterococcus sp. 12F9_DIV0723. The sequence goes on along the minus strand of NZ_NIBK01000001.1, from coordinate 158,150 downwards.
AAAACGAGCTTTTAATGCAGCCAATTCAGCCAATTTTTCTGGATCATCCGCTAATGCTGCTTCCGCAGTTCCTTGGCGGAAAGTTGCGTTCTCAAAGGCTGTGCGTAATTTTTGTAGATTCGCCTGTGCATCCTTCATCGTTGCTTCGCTGTAGCGGATCGGACGACGGTACTGCGTCGTTGCCATGAAGAAACGCAAAACCTGCGGGTCGATCTCTTTGACTAAATCATGGACTGTTACGAAATTGCCGAGGGACTTGCTCATTTTCGCGTCGTCTTCTCCGATCGTCACATAGCCATTGTGCATCCAGTAATTGGCAAATCGCTGGCCTGTCTTCGCTTCGCTCTGTGCGATCTCGTTTTCATGATGCGGAAATTCCAAGTCTTGACCGCCGCCATGAATATCGATCGTGTTCCCTAAATGCTTCGTAGCCATGACCGAGCATTCAATGTGCCAGCCCGGACGTCCTTCGCCCCATGGCGATTCCCATGAAATCTCCTCCGGCTTCGCACTTTTCCATAGTGCAAAATCCAATGGGTCTTCCTTGATTGCTTGTTCTGCTCCTGTTCGCTGACTCGCTCCGACTTCTAGCTCATCAATCGATTGGTCGCTTAATTCACCATAATGTTCAAATTTGCGTGTACGGTAATAGACATCGCCTTTCGCCTCATAAGCGTATCCTTTTTCCACCAACGCCTCGATGAACGTGATGATATCAGGAATATGATTGATCACTCGCGGATGCAAGGTCGCAGGCTTCACATTCAATGCCGCCGTATCCTCTTCAAACGCCGCGATAAATCGATCCGCAACTTCTGGCGCAGTGATCGCTAATTCTTTCGCTGCTTTGATGATTTTGTCATCGACATCCGTAAAATTCGATACATAATTCACTTCATAGCCGCGGTACTCAAAATAACGTCGGATCACGTCAAATGCAATCGTACTGCGGGCATTGCCGATATGGATATAGTTATATACGGTAGGTCCGCAGACATACATACGGACTTTATTTTCTTCGATTGGTTTAAAAATCTCTTTTTCTCGTGTCATTGTGTTGTGTATTTTAATCATGTTTTACCTTCTCCCCTTTTATTCTAACTACTTTTGCCGGTACCCCTACCGCAGTCGCATCTGCTGGTATGTTATTCAAAACGACAGCACCAGCGCCAATTTTTACCCGTTCACCAATTTCAATCGGTCCCAATATTTGTGCATTCGCCGAGATAAAAGCGCCGCGACGTACCGTCGGATGGCGTTTCCCCGTGTCTTTTCCCGTTCCGCCTAAGGTCACCCCATGAAATAAAACAACGTCCCGCTCAATTTCCGCTGTTTCACCGATCACGACACCCATTCCGTGATCAATAAAAACCCCGGGCGCGATCTTGGCACCTGGATGAATCTCGATCCCTGTCAAAAACCGCCAAAATTGAGAATGCATTCGTGCCAACAAAAACCACTGGTGCCGATAAAGAAAATGTGAGAGCTTATGAAAAAATAACGCATGCACTCCCGGATATGTAAGTACCACTTCTGCACCTGTTCGAACTGCCGGGTCATTTCTTTTTGCTGCCTCGATTGCTTCTTGCCACCATCCCATGTACTTCAACCCCTTTTTTTATTTTTAGTTTCCCAACTCCTAAAACCTTCAACAAAGTTACAATTTGCTACTCACGCTAAAGCGTGAAGAAAAACTGACAGCTAATTCAATCTAATGATCTAACTTTTTCAAAAAACGAAAAAGTTTGTTTCATCTTCATCACGCCTATCATTCTGCTAAACAGCTTGTTCCTCATTTTGATAAGTATCTATAAATTTCCATCAAACCTTATACACTGCAAAAAGCATAACTGACAGCTAATTCTGTTTGAGGCAATCTTTTTTCAAAGAGCGAAAAATGACCTTCCTCTTCATTGCGCATACCATTTTTCTACTCACGCTAAAGCGTGAAGAAAAACTGGCAGCTAATTCAATCTAATGATCCAACTTTTTCAAAAAACGAAAAAGTTTGTTTGATTTTCATCACGCCTATCATTATGCTAAACAGCTTGTTCCTCATTTTGATAAGTATCTATAGATTCCCATCAAACCTTATATACTGCAAAAAGCATAACTGACAAAAAAAGCGTCTTTTGAGTTTCCTCAAAAGACGCTTTTACGTGGTCCCACTTTTGTTTGCAATTTCTGCCTTGAAACAGGTAACGTCTGTGAACCGTCCTTGACTACGTGTCGCCAAGGCCACTCGGAGATGCATTTCGTAAGCGTTGATATGATTGCTTCCACCACCCGCAATCTCTCTGGAACATCTCCGCTTGCTACTTCTTCTCTTCTATGTGTTTACATAACTTGATCTAAATGTGATAAGGCTTTTTCTTTGCCTAATAATTCAACCGTTTCTGGCAATTCTGGTCCATGTGTCACACCGCTGACTGCTACACGGATCGGCATCCAAAGGTTCTTTCCTTTGATGCTTGTTTCTTTTTGTACTGCTTTGATCGCTGCTAAGACGCTGGCAGCATCGACTGTATCCATCGCTTCTAATTGCGCCTTGAATGCCGCTAATACTGTCGGAACACCTTCACCGGCTAAGACTTCTTTTGCGGCTTCATCCAACTCTAGATGGTCTTGGAAGAAAAGACTGGATACTTCCGTAATTTCTGCAGCGTAGCTCATTTGTGGTTGGTATAGGCTAACAACGCGTTTTACCCATTCTTTGTGTTCAGGTGTTGGATTTTCTTCGACTTTACCAGCCTTGATCAAATAAGGCAAGCATAGTTCAGCGAAGGTATCCAAATCCATCGCTTTAATATAATGGTTATTGACCCATTCGAGTTTCTTCGGATCAAATGCTGCTGGTGATTTGCTCAAACGATCGGTATCAAAAATCTTGATCAGTTCTTCTTGCGAGAAGATTTCGTCTTCGCCTACCGGTGACCAGCCCAATAATGTAATAAAGTTGAACATCGCTTCTGGCAAGTAGCCCAATTCGCGGTATTGTTCGATAAACTGCAAAATGCTTTCATCGCGTTTGCTTAATTTTTTACCTGTTTCACTATTGATGATCAGAGTCATATGACCAAACGTTGGACGCGGCCATCCGAAAGCATCATAGATCATCAATTGTTTTGGTGTATTAGCGATATGGTCATCCCCACGTAAAACATGAGTGATCTTCATCAAATGATCGTCCACTGCTACCGCAAAATTATACGTTGGCATGCCGTCACGTTTTTGAATGATGAAGTCGCCGCCGACGTTATCAGACTCAAAACTGATCTCGCCTTTGACCATGTCATCAAATGCAAAGCTCGTGTTGCGAGGAACACGGAAACGAATCACAGGTTCTAACCCTTGTGCTTCCTTCTCCGCTTGTTCTTCAGGAGTCAGATTGGCACATTTGCCTGAGTAATGAGGCATCTCGCCACGGGCACGCTGCGCTTCACGCTCTTCCTCCAGCTCTTCTGATGTACAGTAGCATTTATACGCTAAATTGCTGGCAAGTAATTGGTCGATCAAGGGTTGATAAATTTCACGACGCTCAGATTGACGGTAAGGACCATATTCTCCAGGATTCGCTGGTGATTCGTCCCAGTTGATCCCTAACCAAGCCAAATTCTCTAACTGACTTTTCTCGCCATCCTCGATGTTTCTTTTTAAATCAGTATCCTCGATCCGAATGATGAACTCTCCATCGTTATGACGGGCAAACAGATAGTTGAACAATGCTGTTCGCGCATTTCCAATGTGTAGGTGTCCTGTTGGACTTGGTGCATAGCGCACACGAATTTTTGACATATATTAGTTCCTCTTTCCGCTTATTTAGCAAATTGAAAAGCATTTGCTACTCACTCCAAATTGTACAATCAATCCACTGTTTAGTAAAGCTGGACTGTTATTTCCCTGCCTTGTCATTGGTATAATCCAACTTTTCCTTCGGTGAATCGTCTTTGATGTTGCGGCTGGAATGCGCCGGTTTTGCAAAAATCATTCGACCAGCGGCTGTCTGTAACGCACTCGTTACGACCACTTCGATGTGTTCGTTCATATAATGCTGACCGTCTTCGACAACGACCATCGTTCCATCATCCAAATACGCCACCCCTTGTTGGCGCTCCGTTCCAGCTTTTACCACTAAAACGTTCATGTTCTCGCCTGGGATCACGACTGGCTTGACGGCATTTGCTAAGGCATTGATATTCAAGACCGCCACATTTTGGAACTCAGAAACTTTGTTTAAATTGTAGTCATTTGTAACGATCACGCCATCTAACAGCTTCGCCAATTTGATCAGCTTGCTATCCACTTCGCTGATATCTTCAAAGTCGCCATCGTACATCTCAACTGAGATGCCTTCTTCTTTTTGCAGCGAATTCAAAATATCCAGTCCGCGACGCCCACGCACTCGTTTCAAACTATCTCCAGAATCAGCAATGTATTGCAATTCATACAGCACGAAATTCGGAATCATCAAAACGCCTTCCAAAAATCCTGTCTTCGCGATGTCATAGATCCGCCCGTCAATGATCACGCTCGTATCTAAGATCTTATATTTATGGAAATGATCGTCGGCCTTGCGTTCAAGCACTTCGCCTTCATTCGACTCTGCTTTTTTGCTTCTGCCGCCGAAAAATTTCTTCAACTCATCGATCCGCGTCGTTCCCATTCGGAACCCTAGGTATCCTAATAGAAGCATGATCAAGATCGGTAAGGCGCTGTTGATAAACGGAATCGGGATTTGATACAGGGGTGTTGTCCCGATCAATCCCAGCGTCAGTCCTAAGATCGCACCGACCACTCCGAATAAGATATACGTCAAACTCAATTCATTTAATTGTTTCTCGATTTTTTTTACACCAACTGTGATTGGTTCTACGATCGCCAAAGAAATAATATAAAAAATAATTGCACCGATTAGGCCATTCGTAAATGAATTATTCAACCACATGTTGTCTTGATAACCGATCGCCAGCCATGCCACAGGTAAAAATGTGATCCCTAAGCTGATCCCGATCAACGCGATGATTATTGTTAACACACGTTTTTGCATGCCATCCCTCCTAAATTCTATTCCTTGTATTTGTAAAACTTTTAGTTAAAGGGCGTGCCGGAATGGTTGCCGGCACTGCCGCTTATTAACGGAATACTTTTCTTAATGTTTCTCCTAGCGTCGCCACTGGAATCAATTCGATCCCTTTCGGCGGCTTCCAATCGCCCATATTATTTTTAGGCAGATAGATTTTTTTGAATCCTAATTTGCCGGCTTCTTTTACTCGCTGCTCGATGCTGTTGACCCGACGAATCTCACCAGTCAGACCAATTTCACCGATAAAGCACTCTGTCGCTTCCGTTCCATTTTCTTTGTAGCTGGAAGCAATGGCGATCGCTACCGCCAAATCGATCGCGGGCTCATTTAGTTTTACGCCGCCGGCTGCCTTCAAATAGGCATCCTGATTTTGCAGCAGCAGTCCGGCACGTTTTTCTAAGACAGCCATGATCAACGACACGCGGTTGAAATCCAGCCCCGTCGTCGTTCGCTTGGCATTGCCGAAAACCGTGGGTGTGACTAAGGCCTGCACTTCGACCAAAATGGGCCGGCTGCCTTCCATCGCAACAACGATCGCTGATCCAGTCGCCCCCTCCAAGCGCTCCTCTAAGAACACTTGAGAAGGATTCGCGACTTCTACCAGGCCGCGCTCCCGCATTTCAAAGATCCCGATCTCGTTGGTCGAGCCAAAACGGTTCTTGACTGCTCGCAGGATACGGAAGCTGTGGTGCTTCTCCCCCTCGAAATACAGCACTGTATCTACCATATGCTCCAACATACGCGGACCGGCGATATTTCCTTCTTTTGTAACGTGACCAACGATAAAAATGGCGATCCCGTTCGTTTTCGCCAGCTTCAATAATTCGGCTGTCGTTTCACGAACCTGACTGACCGAGCCTGCCACACTCGTAATGTCCGGTTGGGTCATGGTTTGGATCGAGTCGATGATTACATAGTCAGGCTTCAAATTCTCGATCGTTCGACTGATTTCTCCCATGTCTGTCTCTGCATACAGGTAGAAATCCGTGTCGCTTGACCCTAGACGTTCTGCCCGCAGCTTGATCTGCTGCGCGCTTTCTTCCCCCGAGACGTATAGCACATTGCCCCCCGTCGCCGCTAATTGATGCGAAACTTGCAGCAGCAAGGTCGACTTTCCGATCCCAGGATCTCCGCCGATCAAAACCAAAGACCCCGGAACGACGCCGCCGCCTAAAACCCGATTCAATTCTGCTAATTCTGTTTGAATCCGCGTTTCTTTTTTAAAGACGACATCTTTTAACTTGGTCGGAGTCGCACGTTCTCCCGTTAGACTGACACGATTTCTTCGGTCTTCAGGGTGATTGGGTTCCACTTCCTCCACCATCGTATTCCAATTGCCGCAACTCGGGCACCGACCTAAATATTTAGGCGAAACATACCCACATTCCTGACAGATAAACTGTGTCTTGGATTTTTTTGCCAAAACATTCGCCTCACTCGTTTAATTTATTTATTGTTTTCCTGACGAACCAAATCCGCCTTTACGTTCTGTATCTGCATCATCATTGTCTGCTTTAAGAAACGGCAAGAAAATTCCTTGCCCGATTCGTTCACCTTTTTTGATCGTGATATCCGTCAAGCCGAAGTTTGAAAATTGGAACATGATATGGCCTTCGTTGTCTGGATTATTGTAGTAATCGCTGTCGATCACGCCGATCCCGTTACTTAATGTAATGAATCGTTTCAACGGATTGCTTGAACGATTGGCAAGCTGCAAGTATTCATCTTCTCCCATATATGCCTTGATTCCTGTTGGGACAAGGACGGGTTTCACGATTTTTTCTGATGCTTCTGCACCTTTGGTAAAGTGTGCGATCACTTGCTTCCAAATCGCTGGGATCACGACATCTTCTCCAGCTTCAAAATCATAGCCTGCGGCGTTCTTTGTTGCTCGTTTTGGCAAATGGATCGCCTTATCTTGATACGCTTTAATTACTTCAAAACCACGTTTGCTCATCGTAAACCCCTTTTTTTACTTCCTATTTAAAGAATTTTTCAACTTGGAGATCCGCCGACTCCTGCGTGTCCTCTTGCATCTGCCACTGTCGAAACCGTTCTGGGACAGACAAATTCTTCGATAATACCCGCATGACAGGTCGAATTTCCTTTGTGAAATATATTGCTATTCTACCATAGAGCAGGCGGCTGTTAGAAAATCTTTTGCGAAAACTCTATGGAAATTTAATGATTTTTTCTTGTACTAGATTAATTTTCACTGATCCGCTGATCCAGCGCCGGCAATCGATTGATGTACATCTCGATTCGTTTGGCATACGAGGGATTTTCCTCATAGGTCTTAATTTGCTCCTGCAGCGTCTTGAGGTCATCGGTCACGATCCCGTTGACGTTCAGCGAGACCATTCGATCCATGGCATCAGCGTTATTGACTGTCCACGCATACACTTCCTTATCCTCTTGATGGGCTCGTTGAACAAAATCGCTGGTCAACGTCGTTTCCTCCATCGTATAGGCATTTGCCGGTGTCTGCGGGAAGACTAAATTATAAGGCAAGATATAACTGACATACAACTTTGGTGCCTTGTCCTTCAACGCTTTTACCACATTGTAATCCAAAGAATGGATACGGTGATGATTGGCCAAAATAGTCTGCTGATACTTCTCGATGAAGTGATCCACCATGTCTTCGGAATCATCAGCGTTCGTTTTGATCTCGATCAGCAGCTTTTGATGGTGCTCATTCGCAAAAGCCAAATAATCATCAAAACTTGCCACAGGCGCCACATGACCGTTCTCCACCGCTTGCAGATCTTGCAGCTCGATCAAGGACATTTCATGAGTCGTCCGGTCTCTTCCCGTGAGATTTTTCAGATTTTTATCATGGAACACGACAAATTGACGGTCCTTGGTTTCTTGAATATCCATCTCGATGTAGTCCGGCTTTTCTTTGATCGTAGCCGCCATCGCGGGGATCGTGTTCTGCACGCCATTGCCATTATCGACCCCTCGATGGGAAATGGTAAACGGCGTGGAATCCTCCAGCCCCGTCAAATACATGACATTGCTAAACAGGATCGACCCGCCAAAAAATACACATAGCGCTGCCGCAGCGATTCGCGTCCATAAGCTGGGACGGATCATACGCAATGGACGTTCCCCGCTGATCACCAGCGGAAAGAATTTTTGGACTAGAACACTGAAATACAGTACCGTCGCCCAAGCCAGCATCAATTGACTGAAAAATTGGATGCTCGTTAATGTGACCATTGCCCCGATCGCAGGAATCGGACGCGGAAATAGATCCAGCAGCACTTGCAACACGTAACTTGCCCCGTACCCTACAAAAGAAACAATGGATAAAAAGGTGGTCAAAAGAAAGATACGCCATGCATAGTGCCAAAACCGATGATGCGTCAACTCTAAACTTTTGCGCACGGCCTCTTTAGGAGCGGCGTCCGAGAAGATCATCAGGGGAAGGACAAACAATAACCGAATCCCAATATAGGACACGAGCAACGAAAGAACCATTAATAATAGAAGGAAGGTCAGATGCTCATTCAAATACTCTATTATAAAAACCGGGATCGTTACTTTGCTCAACAACGGAGTACGGAAAATGGCATTGGCAAAGGGAAGGATCAATACAAAATAAAATAGGAAGAAAAAGAATGTTGCCGGACGCAAATGCCGCATATGGTAAAGTGATTGCTTAAAAATCTCCCATAACGAGCGGTCCTCTTTTGTCTGGATGCTTTTGATCCCAAACAACTGGAACGTAAACTGCAAGAAAATCACCGTCAATATGACTGCCAGCAACAATAGCAGAGCAATCAAAACAGCGGGATGCTGGGTGATTATCGTGACAATATTCGTGTTAGAAACATACGGGATCTCTCCCTGTTTCAAAATGAATGCCGTTAGAAACTGAAAAAGCGGGATCGCCAACATCTCTAAAACAATATTCGTCCCAACAATCAAAAGGATATAGCTCCCCCAATGACGCAGAAACTCTCGTGAATAGGTGAAGAAAAAACGCAATGAAGACATCTTATTGACCCTCCCTTAAATAAAGTTATCGTTGTATGCCTATAAGCAGGAAGTAGAACTGGCAAAAAATCGGGCACAGGGTTATGTGTCCGATTGGTTTTGACGTTTGCGATCGTAATCTGGATCGAATTCGTCGGTTTCGATGTAAATATACGCCTTCTTATCCGGCAAGGCTCGGCGAATCACTCGTTCGATTTGATTGACGATATCATAGCTCACGCCTTCGTAGGAATCGGCGATGTCGATCTTGGCGGCGATCATGACTTCTGTTGGACCTAAATGGACCGTTTTGATGTCGATCACTTTTTTTACTTCGTCGCGTTTAAAGGCATCTTGGATTTTCAGCAAGTCATTTTTAGAGACACTTTCTCCTATAATCAAGCTGTAAAACTCCCGAGCTAAAAAGATCGAAGCAAATAGCAGCATCATCCCGATCAGCAGACCGCTCAATGCATCAAACATCGGATTCCCAGTGACCATCGTCAACAGCGTCCCGATTATCGCGATCACCAACCCGATCACGGCACAAAAATCCTCCGTAAAAATAATCAAGATCTCGCTGTGACGGCTTTCATGTAAAAACTTAAATAATGGCAATTTTTCTGTATTTAATTCGTGGATTTCTTTCACCGCCACACGCAGCGAACTGCCTTCGACGAGAATACCGAAAACCAAAATACCTAACACGATCAATGGATTGGCGACTTCGTGACTGGGATGAAACAGCTTCTCCACTGCTTCCCAGATCCCTAATGCACCCCCACCAAAAAATAACATCGTGGCAACGATCGTACTGAAAAAGTATTTGGCACGCCCCTCACCAAACTGGTGCAGCTCACTTTGCCCGCGAGCGGCCCGTCGATCACCAAACAACAGTAAGATTTGATTGCTGCAATCTACCACACTATGAATGCTTTCATTCATCATTGCTGCACTGCCGCTGAGCATGTAGCCGATAAACTTGCTGACCGCCACCAGCACGTTGGCAAATAGCGCCGCCAGGACCGCCATTGATCCTTGCGTTTTTTTCTCTTCCATGTGATTCACTCGCTTCCTAATAGTTCCCATTATAAAGCAGAATCAAAAAATCATGAACGCAAAGCTCTTAGGAACCTTACTTATTGTTTCAGTAGCTGTCGAAAACTTATCCAAGGAGAAAAACTGGCCCGTTTGACCTCTGCAACTGTTCAAAAAAATCTATCCATAACTAGCAGCTACGTTTTAAATTCTGTCATATTCCCGCGGAACCGCAACGGCAAATGATTCAGCTGGGCTCTATAATTTGCCCGCTCCTCAATCGTGACCGCCTGTAAGAATGTCTTCCATTGGTGTTGAATGGCCTGTTCGTCGCCTGCTTCAGAAAATTCTGGACAGGTGGTATTTTCCATGAGGTGGATACTGCCATGATCGATGATCCCTAAAACTTCATGGGTCTCGTCGTAGATCATGATCTTTTCCTGCGGATAACGCTCCGCAAAGTGGGGGCAAAGGTACGGCATCACATAGTGCTTCGGGGCGATTTTACTGAATAGCACCTCACCGACGTATTCAAAGCGAACAAAGCCGGTCAAGGCGTGGTTTTCTCCCAGCAGTGTTCGAATGCTTTTCCGCAACGCCAAGACGGATGGATGCCCCAAATGATTTTCCAATAGGTCTTTGGTTTGCAACGCAATTTCGATGGCATCCAATAAATAACGTTCTTTGCCTTCAAGCGTGGCATAAAACCCATTTTGAATGAACAAAAAATTTTCCGGTCTCACTCGCTGCCGCAAACGACGGTAAATTTTCTCGCCGCGAATCGGATCTGTTTCCACCCATTCCGTTAAAAATAAACTTTCCACCGTAGTTTCCGGCGATAAAATCACTGCCGGAAACTGCTTCTCACGAAAACTACGATCCACGATCGTCATAAATCCAAGGAAGCTGCCATCATATTCCCAATTTTCTGCTGACTCGCGCATGGACGTCACCTACTTTTCGCATGTTCAAACCGCTCCACATCAAAGAGCGACAGTTGTTCACTCGTGGATTGTGTGTTTTGTTTTTTCAGTACATTGTATTGCTTTGAAGAAATCAACGAAGCGATGATCCACTCAGGGTCCTTGATCAAACCGGCAGGTGTCTCATGGTTGCAGGCGATAAAATACTGTGCCCGTTTGATCACGATGCCTAGTTTTTTTAAATCCGTCAGATGCAGCCGATAATACTTTCGTGCTTTGACGATATTTTGCGCACTTTTCGGTCCGATCCCGGGGACCCTCAGTAAATCATCATAGGTGGCGGTCTGGACATCTACGGGGAAGCGCTGATAGTTTTGGACCGCCCAATTGGCTTTCGGATCAAGGTAAAGATTAAAGTTTGGCTTGTCTTCTGACAGAATCTCATCCGCTGTGAATTTGTAGTAGCGAAGCAGCCAATCTGCCTGATACAAGCGATGCTCCCGCAGCAATGGCGGCTCTGTCGTCACAGCAGGCAATAAATTGTCCTGATTGACTGGGATATACGCCGAATAATAGACCCGTTTCAATTGATACTTCTGATACAAATTCTCTGAGATTTTCACGATCGAACGGTCACTCTCAGGGCTGGCCCCGATGATCATCTGCGTAGACTGACCGGCGGGGACAAAGCTTGGACCGCGTCGAACCGCTGGCAAAAATTCCTGTTCTTTTTTTACCGTCGTGATTTGCTTCATTGGTTTATATAAGTCAAACGGGTCTTTGTCCGGCGCCAGTAACTTCAAGCTCTCGCGGGAAGGCAGTTCAACATTGACGCTCATCCGATCCGCCAGAAAGCCCAGTTGCTCGATCAATTTTTCATCCGCGCCAGGTATCGCCTTGACATGGATGTAGCCGCGAAAGCCTTTTTCTTCACGCAAAATTTTCAAGGTCTTGATCAAAAGCTCGCACGTATAGTCCGCATTCTTTATGATCGCTGAACTTAAAAACAAGCCCTCGATATAATTGCGCATATAAAAATCCATCGTTAGATCCGCCACTTCCTGCGAGGTGAACGTCGCCCGCGGAATCGCATTGGATTTACGATTGATGCAGTAGTGACAGTCAAAAATACACGCGTTCGTAAATAATAATTTTAATAACGAGACGCATCGGCCGTCGGGGGTAAAGGAATGGCAGATCCCGGATACCGCCGTACTGCCGACTGTTCCTGATCGGGTATTGTTCTCCACGCCGCTGCTGGAACAAGAAACATCATATTTCGCAGACTCCGCTAAAATTTCTATTTTTCTTTCCAGTTCCATCGAAAATCACTCCTTATTCGTAGTCGCGGAATCGCTCCGCAAGATACGAACGTATGTTCTTATTTAACCAGATAACTGATGTTTTGTCAAAAAAGAATTTGATAGATACTGCTAAAGACGGATGAATCGGGCCCAAGACTTCCCTATAATTTAAAGCAATAGAAGGAATGCGCATCGAACCTTTCACAGGCGATAAAAAATACGGACTACGAAAAATGGCCTGATTCATACACGGTGTTCGGTCGTATACTGCTTGAACATACAGGCGCCAACCTAAAAGGAGTGTGATAAAAATGGAAAGAAAACAATATGTTTGTGAGAAGTGTGGGGGGCAGCATTATTTGTCCGATCAGTTCCAAGCAACGGGTGGGAATTTTGCGAAGATTTTTGATGTCCAAAATAAAAAGTTTATTACGATCAGTTGTAAAACATGTGGATTTACAGAGCTTTATCGTGGGGAAACGTCAGATGGCTGGAACATCCTCGATTTCTTGATGGGTGGAGGCTAAACAACAAAAAAAGCGGCGCGCGCCGCTTTTTTGTTTGTCCAGGATTATCGAACCACTACTGCGTATTTTCTTGCATTGTAGATATTTTCAAAGGTCGTGCGGTTCACCCAGTAAGAGCCGCTGATCGGATCGGACACATGGACTTGGTTGCCCGACTTGTTGTAGCCGTCTAGCGTAACTGCATGGTTGTTGTTGGCAGCGACACCGAAGTTCCAATTCCCCCAACGGATCGGTTGGAAGTTGATCGTCACCCACGCCACTACGGGATTGCCATTTTTGACTTCGTTGATCAATGTATTCATTGAACTGCCTGAAATGTTTTGGACGTTCCCATATTTTTGTCCCCAGCTCGTTAACGGTGCTGGATAGATCGCTGAATACGTATAGGAATTTTCAACAAACGGAGATCCTACAAAACCGTTGTTTGGATTCCCATTCGGTGATTTCGGGATCGTGTTCAAAAACGAACGCAGGCTCCAGCCGCCTAGCTTGCCTTTGTATTGCAAAGCTTGAAGCAAGGACGCGCCTTCACAGCCGCTAGGTGCTCCTAGAGCATATTGATTGTAATTTTTCACACCCAATAAACGATAGTCTTCATGACTTTGTTCACCGCCGCTGACCGCGTACCAAGCAATTCCTTCGTCACGCCAACCCGCTCGTTTTAGATTGTCCCGCTCTGAAGTGATGGGGGTATAATGATGCGCTCCTGATCGCGCATTTGGATTGTACAGCCGATACAATGGAATCCCTGAACTTGGTGAATACCAAGAGATCCCCTCGTCACGCCAACCTACTTTTTTCAAATGATCTCGTTCGCTGGCGAGCAAGGTGTAGTGATGGTCTCCAGCGTTTGGATTGTAGAGTCGATACACGGGGTTTCCGCCAGTCGGCGCTTGCCAGCCGATCCCTTCATACCGCCAGCCCACAGAACGCAAATGGTCCCGTTCACTGGTTGTCTTCGTGTAAAAATGCTCCCCGCTGTTTGGATTGTACAGACGGTACATGGGAACCGATGCCACAGCGGCGCGGAAAGACCGGGCATTGCCTTCTCGCAGCTCCTCCTTCGGTGCTTGCGTCGCATTCGCTTCATCTTGTCCGTCTTTATGCGGCGGCTCCACTTCCACGACTTCCCCGTTGACCACGGCGGTCTGAGTTTCCGAAGCTGTCTCTGGCTCTTGAGACGCTGGTGCGCTTTGCACAGTGCTCTCCCCTTCAGCCGGTTGGATAGCGCTTTCGGAAGTGTCACTCTCACTTGGTGCAGAAGGTATTTCCGATACGCTCGTTTGCGCAGCATCCTCAGCTTGGATGACCGCTGGTGCGGCAAAGGCTGATAATGTAACCAAACAAACCAGTAATACACGCTTTTTCATTTGAACATCCCTTTCTTATTTATAATGAATTTATCTTTGGTAATTATTTATTGTTACGAAAAACAGCCGTTTTTTTGGCAGTTTGTTTATTTATTCTACGTTCTTTTCTTAATTACGTCTTCTATTTAGCTTATTATTCCATATAAAAAAACACTTCGCGACTATGCACGAAGCGTTGATGGGTCCGTTATTCCTTACTGATCGAAACACGGGTCGGGCTGACCCACGTCCCTGTGCCGAATCCTAAAATTGTTTTGATAGCCGGGATAAATGTCGTCGCGATCGTCAGCACATTCATCATCCAATAGATCAACATATAGAATGGCGCAAAAATCAGGTATTTCAATTTTCGCCCACTGTCATCAATGATCAGTGCTGCGGCCACTTGCATGAACCCTGCCAGCATCTCAAAATTCACAAAGATAAAGGACAGCGCCAGCATATGGAAGATTCGATCGTAGTCTCCCAGGACAAACGCATGGAGCATCGTTCCTAGAAAGGCGGCTAAAAATACCCAGTAATACAAACTCCAAAAAATACTGAAGGTTTGGTCAATGAACAGTAAAAACTGCTCAAAATATTTGATGGGATGCAGCGGCACTTTCTTCATGTTTGTCAACCACACTTCTGTACCGCCTTTTGCCCAACGTTTCCGTTGCCGATAGAGCATCTTCAAGGTGTTGGGCACCCCCATAAAAAACATGATATCTGGTGCAAAGGTCGGAATCCAACCGTTTAATTGTTGATCCCACGCAATACTGATATCCTCTGTTGCCCGGTCTTGGCGAAACAGGCCGACATCGATCAACGCATCTTTCCGGTACATCGTATTCGCACCGCTATAGGCATACATCGTTCCTAAAGTACCGAGCTGCCCGCGTTTGATTACTCCGACGATGCTGGAAAATTCAACTGTCTGCGCCTTTTCAATGATCTTCGAGCGATTTTGAACATCCATATTGCCTGTTACAGCCGCCACGTTTTGATCTGCTTCGGTCATGAAATAATTCATGTATTTCCAAAGTGCATCTGCCTCTGGGATCGTGTCAGCATCGTTGCTTAATATGTATTCGCCCTTCGCAAAACCTACTCCGATGTTGAAGGCATGGGCCTTGCCTTTGTTTTTCTCGATTCGCAGAACCCGCAATCGAGAATAGTTTTTTTGCAGACGCGCCAATATCTCAGGTGTCTGATCGGTCGATCCGTCGTCTGTCACGAGCACTTCATAATTGTGGTAGTTCAGTTCATTCAATAAATACGTTAGCGTCTCCTCGATCACCACTTCTTCATTGTGCGCAGGCACCATGATCGTAACAAAGGGTTCCTCTGAGACGGGAATCTCTTCGAACGTCGTCTTTTTATGACGAAAGAGCACTCGGTAAAAAATGACTTCGATCAGCCAAACAAAAGCGCCGAGAACAGGGTAACTGACTAAAATAAACAACAGGACATTCAACACTGCACTTAAAACGGGGTACCCTGTATCAATCGCCATCTTACTCTGCCTCCTTGTAACGTTCACGTATCGTGTCATCTGCTAGATTTTTATCCTCTGGGACAGAATAATAGCGCACCTCGTGACGAAGCGCCTCCGAACCAAAGCGTTCTGTATAGAAGGCATTCAACGCCGCCTTTCGAGCCTGCAAGCCTTCCTCATCATACAATTTTTCTACTTTTTCATGGTGCGTGATTCGATGATTGTTTCGCACTGTCAGAAAAAATACGCCCAGAATGATAATGCCTAATGAAACAAGAAATTGAAACCCGGTATGATAATAGATGGCTTCTCCAGCACGATCATTCCACACATGGTAAAATGCCGAATCATTTTTTAAAAGTGTGGATGAGACGGTCCAATAGATAGGGATCGATACAGCAATCCAACCAACGATCGTCAGTAGACCAATATAGAATTTGTTCCACCAATGTCCTTTTTCAAAAAAGTGATCACTTACAAAACGCTTCTCTGCCTCATGGCGATTCTCTTGATTTTTCATGCCTGTCCCTTCTTTCTCCACCATTATGACTTCGTTTTCTGAAAACACAACATTTTTGCTTTCATAATTTAAGGCGGCTTAATTTTTATTCACTGCAACGAAACCGAACCAATTTTGTTACAAATGGTTTATTTCTTTTTCCTGACCTCTACGCTAAAGTGGAAACAAGGAGGATGAAAAAAATGAAAAATCAGAAAAATCCGATCGCGCACAACTTGCGGTCCTTACGAAATCGAAACAAGTGGTCATTGGAATATGTGGCCGAACGCTTGGAGGTCTCGCGTCAAGCCGTTGCGAAATGGGAGAATGGGGATTCTTTACCAGATATTTTGAAATGCGATGCGCTTGCCAGTCTCTACGACGTTACTTTGACCGATCTGATCCGGCATAACCAGGAGGAAGAAGGTCTGCCCATCGGTCCGGCAGGCAAGCACATCTTCGGGATCGTTCCCGTCGGTGCCCGCGGTCAGCTCGTTTTGCCTAAAAAAGCCCGAGACCTGTTCAATATCCAGACTGGCGACACGCTGGTCGTTCTTGGGGACACGAACCCTGCCTCCAAGGGCATCGCTTTGATCGACAGCACGACCTTCATGCAAATGACTGGGAATATGATGGAAACGATCTTTGAACCAAAGGAGGAGGATGCTTGATGAATCTGTTGGAAGTTTCGGAGCTCTCAAAAAAGTATCCTACGTTTTCATTGAACAATGTCAGCTTCCATATCCCAAAAGGGGCGATCGTTGGGTTGATCGGTGTCAACGGTGCGGGGAAAACCACGATTTTAAAGTCCTTGCTGAATTTGATCCCTGTAGATCACGGGAAAGTAACGATGTTCGAGCAGCTCTTTTTAGAAAATGAACGTGCCTGCAAACAGAAAATCGGGGTCGTTCTAGGCGGCATTGATTTTTATAAAGAAAAGAAAATCAGCGATATCACTGCTGTTACAAAAAGATTTTATACTGATTGGGACGAAGCCGCTTATCAAAAATTCTTGACGCTCTTTTCTTTGGAGCCAACGAAAAAAATCAAGGAGCTTTCCGCCGGGATGCGGGTAAAGTACTTAATTGCCCTGGCGCTCTCCCATCAAGCGACGCTCTTTATTTTTGACGAACCTACCAGCGGACTCGATCCTGTATCCCGCGAAGAGCTGCTAGCGATTTTTCAGCAGATCGTCAAAGACGGGGAAAAAAGCATTTTATTCTCTACCCACATTACCTCAGATCTAGAAAAATGCGCCGATACGATCATTTATATTAAAGAAGGGACATTGATCAAAGCCGCGCCGAAAAAAGAGTTTATTGCGTCTTTTCAAACGCTAAAACGCCCAGAGGATGTCGGAGACCTTACGTTGGAAGCGATTATGGTTCGGATGGAGGAAAAACACTATGATTTCTAACTTACTATATAAAGAGATTCGGTTAGCTGCACATCCCAATTTGTTTATCTTTTCACTGATGGGGCCGCTGGTATTGGTTCCCGCATACCCGTATACGATGGTCTTTCTCTTTAGTCTGATCGGAAACTTCGTAAATTTGATGTATACCCGAGAAACCAACGACATCTACTACTCTGCACTGCTTCCGTTAAAGCGCTCAGAAGTCGTTTTGGGAAAATGGCTGGTCCTGCTGGTCTCCCAACTGTTGACGATCGTGCTCTCTATCCCCTTTGCCTTTTTGCGATTGCAGCTCTTGTCCAAACCCAATCCAGTAGGCATCGAAGCAAATACGGCTTTTTATGGATTCGGACTGATCCTTTTTGCCTGCTTCAATTTTCTCTTTTTAACAAGCTATTTCAAGACTGCTTATAAAGTAGGGATCTCTTTCCTAAAGGGCCTGATCCCAGCAACGATCCTCGCCATGATCGTAGAGGCGCTGGTCCATTTTCCAACGCTTGCGTGGCTAGAGGACGTTACCCTTAAAGGACAACTCAGACAGTTGCCTATTTTAGCTGCTGGAATACTGATTTACGTCGTAATGATGTGGGGGACCTATCGCGTCTCTATCCGCCGCTTCCGTCAGGTAAATCTTTAACAGAAAAAAACCGTTTCGATCCTTCCGATCAAAACGGTTTTACTTTTCGAAATATCCTGACCAAGAGCGGCCATCTTCGTTTAAGCTTGCGCCTACAAAGACCTTTTGCGTTGATTTTCTTACACGTTCCCCCTCGCCCGTCAAGTCCTCCATCAACTCTTTGTGATGCGAATAGGTCACTTGATCCAGCTCGTTCAAGTCACGATTCGTACAGGTTGCCTCACTGCGCTCGGTTTGCTGCGAAGTCGCTGCCTTTGGAACAGCCGTTTCTTCTACTTCGCCCTTTTGCGTGACCTGAAAAATCAAAAACGCCGCCACCACTACTCCAACTAGTAACACGATTTTCTTCATTGCGTCCCCCTTGCAGCATACTCTTCCTTTTTAGTATGCCACAATTGAAAACGTTTTTGAATAAAAATATGAATGACTCGTATAATCAGATTTTTTTTCGAACAAAAATTTTATAACTGATTATTTTTTAGTTAACTATGGATTTTCCACTGCCTCTATACTACTCAAACTCTTCGTATTCATTTGGGTCTTGGTCATCGATTCGTCCATCTGCTTTTTCCAGTAAATTGATCCGACCCACTTCTTCTTGCGTCAATTCAAAATCGAAAATAGCCAGATTTTCCCGTTGATGGATCAGGTTGCGGGATTTTGGAATAGGAAGGATGCCCCGTTCTGCGTGCCAGCGCAAAATAATTTGGGCCGGTGTCTTTCCATGTTTTTCAGCAAGCTCCGCAATGACGTTTTCCTTCAGCGCGTCATTGCCGCGGCCAAGCGGACTCCACGCCTCCGTTAAAATGCCCCGCTCCTTGTTTGCCTTCAGCATGCGCTCCTGCACCCAATAAGGATGAATCTCGATTTGGTTGACAGCAGGGGTTACGCCGGTTTCTTCGATGATTGTATCTAAATGCTCCGGTTCAAAGTTCGAAACGCCGATAGAACGGATCAAGCCTAGCTTTTGAGCACGCACCAAGGCCTGCCAAGCCTCCACATACAGCCCGCGTTTTGGCAAAGGCCAGTGAATCAAGTACAGATCAAAATAGTCTAACCCCATCCGAAAAAGCGATTCTTGAATCATCATTAACGCATCTTCGTAAGCATGGTACTTTCCTGGAAGTTTGGTCGTCACAAAAAATTCCGAACGAGGAAGCCCCGAACGGCGAATCGCTTCTCCTACGACGCCTTCACTATCATAGTTTGTAGAGGTGTCCAACAAGCGATACCCATCCTGGATAGCCGTCAATACTTGATCGACCCCTACGCCTCCGCGAATCTGAAATGTTCCTAAGCCAACTGCTGGTATCTGATGGCCGTCATTCATAGTAATCAATGGTGCTTTCATCGATAAATTCCTCCTTGTGTTACAAATATTCTCATTCATTCCGTTCACTGATTGTACCTATCTACCTTACCACCTCCCTCTCCTTGCTGTTAAATCCTCTGCTCATTCCAAAAGAATTTCTTTCAAAATCACGAGAAAAAAAAGCCGGAAAGAGGTATACTACAGATTGAACACGTAAAAAGGAGAAGATTCCGATGGATTCAATTATATGTATCATCTTGGGTATGCTGTTTGCGAACGGAGTCCCTCATTTTGTTAAAGGGATTACCGGTGAAAAATGGGATGTCCCATGGAAAAAATCCGCCTCTGCCTCCACAAATGTGTTATGGAGTATCCTGAACTGGCTGATCGTCGTGGTCCTCTATGCGCTCTTCAAACCCGCTTTGAACAGTTTCGATGCCGCCTGTTTCTTGATTGGTATGGGTATCACAGGCTATTACCTTGCCTTGCATTGGTCCGAAAAAAAGAATGAAAATGACGCTGCTTAATTAAGCAGCGTCATTTTTTACGCGTCAATCTCCGCTTTTTCCTTCTTCGTCAGCTTCTGATACACCAAACGGTACGACGTCTCGATAAGCTGCTTGATCGTGTCATCGTTTAGTTCTTCGTTGGCTAACTTGATCGAGTTCCAATGATTTTTGTTGGTATAATAACCCGGAATCACAACACCCGGATACATCTCCCGTAGCTCTTCGTTTTTTTCAGGCAGATTTTTCAAGGTAATGATCGTATCCTCCGTCGCTTGCTCGGTCATCAACCCAAACATCTTGCCTCTCAAATCAAAATAAAGCACGCCCCAATCCTCCCGAAAATACACCGTCGCACCTTTCAATGCAGCACCAAAAGCTTTAAACGTTTCCATTCGTTGTTGAATAGCTGACTTTTCCATGATGGCCTCCTAAGTGATTTTTTTGACCCATTCCTTGTGTAGTCTTGTGGTTATTCCTTGTATCGTTCTAGGTTTCTCATTTCTTTTCAATTGAAAAATGCGTTCATACCGATCAGATTCATCAGGTTCATTCTCCCATAACCGATTTAATACAAGATGCCACCGGTAAAAATCTGACCACAAAATAGCCTTTTTATAATAATTGGCGGGTATTTCAAACGTAAAAAACGCGTAACGACTGACATCAAGCGCCTCTTTCTCCTACAGATAGTAATAAATATCTGACCAAAGCCAAATCAACTCACGATCCAACGGAGAATCTATCCGACGACAAAATTGCTCGTCCATCCATTTTAATGTCCATAAAATATTGTAGCCCTTCAAGCGTATACTCCTTTTTGGGCTGTCTTAAGCAGTAGTAATTTTATGGCATTGCCTAAGTTGGGAACTTTTTTGAATAAAACCACTTTTAGTTAAGTAAGAAAAAGCTGGTGTTCCATTGTTTTTAGATTTAGGCTCGTCGGCTGCTTGGCCGTAGGACGCGATTTAAAATTATTTACTTTCTACTAGTTTAAAATTCCTGCCCTATCTTAAATTATACCTTCTACCGCATTGTCTTAATAGCTCTTTCTGCCAACCTCAGATTTAGAATGGCGTCTTCGGTGGACACAGCTGCTTCAACTCGAAGGGATCTTTTTTATTTCAATAGTTTTGGTTCATTGTCGTAACGACACAGTTTTGAGTTTTTACGGCTGACAAATAGGGGCAAAATACGACTTTCCACCCTTTTACAAGATTCAATCTATCTCATCCTTCACCTCACCGTTTTTTCTTTTTCCTTGAATGGCTCTTTCCCTTTTTCGTCTGTTTATAGAGTTCGTCTTTCCGTTCACGATTTTTTTGCTTTTCACTTTTTGGTTTTCGGAAGTCGATATAGGGTTTCTTTTCCGCAGAAAGTGCCAATGACTGCTCCGGTGCAGGCGTGTTCGTTGTTTTTTCTTTTCGTTCTTCGCGGGCTTTAGAGCGATCCTCGTCATTGGCTGGCGGACATTCTTCCGCTGCGGTAGGCGTCGGAATCTCTGGCTGCGGATTTTCGCGGTCGTCTCCACGCATATCTGTTAAAAACATACCTTCTGGCAACAGCTGTTTCACGAGTTCTAGTTTTTCATCCCCACTCAGGTTCATCAGATCGACCGCCGAGACAGTCGGTTCAACAGGAATCTGCACCTCTGATTCCTCCACGATCTCCCCTTTTTTGATCTTGAGATAGCGTGTGCAATTGTCGATCTCCGAATTTTCCAGTTTAACAAAACGGCGAATCCCGTCTTTTTCAAAAATCGTCAATGTAGACAACAGCTCTAAAACGGCATCGATCTTCAAGGCGGAAGAATGCGGATCTGCATCCCGCAGGCTCCAAGAATGGCTCTTTCCCACAGCATCCTCAAATGTGGAGACTAGTTTGTATTGCTGCCCTCCCATTTCTTCAGGAGACGTGGTCTTTCCGAACAAATATTTTTTGCTGTCGCTTAATCGATTGTTGTAGCGGTGGTATTCTTTGGTGTTTTTATACAATCGGCGAGTGGCCTGCTCCCACTCTTTTCCACTTTTAAAGGCCTCACGAAACAACGGGAAAAATTTTCGCAGAACATCCGTCGGTTCCTCAGATAAAAAGATATCCCTTACCAATTCGCTGCAGATTCCCGAAAAGTCGCTTATACACAAACAATGACGAATCAGCACAGCAACAATATACTGAATCGCAGCATCTGAGTCAGATAGCTCCGCATACGTTTTCAAAATTCGTTTTTCCAGATTGTCTCTTCCCATCGTAAATAGTGTGATTTGCGTCAATGGTTTGGTTGGCATAAGTATTCTCTCCTTTTTAAGTGGAACATCCCGTTTATTTTTTACTTCTTGAATTTTCTCTCATTCATCATACCTCAAAATATGGTCAATTTCCGTAAAAAAATAACTCTTTATTTTTCGTTTTATGGATAAAAATGAGTATTTATTATTTAAAATCGCTTGTAATCTATATAAAAAAAGTGATCTTGATTTTTCAAGACCACTTTAAATAACACTTATTCAGATATTATTGTTCGTTCATCGCTGGCAATTCATTTCTATTTAATTTGTTTACATAGGGAATCACCATGATCACGCCAGCGACGAACGCGATCCCTTCTGTAATCGTCATAGACCAGATGAGGCCGTCTAATCCGTAGAAATGATGCAGCAGTAAGACGACTGGAATAAAGAAGGTCCCTTGGATCGTTGACATGATCCCTGTCTGAGCACCCAATCCAGAGGCTTGAAAAATCCCTGTAAACAGACCAGAAAAGCCATTAAAAACAGAGGAGACCAGTTGGGCTGTCAAGACGACCAATCCAACATGGATCACTCGAGGATCATTGGTGAACAGATGCAAGACGGGGACGCGAAACAAGTAAACTGCCAATGCAAAAACAATTGAAATGCCGCCGATCCATAAGGAAACTTCCTTCAACGCTTCCTTCAGCCGCTTCGTATTATGAGCCGAGAAGCTGTAAGCGAACAAGGGCATCGCCCCTAAAAATAGCCCCATCGTCAGAAACTCAGGCAATTGTGTGATTCGTACAGCAATTCCAAAGCTGGCAACAACATTGTCGCCATATGCAACAGAAAAGTTATTTAATAACAAGGTCGTGACGATCATAAACGCGGATTTGAACAATTCCGAAACACCAATCTTATAGATTTCTATTTGATCCTGAACAGAAATTCTCACATGCTTCAAGAATCCTTTTAACGATTCACTTTTGTTTTCCAGAAACCAAACATAATAGCTCGTTGCTGCGAGGTTCGCCACTACCGTGGAGATTCCCGCTCCGATCACGTGTAGGTTAAAGACTAAAATCAATAGCGAGTCTAAGGCAATACTGACCGCGACACTGATAAACATGCCATACATGGATTCTTTAGAAGCCCCCTCCGAACGAACTAGCTGTTCCAAAGCGAAGTTCAGAATAAAAGCAAAGCCACCGGCAAAAAGGATCGTTGAATATTGTTTCGTATAAAGCAACGTTTGCCCGTCTGCCCCCAGTAGATGGACTAAGGGATTCATAAAAAGAATCGCGGCGATTCCCAGAATCACACCTAGAGCAATGCTCATATAAAAGGAGTACCCCGCTACCTTTTTGCCTTTTTGAGTCTCCCCGCTTCCGAGTAATCGTGTAATAAAGCTGCCTCCGCCAACACCAAACATATTCCCAACAGCCATCAACACGATCGTGATCGGCATCGCCAAAGTAATCGCAGACATCATATTGGTATCGTGGATCAACCCGATAAAGTACGCATTGATCAGGTTGTAGATCGTCGTCGCTGAGATACCCACCATCATCGGGATCGATAAATGAGCGATCGCCTTACGAATTGGGCTTTCTTTTAAATAGTAAATCGTTGAATCGTTTTCTTCAAATTCTTCCATGGGAATACCTTCTTCTATTAGAGATGTAATTATTAGAATTCTAACTATCAAGCCGCAAGCAGGCCATTCCTGCTTGTGTATTAAAGGCTGCGGTCTATCTTTGTGAGCAGCGCAGTTAATTGTTGGATTTCTGCTTCACTCAAGGCGTGAAGCAATTCTTTTTCTGCCGCATAGAAAGCTTCATTGGTCTCCGTCACCAAAGCCTTGCCTTTTGGTAAGGCGTAGATATTTTTCTGACGTTCATTATCTGCCGGGATTCGCCGTTCGATATAGCCTTTTTTCTCCAAGCCTTGCAACATACTGGTGATACTTGCTCCGCGGCGCTGAAAGACTTCTGCTAAATCTTTTTGGATCAATCCCTTGTCTTCATTTTGCGCAATATAGGCGATCATTCGCCCCTGTTGTGGACTGACCCCCATATCCTTCACGCGATGATCCATAGATTCTCTAGATTTGTTCATGATGGAACGCAACAAATTAGAAACTACTAGTTTATCCAAACAAATACCCTCCTCGCTAAAAATTAGATATCTAACTGTTCGAACAGAATATACACGCTCTTAAACCGAATGTCAATCAAAATATTTCGTTTCCTAATAATTAGGTATCTAACTATTCTACACCTTCACCAAAACACCTAAAAAATTCTATTAAATAATGTACTTTTGAAAATCAAATTAACTTATTCTCTGGCACTTCAAATTATGCAGCGTCTATTTAATTTACCTTAAAATTACTTTATAATATATTATGAAATATTTTTACTTTTAAAAATGTTTTATTTCAACACTATTAAAGAAATGAGCGCAAACTCTCGTATAAAAATCAATTAAGCATTGGAGGAAGAGTACATGAAAAAGTTTATGAAGTTGGGGATCATTTTATCGTTGGGATTAGTATTGGTTGGCTGCGGCAGCAATAACAATGAAGATACGATCACTGAACAATCGCAAACAATCGAGTCGTTGGAAAAGTCTACTAAAGAACTAAATAAGACAATTTCTTCGCTAGAAAAAACGGTCGAATCCTTCGAAATGAAACAAAAAGAGGAAGAATCAAAGACAGAATCATCTGAAAAATCACAAAAAGCAGCCCAAGCAGAACAGCTACGCAAAGAGCAAGAAGCGAAAGAAGCAGAAGCGAAACGAGCAGCCGAACAGGCGGAAGCCGCTCGAAAGGCCGAAGAAAAACGGCTTGCAGACGAGGCAGAGGCCGCCCGAAAAGCAGAAGAACAACGAGTCGCTCAAGAAGCAGAGGCAAAAAGACAGGCAGAAGCACAACAGGCTGCAGCGGCTCAAGCGCAGGCAGAGGCCCAAGCACAGCAACAGGCGCAGCAACAAGCACAAGCAGCCGAACCTGCACAGGGACAAACGGTTTACGTTACGCCGACCGGCAGCAAATACCACACCCACAAATGTGGAAACGGTACGTATTCACTGGCTACGTTAGAGGAGGCATTGGGGCGCGGATTGTCCCCTTGTTCAAAATGTTATTAAGAAAAAGGGTGCCTCTTGGCATCCTTTTTTCTCTATCTTCTTTTACTGATGTCGGAGGTGCTTTAAACGTAGAAAAAAGAGTTGCCGCATACACGAAAACTCTTTTTTCTACGTTAATTAGTTTGTTTTACCTTCTAGCAATCGATTTTGTCCTTCGATAGCCTGAATGTCTGTAATGTCTTGTGTGACTTCTAAGCAGCCTAGATAGTCATTCGATTCATTTTTTAAAGCAAAGTAACGGATATAGATTTTTTTCCCACGCATGTCGATCCAAAAATCAGCTTCTGTACGGACACCCGAGCGAAAATCATCTAAGATCTGCTGCACGATATGCATACTTTTTGGCGGATGGCAGTTGACGACTTCTCGTCCAATAACTGATTTTGTACGGGGGAAGACTCGGCTCTTTCCTTCTGAGAAAAAGCGCACCCGATCTTCTTTGTCTACAAAAGTCAGATCCACAGGCAAGACTTGGAACAAGGCGATCATTTCTTCCAGCTTCATTGTTCCCGTTGGCAAAACGATTGTTTCAGTCGACGTTTCATTTTCCCAATCATAATGCTCTTCGTCAGAAACATCTGAGGTTTCTGACGCAAGACCAGCTGCAATACTTTCCGTTGTTTCCTTGGCTTGTTGGATGGCGAGCTGCCGAGCCGGTTCTCGTTCCTGCTCTTGTTCTAGTGAGGCTTGGCTCGCTTTCCACGGCAAAGGTTCTGGAATAAAAGAAAAGCCGATATCAAAACTATCTTCTGCGATTTTTTCCCAATCCTTTAGGCTGAAAACATCCAAGGTCATAGGTGCCATGATTTCTTCCTCTTTAAAAATCATTTCTTCCAGCTCGCTTTTTGCTGCTTCCCATTTTTCAGCGATAGGGTTATAGGCTGTCTTGTCTGCTTTTGCCAATTGGATCAGTGCCTTGATCTGCTCACGAATCTCATCATCGACACCCCACATAACTTTTGGCGGCGCGGTGATGCCGTACTTTTCCATATAAGAAAAAATCAACGTTTCCTTCCGAGCATAGTGCTTATCAATCTGCAGCAGATCTTCCAGCGCATGAATCAGGCGCGGCTTTTGAGACCAATCCCCCGCTTTTATTTTAACCAGAAGACCATCGATTTCATCCGTCAGCAACGACTGCAGCACTTGATTTTCCAATTTCATCGTTTGGATCGGATGGCCTGGCTGTTCGTGTTCGAGGTTCGAACGGTGGATCTCGTTGATTGCCCCTTTAAATACAGAGGCATGGATGTTGCACAATTTCTGGATTTCCTGCGGATTCAACCCACTTTGTATCAGTGCCTTTTCTGCAGCCGTGATCTCCGTCACGTCGACCCCTTCAAATTCTTGATTAAACAATGTTTTGGCTTCTTCAAAAGAGCCCCCTTGATGCAGCAGCGACAAGATTTCGA
Organism: Enterococcus sp. 12F9_DIV0723; assembly: GCF_002174375.1. Taxonomy (NCBI): domain Bacteria; kingdom Bacillati; phylum Bacillota; class Bacilli; order Lactobacillales; family Enterococcaceae; genus Enterococcus; species Enterococcus sp. 12F9_DIV0723. Next base: position 131,277 of record NZ_NIBK01000001.1, on the reverse strand, counting down.
CAATCCTTTCCTGACGCTGCTTCCTTGTTCGTTCCATTAAAATTCTCCTTCCACTTCAAAGCCATTTGCTTCGAATGTTTGAATGATTTGATCCATTGGAATATGTTTCATTTTTGCGCCTTTAGGAATCGTGACGTACCGTCCAGCCGTCTGTAGCATTCCCGGTTTTGCGATGGCATCAAAACCTAATTTATACATTAAATCCTTGATTTCAGGATAAAGGGTGACTAATTCATACAAAGATTTGGACAAATCGAGTTTCTTCATTGTCAAACGCTGCTCCTTTCTTATTTGATAGGTCTCATTATACGTGCATCCTCCGCTTTTTACACGGGTTCTTTTAACCGATTACCTGTCTGTACGATTCAATGCAGTATATAGCGGTGCCAGCTCCTCCATCGCGTGGATGGTTTCCTCAACAACATTAGAAAGAGCATCTGTTTGAAAGAATAACTTTCCTAATTGAAAGCTTCGTCCCTTCATCGAATCTGTCCATTTATCCGACTGTGACTTTCCCTCCAAGAACGCTGTCAGCGGAAGGTGATCGTCCAATTCATGTTCTGTTTGCGGCCAGACAAAATAGTTTTTACTCTCCACCTGTAAATACCATTCAGCCAATGTCGCCAGCAGGTCATTGTACGTTGCCAAACTTCCTGAACGTTCCTCACTTTTATAATGCTGAAACATTAGATACACTTGAAATTGCTTTTTATTCAGCAGAACTGCTAAACAGGCATTTTGATTGTGATGTGCAGGATCACGATACGCACACCAAAAATGATTGCGCAAATTCCAGCCATTCGTCCAGCTTTCAATTTTCGGCTTTTCCATGTGAAATTCTTTCGGCAATCCATCCGCGACCGCCATCTGTATAGCTTTCCACTTTTGCCAATGTTCTTTATACTCTTTTTTGATTTTCTCAAGCTCTTTCTCTGAATGCTGCGCCTTCAGTTGTTTGAAAGTAAAATACTCCCGATCAAATAATTGAAAATCCGCGCGCACGATCTCCATAGTCCTCACCTCTCCATTCAGTCGTCCCTATTGTAAACAGCCCATAGGATTTATTCAAACGAAATCCTATGCAAAAAGGCACTTCCTCGTATTGAGAAAGTGCCTTGAATTCGTCCTGATTCAGTAATTTCTTCGATAGCTGTTGGTTCATTTATTCCTATGCTCCACTCCGTTATTCATTTGGCATCACTTGCGACAATTGCTCGGCGAATTGCCAGGTCTCGCCATTATCCGAAGAACGGTACAAGCAAGCGAACATCTTCCCTTGATCGATCCCTTTCATTTTCAACAAATAGAATTTCGCTTCTAGCTGATTCGTGCTGACTTGAGTCACCTCATTTGGTGATTGAAAAAGATCCAGTCCCCCTGTTTGGTATTCTTCGGGGATCGTCACCACCGCCTCTTTGAAGGAACTGCCGCTGTTGTTGGTATAATACAACTTCTCCCTCGTCGAAACAAACCCTAACGTTGGGTTCACGAAGCTGACATTTTGGACAGGTTGACCGATCGTGGTACTGTTCATTTGTGACCAACTTTGCCCATGATCGTTGGTTTGAAAAAGGATTAAGCCTTCCGAAGAAACTTCCGGTGAGGCGCTGGAGTAGGCCAATATGCCGCTTCCATCAGCAAAGAATTGTGCTTTGCGGTAACGCATGCGCTGTGCGTTCTCAGATACGAGGGCTTTTTGCCACGTTTTTCCGTTGTCTTTTGAAGCTAGAAAAAACAAGTCCTTCTCGTTTTTAGAGTAAATAAACCAAGAGAAATCCTTTGAGACAGCGTAGGTTTTATCCATCCAATAGCCCATTGGAATCTCACCAGTCGTCAATAAATAACTGCCTGCCCGCAACCACTCCGGCTTCAACGGGACAAATGTCCAAGCCGCTCCGCTATCTGTCGTCATGTACAGTTCATGAGTCTCATTATTCAACTCCAATTGATTGGCTTGATTTACCTGGTTGTTCGGTGCCTTTCCTTGCTGCGTCAGTAATCCAGCGCTCGACCGCGGCGCCTCGCTAGACGCTGTTGAATACGTACTAGGTCTCTCGCTCTCGCCATAAAGCATGCGATGTCGCGTCAGGCTCTCATAACCAAATACTCCCGCCGCCCCTAGAAAGACCAAACTAATCAGCAAGAGCGGCCATTTCGAATTCATCCTGTGCGCTTGAGGAAACGCGACTGGGAGCAGCGGCGGTTCGCTTGTTAATACAAATAATTGCATCGAGGAAAACCCAAAAAATTCTTGGCGATCCCCTAAACAAACCGAAGCACCGTCAAAGGTCGTGGTCAATTCGAGACAGTCGTCCTTCAATAAACGAATCATCGGCTTTTTGGGCTCTTCCGCTAAATAATACGCTTCACGGTCTTGATAAATAATCGGATATTTGGCTGCCCGTCTTACCAGCCGTTCCAAAAATTGCTGGAAAGATCGGCGTACCCATACCCCTTGAATCTCATTCACGATGAAAAATACCGCGACCGCAGCAACACTGAGAATACCTAATACTAGTGAAAAGTGGTAAAATCCCCGCAGCCAATAGCGAGTATCCATCGCGTGCGCGAACCCATCCATCCGTTGATAGACAATACTCCCGATCCCAAAAAACAGACCACTCGATACTATTAAAAACAGAAACGCCGTGATTCTATTTTTTTCTCGCTGCCTCTTTGCACGTTTATAGATCGGCTCCCCAGAAGAGAGCAGCTCGATAATCAATAATTCCTGATCCATACGTCCTCCCGTTCAACTTTTTTTCTCCTCTATTATCCGCCTAAAAAGATTGGATATCTAGCAAATAAACGAGGTTTAAAAAAAGCCCTAGAGATCACTCTCTAGAACTTTTTCAACCGTCCCACTTGTTCCGGCAGACCTTTGCGAATATAGGTGAAGCCTGAGTAAAGAACGACTGCGATCACGATCCAAGTCAGTACAGTCATATCTAAGCCTGTCACGAAACGGGTCGCAACAATCACACCAAAGATACCACCGATTGTAATTGCCAAACTGACTTTTCGTGAGTAATCTCCTGATTTAATAAAGTTTGTTCCTGCAACTGGCATCAAGCCCGCACACGAAGCCATCATGATAGGAAACGCCACTAAAGGGCTTAGCCCAAGCATATAGACAAGCGCCATACAAGGCGCGTACAAACCAACACCGATCGTCATCAGCGCCCCTAAGATAAAATTCCCAACGATCCCGATGATCAATTTAATCCCCGTCAAGCCTGTCAGGTGATTGCCCGTACCTAATAAATCCAATAAACCCAACTGCTTCATCGCCATCAAGGCAGCCGTGACGATCAAGGCGATACCCATATAAAACTGCACTTTCTTCTCCGGCAGCTTGCTGACTGTTTTTGAGCCAATGTAAGATCCGGCGATCGCTGCGATCACCAAAGAGAACAACGTCAACGGTGCCACCTTCACCACAGTGATAAAGATGAAGGCCTCGATAATTACCGGAACGGTATGAGAGACGTTCAGGGTGCCTGGTAATTGACGGTCATTGTCTAATTGTTTCGTCATTTCTACCAACATCGTCGTCGGTGCAAAGCTTCCGATTCCCAACGTATCCATCGCGTCTGTAACAAACCCGATCACACCAGACACCAGAAAGTTTCCGCCGCCCCAATTTCCACGTTCTGCGATAAGATCGCGAATAAAATAAAACAAATAGTAAACCAATAAGACTGCCAGCAGTCCCAACAAAATTTGTACCATCATTTTCTCCTCTGAATAAAATAATCAATGAAAGCTCTTTTTCCTTCTAAGATAATACAACAATTCACAAGGATTTTGACTGAAATCCACTAATAGTTTGATGATAGCCGTCCAAGAAACCTTGAAGGATTCTATGAGCGAGTACTCGACGAATCTTTCCAAAAAAAAGAACCTTCAATCGCTTGAAGGTCACTCACTCAACACAAAATAATTATTTTCAAGATCCGCGAAATTAAACAGCCGCCGATCCCCTTGTTCCATGATCGGATTCACATTCGGGCTTACGGTTTTTAGACGTTCATGATAGGTCGCTAAATCGGAAACCCTCATTACTAACGAAGGGAAATTGTCCACCACTTCAGGTGAGACTTCCTCAATGAACTTTCGGTCGAACAAAACAAGCTGGACGCCCTCCAGTAGTTGGACTGTTGCCTGCAGGCTTTCCTTCGTTACTGGCTGCTGTGAGACGAGCGTCCCATCGAAGCCTTGCTGCCAAAAGGCGACGGCACTTGCGACATCATTGACATACAGCATGATCTCGATTCCTTTAAGCATGTTTCTCCGCCACCTCCTTCAAACGAAAACGCACCATCTCCGTGATGAGAGCCGTTGGCAATTCTTGATCATACGGGAATTGCACCGCGCCTTTGGAGGTTTTATAGTCCGTTAGCTCCTCGCTGAAGGCCTCTATCGCACTAGGCGCCGGGTAAAACCCTAAATGATTTTTCAACCCGCCAAAGTGAACGAGATTTTCCTTTAAATAAAAGGTCGGCATCCCATAAGAGATTTTTTCAGTCGTTTCTACTGGCACTATTTCTTTGATAAGCTGATAGATTTCATTGAGCTTCGGCTGCTGCTCTTGGTTCGCCTCGTGGATGTATTTTTCGATTGAGGACATTTGATCACTCCTTTTTATCTTTTACCCAGTCTAGCTGAAAGAATTGAAAAGGGATACAAAGTTGCTCTATTCGTCCTTCAACAGGTCTCCTAATGAAAAGCCGTCGAAGGTCTCGCCATCATAATATTTCAACAATTGATCTGCCGTTAATAAAGAAGACGTCATTTCTTCCTCTTTATCCTCCACTTGATTCAATGCGGCATACTCTTGATATTGTGCCGCTAATTGCTGGTACATCGCTTTTTTCGAGGGGCCTTCCCCTGTGATGAAGGGCAATTCCTTGAGATGTCCGCGATAAAGCGGCAGGTCCTCTACCCATTCGATCGGTTGTTCTACTACGGTCAATTGCACTTCGGCAAAAAGGTCTTCGTACATTCGTTTTCTTCCTCTCGCATTTTCCGATACTGACGTGGTGTGCGCCCTTCGATTTGCTTGAAGCGTTTATAAAAGAAGGCCTTATCTTTATACCCCAATCGCTCCACGATCGTCTGCACCGTCAGGTCTGTCTGTTCTAAATATTTTTTGCAGCGTTCAATTCTTCTCAATAAGACGATCTCCGTAAAGGAATGACCCGTCTTCTCCTTCAATAAGCTCGATAGATAATTCGGATGGAAATGAAATTTTTCCGCTACCTCTTCCAATGTCACCTGCTCCAATCGCGCATCGATATACGCCAGCAGCTCTTCAGTCAATTGACCATTCGACACGACACTGTCCTTTGCGATCAAGCCCTCAGGAGGTGCTTGGCTGATCTCAACAATCAGCAGCACAAAGGCGGCCTTCGTCACTTTGTTATTGAAATAGGCCATTTTGACGACCTGCTTCAATAAAAGCAAGGCATAAAAATGAACGTCGGTCTCTCCTGCAAAATCATAAACCAGAAAGCGTGAAATGCCAACAAATTCCTCACTTAAAGCTTCGATAAAAAAACGATACAATAGAGGTTCCTCGAAAATTTGCCCCAGCAAAGATTCGGTGAAGTAGCTCGCTTTAAAATAAAACGTCAGCACTTGCGTCTCTAAGCTCCCTGTATAAGAGAGCTGCGCAGCGCCATTCACCAGCAGCAGCCCACCTGCTGTCAGGCATCTCTCCGTATTATCTAGCTGAATCGTCGCCGTCCCCTTCATCACATAGAGGATGCGAAGGAAGCCGTCTGGCACTTCGATTCGATCTGTCGAATCCTTCGTCACAAAAGCCGCGATCTCTCGCTGCGGATTCTCGGCAAACCGCTGAACCTCCCCCAGCATCTGTCCGTCATCTCCTAAGTAGCAATCCAGCGTCTTCAAAAATTGATAAAAACGCGTATCCTGCGTCGTTGTTGCATCCATCTTACCACCACCTTATAATCGAACACTTTCTTCTTTTCCTACACTATTTAAAACAACCATGAAACGGCATATACTTTCTTTATTGATTGTACCACTATTGAAGTGTTCGTACATTTGATTCAAACACTCTTGAGGAGGAATTTATGATGAAAATTGGTTTTATTGGAGCCGGCAATATGGCCTCCGCGATCGTGGAAGGCATCGTTCAAAACGGCTTTAGCCAACCAGAAGATATTTATTTATACGATATTTCCAAAGAAAAGGTCCAAGCATTTGCGGAAAAAGTCGGAGCCCATGCATTAAACGATCCGCAGGAAGTCATTCAAACGGTCGATACACTGATCTTGGCTGTGAAGCCGAATGTCATTAAAGGCGTGCTATTGGAAGCCAAAGAAGCAATTCTGCAAAAGGACCCGCTAATTGTCTCGATCGCAGCAGGAACCAGTACAGAAGCGATCTATGACGTGTTTGAAACCGACCAACCGATTCGAATCGTACGGGTAATGCCCAATATGAACGCGATGGTCGGTGAAGGCGCAGCAGCTGTTTGCGGAAACCCAAGTGCCACAAAAGAAGATGTCGCAACGATCATTGATCTATTCAATGCCGTCGGTAAGGCTTGGCCCTTAGAAGAGAAATATTTCTCCATCTTCACCGCGATCGCTGGAAGTTCGCCAGCGTACACCTTCCTATTCATCGATTCGATTGCTCGCGCAGCGGTGAAGAATGGGTTGCCGAAAGACATCGCCTTGGAAATGGCGACGCAAGCCATTTTAGGCAGTGCGCAGACCTTGGCTCACAGCGATGAAAATCCTTGGACGCTGATCGATCGCGTAAGCTCCCCTGGCGGAACGACTGTTGCAGGGATCGTTGAACTAGAAGACAATGCCTTCATTTCAACAGTGATCAAAGGCATCGATGCTACGATCCGTAAAGATGAGGAGTTAGGGAAGAAATAGCACAAAAAAAGTTATGCCGAATCAACGGCATAACTTTTTCTTTTTTACATATGAATCGGCAGTCCCAGACCAATCTCACTGGCATCCATCACCATCTCAGACAATGTCGGGTGTCCGTGGATCGTCAAAGAAATGTCTTCCAATGTTAAATAGGATTCGATGGCTAGTGTGAGCTCCGCCACTAGATCACTGGCATTGACCCCAACGATCTGCGCTCCTAAAATCAATTCGGTCTCTGCTTCAAAAACCAATCGGACAAAGCCATCTGTTGCATTCAATGACAACGCTCGACCATTGGCCTGCATCGGAAAATTCGCTGTCTTAGCCTTGATTCCGGCGGCTTTTGCTTCTGCTTGCGTATAGCCGACCGTCGCCACTTCTGGATCAGTGAAGCAGATGGCCGGAATCGCCCGATAATCCTTCGCGACATTTTTCCCGCTGATGACTTCTGCGGCGACTTTTGCTTCGTAGCTGGCCTTATGCGCCAGTGCCAACCCTTCGACAATGTCTCCGATGGCAAAAATCGTTTTCTGGGACGTTCGGTATTGTTCATCCACTTTGATCAGGTTTCTATCCGTCAGCGTAACTCCGGCTTTTTCCAAACCTAAGTTTTCCGTATTCGGTCGGCGCCCAACCGTGACCATCACATAATCTGCTTCGATCGTTTGCGTCTTGCCTTTGATTTCAACTTCTACCGCCACACCGTTTTTCGTTTCGACGGCTTTTTTCGCCTTCGCATTCGTGAAAATTTTTACGCCATTTTGTTTAAAGCGTTTCGCAACGATTTCGGAAATATCCTTTTCAAAATTTGGAACAATAGTCGGACTACCTTCGATGATCGTGACTTCTGAGCCGAGATTGCGATACGCGCCGCCTAGCTCTGAACCGACGATCCCGCCGCCAATAATGATCAGCTTCTTCGGGATTTCCTTCAAATTCAAGCCGCCAGTGGAATCCAATACACGCCCTTCAAACTTGAAGCCTGGAATCTCGATCGGGCGGCTGCCGGTTGCAACGATCGCCTGTTTGAATTCCAGTTTCTCTTCGCCATTTTTGGTGGTAATCGTCATACTTTGCGGACCGGTAAATTGCCCCCGACCCATGATCACGTCTACACCATTCTTCTTTAGGAGCATCCCTACGCCAGAGGTCAACGTCTTCACGACTTGTTGGTCTTTCCATTGCTGCGTCTTCGCAAAATCCAGCTGTGCATCCTTCACACTTAATCCTAGAAAATCAGAATGCTGCGCTTCTTGATAACGATGCCCCGCGGTAATCAGCGCCTTGGACGGAATGCACCCCACATTCAAACAAACGCCGCCGATATGCTCTGCTTCTATTACCGTCACCTTTTGTCCCAATTGTGCCGCACGAATGGCCGCCACATATCCGCCAGGTCCAGCGCCGATCACGACTGTTTCTGTTTTTTTCGTCATATTCGCAATCCCCCTACAGTAACAAACTCATTGGATTTTCCAACAGCTCAACGATCATACTCAAGAATGCCGCGGCGGGTGCGCCGTCAGCGACCCGATGATCGAAGGATAGGCAAAGATTCAAGGCTGTGATCGTTGCGGCCTGCGGTCCTTCCGGCGTGTTCTCCACTACCAATTTTTCGTAGCTTCCGCCAACGCCTAAGATTGCCACTTCTGGTAAATTGATGATGGGATTAAAGGTTTGCACTTTGCTGCGGCCCAATGAACTTATGGTAAAGGTCCCGCCGCTCATTTCTGCCGGCAGCAGTTGCCCATTGCGCGCCTTTTTCGTGGCCGCTTTTACGGCTGCAGTCAACGCACTTAATCCCTTTTGATCCGCTTTTTCTACGACCGGCACAACTAAACCTGCCTCCACAGCAACCGCGACGCCAAGATTGACGTGGTCAAAACGCTGAATCCCGTCTTCGTAGGCATTCGCATTAAACTCTGGATAGGCTTTTAGCGCGACCATCGCCGCTTTTGCGATGATTTCTAAGAAGGACAAGCGTTCGTCGGTCCGTTCTTCCACCATCGGCACTAATTGTTTTCGTAATTCGATGACGTTTGTCAGATCGACTTCGGCATTCATAGTGACATGTGGAATCGTCTGCTTACTTTCTGACATCTTGTCTGCGATCGCTTTGCGCATCCCGCTCCACGGAATCAGTTCACCTTCCGCGGCTTTCGGCATTGGCGCCGCAGCTGCAGGTGCTTGGTATTCCTTCACATCTAACGCTTGAATCCGGCCTTTTGGTCCGGAGCCTTGGATCGTCTGTAGATCAATGCCCTTTTCACGGGCGATTCGGCGGGCGGCGGGTGTTGCGCGAACATTTGTTGTCGCCACTGTCGTTTCTTCGACTGGTGCACCTGTTTCCGCTGCTTCCTCAGCTTTGGCTTCTTCCGCCGCTTCTGGTTCAGCTTCCGCGCCTGGCATCTCCGCCGGAACGTCTTCTCCTGCTTCACCGATGTAGGCGATCACGGAGTTTACTGGCGCACTATCCCCATCGCCGATATATTTTTTGAGTAAGATTCCTTCATCATAAGCTTCCACTTCGATCGCGATTTTATCCGTCATGACTTCAAAAATTGCCTCGCCGACTTCCACGGAATCGCCTTCATTTTTCAGCCATGTCGTGATCGTTCCAACATCCATCGTGGAACTCAACTTTGGCATCAATACTTCATTCGCCATTTTTTCCGCCCCCCCTATGCCATCAGTCCGCGACAAGCGTCGACAATATCTTCAACCTGAGGAACTGCTTTTTTCTCAAGCTCTGGATGGTACGGCATCGGAATTTCTTGGCCAGCTAAACGGATGATCGGCGCATCTAAGAAATCAAAGCATTCTTCCTCTGCGATCACACTAGCTAATTCGGCACTGAATCCGCTGCGCTTGACTGCTTCCGTCACAACGACCGCTCTCCCTGTCTTAACAACCGAATCAATAATCGTTTGCTTGTCCAACGGGACCAACGTGCGTGGATCGACCACTTCGATTTGGATGCCTTCTTCTGCCAAAATATCGGCTGCTTCCAGTGCTTTATGCACCATGATCCCTGTGGCTACGACAGAAATATCCGTTCCTTCTCGTTTGATATCTGCCACACCGATCGGGATCGTGTATTTTCCTTCCGGCACGTCCGAAGTCGTCCGATAGCAGAGCTTGTGCTCATAAAACATGACTGGGTTGTTGTCTTCGATGGCTGCGTGCAGCAGACCCTTCGCATCATAAGCCGTTGCCGGTTGAATGACTTTTAGACCAGGAACATGAGCTGTCCAGTTTTCCAAACTTTGCGAGTGCTGCGCTGCCGCGCCTGTCCCTGAGCCGCCGGGAGTCCGCATCACCAATGGAATCTTGGCTTTTCCGCCATACATGTAGCGAATCTTCGCCGCTTGGTTTACGATTTGATCCAGAGCGATCGTAATGAAATCCGAAAACTGAATCTCAAAAATCGGCCGCATCCCCGTCATCGCCGAACCCACGGCAGCGCCCGCGATCACCGATTCAGAGATCGGCGTGGAACGAACCCGCTCTTCCCCGAATTCCTCTACCATCCCGCGACTCACACCAAACGCGCCGCCATAAACGCCGATGTCTTCGCCTAACATGAAAATATCTTCATCTTCTCGCATCGCTTCAGACATCGCTTCTCTGACTGCTTCCGCGTAAGTGATTTCTCTCATTATTTTGCTCCTCCTATTTCGTACTAAAGTATTTATTTTTCTAAAGGAAAAATAAGTTTGATCGTCATCGCGCATCCCATTTTACTAACTTGTTAAAGCAAGAAGTAAAACTGGCAAACCGGTATCCTAATCCGAATAAACGTCTTCAAACATCGTCTCGATCGCCGGCATCGGGCTTTCTTCTGCAAAGGTCACCGCGTCTTCGATCGCTTGTTTGGCTGCTAAACGAATCTCTTCTGCTTCCTCTTCCGTGAAGATCCCTGCGGCCACAAACTTCTCACGAGCCAATTTGATTGGGTCATGATTCTTGCGCCAATCTTCTTCCTCTTCCTTCGTGCGGTATTTCTTCGCATCGGATTTTGAGTGGCCTTTCCAACGATAGGTCATGGCCTCGATCAGGGTTGGACCTTCCCCGCGACGGGCTTTTTCGACCGCATCATAGGTGGTGTTGATGACCTCGATCACGTCATTTCCTTCGATCGTGATCCCTTCGATCCCGTAGGCTTTCGCCCGCTCTGACAACCGCTCCACATTCATCATGGTTTTGAAGGGACCGCTCATTCCGTATTGATTGTTTTCAATAAAGAAGACCACAGGCAATGCCCAGATCGACGCCAAGTTCAAGGATTCATGGAAGCTCCCCTCATTGGTCGAACCGTCGCCTGCGTAGGCCAGCGCCACCTTGTCATCCCCTTTGATCTTTGAAGTCAACGCAGCGCCCGTTGCGATCGGGAATCCGCCGCCGACGATGCCGTTTGCGCCAAGATTTCCTGTATCTAGATCGGCGATATGCATGGAGCCGCCTTTCCCATTGTTGGTTCCAGTCGTCCGACCGAAGAGCTCCGCCATCATTTCATTGATATTCGTCCCTTTGGCGATGGTTTGTCCATGCCCGCGGTGCGTGGCGGTGATCCAGTCCGTTTTTCTCAAAACAGCGCCACTGCCCGCCGCGGTGGATTCTTGTCCGACTGCCAAGTGAGTCGTTCCGTGGATCAAGCCTTTCGCAAATAATTGATCGACCTTCTCATCAAAGAATCGGATTTCCCACATTCTGCGGTAAAGCGTTATGAACGCTTCATCCGTCAATCCTGCTCGATTCGGAATCGAGATGTTTTCCGTTGCTGTCATCATTTATGCGCCTCCATTTTATTTATCTTCTTCTACTAACGTTTTCGCTGTCTCTTCATCGGTGATCAGCACATTGACCAAATTCCCTCTCAGTGCCGCCCGTATCCCGCTGACTTTTTCCTTGCCGCCAGATATGCCGATCCGCTTTGGTATCTTCTTCAATTCTGTCAAACTGATCGCTAACACGCGGTCGTTCCACGTACACTCTGCAAGTTCGCCCTCCTCATCAATAAAGTTGTAGCAAATATCTCCCGACACATTGCCAGCAGATAATTCCTTTCTCAGGGGTACTTCTTCATTTGGTAAATATGCTTTGGTCATCGTGGAATAGGCAGGCAGGCCGCCGATCCCGACTAACGCGATATCCGCTTTTTTCCCTTTATCAAACACGTTCTTGATAAACGATTGTGCCATAAATACTTGTTTGGCTTCCGCTGAATCCACTGTGATCGGCGCATGCAGCTCCAACACCGAGCCGCCGCTCTTTCTGGCAAAAATCTCGCAGACCACGTTGGCTTGTAAAGCGGTGTGCTCTTGTCCTAATCCGCCAACCAGCGGAATAAAACGAACATTCTCCATTTGATTCTTCGGCAAAAAATTTTGCGCCGCTTCATGGACCACCATTCCGGCTGAGACCCCGACCGTTTCATTTCCTGTCAGGATGCGAGACAGGTATTTACCCGCTGCGATGCCTATGCGTTTGTTCAGCATTTCTGCCGCTGCCGGTGCGATGCAGATCACTTCTTCCAACTCAAACTTCTCTACCAGTTTTTCTTCTAATAGACGATACGGATGAACCAGATCGTCATGAATAATAATTTCTACCAATCCTAAAGAACGCGCCTTCGCCAAATATTTAGAAACCAGTGAGCGGCTGATGTTGAATTTTTTCGCCACTTCCGATTGCTTGGCTCCTTCTTCGTAATACATTGAAGCAATCTCCGTCAATAATCGGGCATCGTCGGAATAACTCATCTTTATTCCCTCCTATAACGATTCTCTTCTATTTGCGACCAGATATTATCATATGTTCCTATATTTAACATATGTCACACTGTCATCATAAGAGTCGACGTCGCAAGTGTCAACGCTTTCACCAAATGATTTCGTTCACAAGCGCATCTTTATCCAATGTTCCAACGACGCGGTTTTCGGAACAAATGTCACGGCATTTCACAAACAAATAATAAAAACGCTGGTTTATCGAGGAACCTCGATAAACCAGCGTTTTTTTATTTATGCTATTTCTTCCATTCGTCGACTTCTTTTTGGTGTTCTTTGATCCAGTCTTGTGCTGCTTGAGAAGGGTCTTTGCCTTCATTGATCGCTAACATGACACTTTCCATGTCCTTTTGCGTCCAATTGAAGTTGTCCAATACCTTGTACGCTTCTGGCTGATCTTTCTCCAGCCCTTTGCGTGCCATTGTATGGATCGCTTCTTCGGTTCCCATAGCGCCTTTTGGATCTTCTAAATATTTCAACCCATATTTTGCGAACATCCAATGTGGCGACCAGCCTGTGATCACGATTGGTTGTTTTTTCTTGATCGCTTGACCAAGAGCAACGGTCATCGCACCAGATGAAGACGTAGAAACGTTCCAATCCGCTAGATTTGGATAAGCCTTCACGGTATTTTCAGCCGCATTCACAACACCTGCGCCAGGCTCGATCCCAGTGATGGTCTTGTTGGCTTGATCTGTCAGGTCCGCGATGGAATTCACATCCATGTAGTCAGGAACAACGATCCCGACTTTCGCCCCTTTCAGATTCACGCCAAGATCATCGACTTGATCTTTGTATTGTGCAAATTGAGATTTGTGCGTGTTTGGCAGCCAAGCGGATACCATCGCGTCCGATTCCCCTTTTGCGACAGATTCCCACATGATCGCATTGTCTAACGGTGTCATGTTGACGTTGTAGCCCATTTCCTTCAATACTTCTCCGACGACGTGTGTGGAAGCAACTTCCGTGTCCCATTCCACGTAAGTCAAATTGATCGTTCCTTTGTTTTCTTTTGAGGCTCCGCCTAATCCAAAGGAAGCCAGTAAGACGATCGCTGCAACGACACCTGCTGCGATACCGATCTTTTTCTTCTTCGGCATTTTTTGAGCAGATTGTTGTTTTGGTTTGTTGATGTTTTGTGTAAAACGGTCAATGATGATCGCTAAGATAACCAAAGCCAAACCGTTTACGAAACCATTCCCGACTTGTGCACGCTGCAAGGCGGACAAGACGCCGCGACCTAGACCGGGTGCACCGATCATAGAGGCGATCACGACCATAGATAAAGCCAACATCGTTGTTTGGTTGATACCGGCTAAAATCGTGCTTTTCGCTAATGGCAATTCTAACTTGAATAATTTTTGTTTCGCTGTTCCACCGAATGAATCAGAGGCTTCCACCAATTCTTTCGGAATTTGACGAATCCCTAAGTTGGTAAAACGAACCGTTGGCGGCAACGCGAAGATCACTGAGGCGAATACCCCTGGGACCATTCCGATACCGAAGAACGCGACCGCAGGAATCAAATAAACGAAACCTGGCATCGTCTGCATAAAGTCCAAGATCGGCGTGATGATTTTCTTTGCTGTCTCATTTTTCGCCATCAAGATCCCCAATGGTACCCCGATGATGATCGATAGCACACTCGATAAAAGAACCAATGTGACCGTGCTCATCAAGTCTGTCCATAACCCTTGATTATAAATGAAGAGCAAGCCGATCAACGTGAAGCTCGTCAATCCCCATTTCTTATTTGAAATGAAAAAGGCGGCAACTGTTAATGCTAAAATAAACAATAATGGCGGGATCATCGTTAATAGACTGGTCATCCCATCCATTAAAAATTGACCAATGTGCTGTAAGGCTGAGAACAATCCGGAGAATGTTCCTGTCAACCAATCTGTAAAGCTCTCTACCCAATTTGCGACGGGCAAGGCTTGTTGTAAAATATTAAACATCCATCTTCACCTCTTCTGTCTCTGTATCTGCCAATGCCTCTAACACACTTCCCCGAATAACGACGCCGACTAAGCGATCGCCTTCTACTACGGCCAAGGGTGCTGGCGAATCAAAAATCAGATTAAAAATATCAGTGACCAACATATCTTTTGGTATCCGACGGACATTTTTATCGATGACGTCTTTAATTTCTAAATTATTCTTCCGTGCTTCACGGGCTTTGTCTGCTGTCAGACTGCCCTTCAGCTTACGCTTGCGGTCTACCGCTAAAAGCATGCTGACTTCTTCTTTCCGCATCCGATTCAAGGCAACATTTGGACCGTCGACTTCGATATTGGTCGTCAATGCCGGTACCATGATGTTTTGTGCCGTCAGAACCTTCGAACGATCGACATCCTCTACGAAATCACGAACATATTGGTTCGCTGGATGTGTCAGAATTTCTTCCCCCGTTCCGATCTGCATGATTTGTCCGTCCTTCATCAAAGCGATGCGATCGCCGATGCGTAACGCTTCATTCAAATCATGGGTGATGAAAATAATTGTTTTTTGCACGTTGGCCTGCAAATCCAACAATTCATCCTGCATCTCGCGGCGGATCAATGGGTCCAACGCTGAGAACGCTTCGTCCATCAACAGGATCTCTGGATCGTTGGCTAACGCCCGCGCCAATCCAACCCGCTGCTGCATCCCACCGGATAGTTGATTTGGGTATTGATCTTTAAAGGTCAATAACCCTGAGTTGTCTAATGCTTGTTCTGCCTTGGCTTGGCGATCTTCTTTCGGCACGCCTCGCACTTCAAGACCATATTCTGTATTTTCTAAAATCGTACGATGAGGAAACAGTCCGAAATTTTGGAAAACCATATTGATTTTATGGCGGCGTACTTCTCGCAACGCTTCTTTATCCATTTTGGCAATGTCTTCACCATCGATATAGATCTCTCCAGAGGTTGGATCGATCAACCGATTCAATAAACGAATCATTGTGGATTTTCCGCTGCCGGAAAGTCCCATGATAACAAAAATTTCCCCTTCATTGACTTCAAAGCTTGCATCATATACACCAACAGTCGCACCTGTTTTTTCTACAATTTCGTTTTTACTGCGATTCTCTTGAATCATCGCAAGGGCTTGTTGCTGTTTTTTCCCAAATATTTTAGTCAGATGTTCTACCTTAACTTTACTCAAATTTATATCCTCCTTTAACAAAAGTGACCATACAACACTAACATCATGTGGTCACTTTGTCAAAGAAGATGCTGAAAATTTTCAGAAATAGTGGAAATGCGTCCTAAAATGCCGCCTCCTTCAAAAATTGCCGCAAAAAAGAACCTAGCGTCAGACACTAGGTTCTTCACATATAAAAACAGCCTCATGCTTCACGATTTTCCGTAAATACATTCATCGGATCGTACTGTTGCTTCAGCCCTCGCAATTTATTCGCCGTCGGTACAGACCAGACACGCATCGTTTCCTCATGACTGGTATCACTGGAATAGGCACCATAGACCCCTTGACCAAATTCCAAAATAGGCTGGAACAATTGGATCGCCTCCGCCGCGGAGTCCTTGTTGAACCAATAAGCGATCATGATCTCCGCATCCCTAAATGACCACGCATTGAAATCGGAAGTCTTCTCGTTCACAGCGCCGCCAAGTGCACGCAGTTCAATGCCATAAACAAAATCCGGCTCAAGAAGCTTTTCCATTTCAGCAACGATCTCATAAGGAATATCCGCCACCAAGGTATTTTTCCCAAAGGCGGTATTTTTCCCTTCGATCCGTGCATGCTCATCTGGGAAAAAGTCTGCATAGTTCATCGCAACTTCCGTATTCGCGGTGCTATCACTTAATTGAAGTGCCTGTGCCAACACTTCTTTTGCTTGCGGTGTCTCTTCCCCGTACCAAAAGTTTCTCGCTTGGACTGTGACCGTTTGGTCCGCGCCTCGATTCAACAGCATGATACTCGTCAGTTGGTTGGAGGCCTGCTTGAACCACCCATGCCACGCTTGGATGAATTCAAAAAGGTCCGTTACCGTATAGCTGATCGTTTGAACGATGATCGGTGTAGTGAACACGGGATTTGTCGATACGACCGTATCCGCTTGGAAAAGAAATTCCGTCACCACGCCAAATTGCCCGCCGCCGCCTCGGATTCCCCAGAAAAGCTCCGGCTCGTGTGCGGCATCCACGACATGCTTTTCACCATCCGCGGTAATGATCGTCGCACCGACCACGCAATCGATCGTAAGTCCCATGGCCCGTACGACTGTCCCCATCCCGCCAGAGACGGCCAGACCGCCAACACCTGTATCTCCATGATCGCCACTGGAAAGAACCAAGTGATCGGCGTGCAGCTTCGTCGCAACGTCTCCCCAAAGAGCACCTGATTGGATACGGACGAGGCCTTTTTCTTTATCGACAACGGTTATTTGGTTCATTTTCGAGAGATCAAGAATCAGTCCGCCATCATTGACTGACGTCGCAGACAACCCATGGCCTCCGCTTCGCACGGAAAATGGAAACGGCGCTTCCTGCCCGTGCTTCACACTTGCGGCATAGGTGATCGCTTCACTGACCTGTTCTTCTGTTTCTGCTAAAAGGACGATTTTTGGCTGGCCGACTTTATAATCATTTGAACGAACGGTATCGTAACGAGGGTCTTCTGGAAATATCGCGATTTCTTTGAGCGAATGCGGCAATTCGTATAGCTTTTTTCCCATGATACATCCTCCATTTCACAAAAGGGTCGTTTATTAGGAAAGTGTCTCATGCTCGCTAAGAATAGTAAAAGAAGAAGGCTTCAAATCGGAAAGCGTTATCATTTTTTTACGATTCAATTCTGACCAATCAAAAAAGGACCCCTCACGGTCCTCTTTTTGATCCGGCAGCACTACGGATAAAACAACCGCTGCATCCGTTGCAAGACCAATTCGTTCCCTACAAAAAACAACGTGTCGCCGGCACAGATCTTCGCATACGGACCCGGTGACAACAGCAGCTCATCCTTTTGCTGGATCGCAATGATCGTCGCCCCGGTCTCGTGCCAAATGTTCAGCTCATTGACCGTACTTTCGAGGTGGGCCGCCTCGGATGTCAGGGTCAATTCATACGGAGCGAAGGGCGCACCGTTGTGGACGCGTTTTGTCTGAGACAACAATTGATTGAGCAAGTGGCTGACATTGTCCAATTCTTGCTTTTGCTTATCGACACTGGCTTGAATGTCATTTTTGATCTCTTGAATCGTTTGTACATCTTGGTACTTTTCAAAATAGGCCTGCGCTTTTTCCCGCGACAGAACGTAAGCGCCGCTGCCATGACGCACTTCCATGATCCCAAGATCGACTAATACATTGATGGCTTTTCGAGCCGTTTCCGGCGACACGTTGAAGTTGCTGGCAAGTGTCGAACGCGCGTGGATTTTTGAGCCTACTTGGTACCGTTTGTCCGCAATTCGTTCAGCGATCTCTACTGCTACTTGCTGATACCGCGGAAGTAAAACCCGTTTTTTATTTTCCCCTTCCATTTCGATCCCTCCTAGTTCGTCTATCATTCCGTTAAAGTGACTTAGCCTTAAATAAAGGAGGAAGTATATAGCTTACTTTGTACTCTATACACTGCGAAAAACGGAACTGACAGCTTTTTCTGAAGATTTCTTTTCAAGCATAGCATATTTTTTTTAGAAAATCTGTACTCAGATTAAAGGAGCAAAAAATGAAGTTGTTAGTGCTTTCGTCTTTAGAATTTATTCATAGAAGCTGATTTTTTGAGTTAATCTTCGCAATTTATCCTTAAAACAGCTAAGATAATCCAGATTATTTTTTTGCTATTCTGTTTTTCTTCGCTGAAACGTGTAGGAAATTCAGTTGAATTCATATATTAGGAGTGATTTTTTGCATTTTGTGATAGGTATTATTGGGCTGATCCTTGTTTTGGCTCTAGGTTTTTGGATTAGCAGCGACCGTAAGAACATTCGTTATTCGCCTATTCTGGTCATGTTAGTTTTGCAATTTTTATTAGGCTTTGTTTTATTGCGCACAACGGTAGGAACGACGATCGTTGGCAGTCTGGCTGGCGTGTTTGATGCTTTGCTGCGCTTTGCAGGAGCAGGAGTCGAATTTGTTTTTGGCGGCATCGCCAACAAGGGCAGCTTCCCTTTCTTTCTAAATGTCTTGATGCCGATCGTCTTCATCTCTGCCATTATCGGGATCTTGCGCTACATCAAAATCTTGCCCCTCTTCATGAAGGGCGTCGGCCTCGGTCTTAGTAAAATCAACGGCATGGGAAAATTGGAATCCTACAACGGGATCGCCTCCGCTATCTTAGGTCAATCGGAAGTCTTTATTTCCATTAAAAAAGAATTGCCTACCTTAACAGAACAGCGTCTGACCTCTATGAGTATTTCAGCGATGTCCACTGTTTCTATGTCGATCGTCGGTTCGTACATGGCACTGATCCAGCCACGTTATGTGATCACGGCACTTGTGTTGAATTTATTCGGCGGGTTCATCATCGCTTCCGTCGTGAATCCTTACCAATTGGAGGATGACGACTTGGTGATCGAGGAGGACAAGGAACAAACCTTTTTCCAAATGCTGGGGGAATACATCCTTGACGGCTTCCATGTCGCGGTCACTGTAGCGGCTATGCTGATTGGATTCGTCGCATTGATCGCCATGATCAATTTTATTTTCTCCAAGCTCACAGGCCTGACCTTCCAAGAAATTTTAGGGTATGTCTTTGCGCCACTGGCGTTTCTTACAGGAATTCCTTGGAAAGAAGCCGTGGATGCTGGAAGTTTGATGGCCACAAAGCTTGTGACCAATGAATTTGTCGCTATGACAGAATTGGCTAAAGGAAGCTGGGATTTTACCCCGCGTACAACAGCCATCCTTTCGGTTTTCCTAGTTTCCTTCGCGAATTTCTCTTCTATCGGGATCATCTCTGGTGCGATGAAGGGACTGAATGAAGAAAAGGGCAATCTAGTAGCAAAGCATGGCTTGAAAATTTTGCTAAGTGCCAGTTTGGTCAGCTTTTTAAGCGCGATCATCACAGGTTTGATCTTTTAACCCACGCAACCCTTCAGCTTTCTTTAATGCTGAACGGTTGTTTTTTTATTGAAAAACTTCTTCTTCTCAAAAAAAAAAGAGCCGCACACCTGTGCGACTGCTTTTAAATGGTTTTTATTAGTTTTAACTTGATGTAATACCCTTCTGCTGATTCGACGATCTGCTCGACTTTATGATGAGGGACAAACACAGGCTCATCTACTTCTAACAGCGTCACTTCTTTCCCATAGCCAGGAATACCGACGACTAAATTCTCTGTTTTTAAATGTAATTGCATCACACGCTGCAGGTGCTCGGATAGTTCCAGCAGCGCCTTTCTATCCTTGCCTCGATACCATGCAGGTTGATGCAGCAGTCGCAAGCCGCTTCGCAAGATCGTGTTTTGAACCGTCTCTTCTCGAATGACCTCTTTCCACATCATTGGATTTAAGCAGCCGCTTCTGCCACTGTGACGGTGACCCGCACGCCTGAAGCACGTCCAGCGTCGATCAACTGCTCCGCTGCTTCTGTTGAGCACGCGACATAAAAGACAAACGCAGAATAATCCTTCGCAAAGCTGTCTAAAAATTTCTTTCCTTCTTCTAACAAAAAATTCTCCGTCAGACTTTCATAAAAAATAACTTGCTTGTTTCGCAGGAAGGTTTGCGGCAATTGCTTGTTTACGCCAACAACTGCTACTTTTTCTCCTTGATAGTGCCGTTTGATATGGGTCCATATTTGTTGCTTGGATTCCGCTTTCTTTTCAAGAATAAACAATGGATTAGCTCCTTTTCAGTTTTAATTCATTGCGTACAGGAAATAGCCCTGCTGCTCGTTGGTCATGCAAGACCATCACCTCCCATTCTTGCTAAAAAATAACAAACCATATTATATCTATCATACCAGCTTCTTTTTTTAAAGCAAGTCAAAAAAAGCCGTTCAAGCATTTCTGCCTGAACGACTGGGGGTATTAACGTTGTTCTTCATCTAAAACTTCGTATTCCACGGGAGAGCCTTCGTAAAAGAATTGCGTCGAAACCCTGGCTTCCTGATCCATCGCGATCAGTTCTTTACGAAATGGGAAACGTACGGAACGCCCGCTTACGGTCTCTGAACCAGGCAGAATGTACGACAATTTGTCGTCCGGTGTTGGCTTGTTCAATTGATCCATCACCGCATCGATCACCTTTTGGGAATCGATCGTTTCTGCTTTTGCGGCTTTTTTATAATCTTCTAAAAATACGTCTTGTCCTTCAAAATAGGTCATATCCATTTTCTTCACCCTTTCTCTTTCACTTTACC
Organism: Enterococcus sp. 12F9_DIV0723; assembly: GCF_002174375.1. Classification (NCBI taxonomy): domain Bacteria; kingdom Bacillati; phylum Bacillota; class Bacilli; order Lactobacillales; family Enterococcaceae; genus Enterococcus; species Enterococcus sp. 12F9_DIV0723. The sequence goes on along the minus strand of NZ_NIBK01000001.1, from coordinate 110,260 downwards.
ATCTGGTGGCCGTTTACTGAACTAACACGCTTACGCTTCTAAATCTAACTGCCCTGCCTCCGTTTGGAAAACAGGCCAGCTGCCCGTAAGCTCCACTCGAATGACGTTCAACTCCGGCGCACTCTGAAAGGCTGTGATCGTTGCGTCCATCAAGTGGCCTTGCTTCGTCAGATGCTCTTGCGGCGTCAGTACCGTATCTTTATCTAACGCTTCACGGTATTCCTGATTTTTCTGTAGAATCTCATGAAATGCCGTTTTGACTATCCGTTCCGTCTTACGAGCAAACTTCGCTTCATTTTCCGCCGTATAAGCCACCTGAGATTTTTCTGCTAAAAAAGTGACGTAGATCAGCGGCACCGTTGAAACTGGCTTGACCGGTGAAACATAATAAAAGGCCTCTTCTAAAATATCCATTGAAACCGTCAGCTTCATAACCTCTCCCCTTTTCTTCTAATTGATTATAGCATTCAGCGGAAAATTCTTAGTTCATTTGCTCTCCAAATAAAAAAAGCCGCCAATACCCGGCAGCTTTCCTTCTTTTAGATCATCACTGTCATCGCAGCGGCAGCCAAAATCAGAACCAGCCCGATGATCGTAACGGTCATTTCTTTTTTTGTTTTCTTTTGTCCCAAGAACCAGATCCCTGTCAGTGTTGCCAGAACGACGGAGGTTTGAGATAAGATGAAGCCCGTCGCCAACCCATTCATATCTGGTTGCGCGGAGATCAAGTAAGTCAATGCGGCGAAGGCGAAAAAGAATCCTGAGAAGATATGCTTATACGACACTGGCTCTGCTAGTGCAGATTTTTCTTTGTCCTTCACACTTAAGATCACTGAATACACAAGGGCCACTAGCAGCATCCCGATCGCTTGCGGCAAGAATGCGTGCATGCCATCGATACTCGTTGCCTGCGGTGCCGCTGAATAGGCCCAATAGCCAATCTCACCAACGGCCAACAACAGAACAGCTTTTTTCAAAATGCTGGCCTTTTCTTGTGTTTTTTCTTCCGTCCAAACCGTCATCCAAGCACCCAAAATGATCAATACCAACGCCAATCCGCCTAACAGCTTCGCGCTCACACCCGGCCAGTCGCCTAAAGCGATCACGCCCCATAAAGAAGCGCCTAACAATTGAAAAGCTGTCGTGATCGGCATCGCACGAGAGGAGCCGATCAACGTAAAGGATTGGAAGGTAATGATTTGAGCAATCGCCCAGCCCACACCTGACAAGATCGAGAAGACCAGATCCATGCCCGATGGGAGTCCCATGCCGTTGACCATGGCAAAGATCAAGGCAAAAATCAAGGTACCTAACGTCGACCCTAAAATTTGATTGACCGGACGCCCGCCGATTTTTGAGGCGATCGTAGGGTAAAGCCCCCAACCAAGTAACGGCCCTAAACCGATTAAAATCGCTGTTGTATTCATAGTTGTTCCTCCTTCTATCGACGTTTAAAAGACGACGCCGCTTTCTAATAGGATGTTGGCATAGGGGGTCATTTCGCCCGTTCGGATGAATGCTTTGCTGTCATTCAACGCCGCCTTCATCTCGCTATGAGGAATAAAGGATACCGGTGTTTCAGGCAATCGTTCTTGGATTCTTTTCAACATATCAGGGTTTTCTGTTTTGATCTCTTCTGCCAAATAAATGCGTTGTACTTCAAGTTCTTCCAATACATTGTTTAGAACATCCATAAAACTAGGAATCCCATTATCGACAGCGAGGTCGATTTTTTCCGTTGTCATAGGGACGGGCATGCCGGCATCGCCAATACTTAATTGATCAAAGTGACCCATTTGAGCGATGACACGAGAGATATCTGAGTTTATGACTTTACTTTTTTTCATGAGAAGGTTCCTTTCTTAGTTCAATTCATTTTTATAAGGGATAGAAGGTTGTGCACCGAAACGTTGAACGGTAATTGAAGACGCCTGATTTCCATAGTGGATCGCCTCTTCTAAATTGCTGAAATCTTTTTTCAAGATGCTGCTCATGGCACCGATGAAAGTATCTCCTGCCGCAGTAGTATCTACGGCGTTCACTTTGAACGCTGGAACCACTCCGCTACGACCCTGCACATCGTAAAAAGCGCCTTTGCTGCCGATCGTAATGATCACCGCTTCGATGCCCAATTGATGCAACTGTTCTGCTGCCGCCTTCATGCTGGCTTCATCCGTCACAGTGATGCCGGTGATGATCTCTGTTTCAGTCTCATTTGGGACGATCATGTCGGTCACCTTCAAGAGTTCCTCTGGCACATGCTCCAACGCTGGCGCTGGATTTAAAATCGTTTTTACTCCCGCCTTTTGAGCTATCTCGAAGGCTTCGATCGTACTTTCTAAAGTGCTTTCAAATTGCGCAATGACAAAATCACTCGCTTCGATCAGATCTGCATGGTCTTGAACATCTTTTGGCATAAATGCGTTATTGGCACCTGAATGGATCATGATGCTGTTTTCTCCTTGATCGTCCACGATGATGTAGGCCTGTCCAGTCGCTTGATTCTCCAAGGTTTGTACACCGGCTAAGTCGATGCCTTCTTCTGATAATAGCTGATGCATCATTTCGCCTGCCGCGTCATTGCCGATCGCGCCAATAAAATTCGTCGCTGCTTCCGAACGTTTCGCCGCAACGGCTTGATTGGCTCCTTTTCCACCACCAGCAGAAAAAATTTCTTTTGTGTGCATCGTTTCGCCAGGTTTGGGCATTTTTTTCACACGAATCGTGCGATCCAAGTTGATACTTCCAATAATCGTAACCGTATTCATTTTAGTCACTCCATTTCAGATTCGTTCATTTGATTTAAATTAAAACGTTTTATTAAAACGTTTTAATTCGACACCAAAAATATAGCACAGCTTGAAAGCTATTTCAAGTGTGCTGTTGAAAAACGTTTGATCAATTTTACCGGCAGGGTCTTTTCTTCCCAATCTTTCGCGGGCTGCTCCACTCTTTCCAATAATAATGCGGCAGTGGTTTGACCCAATTCATAGATCGGCTGGGCGATCGTAGTCAGTTGCGGCGTGACATATTCGCACATATCGATATTGTCGTACCCGATCACACTGTAATCCTCTGGAATTTTTTTCCCCAGTTCAGCCAATCCTAAATACAACCCAAAGGCCAATTCATCATTGACTGCAAAAATAGCCGTCGCTTCTGTCTGTAAAATGTTCGCCGCCGCATGACGCCCACCGATTTTCGTTAATTCACCAAAGATCAGGTCCGCCTTTGGATAGATTTGTTGAAAGCCCATCAGACGTTTTTGGATGTTCGCCGGCGCGTCCTTTGGCAGCACGATGGCGGCCTTCTCATGCCCCAGCGTCTTCAGGTGTTCCCCCGCGATCCGCCCGCCAGAAAGATCATCGGTCAGGACGGCATCGCTGAATCCTTCCGCCTTCTTTTGATCCAACACGATATAGGGCAGATTTTTTTTCCGCAAGGTGTCATTGATGGCTTGGTTAGAGATCACCGAACTGGCGATGATGTAGCCGTCAACGCCGCGGCGGCTCAATTCTTCCAAATAATCGGTTTCCTTCTTTGTGTCTAGATCCGCGTTGCAGAGCATCGTCACAAAGTTTTCACGGTACAATACGCCTTCGATCCCCCGTACCAATGTACCGAAAAAGGGATTGGTAATGTCTGGCACCAATACACCGATGGTCTTGCTTTTCTTCATGATCATACGCCGGGCAAAATAATCAGGCTCGTAATTCAGTTCCGCCTTTGCGGCCAGAACCTTCGCTACTGTTTTGGGGCTGAATTTATTTTCATTGCCGTTTAAAATCTGGGAGACGGTGGCGATGGAGACTCCCGATTGTTTGGCGACATCTTTGATGGTAATTTTTTTATTTTTCATGCGATTTCTCCTGCTTCAAACTTCGCTACATTTTCTCATGAATACGCGGAGCTGTAAATATGCCTGTCCATGAACTTGCTATGGGGACGAATTTTTTTTATACTGCTAATGATATCCCTCGTGATCGTCTACTTAAAAAGAATTATCCCAGAAGAAAGAAGGAAACAAATGAATAGAGCCACAAAAATTATTCTAGCCATCGTTCTAGTCTTAGTGATCGGGCTGATCGCCGCCGGAAATTATTTCTACTCATACGCGGTGGTTCCTGCAAAAAAAGATTTCTTGGCAGGCAGCTCCTCCAATAAATCGACGGAATTAGTAACGGCTGAGACTTGGTTCAATGATAAAAATAACCGCACCGATTGGCAGCTTGACTCAAAAGACGGCTTGAACCTGTCTGCTTACTATCTGCCGGCAGAAAAAGAATCGCATAAAACAGTGATCATCGCTCACGGCTACATGGGGCAAGCCTCCGATATGCCTCAATACGCCAAAATCTACCATGACCTTGGCTACAATGTTTTAATGCCGGATGCGCGTGGTCACGGACGGAGCGAAGGCGATTATATCGGATTTGGCTGGGATGAACGAAAGGATTACCTTCAATGGATCGATCGCGTCATCAAGAACGATCCAGCCTCCGAGATCGTTCTGCACGGTGTCAGCATGGGCGGCGCGACTGTCATGATGACCAGCGGTGAAAAATTGCCGGAGAATGTCAAAGCATTCATCGAAGATTGCGGGTACAGCTCCGTCAATGGAGAGCTCAGCTATCAATTGAAAGAAATGTTCAATCTGCCCGCTTTCCCCTTGATCCCAGTCACCAGTCTCGTCACAAAGGTCCGCGCGGGCTATTTCTTTGGGGAAGCAGATGCCATCAAGCAACTGCATAAGAACACGCGTCCAATGCTCTTTATCCACGGTGACAAAGACGACTTTGTGCCTTATGCCATGTTGGATGAGGTCTACAACGCTACAAAAGGACCGAAAGAAAAATACGTCGTACAAGGCGCCAAGCACGCGGAAGCCTTGAGCAAAGATCCTGCGATGTATCAGAAAAAAGTCACCGATTTCCTACAAAAATACGTTACTAACAACTAAAAAAAACTATAGACAGCATCCATAAAATGGACGTTGTCTATAGCCTGAAACGAAACCCTAACAGGTCTCGTTTTTTGCTTGCTCCAATAGGTATTCTGCTAAACTATCTGTCACGGTGATATGGGTGAAAATGTTTGTCTTAGTCCCTACATAAAGAACATCTTTCTTGCTTTCTTCATAGCAGGCCACCGCGACATTGGGGATTTTACGAACATCCTCGACCCCTAGCCCAATCACATTTTCATTGATCTCACACGGGACCTCTTTCCCCGCCCGATCAATGAATTTCGAATTGACATCGCCGATCACATTCAATGTCTCCAGCCCGTCGATATCCTGCTGATCCACATAGCCGATCTCTGTCATCGTATTGTTTTTAGAAAACGGGCTGGCGATACCGACGAGGGCAAAATCCACATTTTTCCCCGCTTCTAGCACATCACGGATGCCTTCATTTTCAACCAAGCTCTTTTTGATAAAGGCATTGTCTACCAATGCGGGGGCATACAAATATTTACATTTCGCCCGCAGCTTTTTCGATAGATCATACGCCAACTGATTCGAATGGACGTCCACCATCTCAGAGCCTAACCCGCCGATCAATGGAATGATCGTCGCCTCTGCATGATTCTCATACGGGTATTCATCGACGATCCCCCGCAGCATTTTTCCCCAGGATAGACCGATCGTTTTTGCTTTAGCGATTTCTTTTTGGAAGGCTGTGATCGCCGTCTGGACAAGCAAGCGTTCGACTTCGTCTTTTCGCAAACTGCTGGTGTCTAGGACCGTCGCCTTCTTTAATCCAAAAGCCTCTTCCAAAGCCAGCTCCAGTTCAATAGAGTAGGCACTCTCGCTCTTGATGAAGATATCCACGATGCCTTCATTTTTCGCATCATTCAAATACTTTGAAACCAGTGAACGAGAGATGCCCAGATATTTGGCGATCTCCGACTGCTTCAAGTTTTTCTTGTAATACATCGTCGCAACTTTTACGATGTCTCGATTGTGTTTTATAGCCATTTTGATCCCATCCTCTGAACAACTTTTTCATCTTATCCACTATACGGGTGATTTTCTAGGCGTGCAAGTGGGACTAGTGGAGGACAACGCTCAGTTTCCGCAGCTTTCTTAGAGTCTCACTCTTTTTTGCTGAAACAAGACCTGTTTAGACACATAAGAGGATGTACCTTTTTTGGCACACCCTCATACATTGGGCTAACGGATCTCGATGACATCACCCAGTTCAAATTTTGGAAATTCACCTGGGCTGACAATGATCGCTCCCGGTAAAATTTCTCCGACCGCATTCCGAAAATAGATCGAAATATGACCCAATTCTTCAAAATTCGCATTTGCCAGCGAACCAACTTCTTCAATCGTGAATTCCTGATCGCCAAAGATCACTTTACCGCCGATCTTCAATGCGTCTTTCGGACGATCCTCAAACTCATGGATCACACAAATGTCTCTTAATTCTGCAGTGGCAGAAGGGCCAAACAAAATGATCAATCGTTCTTCTTCAAATGCTGGAACCATGCTGCCGACCTCAATAATTTTAGATTTTACCATCAATAAATCCGCTCCATTCAAACAATTTTTAATACATTCCGAAACTAGCTAACCACGCCAAGATCACGGCGGTGAAGCCTGTCAGCATCCGACTATATAAAATCGCCGGCACACCGATTGAAACCGTTTCCGGTTTTGCCTCTCCTAATGATAACCCAACTGGAATAAAGTCGCATCCCGCATGTGCACTAATCGCGAACAATGCTGGCAGTGCATACTGTACTGGGATGGAGCCATTCGCGATCTGCGTACCGATCAATACTCCGATAACCTGAGAGATAACGGCACCCGGCCCTAAGATCGGGGACAGGATCGGGATACTACAAACGAGGGACAAGACGATCATTCCAGGTAACGAACCCGCCAATGGAGACAGGACTTTTGCCAACCAATCACCGATCCCGGTATAGTTGATGATCCCTACGATCATACTGATGAAGGCCATAAACGGAATGATGTTCTTCAAAAGCATATCTACCGCGTCACGCCCTGATTGATAGAACGTGCTCATCACTCCGCCGATTCCCCGAGAGAAACGAACTAAGAAACTGTCTTTTTTCGCCTGCTGCTCTGCGTGGTTTTCCTTAAGCTTGGAATATCTTTCTTTAAATTCTTCGTCCGACTCTCGGCCTTCTTGCTTCGTTACGATTTTTTCCGTCGCTGCTGCGGATGCTGCGTCACTCTTGTGGGCATGATCGATCGCTGCCATTTGGCGTTCCTCTAAATCTGAATGTTCAACAAGTGCCACGTCTTCTGGACGAACACCAGATACGAAAATATCTTCTGTGATATGTTTAGACAATGGCCCCGATGGCGAAGATGGCAGAATATCCACTGTTGGAATTCGTTTCATTGGATACACACCGATCCGTGCTGTCCCGCCGCAGTCGATAACGGCGCAAAGCGTTTCATCCTCTGGAATTTGATTTTTAAATCCATCGCAAGCAATCCCGCCAGTCAAATCCGCGATCTGCTGCGCAACCGGATGGATACCGCCGCCGGTAACAGACACAACTTTATTCATTTTTTCTGTCGGCGTTAACGTCAAGCCGACACCCCAACCTTTATTCCCAGGTTTTACAAATACTGTTTTGTACATTCCGATTCCTCCTTTACGCCGTCGCTTTTTTTGCTTCTCTGGCCATCATAAATTTCGTCAAGCGTTCCGTAACGATCCCTCGCATCAAGATCACGACGATCCCCACTAAGAAATACCGCACCGCCAAACTTGATTGGCTAAATCCGGCTTTGGTCACGCCATTTGCGATTCCCAGATACACAAACAACTCTCCTGCATTCGCGTAAGGGAACAAGCCCGTCACTGGATGGACGAAAGATACCGCAGCATCATAAAATGCAGGCTTTTCTTCTTCTCTTACGAATTTCCCAAAGGTATACGCCATCGGATTTGTTAACATCAAAACAGCCAAGACAGGCATCAATGAATACCTTAAAATCATATATTTTGAACAATACCGAATCGCTCTGTCTACACGCTCTTCACCGATAAAGGAGATGACGGAATAAGTAAAAGTCAAAAGGACGATCAACAGCGGCACGATCCCTGTCATGTATCCCATAAATTGCTCCCCGCCAGCCTCAAACATCCCAATAAAGTTTTTCCCTGCCCACTCGATGTATTTCATAAATAAAACCTCCTCATTCACTTTTTAAAATTTACCGTTTAACTTTATAAAAACTACCGCTCTTAGGTAACCGCTTCCAATTTCCGCGAATAAATTTGCCCTAACCCTTTTTCAACATGAGGCGTCCCTTTCTCTTTGACCCCGCGATGATACGCAGCTAAGTGAGCACCTCTATAAGAGGGTTCTTCCTTGAAGCGTGCAAAAATCGTCAAGCCTCTGCAAATATAGCAATGGATGACTTTTCCTTCCGTATCCACCACCACAGCAACGACCGTCCGCAGCACTTTTCCCTTAACGACTTCCGTATAAAATTCATACTCCGTTCCAGCCTGTTCCGTCGTGATTTTCTTGATAAAACCCTGATAATACTTTACCTGCACGATACTCAGCAAACTTTGACTAAGCATCAACACGATCAGCACGATCACTAAGCCGCTCATACGCTACATCCTTTCCAAAAGCAGCTGAGGAAACGAGCTTCCCCACCTGCTCCAACGTTCTTTTCTAGTCACCAAATGTTGAATCTTGCAGCTTCCGTAAACGATAAACCGTGGTTGATTCATCAATCTCAATATCCTCATAAGTCAAGAATGTTCCGTCTTTGATGTCGCGCTTCGCAACAGAAGAGCCGCCCACTAAACCGATCGGTACATTATTATTTTTGACTAGATCTTCATGCGTTTCCAGTACGCCGCGAACACAATACCCGCCGATACCGTCGATTTTCTCACCGGCTTTGATGTCCTTTTTCGCCACAGCCACTGTTTCTGAGATCGGTGCGCCTAATGGCACGATCGCATGGTCATGGTTCAGTACAGCTTTGGCGATCGTGATCGGTGTTTCTAAACTTGCTAAGTGGTACGGACGATACAAGATGTGGTGATCGCGATCCCCCTTCTTCATCAAATAGCTCAACTCATGACGAGCCCCTTCATTTTGCCCTTTGACGATGACAAATACCCCTGGAGCCAAGCCGTCTACATATTCAACGACGCCATACTTGCTTAAAACACCGCCATTTTCTTTCAAATCAAGATCCTTCACGACAGAATCAACATCTCCGCTGATCCCGTGCATGCCCACCTTATCAGGAACAAAACCAATCGCATTAGACAATAGATTCATCTCCGCCATGGTCTTCGTGCCGTCTTGGAAAGCAGCCAGCATATGGCTAGACATTTGTTTGGCATCCGCTTCTGCTTGAGCAGTGTCAGGATTCGCGCCTACCTTCAATTTATTGTTCTTCCCCTTACCAGCAACAAGGACTTCCATCCCCATACTCTTGGCAAATTCGAACAATTCGGTCGTTGCTGCAGGCTCATCGCCATCAGAACCTGTATAAACCAAGTTCGCAGAATCATACATTTTTTTCATCAATGGCCCGATCGTGATGTCTACTTCCACATTCAATAGAACGATGTGCTTCTTCGCCAGCAGCGTTTCTAATGAAATCTGTGCACCTACCTCTGGAACACCTGTCGCATCCACAATAACTTCTACCTTGTCTGAATGAATAATTTCTTTAAAATCTGAACTGACCAGGATGTCCACTTTCTTCTCTGCACTGGCATTGTAAGCATCTGCCGCACGCTGCGCTGCCTCCTTGTGAATGTCACTGATCCCTGTCACTGCCATGCCCGGAATCGTTGAGATCTGAGCGATCATTCCAAAACCCATTTGACCTGCACCAATTACCCCAACTCTGATCGGTGCGCCATTTTTTTCTCTTTCCAAAAGCTTCCCATAAAGTGTCATTATTACCCCTCCATACTTTTTTGACATATGACAAAGCTTTTGACATATGCCTTAAAACACTTTTAGTATAACATCGCAAAACACTATGTCAACGCTTTCTTTTCACAAAGTATCTTTTTCTATCAATTGGAACATATGTGAATGAAGAACTGAATTCCGTAAAAAACGTGATATATAAGCAACCAAATGATAATAGTTATTAAAAGGCAAATCCGTGAAAGAAACTATCGTATCCTATGCACATTCTTAAAATAACTAATGATTAAATAAATAAACAAATCAAGAACCAACTATTTTTAAGGTAAACCACTTAAATTGAATGTTTTTTCACAAACGTATGAGAAGTTTTTCACTAACAATTGGAAGCCGTTTCAACAGATAGCACTTAGACCAATTAAAAAGTAGATGTTTCTTTTTTATATTGTGAATTTTTGAACTGCCAAAACTTCTTCCTTCTCCCTCTTACCTTAGAAGAAAAATAAAACCGCACCATCGGCTCACGCCAACGTTGCGGTTCCTATTAGTGTTGTCCGTATGTCTCGAATTTCTCCAAGACTTCCTTCATCTGCTCTTGATTCAACAGTTTTGGCGTGCCGATACAGCGGGCACGATAGTCCAGTTTTGCCAAAAACTCTATGTCCTTGGCGACACCAAAGGCACTGGAAAGATCTGGACCGATCGTCAACACCCCATGATTTCCTAATAAGATGCCGTTGTCCTTGTGGATAAAATTGAAGGCTTCTTCAGCCAGCTCACGCGTGCCAAAAGTTTTGTAGTCGCAACAGCGAACTTTTTCCCCAACAGAACCGATAATATAATGCAACGGTTCAATCTCTTGCTGGAGGCAGGCAAAGGTCGTTGCATATTCCGAATGTGTATGCACAACGGATCGAACCTCCGGGCGATTGCTATAAAAGATACTGTGCAGTTCATATTCGCTGGAGGGTTTGCGTGTGCCTTCCAGTACGTTGCCCTGAAGATCCATCAATACGATATCTTCAGGCTTTGTATCAAAATAAGGAATGCCGCTTGGACTGATCAACAGGGCTTCTTCTTCAGGCAAGTAGATACTAATGTTGCCCCCCGTTCCCGTTGTTAACTTTTCTGTAATGAGTTTTTTACCGTAATCGACGATCTGTTCACGTTCTTTTTGATGTTTCATCGTATACTCCTATCAATAAAAATTATTTTCAGGCTGTTCCTTGATGTACCGTTTCAGATCGTAGGGCGAAAAGATCCCACGATCCGTCACGACAGCACCGATCAGTTCTGGCGGCGTGATATCAAAGGAAGGATAGATCGCTTTGACACCTTCTAATGTATGTTTGATGCCGTTCAGCTCCATAACCTGCGCCGGATCACGCATCTCGATCTTGATACTTTCATGACTTGCCTTGTCTGTATCAGGGATGCCGGTAACAAAATACGGAACACCAAAATGCTGCGCCAAGAGTGCGATTTGATACGTCCCGACTTTATTCGCGATGTAGCCGTCTTGAGCAATCGTATCCGCCGCCGAGGTAAAGAGGTCGATCTTCTCGTGTGTCATCAGGTACGCGATCATATTGTCAGAGACCACGGTGGTATCGAACCCCATTTCCTCACAACAGCTAGCTGTCAACCGAGCCCCTTGAAGGTACGGACGGGTCTCTGCACAAAAGAACCGCAGCGTTTTTTTCTGTTCGATCGCTTCACGCAGCAGCATTCCGATAATGGTTTCACCAAAGCACTGCGTCAGTACCGTCCCATTATCAGGGATTTTTTCAATCAAGTATTTGGCTACTTGAGCCATCGTGTAATAGCGGCGATTTAAGGAATCGATCGTGTTTTGTTTGATTGCTTCTGTCGGATCTTCCTTGTTTTCCAGTGCTTTTTCTGCCACAGCGACGCATTTTTCTGTGATCAATGTCATCCGGTTCGCCGTTGTCGGACGGGCATTCGCAATGGTCGACGCGGCTTTTTTTAAATACGCGAGCTGTTCTTTACGTCCTAATCCCTTGCTCTCTTCTGCTGCCAGGGCCATCCCCATGCCTGCCGCAGTGTAGGGACCCGCACTCTGTGTGACCATATCCGTGATAGCTTGTGCCACCGCTTGATGCGTCTCGCACTCGACATACTCTAGCCGAGTTGGGTAGATACGACGGTCTAAAATTCGAACCTTTCCGTCTTCGTACCAGGCAACGTGTTCATATTGCAAAAGCGTTGGCATTGTATAATCTTGTCTTTCCAACTTCTTCACCTTCTATTTTATTCTCTTGATCTTTTTTAGCGGAGGGTTCCTTCGTCGATACCTGCTACTAGCTGACTTCCATTAGTAACCTGCTGCCGATTGATGATGAGCTGGATGCCCAGCTTGATCAATACCCGTTCCGCTTCGATTTTTTCCTCTGGTGCAATCATAGCGAGTTCTTTTACCTTTGAATCTCCGACAACTCTGCGGATGATCTCTGTTCCAGCATAACCCACAGCATCCGTCACTATCTCCTGGATCATTGTGTCTTTGAACACCTGATTTTTGTACAACGAAAAGGGCACAGCTTCGTCGTAAAGAGCGGACAGCTTCAGTTTTACCTTATCGTAGACATCGCTGATCGTCTGCTTGCTCCATTGATGGAACGCTTGATCCACTGTCGGATCAAATAGATTTTTGACCATCGGAAAATACAGATGGGCTAGAACATTGCCGATATCATAGCCCGCTGGCCCATAAAAAGCAAACTCCGGATCAATGACCTTCAATCCTTTTTGATTAATAAAAATTGAGCCCGTATGAAGATCTCCATGCAGCAATGATTGTGCATGATTCATGAAATTGTCCCGCAGCATTGCGACTTCGACCCGCAGCGGTTCATTCATATAAAGAGTATCTGCCACAAATTCTTCATTGCCTTCAGTCAAAATATTTCGCTGCTTGTAGTCATCATAGGGTTCAGTAAAAACTAGGTCTTCACTGATATCACACATTTCTGGATTGATGAATTCCTTGACCTGCTGCTTTTTCAGCCTACGATCCATCACAAGATCACTTGTCAGCAGCAACGTCCGTGACAAATAATCTGCGATCTCTTCACTAAAATTAGGAAAGGTCTTCTTTTCGATCAATTCATAACGCATATTCTGATAATCCGAGACATCCTCCATAGCCAAGGCGTGCATCTTGGGATCGTAAGAATACACCTCTGGCACGAACTGCGGCGCCAATGTGTTTTGCAGCTGAAGAATCTCCGCTTCGATCCGATTTCGATCAATGTCTAGTGGACGGCCCGAAGAACGCAGCACACGATCCGCCTGTTTGATGATCAGGCTTTCCTGTGTCGCCTCGTTCACCACACGAAAAACATAATTGATGTTGCCATCCCCGATCTCCGTCACTGTTAACGGCGCATCAGACGGAAACGCACCAATTTTCTCAACCACATAGCGCTTGACCATGTGCGGGTCCATTAGAAAATGCTGCTGATAATCCTCCGATTTTTTTGGTGTATGTTTCATAATATCGCCTCATTCATTTAAATTTTGCTCGTTCGCTCGCAGCTAGTTCAGTTAGGGGTATTTATTTTCCTACGCATACGATTCCGCTAAACATGCACCTTCATTTTTATGTTTAAGCATTTAGAAAAGGCTTCTCCTCTAATAAACTGTGAAAAGCGGCACTCGCAGCTACCTCCGAAGTAAGGAAATCATTTTTCAAGAACCGAAAAATGATGTCATTCTCGTCACGCCTATCATTTCTCTAATCACGCATACGCGTGAAGAGAAACTGACAAAAAAACACTCACCTAAAAGTGTACATTTAAACGAGTTAAATGCAACTTTTTGGTGAATGTTCTTAATGAATCGCAATCTTTGTTCCGACGGTGATTGTGGGCATTTCTTTTTCTTCTACATATAGTGTTCCTGGCAGCTCTGCGGTTTGAGAGCCGTCAAAGCGTAAGGTTATGTGACCTAAATCATCGAGGTTCTTCTTAACGACGTCTCCGACTGCTGTGATTTTGTAAAGCTGATCATCGAAGGAGAAGGTCATTCCTGCTGTGATTTCATCCGTGGAGGGCGTCAATTGGATGTTGTAACAATAATCTGCTAACGTCTCCGGGGCGTCGTCTCCGAAAAAGATCAGCATTTTCTCTTGCTGGAACATCTCAGCTTCTGGTCCAATGTTCGTCACTTGCGTCTCAAAAATCATCTTTCATCTCTCCAAACATTTTTAACTGTATAATCCGAAACTTGCTAACCATGCAACAACTACACGCGGCACACCATTTAAGAAACGTGAATATAAAACAGAAGGTACACCGACTTCAACGGTTTCTGCTTCCGCCTCTTCTAGCCCTAAACCTACTGGGATAAAGTCACAAGCATTTTGTGTATTGATGGCAAACAACGCTGGCAGTGCCAATTGCGGCGGGATATTTCCTTTACCGATCTCAACACCGATCAAGGTTCCCAAGATTTGGCTGATAACTGCTCCAGGGCCTAATAATGGTGATAAAAATGGCAGCGAGCAGATAAAGCCGATAATGATCAAACCGAAAACATTTCCCGCCAACGGTTTCATCAAGTTCGCAAACACCGTTCCGATGCCTGATCCTTGAATGATCCCGATCAGCAGTGATACGAAGGCCATGAAGGGAATCACGGTATTGATCATCGTCTGCACGCCTTCACGTGCGGATTGGTTGAAGGTTGCTACGACTTTTCCGGCACCCATCCCGATTTTCGCGATAAAGCTTTTTTGCTCCGCTCGTTGTTCTGTAATCTTTTTATCTGTTGAATATTTGAATTCACGCTCAGGCTTTTCTTCCGTGACGAATGCGGGCTTGCTGGCCGCTTCCGATTCATCGGCTAACATGATTTGGTTTTCACCGACAGCCGAAACATAAATATCTTCATGGATGTACTGCGCCAATGGGCCGCTTTTTCCAGTAGGTACAATATTTACTGTGGGGATATTCTTTTTAGGATAGATCCCGCAGCGTAAGGTGCCGCCGCAATCAATGATAGCTAAAGCGATTTCATTGTCTGGGATCGATGTTTTGAAGCCATTGACCGACTCCATCCCAGTTAATTCTTCGATCTTATTAACAATACTCGGCTTGTCTCCGCCGCCTGTCACATAAACAAATTTATGCTTTTCTTCTGTTGGTGTGATCACTAAAGGTCCGCCGTAGCCGCCTGAACCTTTTACAATTTTGATACTATTATAAGCCATTTTTGCTCCTCCTAGTTCTTTTTAACGTACTTATTTTTTTAGCTATTCTGTAACTGCGACGTCATCGGCTGTTTTACTTAATTGAATGCCTTGCTGTTTACAAACAAGTGCAGTCGTAAAGTCAGTCGTCCATCCGCCGATAAAGTTCATGACCAGCCCAACGAACATATAGCGAATCGCTAGTTCCATCGAATTCAGGCCTAATTGTGTGATCCCTTGTGCGATCCCCATCCAAACGAACAGCTCTCCTGGGTTGATATGAGGAAAAACACCGTTACTAGTATGACAAAATTGTGCATTCGCTGCGTAATAGCTTGGCTTATAGAATTCTGGCAAAAAGCGCGCCATTGTAAAGGACATCGGATTCCCTAACATAAAGGCTGAAACAAATGGCAGTACGAGATAACGAGTTACTGGGTTTCTTGAGGAGACTTTTGCGACTTTCGTGACCCGCTCTTCTCCTAGAAAGGCGATCAAGGTGTTCATTGCGACCATCAGCATCAACACAACAGGAACGATCCCTGTCATCCAACTGATAAATGTTTCGGCCCCTGTTTGAAAAAGACTCATGAAGCCTTCCGCGAAACTTGTAATATAATCCATTTTTTAAACGCTCCTTTTTGCAAATTTAGTTTGAATTGACAATTTCATTAGTGACAATTGATTCCCTATGTTGAAAATAGGTGATACTGGCGCTTTGTCTTGATGATTTCCTTTTTCTACGTCTAAATAAATTTTCTGTGCATTCGCCGCCGCTTGGCGAGTAAGCTTATTTTCCTTTACCAAAAAATCCGCTTCAGATAGCCGATGGATATCCGCTCCTACAAATTGCGGACGTGCTTTGAAACGTGCCAAGATCGAGATCCCCTGCATCATTTCCGCTTCTTGCACGATCCCCTCAGCGTCGACGCCTAGTAATAAGATCGTTCCTGAAGCGATTTTCCCTGGGCGTCGCCCGATCGCTACTTTTCCTTTGCGTTTCATTCGAATATAAACGGTATTAAAATTCTTGATCTGCTTCATTCCTAAAAAGATTTGAAGCCCGTAAGCCATAATTGCAATTGCTCCTAAAACAAAGATGTTCATCTCTTGTCCGCTCCCTTCTGAGCCATTCCTTGTACGCGACTATCCATTTACCAATAATTGGCGGTATTCCTCTTTGCTGGTGATTCCTTTGACCTGCTCACGCAATTCTTCATTAGAAGAAATCACAAAAATCGTATCGTAAAAGCTTAACAGTTCATCTTCCATTGCCAACGTCAGATTCTCTGGAATCGCGACTAGAAAAACAAGCTCGATCTCTTCAACGGATTTTCCTGCCGGATAGCTGCCGATCGTCACTAGAATTTCCTCACTTTGACGATTGATCCCATGGGGAAAGGCAATGCCGTTATCGATCACCGCCGATTCTTCCTGCGCCTTTGTCAAAATGTAGTCCTTGAAAGCATCCTCGATCTGTTCGTTGGCAACAAGCTTCTCTAACAAATCAACGAGGTTCTCTTCATACGATTTTCTGCTGTCTAAGTCTTCAAATGAAAACTGGATGTGTTCAAACGCGGCGGCCTTTGAGGCAACGATCCGTTTCCATTCACTTAAAAGCCAGTTTTCATTGAATAGATCCGTCAGCTTGATCACCGCTGTCGTTGCTTTCGTGTGCTTCAAGGGAATCGTGGTAAATACAGCGAAATAACGATCCAAATCCTTTGTCTCATATTCTTCTTCGGAATAATGGGCGATTCGGATGTTGGGCCCTAAAACAGTTTCTAACTGTCGCTTGATCATCAACGCTGTTCCCTTGCCGGTATTGCAGACAACGGCGATTTCCTTCATTTTCGGTTGCGCGTCTGATTTTAACGCCAATTCAAAATAGATCGCCAAGTAGGAAAGCTCCGACTGTTGCGTTGGCTTTTGCAAAAACGTCGTCAATGCCGAAATCCCTAATTCCGCCAGCTCATGTGAAAAGGCGTGCTTCTGCTTGAATTCTTCTCGAAAAATATCATAGGTCTCGATTTGAAAAATAAGACGGTTGATCAAAAACATAAAATGGGCACGGATGTTGTTGAATAATTGCTCTTGATCCAAATGAATAATGACTGCCGCATTGATTTGGTTCATCATGTATTGAAACAAGACCTTGACTTCTGGATTGTCCGCCTTGCTTTCGGACACCAGATTATTATTGAAAATATTCAACGGGAAACAGAGAAAGTCAAAATCAAATTGACTGATCGTCAGACTGTAGTCGGTCGCCAAACTGACAAACAACTCATCCAGCAAATCATCTTCCGAAAAATAATTGACGTAATACGGAACTGCCTGAATCAACGGATGCCCCTTTTTGATCCGCTGAATCGTCAGAACGATCGTTTTTTGCAGCAGACCCAATGTCCGAAAATCCAGCTTCTTATCTAACGCGATTTCATCGATACGCTGCAACAGCTCGTCACTTAACGCCGGCTGCTCCAAATAATCATAGGCATGCTGCAAATAGAGTAAACGCAGCTGTGCTTCTGCACCAGCTATCCGCAATCCTTTGTTAGGTGTACCAATTAAAGAAATTTGATAATTTAAAAGAATGGCTTTCAAATTCCTTAGATCCTTATTGACCGTTGATCGACTGACACCCAGCATTTCTGACAAATCATCAATGACCACATAGCCTTCCTGCTGCATAAAGCAATCAATCAATACCGCGATACGCTTCGTACTCGAATTAAAATCCGTTTGTTGTTTTAAACTGCCATTCATGATTTCTGAGAACTGTTTAGAATCCATGATTTTCAATGAATAAATATGGTCGATTTCTTCGATCATGGCAATATGTTCCATTTGGTCATTCAACAATTGAATAGCCTTTTTGGTGGTTTGCGGGCTCGTATCCGTTATTTTTTGCAATTCATTCAAACTCAAACGATCATGAGTCATAAACTGCTGCAATAATTGATACCAGCGATTGATCAATGCCATCTCATCCCCCCACCTTCTTTTATCCTCGTGTTTTCCCTCCGGCAACATTGGTTGTAACACCTGTAATATAGCTAGACCGGTCAGATAAATAATAGCATACTAGATCCGCGACTTCACTGAGCTTTCCACTTCTTCCCAAGGGGATCGTCGTTGTTTTGTCGTAATTTTTACGAAGATCCTCCACCGTGATTCCACGCGTGTAGGCCAACGCTGTTTCATAAGCTTCTGTTCTTAACCCTGTTTCTTCCATGATTCCAGGAGCGATCCCTACTACTCTGATTCCCTGTTTGCCTAGCTCTTTTGACCACGAACGTGTGAAGCTGTTTACCGCGGCCTTCGTAGCTGCGTAGGGGCTTTGTCCTTCTGACCCTTCAAGACCGCATTCTGAGGACATGTTGATGATCACCCCTGCTTGATTTTTCACCATTGTTCGTGCGACTGCTTGTGTCATTAGAAACAAACCTTTTTGGTTGATCGCCAACATTTTGTCAAACACGGCATCTGACAGCTCAAACGGACCATGAGGATCTTCCTCATCCACTAACAAGCGAGGAACATTGATTCCGGCATTGTTCACCAATCCATCAATTTGACCGAGCGCCTCCTCGACTTTCGCGACATTTTCTTCTACTTGTTTTCGATCTGAAATATCTGTCTGGAAGTAATGAAGATTCTCATGTGCGACTTTCCCAGGCTGAAGATCAAAATTCGCAACAACGACCCCCTGACCCAGCAATTCATCAATAATACTGGCACCAATTCCTGAAGAACCGCCTGTAACGATCACTTTTTTTCCTACAACGTCTAACCAATCTGACATTCTGTGTTCCCTCCTCTTAATTACACGCCAAGTATAAAGCGCTTTCTGCAAATGATTAATACGCTCTTTTTTTATTCGTCTGAAAAAAAGGTGTACTAATTTGTGAAAAGTGAACAAAAAAAGCATGAGTAGACATTCTACTCACGCTTTTTCAATACACGATTGATTTCTGTTTGTAATAGCTGCGGCGACCGTTCGATGGCGTCGATCGTATCCCCTGCAATGTGGGAGGTGACGAGGACATTGTCTAATCTCAGCAGCGGATCATCGGCTGCCGCCGGCTCTTCCCATAAAACATCAAGACCTGCCCCAGCAATTTGTTTCGTTGCCAAACACGCGATCAAGTCCGATCGATTGATAATATCTGGTCGAGCCGTATTGATCAGATAGGCACTTGGTTTCATCAGTTTTAGCAACGATTGATCAATTAAATTCTGCGTTTCTGGTACGACCCTCAAATGCAGCGATACCACATCTGATTCGCTGAATATTTCCTCTAAAGGCTTCCATTTGATACAAAAGCCTTCCTTGTCCAATGCAGCTTGATCCAGCAGTGCATCATAAACACTTACATCCATCCCTAAAGCAACTAAACGCTTCGCAACGATTTTCCCGATATGTCCTAAGCCGACCAATCCGACTTTTAAATTCGAAAAAGAGGTTTTATACGCATCATTGGAAAAATTTTGCGGCCATTCGCCCTTCTTAACCTGAATCGCAGAAGCAACAATGTTTCTTACCGTTGCGTACATCAAGCCAATCGTGAAATCAGCCACAGGCTCGGCATTACGGATCACATTAATTACTGAAAGTCCCTCTAGTTCCTTTACGGCCTCTAAATCAATGTGCTCCAATCCGCCACGACACGTGCCGATCATCGTTAACTTTGTCGTATGGGTCAGTAATTTCTGTGAAACAGGTGCCAAATGTACCAACAAGCAGTCTGCCTCCGATGCCGCTGTCAGTACCTCTGGAGACCATTCAAAACCATTCGGCCCTTCCTGTTCCAACTGTTTGATCACCTCGCGAAATGCGGAACGAGATGTTCCTGCCTGCCACTCAAACGTCTGGATAGTTATGGGTTGGGGAAGCGACAAGCCTTTCGCTGCTTCGGCTAATGAATCTGCGGAGACAAAAGGGTCTCCGATCACAACGATATTAGTCATTTTGTTCGCCTTCTTCCAACAATACCCCTGCTTTCGGTTTCACGTGAAACTTTTTAGCCAAGTCTAAAAGCTGTTGGTCTGAGATACGTTGTTTGATTTCTTGTCTGGTCGAGGAGATTTCTAAATAGATCTTTGCGGCCTTTTCTGCCGTTTCGACCAAGCCAAACGCATCGTCCATCGTTTGCCCTGCACCCATGATCCCATGATGCGGCCAAACGACGATTCTAGCGTGCTGCATTTTTTCTGCTGAAGCGGTGCCTAATTGGCGGGTTCCCGCCACCATCCAGGGTACCACGGAGACACCATCTGGAAAGACGACTAAACATTCGGTGATCATCTGCCATAACGTTTTCGTAAATTTCAGTTCATCCAAATCATGAATGAAGGTCATCGCCGATATCGCTGTGGCATGGGTATGCAAGATCACCCGATGCGCAGGATCTTGCGCGAGGCGAACGGCGTGGCATTGGAGATGCGATGCCAATTCACTTGTTGGCAAATCACCACCCTCCAATCCCCACAGCAACTCATACTTATCCCCTTTCGCATTTATGCGAATGATCGCTAAACTATCGGCAGGATTCTTATAGATATTTTTAAAATACTTGCCTGATCCTGAAACGAGAAACAACTCTCCGGCCAAACTTTTGACAGTAAAATCTAACGCTACTGTTTTTTTAATTTGGTCAGTATTGAGATAATAGCGAACTTCCTCCTGTGGCAACCGGTAGCTGATATTCCCGCCGTTCCGCTCTGCCCAGCCGTAAGCCCATAACTGGCTAGTGGCTTCGCACATTTCGCGGATAAAGGGCGCTTGGCTGATCTCATGAAGTTTCATTTTCTCATCCTCCGTTATTTAAATGATTAAAGGAGGATCGTAATTAGCCGGGCGACGATCAGAAAAGCCAATCCTAACCCACCATGAATCCAATACGTTTTGCTCTTAATAACATCTCCATTCGTGCCAATAACCAGTTTTTTAGCACCATCAAAAAAGAGTTTGATAAAAAAGGCCAACCCGATCAATACAAGCAACTCGCTAATCATTGCAATCCTCCTTTCCATTCACTATTTATTTTTGCCCATAATACGCATTCGCACCATGCTTACGCAAATAATGTTTGTCCAGTACACGTTGCGGCAGTTCCTCCGCAAACGAATTTAATTGGCGCGTCAACAGGTTCATTTTGCAGACTTCTTCCAATACCACCGCGTTCATCACGGCACTATGGGCGTCCTTGCCCCAAGTAAATGGTCCATGCCCGTGAAGCAAGACTCCTGGAACTTCTAGCGGCTTGATCTCACGCTGTTTGAAGGTCTCGATAATGACACAGCCCGTTTCATGCTCATAGCCTTCATCGATTTCATATTGACTTAAAAAACGCGCGCAGGGGACAGAGCCATAAAAGGTATCCGCATGAGTCGTTCCCATTGCGGGTACATCCAGACCAGATTGCGCCCAAGCCGCCGCCCAAGTCGAGTGCGTGTGTACGATCCCTCCGATTTCTGGGAACTCTTTATATAAAACCGCGTGAGTCGGCGTGTCAGAGGAGGGATTCAATTCTCCTTCGATCACATTATTATCAAGATCGACCACGACCATATCTGAAGCCTTCATTCCCTCATAACTGACTCCGCTAGGTTTGATCACAAAATACTTTGTCTCGGGATCATAAGCGCTGACATTGCCCCAAGTATATTTAATTAAGCCATGCTTCGGTAAAGCTAGATTGGCTTGAAACACTTCTTCTTTTAATTGTTCTAACATGGATTCGGTCCCCTTTTACTCTGGATTGACTGCAACAACGATTTTGTTATAAGCAAGCTCACGTTTAAACATTTTAGGCAATACCTTCGGCAAATCCGCCATCGTGATCTCATGACTGACCATCTCTTTGAATTTGATCCGATGTTTCGACATTTCTTCTAATGTCGCTTCCCATGCACGCCCTGGATAAGGCGCTGTATAAGAATTCCACGAACCAGTGATCGTCAATTCCGCGCGCATGATCCGCTCGGCTTCCTGTTCGGATAACGGCAAATCTTGATGGGAGATTCCCACTAATACGACGGTTCCATGCTTGCGGGTAATCAACAATGCCTGCTTTTGCGTAAATTTACTGCCGGCTGTCTCGATCACTACGTGTACCCCTAATCCTGTTTCTGCTTTGATTGCTTCTTCCAAATCTTGCTCTTTGCTATTGATGATCACATCTGCCCCCAGCTGTTTTGCCAAAGCCAATTTTTCATCAAAAATATCAACAGCGATCACCTTTTTCGCGCCAAATATTTTCGCGATTTGAATCGCAAATTGTCCGATCGGGCCGCAGCCAAGAACCGCAACGGTATCCCCGACCTTCATATTTGCGCGCTGCATCGCGTGCCAACTGATCGTCGCCGGCTCTACCCCTGCTGCGGACAACAGGTCCAACTCCTCCGGCAGGATGACACAATGGGCTTCCGGGACTTTCACGTATTCTGCAAAGGCACCATTACTGCCAGTACCGATTATGTTATAATTATCACTGAGACCATAGTATCCTTCTTTTGTATATTCAGAATTAGGATCTGGGATCAGTGGTGCAACAGCGATCTTGTCTCCGACGTGAACTTTAGTGACGCGTGATCCTACCCGATCTACCGTGCCGCTGAATTCATGTCCTAAAATGAGCGGGTACATTCTTGCACCATCTTCTAAGTTTGCGCGGGGTACATCTGAGCCGCAGATTCCCGCGTAAGCGACTTTGACTAACACTTCTTCCTCACCGATTTCTGGCACCTCTACCTCTTGCACTTCCAACACACCAGGCTTTACTAAAACGCCGGCTTTCATCTTTTCTGTCATACTCTCTCACCCTTTTCTATTAAGCGACCTTTGTTTTGGCCTCTGGAACCTCACCGTTATTTTTCGCCGCAGCCCGTTCAACATACCCGTAAAAGGCTTCTTTGTTTTTGCGGAACAAGAAGTAAACGACAAAATAAGCGACGATCGTCAAGCCAATCAACAATGGATTCTGACTTAAAAAGGCTAAGAAAATTAGGCCAAAAATCGGTTTTCCCAAAATATTGAAGCTTGTAACCATCAAGGCCCCTGCTGGCAACGTAACGCCAACGGTCTGCGCAATTTCTGTAAACATCGGTGCTGTGTAAGAACACATGTATAAGCCTAAGCTGAACCAAATCACACCATTGATCAGTGTTTTGGCAATATTTCCGTTAGATAAACATACCAATGCCTGCACCATATACGGAATCGCCAACAAGTCAACGACTGGTAAGGTTTGGTTACCTGGCAGGATCATTGCGATAAAGACCATGATCGGGATCAACAGGATTCCAGAGATCAATGTCGCAGGCTCCCCATACCCTGTTGCATCATTGACGCCAAGGTACCATTCGCGTCCTTCATTATTGCCGCGAACATTTTTACTAGCCGCTTGCGAGATCGGGTTGAACGCTTGAGAGAAAATACCTGCTACTTTCGGGAAGATCGCCATTACCGCACTCGTTGCGATCGCGACTTCTGTGATTTGACCCCATGCAGACAATTCTGCCAAATTACTGATATTTCCCAAGATTCCTAAAAACAGTCCCAAGAACAATCCCAATGAGATTGGTTCACCTAAAAATCCTAATTTCTTTTGTAGTCCTTGAGGATTCAAACGAACTTTGTGCAGACCAATCATATTCCAAATCGGGTCCATCAACAGCGCGAAGATCCCCGGCTCAATGTTGTGCATCGCGATGATTGTACAATTCGGATAATGATAATAGCTGGACCATCTTCTAGCCAACATTTCTGATAACAATAAGCTGTACATATTCAGCAAGCACATCAAAACAACTGCTAAGATCATATTTTTTGTTGCTAGATAGACCATCGAACCCCAAACCATATAAGAATAATTGTTCCACAGATCTGAAGGCTGGAAGACGTTGGTCCATTTGACTAGGAACAGCACCGTCTGCAAAACTAATGCGATCACTAGATAGATCATGCCCGCTTCTGTCGAGTAGGCCACTAGTGCCGTTGCTTGCCAACCCACATCGAAAGCAGGAAGATTGATTCCCGTTTGATCCACCATCTGTTGAACGACTTTAGAGATAATGGGGGTGTATGAGTTCAAAATCAATGTAAAGCCCATCAATCCTACACCTGCATACAATCCAGATAAAAATGCTTTTTGAGTCTTTACCTTCAATACTTTGGCAACCGCAAAAATCATCACAGGAACAAAAACAGCCGATCCAAACGTATCAAAAACGCTCTTTAACGTATCTAACATCTCATTACTCCTTTTTCATATTTATGTTTTTATTTTATCCATTGCTTTTTGTTCGCAAGAAACCAAAACAACCTTTTCGACTGATTATTTGTCTAATGTTAGTAACACACCGTCTACTTCTTCTAAAAATTCTTCTTCGCCGAAGCCTGTTAAAAAGCCGATCGCATTGACTACTGGAATTCCATAGTCGCCATCCGGCAAAGGGCTGGTATACGTAATAAAATCAAACTTTCCTGTTTTTGCTAAAGACAGCGCCTCGTTCGGATTCGCTTCTGTCGTATCGACGATATAGCCCTTTTCTTCTAGTGTTTCTCTTAATTTTTCTGCCACCATTGACGATGTCACTGTTCCTGATCCGCAAACAGATAATACATTGTATCTTTTCATTATTGTTCCTCCTTAGTTTTTTTTAGACGTTTTCTAACGCCATTTTTGCCACGATAGTATACATTTCTTCGACAGAGGATGCTTGCTCTAACCGCTTCAATGTCTCGACGTCTTGAAAGAGCCCCATCAATTTACTCAACATTTTAACTTGACCATCTGGGTCTTCTACCGCCATTAAGATCACCAATGATACTTGGACCTTGTCTTCTGGATTGATCATTGAACGGACTTCGATCGGTGATGCCAAAGTCGCGATCGCTAACGCTGACTGATACACATGCTCGCGGTCCGTATGTGGAATCGCAATGCCATAATCCCCCATTTGCAGCCCTGTTGGAAATCCTTTTTCCCTTTCCAAGACGGCTGAGGTGTAGCTGGGTTTGACATACCCCTGCTCCTCCATTTTTTTTCCCAAAAATGCAATCATCTCTTCATAATCCTGCGGCTTCATTTTGCTAAAAAGCAACTCTCGTTTGATCACTCGATCCCTCCTACTCTGTTTTTTTGCTTCTTGCTTAAAGAAAAGATACCACGGAAACGCTTTCTTTAAAATTTCTTTTGAACTCATTTTTTACTGAACCTGTTCCTGAATATTTGTATGACTTGCTGAAAACATTGATTTCACAAGCCTTTGTTCTTCCTTGATTGTCCTTCTATATCCTAAGTGCACAAAAAATCCCGCTCATAGACGAGTGGGAAAGTGACGCTCATTTTTTATATTCTCGAATGATTGATAGGAGAGCTTGTTTGTCTGTCGCCTGGTCTAAACGTTGGATTACCTTAGGATCACTGGCAATTTTCAGTAATTGCATCATAGGCTGGATATGCATCTTCTTATCAATTGCAGAAATAACGACTACGTAACGGTACACCTGCCCTTGGCTAGTAAATCCCTGAGATACCTTCGCCAAACACATTCCCAATTCTCGAGCGCCGTTTTCAGGAACCGTATGAGGAATCACTATTTGATTTCCCAACACGATGTTCGGTGTGACTTCTGGAAACTGTTCTTCAAGATGCGTTAAGTAACGGGGCTCAACGATCCCGCGATCAATCAAATTTTGCGTTGCCTTCTGTAAAATCGTCGGCCAATGACACGTGTTCGGTAAAAAGATAATGCTCTCTTCCGTAATCAAATCGCTTAAATTCAGCTTTGCTTCGTTAGTCAAAATGTCCTGATCTTGAATTTGAAAAATCGAATTGTACGAGATCATCAATTCTTTGCGAATTTTCCCTTCCGTTTCTTGATTCATCGCGATATGTTTTTTGACGATCGATAAAATGTGCTCGGGCTGCAGCTTGTAACTATCGATTTTATAGATCAATCGAATGACCTCGTTGACGATCAATGTCTTATTCATTGCTGATAGATCATTGCCTACAACGATCACTGGCAGCGTCGTTGCCAATGGGTTCGTCGAAAAAATCAATTGGACATCGAGGTGGGCTTCTTTTTCATAAAATTCACGGATTGAAAAGGAACTGACAAAGTGGATCATAGGGAACCAGTTATCCAGTGTCCGCTCTAATAGCTTTGAGCTGATAATGCCGTTGGGACATACGACCGCGGCTTTGACGATCGTATGCTCTAGGTTGATGGGCTTTTCTTTTTGCATATAAGCACCAATGAACATCGTGATTAGATAGATTTCCTCATTGGGTATCCGCTCTTCAAAAAAATCTTCTAAAGGGGCGATCGAGGACTTTACGATAAAAAATAAAGGGTCCAACTGATTTTTGACAATGTCTGTAAGGGTGTAATCCGACGTGAGCCCGTAGCGAATGCGGTAATATGCCGGTGTCAAATGCAACGCTAGGTTCTCAATCAATTGCGCCTTGTCATTTAGCTGAATGATCGTATTTTTTTCAAGCCGATCAATGAACTGCTCGATGTGTGTCCGCAAGTCGTCTTTGTTAAGAGAAAAAATACTGCTGAGGTCCGTGATTTTTAAAGAAAGAATATACAAACATAAGTAAAGATGCTCCGTATACGATTTCGGAAGCGAACCTTGTACTGTCAATACCTTGACGATGGCCGCATACTCATTGGTATCCATGATCTCTTTAGCCAACAACCCAAAACGCTGCTCGATAATGTGCTGATTTTCAACGCGTCGTTCTAATAAAACTAAGAAATAAGGCGCTGTTTGGATTCGATTGTCTGTGTATTGAACTTGCAGTTCTTCTTCAACGAAACGCAACATTTTTCTCTTTTCGTTGATCTCCGCTGCTTGTATATGCAAATAGGTATCAAAAATAAGACGGTTGTAGATAGATTCCATCACCTGATCCGTCACAACAAGGATCAGCCCACGGATAGCCTCTTCATCCCCTCGAAAGTAATACCCGCCTTTTCTGGAATAATCAATGGACACATGGTGTCGTTTCAATTGCTTCTTAAGCTTCTTGATATCTGAAACGATCGTGTTTTTACTTACCTCCAGACTTTCTGAGAAGTGATACAAAGAAAGGTAATCGGCAGAAAAAATCAACAATAAAATAACCAGCATCCGGTGATGTTCATCCAAGAAGCTGTGTTCATCTGCCTGTAATTGGCTTTCGCTGTTCATAATTCCAGAGAAAGCATCGATCACTTTCGTGTCAATCACAAAACTCCCATTCCGAGAGCGAATGATTTTACGATAGTTATTTTCCTGCAAATAGTCATTTATTTTTTTTAAGGCATAATCTAATTGGTTGCGGGTAAGATCGTATTTCTCCATGATTTCCTTTGAAGAAATGTTCACTCTAGAGGCGACTGATTGCAGAATTTGAACGCTTCGATTATCAAGATCCATCTATTTTCCTCCTCCATCAATGTATCCTCTAGTCTAGCCTGAACAGAAAAAATAGTAAACGGTTTCTTTTTGTCTTAGTTTTTAAATAACGATATCTGAAGCAAAAAAAAGCTGCACCCACTCACGTGATGCAGCTTGATAATGTGTATTAAAATTCTCCCGGATTGGACTCGATCATCACTTTGATCTCGTTGCCCTCCATGACCTTGTCGAAGGCGTCACGCCATTCGGTCAGTGGGAATTTCTTCGTGATCATCTCGTCGATATTGATGGCGCCTTTGGCAAGCAGATGGATCGCGATCGGCCAATCGTACGGATTTTGCGAACGGCTGCCGATGTATTCGATCTCTCGCTGAATGATCGATTCGGTGTCCAGCTCCACCATTTTATTGGCGAACAAGCCCACTTGGATGAATTGTCCTTGCTTGCGAATCAACGGCAAGCTGGCATTGACTGCCGGCACCGCTCCAGAGGCATCGTAGACTTTGTCGACACCGTAGCCATTTGTCACGTCAGTAACAACCTTAGCCAAATCTTCAGTCATCGTATCAACGATCACATCCGCGCCCAATTTTTTCGCCAATTCTAGGCGATGAGCATCTTTGGTGATCCCCGTCATGATGACGAATGCGCCAATTTCTTTAGCGATTTGTAATAGGAACAGACCAATAGGTCCAGGCCCCATAATAATGATCGTGTCCTTCAATTCTAGCTGGCTCTTTTGGTACATCGCATGCACACAGCACGCCAACGGTTCACTCATCGCCGCACCTTCGTAGCTCAAATGATCCGGTAAAACATGGATGCTTTCTTCCCGAGCTAAAACATAATTCGCCATCGAGCCGTTTTGCTGGGTGCCGATGCCTTTGCGGTGAGGACAAAGATTGTATTGTTTTTCTTTACAGTAGTCGCATTCGTTGCAGACATAAAACGTCGTTTCGCTAGTGACACGATCGCCCACGTTGACCTTGGTCACCTGCTCGCCGACTGCAACGACCTCTCCAGAAAATTCATGCCCTAATACAACGGGCGTGGTGGGGTTTTTGTATTCCCCTTTAAACGTATGGATATCCGACCCGCAAATTCCAGTGTACGCGACTTTAATGAGTACCTTGTCCGCTTTCGCTTCAGGTACTGGCAAGTCAATAAATGCCATTTGGTCATAACCGGGTGCTTGTTTTGAGACGCCCTTCATCATTTTCGTCATTTCTATCTGCCTCCTACATTACTTGTGCAACAAATTCAGAAAGTTTTAAGAAGATCCATTTCAGGAAGTTCCCACCTGTATCCAAGTTGGTGATTTCTGCCGCGCCTTCTGGGAATTTCACGATTCCTTGAGCCATTTCCGTAATGACTGGGGCAAAGTTTGTCGCCATCAATAACGCTGCGGCCATGACTACCGTCAATGAAATCACAGAGTGTAAAATGTTCCCTTTACGACTTGGAACAACCAGTGCTGCGAAAAATGGGATCGTTGCTAAATCCCCAAATGGCAACACGCGGTTTCCTGGTAAAATAACCGCTAAGAACAAAGTGATCGGTACCATCAAAAGACCGGTCGATAGGGCTGCAGGTGAGCCTGTCGCTAACGCCGCATCCATCCCTAGATAGATCTCGCGATCGCCATAACGGCTTTGCAATAATTTTTGCGCGCCTTCTTGAATCGGGATCAACCCTTCCATCAAGATTTTTACCATCCGCGGCATTAAGAACATCACACCACCCATGTTCATTCCGATTTGCAGAATGCCGATGAAGTCATAGCCGCCTAACAACCCAAGGAACATCCCGATGATGATTCCCATGATCATTGGTTCCCCAAAAATACCAAAACGTTTTTGGATCGTTTCCGGTTTTACATCTAATTTATTGATTCCTGGGATCTTATCCACGAGCCAACCAACTGGCAACGCTAAGATCGCGTATCCTTGAGCGGAACCAGTAGTGATACTGATCCCTTCTAAGCCATAATATTCTTGAACTTTTGGTGCTGTTTTGTCTGCGATGATTTGGATAATAATCGTAAACAAAATCCCACACAGGATGCCAAAGAAAAAACTTTTTGTTACAATATAACCAGTTGCTGCCACAGAACTAACATGCCAGTAGTTCCAGATGTCAATATTCAGTGTCTTGGTCCGATTTAATGCCAGCATAATTAAATTTACGATCAAAATTACTGGAATCATCACAGCCGCGATTGGTTGCGCCCATGTCCCGGCTGAGACTGCTGGCCAGCCTGCATCGATGATCGTCAAGTTCAAACCGAACCGCTCTACCATCGCTTGTGCTGCTGGACCAACGTTTGTTGTCAATACTGTGATGACCAAGTTGATCCCGATCATCCCGATACCAACTGTAATTCCTGAAATAATTGCTTTCTTCACTGGAACTCTAAAAATAATTCCGACAATGAAAATGATGATAGGGAGCATGACACTCGGGCCAGCACCTAAAATACTCTGTACCACATCCATTAAGCCATCCATTCACTTATTCCTCCTAATTCGTTTTAAATGTATTTAATTTTTTCACCGAAAAAACACGCCTGATCCTCATCACATCTATCATCCCGTTACTTTTTCAATGAAAACTTAAACCTAGATCGTCGGTCTGTCTCATGTAGACGAATCCACTAGCGCGACTATCCCTAGTGGAACTCGCCAAGTAGCTGCTTATTGAATATTTTTTGCGGCTTCAATGATTTGATTTTCTACTTTATCTGCTCCGATACCTGTCAAAAAGGCCATTGCTTTGATCGCTGGAATCTTGTATTCCGTTGGAAGCATCGTCGTTGAGATCAGCATATCCGCTTCGTCCTGTTTTGATGCCGCTTCAGAGATTTTGATTTGCATGATCTCTACAGGCATATTATTTCTAGCGAATAAATCCTCTACTTTTTTCATAACTACCGTTGATGTTGCGATTCCTGCACCGCAAGCGACTAATACGCGAATTTTTTTCATGATTGATTTCTCCTTTTTCATCCTATTGAATTCATTTTTCTTGAGAAAAATGAGTCCTATTTTCAAGCCGTATACCATTCCACTATCTTTCTTCATTCTTATCGCGGACTCTTTTGTTGCATTGTTTTTTCACTATTCGTTCTGGGAAAAGTGGAACTGGCATCCTTTTTCATAGTAGTGAATTCATTTTTCTTGAGAAAAATGAGTCCTATTTTCAAGCCGTATACCATTTAAAAACTCATTTTCTGTCTGACGACATTCTTATAAATGATTCTTCTTGATTGTTTGGATCAATTCCTCTTCTGAGGTTGCTAACAATAGTTCTGATAAGACGGTTTCGTTTTGTAAGAGTCCCATCAGTGATTGCAGCATTTCCAGCTGTGCATGGGGTTGATTGAGTCCTAGAACAAAGACGACTTGCGCTTTGATCTGAAAGTTGTTGTCCTCCATGCTGTAAAAAACTACGGGGTCTTGCAACGTGATCACTGCTACGAATTCTTCCAAGACACACTCGGCGTCTGTGTGAGGGATCGCCGCTCCGAAATTCATCAATTGGATACCTGTCGGGAACGTCTCTTCTCTCTTTTTGATTCGCTCTAAGAAGTCCTCCCGTACCCAGCCAAGATCTAACGCTTTTTGCGCCACCTGATCAAATAATTCTGCTTGGGACGAAAAATTTTCTTGTGCGAAAACCAAAGGTTCTTTTACATAGGAACTTAGTGTCGTTTCTGCCATTAATTTGCCCTCCAATACTCATCGTTGAAACGAATCAACGCCTCCCGAATCTCTTCCTTCGTGGTTGCTTTTTCTAACTGTGCTAATTCCTCTGCGCCTGCCAAACTCATCATTTCAAAAATCAAATCCAAATGTTCTTCTTTATCATTGGAACCCAGTAAGATAACTGTATGGATTTTCCGACCATCTTCTGTTAAAACGCCTTTTTTTACTAATCCTAAGCTGATTCCTACACCGATCGCTCCTGCTTCTGTGACCGTATGCGGCAACGCGATCTTATGACGCAGCACCGTATAGGCTGGCAAGATCGGCATTTCTTTTTTCAGCGCCTTGACGTATGCCTTCGTAATGACCTGCTGCTGTTCCAGCGGCCGTGCCAAGGCCTCCAAAACTTCAGACCAGCTAATTGCTTCTTCAAAAATCTGGATCGTTTCTCCCTTTAACAGGTCGATCAGATGCGGTCGTTTCTTTTCTAAAATCTTGGATTCTTTTGGCGCAAACAGACTGAGCAATTCTTCATAAAGGCTCGCTTCGTCTGTCACATTCGCGTGCTTTTTGACGACCGTCAATATTTTTTCTGGTGTGACGATCTCCGTTTGGATGATCGCTGTGGACCGCAAGACCCGCTCTCTTAATTGCCGCTTTTCCTGGTCAGACAAGAAGTTGTTTACGACAAATACTTTCTTTTCTGTCTTTAACGGAACGGCTGAGAAAATGAAATCCACATCATACTCTGTGCGGTAAAATTCCCGCGCCGACATGGATGTGACAAAATCAATTTCTGGCAATAAATTTTTCAACGTGTTCTCTAGCAGCACGGCGATAGAGATGCCATTCGGACAAACGATGATCGCACGCTTTCGATTTTCCGGATGGACGATCTCCGAGCTTTCCACGATGTGACTGCCAATAAATAACGAAATGAAAAACAATTCTGCATCTGGGACCGATTGTCCAAAGTATGTTTCCAAAGGACCGCTAGCTTCTTTGACTAGATAGAACAGCGAGAAAAGATTGGCATCCTTGTTTTCCTGATAAAAGCGCGTCTGCAGGTTCAAATGGTATTTGATTCGATAATACGCTGGCCGCATGTGGACGAGGAGGCGTTCCAATAGCTTTTCCTTCTCTTCCAGGCTGACACTGGCGATCCGTTCAAAATTCGCGATGACTTTTTCCAACGCATCCTTCATCTTGTTGATCTCTTTCACCGACAGAATGTCGCCGCGGGAAAGATTCGTGGTCAGCAGCAGCATCGTGACATATACCCGCTCGTTCTCACTTAGACCATCGACATCCCAGATGACCCGGTCAGCAGCTAGATATTCCTTCGTGTCTGCCAGCTCCCGGTAGTTCACCTTGAAGCTGTAGGAAATCAATTTGCCCTTCTGCGCCCGTCGAATCATTAAAATGATCAGCAGCGGCAATGTTTTTAACCGCTCATCTGTAAATTGGACTTCCAGTTCTTCCTCTACCAGTTCTACCCGTTTCCGAAAAATGTCGATTTGCTGCGGGTCGATATTCGCGAACTGGATGATAAAGTTGACACCGTTGTACATCACCGCCAAGTTATTCAACAGGTTTGAAAGGATGTTTCGCTTGTTCCATTCATCGCCTTGGATAAAGTAGCCTTTCTGCCGTGTATACTTCAGAGCCAATTCATTCTTCTGAAGCTCCTGATCCACTTCCTTCAGATCCCGCAAAACGGTGTTGCGGCTGACCTTCAATTCATCAATAAAATGATTCAGTGATAAGTAATCTTCCTTACTCAATAACATCAATTCAATAATAGATGCTCGTTCTTTGCTGGAAAACACGTAACTCTCTGCGGGTTCTCCCAGCTGCTCATCGCCTCCTTTATAGGTTGAAAGAATATCATTTGTGATCAGAAAGTGACCGTTCTTTGTTCGTTTGATCTCACTCAGCTTTTCATCTACTAAAGAATCATTGATTTTCTTTAACGCGTAATTCAATTGTCCTCGCGTCAAATCAAATTTTTCACATAATGCTTTACTAGTGATCTGCGGGTTGTTGACTAACTCAACAAAAATTTGATTGGTTCGTTCTTCTAAATTCATCGTCATCCCTCTTTACATCTTCAATTTAATTGAAAAACGCTTACATTTCCATCATCTTTGTTCCCAAATAGTTCAGTGTTTTTTATGCAACTTGGTACTTACAAAAACTTTTTTTCACAAAAAAAAATGCACAAAAACCAGAAACTCCGAATTGATAGCTCTAACGAATCGTTGCGTTCCTGTTTTTTGCTGCATATTATGCAACTTGGTGCTCTTGTTCTTTCCCTATTTTAGCAAGAGTCTCATTATTTGTCTGTTCTTTATGTAAGTTAGACTTGGCGGTTTTTTTCTGCTTTCTCCCTTAAATACAAAAAACTAGCAGTGATCTGCGCGCAAAGCGCACGCCTCACTGCTAGTTTTTGACGTTCCTTTTTTTAGAATGGGTACTGTCCTTTTCCTGATTTGGTCGTTACCCATTGTGTCCGAGTAAATTCTTCTAGCACCCACTCGCCGTTAAAGCGGCCGATCCCAGAATTCTTCTCGCCGCCAAACGGTGCGTTCGGCTGATCATCCACGGTCAGGCCATTGATATGGCACATGCCGGACTCGATCTCGTTCGCCAACGCCCGTCCTTTGTCTAGGTCCTTCGTAAACAGCGCACTCGACAGCCCGTATTCAGTATCATTGGCTGCCTGGATCGCAGCTTCCGTATCCTTCACCTTTAAGATCGGAAGAACCGGGCCAAAAATCTCTTCATGGAAAATATCTAATGATGGATCATCTGAGACCAATACCACTGGGTCCACCACTTGACCATGGACTACTCCTTCTACTAAGAACGTCGCGTTTGCGTCTTTTGCTCGTTGAATGATTTCTTGGATCTGATCTGTCTGCTTTTGATTGATGATCGGACCAATGACCGTTCCCTCTTTCGCAGGATCACCTACAGCCAATCCCTTCACGCGTTCGACGACCTTAGCAACAAATTCATCAAAGACAGCTTCAACAACAATAGCACGATTGGCAGCCATACAGATCTGTCCTGAGTGCATAAATTTGCTGACGACAAGTGCTTGTGCCGCTTCTTCGATGTCCGCGTCCTCTAAGACGATAAACGGGGAATTTCCGCCAAGTTCTAAAGCAACTTGCTTGATCTTCTCCCCACTCATGGCATGACTGGCAATGTTTTTTCCGACAGCCGTAGAGCCTGTAAAGGAAATGAAGCTTGGGATCGGGTGTCCGACAAAGTAATCGCCGATCTCGCTGCCGCTTCCGACAGTCACATTGACTAAGCCTTCAGGAACACCGGCCGCTTCAAAGATGGCCGCTGGCAAAAGTCCGCCAGTCACTGGACTATCACTCGCGGGTTTGATCACGACGCCATTTCCCGCTGCAAGCGCCGGCGCCAAGGAACGCATCGTCAAATGGAACGGAAAATTCCATGGGCTGATGATCCCGATCACCCCAACTGGGCGATGGGTCACGAAGCTTTCTTCCCCGGGGGTATTCGTAGGCAAAAGCTTGCCCTCTAGACGCATCGGAAAACTGGCCGCTTCTTCTGTGATCCCTTTTGCGAGACTGGCTTCCAGACCGGCTTTGATTTGTGTCGCACCGCCTTCTTTGATCAGCCACTCGACGATCTCCGCCTGCTTTTCTTCCATTAATGCGGCTGCCTTTTCGATGATCGCACTGCGTTCCTGCGGTGTTTGCTTCATCCATTCCTTCTGTGCCTGTTGAGCGGCTTGATAGGCCTCATCGACATCCTCTGTATTCGCACCTTGGATCTTCAGGATCGTTTCTTGCGTATAAGGATTCTTATCCTCATTTACATGCGTTGAATCTTTACCTTGTCTCCATTTTCCGCCAATAAATTGTTTGTCGAACTGTTTTTCCATAGTCTCCACCTCTCCTATTATCCTTCCATCATAGAATACGGTTTCATTAAAAAGCAAAAATCCGGCTCAAAAAAAGTATGCAGCTAAAAAATATGCTGCATACTTCTTTTACGTCTATTTTCCAACAAAATCGTTGCGAGAAGCTGCTCGAGATTTTCTAAAAAATCCAGGGACTAGCCTCTTGCCAATACGTTCTTTAATTTACGCGCTTTTTTCTCAAGTAGCCATATATACACACAGAGACGGTCATCACTGCCCCAATCAGTACATAGCTTACATTCGCTTGATCACCCGTTTTTGGGTACGACTTTCCCGTGTAGGTCTCTCCACCTCTAGACACCCCTGTATAGAAGGTTGTCGTCTTTTGCTGACTGTTTCCATGGTTATTCGTTGGTGCTGCAGAATTCTTTTTGTACACATAAGTGACGGTTTGTTCTTTATCCGTGAAGAACCCTTTTTCATTTTCAGGTGTTTTTATCAACGTATACCCCTCAATTTTTTTAGCTTCTGACGTGTAGGCCTCATTGATTTTTCCTGACAATAGAATGGCGTCAGCCACTGCTTTTCCAGAGTCATCCACGTAGTTCACAGTGACCTTCTGAGCTTGATCCGGTTTCACAGGTGTCGGTGTATTTTTCGTATAAATGTACGTGACTGTTTGCGGTTCTGACGTGAAAGCACCCTTTGCATTCCCTTGAATTTCTTTGAATGTGTACCCGTCGATCGCTTGTTGTTCCGTCGTATACGTTTCTCCGACATTCCCAGACTTCGTTGCGTCGGGTGCAAGCTTAGTTCCCTCTTTATCTTGATACTTCACCGTGACGTCGCCCCCAGCCACCGGGATGACTGGATTTTTCGTATAGATATATGTCACTGTTTGCGGTTCTGACGTGAAGACACCCTTTGCATTTCCTCGAACCTCTTTAAACGTGTACCCTTCGATCGCCTTTTGTTCCGTCGTATATGTTTCCCCGATATTCCCAGATAATGTTTCATTCGAAACATCCGCAATTTGATTACCCGCCGTATCGACATAGTTTACTTTCACATCGGCACCCTTCACGGGGTTCTTAGAATATACATAGGTGACTGTTTGCGGCTGGTCGCTGAATACGCCAGTCGGACTTCCTTGAACTTCTTTGAATGTGTACCCGTCGATCACTTTTTGTTCCGTTGTGTATGCTTCTCCAATGTCCCCAGACTTCGTTTCATCGGGTACAATCTGATTTCCTTCCGTATCCTGATACTTTACAGTAACGTCCCCGCCGGCAACACCATAAGGTTTGAAATTGACTGTCAGTATGTGATTAAGGATTCCTGAAACAGAACCGCTGGATAAATTTGTTTGAATGTATGGTCCATCTGGAAAATGTGTAGCTTCACTTGTATTCTCGAAATGCTGTCCTGCCAAGTTGTCGTAATCAACATTGGTATTCGTCAGAGTAAAAGTTATTCCGTCCATCGCAGGAATCCCTGTATAGCTCAACGTGTCTGTCGGCATACTAATATATAAGTTGCTGTAATCGATCCCAGTTCTAAAATCCGTCAGTCCTAAGTCTTCATAGCTGATAAAAAAATTCTTATAATTAGTTTCATTCAAATTAATTGTAAGGTTCCGATTGTATACATTATGTGGATCGATTGAAATACTTTTGAATTGTGAGGTGAATGCCGCATCTAATCCATTAGGAAAAAGGGTCGTAAGATCACCATCTACTACGAGTGAGGTCTTACTTACCAACGCAGAATTCGATAGATAGTTGTTATCGGCAAATAAAAGCGACGTGTAGCCACTTATTTGAACATCAGAAGAATATTGCAGGCCTTCAAAATTTCTTATCGAGTAATACGGATTTGCAGTGGAACTGGCTTCGAAATCAATTTCTGAGGAAGCAAGAAGGTCTTTGGTTATCTGATTCGGATCACTTAAATTCAATGCTTGAGCAATGTAATTTTGGAGATTTTTATCCGGCATCCAAGAATCTATAGGTTCTGCTCTGTTACTCGTTGCATCCCTCTCTGATAAAGAAGGATCACTTTCAACATAGGCTCCGACCGTCGGAGTCGTTGATTCATCTGTTGCAGCTCCCCATACAGTTTGTATCGGATACACACCTTGTAAAAGCAGTACGATTATAATTAGTTTGACACTCTTCTTCATGTTTATCCCTCTTTCCATCTTTTCCCCTTTAGCGCTCCCCATCAGAAACAGTGATTCGGTGAAATATTTTCTTAATTATACAGTGAGGACCGCTTCCCGTTACGCCAAAAAAAAGGCGAAAAAATGAAAAAAATGTCATAGTTCACGTCACTCACTCTAAACTCGCCTAAAAACCAAGCGAAAGATGTCCCATTGATTCCCGCTAGCAGGGCGCTAAAAGTAAGCAATTTAATTGTGACATAATGATCTACTATGTTATATTTGTTAAAATTTTATTAGAGTGATGGAGAAATCAATGGATGACTACTTTTTAAATCGTGAGCAAAAAGCCACGTTAAACCTATTGAATTATGTTCTGTCTAGTCAAAAACAGGCTCATTCGAATAAAGAAATCATGGACCACTTGCATCTATCCGGGACTTATTTAAACAAATTGTATGAATCCTTGCACGCGCTAAGCCAAATATATCCAGAGTTCGAGTTTCAGGCCTCTTCTAAAGGATGCCTTGTCCACTTTAACGAGGAGTTTTCTCTAAGCAAGATACACAACTCATTTTTAAAATCCAGTATTGAATACAAACTGTTAGAAGAATTATTTTATGATCGCTTCGATAATCTTACCGCTTTTTCACATAGAGTGAATTTTAGTGTCCGTACGGTTCAACGTGCCATTGAAAAATTAAAAAAGCTATTGTCCCATTACAATCTATCCTTGAATTTTTTCAAACAAAGGCCTTTGGAAGGACAGGAATTTATCCTCCGATTCTTTTTCGAACGGTTGCAATGGGAGCTGTTCGATGAGACTTTGTTCATTCAATCTATGACTCGCAGTTCTGTAAATACTCGCTTATTTGACCGATTGAAGCAGCATCTTCCTTGGCTAAACGAGATTGATTACTTACATGTAATAAACATTATTGAGATTTCTACCTTGAGGATTCGCAAAGGGCATTTCATTCAGGATCTGCCGCCATCTATCTATGAAATTTCGAATCCGCAGATAACTTTTGATACCTTTAAAAAAACCATAATCCGGCCACATTTCATACAATTTCAACAAATAACAGTTGATTTTGAAAAGGAAGCTGTTTACTTATATAGCCTTCTTTCGTTGGCCGTCGATACGACTGGCAATACGGACGAGCCTTCAGTGATCACTAGCAATAAACAGTACATAGAAATATCCGATTTTTTCTTGCACCTTGTTCAAAAATCCCTTTCTAAACAAGTAAGCCAAACAGATAGAAACGACATTCAGCATCATTTTTTGTCTCTGTTCATTCGATTTACTCTTTTTAGGACCAATACGACGATCAGTCCGGCTCTTTTGGAGAAACAGGACCCTAACAATGAGTCCATTCATACGCTTTTATCTTGGGTCTTGGATAGATGTGCGACCAATTATTCAAAATATAAAACTATTTTTTTAGACCCCTTGTTCACTTATAGAGTGCTGTCCTTTTTTAAATGCATCATAAAAAAATACTTGCCTACAATTAAGATCTTGCTTCTGTCAAAAAATGGTCCTATCGAAGTTCTTAATTGGAAAGAAGAGCTGAAGCAGCTCAATGGAGGAAAGATCGAATATAAAACTCAAAACCGTGACATTGACCTGATACTCTCAGATTTTCCGATCGACAAGCTGACCCATAGAAAAAACTCGCCGGTAGCCAAATTTTTAATATGGGACCCCGCTTTACAGGAAAAGAACGTAAACAATGTGGACCGATTAATCCAAAAAATCCAAAAGGAAAAATTAGAAGAACTGTTTCAAAGCATCTGATTGCTTTGAAACAGTTCTCTTTTAGCGGCAATAGCCACTCATTATCCATATTCCTTGTATCTAACAGCCGGGTTTGGCATCAATGAAGAAAGATGCACCCTTACCTCTTTTCAACGAACCACATCCTGCCTGTTTTAAAAACAAACGTAGCGAACTAGTCGACCGCTAGTCTAATCTCATAAGGTTCGATTCCAAAAAGCTGTGTCAAAATCTGATTGACCTGCTTAAATAAAGCTTCCGTCTGGTCAAAGCGCTGCTTGGTTTGGAGGTGCTGACCCTGCGCCTGATAAAGGATCTGATCCCCAAGGATTTTAGGCTTTATCACCTGCGCACCCTTTTTCAAAACGACCTCTTCTTCACTGATCCCTACAGGAATGATCGACTCGCGCCAGCCATTTTTTAGCGCGATCGCTTGGACTAACGAGGGAACATCTAACTGGTCCACTATTGCGGAGCGCTGGTCTTCAAAATGGATCGTGAAGGTCTCCGTGTTTTGCAGCCCGCAGGCATTGCAGCCGCCCTCTATCAAAAAAGCTTTGCTGGAGATCGCTGCTCTAGGCATCCTGTGCCCTCACTTCTTCGTAGATTTTCGCCAATGACGCGGCATCTTCGGTCTCAAATGAAGAGACAACGACATCCGCATGAGCCAAATCCTGCTTTGGAAACGCTGGATTCGCGAATCCCACACAGACCATCCCTGCATTGCGAACTGCGCCCGTTCCATTCTTTGTGTCTTCGATCCCTAAACAATGTTCAGGGCGAATCCCGATACGTTCCGCTGCTGCTAAATACACATCGGGTGCCGGCTTCGAATGGGTAACTTCCTCTGTGCTGACGACCTCTGAAAAATACTCCGACAAGCCGATCTCCACTAAGTTCTTTTTGATTTCCGCCAATGAAGAAGACGACGCCACCGCCAATTTCAAGCCGCCCTCATACAAACGCTTCACGAACGCTTGAGCATGAGGAATCACCTGTACGCCATCTCGCTGGATCATCTCTTGACGCAGCGCGGTCATCTGTTCCACATATTCCGGTACCGACAACGGCAATGAAAATTCTTGTTTCATTTGCTCCCACATATAGTCGCTCGTCGTTCCCATGAACTGAAAATGGTAACTCTCCTCCACCTCATGGCCCGCTTCTTTTAAAATCTGTGATTTACTTTGGAAATACGTATATTCAGAATCAACCAATACACCATCCATATCGAAAATAATCGCTTCTAACATTGATACCCTCCTTGAACCTCTTGTATAAGATACATTCTTGGAATAGTTTACCATAGGAAACGCTTTAATGAAGAATTTGTTTGGAGGATTGACAGGTTAGATCGAAGCCCCCACAGATGAATCTGCCAATTTGGTTTAGACGAGCACGCCTTGTCTTACTTTTTTACAAGGGAAAATCCTCTATTTTCGCAACGTTTGCTTCACCTTGTCAACTGGCAAATTTACCAAACACCCCCCAAATTTACCAGTTAAAACGCTGGAACCCGCATTGGACCGTTTCAAACCTGCAAATTTGGGGGGTAAACGGCAAATTTGCCGTTTGCCTTATTTTTTTGAATCCGCTATCTTTTAGTCACCGGCCGGAACCAAAAAAAAAAAAGAAAACGGAGGAACCACCATGATTCAACCATTAGGAAAAAAAGTACAAGTACAGATCGACCAAGGATTAGAAAAAATGAAACGAGTGAACTTTCAAAACGTGATCGACGACCCAACGGAAGAAGCCATTTTGGAATTAGGCGAGATTATGACCGCCTTTGCCCCAGAGAACAGTGAATTTGACTGCGTGATCTTGACCAGCCAAACAGGGTATGTGAAATAGAAGGAGGAGAAAAAATGACCAAATTAGTCGCGATTTTTAAAACCAGTGAAGGCAAGAGCCATTCGTGGAGCTACGCCAATCCCGATACGACGAAGCAGCCCAGTGAAGTCAAAGGACTGTTGGAACGCTTCGCCGGATTGAAGCTATTTAAGAAGGACAACGTCGTTTTATTCGATACGGTAGAAAGTGCCGAGTACGTCGAAACCATCGAAACACCGATTTTTTAACTAATAACCATTGAGGAGAGGTGGAGTTTTTTCCGTCCTCCTCTCAACAATAAAGGAGGACGAGATCCATGAGAGAACAGAAACTCACTTTGAACCAGAACCAATTATTCCATTTACAAGCACCGACGTTAGAAACTCGCATCACTCGTTTTTATCAACTGACACAAAACAGCAGTACCGCCATCCAATACATTTTAGCCACAAAGGTCCGCCAACAATTAGGCGCACAGGAATTCAAAGGATTCCTCAAGGATCTCGTCCGTCATTTGTTTTTACACACGAAAGCTACTCGCACGATGAAACGTTTCTTCCATTACTTTGCGGATTATTTCATGGCGCCCGAATTTCGCGCACTGCGATTGAAACTGTTCCCAGTCCGCAACTTTATGGAAAAAGCTTCGTCCCTTGTCCGTTCCCTTTTGGCTCCTGTCCGTCCCAATGAAGAAACGGAAACATCCGAAGAAACTGTAAAAATAGAAACAACCGAAACGTGAACATAACTATTAATTAACCTACCTACGCAAAATTAGAAAAGAAAGGACAACCACCCATGACCAACGAACGAACAGACTTAGTCACGACCTTCGCCGATGGCAACGGCAAACCCTTCAACTGGCGCTATACAGATGTGGATACGAACTTAACTCCGCAAGAAATGAAAGCCGCCTGCGAACTATTAACGTCACTGGATATTTTTGAAATCGACGGTGTGAAGCAATTCGATACCGTCCTTACAGGCAAACTTGTCACGAAAAAACGCCTGAAGATCTTCGAAGGCGAAAACTTAAACGAAGACCTCAACCAAAAACCAGCATTGGAGGAAAAAACAGGCTGCTTCTCCTTGCCCCTTGTGGAACGCGCCATTGAAACAGCCTTAGTTCCGATAAAGACGACCACCAACGATTTCCCGAAGGTCTCGCTGGCAGCCACTACAGCAGTCGACCAACCGTCATTAATAAAAAAACCAGTACCAACCGAAAACCAAAGCACAAGCTCTAGTGAAGAACCTGTCAGCCTTCATTCCGAATCCGCTCCCTCGTCCAACCAAGCGCAGGAGCTGAGGAGGAAGCCGCGGGAAAACCTATGGAAACGTCTGATCCATCGGAAACAAGAAAACGTGCCGGATCAAGGTCAGTGATCCCTCGTTCGTTCTTTGAAAACTAAATAATTTGCGTAGGAAAACAACCAACTGTCGTCACCCCTTCTCACCAGCGGAAGGAGGTGAGGCCTTTGAAGGAGCTGATCCGCTACATCTTAGCACCGCTCTTCGTGGGATTGGTCATTGCCCTTGTCAACCACTGGTTGCAAGAGCACGATCCGTGACGACGGGACTCACCACGAGCTGCTTCTATTTACATCTTGCTAAATGAAGCCTAGCAGAAAAAATCTGCTAGGCTTCTCAATGGTATCGTTTAATGGCTACTTTTTAAGTTCGCTATTGGTGCAATCCCTCTGCTGAAATAGAGTAAAAATATGCCATAACAAAGGCTCAAAAGTAGTACGGCAGTGATATTTTTCTCGATCGATCCTGCGTTAGAAAGCGTCGCTAATACATTGAAAGCACCGTGAAAAAGAATCACTGTGTAGATTGAGCGTTGCGTATAGTAGATTAGAGAAAAGACAAGGCCTAACAGCAGAGCATTGATGATTTGTAACCCGACTAAGATGCTCGCAGTTTCAGGATTCAAACTACTTGCCATGTGCAGCACTCCGAAAACGAGACTAGAAAAAAGAAGAAAAACTTTTGGCGATTGGTTTCTTAAGACATACAGAAAGATTCCGCGAAAGACCGTTTCTTCCACAAATCCAACCAACAGCATTTGCACCATGATCAAAGCCATCGTTGACAGCGGCAATTGATGATTCACACCGAAGAGGCCCGGTTGGATCAACACGATCACTGTCATAAAAAGAAGCATTCTTTTGTTTAGCGGCGGTTTTTGAAACCCAAAGGCGCGCAAGGTTGGCTCTTTTTTCTTCATATAAAGGACACTTGCGACTCCGCAGATCGAAAAGGCCATTATCTGGCAGACAATGATGCCGTTATCGTTCAAGTTGAACACGATCCCTGCGGCTGAAAATAGGCTGATGACCCCGGTCAGTGCCACGGCTGCACCGATTAATTTAAGGTATTTTTTGTATGATTTATCCATTTGAATTGCCTCCTGTTTGCTTTTTTTATACTATAGCATGCAAAAAAAGACGAAAAACCAGTATAATTCCTGTATACAGGAATCGGCGAAGGGAGACAGTATGAGGGAAGAAATCATAAAAGACATTCGGAAACAAAAAGGCCTTACTCAAAAGGAAGTCTATACCGGCATTGCTTCTAAAACCTTTTACAGTGATTTTGAAGCTGGAAAACATTCTGTGGAAGTCTCGAAATTCCAAGGCTTTTTGAATAATCTTGGAATCAGTCAAACTGAATTTGATTATTTTAGAGACAGCCGTGAGAAAAATGAAGAGAAGCTTTTAGACCTTGAGATTGACCGTTTGTATAAACACGGGGAATTCGAAGCCCTTTATGACCTCTTCGAAGACTATAAGCAGCATCCCCATACAGAAATGCGGTATTTGGCGCTCAAGGCTTACTTGCTGGTACTGATCACGAACACAAATTTTTATAAGTTTTCGCGAGCACCGTTTTCGGAGATTCGTGTATATCTAGACAACACGAAGATGTGGACGTTAAAAGAGATCAAATTAGGGAAGTTGATTCTTCTTTCGTTTTCTGAGAAGGAGAAGGCGGAG
The DNA here is from genome assembly GCF_002174375.1 of Enterococcus sp. 12F9_DIV0723. Lineage (NCBI taxonomy): Bacteria > Bacillati > Bacillota > Bacilli > Lactobacillales > Enterococcaceae > Enterococcus > Enterococcus sp. 12F9_DIV0723. The sequence goes on along the minus strand of NZ_NIBK01000001.1, from coordinate 66,331 downwards.
GAGGCACAGCTTTATAACCGGCTGCTTGATGAATTAGCTAAATACGAAGCATTCGATTCTAACGTCTATTATAAAGAAATCGGCGATCTCTATTTTAACCGGATTCAATGGCTATTAATGATCCATGACATTTCTGAGGCCGTAGCTGCGTTGCTGCTGTATGGCGATGCCATCGCCAAGGCAGACGACTTATACTTGTCTTTACAATTTCGTTTTATCACCTGTCTGGTGAATACCTATTTGGATTACCCCACCTATTCACGCGAGTTGAATAGTCTAATGGAACAATTAGATCCGATCCCCACCTCTGAAACCCATTTTTACAAAATAATTTCTCAGCTGCATCTGGAAAAAGCAAAAAATTATTATCAACGGTATCAAGAATAATCTTTAAAAAAAGAACGATGCTTGGAGGGTTCCCCCCTCTCTCGCAGTCGTTCTTCTTATTTTTTAAACTATAGGCGGTATTCTGGAACAGAAATGGCGATTTTTTTCCATTTCTCCGCCACTTCTTCTGCTGTTTGACAGTTCTGTCCTTTGATGTCCAGAGGATAATCGACCTCTGCGCCTTCTTGCCAACGAATCCCATGAAATTGACCATTGCTTGCACGTAGAATCCAGGCGGATTCATGACACTCCGACGATGCTAAGTAAACGACGCCTGGAACGACGCTCTCGGGCTTTAGATCCAACGGCTCTCGATCGGCGCCCCACATTCGAGTCCGCGCAACTGGTGAAACAGCGTTTATTTCGATCCCTATTTGGCGACTCTCATTTGCCAGCACGTTCATTAGACCGATTTGACTGAGTTTTGTCACAGCGTAGGCTGTCAGGCCTGGTTTTGCGTATTCGGGATATATTGCGCGACAGGAGGTGGTGAGTACGATCCGTCCATAGTTTTGCTGTTGCATCTGAGGCCAGACTGCTTGGGTCAGCCAGATCGGCGCTTCCATTTGAACGGCGACGGCGCGTTGGAGAAATTCCGGTGTCAGCTCTGTGATGCTTTGATAACCAACCCAGCCGGCATTGTGGATCAGAATATCTACGCGACCAAATGTGTCTATCGCTTCTTGCACAAGTGCGTGACAGCCTTCCCGTGTATTGATCGTCGTTTCAACGGCACGTACAGAGCCACCTTGTGCACGAAGCTGTTCTGCCGCTTTTTGTACGATCGTTGGATCATCGCCACATCCATCTACGTTCGTTCCGCTGTCTTGGATAAGCACGTGGGCACCTCTTTTGGCTAGTTCTTGTGCATACGCAAATCCCAGTCCTCGAGCACCGCCAGTGATGATGGCTGTTTGATTGTTGAAAATCATGGTTCGTCACCTGCTTTCTCTGTTTTCCTTATCAAAAAGATACGACCTGGATGATGTTAAGCGACAGTAGCTATTTTTACAGAGCTGCCCGTAAACGCTCTTATAGCAAAATCTGAAAAGAATAGCACGTTCCAATCTTTTGTGAACAGCACACCTTTTTTTGAGTATTGTTTGTTTCTCACTCTCATTGTAAACTGGATTTGATGATAAGAAAAATAGCAAAAACCGATGACAGTTATCTGAAAAAAAGATTGTTATAAGAGGAGGCGGAGGCGTTGGAATTACGTCAAATTCGTTATTTTGTTGTCTTAGCTGAAGAACTGCATTTTGGACGAGCAGCGAGTAAAATCCCTATCGCACAGTCCGCACTCAGCCAGCAAATCAAGAAGCTCGAAGAGGAATTAAACGGTCAATTGTTTTATCGGGACACGCATCAAGTCCTGCTGACAGAGGTTGGCGAAGTCTTTTTGAAACAGGCAACAAGCATACTGACAGCTGTTCATGAAGCAGAAGCAGCCGTGGAACAAACGATCAGCGGCGAGCACGGCACGTTGAGGATCGGCTTTGTCGAGGCCGCTCTATGGGATATTTTGCCGACGTTGATCCACTCCTATAAGCAAAAATATCTTCACGTAGACATTATTCCGCACCAAATGACTACCGCTATGCAGCTAGATGCGTTAATACAAGATCAGATTCAACTTGGGATCGTTGGTTCGCAACGCCCTGACCCGGCTATTCAATACCATCTGATTCGTGAAGAACGCTGCTTACTAGCACTTCCCCCTACACACCCGCTGACCAAAAAAGGGACGATAGCTATTCACGATCTCGTCAATGAACCCTTTGTCGCAATACGTCGAGAAGCTGGCGCCTTTTATTTTGATCAATTTATCCAGACCTGTATGGCGAATGGCTTCAGTCCAACTATCGCTCTGACCGCTGACAATATGCAGTCACTGTTGGCATTTGTCGCAGCTGGGATGGGCATTGCTTTGATTCATGAATCTTCCAAAAATAGTCGCTTCGATCTTTGCTATCGCGAAGTTGAAGGAAATATTCCAACTCTCTACAACCTTTTTTTCGCTTGGAAACATCAGAATACAGCCAATGCACTGACTCACTTTTTAAACGAAGCGTTGCCCCTCTTCCCTGACAAACCGAATGCGACCTAACCAAACAACGATTCCCCTATTGATTGGAAGCGGAAAATCCCCCGACATCTAAAAATGCCGGGGGACACGACTCTCGTCTGCTATTCATTTATCACAATTGGGCATATCGTTATGTTTTTTCTGACTTTAACTGCTGTAGAATTTCTACTTCTAACCCTGTCGCTTCTGAGATTTTTTCCATCGGAAGCCCCATCTCCAGTAAATTCAAAGCAATTTTACGCTCTCCTTCAGCCTTACCTTCTTTATGTCCTTCTTCATGTCCTTCTCTATGTCCTTCTTTGCGTCCTTCAGCTTGGCCCTCTTTCCTACCCTTTCTAAGGCCTTCTTCATGTCCGTAGTCAAAACCTTCTACTTTTGCAGATGAGATCACGGCGTCATTGATGTCTTTTGCTTTATTGATCCTTGTAATCATCGTTTTCTCCTCCTCGTTTAATTTGAAGTAATTGATTTTTTTCTGGGCTTCTTTGATATAGGCAGGCGCTTCTTGCAATGCCTCCCCGGTTTTTAAAAAGTATTGCCAGTGGTACGCTTTACTATCCTTTTCTATATTCTTGTTTTTGAGGCTTAAAAAGCAGAGTGTCAGCAGTTCTTTGCCTTTGCCTCCAACAAAAGGGCGCTGTGTCGTCTTGTTGAGTAGGCGGTATGTTTGCAGGGCGTCTTGTTCCTTATCAAACAAGTGGAAATCAATAATGTTGATGCCATAGGCGGGACGCAAGGCAGAAAAATTATTTTTCACGACAAAATCCTCCGACTCCCTGTTTCCAAAGGGGGCACGAAAGGCTTCCGTCAAGTAGAACACGGTCCGCTCTTGGAAGAACTGATGAGGCTGTATCTGACACTCGATCGTCGCCTGGCTGCCATCCTCGGCAACGGCTAATATATCCACTTCTGTCAGCCCAATTTCTAAGTGCTCGTATGATTTTTTGTAACTATCGATATGGTATGTTTCTTTTGGCGTGAGGGTCTTGAATTCAATGTCCAACAGGTCTTTGACAAAATTTCGAAGGATGTTCGCGGAATCTTCGGAGGTCAGCATTTTCTTAAAGATCAAATCGTTTGTGGGTAAGTACTCTAGCATATCATCACGGCCTTTCAGAATAGTAGTCTCGCGGCTATCATGAAAAGCGTTTTCTCGCCCTCATTATAGCACGCTCAAATAAATAACATCTATCCTAAAATACGCCAAAAGAAAGAAATTTTTTTCGGTTTCTATTCCCTTTTGAATACAAAAAAACAGCAACCCTGAAAAGCGGCTGCTGGTATCTCTTTTATAACGTCTCTTCGATCGATTTTTCTGGAATAAACCACATTAATAAAATTAGCACATTGACGATCAGCACAGCGATCGGTGCAATCAATTTTCCTAAGACCAAGGCGACGATCGCTAATGTGATGGAGAGATACAATTTCGGGTAATGCTTGAACAATTTTCCGATTTTAGACTCTTTCCCATTCACCCGCACAAGCGCTCGGACCAATAAATAATAAGCAAAATCTGTTCCTAAAGTGACCAAGCCATATAATGCCTGCGGCGCCCATTCAAAGGGGTAGTCCCCGACCCACGCGGTGACATACGGGAACAAGGTCATCATCAAAATCAAAAAGTTGTTGGCCCACAGGACCCATCCGTCTACTTTTCGAACCAATTGAAAGAGGTGGTGGTGGTTGTTCCAATAGATCGCCAGGCTTATAAAGCTGATCAGATAGATGATAAATTTATGCTCCATATGTAAAAATGCAGACCAATCTGACCCATTCGGCTCATGCAATTCTAAAACCAACAACGTCATAATGATCGCGATGACCGCATCCGTAAAAGCTTCAATTCGTGACTTCGGCATATCCTTCTACTCCTAACCAATTAATTACTAATAAAAAATAAGTTCATTTTCCTGTGTTCATTAAACAAAAGAATCTCTAGAATATCAAGGAATCCGTCACTCTCTATCATAATCCTCAAATCTCATTAGATTCTTTCCATGAAATGCCTTCTTTTCTATAGATTCTTATATTGTTGCCTACAAGGTAGCATATCCGCCGAAAGATTCCGATAAATACGTCTTAAGTTGGACGAAACAGGAAAAAAATTTTGCTAAACTATGGTTAAGATATAAACAAATGGAAAGAAGGAATGAAAAATGATGAAAGATTATCCTATGGTTGTACGAATTTTAGCTGTTGTCGGCTTTTTCCTAGTTGCTAGTTTGGTTTTAAGTATTGTTGGTCCAATTCTTTCTGGCCTATTGCACCTCTTCTTTAAGATCGGTATTCCGCTAGCGATTGCCTACTTCCTAGTTACTTGGTTAACCAAACGTCGTGGCCGTCGAACCTATTAAACACTAAAAATGCCAAAAACGTCGAAAGCAGCGCTTTCGACGTTTTTATTTGTCTAATTCGGTATATGGATTGCTCGTTTATCAGCCGCGAGTACAGCTTCGCGAAAAATTTCACTAACTGTTGGGTGCGGATGGATTGTTTCGATCACATCTTCTGCCGTCGCTTTTCTCTGAAGCAATGCCGTCGCTTCCGCGATCATATCCGTTGCTCGATCGCAGAGCAGATGGACACCAAGTAGTGCTTGCGTCTCTGCATGGATCACTACTTTAGCAACACCATACATTTGCCCCATCACCAATGCTTTTCCACTGGCTTTTACTGGAAATTTTCCAACCACGTACGGGATCTTTTTTTCTCTCGCTTGTTCTTCTGTCATCCCTACTCCCGCAAACTCTGGATCGGAATACACACAGCCAGGAACGTCTTTCCCTTCAAATACGTTGTCCGCACCTAGCGCATTTTCCGCCGCGACTTCTCCTTGTGCTGAGGCATAGTGAGCCAATAATACTTCACCGACGCAATCACCGATCGCGTACACATTTGCCTGCGTTGTTTGCAGGTTAGCATCGATCACGATGCTTCCTCGCTGAGTCGCAATCTTTGTATGCTCTAACCCAAGCCCCTCAACGTAACTGCGACGGCCAACTGCGACTAGGAGTTTTTCTCCCGTTAGCGTTTCTTCGCCTAAAGAAACAGTCACCCGCTGCTCTTTCTGACGAACAGCCTCTACTCGCTTACCCAATAGGAAACGTACCCCTTCTTTAGTTAGCTTTCTCCGCAGCAGCGCCGCCAATTCCTGATCCATCGCCGGTAGAATCTCCGGCTGTTCCTCCACGATCGTGACTTGACTGCCGAAGCGTTGATAGATCGAAGCAAATTCGATCCCGATCACACCACCGCCAATAATGATCAACTCTGCGGGAAGCTGTTCCAACTGTAACGCAGCGCTGGAATCGAGCCAAGAAATGTCATTCAGCCCTTTGATTGGCGGAAGAACGGGTGTTGACCCTGTCGCCAGAATGATCTTATTCGGTTTCAATCGTATATCTCCTGTCGGCGTCGTAACACCCAACGTCTCCTCATCCAGAAAACGCGCTGTTCCTTTGATCACTTCGATTTGATTGCTTTTCATCAGCCCTTCAACGCCTTTGACTAATTGCTTCACGACCTGTTCTTTCCTTCTTAAAACCGCAGTCCAATCGACGGATTCTACGGCGCATTCAATTCCAAATTTTTTGCTGTTTTTAACTTGCACTAACATATCTGCAGAATGCAATAACGACTTCGTTGGAATACACCCTACATTGAGGCAAGTTCCGCCAATTTGATCTTTTTCTATGAGTGTAACGGCTGCTCCGAGCTGTGCTGCGCGAATGGCTGCGACATATCCTCCCGGTCCACCACCAACAATGACGATCTCCTTTTTCACGTCCAGCCCTCCTTTATTCCTTTGGTATTTTTTCCATTGGATGCTCCAATAGGTCGCATAGATACGTTAAAAAACGCGCACCAAGAGCCCCATCGGCTACTCGGTGATCCAACGTTACTACTGGATGCATCACGGAGGCCGCAACGACTTGACCCTCCTCGTTGATCACGGCAGCTTTGGTGATCTTCCCGACAGCTAAAATACCAATCTGTGGTGCATTGACGATAGAGGAAAACTGCTCGACGTTAAACATGCCTAGATTACTGATCGTAAAAGTTCCGCCAGTCAGTTCTTCCACAGCAAATTTTCCAACATTGCTTTGTTCTTTGATCGTTTCCAGATTCGCTTGGATCATTGCCAAGGATTTATTCGGAACATCGGATATTACAGGCACCAGCAGTCCGCGCTTTGTATCACTGGCGATGCCAATGGCTACCTCGTCTGCTTTTGTGACACATTCCCCATCAAAATGCTGATTGATTTCGGGGTATTCTTGGAGCGCTTTTGCGACTGCCTTTGCAATGATGGCTGTATAGGAAACCTTTGTCGGCAGTTCTTTCCGATAACGTATCAATTCGTCGCAGCGAATCGTCGTACTTAATTGAAACTGAGGAACGTCGGTCCAGCTTCGGATCATTTGTTTCGCCATTGCTTTTTTGATCCCGCTGAGTTTTTTCCCTTCGCTACTCATCCACTTCGACCCAAGCAATCACTTCACCGATATCTACTGTGGCATCCTCTTCCTCCACGATCTCTGTCAACGTACCATCCAGTGCTGATTCTACGTCGGTCGTCGCTTTGTCTGTTTCGATCTCTACTAAAACGTCACCCTTTTTGACAGGATCACCTACTTTTTTATACCAAGTAAGGATCGTCCCTTCGTCCATATCCAATCCGATTTTTGGCATGATTACTTCTTTTTTCATTCGCCTTCTCCTCCTTTTAACGTTACTTTTACTGCTTCGATCACCTGTGTCTCATCTGGGACATAGGCCATCTCAAGATTTCTGGCAAAAGGTACGGGAACATCAGGAGCCGTCACTCGTAAAATAGGCTTTTTCAAGCTTTCAAATGCGAACTCCTGGATCTGCGCCACGATTTCTCCTCCGAAGCCTGATTTTTTGACCGCTTCATGAACGATCACCGCGTGACCCGTCTTCTTGATCGACTGTAAGATCGGCGCCATATCTAAAGGCTCGATACTCTTAACATCGATGACTTCCGCACGAATCCCTTCTTCTTGAAGCTTCTTCGCGGCTTTTAATGCGACATTGACCATCGCAGAATAGGAAATGATCGTGATATCTTCCCCCGCTTGCTTCACTTCACTCTCATACCCTACTTCATAGGCTTCTTCTGGAACCTCCGTCTTTAATTTATACAACGCTTTATGCTCCACGAAAACGACAGGATTATTGTCTCGGATTGCACGTAATAACAATCCTTTTGCATCATAGGCATTTGACGGCATGACGACTCGGATACCTGGAACGTGCGCCAAAATGTTTTCCAGGGATTGAGAATGCTGCGCCCCATTTCCTAAGCCTGCACCGCATTGGGTCCGAATCACTAGTGGAATACTGACACCGCCGCCATACATATAGCGCATCTTCGCGGCCTGATTTAATAGCTGATCAAAACAGACGCCGATAAAATCCATATAAGACAGCTCTACTACCGGTCTCCTGCCGATCATCGCCGCACCGATCCCAGCGCCCACGATGGCTACTTCAGATATTGGGGTATCTCTGACACGCTCCGGTCCAAAATTATCTAACAAATCATAACTGCAGCGTAGTTGTCCGCCATAAACGGCAATGTCCTCACCGATCGTAAAAATATTCTCATCACTATTAAAGGCAATGTGCAACGCTTCGTTTACTGCTTGCCGCATGGAAAGTTTTCGCATGGTTCTCCTCCTTTACGCTTTGGAAAATAGTGTCCAGTCAATCGTTTCAAAGGTGGGATCATAAAGATCGTCCAACATCTCCTCGATCAACGGCTCTGGGTCTTGCTTCGCCTGTTCAGAGGCTGCCAATACAAGCTGCGTTTCTTCTTTTTTGATGGCAGCCAATACGTCTTGATCGACCCCATACTCTTCCTTCAAAAGCTTTTCGCAATGCAGGATTGGATCTTTTGCTTTCCACTTTTCGACCTCTTCCCGTGTACGGTAATTTTCATTATCACCAAAATAGTGCCCCGCCATACGGAAGGTATCCATTTCCAGCAAAACAGGCCCATTCCCTGCTAAAGCATATTCTTTTGCTTCCGCAAAGAGATGATACACTTCTACGATATCGTTTCCGTTGACGGTCACGCCCTTCATGCCGTAGCCAATCGCACGGTCCGCGATATGCTCGACGTTCATCGACTTCTCCGTCGAGGTCGAGATGCCATATTTGTTATTCTCACAAATAAAAATAACCGGCAGCTTCCAAATCGATGCCATATTCAGTGCTTCATGAAAGGAGCCTTCATTCGATGCCCCATCACCAAAAAACGAAACGGCTACGTGCGGCTCCTTTGCTACTTGCAGGCCTAACCCCGCACCCATCGCCATCGGAATGCCGCCTCCGACGATCCCGTTTGCGCCAAGGTTCCCTGTCGTCAGATCCGCGATATGCATCGATCCGCCTTTTCCTTTACAGTAGCCCGTCTCACGCCCCATCAATTCAGCGAACATTCGGCGTAGATCTGCCCCCTTTGCGATACAGTGCCCATGTCCTCGATGGGTAGAGGTGATGTAATCGTCGTTGCTCAAATGAACGCAGACTCCTGTGGCGATCGCCTCTTCGCCATTATACGTATGGACAGCTGCTCGGGTGATATTGGCTTTGGCTAATTCGATGGCTTCGGCCTCAAACTCACGAATGCGTACCATCGTCCGGTACATCTCTATCATTGTTTCTTTAGAAATAGTCATTTTCAAACGAGTCCCCCTTATTTTAAGACCAGAAAGCCAGCGCCTGCTGCAATTCTTCATACGTCTGCGCCGCTTCTGTGACTGGCACTTCTTGCATCACTGCTTCGATTGCTTGAAGCAATGCTTTTGCGCCTGAAACCGCACCTGCCGGATGTCCATAAATACCGCCTCCAGCCATTAAGATCGTTTCATTGCCTAACAACCCCATCAAATACTCGATCGTCCCAGGATGAACGCCTCCAGCGACCGTTGTAAAGGCAGATTCGATTCCTTGCATCGGTGTCGACAACGCACTGTGTGTCTCGACCAGCTCATCTGTCGTCGTGCCAAAACGCCCGCTATCTGGATAAACCAGCGGCATGTCCATTCCGATCAGCCGGGGCAATTTTCCGCAGCTCAACGCTGCCGATAGGCCATTATTTTCTGCTTTGTAATAAGCGCCTGCGCCGGCACAGTGACCAAAGATGGGAATCTCCACGTTTTGATCTTTTAAGAAACGGACTAAGTCTTCGGTAGCGCCCCAACCTAATGCGTTGTAGTTGACCATTAACGCATTCGCACCTGCTTCGATGGCTAACTGCGCCCGCTCGATGATATTTCGTCCGGTAATATTAACGGCGTACAAGGTAGATTGCTCTTTTCCTACCTCTTTTAAATAGCTCATGACCGTTTTTACCCGATCAACCATCGGTGAATAAGCTGGATCACTCAACAGCTCATCGTCCTTGATCACGTCTGCGCCACCCAAAGCCGCGTTTGCTGCACCTTGTGCACTCGCTTCTGGGGGAACCCCGATACATGGTTTCAAGATCGCACCTACTAATGGACGATCCATCACGCCTAATTTTTTCCGAATGCCGCTGACACCCAGTAACGGTCCGGTAAATTCCTTCAATAAAGACTCGGGAAATTCCACATCGACCAATCGAATGCCTGATTGTCCTAAGACATTGCCGGCAACAGTACTGATGACCATCGCCATATAAGGCTGAAAATTCGTGATCGGGAAAGCGACCCGCGCCACACATGAAATGCCATCGGACATAGGATAAATTCCTAAGACCTTTGCGCCGTAACGCTCAATGACTTCTGGCGTCTCGCCCTCTACGTGCGTCCACGTGCCTGCGCTTTGATCTCCAGCTACTAATTTTACCCAGTCATAAAGATCTGGTTCCTTTTCTGAACGCATGTAATAGGTCGCAATCAAAAAATCCTGCCCTAACCCTTCCGCCATCTTCAACGTTTCAAATTTCATTCTTCTCCTCATCTCTTTTCAAAAATTTATAGATCAAAGACGGCTCCGAAACGAAACCGTCTTCTACTAACTGTTCAAGTATTCTATGACTTGGTCTCTTTCGTTACTTGCTGCAATTTGATCAACGAGTTGGTGATTGGCAATGACATTGTAAATGTTGCCGAATAGATGACTTGTTGCTTCCGTAAAAGCCAGCATCAAGACAACTTTTGCCTCACGTCCATTGCCCCAAGGAATCGGCTGCTTAGGAATCAAAACAGCGATTTTTGCGTATTTTACCTCTGAGAAGTACCCATGAGGAATAGCTGCTCCCGTTTCTAAAACAGTCGGGACCACTGCTTCTCGGTCCATAACGGTCTGAAGAAAATGTCCTTCAACAGCTCCTGATGCCTGTAGTTTTTGACATAAAAAGGCAATTGCTTCTTCTTTCGTCGCTACCTCTTCTTGCAAAAAAACCAACTCCGGCTGGAATAATTGCGGAGATGCCACATTCAACTGGTGTTGACGTTCCTTTACCTGTGCTAAAAATTGGCGGACGGCTGCTTTCTTCTGGATATCATTCATCATTATGAGAGGGATATCCGCTGTCGAGACATTGAAGGCGCCCGCAATGCCGATAATGTTGTATTGCTGCGCCGTTTCTTTGATTTGTTCTTCCATCGTCTGTTCGCTCAACAAGCTTAAAAAAACAAACTTCACTTTCGGCGATAGCTCCAACACATCGTTTTCCAAGTGTTCAAAAAGATATCGGGCACAACCTCGTCCGGTTAAGCAAAAGCAGATAAATGCTTCTGCTTTAAGCGTGTTGTTTCTTTTTCCCAAGACAACACTCTTCTTCTGTTCAACCAACGAATCGGCCACTTCATCCAAGTTCATCTCGATCAACTGTGTTTTGCGAATGGCATCTAATACCATCAACGTATCGACGCGTGTCACTGTTCGAACATTGATCCCTAATTCCTCTGCGATCTGATCCCCAAAAGTCTCCGGGGAACCCATATCAACGAGAATCAACACACCCCGTCCTTGATTGTTTTGCTTCACCATCTCTAACAAACGGCTATAAATAAATCGAGGACTCTCATCTAAGCTGATACACAATGCGGCTAAGTGTGAGCTTCCCATCAGTTCATTGGCGACAGCGACCATTTCAGCGGCAACTTTTCCATGTGTGACAACGATCGTGCCAATATTTTTCCCAACGTTGACTTTTGCATCCGTCGTAGCGGACAAATACATCGCAATAAATCCAATTTCTTCATCCGGCAGCGGGATTCCGATATATTTAGGGGCAAGCTCAGCCATTTGATTGGCCACTCTAAATTGCTTTGGGTAATGCTTTTTGACATTCGCCAAATTCGGATTCAAGATACCTTCCCCACTGCGTATCCGTTTGATCGATGCATTAAAATGCGTCGCTAAACAAAAGAGCAGCGTCTGATCCAATTCACCTAATTCTTTTTTCGCAATCGTTAACATCTCTTCCGCCATTTGTACCAGATCTTGTTCGACGATCGTCTGAATATTGTCTTTTAACTGCTGCACTTGCTTCCCATTCTGAATCGTCGTGATGTAGCGGGATATTTTCTTTTCGATCAACTTCCAAATAGTTGAATCGATCTCTTTTTCCGTCAAATAATTGCCTTGCAGTTTCACATATTCCGTATCAATGATTCGATACAAGCCTTCGGAAAACTCGTATGGATCATTGATTGGCTGTGTTGGTACAGAGACCCTATCTGTTGGATAAACAATCAAATCGTTTGCCGAAAAATGTTTCAGCTCCGGCGACAATTCCTGATTTTCTGGCAAAGTGTGGAGCACCAACGTCTCATTATCGATCAAAATCTGCGAACCGCTGTCGGATTGGTGCATACAAGCGAGATATCCTTTTGCACACGCTACTTGGATCTTGCTCCGAAGTTCACCGATATTTCCTGGGTACTGCAAAAGCAGCAAACTTCTGACGGCCTCTGCTTTAATGAGGATCTCCCGTTTCACCCGAATGGACTCTTGGCGGAAGAAGGTCGTAATGATGTCGTATTTTTCATCTACTCCTCGAGACGACAAAGGGGGTACCGTGATCACCATAGGAATACGGCGCCGGAAGGTATCTAATAGACTCGTCTCTACATCCTCTGTCGTTGCTGCGATGATCATGACCTGTGCTTTTCTCAAATCACGATCTCCCAGACGACGATAGACCCCTTTATCGATTAATTGGAACAACATCTCTTGCCCATCTGGCGGCATCCGATGAACTTCATCAAGGAATAGAATGCCTTGATTGGCCTGATCAATCAGTCCTTCTCGATTGGATTCTGCACCTGTAAAAGCGCCCTTTTTGTAACCAAATAACTGTGCTGTCAGTAATTGTGGATTTTCTGCGTAATCTGCACAGTTCAACTCCACAAAAGGAATCGTTTCGTCTCTTTTGTTATTCACCATAAACTTGTACATGGCTTCTGCTAAGATGCTTTTTCCTACCCCTGTTTCACCCACGATCAAGGTATGTAATCCGATTGGCGGATACATCGCTGCTGCTTTTGATTGCTCTACCTGCATGCTCAAACTCCGCTGCGAACCGATGATCCCAGAGAAAGCATCCTTTTTCACTTCTTGGACAGCAGGCTTTTTCGTATCTGCGCTCAAGCCTTTTTGATCCATAAAATGGATCGTACTGTTCAACGTGATGCGATACCCCTTTTGAGTCAACTCTTTCGTCAGCTGCGTCATGCTGATTTTAGAATCCGCTTTCAAAATTAACTGGATATCTTTTAATAAAACCGCTTCACGGCGTTCTCTGGAATTATCTATCCCCGCACTTTTCCGCATGGATGTTACTTTGCTTCGAGAAGTTCTCAATAATTCAGCAAGTTCTTGATCTGTCAATGGATTTTTAGGGTCTTCTGCCTCTACCAAACGAAGCAGATGTGTCCATCCCGATGATTTCATCTTTTCTCCTCCTTAAACAGATTTCAACAACGATAAAATAAGCGTCGTGATTTATTTCATCGTACTATGAAGTACCCTGCTGAATAAAGTTCTATTTGCATACAAACCTTACAAATTTAGAACTTCACGAAGCCTAAGAGGTCTAGGATCTTATACATTATGAAGGTGATTGGGTTCCCTCCCTCAGATAAACTACTGATTAACGACGTGCCCTCTGGAAGCTCAGAACCAACGATCTTCGCAATCTCTGTATGTGCACCTGCCATTGCTGTCGCACACCAAAAGTAAATCGCGAAAACCACCATTGCTGCTAAACAAATGTGTAAAATATTTTCCTTCGCATAAGCAGTTATCCCGATAATGAACCACGGAACCGCCACTAATGAAGCTGTCGCAAGCATTCGGTTTCCTGGAATAATCGACATGAATGTCACAACGGGTGTCATGATCAAAATAGAAGACATCGTTGCGGGATTCCCCATGATCGTAGAAGCATCGATTCCGATCCATACCTCGCGGCCCTTCATGTATTTCCCAGTAAAGATTTTTGCCTGATCAGAAATGGATATCAAGCCTTCCATCATGATCTGGATCATTCGAGGCAAAAGAATCATCACAGCAGCCATATTAAAACCAAGCAGCATAATTTTTCGTACATCATATCCTGCAACAATACCGATCAGCATCCCCAAAACTGCCCCGATCACGATGGGTTCGCCAAATATTCCCATTCGACGTTCCATTGTTTCCGGATCCGCTTTGATATCTTTGATCACCGGAATTTTTTGAAGCAGCTTCACGACTGGAATCCCGATCATTGCAGGAGCAATGATCGCACCCGTCGGCCAGGAACAGCCTGGGATTCCATAAAACTCTTGGTATTTAGGTGCTACGATATCTGCCCATTTCAAGGATACGGCCATATAGATACACGCGGCTGCAACGGCGAATACCGCATTTTGAGTTGCTCCATAAATAAGTGCAGCACTGGCGGCAAATGACCAATAATTCCAAAAATCCACATCCAACGTCTTCGTAAAATTCAAGAAAATTAAAGCAATATTCGTGGCAATCAAAGCAATGATCACCATTCCAGACGCTGGTTGTCCCCAAGCCATTCCCATCAAGCCCCAACCAATGTCTACTACGTCAAGATTCCAATGCATCCGCTCAACCATCGCCATTGTTGCAGGCGACATCTGTGCGATCAACATATCTACAATTAAATTTAGACCAATAAAACCAACTGTCGCTGTTAATGCCGAACGAATTGCGTCACCAACTTTTAGCCCTAAAACAAGACCGATGATTAAAAGTGCCACACAAAGAATCCCGTTACTACCAAGCCCTGTAAACCATTGAAATCCCTGATTGATTACATCAAACATCAAGTTCCCTCCATTCTAACGATTCTTTTTCATTTTCCACCCATTTACTCAGCTTTAAGAATTTGACGCATTTCTTCTAACGCTTCTTCTTTTCCAATTCCTGAAATAAAAGGAACGCCATTGACTTTAGGTGCATTCAACTCCGTGGATACCGGTGTCATCAATAGATACATATCTGGTTTCATCGTACTTAACACAGTTTTTAATTCTGTCGCCCGCCGTTTGTTTAATTTAACTTTGATGCCTAATTCCTTTGCCAATTTTTTTACTTCATTTTCTCCTGCCGTCGATGTCGCAAACCCTGCCCCGCACACCACTACTACGATTTTTTCTTCAGCCATTTTTAAAACCCCTTTCTTTGATTACCAGCCTCTTTTTTGTTCACGTTTTGCAAATTCTTGGTGCATGATCGCTTCAATTTCTTTTGTTGTTTCCGCAGCCAATAATGCATTGACCACCTCTGAATCTTGAATGATCTCCATCACATCTTTGATCATATGCAAATGTTCATCATTCAGACTAGCCGCCAGCATAAAGACGACTCGGACATCTAATAAACACGTTGGATCTTCCATACTTGAGAACTTCACACTGTTTCGCAGAACGGCCACACCAATACCTGGTTTATATACCTGTGAACGTTCACTGTGGGGAATAGCAATCGGTACGGGCATCGTCGGAACACCTGTCGGAAACTCTTTTTCCCTTTCCAGTACAGAAGCTCCATAACAAGGCTCGACCATCCCATATTTAGCCATCTCAGCAGCCAGCAAATGAATCAATTGATCCCGATCTGTTTCCTCAGAAATCAATCCGTGAATGTCATTTTTACTAAAGATCTGATTTTCAGTAGTTGTTTTATCCAAACCGTACACCTCCTTTTTTACCTGAAAAACAGCTTTTGACTATGGAATGATGACTCCTTTGATCATTTTTCCAGCACGCATGTCCGCAAATCCTTGGGCCAAGTCTTTCAATTCATAGTTGTGCGTAATAAATTTTTTGGAATCCAATTGCTTGTTCAATACTAGATTAAGCGCCTTCCGATTGATCTCCGGCGAATAAGCAGAGGCTCCATATACCATGATCTCCTTGTAATGAATCGCATTTGTATCTAACAGCTTTGCACTAGATGGATGAATCCCGCCAAACAATATGACTTTCCCCCGTTTGCGTGCCAGATCCACCGCATCTGCT
Organism: Enterococcus sp. 12F9_DIV0723; assembly: GCF_002174375.1. Taxonomy (NCBI): domain Bacteria; kingdom Bacillati; phylum Bacillota; class Bacilli; order Lactobacillales; family Enterococcaceae; genus Enterococcus; species Enterococcus sp. 12F9_DIV0723. The sequence continues at coordinate 50,353 of NZ_NIBK01000001.1, read as the reverse complement.
TGTGCTTGCCCTGCTGGACAGGCACTGATAACAACGTCCGCTCCCTTTCCATCTGTTTTTTCTAAAACAAGTTCTTTTAATTTAGGATCTGAACTGCTCATGTTGAGAACATTATCAAATCCTTGACTCCTAGCAAGCTCCGCCTTGTCACTATTCATTTCTACAATCACGACCTCTTTGACGCCGCGTATCTTCGCGATTTCACTGTGTAAACAACCGATTGTTCCAGCGCCAATGACCACAACCAAATCATCCATCACGATGTTTGTGTTGATCTGCGCGCATAAAACCGACGAGGCCGTCTCAGCAATGACCGTATCAATAGGATCGATATCTTTAGGAATAGCATTAAAACAGCCATGATCAATAATTTCTTTTGGAAATGCGATGTATTCTGCAAAACCGCCGGCGATCCCTTCTGCTGTTCCGATCATTCGAATGTTGTCGCATAAATTTTGAATGCCATTTTTACAATACCAACACTCTCCGCAGACAATTACAGGCGCAATAGAAAGCCTGGTCCCTTCCGGAAAGCGATCATACTGGCTTTCAATAACCTCCGCTACAATCTCATGCCCCGAGATCGCAGGTAAAATCGAATTTTTGGACCCTCCACCGTATGTCCGTAAATCAGAACCACAAATTCCACAACCGATCACTTTCACTTTGATGCCATCGGACGGACACGAAGGTTCTTCGACATCCTCATATCGAACGTCATCCGGTCCGTATAACACTTCTGCTTTCATTTGATCACTCCTTTTTATTCTTCACTTTATTACCTAGCAAGAACTATGCCAAAAGTATGCAATAAAGCGTTTGTCCGCAACTAAGAAAGCGCTACCAATGATTTTTAGTAATTTTTTGCTTTCTATCTTGGCAAGAATGAACAAACAAAAGACTTCATTTTTGTTTGTTCATTCTTGCGACGCAAAAAAAGCCACAGAGAAAATTCTCCATGACTTTAAGAAACTATTGGTTAATCAGCCTAGCGCTACATCTAAAATCATCATGATTATGAACCCTGACATTGCACCGAATACACCATAATGATGTTTACTATCCGTCGTTGCCTGTGCTTCAGGAATCAGCTCCTCTACGACAACATAGATCATCGCCCCCGCCGCAAAGGATAACGCATAAGGTAATAACGGCTCGACACTTGTTACTAAAAGCGCCCCGATCACCGCCGCGATCGGCTCTACAAGACCGGATGCTTGCCCATAAAGGAAAGACCGTGTGCGGCTCAAGCCTTCCTGCCTCAAAGGAATAGATACGGCCGCGCCTTCTGGAAAGTTTTGAATCCCGATCCCTAATGAGACGGAGATCGCTGCTAGAACAGCGGCTGTTGGATTAGCTGCCTCGCTTGCGGCTCCGAAAGCAACCCCCACAGCTAAACCTTCTGGAATATTGTGCAGAGTGATGGAAAACACGAGCAAGATCGTCCGCTTTAAATGACTCGGCAACCCTTCTTTTTCTTTGTTTGGCCCAAAATGCATATGGGGAATCGTTTTATCCGCGAGATATAAGAACAAACCGCCCAAGCCAAACCCTAGACTAACGACTAACCAGGGGATCGATCCATTCTCTTCTGCGGCCACGATAGCCGGATCTAGCAGCGACCAGAAACTCGCTGCGATCATCACGCCAGAAGCAAAGCCCAGCATCAAATTTAATACATTCCGATTAATATTTTTAAAGAAGAACACCAGCGCTGCTCCCAATGCGGTCATTCCCCACGTGAACAATGTCCCTACTAATGCCTGTTGCCAAGCATCTAAGCTTAATAGCCACTCAATCATAACGGCCTCCTCATTTGATTCCTCGTTGTTGCCTGATCTCACATTCCTACAGCAAGCAGAAACATCTATTTACTGCCTCGCCATGAAAACGTTTATTCCCATTAACCATATCATGTTTTAGGCAACCCTGTAAACGTCTTTCGGAGACACATTCTTTGCCGGTTTTTTCAAGACGCGTTATACTTTCCGGGTAGGAAACTTACGAAAAGAAAGCGAGTGAATAAAATGTCAAAAATCAACGCAGACGTTGCTATGGTCAATGTTTTAGAAGCTTGGGAAATTGATCATATTTATGGAATTCCCGGTGGATCATTCAACTCAACAATGGACGCTCTTTATCACGAACGCGAAACGGTTAAGTATATCCAAGTACGTCATGAAGAAGCGGGTGCTCTTGCCGCAGCAGCAGATGCTAAGTTAACAGGGAAAGTCGGTGCCGTCTTCGGTTCTGCGGGACCAGGTGCTAGTCACTTGATCAATGGCTTGTATGACGCGCAAATGGATCATGTCCCAGTTTTGGCTCTGTTAGGACAGGTTGCCTCTACTTCTATGAACTATGATGCTTTCCAAGAATTAAATGAAAACCCCATGTTCGCCGATGTCAGTGTCTATAACCGGACCGTTATGACGCCGGAAAGCTTGCCTCATGTCATTGATGAAGCAATCAAAGCCGCTTACAAAAATAAAGGTGTGGCTGTTGTCACGATTCCTGTAGACTACGGGTTTGAAGACATCGAAGACACAAAAGTTGCCACTGCGAAAAATCATAAAACAGGTGTCATCCTTCCTGATCAGGAAGACTTGAAGGCCGCATTGCCAGTGATCGAAGCAGCAAAACAGCCTGTTCTTTACATCGGACAAGGCGTGCGCAGCGGCTTTGATGCCATCAAAGCCTTCTCTGAACATTTTTCAATGCCGGTCGCAGCGGCTGTTTTAGCAAAAGGGATCGTCCCAGATTTATATGAAAACTTTTTAGGTTTTGCGGCACGTGTGGCAACCAAACCGGCCAATGAAGCGTTGGCGGATGCCGATTTGATCGTCTTTGTCGGCAGTGATTTCCCATTTGGCCGCTACTTCTTCAACCCAGAAGCGAAGTTTATCCAAGTCGACATCGATGCTTCTAAGTTCGGTCGTCGCCACAATGTGGATTATTCTGTTTTAGGTGACGGTGCGACGGCCCTTCGCCGCTGGGTAGAACTTGGCGAAGCACGTCCAGCAGATGACTGGTTCAAAGCAAATCAAGAAAATATCCGCAACTGGCACGCTTGGCGCAAGAGCTTCTATGATGACGACTCTACCCCATTACGCGCAGAGCCTGTTTTTAAAGAAATCAATCGCATCGCCGAAGAGGATGCGGTCTTCGTTAGTGATGTGGGGAATGTCACGGTGAATACGATCCGTCACTTGGAAATGAACGGCGAACAACAATACACGACCTCTGGCTGGTTTGCTACAATGGGAAATGGGGTTCCAGGAGGAATCGCCGCTCAATTGACCTATCCAGACAAACAAGTCTTTACCTTCAGCGGTGACGGCGGATTTGCGATGCAAATGCAAGACATCATCACTCAAGTAAAATATGAGCTGCCGATCATCAACGTAGTCTTTTCAAACAATGCCTTTGGCTTCATTGAAGCCGAGCAAGAAGATACAGAGCAGCAAAAATTTGGTGTCTTCCTAGAAGGTGCTGATTTCGGGAAAGTCGGTGAAGCAATGGGCGCAGATGGCTTTACGATCACTGAGTACAGCCAACTAGAGCCTGCATTCACAGCGGCCAAAGCAAGTAAGCGTCCCGTCGTGATCGATATCAAGATCAAAGACGAACGTCCATTGCCAGTCGAAGCTCTAGAATTAGAACCCGAAAAATTCTCCCCAGAGCAAATCACGGCTTTCAAAGAAAAATATCACGTTCACGACATGCCAACCTTGCGTGAACTCTTGAAATAAAGCAAAAAGGATGTGCCAAAAATTTTGGCACATCCTTTTTTACATTCTACGAATCGTTTGTTTTGCTTCTATTTCCAATTGCTTCGTCAATTCATCTGCCGGTAACTCTTGATTCACCAACGCCTGCAAGACCATCGGCAAGTTGACTCCTGTCACCAAATACTGCCGCGAATCATTGATCACACAATAGCTGGCGTAACGAAATGGCGTGCCGCCGAACATATCTACAAGCCAAACGAGCTCATCCACTTCATCCAAGAACGTTTTGGCAAACGCCTCGATCTTCTCTTGCAGACCAGTGGCGCCCGGTTCTATATTCATCGTCTTCACACCCTGTTGTTCGCCCAAAATAGATTCAGCCGTTTTTAACAGGCTGTCCGCTAAATGGTCGTGGGTCGCGATAATTATCCCGATCATACTGACACATCCCTTCATTGCCAAGTCTATCCTATTTTAAATCCCAAGTAAATTCTTAACGGTTGACTTGAAACTTCAGATGTTCCCCGATATAATGCAAAGAGGCCTTGCGCCAATACTGATAAAGCGAGGAAAATCATTGATTACAGTAAATGACGTTAGTTTACAGTTTCCTGACCGTAAATTATTTGACGACGTAAATATTAAATTCACTCCCGGCAATTGCTACGGGTTGATCGGAGCCAATGGTGCCGGCAAATCAACCTTTCTTAAGATTTTAGCAGGCGATATCCAGCCTTCTACCGGCTCTATTACTTTAGGACCCAATGAACGAATGGCTGTGTTAAAGCAAAATCATTTTGACTTTGAAGAGTACACGGTTCTTGAAACAGTCATCATGGGCCACGAACGCTTATACCAAGTCATGCAGGAAAAAGACGCCGTTTATATGAAGGAAGATTTTTCTGATGAAGACGGTATTCGTGCAGCAGAACTGGAAGGGGAATTCGCTGAACTTGACGGCTGGGAAGCAGAGCCTGAAGCAGCCGTTCTTTTACAAGGGCTAAATATCCCTGAAGACTTGCATCAATTAAAAATGAGCGAATTAACGGCTGGCCAAAAAGTAAAAGTCTTGCTAGCACAATCACTTTTCGGCAAACCAGATGTTCTATTACTAGATGAACCGACGAATGGGCTGGATATCCAATCCATCAACTGGTTGGAAGAATTCCTGATCAACTTTGATAATACCGTGATCGTTGTCTCCCATGACCGTCACTTCTTGAACAAAGTATGTACACACATGGCGGACCTAGATTTCGGAAAGATCAAATTGTATGTCGGAAACTATGACTTTTGGTTGGAATCAAGCCAATTAGCAACAAAATTACAGTCGCAGCAAAATGCAAAAAAAGAAGAACAAATCAAGGAATTACAAGACTTTATCGCACGATTCAGTGCCAATGCATCCAAGTCTAAGCAAGCGACTTCACGGAAGAAAATGTTGGACAAGATCACATTAGACGACATCCAGCCTTCGTCACGTCGTTACCCATTCGTACAATTCAAACCTGAACGAGAAATCGGGAATGACTTATTGCAAGTCGATAATGTCAGTGTGACGATCGATGGCAAAAAAATTCTAGACAACATCTCTTTCACGTTGAACCGTGACGATAAAGTGGCCTTTGTCGCTGAGAATGACTTAATAACTACTACGCTATTTAAAGTCATCATGGGGGATCTTACACCCGACACAGGGTCTGTGCGCTGGGGTGTAACGACCAGCCAAGCCTACTTGCCAAAAGACACGACAAAAGAATTTGACAGCGCGATGCCGATTCTTGATTGGCTGCGTCAATATGCCAGCAAAGAAGAAGACGACAACACCTTCCTACGCAGCTTCTTAGGTCGGATGCTGTTTTCTGGAGATGAAGTGATGAAGCCCGTGAATGTTTTATCCGGGGGCGAAAAAGTCCGCTGCATGCTTTCAAAACTGATGCTCTCTAAATCAAACGTCTTAGTCTTAGATGATCCAACCAATCACTTAGATTTGGAATCTATCTCTGCATTGAATGATGGGTTGATTGCGTATAAAGGCTCGCTTTTATTCGCCTCTCATGACCACCAATTCATTCAAACGATCGCCAATCGTATCATTGCGATTTCTGAAAACGGGGTCGTTGACCGTGCAGAAACGACGTACGATGAATTCTTAGAAAATCCAGAAGTCCAAAAACAATTGAGCCAATTGTACTAGGAAAAATCCAGACACCAAAAAAGCATCCGCGAAAGTTTCGCGGATGCTTTTTGCTTCTTCTGACAGCTTAGATAAATTGAACTAATTCCATCAAGATCGGCACAACGACTACGAATAAGATCGTACTTGTTGTAACTAAGTTGGTGGCATATTTAACGTCGCCGTGGGCTTCATTTGCTAAGATCGGCAATACTGCCAGCATTGGAGTCGCAGATTGTACGACCAATGTTTGTTTCAATAATGGCGCTAAGTTTGCACCGAAGAAATTTGAGCCGATCGCAATCAAGGCAATCAACACAGCCGGTGCTAAAACGAACCGTCCTAATAGAGCAACAACCGTATCCCGATCGAATCGAATACTCTTCAATCCCGCATCATACAAAACGATACCAATATAAAGCAGGGACAGCGGGGTTACGATGCTTCCGACATACCCGAGGGTGGCATTGATGAATCCGGGCACAGGGATGCCAATTAATAAGAAGACGATCGCTACAATAAATCCTAGTAAAGGTGGCGGCAATAATTTCTTCCAGTTTAATTTGGCTTTGTTTTCGCCCTTGACCTTCGTTGGGTCATCGTTTGAGATCAAGAATACTCCAAATGCCCAAGTGGAGACGGTGTTCGTCACGTAATACACCAAGAAGTAAGGCAACGCTTTTTCACCGAACAAGGCAATGTTCAATGGCAAGCCAATGAAGATCGTGTTTGCGTTGACGACCGCATTCATAAATATCCCGCGACGCCCTGGACGGATCTTCAATATTTTGACCAAAGCATAGGCCAAAATATAAGAAATAATCACTGCTCCAACCGGGTAGATCAAACTACCCGATAATTGGAACAAGCTTTCTTTCGTTAAGTTCTTTAACACAGATACAAAGATCGAAGCTGGCAATGCCACGCGTGTGATCAAAGATGAAATACTTTTACCAAAGCTTTCATCAAACCAGCCTTGCCTTTTTAATATATAGCCTAAAGCAATCATGATAATGATGCTTAATACACTTTGAATCGATTGAAAGAAAATCATCTTTTTTCCTCCTCTTAATCAACATCAAGCGGTTGGTATTCTGGATACCATTTCATATCTTCTACGGCTTGTTTGATGTCTTTGATTTCTTCTTTATTCAATTTTTGATCAACGACGCTTTTCACTACGACTTCAGCGATCGTTTGAGAAAATTCAGTTAATTTAGACACAGGCGGCAATACGGCTGCACCTGGTTTGCTCGTATCAACGATCCCGCCTAATGCGTGGCTGGCTTGTGAGAGCATCTCACCATTTACGCGTGTCGCAGTAGAAGCAATGATTCCAAGTCCTAAGCCTGGATACATCAGCGCATTATTTGCTTGACCGATTTGGTACGTCACACCATTGTATTTCACATCATCAGCCGGAATCCCAGTTCCGATCAAGGCTTTTCCATCGGTCCATTTGATTAGATCTTCCGCAGTTGCTTCTGCTAATTTCGTCGGGTTAGACAATGGGAAAATAATAGGACGATCGGTATTCGCCGCGATTTCTCGTACGATTTCTTCTGTAAAGGCACCTGGTTGAGTAGATGTCCCAATGATAATTGTTGGGTGGATCGCTTTGACCGCCGCTGTAAGATTGGTTAATTCCTCCGCATTTGAAAATTCACTGCGTTGACGAACAAATGCTTTTTGTCCTTCTGTCAGCTCTTCCGTATCTTCAAAGAGCACCCCTTGTTTATCTACCATATAGAAGTGTTTCCGTGCTTCTTCTTCTGATAACCCTTGACGTTTCATTTCATCCATCAATTGGTTCGCGATCCCAACGCCGGCTGTTCCAGCACCAAAAGTCATCACCGTTTGTTTGGTCAACTCTTCTTGAGAAATGTTTAAAGCACCTAAGACACCTGCTAGAACAACGATCCCGGTTCCTTGAATATCGTCGTTGAACGTAGTGATTTTGTCTTGGTATTTCTCTAAAATCGTGGCTGCATTGGACCGACCAAAGTCTTCCCAGTGCAACAAGACTTCTGGAAACAGTTCTTCGACGGCTGCTACGAATTGATCGATCACTTCGTAGTACGTGTCACCATACACACGTTCATGTTTATTTCCTAAATATAATGGATCACTCAATAATTCTTGATTGTTCGTACCGGCATCGATCGAGACAGGTAATACTTGCGAAGGATTGATGCCCGCAGCTGCGGTGTACACCATCAGCTTACCAATGGCGATATCGACACCATTCACGCCCCAGTCGCCGATTCCTAAAATTCCTTCTGCGTCAGTGACAACGATCAATCGAATGTCACGTCCAGCAGCAGCATTCTTCAAGCTCTCTTTGATGCTTTCTGGGTCATCAATGGAGATAAATGCGGCATTTTGCGGTTCAACGAACAACTCATTGTACTGTTCGATCGAATCCGCTACCGTTGGGTCATAAACGATCGGCATGAATTCAACAACGTGCTGCCCCATCAACTTATAAAACAGCGTCCGGTTCGTGTTGAAGATTTCCATTAAGAATAGGCGCTTTTCCAAGTTCGTTGTTTTGCTTTGGTATTGACCATAGGTTTGTTCTGCCTGTTCGTCTAACGTCTGAACCTTTGATGGCAGCATCCCAGTCAACCCGTATTGCTTCCGTTCTTCTTTGGTAAATGCGGTTCCTTTATTTAAAAATGGATTGTTTAAAATTTCAATGCCTGTCATGGTGTACTCCTCCTTATTGATTACAGTTAGGACGATACACGCTTTTACAGTCTATAGTCAAAACAAAAGCTTGGGATAAATTTTATTTATATGATACGCTGTTTTCACAAAAGGAGATTGTTATGAACTTTAAAGACCTAGAATATTTTCAACGCTTAGTCCGTGAAAAGAACTTTACAAAAGTGGCGAATGCCTTTCACGTTAGTCAACCTACCATCACCTATGCGGTAAAACGATTAGAAGAAGAGCTGGGCACAGAATTGGTTTATCGGGATCAATCCCACAAACAATTGATCATTACGCAGTCCGGGCTCATTCTTTCTCGCCATATCTCAAACATTTTAAAAGAAGTCACGATCGCAGTTACTGAAATCGATCGCTTAAAAGAAGAAACTTTGGATTTTGGCCTACCGCCGATCATTGGAAATTTTTACTTTCCAAAGCTGTCTTCTTACCTTTTTAAGAATAACCTGATGAGTCATATTCATCTGGTGGACGGCGGCTCTCGAGACCTGTATGGTCTTTTACGTCGGGGAAAGATCGATCTCGCTTTACTTGGCTCCACCCAACCGATTCGTGACGATGATTTGACTAGTGAGATTTTGATCGAAAAGAAATTTATGATCGTCGTTAGTCCAAATCACCCTTTGGCACAACGTAAAGAAGTCGCTTTTTCAGAACTAAAGGATGAACCCTTTGTTCTCCTGAATGAACATTACGTCCATCCGACCGCCTTCAAAAAAATGGCGCAACAGGCGCATTTTGATCCTCAAATCATTTATCAAAATAGTAATTTGAACATTTTAAAAGGAATGATCCGTGAACAGATCGGCATCGGTTTCTTAGCAGAATTAGCTATTTCACCCGACGATCATTTAGTCATGATCCCTATCACCGATCAGCCGCAGCCGTCATTTATCATCTCGCTTGTCCAACGAGAGCAAGTGTTGAATTCAACACTACGGGGACAATTAATTGACTTGATCCGCGACTTCAGCCATCAAAATAGCGAATAAAAAGACGTCCCAAACTCAACTTGCGAGTTTGGGACGTCCTTTTTATCTACAATCTGAGAAAATCCAATAGCTTTTCTCTTGTTTATTACTTTCGTTTTTCACCTCGTGTAAAAACAGCAATGCATCCTAGACCTGTATGACTAGCGATCGTCGTTCCTAGAGGAAAAATCTGTACTTCTTTTGGCTGGATACGTTCTTCCAAATGACGCTTCACTTCCTCAGCACCTTCTTGATCCCCACTAGTCGTAATGAAAATCGTTTGATTTGCTGGATCAGCTGTTGCTTCGCCGATTTTGTCAGCCACTAGCTGCAAGGCTTTTTTACGGCCTCGTACCTTTTCAACATTTTGCAATTTGCCCGCAACATCCACAGTAATGATCGGCTTGATATTCATCAATCCTCCGATCGCAGCACTTGTCTTAGAGATACGCCCACCCCGTTGCAAATGATGCAAATCATCGACCGTTACCCAGTGATGATACGTTAATTTATTCTCTTCTAACCACTGATGCAATTCGGTTAAAGGCATTCCTGCTTGCTGTTTTTTTGCTGCTTCATAGACCATTAGTCCTTCACCGCCGCTAGCAGCAAGGGAATCTACGACATACACTTCAGCCGCTGGCAGCTCCTCTTTTAAAAGTGCGACGGCTTGCATCGCGCTTTGATAGGACCCGCTCATACCTGAAGAGAAACAAATATACAAAATTGGGATATTTTTTTCTGCATAGCTGCGGAAAAACTCTACATAACGTCCAACATTTACTTGTGATGTTGTTGGCATCGCGCCATCTTTGATTTGTTGATAAAAATCATCGATTTTAAAACTGCGACCCAAGTCATCAGCGAATTCCTTGCCATCTATTGAAACATACATCGAAATAAAATCAACATTGTTCTCATCCAGTATTTCATAAGGCACATCGCAACATGAATCTGTCAGAATCTGATACATTTTAAAATCCTCCAAACACCCACTTAGTAGTAAATCTATTTTACTCGATAATTGGTTGCTTGTCTCACAATATGTTAGATTTGTGCCCAGACACTTTCCAGAATGTTTGTTTGTGTCCGATCGGGACCTACAGAGAAGGTAGAGATGCGAACACCGACAAGTTCAGAGATACGGCGAACGTAATTCCGCGCATTTTCTGGTAAGTCTGCTAAATCACGACAACCAGTGATATCTTCACTCCAGCCAGGCAATTCTTCATAGACAGGTTTGCAGCGATTTAATTCTTTTAAGCTTGCAGGGTAATGATAAATCAATTCGCCATCTAACTCATATGCCGTACAGATTTTAACCGTTTCTAAACCGCTCAATACATCGATAGAGTTCAAAGATAGATTCGTGATCCCTGAAACGCGTTTTGAATGACGCATCACTACAGAATCAAACCAGCCAACACGACGCGGACGCCCTGTCGTTGTACCATATTCGCGACCAACTTCTCGAATTTGATCGCCCACTTCATCAGAAAGTTCGGTTGGGAAAGGACCGTCACCCACACGAGACGTATAGGCTTTGCAGACACCTACTACTTTGTCGATCTTCGCAGGCCCCACACCGCTGCCGATCGTTACGCCGCCAGCAACTGGGTTCGATGAGGTCACGAATGGGTACGTCCCTTGATCAATATCCAGCATAACGCCTTGCGCGCCTTCAAACAATACACGTTTTCCTTGATCCAAAGCATCATTTAGAATAACGGAAGTATCCGTCACATATTGTTTGATTTGTTGTCCGTACTCGTAATATTCTTCAAAAATATCATCAAAACTCATCGCTTCATCATCAAACATTTTAACGAATTGGCGATTCTTTTCTTCTAAATTGATTTTCAAACGTTCTTCGAAAATTTCTTTATCCAATAAATCAGCCACACGGATACCTACACGGGCTGCTTTATCCATGTAGGCTGGTCCGATCCCTTTGATCGTCGTACCGATTTTATTTTCACCTTTTGCGTCTTCTTGCAATTGATCCAATTTGATGTGGTACGGCAAAATCACATGCGCACGATCCGAAATACGCAGATTATCCGTCGTGATCCCACGTTCGTGTAAATAAGCCAATTCTGTTACTAATGATTTCGGATTAACGACTACGCCATTTCCGATGACACTTGTTTTTTCTTTATAGAAAATCCCAGAAGGAATCAAGTGTAATTTATATGTTTCATTGTCAAATTTGATTGTATGACCGGCATTGTCCCCACCTTGGTAACGAGCAATGACCTCTGCATTCTCACTTAAAAAATCCGTGATCTTTCCTTTACCTTCATCGCCCCACTGCGTCCCTACAACTACTACAGATGACATCTGAACACCTCATTTAATTTTATTTAATCCTGAATCATTGTATCAAGAATAAGCCTATACTTCAATGAAAATTCGAATATTAGAATATAAAGATTATAAAAACAGGCGAAATCACGAACATTATTTTTCAATATTCATAAAAATGATTTAAATTTCGGATATCCCTTCTTTTACCGCCTGGTTCGAGTTAAACGCAGACAGTATCACGCTTTCGGTTTAGACTGCGAAATTTCCAACAAAAAAAGCGCAAGGTTCAAACTTGCGCTAAAAGTCTTCTCTAGGCGATAAGGAAGAGAATTTATTGTATTGCTTGATAAAGAGCAGCTCAACAGTCCCTCGAGCCCCGCTCCGATTCTTTTCAATGATTACTTCGATCACATTTCGATTTGCTGCAGATTCTTCGTCTTCCTCGCCTTCACGATCATAATAGTCATCACGATACAAGAAAGCCACGATATCCGCATCCTGCTCGATAGATCCTGATTCACGGATGTCACTCAATACCGGACGCTTATCCTGACGCTGTTCAACACCACGAGAAAGCTGAGACAAGGCAATAATCGGTACTTTCAGCTCTTTTGCCAGCTTCTTCAACTGACGTGAGATCTCGGATACTTCTTGTTGTCGATTCTCACGCCCTGTTCCTTCGATCAATTGCAGGTAGTCGATCAATATCAAGCCAAGGTTTCCTTTTTCTTTGGCTAACTTGTGACACTTCGCTCGAATCTCAGAAACTTTGATTCCGGGAGTATCATCAATAAAGATATTGGCGCGAGATAGACTCCCCATCGCAACGATCAAGTTTTGCCATTCTTCTTCTGATAATTGTCCTGTTCGTAGATGACTCGCTTCAATAGACCCTTCCGCGCACAACATCCGATTGACAAGTGACTCTGCACCCATTTCCAAACTAAATATCGCAACTGCTTTATCTGTCTTCGTGCCTACATTTTGGGCGATGTTCAAAGCAAAGGCTGTTTTACCAACCGCCGGACGCGCTGCTAAGATGATTAATTCCTCCGACTGTAATCCAGCAGTCATTTTATCTAACGCAGCATAGCCCGTAGGCAAGCCCGTAATTTCTTCATCATTTCTCGCTAATTGATCAATATTTTCAATCGCGGTATTCAACACCTCACTGATGGTCAAAAAACCGCTCTTATTGCGTCGCTCTGATACTTCCATGATATTCCGTTCGGCAGCATCTAAAATCGTTTGTACGTCGTCTCCTTGCTCGAAACCCTCGGTCACGATATTCGTAGCCGTTTGAATCAAATTCCGCAAGAGAGATTTCTCTTCTACGATCTTCGCATAATAGCCTACATTGGCTGCCGTTGGAACGCTTAAAGCCAATTCAGATAAGTAACTTAAACCACCCGCATCTTCCAGCTGATTTTGTTGTTCTAGTAATTCTTTCACCGTTACTACATCGATCGCTTCGTTGCGGTCGTTTAGTTGAATCATTGCACGGAAAATCAATTGATGACCGCGACGGTAAAAGTCTTCTGGAACTATGTACTCCATAGCCGTAATCAACGCATCTGTCTCCAAAAAAATAGAGCCCAGCGTCGCTTGTTCGGCTTCAATACTTTGTGGCGGCACACGATCTTGTAACATTTCGCTCATGTTTGTTTACGCTCCTCTTCGTCCATCTATTTTACAAAATCTATCCACTAAATACAACAAAGAGTATAAGGAATTCTCTTACTTTCAAGAATCCTCATACTCCTCTTGTCATTATTCTTTTCGAATGATTTATTCTTCTACCACATGGACTTTAATTATTCCTTCTACTTCTGTGTGTAGTTTGACAGGAACGTTCGTATAGCCTAGTGTACGGATTGGATTTTCTAGCTCAATTTTGCGCTTATCAATTTTCAGATCATACTGTTTCTTTAAGCCTTCCGCAATTTGCTTCGAAGGAATCGAACCAAACAATCGTCCATCTTCGCCGCCCTTGGCTTTGATTTCGACAACCGTCTCTTCCTTTGCTAAAAAGTCCGCCAATTCTTTTGCTTCTGCTAATACTTCTGCAGCTTTTTTATCTTGCGCTTTCTTTTGTCCGCTTAGTTCTGAGATACTACTTTTTGTAGCCTCTTTCGCTAGATGATTTTTTAGTAAATAATTTTGTGCGTATCCTGTTGGGACTTCCTTAACGTCACCTTTTTTTCCTTTACCTTTAACATCTTGTAAAAAAATTACTTTCATTCTTCTGTCCCCTCCGTTAACTGTTTATTGATTGCTTCGAGCAATTGTTCTTTTGCTTCAGCAATACTGCTATCCTTCAATTGAGTAGCGGCATTTGTAAAATGGCCGCCACCACCCAATGCTTCCATCACAATCTGGACATTAATCGTCCCAGAGCTGCGTGCACTGATCGCGATTACCCCATCTGTACGTTTGATAATGACAAAGGCTGCATTGATATCCACCATCGACAATAATGTATCCGCAGTCTTGGCTGCTGTTACGCTATCGTACTCTTGGGTATCTGTCCCTGTAGCAATTACGATGTCATCCCTAACATAGTCACTCTCACCTACCAGCTTACTGATTTCCAGGTAAGACTGAATATCTGTACTCAATAAATATTGTACTAAAGAAGCATCCGCTCCACAAGTCTTTAAATAACTAGCGACATCGAATGTTCGAGCCGTGGTCCGTACTGCAAAATTTTTCGTATCGACTGTAATTCCAGCAAGCAGCAAAGTAGCTGTCATCTTGCTCATTTTTTGTCGTTCATTGCTTTCAAATTGAATCAACTCTGTTACCAGTTCTGAAGCGGAGGATGCAGAAGATTCAATATAAGTTAATAATGATTTCTCAGGAAATTCTTCTCCCCTTCGATGATGATCAATAATAACAATATTTTCAAACTGCTCATATAATTCCTGGTCAATGGATAACGAAGGTCGATGATAGTCTACCATCACTAACAGGTCGCCTGGCTTCCGCTGCTTCTTAGCCATTTCGGGTGAAATCAACAAATCTTCTAAATCCCCGTTTTGATGAATCTCTTCCAAACAACGTTCTACATCAGGAATCGTCTCTTCTTCGTTGATTACAATTTGAACGTTCTTATCATGGTATCGGGCTAAACAGGCAACACCAAACGCCGAACCAATGGCATCCATATCGGGAAAACGATGCCCCATAACGAAAACATTGCCCGTTTGATTGAACACATTCTTCAAGGCCGTTGACATGGCACGAGAACGTACCCTTGTTCTTTTCGCCGCACTCGCTGAATTTCCGCCATAGAAGACAGGTTTATTTCCCTCACCAGCATTTTTAACGACTACCTGATCCCCGCCTCGCACTAGGGCAATATCCAGATTGTTTTGCGCTTCATCGCCAATGACCTCTAGAGACTCCGTTCCATAACTGATTCCCATACTAACAGTAATCAGCATCTCTTGCTTCTCTGCTGAAACACGAATATGCTCTAACAAATTGAAATTATTCTCAATCATCTTTTCCAGATCATCATACCTAGCGAAAAGAAAGAAACGCTCCGCATTCACACGCTTATAGAAAATCTGATAGGAGTCCATCCAGTCAGAAATAATTGTTGTAATAAAGGAATTCAAATTTGAAATCTCCTTATCATCTCGACGATCTATCACATCATCATAATTATCGACAGAAAGAATCCCCACAACTGCTTGTTGTTGCTTTTCTTTATTCTCTAATGCGTATTCCTTCGTTATATCAATCAAATAAACGACACGCTTCTCATGATTCAAATCAAAATGATAGAGGATATCACCTATTTTGTAGATACTTTTTCCCTTTTCAGCTCGTTGCAGCAGCTCATTGACCATGTCCTGCTGATCCTCTTTTGTCAGATCTTGCACACTTTTTGTTATCGCTGGGTTTGTCCAAATAAACGTATTATTTTCATCCCAGGTAATGATCCCTACTGGCATATCCTCGGACACATAGTCCAACGCTTCTTGGGCACGATGAGAGGCATATTGAATTTTTTGCTGATTGCTGATTTCAATACGATTTCTCAAAAAGACCGTATAAATCCATAACAAAAGGTCAATTAATATAACAATCCCTGCTGTCAAAATAGTAAATGGCAACAAAAAGATCGCTGCTAATTGAATCAATAATAAACAGAGGAAGAAAAAAGACCATTTTATTTGAGGTTTATTTTTCATTTATACCCTCCTATTTTAATCACGCTTGTTTAACTACTAACAAGCAAGTTTCAAGTAAAACAAGTTAATTGTCCAACAGTGTAATTCTATCACAATCTCCTCTAGCAAGCGACTTTCTTGAATGTTTCACGTGAAACAAAAAAAGAGACTTCAAAAATGAAGTCTCTTTTAAAATTACATTTTATTCTTCAGAAACGAATGCTAATAAGCCCATAATACGAGCGCGTTTGATAGCGATCGTTAATTTACGTTGGTTTTTAGCACTTGTTCCAGTTACACGACGAGGTAAAATTTTACCACGTTCGCTAATGAAACGTTTTAGTAATTCAATATCTTTATAATCGATGTACTCGATATGATTTGCAGCAATATAGTCTACTTTACGACGTTTGCGACCTCTTCTTTGTTGTGCCATTCCGTTTCCCTCCTATTCAATTGTTAGAATGGTAAATCATCATCTGAAATGTCGATTGAGGACCCACTGAATGGATCTGAATCTCGATCGAAGTCAGGCATAGTGTTCTTAGCTGACTGAGAGGATTGATCATAGTTGTTGTTGTTAAAATTATTTGACCCGCCTTGGAAATTGTCATTAGAATTGCTTAGATTCTGTTGACGTTGTTCACTCGCATTGCGAGATTCCAATAATTGGAAGTTTTCAGCAACAACCTCAGTCACATAGACACGTTGTCCTTGCTGATTTTCATAATTTCTTGTTTGGATGCGTCCCGTAACCCCTAAAAGAGTTCCTTTACGCGCGTAATTAGCTAAAGTTTCAGCAGATTTCCGCCAGATCACACAATTGATAAAGTCCGCTTCGCGATTCCCGCTTTGATTCGTAAAATTACGATTCACCGCTAAGGTAAACGTTGCAACCCCAGTACCATTTGCTGTATAGCGTAAATCAGGATCCTTTGTTAAACGACCAACTAATACAACATTATTAATCAAAGTAAAGCCAGCTCCCTTCTCGTCAATTGTTTCACGTGAAACAATTATTCTTCAATCTTAACGATCATGTGACGAATAATATCGTCATTGATTTTTGCAAGACGATCGAATTCGTTAACTGCACTAGCTGTTGTTGGTGCAGTTGCATTGACGATATGGTAGATACCTTCACGGAATCCGTTCATTTCGTATGCGAAACGGCGTTTTTCCCAATCTTTTGAATCGATAATTTCTGCACCATTATCTTTCAAGATTGTATCGAAACGTTCTACTAAAGCAGTTTTTGCTTCTTCATCAATGTTCGGACGAATGATGTATGTGATTTCATACTTCGTATTTTGACTCATTGATTTTCACCTCCCTATGGACTATAAGGCTCTTAAATTTTTAAGAGCAAGGAGAGCGATCTAAATTTTATCTAGACTACTCACAAATAATCATTATACATAATCGTCCTACAAAAATCAATTGTTTATTTACTTTAAGTTACGAAAAAAGACTGGGATTGCTCCCAGCCTTTAAAACTTTTTTATTCTTCAGCATCTTTTGTTGATTCATCCGAAGTTTCAACCATTTCATTTGTTTCGGTCTCTTCAAGTTCTTCATCTTCTTTATCAACGATTGCCATGGTCACGACTTTCGTATTTTCTTCCATCTTCATCAATCGAACGCCTAAAGTAGCGCGACCTGTTTGCGAAACACCCCCGACATTGAAGCGAATAATGACACCTTTGTCAGTAATCAATAAGATGTCTTCATCACCATTCACAACAGTCAATCCGGCAAGTGGACCGTTTTTATCTTTGACATTCGCAGTCTTGATACCTTTACCACCACGGCCTTTAATTGGGTATTCTGAAGCTTTGGTTCGTTTACCATAACCTTTTTCAGTAAGAACTAAGACCTCTTGATCCTCTTTCAATACTGCTGAACCAATCACATAATCTTCATCACGTAAGCGAATTCCGCGGACACCGCTAGCGGTTCTTCCCATATCACGAACGGCTTTTTCTTTAAACGTTACAGAATAGCCATCATGAGTCCCGATGATGATTGTTTCATCACCTTCCGTAGACATTACATTGACCAGTTCATCGCCTTCACGTAAGCCAATTGCGATCAATCCATTGGCACGAATATTTGAGAAGGCTGTTACAGTTGTTCGCTTGACAGTTCCTTTTCTCGTTACGAAGAATAGGAAATGGCCGTCTTCTGCTTGCCCATTAACCGAGATCACTGCTTGAATCGTTTCACTTGAATCGATCCCTAATAAATTGATAATAGGAATTCCCTTAGCTGTGCGTCCGTATTCAGGAACTTCATACCCTTTTGCCCGATAGACACGACCACTGTTTGTAAAGAACAGCAACGTATCGTGCGTGGAGCAGGAAATCAATGTCTTCACAAAGTCATCGTTGTGAATCCCCATTCCTTGAACACCGCGTCCACCGCGGCGTTGTGCTCGGAATTCCGTTGATGCGACCCGTTTGATATAGCCGTTGTTCGTCAAAGTAATGACAACATCTTCTTCTTCAATCAAGTCTTCGTCTTCAAGGCTCAAGACCTCGCCCACTAGCAGCTCTGTTCGACGAGCATCGCCATATTTTCCAGCAATCTCTGCTAATTCCGTACGGATGATTTCTTCCACACGCTCAGGACGCGCTAGAATGTCTTCTAAGTCGCTGATCGTCTTCAACAGCTCTTGGTACTCATTTTCTATTTTCTCGCGTTCTAAGCCCGTTAAACGGCGTAAACGCATATCTAAAATTGCTTGCGCTTGACGATCAGATAATTCAAAGCGTTCAATCAACGTGGCTTTTGCGATATCATCCGAAGCGGAGTTGCGGATCGTAGCAATGATCTCATCAATATGATCCAATGCGATACGCAGACCTTCTAAGATATGTGCCCGTGCTTCGGCCTTTTTCTTATCAAAGATCGTCCGGCGAGTAATCACATTTTTTTGATGCTCGATATAGTTTTCTAGGATTTGTTTCAAGTTCAATATTTTTGGTACGCCTTTTTCGATTGCCAGCATATTAAAGCTAAACGACGTTTGTAAAGAAGTCATCTTATATAAGTTATTCAAAATGACTGAGGCACTAACGTCGCGGCGAACCTCGATAACAATACGCATACCTTCGCGAGAAGATTCGTCCCGCAGATCAGTGATTCCTTCGATTCGTTTATCCCGATGCAATTCAGAAATACGTTCAATAAGCTTCGCTTTATTGACCATATAAGGCAATTCGGTAACCAGGATTCGTTCTTTCCCGTTCTTTTGTTCTTCAATCTCAATTTTTGCCCGTACGGTAATTGAACCCTTCCCTGTTTCATACGCTCGACGAATACCGGATTTCCCCATGACTAACCCGCCAGTTGGGAAGTCTGGTCCTGGAATGCAGTCCATTAATTCCTGCGTTGTTGCCTCAGGATTTTCCATCAATAGTTCGATTCCAGCTGTAACCTCTCTCAAGTTGTGAGGCGGAATATTCGTCGCCATGCCGACGGCGATCCCAGTTGCCCCGTTGACTAGTAGATTAGGAAATCTTGCTGGTAATACCACAGGTTCTTGCTCACTGTCATCATAGTTTCCTTGAAAATCAACAGTATCTTTGTTAATATCCCGCAACATTTCCATTGCGATCTTACTTAAACGCGCTTCGGTATAACGCATCGCCGCAGCACCATCACCATCAACAGAACCAAAGTTTCCGTGACCATCTACTAACATATTGCGATAGCTGAAGGACTGAGCCATCCGAACCATCGATTCATAAATCGCACTGTCTCCGTGAGGATGGTATTTCCCCATAACATCCCCAACGATACGGGCTGATTTTTTGTGAGGCTTGTCTGGTGTCACTCCTAGTTCATTCATTCCGTATAAAATCCGACGATGAACGGGTTTTAATCCATCCCGAACATCTGGTAAAGCACGTGCTACAATAACGCTCATCGCGTAATCAATGAAGGAGTCTTTCATTTCACTGGTTAGATTGACGGCTTGTATATTCTCTCTTCGATCTTCCAAATCGATCCTCCTCACTAAATATCCAGGTTCTTAACGTAGTGCGCATTTTCTTCAATAAACGCACGGCGCGGCTCTACTCGATCGCCCATCAGCATTTCAAAGACTTGATCGGCTTCGATCGCGTCATCAACGCTTACCTGCAGCATCAAGCGATTATCTGGATCCATTGTTGTTTCCCATAATTGATGGTCATCCATTTCTCCTAACCCTTTGTAACGCTGAACATTAGGTTTCGGTGTTGCTGGCAGTTCAGACATTTTTTGTGACAATTCTTCTTCTGCATTTTTACTTGGTTGGATATAAGTAATATTCTTCCCTTGTTTAATCCCGTACAACGGTGGTTGCGCGATATAAACATACCCTGCCTCCACGATTGGGCGCATGTAGCGGTAGAATAACGTCAACAGCAACGTCCGAATATGAGCCCCATCGACATCGGCATCAGTCATGATAACCAATTTATGGTAACGTGCTTTCGATACATCAAAGTCTGCTCCAAAACCAGTTCCCATTGCTGTAAACAATGATCGGATTTCTTCGTTGGCCAAAATTTTGTCCATGGAAGCTTTCTCGACATTCAAGATCTTCCCGCGAATCGGTAAGATTGCTTGAAATTCTCGATTCCGACCTTGTTTCGCTGAACCACCAGCGGAATCTCCTTCGACGATGAACAATTCACATTTCTTCGGATCGTTACTTGAACAATCGGCCAATTTACCTGGCAAGTTGCTGATTTCTAACGCACCTTTACGACGTGTCACTTCACGAGCGCGTTTTGCTGCCAAACGTGCCTTAGCAGCAAGGATTCCTTTTTCAACGATTCGACGGCCAACAGAAGGATTTTCCATCAAAAATTTCAAAAAGTTCTCAGAGAATAAACGATCTGTAACCGTACGAACTTCAGAATTCCCAAGTTTTGTTTTTGTTTGTCCCTCGAACTGTGGTTCCGGATGCTTAATCGAAATAACCGCTGTTAATCCTTCTCGTACATCTTCACCAGAAAGATTTTCATCATTGTCTTTCATGATTTTCTGCTTGCGTGCGTAATCATTGATTACACGCGTCAACGCTGTTTTAAACCCAAATTCATGCGTTCCGCCTTCATACGTATGAATATTATTAGCAAAACTCAAGATATTGGTATGGTACCCATCTGTATACTGCATGGCTACTTCAACCGTGATATCTTGTTGCTCCCCTTCAACATACACAGGCTCCTCAAAAATGACTGCCTTACTATGGTTCAAATGTTCAACGTAACTTTTGATCCCGCCTTCGTAATGGTACTCACGCAAAACCGGTTTTTCTTCACGTTTATCTTCTATCGAGATCTTCAATCCTCGATTTAAGAAAGCCAATTCTCGAACCCGAGTAGCTAATTTATCAAAGTTAAAGACTGTTGATTCTGTAAAAATCTCAGTATCCGGCATAAAATGAACCGTTGTTCCATGTTTCTCTGTTTCACCGATCACTTTTAAGTCATCTACAACAGCACCGCGACGATATTCTTGGAAATAAATTTTTCCATTTTTAAAGACGCGTACATCCAAGGACGAAGACAACGCATTTACGACTGAAGCCCCCACACCGTGAAGCCCTCCAGACACTTTGTATCCGCCGCCGCCGAATTTCCCACCGGCGTGCAAGATCGTATAGACGGTCTCCAAGGCAGGACGACCTGTTTTCGCTTGGATATCGACGGGGATTCCCCGGCCATCATCGCTGACGGTAATACTATTGTCTTCTTCGATCACTACATGAATGTGAGACGCAAATCCCGCTAGAGCTTCGTCAATGGAGTTATCCACGATTTCCCAAACAAGGTGGTGCAATCCTTCTGTACTGGTTGAACCAATATACATCCCAGGACGTTTTCGAACTGCTTCTAACCCTTCTAGTACCTGTATCTGACTAGCATCGTACTCTTGGGCACGTTCTAATAAACTCTTTTCCTCTTCTGTCATCTATGTCTCTTTCCTTTCTATCTGCCCTTGATGGACATAAAAAATATCCGGATGGACCGTCATTTTCCCTTTCACATGATTCAATGTTGTTGTTGTTAAAAATGTTTGGACCTTGTTTTCGATCGTCTCCAATAAATGGATTTGACGACTATCATCAAGTTCACTCATGACATCATCTAAAAGTAAAATTGGATATTCACCTGTTTCTTCTTTCATCAAATCAATTTCTGCTAATTTGACACTTAGCGCAGTCGTCCTTTGTTGACCTTGTGAGCCATAGGTTTGGACGTTCTTTTGATTAACTTTAAAGATTAAATCATCTCGATGAGGACCTAAAAATGTATTTCCTTTGAAAATTTCCCGCTTGCGGTTTTTCTGTAATTCTCTTAGAAAAACTGTACGGATTTCTTCAACACTTTCATTTTCAAGCGGAAGACTCGCCTCATATTCGATTGCTAATGCTTCTTTTTGGTTCGTGATCTTCCCATGCAAGTCATTAGACCAACGTTCCAGCTTTTTAACAAACTTCAAACGATTGGCTAAAACTTTACTGCCAAAATCTACCAATTGCTCTGTTAAAATATCGAGATATATCTCATCCGTCTGCTTTTTCTCAGATAATTGTTTTAAATAAAGATTTCGCTGCTTTAACGTCTGCTGGTATTGAGCCAAATCATAAAGATAGACTGGATTGATTTGGCCTAACTCCATATCAATAAAACGTCGTCTGGTCTGCGGACTTCCTTTTACTAAAGACAGATCCTCAGGTGCAAACAAGATAACATTCAACTGTCCAATATAGCTGCTCAGCTTCTTTTGTTCAATATGATTAACTTTGGATTTGCGTCCTTTTTTAGTCAACAGCAATTCCAATTCCAGCTCGCTTGTCCCACGTTCTATACGCCCTTTAATTTGAGCGAAATCATCCTTCCAGCCGATCAATTCTTGCTCACTGCTCGTACGATGACTACGGGTCAATGCTAAAACGTAAATACTTTCCAAAAGATTGGTTTTTCCCTGAGCGTTTTCTCCTAAAAAAACATTTAATCGGTTAGGAAATTTCAAGACCAGCTCTTGATAATTACGATAGTTTTTCAACTCTAGCTTATTCAGCTGCATCGTGTTCTTCCTTATTTTTGACCATAAAAAAAGTTCCTACCTCAGGAATCTCAATCATCATTCCAGGATAGAGCTTTCGGCCGCGGCGATTTTCTAACTCGCCATCTACAAATACTGTTTCTTCTGCTAGAAACCACTTGGCTTGTCCACCGCTAGAGATTACATTGATCTCTTTCAATAACTGACCAAGCGTCATGAACTCTGTTTCTAAAAAAATTTTTTGTTTCACATTCATCCCTCATTTTCATGCTAGAAACACCTCTTTATTATACCCTTTTTTAAGAGATAAAACAAATTAACTCGTTGTATTTTTCGATTTAAGAAGTTCTAAGCCGTTTTTATTAATTCACTCAAAAAAAAGTAAAAGGCCTTAAAATCGATTTTAAGACCTTTTACTGGAATTGCGTATTTTACAAAATATTTTCATATTTTTCAAAAAATTTGTGAAACTCACTAGATTTCCTTTAATTTGTGCGCACTGGAGTAATTAATTGAATAAAGGATACGTCCCCTTCACTTGGTTCAAGAGTAAATGGACGGATTGCTGAAATAAATTGGATCTTGATACTCATATCCCCAAAAGCACGCAGAGCATCTTTCATATAGTCAGGGTTAAAAGAAATTTCTAACGGGTCTCCACTCACTTTTTCGTAAACCAATTCTTCTTCAACTTTACCAATTTCTGGCGAGTTTCCGTAAAGAATGACTGAGTTATCGGCGATTGCTAAGCGAACGATATTGTTGCGTCCTTCATGAGAAAGCAACGATGCCCGTTCAATTGCTGCTAAAAATGTTGGAACAGAGAACGTGATTTCCGTATTAAAGCTTGTGGGAATCAAACGATTGGTATCCGGATAATTTCCTTCAAGCAAGCGAGAGTAAAAATACATCGTAGGTGTTTTAAATAGGACTTGATTTTCCATGATGCTGATTTCGACCTCTGCTTCTTCATCAGATAGTGAACGAGAGAGTTCCACTAAGCTTTTCCCAGGAATAACAATATCAAAATCTTTATTGGCATTTTCTATAGGAACAATTCGTTGGCTTAATCTATGGGAATCCGTCGCTACAGCTAACAATTGTTCGTTAGACATTGTGAAATGAACCCCTGTTAAAATTGGACGACTTTCGTGTTGAGAAACAGAGAAAACTGTTTCTCCGATTAATTTTGTCAACATGTGGACAGGCAATTTCAATTGATTTTGCTCTTCTACTACTGGCAAATGTGGATAATTATCTGCATCTAAACCATTGACTGTAAAGTGAGCCGCACCAGATGAAATCAATACTTGATAATTTTCTTGTACTTCTAGAGTAAACGTTGTTTCTGGCAAACGTCGGATGATTTCGCTAAAGAATCGCGCTTGTAAAACAATTGTCCCCGGTTCAGAAATCTGTAATTCTGCTTTTTCATCATCCGCAGCTAGAAAGGTTTCTATGGAAATATCTGCATTACTACCTGTTAAGTTCAGGCCTTCGTTATTTAGTTCAATTTTCACTCCCGTTAAGATTGGGATGGTTGTTTTAGTAGAAATAGCTCGTTGCACTGTTTGTAATTCTTGAATAAAGCGAGCACGGTTAATCGTAAATTTCATAATGAAACTCCTTTTTAAATTATTTATTTATTTTTAGTGAAGCCATACGTACGTAAAAGGATACTGTGTGATCATAGGCCTTTTCTTTTTATTTATTTAAGTAAATTAAATAATAAAAGTAGTAGGTCCTGTTAATCTTGTGGAAAAATCAGGTCAAAGAGTGCTGCATCAAGTTTTCCACTTGTGGACAACTTGTGGATAAACAAACTCTTTTTTTTATTATTTTCCACAAGCTAACCAAGAAGCAAATTTTTGATTTCAGCGATTTCTTGTTGAATCATGCGATCATTTTTCACCAATTGGCTAATTTTTTCATGGGCATGAATAACGGTTGTGTGATCTTTGCCTCCAAATTCAGCCCCGATTTTTGGTAGTGAACTTTCGGTCATTTCGCGAGCTAGATACATAGCAATTTGTCGCGGAACAACAATTGCTTTCACCCGTTTTTTCCCTTTTAAGTCCTTTACTTGAATATGATAAAATTTTGCAACCTCTTCTTGGATTTTGCTGATGGAAAGCTGTGCATTGCTTGTTCCTTTTAGACTTTTTAACGCGTCAGCAGCGATGCTAGTTGTAATATCTGCACTGTTCATTGTGGCAAAAGCCTGCACACGGACCAGGGCCCCTTCTAGCTCACGAATGTTTGAATCAATTTGTCCAGCGATATAGCTCAAGGTATCATCAGGAATTTCAAGATTCTCAGCTTGGGCTTTTTTACGCAAGATAGCTGTCCGTGTTTCTAGATCTGGTGGCGTGATATCTACGGATAGGCCCCATGCAAAGCGTGAAACCAAGCGTTCTTGGAGTTTCGGTATTTCATTTGGTAAACGGTCGCTAGTCAGTACAATTTGTTTATTGTCATTATATAAGTTCTCAAATGTATGGAAGAATTCTTCCTGTGTCGCTTCTTTATCTGCGAAAAATTGAATATCATCAACTAATAATAAGTCGACTTTGCGATACTCTTGACGAAATTCTTCTGAAGTCTTGTTTTTGATCGAGTTGATAAAGTCATTTGCAAACGTTTCACTAGAAACATATTTAACTTTTGCATGAGGATTAATGGCTAACATTTGATGACCGATCGCGTGCATCAAATGTGTTTTCCCTAAACCAACACCACCATAGAAGAAGAGCGGATTATAAATTGATCCAGGTTCTTCTGCAACAACTAACGCAGCAGCGTGTGCCATTTGATTTCCTTTTCCGATTACAAAGGTATCGAATGTGTATTTCGGATTAAGCATAGCTCGCTTTGTCGTATCTACTTTGGGAGCTTCCTCTTTTTCGACAATGCTAACCGGTGGAGCTTCATCAGGTGTTACAAAGAGAGGCATAATTTCATCTCCTGTTACTTTGAACCCGATTTCGACGATTTTTGCTGCTAAATGCTTTTCCCAATAGCGTTTATGCAAATCGCTTGTGACTTCGATCGTTAATTGATTATTTGTTAAAGCTAACGGTTTAGCTGTACCAACCCAAGCGTCATAACTGGCAGGATTAAGGTCATTTTTATAACTGTCCTTCAATTCCTGCCAGAAATTATCCAATGAGGTCAAATAAGTCGCCTCCTATATTAATAAAATTCAGATAGCCTTACTTTATCATTTTTTAAAAAAGTTTTCCACAACCTAAAACGAATTAACAGGAATTTCCTTTTTTCCACAAAATGTATAAAAATTCAAAAAGCTTTCCACGAGCATGGAAAAAGATATGCACAGTTGATTGGATGTCTGTTAAAATTTCTCTTTTTCCACGAACCGATACACAGGAAACAGAAAACAAACGTATTGATAGGCAAAGAGTAAAAAGACTTATGCACAAAACTTATCCACCATGTGCATAAGTTTTTAAGAGACTAAACTTTTGGGGAAAAACGTCTTGAAAATTCTATTCATCTTTTTTTAACAAAAAATGTTTTGCACAACTTATAAGGAATTATCCCCAGTTTTTGTGGATAATTTTTTTGTTCTTAAACACTCCTTCTTAATTAAATGCTTTATTTAAAGACTCTTTTTTATTTCATTATTGACAAAGTAGGGGATCAGTCGTTATAATATTCGGGTATGTCTATGTAATGTTAGCTATGGAGGTGTATTTAAATGAAAAGAACTTATCAACCAAATAAACGTAAACGTCAAAAAGTTCACGGTTTCCGTAAACGTATGAGCACTAAAAACGGCCGTCGCGTATTAGCAAGCCGTCGTCGTAAAGGAAGAAAAGTACTTGCTGCTTAAGCCACTGCCGGTCAGTGGTTTTTTTTGTATCCAAAATACGCTTCATAATGAATTTTTCTAGTAAATAAGGATGATTCCTTAATTTGAAGTATGGTATTATTGTCAGGTATAGATTTAAAGGAAACGAAGGAAGCTAGATGAGAAAAAAATATCGGGTCAAAAAAGAACGAGAATTTCAAACAGTATTTCAAGAAGGTGCTTCTTTTGCGAATCGAAAATTCGTAGTTTATCGTCTAGAACCTTCTGGTCAAAAACATTTTCGAGTAGGTTTATCTGTTGGTAAAAAAGTTGGAAATGCCGTTGCGCGAAATCAAGTAAAACGTCAAATTAGATCTGTTTTGCAAGAGTTGAAATCAGATTTACCACCAATAGACTTTATCGTCATTGCACGGCCAGCTACGAAAGATCTGCCTCATGATGAAATGCGTTCAAATCTTATACATGTTTTGAAATTAGCGAAAATACTAAGTTAGGAAGGAAACAGATTTAGGTGAAGAAATATAAAAAAATATTATTGATGGCAGGAATGGTGAGTCTTGTTTTCCTATTGTCTGCTTGTGGAACGGGTGAAGTTAGCGCCCAGAGCACAGGGATGTGGGATCGATACGTTGTTTATTACTTTGGACAAGCAATTAAAGGCTTATCGTTTGGAAATGTCGGGATCGGGATTATTTTATTTACAATCATTATCCGAATCATTTTGATGCCATTGATGCATTTCCAAACAAAAAGTATGCGTAAAACGCAAGAACTACAACCAAAAATCAAAGAATTGCAACAAAGATACAGCACTCGTGATCAAGAAACACAACAAAAGTTACAAGAAGAAACGAAAAAGCTTTATGCGGAAAATAATGTGAGCCCTTACGCAGGCTGTTTACCATTACTTGTTCAAATGCCAGTTATGATGGCCTTGTATCAAGCGATTTTGCGAATTCCAGAATTGCGTTCAGGTCATTTCATGTGGTTGAACTTGAGCCAGTCGGATCCTTACTTTATTCTGCCTATCCTTGCAGCTGTCTTTACTTTTGCGAGTACTTACTTATCAAGTATGAGTCAGATCGAATCAAATGCTTCAATGAAAATCATGAACTTTGCAATGCCTGTAATGATTTTTGTTATGGCGCTGAATTTGGCAAGTGGTTTATCACTGTACTGGGTAATATCGAATGCTTTCCAAGTAGTTCAAACGCTATTAATCAATAATCCTTTCAAGATCCGTCGCGAAAGAGAAGAAGTTGCAAGACAGATTCGAGAAAAAGAACGGGCACTGGAAAAAGCAAAACGTCCGAAGAAAAAACGTAAAAAATAGAAAATGCTGAATTAGCTTAAATAAAAGTAGTTTATTGCTTATAAATAAGGAGGTTTAGAAAATGCCTATTTATGAAGGTCCAACGATCGATGAAGCAATTTCAAAAGGATTGCACGCTTTGGGGATGCCAAAAGAAGAAGTCGATATTGAAATTTTAGCAGATGCAAAAAAAGGATTTCTAGGAATGGGAAAGAAAGACGCGAAGGTCTCGATTGAACCAACCAAGAATGATATTTCTGAAGAGCCTGTTGAATCAGTAGAAGTACCTGTAAAAAAGGTTGTGGAAGAAGAAAATACACCTTTATCTGATAGTGAAGAACTATCAGAAACTACGAATCAATTAGTGGATTTAGATGCAGAGGAAGCGATAAAAGAATTAGCCCTTTATTTGACTGACATTACGAAGGGTATGGGCGTGCCAGCGTTAGTTAAGATCCAACATGAATCCAATGGATTGATCGTCATGAATTTAGAAACGAACAAACAAGGAATGCTGATTGGAAAACATGGTAAAATATTAAATGCTCTTCAATATTTATCGCAAGTCTTTCTCCATCGTGTTGCCAAAGATAAATTATCAGTGGTGGTAAATATTGGTAACTATCGTCAAAAACGCGAAGAAGTTTTAACTCGTTTGGCTCAGCGGACTGCTGATAAGGTGAAGGAGACAGGTCGACCCGTCTTTTTAGAACCGATGCCTGCATTTGAAAGAAAAATGATCCATTCGGCTTTAAGCAAGGATGAGTATATTAAGACTCATTCAGAAGGCGAAGATCCTTATCGTTATCTGGTTGTTGAACCGGCGAAAAAGTATTTTTAAATAGAGAAGCTGCCCAAGTTGCTTGGAGCAGCTTTTTTATTTATTAAAAATTGAAGAAGTAGAGTTATTTCAGCGTGGACGCTTGAATTGTCAAAAAAAATATGCTAATCTTACACCAGAATTTTGTAGATAAGCAGTCAAAGTGCTCAATCTACTCCTTTATTAAGGGGTGGAGTAGGCACTTTTTTTATGCTTTTAAGCAATAGGAGGAAAAATAGTGGCAGAGATTACCTTGGAATTTGATACGATTGCAGCAATTTCAACGCCCCCAGGTGAAGGCGCAATCAGCATTGTGAGATTAAGTGGCGATCAAGCAGTAACTATTGCGGATAAGGTGTATCGTAGTGGGAAAAAAAGCTTATCAGATGTGCCATCACATACCATCCATTATGGACACATTATTGACCCTGTGGAGCAACAGGTCGTGGATGAGGTAATGATCAGTGTTATGCGCGCACCGAAAACATTTACACGTGAAGACATTGTTGAAATTAACTGTCATGGAGGTATCGTGGTAGTCAATCAATTACTACAATTGATTTTACGTTCAGGGGCACGCTTAGCAGAGCCTGGTGAGTTTACTAAAAGAGCATTTTTGAACGGACGGGTGGATCTATCGCAAGCAGAGGCTGTAATGGATTTGATTCGAGCAAAAACGGATCGAGCAATGAGCGTTGCGATCAATCAACTTGACGGTAATTTATCGCATTTAATTCGTCAATTACGACAAGAAATCTTAGGGACGTTAGCACAGGTTGAAGTAAATATTGATTATCCTGAATATGATGATGTAGAAGAATTAACGACACAACTACTATTAGAAAAAGCACAACAAGTTGGACAGCAAATCGACGCTTTACTATTAAATGCGAAGCAAGGAAAAATCCTGAGAGAAGGACTTAGCACGGCTATTATAGGTCGACCTAACGTTGGTAAATCCAGTTTGTTAAACCATTTGCTACACGAGGAAAAAGCGATTGTAACAGAAATAGCTGGGACAACACGAGATGTGATAGAAGAATATGTCAATGTTCGTGGAGTGCCGTTAAAATTGATCGATACAGCGGGTATTCGGGAGACAGACGATGTGGTGGAAAAAATCGGAGTTGAACGTAGTCGCAAAGCGTTGAGTGAAGCAGATTTAATTTTGCTAGTCTTGAACCAAAGTGAGGCGCTCACTACAGAGGACAAAGAATTACTTAAAGCAACGCAAGGTTTAAAACGAATAATTCTACTAAATAAGACAGACCTTCCAAGTCGACTATCTCAAGAAGAACTTAATATGTATCTTGGAACGGATGAAGTTTTTGCCATCTCAGTTTTAGAAAAAGCTGGCTTAGATCAATTGGAAGAAGCGATCGCTAAACTTTTCTTTGGTGGTCAGACCGGCGAAAAAGATGCTACTTATGTATCAAATACGCGTCACATCGCCTTGCTCGAAAAAGCGGGACAATCCTTAAAGGAAGTACGCAATGGAATCCTAGCAGGTATGCCGGTGGACTTAGTTCAGATCGATATGACTCGCTGTTGGGACTATTTAGGTGAGATTGTTGGAGACAGTGTACAAGATGAATTAATCACTCAATTATTTAGTCAATTTTGTTTAGGAAAATAGAGAAAAGGAGCAATTACGTGGAATATCAAGCAGGAAATTATGATGTCATTGTTGTCGGAGCTGGGCATGCTGGTTCGGAAGCAGCGTTAGCAGCTGCACGAATGGGACAAAAGACGTTATTGATTACAATCAATTTGGACATGGTGGCCTTCATGCCATGTAATCCATCTATAGGTGGGCCAGCCAAAGGTGTTGTTGTACGAGAAATTGACGCACTTGGTGGAGAAATGGGCCGCAATATTGATAAAACATACATTCAAATGCGGATGTTGAATACCGGTAAAGGTCCGGCTGTGCGTGCGCTACGCGCGCAAGCAGATAAACACGCCTATGCGGAAGAAATGAAGCATACCATTGAAAAAGAAGAAAAATTAACCTTGAAACAAGGTGTAGTCGATCGTTTAGTAGTGGAGGATGGTATTTGTAAAGGCGTCGTAACTTCTACAGGTGCGGTTTATTCAGCAAAAGCAGTCATTATCACAGCAGGTACAGCTTTACGCGGAGAGATTATTATCGGCGAATTGAAGTATTCTTCTGGTCCGAACAATTCACAGCCCTCAATTAAATTAGCTGACCATCTACAAGAATTAGGTTTAGAGATTCATCGTTTCAAAACAGGAACGCCCCCTCGGGTAAAATCAGGCTCTATTGATTACAGTAAAACAGAGATCCAACCAGGAGACGAAAAACCAAATCATTTTGGTTTTCAAACGCCTGATAGCCAATACTTACAGGATCAAATCCCTTGTTGGCTGACATATACAAACCTAAAAAGTCATGAAATCATTCAGAATAATCTGCATCGTGCACCAATGTTTACAGGAATTGTCGACGGTGTCGGTGCGCGCTATTGTCCATCGATTGAAGATAAAATCGTACGGTTTGCTGATAAAGAGCGTCATCAATTGTTCTTAGAGCCTGAGGGTCGCAACACGGAAGAAGTGTACGTACAAGGTCTATCTACTTCTCTACCCGAAGATGTGCAAAATGACGTTTTACATTCAATTGAAGGATTAGAAAAAGCAGAGATGATGCGTACGGGTTATGCGATCGAGTATGACATGGTTGCCCCTCACCAATTGCGCCCAACGCTAGAAACAAAAGTAGTCGAGAACCTTTACACGGCTGGTCAAACAAACGGGACTAGCGGCTACGAAGAAGCGGCAGGGCAAGGGTTGATGGCAGGGATCAATGCGGCATTGAAGATTCAAGGAAAAGCCCCCTTTATCATGAAACGCAGTGATGGATATATCGGTGTGATGATTGATGACTTAGTTACAAAAGGAACCAATGAGCCTTATCGCTTGCTAACCTCGCGCGCAGAGTATCGTTTAATTTTACGCCATGACAACGCAGATTTACGTTTGACTGAAATTGGACATACTATTGGGTTGGTAGAAGAAGAAGACTACCAAGCTTTCTTGATCAAAAAGACTCATATCGAAGCGGAGATGGCTCGTTTACGATCGGTTCGGGTAAAACCTACCAAAGAAGTGCAAAGCTTCTTACAAGGCAAAAATAGCGCAGAATTGAAAGACGGTGTTCTAGCGAGTGATTTCCTAAAACGCCCAGAAATTTCCTATCAAGAATTAATGCAGTTTATTGCGTTTAATGAGAACCTTACAGAAAAAGAAATTGAGCAAGTAGAAATTCAAATCAAGTATGAAGGTTACATCAAAAAAGCGATGGAGAAAGTAGAAAAATTGAAGCGAATGGAAGCAAAACGTATTCCAGAGCGCATTGACTACGAGTCAATTAATGGTTTGGCTACAGAAGCAAAACAAAAATTACAAAAGATTCAACCGCAAACAATTGCACAAGCTAGCCGTATTAGTGGTGTAAATCCAGCAGACATAAGTATTTTAATGGTTTATGTGGAGCAAGGGAAAATCGCTAAGGTGAGCAGCGAAGAGGTCTAAAAGATAAAGAAGAAAAGTAACTTGCTGCAAGCATTGAAAACGATCGAGCTTTTTTAAAAAAGGCTCGATCGTTTTTTTTAGTCTATTTTTCAATGACCGCACGTTAACTTTTTAAGTTACAACACAAAAAAACAGGTGAACAATTTCACCTGTTTTTGAAAGAACTTATTGTTTTAATGTCTCTAAAATTTTACGTAGTTCAACAACAGGAACTTGTCCTGGCGCGGAAGCAGTTGTAGCCGAACTGAAAGTAGCTGCAGAACCAAAGACTTGTCCTGATACTCGGCTAATCATACCCAGCGCCCCCATAGACATGGTTATTAATGGAACTTGCGCATAGGTTTCATACATTTCTCGAGTCGCATCCAGCAAAGTTAAAACATCTTCGGAAGCTGTTGGCATTACCGCAATCTTACAAATATCTGCGCCTTTATCTTGCATTGAACGCAAACGATGGATAATTTCCTCTTTTTCTGGTGTTTTTTGAAAATCATGATTACACATAATAATTTTTATTTCGTTCTTATGTGCGAGATCAATAAGTTCGTTTACTTGTTTCTCTGGCATAAACAATTCGACATCCAGAAGATTCAAGTTTCCATTAGAAATAATTGTCTTATAGAGTTCAAAATAATCACTCTCTGAAAGGTCGTATACGCCGCCTTCATTCTTCGTTCGAAAAGTAATTAGAAGTGGTTTTTCTAAAATGGCTTTTAAGTTATGAGAAAGAGAAGCAACGGCCTGAAAATTCGAAACCTGTTCAAAAAAATCGATTCGCCATTCTACCAGATCACAATCTAATGTATGAATCAATTCGGCTTCTTTCTCTAACTCTTCTACGGTATTGCCTACCATCGGGACAATGATTTTTGGAAGACCGTCACCGATCGTAATGTGATCAACGGTTACTGTTTTCATTTTTTTCCTCCTAATCTTTGAATAAAAGATCTTTAATGTAGTCAACAGGCATATCTTCACCCGTAAATAATTTAAAAGCGGCTGCTCCCTGATAAAGCATCATACCAAGTCCATTGATCGCTTTTTTTGCGCCATTTTCTTTCGCAAATTTCAATAATTTCGTTTCACGCGGAGAATACACAACATCAAAAACAACCAAGTCTGGACGTATAACTGCGGGATCATTAATCAAGCTTGTGTCTTCTAGAGGCTTCATGCCTACACCTGTTGCGTCAATATAAATACTGCTTTCCGAAATAGAAGTTTTAAATGCTTCTTGATCAGCTAGATCAGTAATAGTTGCTTTACATTCAGTATTTTCATTGATCTTACGTACTGTTTCTTCAGCATTTGAATAAACAGTATCATGAATATTGAAAATTCTTAATTCCTTTGCTCCATCAAAGGCAGCTTGAATGGCAATTGCTGTCCCTGCACCGCCAGCTCCTGTCAAAGTAATAATCTGTCCTTTTACCTCGACTCCTTCATCTTTCAGAGCTTCCATCGCACCAATACCGTCAGTATTGTAACCTACCAGATGCCCTTTCCCCTCAACATTCGTTACGGTATTTACTGCACCAATTAAAGTTGCTTCTGGGGATACTTCATCTAGATAAGGGATAATGGCTTGCTTATTAGGCATGGACACATTCGAACCACGTATTCCCAAAGCACGAATACCTTGAATAGTATCCTTCAGCTCCTTGTTTCCAACTTCAAAAGCTAAATAAGCGTAATCAAGTCCCAATTTAGCGAAAGCTTCATTGTGCATCGTAGGAGACATGCTGTGGCGAATTGGTGTCGCGATCAAACTAATTAATAAAGTGTGTCCAGTTAAGCGTTCTGTCATGGGTAAATTCCTCTTTTCAATTTTTTTGTTCGTAGTTTCTCAAGCGAAGCGTTTTATAAATAAAATGATTATGAAAAAAATCACAAGTTATTATCTTTATTTTAAAAGCTATTCCTTTGAAAAACTAATGCTTTATATTGATGAAACTAATAAAGCAAATAAATAAAACGACTAGTTTAATACTAGTCGTTTTATCAATTTCGTATATCGATGAACGATGACGAGAGAAGCTGCTAACCCGATAATATTTAGAAGAAAAACGAACCAAAAAACGTAGGTAATCTTCTGCTCGCTGAGAACGCCGGTTATATAAGGCGTGACCATAATAGAAACGGAGGTTGCTAATGAATAATAACTCGTGCATTTTCCCTTCTTTTTAGGAAATAATTCCAACATTAGCGCTAGCCCTAATTGCCAAATGCCACCTGCTGCGAAGATACCTATGCAGATTGCGGCTAGAACGATTGTCAAAAAGCTTGGATAAATGAGCATGGAAAGCAGTGCTAGCCCAGAAATTGAAAGGCAAAAACTGATAAATTTCGGAACGCTAATCCCTTTTTTAACAATCCCTGAAGTAAAGAAAACAGAAATAAAAGATCCGGTGCTATAAAGGCTTACGAAGATCAAGCTATTCTCATGAGAGACGATGCGCATACTTTCAGCGTATTGAGGAATCCATAAAATAAACACATTAAATAAGGAGACCGATACAAATGAGAAAATCAGTAAAGCAATCCCATCGATTTTAAAGTTTCCTCGATTTACTAGCGTATTTTTTGTTGAAGTATCCGTGTCTTTTTTTATGATCGTTGTAGACGTGGGAAACCGAGCAAATAATAAATAAGCCATATTAGCCAAAAGACATAAAGCGCAGAGAATAAAAGGCCAACCAAAAAACAGATTGTGTTGTAATAAATAGCGTGTGATAAAAGGCAGCAGAAATTGTCCAAGAGAAATAAACGCTTTGTTCAATACGCTTAGAGAACTGTTTACCCTCTCATCAGGATAAGCTTCAACCAATGTTGGATAGGTACTGGTATCAAGAAACGCATTGCTAATACCGCCAAACATGGCTAGGAAGAATGCCAATTGATAATTTGAACTCAACAACATACCACAGAAAAAGATTATATATGAACCTATAGCAATTAACACTGTCTTTTTGCGACCAAATCTATCCGAAAAGTAACCAGAAAAGTAAAGACTTAAAATTCTCCCTAATCCAATAGCGCTCATAACCAGTGTCACTTGAGCAGTAGTAGCTTGCCAGTGTATTTTTAAGCTTGTCATGTTTTGCGACAATAGAATGGCAGCCATCCCCTGAAAAACATAGTTGAAGTACAAGCTAGAAATTAAGAAACGATAATTTTCTTTTTTCACAATGAGACCCCTTTCATGTGATTCACTTCACTTGAAGTCACCCACATAATAACCCACAATTGTCATAAAAACTAATGATTTATATCGATAAAATTGATAAACTCTATCTATTAAATGAATAAATTTTATACTTAGAGAGGTGAGTAAAGTGAACTTACGACAATTGGAATTTTTTGTAACATTAGCACAAACAGAGCATATGACGCAAGCTGCGAAAGATTCAAATACATCACAACCAAATATTAGTCATGCGATGACGATGCTAGAGCAAGAGATCGGAGTCACCTTATTTGAAAAAAAAGGAAGAAATATTCAATTAACACGTCACGGGCGGATTTTTTATGAATATGTTGCACCGGCATTAGCTGAAATCGAAAAGGGGCAACGAAAATTGCAAGAAATGGTTGATCCAGACTCAGGAGAAATTCAGTTCGGATTTATTTTTACTATGGGAGCGAACTTAGCCCCAAAATTGACACAATCGTTTCATCAAAAAGGACATCAAAAAATTAATTTTGAGTTCCAACAAGGAAATTCCAATCAAATTATTCAAATGCTGCTTGAAGATTCTATTGATATTGGCATTTGTTCAAAGGTAAGCAACGATCCAGAATTGATTTATCAAATATTGACGCAGGAAGAGATGGTGGTAGTCGTACCCTTGGAACACCCGTTGTCAAAATTTGATACGATCTCTCTATCACAGACAAGTGACTATCCCTATGTTTATTACAGTAAACAAAGTGGTTTACGTCCGTATTTAGATCAACAGATAAAAAATAGCGATTTAAATTTAGAAATTGTGTGTGAATTGGAGGAAGACCACAGTATTTTGGGTTTTGTAGGTCAAAATTATGGCATTGCTATTATGCCTGATATCCCGTCAATTAGTTCATTTCCGGTAAAAAAAATCGCTATCAGTGATGTTTTGGAGGATCGTAATATATACTTAGCGGTGAAAAAAAATAATTTAGAAATTCCCGTGTTAAAAAAGTTCTATGATTTCTGTTTAAAAAGTGCGAATAAAAATTGGAGTTAAAGCTTTCTTAATCTCATTGTGAAACATACGTAAACCATTGCATGTAAAGCAATAATAAGTTAAAGTAGAGAATAGTCTGTGAAACATTTT
Organism: Enterococcus sp. 12F9_DIV0723; assembly: GCF_002174375.1. Lineage (NCBI taxonomy): Bacteria > Bacillati > Bacillota > Bacilli > Lactobacillales > Enterococcaceae > Enterococcus > Enterococcus sp. 12F9_DIV0723. Next base: position 13,354 of record NZ_NIBK01000001.1, on the reverse strand, counting down.
GCTGTTTCACGAATATGAAAGGATTTCTTATGACACCAGAAGAATTTCAAATGGAATTAGAGAAACAGGGGATTGAACTATCCAAAAAACAGATGGCTCAATTTGACACCTATTTTCATTTATTGGTTGAGTGGAACCAAAAGATGAATCTCACGGCAATTACAGAACATAAAGAAGTATATCTGAAGCATTTTTATGATTCTATTACGTTATCTTTTTCTGACACGTTCAAGCCGCTGGGGAAACTATGTGACGTAGGATCTGGCGCAGGATTTCCTAGTCTGCCATTAAAAATTATTTTCCCTGAACTAGAAGTTACGATTGTCGATTCTTTGAATAAACGAATCACTTTTTTGACATCCTTAATAAAGGCATTAGAATTAGAAAAGGTTGATTTATATCATGATAGGGCAGAAACGTTTGGACAAAATTCGAACTTTCGAGAAAGTTATGATTTTGTGACTGCTCGAGCGGTTGCACGATTAAGTGTTTTATCAGAACTTTGTTTGCCATTGGTTAAAAAGAACGGCTATTTCTTTGCCCTAAAGGCAGCTCAGAGTGAGGAAGAGTTGGAAGAAGCTAGACCAGCGATCGCTCTATTGGGCGGAAAGTTGATTCAAGCGGAAGATGTTTCATTGCCAAATGGTGATACGCGCCATATTATCACGATACAAAAAAAGAAGGAAACACCTAAAAAATATCCACGTAAACCAGGTTTGCCTAATAAGCAACCGTTAAAATAAAGGATATTCAATTTATTTTCGATTAATGGAAATAGATTTAATTTGTATGAACTAGGAGGAAATTAGATGGCACGGATCATATCTGTTGCAAACCAAAAAGGCGGTGTTGGAAAAACAACGACAACCGTCAATTTGGGTGCGTGCTTAGCTTATGATGGTAAAAAGGTCTTGCTGATTGACAGCGACGCACAAGGAAATGCTACAAGTGGTTTAGGAGTGCGTAAACCGGACGTAAAACAAGATATTTATGATGTTTTAGTCAATGAAGTTCCTATTAAAGATACAATAATTGAGACATCGCGAGAGAATTTATCCATCGTACCAGCTACTTTGCAGTTGGCTGGGGCAGAGATTGAATTGACTTCTATGATGGCAAGAGAATCACGCCTGAAGAGCGCTTTAGCAGAAGTAAGTGATGATTATGACTTCATTTTAGTTGATTGCCCCCCATCTTTAGGGCATTTGACGATCAATGCATTCACGGCAAGTGATGCTATTTTAATTCCTGTTCAATGTGAATACTATGCATTGGAAGGATTGAGTCAGCTGTTAAATACAGTTAGATTGGTTCAAAAACACTTTAATCCTGGACTAGAGATTGAAGGTGTTCTCTTAACGATGTATGATGCACGAACGAACCTTGGTGCAGAAGTGGTAGAAGAGGTCCGTCGTTATTTCCAAGAAAAAGTTTACGATACGATTATTCCAAGAAATGTCCGTTTATCTGAAGCCCCTAGTCATGGAAAGCCGATCATTGATTATGATCCACGTTCAAAAGGTGCCGAAGTTTATCAAGCTCTAGCAAAGGAAGTGTTAGTTCGTGAGCAAAAATAAAGGATTAGGCCGAGGGATCGATGCCTTGTTCCAAGACCTTTCTGAGATTGAAGAAGTCGATATGAAAAAGGATCAAGTCATTGAGATTCCATTGAGTGATTTGCGTCCAAACCCCTATCAACCACGGAAATCTTTTGATGAAACGACATTACAAGAATTAGCCAATTCGATTGAACAATCGGGTGTTTTTCAACCAATTATTGTTAGAAAATCGGCAGTTAAAGGATATGAGCTGATTGCTGGAGAACGTCGTTTTCGTGCATCTAAGTTAGCAGGAAAAGAAACAATTCCAGCGATTATCCGTGAGTTTGATGAAGAAGCGATGATGCAAATTGCAGTATTAGAAAATTTGCAGCGTGAGGATCTAAACCCGTTAGAAGAAGCGGAAGCTTATGAAATGCTGATGAAAAATTTAAAATTAACACAAGCAGACGTAGCCAACCGTTTAGGAAAAAGCCGACCGTATATCGCCAATTATTTACGTTTGTTAACCTTGCCTAAATTAGTAAAAGAGATGGTACAAGACGAACGTTTATCAATGGGACAGGCTCGAACGCTATTGGGATTAAAGAAAAAAGATCAGATTCTAAAACTGGCCAATCGCGCGGTTAAAGAAAATTTGACTGTTCGTCAATTAGAACAAATTGTTAATGAATATAATGAAGGAAAAGCGAAAGACAAGAAAAAAGGTCCTCGTTTGACGAAAGAAAAGCCTTACTACTTACGAGAAAGTGAAGACCGTTTGATGGATAAATTTGGAACAGGTGTCGAAATCGTTGAAAAAGACGGAAAAGGCAAAATTGCGATCGAATATTTATCACCTTCAGACTTAACACGTATCCTAGATATTTTAAATATTCATTTCGATGAATCCTGATCATTACTGAAAATGACTATTGAATATGAACGAGGAGGGTTTGCCAGATGTATGATTTAGGTGATATTGTTGAAATGAAAAAACCGCACGCTTGCCAGACAAATCGCTGGGAGATCATTCGTATGGGTGCGGATATAAAGATAAAATGTGTCAATTGTGGTCATATAGTTATGATGACACGACGTGATTTTGAGAAAAAAATGAAAAAAATCCTTGAGAAGAAAAGTGATTCTGCTCAATAATAATTCCTTAGTAGAGAAAGAGTGAAGTAAAACATGGCCTTAACAGCCGGAATCGTAGGATTGCCCAATGTTGGTAAATCTACCCTATTTAATGCAATTACTAAAGCGGGAGCAGAAGCTGCCAACTATCCTTTCGCAACGATTGATCCAAATGTCGGGATGGTAGAGGTGCCTGATTGGCGCTTAGAACGTTTAACTGAATTGGTTCATCCCAAAAAGACAGTGCCAACAACCTTTGAGTTTACAGATATCGCTGGTATCGTAAAAGGTGCTAGTAAAGGCGAAGGACTAGGAAATCAATTCTTAAGTCATATTCGCCAAGTAGACGCTATTTGTCATGTGGTACGTTGCTTTGATAATGAAAATATTACCCACGTAGAGGGTCGTGTTGATCCGTTGGAAGATATCGAGACGATCAACTTAGAATTAGTCTTGGCGGATCTAGATTCTGTCAATAAACGCTATACACGTGTAGCAAAAGTTGCAAAAACAAAAGAAAAAAATGCGGTAGCAGAGTTAGCTATTTTAGATAAGTTGAAACCTGTACTAGAAGAAGGACAATCAGCTCGTACGATTGAGTTTACTGAAGAGGAAGAAAAGATTGTCAAAAGTTTATTCTTATTAACAAGTAAGCCCGTGCTATATGTTGCGAATGTTGATGAAGATACGGTAGCTGATCCGGATAGTAATGAGTATGTTCAAATTGTTCGTAATTTTGCTGCTGGTGAGCATTCTGAAGTCATTGTTGTTTGTGCGGAGGCGGAAGAAGAAATTGCTGAGTTAGAAGACGAAGACAAGGCTGAATTTTTAGAAGCAATGGGAATCGAAGAATCTGGACTTGATCAATTGATCCGTACAGCATACGATTTGTTAGGATTAGCAACGTATTTTACAGCTGGGGAACAAGAAGTTCGTGCATGGACTTTCCGAAAAGGAATGAAGGCTCCTCAAGCAGCAGGAATCATTCATACCGATTTTGAGCGCGGATTTATACGTGCTGAAACAGTATCTTTCGAAGATTTAGATAAATATGGCAGTATGCACGCTGCAAAAGAAGCAGGGCGCGTCAGATTGGAAGGAAAAGATTACGTTGTACAAGATGGCGATGTAATGTTGTTCCGTTTCAACGTTTAGGAGGAAAGAAACAATGGAACCAGAAAAATTACAAGCGCTACAAGCTGAGAATATTCAACTTGAAGCGAAATTAACTAAACGTAATGAGCAGTATATTTTTGACTTAAAAAAATCCTTAAGAGCAGCTAACTTAACGGAGGAACAAACAATCACGGCCTTGAATGAGATGCTGCCGGTCTTAGTTGAAGAACAAAAAACAGGGAAAACAGCACGTCAATTGTTCGGTACTGTTTCAGAACGGCTAGACGCAATCGTTAATAAACCTGTTGAACAAAAAAAATCTACCACAGCTTCATTAATGTGGCTGGATAACTTCTTGTTATTATTTGGACTTTTGGGAATAGTATCGGGTATTATGGGTCTGTTTGTTTCACGTGGAACACAAGCTGTTACCTATGGTATCACTGCTTTAATCGTTGCCTCAGCTGTGGGAGGCCTAGTTTTTTATATGATGTACTTGTTTGTTTATCAGTATGAACAACCTGGTGCAGATAAATCAAAAAAACCTAAAACTTGGAAGACCATTCTTTTATTAGTATCTGTAACGCTCGTATGGTTTTTAGTATTCAATGGTGCGGCATTGTTACCACCATCATTGAATCCTATACTTGATCCAATCGTTTTGATTGTGCTATCCGGGCTTGCACTTGCTTTACGATACTACCTGAAAAAACGTTTTGGAATTATCAGCAGCCTAGCTACTGCACCAAGGAAATAACAAAAGGGGCAACGTTCATCTTTCAGACGTTGCCCCTTTTGTATATCTACCTATACGGAATAACTAAATTAAAAGAACAGAACAAACAAAAAGACTATGCCAAAATTAAATTGGCATAGTCCTTTTTTTATTCTTTTTCTACTTTAGCAATTAATTTAGCCACCGCTTGATGTTGATACTCAGAAGTTGCTTCTTGGATGATCTTCTGTTGGGTGGTTTGATCCATTGTTGGGTTTTGCATCATAGCTGTTTTAACTTTTTCTTGGACAAATAATTTAGCATCATTTTGCATAGTACTCTTATTTTCTTGCGCTAATTTTGCTAATTTTTTTGCCTGAGTTGTACTTAAAACAAACCATTCGTTTTGAACGTCAAAGGTATTTCTTTCTTTGACTAATTGATGATTTTTGCTAGATAGTCCAAACCAGAATTTGGTAGTATCATTTTTGTATACCCAATAGGTTTTCTCCGTTTTTAACTGAGATTTCTTTTGATTCGTTTTTACGATATTGCTAACATGATCTGTTCCAGTTGTTTTTGGCTTTTTCTGGGAGTCATTTGTTTTATATAAGTAAATCTTTTCTGTACCATCTCCGAGAGGCTGGTATAACAACATATTCATATCTTTGTTGTCGGCTGTTGAAAGAAGGGTTTGTGTTGTTGTTTCAGTCACTTTTTTCATTCCATAATGGTAATGATCATTTGCTGTAATGAGGGCGAGACTGATTAAAAAGATACTCGCAAAGATTATCGAAAGAACGGTTTGCCAAGTTTTTTTAGCAAAGATATTCGTTAATGCGAAAGCTAATACACTAATAATTGTTACAACAAAAATCATTGTGTCATACCTTCTTCCATTTTTTTATTGGTTTTCAGGAAAAAAGTGATGATAAAACCTACGACACCAAATAACACAGCGACATAAAAAGCGGCATGATAACCAGAGAGTGTGGCGCTAATTGCCTGATTTTTATAAGACAACGGTAGTGTTTTCAGTAAGTGTGCTGCAGGTAAGTTATCTTTTGTAACATTTGTTAATACACTTATCAAAATAGCTGTTCCGATAGAACTTGCAACTTGACGGAACGTATTGTTCACGGCTGTCCCGTGGCTGATTAAATTCATTGGTAAAGCATTCATTCCTGAAGTAGTGACAGGCATCATAACCATCGAGATACCAAACATACGCATTGCATATAAAATAACGATCATAGCAATAGGTGTTTCAGCAGTTAAAAAGGCAAAAGGTAGAGTAGCGGCTGTCAGGATCAACATTCCACTAATTGCTAATCGTTTGGCACCGTGTTTATCGAAGATAGCACCAGTTATCGGCATCATCAATCCCATGACCAAAGCCCCAGGCAACAACATCAATCCTGAGTGGAAAGCAGATTCTCCACGAATATTTTGAATATATAGGGGAAGTACCATTTCAGCGCCAACCATTGCCATATTTACGACACCACTTAAAATAGCAGCAATTGTAAATATAGGCGATTTGAATACACGTAATTCCAAGAAAGGATGCTCTAATCTTAGTTGTCTCCATACAAACAAACCAATCACTATAACACCAACAACTAAAAAGCTGATAACTTTTGCGCTGCCCCAACCGTCATTACCGACAGAAGAAAAGCCATATAGCAGGCTGCCAAAGCCGACTGTTGATAATATGGCTGATAATACGTCGATACTTGGATTGGATAGCTGAATGACGCTCTTCATTAAGAAGAGGGCAAGTACCAAAACGAAGATTACGATTGGAATGACCATACCGAACAGGTCGCGCCATGTATAGTGATCAATAATCCAACCAGAAAGAGTGGGGCCTAAGGCTGGAGCAAGTCCAATAACGATTCCGGCCATTCCCATTGCTGAGCCGCGTTTTTCTGGAGGGAAAATTGAAAGCATAATGTTTTGTAATAGCGGCATTGAAATACCGACACCCGCCGCTTGTATTAATCGTCCTATTAATAAGGTAGAAAAATTTGGTGCGACAAAACAAGTAATCGTGCCGATCAAGAAGATTGTCATTGCGGTCAAGTACAACCTTTTCGAGCTAAATTTATTGATCAGCCAAGCGCTGATGGGGATCATTATCCCGTTCACTAGCAAAAAGCCAGTTGTCAGCCATTGAACACTAGAAGCAGATATATCAAAAGCTTTCATTAGTGCAGGAAAAGCTGTTGTTAACAATGTTTGATTTAAGACCGTACAAAAAGTTCCTATTAATAGTACAACGACTAATAAAGAACGATTGTAAGGTTTTCCGTAAATATCGACCGTTTGTTTATTACTCACGATCTAACGCCTTCTCTCTATGAAAATTTTCAGAAACAATAAATGTTCGTTTGTTACTTTACTGCTATTTTATTTTTTTGTCAACTTACTTGACACGGTTGTTATCGAAAGTATAATCATAAAGTGAAGAGAGGGATGCGTTTTGAAGAACAATACGGTTAAACAGCTCCTAGAAAGCGATGAATTATTAGTAGGGATCAGTGAATTAAGTAAAGTAACGGGTGTTTCACCTAGACAAATTCGCTATTGGGAGCAAAAAGGCTATGTTGAATCGACCGGTGAAAAAAGTGGGAATCGAAAATTTAGATTGCCAATGGTAATTAAGGTAGAAATTATCAAGCATTTTTTAGACGAGGGATACACACTGACTGCAGCGGTTGAAAAGGCACAAGAGCGACAGGAGAACATTCATCAGGCTAAGATATTGATACGTGAAGTATTTAAGGGGATACAGAATATTGAGGATCGTTACACAGTAATCTCTCTAGATGATTTCTCAAATAAAGAGGGTTTTTATTTGATTCGAGACAACAAGACAAACCAAGCAACGTATCAGACGCTTCCATCAGATGAACCAATCACGACGGAATTACTCGAAAAATGGTTTGAATCAGCAGAAAAATAAAGGTTAGATGAGGATTTCAACACAAGTTGTTGACTTCACTCGTGCATTCTGTTAGTTTTTTTATTAAAAATAATTCTGGGGAGTGGTTACGAACAATGTCTAATTGGGAAACGAAATTTGCAAAAAAAGGTCTGACATTTGATGATGTTTTATTGATTCCGGCGGAAAGTCATGTATTGCCAAATGAAGTAGATATGAGCGTACAATTGGCGAAGAATATCAAGTTGAACATTCCATTAATGAGTGCAAGTATGGATACTGTAACAGATAGTAAAATGGCAATCGCTATGGCCCGGCAGGGTGGCCTTGGAGTCATCCATAAGAATATGAGTGTTGCTGCCCAAGCAGATGAAGTTCGTAAAGTAAAACGTTCAGAGAGTGGTGTGATCATTGATCCATTTTTCTTAACACCAGAACATAAAGTACAGGATGCGGAAGATTTAATGAGTCGTTACCGTATTAGTGGCGTTCCGATCGTAGAAACGTTAGAAAATCGAAAATTAGTAGGCATCATAACAAACCGAGATATGCGATTTGTAACGGATTATGACATGCTAATTAATGATGTCATGACCAAAGAAGGTCTTGTAACAGCGCCAGTAGGAACAAAACTACAGGATGCTGAGAAAACATTGCAAAAACATAAAATCGAAAAATTACCGATTGTTGATGATGAAGGACGATTAAGTGGTTTGATCACTATCAAAGATATCGAAAAGGTAATCGAATTTCCAAATGCGGCAAAAGATGAACATGGCCGATTGTTAGTGGCTGCAGCTGTCGGGGTTACCAGTGATACTTTTGAACGGGCGGAAGCGTTGCTTAAAGCAGGTGTTGATGCAATTGTCATCGATACCGCTCACGGCCATAGTGCCGGTGTTTTACGCAAAATCAGCGAAATTCGGAAAACGTTCCAAGACGCTACTTTAATCGCAGGTAATATTGCAACTGCTGAAGGAGCAAAAGCATTATATGATGCTGGAGTTGATGTCGTAAAAGTAGGTATTGGCCCTGGTTCAATCTGTACAACACGTGTTGTTGCCGGCGTTGGTGTTCCTCAATTAACGGCAATCTACGACGCAGCTTCTGTTGCTCGTCAATATGGCAAAGCAATTATAGCGGATGGAGGAATTAAATATTCTGGGGATATCGTTAAAGCTTTGGCAGCTGGCGGACATGCAGTTATGCTCGGTTCAATGTTAGCTGGAACAGATGAGTCTCCAGGCGAATTTGAAATTTACCAAGGACGTCGGTTTAAAACGTATCGTGGTATGGGATCATTAGGCGCGATGGAAAAAGGATCTAGTGATCGTTATTTCCAAAGTGGGGTCAATGAAGCCAATAAATTAGTGCCAGAGGGTATTGAAGGACGCGTTGCTTATAAAGGAACTGCAGCAGATATTATCTTCCAAATGATTGGTGGATTAAAAGCTGGTATGGGCTATGTTGGTGCAGGTAATTTAAAAGACCTTCGAGAAAATGCACAATTTGTTCAAATGAGTGGGAATGGATTGAAAGAATCACACCCTCACGATGTTCAAATTACTAAGGAAGCACCAAACTATTCAGTTGAACAATAAAAATTAGTACGGCTTTGTATATAAAAACAGCGACTTCATAAAGTAGAAGTCGCTGTTTTTTTAATTTTCCTTTTTAATGACTTTTGTATTACCCATATAAGGGACTAATACTTCTGGAATGGTAATCGAACCGTCTTCATTTTGATAGTTTTCTAAAATAGCAGTTACTGTACGTCCGACAGCAAGGCCAGAACCATTCAAAGTGTGTGCATATTGAACTTTACCATCTTCGTCGCGATAACGAATCATTGCGCGGCGAGCTTGGAAATCTTCACAGTTTGAGCAAGAGCTAATTTCTCGATACGTATTTTGAGCAGGGACCCATACTTCTAGATCATATGTTTTGGCAGCCGAGAATCCCATGTCGCCAGTAGATAAAGTAATAACACGATAAGGCAGGTTTAATTTTTGTAAAATCACTTCTGCGTTTTGAGTCATTTTTTCTAGCTCATCATAAGAAGTTTCTTTGTCGCTAAACTTAACCATTTCTACTTTATGGAACTGGTGCAAACGAATTAACCCGCGAGTATCACGACCTGCACTGCCTGCTTCAGAACGAAAAGAAGGAGATAGGGCAGTAAAATAAATTGGTAAGTCCTTACCATCTAAGATTTCATCTGCATAATAGTTAGTCAAAGGAACTTCAGCAGTTGGGATCAAAGTTAGATCGCGATCCTCCACCTGAAAGACATCTTCTTTAAATTTAGGAAACTGTCCCGTACCAAACATTGATTTACTATTGACCAAATAAGGAGTAATCATTTCAGTATACCCTTGCTCATAAACGTGCTCATCTAACATAAAATTATAAACAGCACGTTCTAATCGAGCGCCTAATCCTTTGTAGTAAACAAAGCGGCTTCCCGAAACCTTTGCACCGCGTTCGAAATCTAAAATATCAAGGTTTTCTGCAACTTCCCAATGTGGTTTTGGTTCGAAAGAAAATTGACGCGGAGTACTCCAGCGACGAACTTCCACATTGTCGTCTTCATCTTCACCGATGGGTACAGAATCATGAGGCAAGTTTGGTAAGGTTGTTGTGATTTCGGTTAATTGTTCATCAATACCCGCTACCTGAGTATCGAAATCTTTGATTTTAATACCAACTTCCTTCATTTCAGCAATTTTATCAGCAGCATCATTTTTTTCACGCTTCAATTTTGCAATTTCATTTGAAACATCATTACGGTATTTTTTTAATTCTTCCGTTTTTACTAAGAGTTGACGGCGTTGTTCATCTAGATCTAAGAAGCGCTTTAAGACGTCTTCCTTTACGCCTCGAGTTGCTAATTTTTCATTTACTTCAGAAAAGTTGTTACGAATCATTTTTACATCTAGCATTATTTTTCCTCCTTTAAAATAAAAAACACCGTCTCATCCCGTTAAATAGGGACGAAACGGTGTTGAATTTCGCGGTACCACCCAAATTCAGCAAAAGCTGCACTTGAACGACGTATATCGACGTCAACCGGTTTTTCTTTCAAAAAACACAGACATTGAAACTGGATTTCCGTAGAATGTTTTGTTGATTTCCACCAGCCATCAACTCTCTAAAAAAACAAAACTACGTACTTGGTTTCCTGCGTATCATATTGAGACAAGTATAAGCAATTGGAAAAATAAAGTCAATAATTATCTGGAAGGGTCTTCAACTGATTCTTATAGAGCGGTAGATGAATGATAAACGACGTCCAATCATTATTTGACTGTGCGTAAATATAACCACCATGTAAATTGACGATATTTTGAGCAATAGCAAGGCCTAATCCGGTACCACTGATTTCTTGAGAACGAGAGCCGTCAACTCTGTAAAAACGATCAAATAATTGATCCAGAGCTTCTCTAGGAATAGCTTCTCCATTATTTTTGACAGTTACGACAGCTTCATTTTTTGTTTTTTCTATCTCAATGACTATTTTATTAGCACCAGTGCCGTATTTTAAGGCGTTTGTAATTAGATTATTAAACACGCGGACGAGCTTTTCGGTATCGCCATCCATAACTAATTGGCTTTCCTTTGTATCAACTTGAATCATAATATTCTTTTTCTTAGCTTCTAGTTCAAAATCAGCAGCAAGTTGCTCCAATAGCTGTACCATGTCAAAAGAAACATTATTGACTGGAACAGAAGGTTGACGCACCTTCGAATATTCAAATAAGTCTTCTACTAAAGATTTCATCTGTTTAGCCTTTTTATAGGCAATACTGGTATATTTGAGAATTTCTTCGTCATTTTGGTATTGACCGTCTTCAATTAAACCAAGATAACCAATGATTGAAGTTAATGGAGTACGGATATCATGACTGACATTCGTAATTAATTCGTCTTTTGATTTTTCAATTTCGCGTTCATCCTCAATAGCGGCAACGGTACTGTCTACTAGCCCGTTAATACTGTCAACGACCTTACTAAGATCTCCACGCAATTCAAATGGAATCCGATAATCATAATTTCCATTGGCAATATAATGCAATTCATTAATGATATGACGTAATTGCATCTGTCTATAGCGTCTAATTAAACGCCAGAAAACAATGAGAATATCAATAATAATAAAAAGAGGAATAACAAAATTACGTCCACTCCAGAAAATGTCGCTACCAAAATTACTAGCGAAAATATCCTTTGAACGATAAATTGCATCACTCAAATCAGGAGAGTTGCTGAGCATCTGAGTAAAAAGTACCATAATTGCTACATTTAATAGAAGCAATAAGATGACAGTAACAATTCCTTCAGCAATTAATTCGCTGACCTCTTTTGAAGTAAGGGTAATACGTTTCTTCTTTTCTACTTTATTTGGCATCTATTTTATAACCCACACCCCAAACGGTTTGGATCACTTTTTCACCATCAGTCGCTTCTTCGATCTTATCACGTAAGTGGCTGACATGGACCATGACCGTTTTTGCTGAGACGATACTTTCTTGTTTCCATACACGTTCAAAAATTTCGTCCGCACTGAAAACACGATTGGGATGACTTGCTAATAAGTAAAGAATTCCAAACTCTAGGGCAGTTAGTTGAATTTCTTTTCCATCGACCGTCGTTACTTCGTGTGAATCTTTATTGATAATCAAGGATTGAATTTCAAGAATGTCTGGCTGATCTTCAGCAACGTGCATCTGTGTTCGACGTAGTAGAGACTTCACTCGCGCCATCACCTCTAAAGGGTTAAACGGTTTTGTTACATAATCATCAGCACCAGCGACTAATCCTTTGATTTTGTCCATATCTGTTGTTTTAGCAGTAAGCATTATGATAGGGATTTGAGATTCCTTTCTCAATTCTTTAACAACTTGCATGCCATCCATAACGGGCATCATAATATCTAATATAAGTAAGTCGATATCATTTGTTGTACGAAGTTTGCTTAAGGCTTCTTTTCCATCATATGCTTTAACAACTTCATAACCTTCGTTGTGTAAATAAATACTCAGCAGTTCTACAATTTCTTTATCATCATCTGCAACCAATACTTTCATTAAATGTTCCTCCGTCCATAAAAAAGTAATTACATCCATATTTTACCAAAGAAATCACGGGAAGGCGAAAGACAGCATCATGAGTTAAGGAAAAATCAAAAATAAAATGACGAAGATTAATTTATTATAGCAAAGGAAAGAGTGCTTTCTAAAATGGAAAAGCGAACGAAATCTATATATATACCTTTATCTATCGTTTTTAAAAAAAGTCGATAAAATCGCTATTTTTCCGTTGACCAGACTCATTAAAACTGCTATATTAATCTATGTTCTGAAGCAGAAAAAAATCTTTCGGAGCACCTAAAAAAGTTGTTGACAAATAATTGGTTACCAGTTATTATAACAAAGTCGCATAAAGCGATGGCAACACTTTTTTGAACAAACTTCAAAAAAGTTGTTGACATTCACTCAGTAACCTGTTAAGATATAAAAGTTGCTGAAACAAAGCGACAAACAACGTAGACCTTTGAAAACTGAACGAATAAAACAAACCAAATGTGTAGGGCGCTTCTATTCTATAGAAGCAAACAACATAGCAAGCAATATGCTAGCAAGTCAATTATTACAATTGAGCTTAACAATCGCAAGATTGTTTCAAACGCTTTATATGAGAGTTTGATCCTGGCTCAGGACGAACGCTGGCGGCGTGCCTAATACATGCAAGTCGAACGCTTTTTCTTTCACCGGAGCTTGCTCCACCGAAAGAAAAAGAGTGGCGAACGGGTGAGTAACACGTGGGTAACCTGCCCATCAGAAGGGGATAACACTTGGAAACAGGTGCTAATACCGTATAACAATAGAAACCGCATGGTTT